>JBLWUG010000001.1:0-12655 GCA_048269045.1 Pseudidiomarina sp.
ACTACGTCTTTCATAAATTCCTCCGTTAGCCTGCAAAGTACGATTTGTTGGCTTTTGCCATTTCACGCAGGCCATCGGTGACTTGATACATTTCACCTAAATGCGCGTATTTGTCAGCCAATTCAACGAATTTGGCTAGTCCCATGGTTTCGAGATAGCGGAATGGACCACCACGGAATGGTGGGAAGCCAAGGCCGTAAAGTAGTGCAATATCACACTCAGCTGCTGAACCAACGATGCCATCTTCGAGGCAGCGCACACACTCGTTAACCATAGGAATCATGGTGCGAGCGATGATTTCTTCTGCGTCTAACTGCTTATCACCAATGTTGAGCAACTCATAAACTTCAGGTGCTTTTTCTTTGGTTGGGCGACCACGCTTATCAACGCCAAAGTTGCAAAACCCTTTGCCGTTTTTCTGGCCGTAGCGTTCTGCTTCGGCTAGCTTAGCGATAGCGCTGTTGGTGTCGCGTGGCATGCGGGTTGGGAAACCGTCGGCCATAACTGCTGTCGCGTAATCGGCCGTATCAATACCCACAACGTCACATAGATAAGCAGGGCCCATCGGCCAGCCAAACTGACGTTCCATAACCTTGTCGATACCGACAAAGTCGACACCTTCATCAACCATCTTGGAAAAGCCAGCGAGGTATGGGAACAACACGCGGTTCACCAAGAAGCCAGGACAGTCGTTCACCACAATTGCAGTTTTACCCATGCGCGATGCATAAGCTACGACAGCGGCAACGGTTTCATCAGAGGTGTGCTCACCACGAATGACTTCTACCAATGGCATTTTGTGAACGGGGTTAAAGAAATGCATTCCACAAAAGCGAGAAGGGTCTTTCAAGTTCTTCGCTAAGCGATCGATAGAGATGGTCGAGGTGTTTGAAACAATAATGGTATCTGCATCAACAGTGCCTTCAACTTGCGCCAGAACTTTGCCTTTAATCTCTGGGTTTTCAACTACAGCTTCAACAACGATATCGACGCCTTTAACGCCATCGTCCAATAATGTTGGAGTAATTGAAGAAAGCACAGCGGCCATTTTTTTGTGATCCATGCGGCCGCGTTCAACCAGCTTGCCTAAAATCTTGCTTGCTTCTTTCATGCCGAGATCTAAAGCGTCTTGACGAATATCTTTCATCACGACGGGTACGCCTTTATAGGCTGACTGGTAGGCGATGCCGCCACCCATAATGCCTGCGCCTAGCACGGCAGCGCGTTTGATTTCTTTGGTCGCTTGTTTAGCGGCCTTTTTGGCTTTGCTCTTCACCTGCTGGTCAGCCATGAAGATACCCACTTGTGCTAGGCATGCATCGGTTTGTGTTAAACCAACAAACGCACGGTTTTCTGCGTTTAATGCTTCTTCGCGGGTGTGTCGTGCACCTTCTTCGATGGCTTTAATCGCCGCATGAGGTGCAGGGTAGTGTTTGCCAGCTTTGGCTGCGACCATAGCTTTCGCTGTTGCTAATGTCATCGTCAGCTCAGTATCATTCGCTTGCAGCGCTGCTAGCTTTGGCGCGCGCTTCGCTTGCCAGTCAAGATCGCCAACAATGGCTTGCTGGACCATAGCTAATGCAGCGTCACGTAACTTTTCAGGTGCGACAACGGCATCAACGAGACCAATTTTGAGAGCATCACCGGGGCGATTGTTTTTGCCCGTAGTAATAAGCTCGAGGGCGTTGTCAGGACCAATAATGCGCGGCAAACGCATGGTGCCACCAAAACCAGGAATCAAACCTAGCTTCACTTCCGGCAAACCAATGGTCGCGGTGGTATCAACGACGCGGTAGTCACAAGCGAGCGCAGCTTCACAGCCGCCACCCAAAGCAAAACCTGTTACCGCCGCAACGGTAGGCACTGGCAAGTCTTCAAGCTGATCGAATACTCGAGATGCTTTGGCCACCCAAGCTTTAGTTTCATCGACGTTAGCAAATAACGTTAGAAACTCGGTAATATCAGCGCCGACAATAAAGGTAGGCTTGCTACTGGTTACAATAACACCGCGAAGTTCTTTGTTATTCGCTAATTCGGTGAGGGCGTTACTGAATTCTTCCAAGGTTTTCTGGTCAAACTTGTTAACAGAGCCGGCAGCGGCGAACTGAAGTTCGGCAATTCCGTTCTCAACAAATTGAACCTGAATGCTATCACCCTGATAAATCATAAAGGTCTCCTTAAGCTATTACTGATTCTCAGATGGCTTTCGGTTAAAGTGGTTCATAAGTCGCCATAGAGTTTGGCCTGAACTGGTTTGTTTTTCAATCATTAATTAAAACGTGCGTTTGAAATTATGCAGAGATTAGTTGTAACTCTTAGTTTAATCTTCGGGCTGGCTACCACCAGCAGTATTCAAGCTATGCCTCGTGAAAACGCGCAATGGGAGCAACAGCGCGAGCTATTCAGCCAAGCTGAGTCCGCCGTCAAGCGCCGTCAAATTAAGACCTATCAGCGTTTACTCGCCGATCTTGAAGGTTATCCGCTGTTGCCTTATCTCGAGTTACTTCGAGTTCGGCAAGTGGGCTATTTAGCCAATGAGCAGCGTGTGCTCGACTTTCTCAATGAGGTTGAACATACACCACTTGATTGGCGTGCGCGTCAACCTTGGCTCGATTATTTAATCAAGCAGCAAGAGTATGAGCGGTTCCTGCGCGACTTTCGTGGGCCAGGAACGACCAAACACCAATGCTTTAAGGTATATGCCGAATTGGTGTCGAGTGAGCTGCCGAGCGATCAAGTGTTAGCCCAAGTGGATGATATTTGGCGTACCGGCAAATCGCTACCTAAAGCTTGTGATGCAGTTTTAGAAGCTTGGTCCAATGCGGGGCTGCGTACTACCGACAAAGTGTGGGAACGTATCGTACTTGCGGCAGAAGGTGGCACTCATACTTTGCTTCCGTATTTAACTACTTTATTGCCCGAGAGTATGCAGTATTTGGCTAAGGTGTATCATCAAGTACGCAGAAACCCTAGTACCGTTGCAAAGCTAGACACTTTGCAGCGTGAATACTTGCCCCACGAAGCGAGTATTATAACATACGGGCTTTCCCGCTTAATTTGGCGCGATCCAGATCTCGCTTTAGCTACCTATGACAAGGTGGCGAAGCAGTGGCCATTTACTATTGCGCAACAGCTTAAGCTGAAGCAATCGTTCGCTATTGCATTAAGCGTGAAAAATCACAGCGATGCGCAGCTATGGTTAGCAAAGCTCGGCCCCGCCGAACATACCGATGCGACGTTGCAGTGGCAGTTGGCTGACTGGGTGCGACGCGGAGCCTGGCCTAAAATTATTGCGTTCGTCCCTAAACTGACGGCAGAGAACCAAGCGCGAGACCAATGGCAATACTGGTTAGCGAGAGCTTTGGAAACGATGGAGCATACCAGCGTTGCCGCACCCATGTGGGAACGATTAGCCGAATCACGGAGCTATTACGGGTTCTTGGCAGCAGCGCGATTAGGGCAACCAGTCAGGCTGCAACAGCAACCGATTGAGCTGAGTGCAGAGCAACGCGAGCAGTTATGGGCGTTGCCAGGTGTACAACGCGCCTATGAGTTACTCCAACTTGACCGTCGTTTGGATGCCCGCCGTGAATGGAATGAGTTGTTACAGCAACGCCCAGCCACTGAGCATAAAGCACTAGCTGCTATTGCTGGTGAGTGGGGATGGCATGACCAAGCCATTTTCACGCTCGGGCAAATCGGCGAATTTGACGCGGTAATAGAACGCTTTCCAGAAGCTTATATAGATGACCACAAGCGCTTTTCACAAGCGGCGAAAATTGATGTGAACTGGGCATTAGCGGTTTCGCGGCGAGAAAGCGCATTCCGTCATGACGCACGCTCTCATGCAGGTGCCTACGGCATCATGCAATTGTTGCCTAGTACGGCTCGTATGATTGAGCGTAGCTCTGTGAGTAAACGTGATTTGCTGCATGTGCCCACGAATATAAGTTTAGGTACACGTTACTTAGCTGATTTACAGCGCCGCTTAGGCGATAATTGGCTATTGGCTACAGCCGCTTACAATGCGGGTATCTATCGGGTGTACGATTGGTTACCGGAGCAGCCGCTGGAGGCTGATCGCTGGGTTGAAACCATTCCTTACGCGGAAACGCGCGACTACGTTAAAAACGTTTTGGCATACCAACAAATCTATCATGCGATTCGCGACAATAATACGTCACCAAAGGTATTCGCGACATTACCCTTAATGTTAATTAGTCGCACTCAATATACGCGGTAGGAGATCAATGGCTAACCGTTACTGCATTCCTGCTAGTCAGGAAAGCATAGAAATTAATATTAAAAACAGTCGCTTTATAGCCCATGCTCAGGCCGTACAATCTGCCGCAGACGTCACCCGACATTTACACTGGTGTCGTGAGCAATGGCCTGGCGCTCATCATTATTGCACCGCAGCGCAGTGGGGCGCACCTGGAGATAGCCAGCGTTATGCCATGAGCGATGATGGTGAACCCAGTGGCACTGCTGGCCGACCTATGTTTAACGTGATTCAAAGTAGCGGCATCGGTGAGATATCTGTGGTGGTAGTGCGTTACTTTGGTGGTATCAAGTTAGGTACCGGTGGGCTGCAGCGTGCGTACTCACAAGCGACGGCAGAGTTGTTGAAAATACTACCGACCATTGAAAAAGTACTACGCAAACCGGCACATATACACTACGATTATCCTGATCAGAATGTCGTTCAGCATACATTGCAACGATATGAGGCTATAGTAACAGAACAGCAGTTTTCTGAAGTTGTTGAAGCAGAGCTGGCCGTAGTGGCTAGCACCGTATCAGAACTAGCGACAGACCTTAAGAATGCAACTCAAGGGCGAGTTGAACTAACAATAAGAAACGGGGATTCATAGTGCGCTTTCGCGGTATTCTTCGCATACTAGGGTTATTAATTTGCTTGTTTAGTGTAACTTTGGTGCCGCCAGGTATCGTTGCATTAATCTATGAAGATGGCGGGGGCGTAGCCTTCCTATTGGCATTCATGGTCAGTATTGTGGTCGGGTTTCTTGTTTGGTACCCAAATCGCCACGACCGTTCCGATTTAAAAGTACGCGACGGCTTCTTGTTAACCGTATTATTTTGGACGGTCCTGGGATCCGTGGGTATCTTGCCTTTATGGTTTACCGCTGAAGTACAATTATCCATTACCGATGCCGCATTTGAGTCATTTTCTGGCTTAACGACCACTGGCGCTACCATTCTGTCCGGAATAGAGCACCTCCCTCACAGCATTTTATTCTATCGCCAGCAACTACAATGGCTCGGTGGTATGGGTATCATCGTACTTGCAGTGGCGGTACTGCCGATGCTTGGTATTGGTGGTATGCAGCTTTACCGTGCTGAAATACCAGGGCCGCTCAAAGATGCCAAAATGACGCCGCGTATCGCCGATACTGCGAAGCACTTGTGGTACATCTACGTGGCGCTTACCGCGTCTTGCGCTATCGCGTACAAGTTAGCAGGCATGAATTGGTTTGATGCGATAGGGCATTCGTTTTCTACAATAGCGGTGGGTGGCTTTAGTACCTACGATGCGAGTTTAGGTTACTTCGATAGCGGTACCATTAATACGATTTGTGTGGTGTTTTTACTCTTGTCGTCGATTAACTTCGCAGTGCACTATGCCAGCATCACGGGTCGTTCGTTGTTGAGCTACTTTAAAGATCCAGAAGTTCGCGCCTTTGTACTGATTCAAGCCTCGCTAATCTTGCTGGTATTTATGACGGTACTGATTCATAAGGTATTCAGCAGTACCGGAGAAGCCTTTAATCAAGCCATGTTCCAAGCGGTATCTATTGGTACTACTGCTGGCTTTGCCACCACTGACTTTGCTTCATGGCCGCTATTTCTGCCTATCTTGCTAATTTTTGCAAGCTTTATTGGTGGCTGTGCGAGTTCCACGGCAGGGGGCCTAAAAGTAGTCCGAGTACTCTTACTATTTCGACAGGGTGTGCGCGAGTTAAATCGCTTAGTTCACCCTGCGGGCGTTTACTCAGTCAAACTAGGTAATCGCATTTTACCGCCACGAGTGGTTGAAGCCGTATGGGGCTTTTTTGCAGCGTACGCGCTGGTATTTGTAGTGATCATGCTGGGATTGTTGGCGACGGGCTTAGATGATGTGACGGCGTTCTCTGCTACCGCCGCCTGTCTAAATAACTTAGGTCCGGGCCTTGGCGAGGTTGCCGCCAACTATGCCGATATACCGGATACCGCCAAATGGCTATTGGTGATTGCGATGCTGTTTGGTCGGCTTGAGGTATTTACTATTCTCGTATTACTCACACCGACCTTCTGGCGCAGCTAGCAGGTTGCTAGAAGAATAGGGCGCTTGGCTGGAATAAGCGCTCGACTTCGCGCACATATTTTTTATTAACCAAGAACATAATCACGTGGTCGTCTGCTTGAATTACAGTGTCGTCGTGAGCGATTAAAACTTCATTGCCGCGCACAATGGCACCGATGTTCGTGCCCGGTGGCAACTTAATATCGCTGATGGTTTTGCCGATCACTTTTGAGGTGTTTTCATCACCGTGTGCGATGGCTTCAATTGCTTCTGCAACACCCTTGCGGAGTGAGTAAGCATTCACTATATCGCCTTTTCGTATCAAGGAAAGCAAGGCGGAAACAGTGGCTCGTTGTGGCGATATAGCGATATCCACAATTTCATCTTGGACCAAATCGACATAAGCTTGCCGTTGAATGAGAACCATGGTTTTTTTGGCGCCCATTTTCTTGGCGAGCATCGCCGACATAATGTTGGCTTCGTCATCGTTGGTTACCGCAATAAACACATCCATATCTTCGATGTGCTCTTCCATCAACAGACGTGAATTCGAGGCATCACCTTCAAGAATGGTGGTGTTTTCTAGGCTTTCATTTAACTTTTCAGCACGACTGCGATTGCGCTCGATAAGTTTTACGTAATGGTTTTCTTCGAGCTTGCGCGCCAAGCCCGCACCAACGTTTCCGCCACCTGCAATCATGATGCGGCGGTATTGATGCTCAAGCTTCTGCATTTCTTCCATAACCATGCGCACATAGCGCGTATCGGTAATGAAAAACACTTCATCGCCGGCTTCGATAATGGTGGTGCCCATCGGCTTAATCGCTTGGCCTTGCCGGAAAATCGCGGCCACCCGCGTTTCTACATTCGGTAAGTGCTCTTTTAGCGTAGAGATGGCGTGCCCGACTAGCTTACCGCCGTAATAGGCGCGCACCGCAACGAGGCTGGCACGGCCATCGGCAAATTGCATAACTTGTAGAGCGCCGGGGTAGTCAACGAGTAGCTTGATGTAATCAGTTACCTGCTGTTCAGGAGAGATCAGGTGGTCAACTGGAATATCATCTTTGTGGAATAACCGATCGCGGTAGTCGCTATATTCTTCTGAGCGAATGCGCGCAATTCTTTTAGGGGTGCGAAACAAGGTGTAGGCGATTTGGCACGCTAACATGTTGGTTTCGTCATCGGGCGTGACGGCAATCAGCATATCTGCGTCTTCGCAGCCTGCTTGACGTAACACGCGAGGATGCGAAGCATGCCCTTCGATGGTGCGAATGTCATGCACTTCAGCGAGCGCAGACAAACGTTCGGGGTCAGCGTCAACAACAGTAATATCGTTATCTTCTCCCGCTAAGTTCTCAGCGAGCGTGCCGCCAACTTGGCCACCACCTAGAATTACAATTTTCATTTGCGTTTTTCCAGTTTCGCATAATAAAAACCGTCGCCATTATGGTCACCTGGCAACCATTGCCAGTCCTGCTTACCATTTGGTCCCGTCGCTACGGCTAGCGCATCAGAATGACGAGATTTAAATGCTTCTATTTGTTGTTTATTTTCTGCAGGCAGTATAGAGCATGTTGCATATAAAAGCGTACCACCGGGTTTAAGCATCGGCCAGAGGTTTGCAAGAATTTTTGCTTGAAGTTCAACCAAGGCGTTAATGTCGGCGGGGCGGCGTAACCATTTAATATCTGGGTGACGACGAATTACACCGGTTGCTGAACATGGTGCATCAAGTAAGATACGGTCGAATGCTTGGCCATCCCACCAATCGTTCGTGCTGGCGTCAGCGTGAACAACGGTGGCGTCTAGCTGTAAACGTTGTAAATTCTCATGCACGCGCTTTAAGCGAGTCTCATCGCTGTCGAGTGCGACCACTTCAGCTAATGGCTGTTGTTCTAAAATATGTGCTGTTTTTCCGCCAGGGGCTGCGCAGCAATCCAAAATCCGTTCATGAGGTTGGGCATCTAGCAAACTCGCAGCATGTTGCGCCGCAATATCTTGCACGGCAAACCAACCTTCGGCGAAGCCGGGAAGCTGGTGAACATCGCAGGCTTCGGTTAATTCTATGGCACATGATAAGGGGCTAGATTCAACCGTATCAATTTCAGCTTGCTCAAGATGTGGCAAGTACCAATGACGATCACCATGGCGTGCGTTAACTCGCAGCCACATAGGGGCTTGCTGATTATTGTTGGCAAGTATTGTCTTCGCCTGATCGGGGTAATGCTGTTGAATGAGATCAGCTAGCCAGCGCGGGTGTCCGTGAGCAAGGTCTTCGCGAGCGTCTACGTCGTCTAGTAGCTGCGCTTGTTGGCGCTGCAGGTTACGTAAAACCCCGTTTACTAGGCCTTTCTGCTTGGCGCGACCCAGCTTTACAGCAGCATCGACGGTGGCTGAAACCGCCGCGTGAGAAGCTGCACCCATATAAGTTAATTGATACGCACCGACTAACAATAATGAATGCAAAATCAGCAATTCACCTTTGAGTGGCTTGCTTAATAATTGACCCACCATATAGTTGAGCTGCGGCAAATTGCGCATAACTCCATAGGCTAGCGCTTGCGCCATGCCTCGATCACGTGGGCTGAGTTTTTGATTGAGCTGAGGCAAGGCCTGACTTAAGGAACGGCCTTGCTCAAGTACTTGGAAGACGGCTTGCGCGGCTACGGCTCGACTGCCTGCACCGGGCTTATCATTCGCCATGAGCGACCCCAGGTAATTGTGTGCCTATCGGGAACCATTCGCCGCGACCATTAAGAAAATCGCTGGCGGGCATGGCACGTTTACCAGGTGGTTGCAGTGAAGTTAAGCGCAGGGCGCCTGCGGTTGTTTGTACCACAATACCGTGTTTGTCGGCTTGGGTTACAGTTCCCGGCGCATATTGTTCATCACCGCTAACAACATCTGCCTGCCAAATTTTCACCAGCTCGCCCGTTGCACTTTGCAACCAGCATACTGGCCACGGATTAAAGGCACGCACCCAGCGTTCGAGTACCGCCGCGGGTTGTTGCCAATCCAGTTGGGCCTCTTCTTTGCTTAATTTAGCGGCGTAATTCGCCAAGTTTTCATCTTGCGGTTGGGTTTGTTGCAAGAGTTCCGGTAGCTTTTGCAAAGCTTCCAACAGCGTTGGTGGACCAAGGGTTGCAAGCTTTTCATAGAGGCTGGCTGAGGTATCATCAGCAAGAATAGGTAAACGAGCTTCTAGCAATACCGGGCCCGTATCAAGCCCAGCTTCCATTTGCATAATAGCGACACCGGTTTCTTTATCGCCGGCCCAAAGTGCGCGCTGAATTGGCGCGGCACCGCGCCACCGAGGCAGTAAGGAACCGTGCACGTTTACACAACCATAGCGCGGAATGTCCAGCACTGCTTGCGGCAAAATAATTCCGTAAGCGACCACCACCATCACATCAGCTTGATACTGCGCTAATTGTGTTTTGCTGTCTTCGTCTTTAAACGAGAGTGGCTGTTCGAGGGCAATGTCATGACTTAATGCGACTTGCTTAACCGCGCTTGCTTGAAGCTTTTTACCGCGGCCTGCAGGGCGGTCAGGCTGCGTGTAAACAGCGACTACGTCAACATCATTGCTTTCAATGAGTGCGGTTAAGTGTTGCGCGGCAAATTCTGGGGTGCCGGCGAATACAACGCGTAACTTAGAATGCATGTAAGCGTGCTTCTTTTTGTAATTTTTTGCGAATACGGTCACGTTTTAGTGGCGACAGGTAATCAACAAACAGCTTGCCGTTTAAGTGATCGATCTCGTGTTGAATACAAATGGCCAGCAAACCATCGGTCGTTAAAGAGAACTCTTCACCATTACGATCAAGTGCTTTTACGGTCACGGTTTCGGCGCGTTCAACCTTGGCATAGACACCAGGAAAAGATAAACAGCCTTCTTCATTGGCGAAATGCCCGTCTTGTGCTGTAATTTCAGGGTTAATAAAAACCAAAGGTTCGTTTTGATCTTCGCTGCAATCAGCGATGAACAAACGGCGGTGAATATCAACCTGAGTTGCAGCGAGCCCGACACCATTGGATTCGTACATGAGTTCAAACATATTGTCGATATCTGCACGTAAGGCGTCATCAACCTGCTGAATTGGTTGTGCGACAGTGCGTAAACGCTCATCTGGGTATTTTAAAATGGATAATTTACTCATAACCTTTCATTCGCTAGTTTCATCTTGCTTGATTTTAACGTAATTTGGGGATGAACACACGGTTTTACAACGGAGCTCAACATGAACAAATGGCATATACCGGCGATTGCGACCATCGTTTTTTTGCTGGTTGTCTCACAGCATGTTGCGGTAGCGCAGTCAGTAACCGCTGAACAAAATAAAGGTGACGTATTGCGTATCCGTGATAACGCACCAAAAGAGTACGTGGTTAAGAAGGGGGATACGCTTTGGGACATTTCTGAAATGTATCTGAATGACCCTTGGTACTGGCCTGAATTGTGGCGAATCAACGAGAAGATAGCAAATCCCCACCTTATTTACCCTGGTGACAAGCTTTATCTGGTATGGATAGATGGCAAACCTCAACTAACGCGTAAAGCACATCACGTGTTGCTACCGGAAGGCACAGTTCAAAACAAGCCAGTTCCTGTACCGATGTTTTCGAGAGAGATGTTAGAGCCACTGTTAATCGAGCATCGTTTACTAACATTAGAACAACGCAAGTTGTTGCCAAAAGTTTTAGGTGATAACCGCGGTGCGCCACGAATTAATGGTTTATTGCCTATTTTCATTCAAGGTGAAGTGAAACCAGACAAATATAGTGTGTATACACCGGTAGCACGGATCGAGCAGGGCCATCTTTATCGTTTAGTTGCGGATGTAAACGTAACGTCTCGTCATGGTGACCTGTGGGAAGGCGAACCGCAACGAATTCAACGCGAAATAAGCCGTGGTGATATCGTCTTGCCACGACAATCGTCCACACTCCCAGACTTTATTTCCCCTAAAAGTGGTGTTGAAACCGACGGGCGCTTAGTGGCCGCACTCAATAGTCGTAAGCAACAAGGTAAATATGACGTTGTGGTGTTAGACAAAGGCAAACAGCAAGGCGTTGAAGTTGGGCACATGTTTAAAGCCGTCCGTCCAGGTTCAACGATTTTTGTCGAAGGTGAGTCAATCACTTTAGTTAATCGCTACAAACCAAGTGACGACCTATCTGCAGCATGGCGTTCAACGGAACAATTACCTATGCATGCAACAGCCGAGTTAATGGTGTTGGAAGTGCAAGAAAATACTAGCTATGCGCTGGTGCTGCGCTCGCGAGATTGGCTGCAAGTAGGGGATTATTTTGTGCCGCTAGCGATGTAGTTTCTAGTACACTGAATCAACCAAGGAGGTCTTTGGCATGGATGCTGAAGCCGGTGAAGGAATATTATTGCTAGCTGCCGCAGGAGCGCGGCAGCGGCGGAAGTGGGCTTCCTTAAGCTCTTATGAGCTTGCGGTGCAACAAGCCAAAAAGTCTCTTGAAACAGGTGAACTACGCCCGTCGTTGCAGCATGTACAGCAACTGCAAAAATGGTTAAGCTTACCTGGTACGCATGTCCTCACTTATTACGATAAACATTATCCAGAAGCCCTTCGACACGTGTATAGCCCGCCTTTGGTGCTCTTTCTGCATGGCGATTTAGAGCTATTATCAGGTATTAAGGTCGCTATTGTCGGAAGTCGAAATGCCACCCCCATTGGGCAACATAATGCTGATCACTTTGCACGAGGATTAGCTCAGCGCGGCGTTACCATTATTAGCGGCTTAGCGACAGGTATTGACGCAGCAGCTCATCGTGGCGCCATGCATGAAGGGCAAACCATTGCTATTCTCGCTACTGGGCCAGACCGCTACTATCCGACGCGAAATCGTCAACTACAGCAACAAATCATGCAAGCTGGGTTAGTTTTGACCGAGTTTCCGCCAGGTATGCCAGCGCGTCGCGATCACTTTCCCCGTCGAAATCGATTTATTAGCGCGTTAGCGCAGGTGGTATTAGTCGTAGAAGCGCGTGTGCGTAGCGGCACTATGGTGACAGCCAAGTTAGCAGTGGAGCAAGCGACCACCTTAATGGCCGTGCCTGGAAGTATTTGGGATGCCGGTATGACGGGTTGTTTGCAGCTATTAAAGCAGGGGGCGGGCGTAGCGAGTTGCGTCGATGACATCGCTGAGGAATTGAGTTTACCGAATTCGCCCCCATATCCCTCCGTTAAGCCAACAACTAATTCATCGAGAAGCTTGGCAAACACTGAATTGTTGGCTAATGTGGGAAATGAGGTCACCTCAATGGATACTATAGTGGCACGCAGCGGACTACCGGTTGCAATTGTCTCTGAGCAGTTG
>JBLWUG010000001.1:12665-236891 GCA_048269045.1 Pseudidiomarina sp.
TGGTTCTACTTGAGTTAGAGGGGAAAGTGACCTCAGTCGCAGGTGGTTACATAAAAATGGGGAGGCGCTAAAGATGTTTGATATCCTCATGTACTTGTTCGAAAACTACGTTCATTCCGAAGTGGAAGTAGTGGTTAATCACGATGAACTGACAGATGAGTTAACCCGCGCCGGCTTTCACCGGCAGGAAATTCATAAAGCTCTCGCGTGGTTAGAACGGCTTACAGACTTACAAGATACAGAAGCTGTTCCATTTCAGAATAGTACGTTGAACAGTGCTACGCGTATTTACGCAGCAGAAGAAATTGCGCGTCTAGATCAGTCCTGTCGCGGTTTCATTATGTACTTAGAAAACTTGGGTGTACTCGATTTCTCAATTCGTGAAATGGTCATTGACCGTGTCATGGAGCTCGATACCCAACAGTTTACGCTGGACGATTTGAAATGGGTGGTGCTCATGGTGCTCTTTAATGTGCCAGGCCAAGAAGACGCTTATAATCAAATGGAAGGCTTACTGTTCGAGGAACCTGAGGGCTTATTACATTAAATGAATGACAACTATTTTGAGCCGCAACCACTGGGGGTGCCATGCCCCCAGTGTCAAAAAGACTTGCACCTTAAAAAAGGGCGCTATGGTCTATTTGTAGGTTGCAGCGGCTACCCTGACTGCGATTATATGACCGCAGCAGACTTTGATCCCGGTACTAATGTACCTTGCCCTGAATGTGGTAAAGGCCATTTGGTGCAAAAAACGAGTCGTTACGGGCAATCATTTTATGCGTGCGAACGCTATCCTGATTGTCGCTATTCCGTTAACCTTCCACCTGTTGCAGAATCTTGCCCAGAATGCGGCTTTCCGATACTTTTAAGTCGAAAAACGGCGGCTGGAACGCGATTAATATGCGCTCAAGATACCTGTGACTACAAATCTTCGGTAAAATAAGCTGAAACATACTCCCAACGAAGCAGTTGATACTCATGCAAACGGATCAAGATTGGCAAGCAGCGAAAGTTGCATACGAACAAGGTGAGCTTTTAGCTTATCCCACAGAAGGCGTATTCGGATTAGGATGCGACCCTCGTAACGAAGCCGCCGTGAGAAAGTTATTGGCGCTAAAGAATCGTCCCGCAGAGAAAGGGCTAATTTTAATTGCCGCTGATTATAGTCAGCTGTATCCCTTTGTTAATGATCTTGCGATACCACAAGATAAGCGCTTCACGGTACTCTCACAGTGGCCTGGTCCCATCACGTTATTACTACCTGCAGCGGCAAGCGTGCCAAATTGGTTACGTGGTGAACATGATCAAATTGCGGTTCGTGTTACTGCGCATGAACCCGCCCGACAATTATGTCGTGCTTTAGGGCAACCGATTGTATCGACCAGTGCTAATGTAACGGGCCAGCCAGCATTGACCACGGCTGCGGCTGTGCGTGAAGAATTTGGCGACACCATTGCCTGGGTTATGGATGCCGACGTTGGCGGCGCAGCAAAACCAACACGAATTATCGATCCTCTAAGTAATCAAGTTATTCGAGACTAACCATGGAAGATACCAAGCTAAAAGACGTCAAAAAATATCTGATGCAACTACAAGACACCATCACTAAAAAGCTAGAAGAAGTGGATGGTGGCGCAACCTTCTCTGAGGAGGAGTGGTATCGCCCTGGTGGCGGTGGTGGTCGATCGCGGGTGATTCGCGAAGGGCAGATATTTGAGCAAGGCGGCGTTGGCTATTCACATGTGTTTGGTGAAGAAATGCCGGGCTCGGCCACGGCCCATCGACCCGATTTAGCGGGGCGCAACTTTAACGCCTGTGGCGTATCGTTAGTCATGCACCCTCACAACCCGTATATTCCGACAAGTCACGCCAACGTGCGCTTCTTCATTGCGGAGAAAGAGGGTAGCGAACCCGTGTGGTGGTTTGGTGGAGGTTTTGATTTAACCCCATTTTATGCCAACGATGAAGACATTAAGCATTGGCATCAAGTGTGTCGAGATGCATTGCAGCCTTTTGGCGATGATTTGTACCCGAAGTTTAAAGCCTGGTGTGATGATTACTTTTGGCTGAAACATCGCGAGGAAACCCGTGGTGTTGGGGGTATATTTTTTGACGACCTCAATGATCGAGAGTTTGAAGAGTGCTTCGCTATCATGCGAGCTGTAGGTGATGCCTACTTAGAAGCATATATTCCGATAGTTGAACGTCGAAGAGATACCGCCTATGGTGAACGAGAACGTGAGTTCCAGCTCTATCGCCGCGGTCGCTATGTTGAATTTAACTTGGTATGGGATAGAGGCACTTTGTTTGGTTTGCAAACGGGTGGCCGCACCGAGTCAATTTTGATGTCAATGCCACCACTGGCGCGTTGGGAATATGGTTTTGAACCTGAAGCTGGTACCGCTGAGGCTAAGCTTTACACCGATTACTTACGCCCACGAGATTGGTTAAACGAGTTATAAGCACATGGACAAACTGACGGTTTTCGGCAACCCCATAGCGCATAGTTTATCACCACAAATACATCAATTATTTGCGCAGCAAACTGGTCGTCAGATTAGTTACACCCGTCACTTGACCACATCGCCGCAGTTTTCTGCCGCGGTGGCGAGTTTTTTCCGTGGGGGCGGGGTTGGCGCTAATGTCACGCTTCCATTTAAAGAGAGTGCTTATTACTTAGCTACCCATCTCACCCGGCGAGCTTTTGAAGCCAAGGCCGTAAACACCTTAGTGCCTTTGGGGCACGGGCAACTGTTGGGTGATAACACTGACGGGCATGGCTTAGTGCATGATTTACAGCGTTATGTACCGCGATTGCAGGGGCTGGAAGTGCTATTACTGGGAGCTGGCGGCGCTGCTCACGGTGTGGTTGCCCCGTTGTTAGCGGCAGGGGTGGCTAAGATTACTGTGGTCAATCGAACTTTAACTCGAGCGCAACAGTTGCGCGACTACTTTAGCGATGAGCGTATTCATGTATCTAGTTATGAGTCATTGATGCAGCCGCAAGGGAACTATTGCATTATTAATGCTACCAGTGCATCCCTTGCTGGTATTCAATTACCAATTCCAGAGGCGATATATGCAGGTGCACAACTTGCGTACGATATGATGTATGGCGCACAGCCGACGGTGTTTATGCGCCAGGCAAAAACCGCTGGATCCGCGCAAGTCGTTGATGGTTTAGGTATGCTGGTAGAGCAAGCAGCTTTGGCATTTCAACTGTGGTTTGGGGAGAGTCGGGTTCTCACTGAGCCGGTGATAGCACAGTTAAGGGCGAACCTGTAACACAGTTACGACTAATCTCGTAAAACTATGTTTGGACTGAGATCGACATCGCCTTCATGATCAACCGTAGCGAAATCGCTACCACGGCGGAGGACTGCAAATGGACCTTCGGCTTCGATGCGTATAAATGCTAAATCAAAACCAAACTTCTGCAGTTGGTAGGCTCCAAACTTTTGGTCCATCGAAAGTCGATCCCACCATTCCGATTGATTCATGTCGATGCGACGACGCTCGAAATCTTTGAGCTGTCGAATCTCATTTTCAGAGAGTTTCATCATTTCGGTTTTCATAGCGCCATAATTATAGTTGGGAAAATTATTATTATTATAATTATTAATTCATTGATAAATTGCTGTGCTGATCTGATGGCAACATCCCATCAATTGCCATTATAGAGTATAAGTTATCATTGATTGATTCTTTTTACGTCTATTAATTCAAAAATTGTTCAAAATATATTCTAAAAAAACCGATGGCTGGACTGGCAAACCTTTTCTTTTGTGGTAATCTTTCTATTCAGCTCTTCGCGAGCGAATCGAAACACGCTGTAAACCCTCGTTTGTGTTTCAATCAGTTTCCACAACTGAATATAATAAGAATTAAAAGAAGTACTGGGTCGTCCTGCTGTTATAACCCATTGTAATTCAAACAGTTTTCATAATAACCACACCAGAGATCCGCGATCTGTCACTGGTGGGCTATGCTGTTGCGCACAGGTTTATCAACAACTTATCCACAGCGCGTGTTCTTGTCATTTGTGGCGTCAATACGCCGTCTATGGCATGCTAGTCGTCAATTGTTCTCAAAAACTCCAGAGTGTTTATACATGACTAAAGTACCCGAAAATCCCTTTGTCTTGGTTGACGGTTCTTCTTATTTATTCCGTGCGTATTATGCGCCACCACATTTAACGAACTCAGCGGGCGAACCAACCGGTGCTATTTATGGCGTAGTTAATATGCTGCGCAGTTTATTAAAAAAATATAAACCCTCTCATATGGCGGTGGTTTTTGACGCCAAAGGGCCAACCTTCCGCAATGAAATTTATTCTGAGTACAAGGCTAATCGCCCACCAATGCCGGATGATCTACGGCAGCAAATTGAGCCACTGCACAAAATCGTAAAAGCCTTGGGCTTGCCTTTATTGTGTGTCGACAATGTTGAAGCTGATGATGTGATTGGCACCTTGGCGCAACAAGCGAGTGAAGAAGGTCGCTTCACCTTAATCAGCACCGGCGATAAAGATATGGCGCAGCTCGTTAACGAGCATGTCATGTTGATCAATACGATGACCGACACCTTGCTCGACTACGACGGCGTGATTGAAAAGTATGGTGTTAAACCGGAACAAATTATTGATTTCTTAGCCTTGATGGGTGATAGCTCGGACAATATTCCAGGGCTGCCAAAAGTGGGCGAAAAAACTGCCCTTGGTTTACTCACCGGCATGGAGTCGGTTGACGCGATTCTGGCCGATCCTGATGCGGTGACACAGCTAACCTTCCGCGGCGCGAAAACGATGCCGGCGAAAATTCGTGAATTCAAAGACCAGCTATTACTTTCACGAGAACTTGCGACCATTAAGCTTGATGTAGAAATGAGTTTGGCACCGCCAGAGCTAACCATTAATGAGCCAAATACTGAGGAATTGATTGAGCTTTACAAGGCTTGTGAATTTCGCCGTTGGTTGGCAGAAGTAATGGAAAAGGGTTCAGCGACCGAACAAGCGCAAGCTAGCCGAGGGTCATCGAGTTCAGCAACAACAGAATCAGCACCAGCAAACCTAGAAACCCTCTCACGCGACAAGTACGAAGTGGTCACTACGGAAGCAGAGTTAGCTGATTGGGTTCAGCGTTTGGAACAAGCACAAGAATTTGCGTTTGATACCGAAACGACTAGCTTAAATTATATGGAAGCCGAATTGGTCGGTTTGTCGTTTTGTATTACCGCCGGAGAAGCTTGTTACATTCCGGTCGGGCATGACTATCCAGGTGCGCCAGAGCAGTTGTCGCGAGACTATGTGTTAGCGCAATTAAAGCCAATCTTAGAGTCAGACCAAGCAACCAAAATCGGACAAAATCTTAAGTACGATAGTCACATTCTCAGAAACTACGATATTCGTGTAGGCGGTATTGCCAACGATACGATGTTGGCATCTTATGTCTTTAATAGTGTCGCGTCCCGACACGATATGGATAGCTTAAGCCAGCAGTACCTTGGCCATAAAACTATCGCCTTTGAAGAGATTGCCGGGAAAGGCGCTAAACAACTGACCTTCAACCAAATTGGTCTCGAAGAAGCGGCGCCTTATGCGGCTGAAGATGCAGATATCACGTTACGTTTGCACCAAAAATTATGGCAGCAAATTAGTGAAGTACCGTCGCTACTCGAAGTTCTAAAAACCATCGAGCTGCCATTAGTTTCTATTCTTACGGATATGGAACACCATGGTGTTCAAATTGATGCTCAACAGTTGGCACTGCAAAGCCATGAGATTGCAAAAGAGCTGCAAGAACTGGAAGCCAAGGCTTATGAAATAGCGGGGACTGAGTTCAATTTAAGCTCGCCGAAGCAGCTTCAGCATATTCTTTTTGAAAAGCTGCAGCTACCGGTGCGTAAGAAGACGCCAAAAGGCGCGCCATCGACCGCAGAAGACGTTTTACAAGAGCTCGCACTAGATTATCCATTGCCAGATGTAATCATGCGTCACCGTGGCTTAAGCAAGCTCAAATCGACCTATACCGATAAGTTACCGAAAATGGTTAACCCACGCACGAACCGTATTCATACGTCGTATCACCAAGCGGTTACTGCAACGGGCCGATTATCGTCGAGTGATCCGAACCTGCAAAACATTCCGGTACGAAATGAAGCAGGGCGCCGGGTGCGTAAAGCATTTACTGCACCGGCAGGCTATAAGATCATGGCCATAGACTATAGCCAAATCGAGTTACGAATTATGGCGCATTTGTCGCAAGATCCAGCGCTTGTAGAAGCATTCTCAAAGGGGCGAGACATTCACCGGGCGACGGCATCGGAAGTGTTTGGTGTCCCTCTTGATGACGTTTCCGCTGAGCAACGCCGCCGAGCTAAAGCAGTAAACTTTGGCTTAATTTACGGTATGTCCGCTTTTGGTTTAGCGCGACAATTAGATATTCCAAGGCACGAAGCACAAACCTATATGGACAAGTATTTTGACCGCTTCCCTGGGGTGCTGAAGTATATGGAAAACACTCGTGAGCAGGCCAAAGAAGATGGTTATGTTGAAACCTTATTTGGCCGCCGACTGCATTTACCAGAAATTAAAGCGTCCAATGCCATGCGTCGTAAAGCAGCCGAGCGTGCAGCAATCAATGCTCCTATGCAAGGTACCGCTGCGGACATCATTAAGTATGCGATGATTCAAGTTGCTAATTACATTGAAGCTGAAGTACCACAGGGTGATCTGTGGATGGTCATGCAGGTACATGATGAACTGGTCTTTGAAGTAAAAGAGGACAAAGTTGACGAGTACCAAGAAAAATTAGTGGCGGTTATGGAACAGGCTGCGCAGCTGGACGTACCTTTAATAGCCGAGGCCGGCGTAGGTGACAATTGGGATGAGGCGCATTAATAGGAAAATTGAAAATAATTTCAGTTTATTTTGAACTATTCAGGGAAAGCTAAGTCAGATAATTTGAAAGGAGCATTAAACGGTTTAAGTAGTACGTTTGTATTACCTTTCTAAGATGTTCTCTCCCTGGATTGTAAATCTTTTGCCCGGCTTTATGCCGGGCTTTTTCTTTTTGGGCTGCGGCGATTTGCGACCCAGACCCCAATCAATATTGCAGCCATACCAGCAGCATGTGCAGCTAAGAATGGTTCGCCATCAAGTACGCCAAGCATCAGCGCAACCATTGGAATTAAATAGGTTACCGAGCTGGAAAAGGTAGTATCAGTTAACTTCACCACGGTGTTAAAAATAACTAAAGCGCCGGCCGTGCCAAAAATCCCCAACGCCATAATGGCTGATAGCGGGAACCAAGTTTCTGGCTGTGTCGTCACTTGCTCGATAAATGGCGTACCCAGCAGTAAATAAACCAGGGCCGCAGGGGCGACAATAAATAACGATACGCCAGTAATGGTTAAAGCACCTAAATCAGGGATTTGGTGTTTAATTAGGTTGAGGTTTAAACCGTAGCAAACGGTGGCAAGAATAATTAATAACCCATATAGGTTAAATTCAAACTCACCATTAGTACTGGCTGTTACTAAGACGAGAGTGCCGGCTAAACCAATAAGTACGCCTAGCCACCCTTGCGGTCGTACCGATTGCTTAAACAGAAATACACCTAGCATAAGTGTTGCTAGCGGCGTAAAGGTATTAAGTACACCGGTAACTCCACTGGGAAGCTGAGTTTGTGCAAATGCAAATAAGAAGGCTGGAATAAAGCTACCGACCAAACCTACGGATAATAATCGAATCCAATGGTATGGCCGCACGGTTTTAAAACGGTGCAAAATAAAAGGCAACAGCACAAAGCCGGCTGAAGCAATACGAATGGCAGCTAATTGGTCAGGGCTAAAGGCCAAAAGTCCTTTTTTGATTAAAAGGAACGAGCTACCCCAGACCAAAGCTAACAATAATAAAAGTAACCATGCTTTGAGGGTAGGGGCGTTATTCTGTGATGTCGTCATTGTTTACAGCTAATTCTTCTTCGATTTCTTGGTTTAACCAATCACTGATAATAGCTTCAACGTTGGGCAGGCCAAGTTTATTATGCGAGGAAAATAGCTCAACTTGAACGCTGTCGCCGAACACTAATGCTGCTTCGCGAGCTTTAAGTAAGGTCGATTTACGGGGGCCAGGCTTAAGTTTGTCTGCTTTAGTGAGTAAAACTAAAACAGGAATGGCGCAATCAGAGGCCCAATGCAGAAGTTCTACATCGACATCACGATACGGATGGCGAACATCCATAAGCAATACGAGTCCGCGGAGCGATTTACGTTGTTGTAAATACTCACTGAGGGCTTGCTGCCACTTTTCTTTGACTGCTAAAGGAACTTTAGCGTAGCCATAACCGGGTAGGTCAATAAGTCGTTTGCCTGGTAAAACTTCAAACACATTAATGAGTTGCGTACGACCAGGCGTTTTACTGGTGCGCGCTAAAGCGCGTTGCCGTGTCAGTGTATTTAACGCACTAGACTTGCCCGCATTGGAACGACCGGCGAACGCAATTTCGACGCCAGTGTCTTCGGGCAACTGCCGAATATTCGCTGCGCTAGTGATAAATTTAGTTGGTTGAAAGTTCAAAGTGTTACTCATAGACGTGCCAGACCTTAATAGAAACCGTATACTATCATGATTAGACGTTTAATCCTTACAACTTTTGTGTAAAATAGCGGTTGTAACATCATCCAGAGCAGAGATATCGATCATGAAAAAATTTGCATTGTTCGTAGGCCTCTATATTGGCTTCACCGGGTTCGCGATGGCTGCGACTGGTAATGCCGAAGCCGGACAACAAAAAGCAGCGGTGTGTGCCGCATGTCACGGTCCTGACGGTAACGCACCTTCGGACATGTACCCTAAACTTGCAGGGCAGCACGAAAATTACCTATTAAAACAGTTGATGGATTATAAACTGGCATCGGAAACCGGTGGCGAGCGCGGTCGTGTAGACGGCATCATGCAAGCACAAGTTATGTCACTTAACGAACAAGACTTAGCTGATCTCGCAGCATACTTTGCCTCACAAACTATGAGCGCAGGTACGGCACCAGAAGATGTGATTGAAGCCGGCAAGGCTTTATTCATCCGTGGTGATGAAGAACGTAATATTCCAAGTTGTGCAGCCTGTCATGGTCCACGTGGCGATGGCATGGGCTTAGCGAACTTCCCAGATATCTCAGGGCAGCACGCCGCCTATACGAAGCAGCAACTATTAAAGTTCCGCGCTGGTGAACGTGCAAACGATTTAAATGGCATGATGCAAGACGTCGCCGCCAAGCTTTCTGATAAAGATATCGAAATACTGTCTCAGTATATTCAAGGCTTATATTAACCATTCCGACAATGGTTCTAGAAAAAGCAGCGTTTATCGCTGCTTTTTTTATTTTTATGTTACGCAAAAGTATCTGTTAAGACCGCGTAAACATTAGGGTTGTATACTTTGGTTATAAGAAAGTGTTTTGATATAACATAAAAGTTGTTGATTATTATTTCTGATTCAGTAGTCTGGATGGCATCGATTCTTAGCAAGCCGCACTATATAAGGGGTTTGCGAGATTCCAAAGTGTTAAAAATCCAGGGAATAAAAACACGGCCAGGAGGCCACCTTTTAACCAAGTACAAAAAAAACAACAGAACTCGGTTAAAGCAAAAAATAACAATAATAATAAAATCAATCACGGACGTTATAATTCAAAACATGGAAGATAGTGACAACCGTTCTCGATTATCGCACGTGCGCTGTGTGAAAGATGAGAAAAATTAGGCGATGGAAACATCGCCTTTTTTATTACTGTCATTATCAGGTAAACTAAGCGGTAATTTATTCACCACTTAGTTTGGAAGCGCAGCAATGACTCGCCGTAAGAAAACTCGCAAAACAGGCCCTTTAGCGCCTTCAAAAACCACCAAGCCAGCTTGGGAAAAGCCAAAACCCGATCAAACTCGCGCTTATGCCGGTAAAGGCAATAAGCCTGGAAGCCGTTTTAACGTAAAAACGAATGATGGGTCAAAAGCAAATAATCAGCACAAATCATCAAATGATCCGCGTCATGGTAGTAAAAAACCAATTGAACTCGTTTCACCAGCACCGCAGTCGACTGAAAATGATGCCGCGGCTGCCGAGTTGCACGCGCTAGAAAATGATCCACGGTTACAATCCTTGTTAACCATGGTTGAAGAAGGTACTGAGCTTAATGACGCTGATATCTTATTCTTAGATAAATGTACTGAGCGTTTTGCTGAGCTAGCAGCACAGCTTGGTATCGAACTTGAAGATGATGACGATGAGGACAGTGATGACTGATATCGTATTACCCTGGTGGGGTTGGGCGATAGTATTTATTGGCGCCGCGACCATTGTAGCCTTAGCCTTCTATGCTGGTCGATTACTAGCTCAGGTTAAACAACAGCGTAATTATATTAATAATCGCCGTGAAGAGGCGCTCAGCGAGCGCAATGAGCGTTTACATGAAAGTATAGTGACTATCGCTAAAGCAGTTGAGCAAGGTCAATGTCCGTACTCAGAGGGTGCATTGCGTCTTGTCGTGCTGTTAGATCTTCGCGTGGAATCTCATGAAGCAGAGTATGCCAAGCAATATCCTGGTTTGCATGATATGTATGAGCGGATTAAACATATGCCTACACATGAGGCACGTAAACAGCATTCGAAGCAAGATATCCGTGCTATGGATAAAGAACGCGAAGGCTACGAAAAAGAGCTGGAAGACGTCATTCTTAAAGACGTCCGCCAGCTCTTAGAAGATTTTTCGTAAGTATTTAGAAGGGGTGTGGTTTACTGCTTGTAAACCACGCCGTCTTTTACCACCAAATCTACGTTTCTTAATACTTTAATATCTTTCAGTGGATCACCGGTTACGCCAACCACATCGGCGTAGTTACCCACTTCCAAAGTACCGAGTTTAGGCTCACCCAAAAGGGTTGCGGCTTCTTTCGTCGCGGCGCGAATGGCTTCGATTGCTGGCATGCCAGCTTCAACCATGTATTCAAACTCGCGGTAATTTTCACCGTGGTCATAAACGCCGGCATCACTACCAAACGCTATTTTTACGCCAGCTTTATAGGCCGCGGCAAACGTGCTCTGGATTTTAGGCCCAATCTCTGCGGCTTTAGGGCGCACCAACTCTGGGAAGAAACCGTCAATTTTAGCGCGATCTGCAACTGAGCGACCGGCAGTGATGGTTGGTACGTAATAAACGCCATTCTTTTTCATGGCTTTCATTACTTCTGCATCCATATAAGTACCGTGTTCGATCGAGTCTACACCCGCAGCAATGGCGCGTAACATACCTTCTTTACCGTGCGCATGAACGGTAACTTTCATACCGTAGTCGCGCGCAGTAGTTACAATAGCTTCAAGTTCATCGGCCATGAATTGGGGGTTGTGTCCGCTTTTGGCCACGCTGAGCACGCCGCCAGTCACGGTTAATTTGATGAGATCGGCACCGGCTTGATAACGAGCTCGAACAGCTTTACGAGCGTCAATGGGGCCATCAACAACGCCATCTGCCGGTGTTGGACTATCATACAAACCATCACGCGCGCCGTTGGTTGGGTCAGCATGGCCACCAGTAGTAGCGACTGACTTACCCGCTGTAAATATACGAGGACCTGTCACTTTGCCTGCGGCAATGGCATTACGTAGGGCAATACTAGCGTTATATGAGTCGCCTAGATTACGCACGGTTGTAAAACCAGCGAGTAAAGTTTTTTGACCATAGTTCACGGCATCTAATGCCACGTCAGCAGCATTTTTGGTGTAACGATTCATGTAGCTACCAGGACCTAACTGCGAGGTGAGGTGCGTGTGCATATCAATAAAACCTGGCATAACCGTGCCATTGCGACGGTCGATAACCACGTCACCAGCATTAGCTTTTACATAGCCCGATTTAATCGCTTTAATGGTTGTTCCATCAATCACAACCGTCATATTTTGTTGCGGCTTAGCGCTGGTACCGTCGATGAGTGTTCCTGCATAAATGAGCGTATCTGCAGATGCTGTGCCGGATAGCGCTAGCAAGATAGAAGCGGATAATAACTTTCGCATAGTGGTTCTCTATTGTCGTTATGATTGAGATATTAACCATAGCCTTGGCTGCTAAAGCGGTCAATTGACCAAGCCGTGACTCAACGTGATTAATGGTTCAATTAACGTAATAGGCGAGTTCTTGATATACTATACTTAATGTTAAAGGCAGTTGGCTAAGGTTAGATGTTTAAACGAATTAAAGAAGATATAAACAGTGTATTTGCGCGTGACCCTGCGGCTCGGAACGCTTTTGAAGTGTTTACGACTTACCCAGGTTTGCATGCGGTGTGGTGGCACCGCTTAAGCCATAAACTATGGACCATGCGTTGGCGCTGGTTAGCGCGGTTTATTTCAACCTTTTCCCGTTGGATAACGGGTGTTGAAATTCATCCAGGCGCAAAAATCGGCCGCAGATTTTTTATCGACCATGGTATGGGTGTGGTTATCGGTGAAACCGCTGAAATAGGTGATGACGTAACCATGTATCACGGTGTGACCTTAGGCGGCACCAGTTGGAATGAAGGAAAACGTCATCCAACCTTAGGTAATGGCGTGGTTATCGGCGCTGGAGCCAAAGTGTTGGGGCCGATAATTATTGGTGAAAATGCGCGTGTGGGCTCAAATGCGGTGGTGGTTAAAGATGTGCAGCAAGGCTGTACGGTAACTGGTATACCGGCTCGAGTTGCGCATTCCGCCACCAACGCCGCCAAGACCAAACGCCGTGAAGAAATGGCAAGAGAGTATGGGTTTGATGCTTATGCGATTTCTGCGGATAACCCTGATCCGGTCGCAACTGCTATCGGTCGGATGTTAGACCACGTGAATGTGTTAGATACCAAGGTGGCTGACCTATGTGCTGCAGTAAACGAGTTAGGTGGTAGTGTTTGTGATGAGCTGCCAGAAGTAGAGCTCGATGATGTAGACTTTTTACATGCCGAACAAAAGGCGGCAGAACGTCGCCAGAAGGACCAAGAAAAATAGTAATGGAGTAGCTATCGGCGAAACAGTCACCGTAGGAGGTGCTGTATGCAAATTGCTAACCGACTACTCATAGTTCTTCTGTGCATAGGGCTCGTGTCTTGTGCAAATCAGCCGCGTCGGGCTTATTTAGTCGGCGTGGCCGAGCCGCAGGCTAATGTTGCCCTATTCTCGCAGGGTGTGCATGTCGAAACTCCTGAGGAGATATTTAACCTCACAGCAGCACAGCGAGAAGCATTCTACGGCTATTTTCACGTCGACAAACAACACTTGGCGGCCAATCGTCGAATAGCCAACTACCTACAAAAATTAACCACTGGTTTTAATTACCAAGAGAAAACCTATAACGCTGCTCAAGCCATAGAGCTTGGTCGTGGTAATTGTATGGCTTTAGTGGTTGTAACCACAGCACTGGCTAAGCTTGTAAATGTGGATATCAGCTTTCAGTTGATGACGAATATGCCTCTTTATGATCGTGATAATGGCATTGTTATGGTGTCGGATCATGTGCGAGCGCGTTTGTACCGTCCGCCAGTTTTAAAATGGAATAGTGACCAGTCGCAGCGAGGTGCTTATATCAGTATTGATTATTTTCCGACTGAAGGGCGCAACCCTGGTGTGAGAATAAACGAAACTGAACTACTGGCACTGTACTACCGTAACCGCGCGGTGGAATATTTATTAGACAACAACTTAGATCATGCTTTTGCTTATGCTCAGGAATCATTAAATCTTGACCCATTGGTCGGGCATTCTATTAACTTGATGGGGCTTATTCATCGCCGAGCAGGTGATAACAATACAGCAGAAGCGTTTTACCAATATGCTTTAGCTTTATTCCCAGAAGATTCCAATGCGTTGCAAAATTATATAGTGCTGTTGAAACTTGAACAGCGGTATGACGAAGCTAAGCATTACCAAACTATTCTAAATGAGCTGCCAGACAACGATCCGTTTCGGATTATTGTGCAAGCCGAGCGAGCGTACCAAGCGCGGGATTATCATAAAGCGCTTGCGTTATACCGTCGAGCCGAGCATCGAGCACCTTATTTACATGAAGTATATTGGGGCCAGGCTGAGGTTTACCATGCCTTAGGTAGAACTGATTCGGCATATACAGTGTGGAAGTACGGTCTAGGACAAGCTGCGGAATCGCTGACCGAAGAACAATACATGCAGGGTTGGGAAGAGCGGAGGCAGCAAATCGACCATAAAAAAAGCCGCTCGTGAGAGCGGCTTTTTGGAATTCGTTTCGCTAAATGCGTTGCGAGAGCAACGTCTTACATAGGTACTACGTTTTCAGCTTGTGGGCCTTTAGGACCTTGAGCGATAGTGAACTGAACAGATTGACCTTCAGCTAAGGTTTTGAAACCGTCAGACTGAATAGCGCTGAAATGTACGAATACGTCTGCGCCTTGCTCTTGCTCGATGAAACCGAAACCTTTAGCTTCGTTAAAGAATTTTACTTTACCAGTTACTGTAGACATGCTGTGATTCCTCGTATTGCATGTGAAAATCTAGGGTATTGCTAATAAAAATACGTGTATTACTTGGGACTTACAAAACGAGGTACAGCAATAGACTTCGTAACAGGCCACAATTAGACAGCCGAATTTCTTTAGCGACGATTAGTATACGCTGATCTCGCAGGCTGTCAAATAAAGATTTATTAACTCTTGCTTATATTTTAGCCACGAATCCAATTCTTAGTAATATGTCTGAATTGATCGGTGCCGGAACGATGTAACCATTCATAGGCAGCCATCTCCGTTGTTATCACTACCACACCGTTTTGGCGTAGGCGGGCGAGCGCAGTTTGCTTGTCGCTATCGCGGCGTGAACCTACAGCATCTTCAACCACGAATACATCGTGGCCTTCGCTCATCAAATCCAATGCGGTTTGCAAGATACAGACATGAGCTTCCATTCCCATCAGAATAATTTGCTGTCGTTGCAGCTCTTTTAAAGCGGTACAAAAGTTTGGTTCTTGCATCGCGCTAAAATGTAATTTTTCGATCACCCGCGAATTTTCAATCACGCCGGCTAACGCATCTACGCTGATGCCCAAGCCCTTGGGGTATTGCTCGGTTACAAGAACAGGAATATCTAATTCATTTGCAATTTCCCCCAGCCAGCGAATACGCGCGATGAGCTTATCGCGTTGGTGGATAACAGGAACGAGCCTTTCTTGTACATCAACAATAACCAGAGCACTTTGTTTCGAATTAATTAGCATATTCTTTCCTCACTTTTGATATCGAGTATGCCTGAACTCATAAAAAATGGAATATTCAGCCAGTTAATGCTTTACTTTAATTTAACATGTAAAGAAGAGTGCATTAAGGCTCGTCGTATAAATGCCTATTTTGCTGCGGTCATATACTTCATTGAAATAGAGAAAAAACATTATGGATTGGGTAAATATTCACTCGCAGACCATTATGCCGGTAAATTTATGGCAACAATTCCGTTTATTAGCGATGCGCACGATTTATTTTGGCGTAGGTGCCGTAACGTTAATGTTGGCAGTCATGAAAGCTGCCGATGGTGAGTGGGGAGGCACCATAGCGCTAAGTGCTGTTGGTGTGGGCTTTCTATTAACTTGGTCTATTTATAAAGAAGAATTGGCGCCGCAGTGGATTAATTTTATTTTGGTGTGCGCGCTAGGCACTATGGTGAGCATCTCGATAAAATCCGCCGGTATGATGGGTGTTTATTGGATGTACCCAGTACTTGCTATCGTTTTCTTTATGTTCGACCGGGTCATATTTTTACTGGCCATCATGTTAATTTACGCGCTATTTGCCGCTGCTATGTATAAATTCCTGCCTTTTGATTATGCATGGCGCATTGGTTTATCGATGCTCGTACTTATTTGTGTGGGTGCGGCCTTCTTAACCATGATGACGCGAATGCAAAAGAATCTTCTCAAAATGTCTACCGCAGATCCGCTCACCAGTTTCTACAAACGTGATTTCACGGGTGAGTTACTCCATCGTGAAATTGAAAAAGCGCAACAGCTTAACCAACCATTGAGTGTCATGCTCCTCGATATTGACTCATTCAAAAACGTCAATGATCGCTTCGGTTACATGTTTGGCGATGAAATTCTGCGCGAAACCGCCCGCCGCATTGAATCTTATGTGCGCGAGCAAGATATTTTAATTCGTAGTAATGGTGCTGAATTCTTAGTTTTATTCCCTAATACTTCAGCGCCGATGGCAGCCGAGCTTGCACAAGCAATTCTGGAACAATTGCGCCACGAACCTTTTACCGTGAAAAGTATGCTCACACGCATTACTGCGAGTGCGGGTATAGCTCAATGGCAGCCGGATGTTTCATGGGGCGAGTTACTAGAACAAGCCGATGACGCCATGTATCAAGCTAAAAGTGAAGGCCGAGATAGCTTGAGAATTGCACAATAAATTTGCACCTATCGCGCTGCCTAGCTACAATTCGCTCCTTTGAAAAAGGGAGCAACCAATGGCACCTGTACTTATTCTTATGGGCTCGAAGTCAGATTGGCCCGTTATGCAACACGCGGCGCAAATGCTGAAAGACTTAGGCGTTGAATGGCGCGCTGAAGTTGTATCTGCGCATCGCACTCCAGACTTATTGCAATCCACGATGACCCAAGCTGAACAGGACGGTGTTCCTGTTGTTATCGCTGGCGCTGGTGGTGCTGCACACTTACCTGGCATGTTAGCTGCATTCACATCAATTCCCGTACTTGGCGTGCCTGTACAGAGCAAGCATTTGAAAGGTATGGATAGTTTACTGTCTATCGTACAAATGCCGCGCGGTGTGGCTGTGGGTACCTTAGCTATCGGTGACCCAGGTGCTGCCAACGCTGGTTTGCTAGCGGCGCAAATTATTGGCTCGTTTGATGCTGACGTTCGTGAACGCGTAAAAGCATTCCGTGCAACTCAACGTGATCAAGTTATGAACGGTCCGAGCTTGGAGCTACCTTAATGAAAATATTGTTTATCGGTGACGGACAACTGGGCCAAATGTTGGGCGCCAGCGCTATTAGTCATGGTCATGAGTGCTTGTTGTTTAGCACCCGTACTCACACCGTTAAACCACTTTCTGCGCAGCTTGATTTGCAGCTAACCTTAGCAGAGGCGATTGCCTGGGCTGATGTGGTGAGCTGGGAGCACGAAGATATTCCGGCTGATATTATTGCCGCAGCACATGACAAGTTTTTAATGGATCCAGCACGCATTAAAAGTTTGACCGACCGCCGAGCAGAAAAAAAGTTATTTGATGATTGCCGTGTTCCAACGGCACCTTGGAAGATTTATCACAACCAAGATGAACTCCAAAAAATTCTTGAGCAGACTGACCAGCCGTTAGTGCTGAAGTCTGCACGCGGCGGTTACGATGGCAAAGGCCAGTGGCGCTTCCGTAGTGTTGACGAACCGGCTGCGGTTGCGGCGGAAGCTGGACAGGAACCAGGCATTGCTGAACATTTGATTCCATTCCAACGTGAAGTATCTTTGGTAGGCGCACGCAGTAAAGATGGCAGTATTTGCTGTTATCCGCTGATGACCAATGTCCATGACCAAGGTATTTTGAGCTATAGCTTAGGTGCAATTGACCCCGTATCTGACGCGTTACAGCAACAAGCGGAAGCTTGTTTTAAACGCTTAACGGATGCGCTTAACTATGTAGGTGTGCTCGCCATTGAATTTTTCGTGGTTGAAGAACACGGTGAAACGCGCATCTTAGTGAACGAAATTGCACCACGTGTCCACAACTCTGGGCACTGGACCATGACCGGCGCTAATAGCAGCCAGTTTGATTTACATATTCGCGCACTTACCGGTATGCCATTACCGCTTTTACGCTTAGAGCCAACGCTAATGATCAACGTGATTGGGGTTGACCAAATTCCTGCGGGCTTATGGCACCACGCCGATACCGACTGCCATTGGTACAACAAAGAAGCCCGTCCGGGTCGTAAAGTTGGCCATGTTAATATTCGTACCCAGAATCGCGATACCGCGATCAACTGGGTGAATCAATGGGCAGATAAACTGCAAGTTCTGGCTGATTAAGCCAGAACTTGTTGTAACCAACCGCTAATTTTCTGGATTTGCTCTGGGCACACTTGGTGCTGCATGTTAAAGGTCTGAAACTCAGACTGATAACCATGTTGCGTTAACCACTGCTGTGCTTGCTGACCCAATTCAACGGGAACCACAGGATCGCTGGTGCCATGCTGCACGAGAATCGGGATCGCCTGATTGTTAGCGTGCTTTGCTAAACTATCATGCGTCGCCAGATAACTAGAGAGCACTAATAAACCACCCAAACGTTGCTCGTAGCTTAAAGCCGCTTCGTAGGCAACAGCGCCACCTTGTGAAAACCCAGCCAGAATAATGTTTTCATAGGCAATACCGCGCTCGTGTTCGCGTTCAACCAGCGCATGAACAGCATTAGCAGACGCTCGCAATTGCACTTCATCAACTTCCCGTTCAATAGACATGCTTAAGATGTCGTACCAAGCTGGCATGGTCATGCCACCATTAATGGTTACCGGCAGTTGAGGCGCATGAGGGAAAACGAATCGAACCTGAGCTGCTTCAGGTAACTGTAGATGAGGAACCAAGGGCGCGAAGTCGTTGCCATCTGCGCCGAGCCCATGCAACCAAATAATGGCATGAGTTGCGCTTTGTTTCGGTTCTATTTCTACACAAGGTAAATATGCCATGAATACTACTCTCCGTTATCTTGCTGTTCACTAGTTCGAGATTTGCCAAGGCCGCCACTAATGGTTAATTGCATGGCGTCGGCAGGGGAAATATTTAAAGGTTTTACACAGTCACGCGGCACCATAATCATATAGCCACCGACGTTGTAGCTCATGGGTAGAAATACCGCTATGTGGTCTTCATCCAGACACTCAGATAGCTGGTCGCCTTTAACGCCACTGGTTTTAGTTACGATGCCAATCATGTTGATTTGTCCAGGTAATGAAACCATCACTACGGACTCTTCGGAAAAGCTCTTACCTGCCATCAGATCAAAAACGTCGTTGATGGTGCCGTATAGATTGCGCAAAACGGGCATACGTTCCATCAGCCGGCCTGGGAATTGCCAAAGCTTATTGAGAAAAGTCCAGCGGGAACTAAAACCGACCAATGCTGCGAGCACTAAAAAACTAATGAAAGCGAGACCTGGGAAATAGTACTTTTCACCCAGTGCAGCTTTCCAAATTGGCTTTAGCCAAACCTCTATGGTGACTAAAAACCACTGAGCCAGCGCTAGGGTCAAAACGATCGGCAACAAAATTGCCAGCCCTCTCAGTAAAAACTGTATGCCATATTTCATTGTGGTAGTCTCTTATTCAAATTTGGTTATAGCTTAACGCTTTTTAGTGCTATTAGTCTCTTTTCGCTTGAAGCCATAGAGGCGGAGTGTATAGCCTTAGTTAGTAAAGTACAGACCCGATCTCAATCGAATAATAATTATCAGGGAGTTTTAAAATAATGAGATACCTAGCTGCGGCAGCAAGCTTAGCATTTTTAAGTGCTTGCTCCCCTCAATCCAATGTTGAAACGGAGACCGTTGTGGATTCAGAAGTAACTTATCCGACAACATTTCGCGGAAATCATACCGATACTTACTTTGATCATGTCGTTGCCGACCCTTATCGCTGGTTAGAAGATGACCGTAGTGCAGAAACCGAAGCTTGGGTTAAAGCGCAAAATGACGTGACCTTTAACTACCTTGAGCAAATTCCTTACCGCGAGACCATCAAAGAACGTCTTGCTGAGTTATGGAACTACGAAAAATTAGGCGCCCCATTTAAAGAAGGGAAGTATACGTACTTCTATAAAAATGACGGCTTACAAAATCAGTACGTGGTCTATCGTACCGATGACCAAGGCAACACCGAAGTATTCCTCGATCCCAATACGTTTAGCGAAGATGGCACCACCTCACTGGCGAGCTTAAGCTTTTCAGAAGATGGCTCACTTGCTGCGTACGCGATTTCTGAAGGTGGTAGTGACTGGCGCAAAATATTCGTGATCGATGCGGAAACAAAAGAGCCACTCGAAACCGAACTGGTTGATGTTAAATTCAGTGGTATCTCTTGGTTTGGTAACGAAGGGTTTTATTACTCAAGCTACGACAAACCTGAAGGTTCAGAGCTATCTGCAAAAACCGATCAGCACAAACTTTACTATCACAAGCTTGGCACTGCGCAAGCTGATGACGCTGTTGTATTTGGTGGTACTGAAGCGCAGAAACACCGCTATGTAAGCGGTCGTGTAACCGATGACAACCGTTACTTGGTGATCTCTGCTGCAGTATCGACTTCAGGCAACAAGCTATTTATTAAAGATTTAACGCAGCCTGAAAGTGAGTTGATTACTGTATTAGCACACACCGACTCTGATACTTATCTATTAGATAACGTGGGTTCTAAATTATATTTGGTAACCAACCTAGATGCACCAAACCAGCGCATTGTCACCGTTGACGCTGCAAACCCGCAAGCTGATAACTGGGTTGATTTCATTGCTGAAACCAGCAATGTATTACGCCCGAAGAAAGGCGCCGGCTTTATCTTTGCTGAGTATATGGTTGATGCTATTGCACAAGTGATTCAATACGATTATGACGGTAACCGTGTACGTGAGGTTGAGTTGCCGGGTGTAGGTAGTGTTGGTGGTTTTAGTGGTAAGAAAGACGCTGAAACCTTGTACTACAGCTTCACCAACTACAGCACGCCAAGCACCATTTATGCCTATGACCCAGAGCTCGGCGAGTCTAGCGTTTACGCTGAGTCTCAAGCAGCGTTTAACAGCAGCGACTATGAGTCGAAGCAAGTATTCTATGCATCCAAAGACGGCACCAAAGTACCGATGATCATTACCTATAAAAAGGGTATTGAGTTAGATGGTACCAACCCAACCATCCTTTATGGTTATGGTGGATTTAATATTAGCTTAACGCCGTCGTTCAGCACTGCCAACGCCATGTGGTTAGAACTTGGTGGCGTATACGCGGTAGCTAACTTACGTGGTGGTGGTGAGTACGGCAAAGCATGGCACGATGCGGGCACGCAAATGAACAAGCAAAACGTTTTTGACGACTTCATTGCCGCCGCGGAATACTTAATTGCCGAAGACTACACATCAAGTGAGCGCCTCGCGATTCGCGGTGGCTCTAATGGTGGCCTGTTAGTGGGTGCGGTGATGACGCAGCGCCCGGACTTGATTCGTGTTGCACTACCAGCGGTGGGTGTACTTGATATGTTGCGTTACCACACCTTTACTGCTGGAGCAGGTTGGGCGTATGACTATGGTACTGCAGAAGATAGCGAAGAAATGTTCTCGTACCTATATGGCTATTCACCCGTCCACAATGTGGAGCAGGGCGTACATTACCCAGCAACCATGGTAACTACTGGTGATCATGATGACCGTGTTGTACCCGCGCATTCGTTCAAGTTTGCGGCGGAGTTGCAAGCCAAGAACGGTGGTCCGCGCCCGCAACTAATCCGCATTGAAACCAATGCTGGACATGGTGCCGGCACACCGGTTTCAAAAACCATAGAGCAATATGCTGATATCTATGGGTTTACGTTGTGGAACATGGGCATTAAATCTTTGTAATGCACTGGCCTCACAGCATCAGGCTGTGAGGCATTCTTTAAGGAAGTTTCCATGTTAAATACTAAAAGCTATTTATTGAGTGGTATCGCCTTGAGTGCTTTGCTATTAAGCGCTTGTAGCGATAACGCGCAGGATTCTACTGCACCCATCGCAGCACAAGTGCCACATGTTGTGTCGTCACCGCATGGCGACCGTGATGACCCTTATTTCTGGTTGCGTGATGATGAGCGCAAAGACCCGAAAGTTATTGCATATTTAAATGCAGAAAATGACTACTACGACAATTATCGTAATGACTATACCGAACTCACCAATGCGCTTGAGCAAGAAATTATTGCTCGAGTTAAGCAAGATGACAGCTCGGTAGGCTATATCAAGGGTGACTATCGTTACAGCACGCATTATGAAGCTGGAAAAGAATATCCTATATATATCCGCGAGGCGGTAGTCGAAGATGGTTTTGGCCCGGCAGAAGTCATGCTCGATGTTAACGAGCTCGCTGAAGGCGAAGTCTTTATGCAGGTCGGCAATTGGCAAGTTAGCCCCAACCAACAGTTGCTCGCGTATTTGGTTGATAATACCGGGCGCCGCCAATATGAACTGCGCATTCGAGATTTAACCACGGGTCAAGATTTAGACGACCAGCTTACCGGGTTATCCTCGGCGTTGGCTTGGGCAAAAGATAATAAAACGCTGTTTGTGATCGAAAACGATCCACAAACACTGTTATCGACGCGAGTGATGAAGCACGCTATTGGCCAACCTGCTGATGCAGCTGAACTCGTCTACGAAGAAACGGACAACACTTTCTATATGTATGTGAACAACACTACAGATGGTGAGTACGTTGTTATTTCTTTACACCAAACCGTATCCAATGAAATGCGGGTGCTCAGTGCCGATAACCCAGATGGTGAATTTACGGTATTTGCACCGCGCGAACGTCACTTGAAGTATTCGGCTGATCACTTTGCGGGTCGCTGGATTATTCGTACGGATTGGAATGCGCCAAACTATCAAATGATGCAAGTTGCCCACGATGCGATTGGCACCAAAGATAATTGGCAGCAGCTCATTGAGCATAGCGAATCTGTCTTCATCCAAGACTACGAAGTGTTCAGTAACTATCTTGTACTCAATGAACGTAGTGACGGTTTACGCCGACTGCGAGTGTTGCCATGGGCTGATCTATCTCAAGGTAAGCTCATTGATGCAGCCGAAGATGCATATGTGATGAGTTTTGAGCGTAATGTTGAACAAGATACGAATGAACTTCGCTACAGCTACAGCTCATTAACGACCCCCGATACTATTTATGCGTACGACATGAGCAATGGCACGCAAAAGGTTTTAAAACAAACCGAAGTGCCAAACTATGATGCGAGTTTGTATGCCACAGCTCGCAGTTGGGCGACGGCAGGTGATGGTACTCAAATACCCGTATCATTGCTGTACAAGAAAGGCTATAAGCAAGACGGTACCGCACCGCTTTATCAGTATGCGTACGGCTCTTATGGTTCGAGCTCAGACCCTTATTATCGTTCGACCATTTTCTCATTAGTTGATCGTGGTTTCGTGTTTGCCATTGCGCATATTCGTGGTGGTCAAGAGATGGGTCGAGATTGGTATGAGCACGGAAAGTTATTGCATAAGAAAAATACTTTTACTGATTTCATCGATGTGACCAAACACTTGGTGGCGGAGAACTATGTCGCTCATGACCAAGTATTCGCCATGGGAGGTAGTGCAGGCGGCTTGTTGGTTGGCGCTGTCGCTAACATGGCTCCAGAACTGTATCGCGGAATGGTTGCGCATGTGCCTTTTGTGGATGTTGTCAGCACCATGCTCGATGAAAGCTTGCCGTTAACCACCAATGAGTTTGACGAGTGGGGTAATCCAAAGGTGAAAGCTTATTATGACTATATCTTGTCGTATTCGCCTTATGACCAGGTTAGCGCACAAGAGTATCCGGCGTTGTTGGTCACTACGGGTTTGCACGACTCTCAAGTTCAATATTTTGAACCGGCGAAGTGGGTCGCGAAATTACGCGCTCAAAAAACCGATATGAATCCGCTGATGTTCAAAACCAACATGACTGCAGGACATGGTGGCAGCTCGGGTCGCTTTGCGCGACTAAAAGAACGTGCTGAAGAGTACGCGTTCATACTAAATTTGCTTGATTAAAGCGCTCGCAAAAATGCAAAACCCCAGCCTAAGCTGGGGTTTTTATTATGCGGAATATGAATATTAATACTCAGCGTTGTGATAGATGTTCTGCACATCATCGCAATCATTCAACATCTCTAAAAAGCGTTCCATGGTTTCAATATCTTCACCGCTAATGGGTGACATAACCTGTGGCAAGTATTGAATTTCATCTACCTCAAAAGAGAGTTCTGGTAGCGCTTCTAAGAGTGCCATTTTGGCTTTATGAGATTCGGTGTGTGGCGCAAATACAGTGATAAAACCTTCGTCAGACTCGATATCGGTAACATCGACATCGGCTTCCATTAAGGTTTCAAGAATGCTGTCTTCGTCTTCACCTGCAAACTTTAAAATCACACAATGGTCGAACATATGCGACACACTGCCAGGCTCACCGATTTTGCTTTTAGTTTTAGTGAAGCAGTTGCGCACTTCACCGATGGTACGGTTCGGGTTGTCGGTTAAGCATTCCACCAAAACCATGCAATTGCCAGGACCAAAACCCTCGTACAGTGCTGGCGCGTAGTCTTCACCGGCACCACCTTTAGCTTTATCAATAGCTTTATCAATGACGTGTGCCGGCACCTGATCTTTTTTGGCACTCTCAATCATGCTGCGCAGTTGTAGGTTACCGTCAGGGTCAACACCGCCTTGTTTAGCAACAACATAGATTTGGCGACCGTATTTACTGTACACCTTACTTTTTGCCGCGGCAGTTTTTGCCATCGACTCTTTGCGGTTTTGATAAGCGCGACCCATTACAAGCTCCAGCTAATTCAATTAGAAAGATAACATTCTAAACCTCTTTACCGCTGATAATCCAGCGCAAGCACTGAAATCGGCTGGAAATTGAACGAATAGCGCCCATACTTAGAAGTAAGGTAATGATGGGGGTAGTTGTAGGTGACACGTCGTGATTTTTGTACAGCATTAAGTTTGTTGCTGATGGTCGTGGTGGCAAGCCTGTATTTTTGGCTGGATGGTACGGCCTCAAATCCTTTGATGATATTGCTCGTTCCGGTAGCAGCAGCAATGTTGTTGCTGCCGTTTGGGTTAGCGTGGATGGTTGTCGCTGGTGCTGTAATTGGCTTGCTATTCCAATTACAAGTGGAACTACCCGCTGCTATGGATGTGAACAGTCAGTACCATGCATCGGTATTAGGTCAGGCGTTAGCATTAGTGCTGCTAGGCAGTACCTTGCATTACCTCAGATTGCGAACTCACCGACGTAACCAAGTGGCCCATGAACGGCATCACGATCAATATCGACACGAGCATTTAGTCTCCATCGGCACCGCTGCTGCCCAGTTCAGTTATGAAGTAGCCACCCCCATACAAACCATTCAATTCATGCTTGAAGATGTTCGCCAGCGATACCCTAATGACGAAGACTTACAGCTTGCTGAGCAACAAATCACACGAATTCATAATCTACTCACGGACTGGCGAATGGTCGCAGAAGACGTTCGTACTCGCCGCTTAGTCCCCTTTAATGTTTCACAGTTAGTCCAGCAATTACGTAGCGCATTATTAATAGCTCGCCCCGACATTCATGTGCGCTGGCAAGAAGATATCGACTCTAATCGCTGCATTCCCGCTGACCGCACATTGCCATCGGCCATTTTAAGTTTGCTGCATCATGCGGCAGATGCAGTATCGAAAAGCAAAACTATTAGCATTAGTGTGGTCATGGAAGCAGATACTTGGGTATTGCGAATTGTTAATCAAGGTCTAGAGCTAGCGGCTGAATATCAACAGCGTCGCGCCCAAGTTTCGACCACTACCGGGCATTCGCTGGCAGGAGGAGGTGCCTTGACCTGCGCGACCTTAGAACGATTTTTAGGCCAAGCTTTATGGTACCGAGAAAACGGTAATACTGTAACTGAAGTACGTTTACCAACTGAGGCTTGCCATGACTGATAAAATACTCATTATTGATAACGATATTACTCTGCTGCAAACCTTGGCAGCGCGCTTGCGGCGATTTGATTTCGAGGTTTGTATGGTTGCGTCGCAGCACGAGCTAGAGCATTTGCGCGTGCCACAGGTGGCGCATATTTTGTTTGATTTAAAGTTTGGAAACCTCAATGGCTTGGAGCTGATTCAACCATTAAAGAAACGGTTCAAACCACAGAATTTTGTGATTCTTTCCGGTGATGCTTGCCGGGCCAGCACCTATGCAGCGATCCGCGCGGGGGCTACCGATTACTTAGTCAAACCCATCCAAACGCAATTGTTACTCTCTAGTTTATCTAATCAAGGTTCGATAGGGCCATACAACATTAGCGGTGACCCGCGCTTTTCCTCGTTTTAGTACTTCACAGTGCGCAAATTAAAGGGTACTTTAGTTGCCTCAAATCAATAGTTTTTGAGTCGACGACACCGGAGGAAAGCATGACGCAGGCAAGCGCAGTTCAAGTGCAAGCGTTTCTTGATCAAGATAGTGAAACTTTTAGCTATGTGTTGTATCACGCTGAAGAAAAACACGCGATAGTCATTGATCCTGTGCTCGATTTCGACTTTAGTTCGGGGCGCACAGCTACCACCAACGCTGATCGTCTGATCAACTTTATCCGTGAGCATGAATTAAGCCTTGCTTGGGTATTAGAAACACATGCTCACGCTGATCATTTATCGGCCGCACCTTATATTAAGAAAACGCTCGGCGGTAAACTAGGTATTGGTGAACACATTCAAGATGTTCAGAAAATCTTCAAAGATATTTTTAATCTAGAGAAAGAGTTTTTACCGAACGGTGCGCAGTTTGATCATCTATTTACAGATGGTGAAACCTTTACTGTCGGTAGTATGGAAATACGTGTGATGCATACACCGGGCCATACCCCTGCTGACTTGGTTTATATAGTGAATGAAGAACTAGCGTTTGTCGGTGATACATTATTTATGCCTGACGTCGGTACTGCGCGTTGCGACTTTCCCGGTGGCAGCGCGCGCCAGCTCTTTCAGTCCATTAAAAAAATACTGGCACTGCCAGCGGCAACAAACATATTCATTTGTCACGATTATCCGCCAGCGGGTCGTGAGCATGAATACATGACCACTGTTGAGCAACAGCGTAAACACAGCATTCACGTTAATGATGAAGTGTCAGAAGATGAGTTTGTAGCCATGCGTGAGAAACGCGATGCAACGTTGTCGATGCCGAGACTGATTCTTCCCGCCATACAAGTCAATATTAGAGCAGGCAAGATGCCGCCGGCTGATGAAGATGGCAAAGTTTACTTAAAAGTACCGATAAATGAACTTTAATCGTTAAGGCATACGGAATGAAACCAACGAATTTGCTATTTTGGCTGTTAATATTTGCTTGCTTGACGCCTTGGGTTACCGCACCCGTTGCCTTGCTTATCGGCTTTGTTACTGCGGCATTGGGTTGGGTACCCGATAACTTAAACTTGAGTCAGCTGGTTAAACGAATGCTGGCTGTGGCAATTATCGCTATGGGCTTTGGCGTTCACCTCGATACTGCCTTAGCAGTAACAGGCGAACATCTGGGCCTTATGGTGGTATCCATTGTGGTGACCTTAGTAGTGGCTTTAGTGGTTGGGCGGTGGCTCGCGATCGATACGAAAACGAGTCATCTATTGGGTTCAGGCACCGCCATTTGTGGTGGTTCAGCGATTGCCGCTGTCGGGCCGGCAATTCAAGCTCGCTCCGATCAAATGGCGTTAGCATTAGCTGCCGTGTTCACCTTGAATGCAATTGCTCTGCTGGTGTTTCCAGTGCTTGGTCATTGGCTTGGTTTAGACCAAGTTACTTTTGGGGTGTGGGCGGCTATTGCGATCCACGATACATCGTCGGTGGTTGGTGCAGCCCAAGCCTATGGTGATGAAGCGTTGCAAGTAGCGACGACATTGAAGCTAGCTCGTGCCTTATGGATTATCCCATTAGCGTTAATATCAGCACTGATTTATCAGCGTGCGACACAGCAAGAGCAACGGACTCGAGTGTCGATACCGTTATTTATTGTCGGCTATGTTATTGCGATGGTGTTCGCCACCTACGTGCCCCAGTTAAATGATGTATATCAAGGCATGTTTATTGTCGGTAAGCAGCTGTTAGTCGTGTGTTTATTCTTGGTGGGTGCATCAATTACCTGGGCCAAATTACGCGCTGCTGGCGTACGGACTTTGATCTTAGCAGCCTTGCTTTGGGTGTTGATTGCGACCGGTTCTTTGCTTTGGTTGTTGCACTAAGCGATAAAGAAACGAAACTTCCTTTGTAATTTGCAGCGAAACCACGTAGATTACGCGCCTATTTTTTGTTCGGGTGTACAAACGTGATTTCTGCTGCAAATATCACCATGCAATTTGGTGCTAAACCTCTTTTTGAAAATATCTCCGTTAAATTTGGTCAAGGAAACCGCTATGGTTTGATTGGCGCGAATGGCTGCGGAAAGTCTACCTTTATGCGTATTCTTAGCGGTGAGCAAGAAGCTTCTGCCGGCAACGTATCTGTGGAACCAGATGTGCGCGTGGGCCAATTACGCCAAGACCAATTTGCCTATGAGCAATTTAGCGTGGTCGATACCGTGATCATGGGCCACGACGAATTATGGCAAATCAAAGAAGAGCGTGATCGCATCTACGGCATGGCTGAAATGAGTGAAGCGGATGGCATGCGCGTTGCGGATTTAGAAACCCAGTTTGCCGAGCTCGATGGTTATACTGCAGAGTCTCGTGCGGGTGAATTATTGCTTGGTGTTGGTATCCCTATGGAGCAACACTTTGGCCTGATGAGCGAGATTGCTCCGGGTTTAAAATTACGGGTTTTGCTGGCGCAGGTGTTGTTCTCAAATCCTGACATCATGCTCTTGGATGAACCGACCAACAACTTGGATATCCATACTATTCGCTGGCTTGAAGATATCTTAAATGAGCGCCAAGCGACCATGATTATCATTTCCCATGACCGTCACTTTTTGAATAGTGTCTGTACGCATATGGCCGATATTGACTACGGCGAATTGCGCGTGTATCCGGGCAACTACGATCAATATATGTTTGCCGCAACCCAAGCGCGCGAACTTTTGCTGAATGAAAACGCCAAAAAGAAAGAAAAAATTGCGGAGCTCCAACAATTCGTTAGCCGTTTCTCAGCAAACGCGTCAAAGGCAAAACAGGCTACGTCACGAGCTCGGCAGATCGACAAAATCCAACTTTCCGAAGTAAAAGCTTCGAGTCGAGTTAGCCCCTTTATTCGCTTTGAACAAGAGAAAAAGCTTTACCGTTTGGCATTAGAAATCGAGAACGTAAATAAAAGTTTCGACGACCATCAGGTGTTGAATAATATCAATGCCATGATTGAAGTGGGCGAAAAAGTAGCGGTGTTGGGTGCTAACGGTATCGGTAAAACGACCTTACTTAAATGTTTAATGGGCGAACATCAGCCACAATCAGGCACAGTCAAATGGTCTGAAAATGCCAATGTTGGTTATTACGCGCAAGATAATGCTGAGCTGTTCCAAGAGCCAATTAGTGTTTTTGAGTGGATGTCGCAGTGGAAGCAGGCTGATGACGATGAGCAATCGGTGCGAAGCATTCTTGGGCGCATGCTGTTCTCACAAGACGATATTAAAAAGCCAGTAACCATTTTATCTGGTGGTGAAAAAGGGCGAATGATGTTCGGTAAGCTAATTATGCAAAAGCCGAACGTACTGATTATGGATGAACCGACTAACCACTTAGATATGGAGTCGATTGAAGCCTTAAACTTAGCCCTCGAACACTATGAAGGAACGCTCTTGTTTGTGAGTCATGACCGTGAGTTTGTATCTTCATTGGCGTCGCGTATTATAGAGCTTACAGATAGTGGCATGCGTGATTTCTCGGGCAGCTACGACGATTATTTAAGGCAGCATATACAGGATAGCTAATGATACCTACCGGCCCAATCACTGAGCATCTATTTTGCGCTTATAGCTTAGACTTAGCAGCAGTGATTGACGGCGGTTGGAATCTCCCAAGTGAATTTGAGCAGGCTCGGCAATATGCTGAGATAGCGCGGCAACAGCAGTTTCTTGCTGGCCGCGCGCTTATTCGCTGGTTGCTTTGTACGCAAATAAACCCAAGCCTTCATCCTAACGATATTAGTGTTCAACGCCATGCTAATGGTGCGCCACTACTGTGGGTAGCGGGGCAGCAATGGCAATGTTCTATTAGCCATACCAAAGGTGCCGCTCTCATTGCCGTATCGGCTCAGCACGATATGGGCGTGGATATTGAACCAATCGCAGTGCGGCGGCGGCAAGCCCAGTTAATTGAACGGTATCAGCATGGCTTTTTCGCAGGTCTTAAGGCGACCGATACGCACAGGTTCTTTGAGCGTTGGACCTTGGCCGAAGCGGTTACTAAACAGCAGCAAGGATTATTACTCCAAACCCTTGCGTTACCCGTCGATGCATTCCTTAACCGTGTAAAGTTTTTAACAAAAGCTGACTTTCAAGCGGCAATATATCACCCACACCACTCGTCAAATAATGTTCAACTGTTACACTATGTTGGCTAAGTAAATCATCCTCACCTCAATTTATAATAAGAGCGGAACTATGACTCCAGAACAAGCCAAGCAACTCGTCGCGATGCAAATTGCATTTAACCAAGTGATAGACCCATCCTATCCAACTGATCCCCAGGTCATTCGAGATGATGTTAAAGCAATATTGGTCGAACTTGGTGAGTACTTTGAGCATACCGCCTACAAATGGTGGAAGAAGCAAGAAGCAGACTGGGGGCAAGCCAACATGGAGCTTATTGATATTCTCCATTTCGCTATTTCTGATGCGGTTGAGAATGCTTGTGAGCGAGGAGCCAGCCAAGCAGAAGCTGAGGCGCAAGTTGCTGAGTTGATTCTTACTGGGGCTGCTAATACCACGGTTATTGATGATGGCAAAGCACTGGTTTCTGCACTGGCACATGACGGTAGCAGCGCAAAACCGTTGCAGTGCGGACAAACATTTTTCAATGCGTTGTTTAGCTTGCTGACCCAAGCATACGGCGATGCCGACACCGTTTACCTGACTTATATTGGTAAAAATGCATTGAATAACTTGCGTCAACAACGCGGATATAAGCAGGGAACCTATATCAAAATGTGGCAGGGTGAAGAAGACAACGAAGTGATGATGCGCCTGTTAGCTGATCATGCGCAAACCATTATCGAAGCAGAATCGCCATTGGCCCATGCGCAGCAGCTGCTACTCACGCATTATGATACGCAAGTTGCCTAAGATACTGATTGTTATGCGTTGAACGTCCCTTGTGGCGAGTTATGTACCCTACCGTTAGCGAGGAATAACGGCTCAAATATGTTAGCTTATTAACCACGAATCTATTCCATTCAAGTGGTTAATGAAGGACGTATTATAATGAGTCGGATAAAACTCTCCTCGCTGATGGGAGCGATAGCAGCAAGCTTTCTCGTTTTCTCAGCACCTATCGCGCAAGCGAACCCGATAAAAATTGACTACCAAACACCAGCTCAGGCAATTGTTGATATTGTCGATGCGGCACCATCACCGGGCGCTAATTTAAGTCCTGATGGAAGTCTTTTACTCGTCACCGGCTATCCAGCACTTCCAGATATAACTGACGTTGCGGTTGATCAAGTTAAGCTCGCCGGACGTCGTCTTAACCCAGCTAACTTTACCGTTAGTCAGGCGCGTTACATTAGCCGCCTTGAACTCGTGTCCGTAGCAACTGGCACCGCAAAATCCATTAAAGGCCTACCCGCAGATTTAAAAGCTTTAAGTGTTAGTTGGTCACCTGATGGCAAATACATTGCATTTGCTCAGCAAAACCCAAGCCAAGTCACTTTGTGGTTGGTTGACGTTAATAAAGGTGAAGCAAAGCCTTGGTCAGCAGTACCTTTAAATGCAGTGTGGGGCGCACAACTACAGTGGCGTCACGATGGTAGTGGCTTGTATAGCTACACTCGTGGAACGAGCGTGGCAAAGCCCGAAGCTAACGTCGTACCGACCGGGCCTGTTATCACTGAAAGCAAAGGCCGCACTGCGCCAGGTCGAACCTACCAAGACTTGCTGCAAAACAAACAAGATGAAGCTTGGTTTGATTACTACTTCACTAGCCAAATCACCTTTTTTGATGTGAACGGTAAAAGCCGAAATATTGGACCGGAAGCGATTTATAACGGCTTTAGTGTAGCGCCTAATGACGAATATTTGTTGGTGCGAAATATCACGCGTCCATACTCTTATGCAGTGCCCCATTACCGTTTTCCACAAACGACTAGTGTTTGGAATACCAGCGGTAAGCTGGTTTATAAAGTCGCTGACCAGCCGCTCGCTGATAACCTGCCGATTGCGTTTGATGCGGTGGTACAAGGCCGTCGCAGCATTAGCTGGCGCAACGATGCTGACGCTACCTTAGTGTGGGCGAAAGCCACCGACCAAGGCGATCCAGCGGTGCAGGCCGAGGTACGCGATCAGGTCTTTCAATTGGCAGCACCTTTTAAAGCGAAGCCACGTAAACTACTTGATTTAAGTAAGCGCTATAGCCGCTTAGTTGCTGCCGACGCACAGCATATGCTGGTGTGGGAGCGCTGGTGGGCGGACCGAGACGAAAAATTATGGTTAGTTGATGGCACTGGCAAGCGTAAGCCACAATTAGTCTGGAATCGTTCGTGGGAAGATCGTTACAACGACCCGGGTACGCCGTTTACGGTGCAAAATGATAAGGGCCGTCGTGTTCTGTATCTCGATAACCAAGAAGTTCTACTAACCGGAACTGGCGCATCAGATGAAGGCGACCGTCCATTCATTGATCGTTTCAACCTGTTCACCAAAGACTCAAAGCGCTTATGGCGCAGCGAAGCTCCGTATTATGAAGCACCACGTGCGCTTCTTAACGCCAAAGAGCTAACGTTTTTAACACAACGTGAAAGCGTAAATCAGCCCGCTGATTTCTTTATTCGTGACGTGCGTAACAATAAACTGACTGCACTCACTGAAACCGCACATCCCATGCCACATACGTTAGGCATTTCACGTGAATTGATTACCTATACACGTGAAGACGGCTTGCCAATGTCGGCGGAATTGTACTTGCCAAAAGGATACGACAAAGAACGTGATGGGCCGCTTCCCACCATCGTTTGGGCTTACCCACGCGAGTACAAGAGTGCTTCTGCCGCAGCGCAAGTATCAGGCTCTCCACATAAGTTTGTGCGCATTAGCTATTGGTCACCACAGTACCTAGCGACACAAGGCTATGCAGTGCTTGATCGCGCTACCATGCCAATTGTTGGTGAAGGTGATGCGCGACCGAATGATACGTTTATCGAACAGCTTATTATGAACGGCAAAGCCGCGATTAAAGCTGGTGCGGATCTTGGTGTGACTGATCCTGAACGGGTCGCTTTAGGTGGACACTCATACGGTGCGTTCATGACAGCTAATATTTTGGCGCACAGTGATCTGTTCAAAACAGGAATTGCGCGTAGTGGTGCGTATAACCGCAGCTTAACGCCGTTTGGCTTCCAACGTGAAGAGCGTACCGTGTGGGATGATGCTGACTTGTATATTCGCATGTCACCATTCTTCCATGCCGATAAAATCAACGAGCCACTGCTCATGATTCACGGTAGCAACGACAATAACTCGGGTACCTTCCCGATGCAGTCGGAGCGCTTATATCAGGCGATTAAAGGCTTAGGTGGCACCGCACGTTTAGTAATGTTGCCACATGAATCACATGGATACCGTGCTCGTGAATCTGTATTGCACATGTTATGGGAACAAACTCGCTGGTTAGATGAACATCTTAAAGGCGAGTAACTTCACATCCACGAAAAAGCCCGCTATTAAAGCGGGCTTTTTATTAATCGTTGGTGTAATACTTAACACCAATTTGAATACGGTCGCGGCCACTCTCTAAACGCCAGCGGTTGGTATCGCGTAACGAGTAAACGCAGCCACAATATTCTTGCTGGTAGAAGCGTTCACGCTTAGCAATTTCAACCATACGGGCTGAACCGCCACCTTTGCGCCAGTTGAAGGTCCAATATTGCATGCCGTCGTAAGGAGCAACAGCTCGCTCACCACAATCATTGATTTGTTCCATGTTCTTCCAGCGCGAAATGCCTAAGCAACTGGTAATAGTGTCAAAGCCATTCTCGTGAGCATACAACGCCGTGCGCTCAAATCGCATGTCGAAACACTCTGTGCATCGCGCTCCGCGTTCAGGTTCTTTCTCTAACCCTTTCACGCGCTCAAACCAATTGTCGGTATCGTAATCACAATCTACAAAATCAACGCCCAATTTCTCGGCAAAACGAATATTCTCTTCCTTGCGAATGAGGTATTCCTTTTCCGGATGGATATTGGGGTTATAGAAAAAAATCGTGAACTTGATACCGGCATCAGCCATACGCTCCATTACCTCGCCAGAGCATGGCGCACAGCAAGAATGAAGCAACACATGGTTGGATTGCGTTGGTGTTTCTAGAACGATGGTTTCTTTTTTATTCATGACGAGCTCACAACAAACCAAGTAAATAATTATAGTCCTATTCTACGCGATCTGAAGGCTATCAAAAAGGGCTGGCTGCCAAGCCCTGAAATTTAACGTAAAATAGCTGCGGATAGGTAAAATTCTAACGAGGTATTCATGCAACTAACCGTAGAAATTAGTAAGTATCCTTTAGCGGATGATTATATTGGCCCGATCAAAGGCTTTATTGATCAGTTGAACGCCAAGCTGGCAGCCCATGAAGGTGTCGACATTGTAACCAACACCTTGAGTACCCAGGTTTTTGGTGACTACGAAACTGTGATGCAAGCACTACAGGATTGCATTAAATGGTCATTTGAAACCTATGGCAAAGTCGTATTCGTTTGTAAATTCCTTCACGGCAATTTAAAGCCTTAGGTTTATTGGTACGGCAACCAAGCCTGTTCCTTTATTTTAAGAATAAATTGGTTGTTGTACTCCATAACTTTTATATCTTTGTTTTCTGCGACCCAAGGCGTTGAAGGGAGCAGCTCCGCAACTTCACTGGGGTTATACTGCCCGCCAGAGAAAGGCTGCTGCTCTTGTATCGCGTAGAGCGCACTGGAGATAGCGCTTGGGCCTGTGGCTCTTCGTACCACTTGCTGCTTTATCGTGGTTGGGTTGATGTTGTCGCCAAATAATGAAATGAGTACAGGTACATGGGTTAGTGACCGTGTGGGAATTTCTCGCAGCCCAGGCAACTGAATTTTGTCGCCCTTCAAATTCGCCCCATGCTCCGGCACAATCACCATCAGCACTCGTTTATTTGAAGCTTGTATATCGAGTTGCAAGCGATATAAGGCATCAAGCAGACGTCGTGCCCGCAATTGATAACTAGCCATACTGTTGCCGCTAAAGCCGTCGACATAATTTCCATCGTGGAGTGACAGAGAATTATAAAAGGTAAAGCGCGGTTGGTCGGTGCTGACAGCTAGCCATTCGTTCAATAAAGCGTAGTCAGAGTAAATCGCTGTATCATCGAATCCGGTCATAATTACGGGAATATCATTTCCGTGTGCTGTGTGCGTGAGCCCACCGAAGCGTTTTAGTAGTCCGCTGAAATCATCATATTCACCACTATGGTTTAACAGCATATCTGTCGAGTAACCGAGCTTTGCCAGTTGATTACTAAGCTGGCATTGAGAGGAGTGCTCAAATAATCGTTCATGCGGCGCATGACCGCAGTTAGCGCGCAGCAAGCGCAATGCCGCTGGGCCCGAGTAGGATGTAGCGCTGTTGTAGTTCTCAAGCAGGATTTGAGTGCTCTTCATGAGTGGGTGGTCTAACAGATTGCTTTGCTCTAAATCTTCCCAAGATAACGAGCATATGCTCACCACTAAAATATCAAACTCGGGGCTAACTTGAGTGGGGGGATTTAACTTAAATTGTAGTTGTTCTTGATAGAATGCGGATAAGGCTTGGTCGGGGGTCGCATTTTGAATCAACATTGCGCCCTGGTCAGTAACCATTGTTTCTCCCGCTGCGTTAAGTACAGGTTGCTCTAAGCTTGCTGGCGCATGCGATAGACCTGCTATCCCAATCGCAATAACGGCTATTGCGGTCATGCGTAAAAATCGTGACAAATAAACAAAGGCTATCCATGCCACCAGCAGGGCGGCGATATATTCAATTTTGATTGCGCGCGTTAGCAGCTCAAACAGGTAATTGGAGCTAAATGCAGAAACTTGATCCCACTGGGCAAGTAGTCGGTCAAATGGTGGTAAAAAGCTTTCGCTGTAGAGTAGTGCGATAGCTGCAGGAATAGCGATAAGCTGGCGCAATACCCGTAATGTTTTAAAGTCTAAGGGCACGACCAGTGCGGCTATTAAAGCAAAATTGAATACTAAATTTAAAGATATAACATCTGCAATGACGAGCCCCACTTTGACGAGAAAGTAAAAACTCCACACCTGCAATCCCGGCCACTTAAATAATGATTGGCTGAGCAGTTGATGGCGCTGTTGAGTATAAGTACTGTTCTCATGCATAACGAAAAGTCGACTCTTTTAATGTTTAATAATACGAATATACCGATAGCGAGCGGTAATGCGTTTAACTAATCGAGTAAGATGACCTAAAAACCTATAGATTAAAAGACCAGCAAGCGTTCCCGTGGCAAATGCGCTAAGTACAATAAGTAAGAAATAATCTTGCGACATGGGCTATTCCTAAAGATCAATATTGGGTGCTGATTCAGGTGGCTTCGGGTGCGATCGATTATGACTTGCTATAACGCGGCCAACCTTCTTGCTTTCATGCGTAGCCAACTGATCTGTGTACGTTGGCACCTCAGTTAATTCGTTTAACCGTTTCGCTAACTCTTCAACCAAGTATACCGAATGAATTTGTTTTTCGTTTTGCAGTAACGTATTTGCAGGCATACCGAGCAGATAGCTCAAGGTTCGAGCGATATCACTTGATTGGCAGCCATATAGAAAAATATATATAAACTCACCATCACTGGAAATAAAATCGCCGTCGCGCCGATGACGGAAGCTACTTAGAATATCAATCACATTTAATCCGGGGCCAGGCTTCGCGTATACCAGCGAAAAATCCAAGCCTTGTTGCTCCGCAATTAAAGCTAGCTCAACGCTATTGGCCGCAAAGGACTTTATGGTGCAGTAGCCGCCGATATCCCCCGGCATAATCTGTTGCAAAAACACATTGAAGTCATCGGGTAGAGTTCTAGAACATCGCCACCCAGCAGAATATTCTACCAACCCAACCACCTGGCTGAAGCGAAGATCGTAAGGCAGTATTAGGGTGGCTCCTGCTTGGAATAATAGTTTTTCATCGGCGTAACGAATCACGTGATCACGTTCACGAATACAAACACGAAGAAACTCACCATAATAACGTCGAATGTTGTACACCGTTTGTAGTAACTCTCGAATGGACTGCCCTCGAAAGTACGGAACGATAATGATGTCATCGCTATCGCGCTGCAAAATCGACATCCAATTTAGCTTCGGATCTACCATTTGCCATTCTAAGGGTGCTATTTCATTGCCATCGAGAGCACCATTCAGGTAATAAACGGGTGCACTTTCATAGCGTAATATATTCTCATCACTTGGTTTTTGCGGAGGCTGATGTACTTCAAGGTGGCCATCGCCGGTTTCTAAAATACGAAAGCTGTTGGCCAGCATTACGCCATTTGAAAACCAAAAGTCAATTTGCCATTCCCAATGAGGTTTACCATATTTGATGATGCTATAGCTTTGAAAGAAGTTGGCTGATCGCTCGATTAGTTCATCGATATATTTACTTTCGCCATCGCCACTAATGAAAATGTAAACAAGTTTTTGATTAGACTTAGCCCAATGTTCAAGCGCTATTAGATTTTTGCTTTGGAATAAAAAATTCACCCACAACGATGCTGAATTCGATACATGAAGAATTACGGTATTCGTATGAGCAGCTACTTGGTCAAGGGCAGCCAACGCGCTACCCATTGAATAGCGTCGGCGCAGCAACCATTCGGCGACAATAACATTATCGTGAAGCTTCTCAGGACGTTGTTGATGTTCCGACGGAAGCGTTGGCTCGCTGATGTAAAGGACTTTAGTCTGTTCAGCAATATGGTTAACGAGGCGTTGTACCCAATTGGGGTGTTCGAAGCGCATGGTATGCAGCTGCCCAAACGCCAGCTGCGGAACCTGTTTATCGATACCTGAAAAAATATTGCCGATTGAAATGCTCATAAATACAAACTTTCTAAATTAAGTTAAGTGTATGAACTATAGTATAAAAGAGTAGGAAGTGTCATATAGCTTACTATAATATATTATATAAAGAGGGGAGTTATGAAACAAATTTTTAAAGCGCAGGCGCGCGCATCTCATGCTCGAGATATCTCAAGATTGGAACAACAAGTGCAACACTTCGATATAGATTACGTTGAAGTCATTGATAATGAACGTATTTTATCGGTACGCCGAAAGTGGCGGTTGTTTTCTGAAACTCCAAAGGCAGCAGCTTTACTATAACGAAGAGAAGGTTAAGGAAAGGCTAATATGCGAGTTGTAGCGTTTAAAAGCTTGTTTGGCGGAGCCGGAGCAACCACAGTAATGGCAAATATCTCCACAGCATTGCAGCGGCAACATCATGTCGTTGTCGCTGTTGATCTTTGTTCTACGAACGTTTTGCGCTTGCACTTTGGCATGCCACTTAAGCAAGATGGTGGACTATTTACTCAGCACTCTTCAGCGGTTAGCGACTTACGACACGCGGCGTTCGAAAATAGTGATGGCGTTATTTATATCCCGTATGGACAACCATCACATGACCAAGCGGATGAAATTAATACCGCACAACTCGAGGGCTTTTATCAAGAGTTGGAAACGCTATGTAAAGGTAAAAGCGCTTGGCTAATTTTGAATTTACCTACAACACTAACGCCGCTGGCCATGTGGTGGCTCGCTAAAGCAGACTTGCTTATTCATGTGCTGACACCTGAACCGCGGGCTTACCCTGCGTTACAACAGTTCATACAACATTCCGATCTGGATGAAGTTGAAGTCTCCTCATTTTTTCTTTTTAATCAGGTAGCAACTCATTTAGAGCTCAATCGCGATATTTTCGATTTATTAAACTTTGAATTGCAAGCAGAGTTAATTATTCCTACTGCAGTGCAGCGAGATCAGCATGTTCCTGAAGCCCTCGCCACTCAACAAAGTGTTTTTAGTTACGCAGCGGGTGCTCAGGCAAATATAGAGATTACAGCGGTCACTCATTGGTTAACCGAATACCCGTGGAAGGCTCAGCATGCTTATCGTTAAGCAATGGCGTCAGTGGCGGCGCGACCGATCGAGGTGGTCCGCCTTTTGGTCCATGTTCTTTTTATATCTCGAGGTTTTGTTTATTAACCTTAAGAGTAAAGGGCAGCGCGAGCTTGCGGAATCAAAAAAATCGCTACGCTATTGGTATCCTCACGTACGTTGGGGGAAATTTGGTTGGGCGGATATCGTTCGCATACCTATTCAAACGCTTTGGCTTTTGGTGTTTCAAACCAATACTGAAATTAGTTACAACCTCTATCATCGGAAGTTGAGTTTTCGACGCTACTTAGAGGCGGGTAAGGAAGCCATTAATACCTACGGACGTTCGCCCTACAATAAAATATCTGCGCTATTTGCGCGCTACTTCAAATCACGTAGTCAGCTTGAAACCACAGTACTCGGCAATATTTGGCGCGCGATTTTATTACTTGCAGCACTATTCGTTGCGCTCCTTATCATCCAAGTGCCAATGGATGCTCGGGCTCAGGGCATACTGCTATTGTTCTTTTGGGCGGTGGCCTTGTGGGTACGAAATGCGCCAGGTCGCATTCCAATGATAATGATGATGTTTTTATCTGTGTTGGTTAGTACTCGCTATCTGTATTGGCGGGTAACCCAAACGATAAATTGGGATGAGCCCTTAGATGCGACCTTAGGACTAATATTACTCACCGCTGAATTATATGCTTGGACCATCTTATTGCTCGGTTACGTGCAAACCATTTGGCCCTTGCGCCGCGGTGTTGTCAAACTACCTGAAAACTTAGCCGACTGGCCGACCATTGACGTGTTTATTCCCTCTTACAACGAGCCTTTACAGGTTGTTCGTCATGCTGTGCTGGCTGCGCAAATGCTCGATTGGCCGCGAGATAAAATAACAATACATCTTCTCGATGATGGTCGGCGCGCTGAGTTTAAAGTGTTTTGTGATGAAATTGGCGTGAACTATATAGTGCGAGAAGACAATACTCATGCCAAAGCGGGCAACTTAAACCACGCCTTAAAGCAAACATCAGGTGATTATGTGGCCATATTTGATTGTGACCATATTCCAACACGCGGGTTTTTGCAGCTGACCATGGGCTGGTTTTTCGCGGATTCGAAATTGGCTTTAGTGCAAACGCCACATCACTTCTTCTCAGCGGATCCCTTTGAACGCAACCTATCCGTTTTTCGTCAAAAGCCCAATGAAGGGGCTTTGTTCTATGGCTTAATTCAAGATGGCAATGATATGTGGAACGCGTCGTTTTTTTGTGGCTCTTGCGCCGTCATTAAACGGAAGCCGTTAGAAGAAGTGGGCGGAATTGCCGTTGAAACGGTGACTGAAGATGCCCACACTGCGTTAAAACTACACCGCCTTGGCTATACGTCTGCGTACTTGAATATACCGTTGGCTGCGGGGCTCGCCACCGATAGCCTGGCCGCTCATATCGGGCAACGCATCCGTTGGGCGCGAGGCATGGCACAAATATTCAGAATCGACAATCCGCTTAAAGGTAAGGGGTTAAATTGGGGGCAACGAGTGTGCTATGCCAACGCGATGCTGTATTTTTTAAATGGCATTCCACGGGTCATATTTTTACTAGCACCGCTTGCATTTTTACTCCTGCAAAGTCACATCGTATTTGCACCGGCAATTATGATTGCTATGTATGCTATTCCTCACTTGATTCACTCCAATCTCGCCAACTCTAGGGCACAGGGGCGATATCGACATTCATTCTGGGCGGAAATGTATGAAACTGTACTAGCTTGGTACATTCTGCGTCCGACGACCGTTGCATTGCTCGCGCCAAATAAAGGTACGTTTAACGTCACAGCTAAAGAAGGCAACCTTCATGAGCGGTATTATGACTGGAAAGTCTCTGGCCCATATTTAGCACTGATTGGATTATCTGTAGTGGGTCTGGGTTGGGGTGTTTATCGGCTGCTGTGGGGCCCTAGCGATGAATTGCTAACCGTCGTTTTAAACTTGTTTTGGATTACTTATAACCTGATTATTTTAGGCGGAGCGGTCGCAGTTTCTGAAGAAGCGAAGCAAGTACGTTATACCCACCGAGTTAGTATCCGTAAGCCAGTTAGTGTGATGGATGCAACAGAACGTGTGCACCAAGCTGAGCTCGTTGATTATTCACACTCAGGTGCGGGGCTATTGTTACCAGATGATGTGAGCATCGAGGCAGGCGAGAAAATCTCGATTACCCTTCCTGAAGCCACTTCGATTACGTCATTTGAAGCGAAAGTAATATCTCAGCGAGAACGCACCTTGGGCATTCGCTTTGTATTCAATTCAAGAGAAGAGGAACGAGCTTTCCTACGGGCTACGTTTGCACGTGCCGATGCGTGGGTGGGTTGGCATCCTAAAATTCAACAAGATCAGCTGGTGAATAGCTTTAAAGAAGTATTGCGAATAGGGGTTAAGGGATATCAGCGGGTTGCTTTACAAGTGGCACCGCAGTTAGGCCCTATAATAAAAGTGATGAGTCAAGGATGGCGGTTTATAGCAAGCTTAATGCCACGAAGTCCGGAGCAAGGGAGATAATAATGGTCATAAAAATGATAAGAGCTTTCATGTGGGGCGTGGTGGCACTGTTGAGTCCACTGACCCTTGCGCAAACAGTGGCATTGGAATCAACACAACGTTTACCCCAATGGACAGAGTCGTATTCACTGCAGCAGGCAGCAAATAGAACTGAACTTAGAGTTCATGGCCTCAACCCCGAAATGACGATGGGTTTCGGTGGGCGCTACGATCGTATCGTTACGGACGCAGAATTGACATTAGCCTTTGCGGTGTCGCCAGCTATGGTCGATACCGTTAGTCAATTGCGGGTGAGTATGAATCGCCAAGTGATCGGTGTGCTGCCACTGCGTAAAAGCATGAGCGAAAGACCCCAACGGCAAAAGTTAAAGGTCGACCCGCGCTTGTTTAGTCGTTACAACGAATTGACCATAGAATTAATTAGCGAAGTGGCTTTAGGTCAGTGTACTTTAGCGTCGCCAGCGGCTTGGGTTGAATTCCTCGAAGCGAGTGAGTTAACCCTAACCTATCAGCAGCTCAAAGTAGCCAATGAGCTGGCATTCTTCCCAGAGCCATGGTTCGATAAAAATGATTTTAATCCAGTGCAGTTGCACTTCGTAACCACCAATGAAATAACGCTTGCGCAAATAGAAAGCCATGCGGTGCTAGCATCTTATTTCGGTAAAGAAGCAAACTGGCGGCCATTTACCGTGAGTAAACATCAATTGGCACCGCGTTCAAGTTTACTTGACGATGAACGGTGGCGTAACGATTGGCCCAAGGCTCATGCAGTAATGACGTTAACCAATGACCAGCGACCATGGCCGCTACACCACTTGCCAAAAGTTTCTGAACCGCAGGTGTCGATGATCGACAACCCCGCTCATCCTGCTTACAAGGTCCTCCTGATTAGTGCGCAAGATGACCAACAACTACGCGCTGCCGTGCAAACTTTTGTGCTATCTAACAAAGGTATGAGTGGTAACAAAGTTTCGGTAAACCCTCAAAACTTTGCCGCGCGCGATGCTTATCAAGCACCGCGATGGGTGAATATTGATAAGCCGCTTACCTTGAGTAGTTTGGTGGACCACCCGAGTGAGTTACAGCGTTCGGCACGCAACAATACACCAATAAATATCGATTTACGGATGCCACCAGATTTATTTAAATGGCAGCGTCACGGCATACCTATTGATTTAAAGTTTCGCTATACACCGCCTGTCGATGCAGATGATAGCCGTCTTCTGGTAAGCGTAAACAATGAATTTGTGAAAGGCTTTAACTTAAATCCGAGTGGCAACGAAAACACTGTTGAGCGGGTTCGGATTCCGATTTTGGATGGTAACTTGTTAGCGGATACGAACTTGCAACTCCCATCATTTAAGCTCGATGCGATTAACCAATTACGTTTTGAGTTTAGTTTTGGGATGTCGAAAGATGTCTGTAAAACACTACCTTTACTGAATGCTCGAGGGGCTATCGATGGTAGCTCGACTATAGATTTAAGTGGTTATGAACACTATGTCGCGTTGCCAGACACCCATCTGTTTATAAAAACGGGGTACCCTTTCACGCGGTGGGATGATTTATCACAGACGCAAGTGGTAGTGCCCGAAAACATGTCGGCCGACGTGTACCAAACTTTATTGCAGCTAATTGCAAAGTTTAGTGCCGCAACGGGATATCCAGCGACACAGCTAAACCTCGTAACCGTCGCAGATGCACAAGAAAGTGACCGGGATATTTTGATCGTGGGCCAGCAAGCGTTACAAGGGTGGCTGGAGAAATTTGGCGACCGTCAATTGTTACAGCAACTGAGTACACACAATGTCGCAGCCACACAACAGCTGCTTTACCAACCAGGAGTAGCGCTAGAAAATACTGGTCCAAGTGCCGCAGTAATTGGTTTCCAATCGCCATTTGAGCCGAATCGTTCGGTGGTGGCGGTTACTGCGACCACCGATAGCTATTTAACACGAATTCGAGAGGTGTTACGAAATGATGCATTGTCGAGTTCGTTTAGCGGCGCCATGTCGGTTATCACACCAGCGCGAGTGGATACGTACGCAGCAGTTACTCCTTACTATGTAGGAACCTTAGGCTGGTGGAATAAATTGCTCTACCACCTGGCCAAGTATCCGTTGGTGGTGACCATTCTCGGCATTTTAATGTTGTTCGTTCTAGTGCTGGCGCTGTATCGACTCTTTGCCGCACGAGCGCAAGCGCGGAAAGCGAGTTTGTCGCAATGATGAAGGCTTTCAAGCGGATAGCGGGCGCTATGATGCTCATAGCGCTTGCTAGTTGCCAACCTAAACCGGAAACGCCCAATGCGTTGCAGCTTGACCATCATTGGCAACGCTTCACGACTAACTTCATGGATGAAGACGGGCGGGTAATTGATATAGGTAGTCGAGGATCGATTACCACATCAGAAGGCCAGTCGTATGCCTTGTTTTTTGCGTTGGTGACCAATTCGCAAGCGCACTTTGAAACACTTTTAGAATGGACTGAAACCAACTTAGCCGATGGTGATCTTACCGCGAATTTGCCGGCGTGGCTGTGGGGACAAAATGAGCAAGGCGAGTGGGGCGTGCTGGACTCGAACTCTGCGAGCGATGCCGATGTTATTTTGGCATATACCCTGATTCAGGCCGGTCAGTTGTGGGAACAACCACGTTACAGCGCGCTCGGGCGTGTGCTGGCTGCTCAAATATTGAGAAAACAAAGCATTCGATGGCAACAACGACTATTTTTGCTGCCAGGACAAATTGGCTTTGTTAAAAGTGACCCTGATCAGCTTAAGCTAAACTTGAGTTATTATGCGTGGCCGCTGATTCGTGGGCTTGCGTATGCGACTGGCGATCGTCGTTGGCAGCAACTCTATACCGATTCCGCATATTTACTGAGTTTGCACTCATCTGGATTCGCTAGTGATTGGCTAACGCTGAATCATGACAGTGAGTTAGCAGCGCAGCAGCAAGCCGCAGCTGACTACGATGCCATACGAGCCTATTACTGGTTGGCTTTGGATATGCAGCAAGAAACTAGCGAACACCCGTTGAATTCATTAGGTGGCATGGTTGATGCAGTGGCTGAGCTGGGGGTACCGCCAGCTCAGGTCGATTGGCTAACAGGGGAATACACTGGTACTGGACCTATTGGTTTTTCCGCAGCGTTACTACCCATGTTGAAAGCTTTACAACCAGAATTGGCGGAATTGCAGCGGCAACGAATTTTGGCGATAGCACCAGACCATTACGCTGAACGTTATTACGATACCATGTTGTTGATGTTCGGACTTGGCGCTGACCGTCAATGTTTTAAGTTTCTAGAGTCGGGAGCGTTGCAAACAGCTTGGAATCGAAAGGAGTGCGCCGGTGATAATTAAGCAGCTCAAACCTATGTATTTATTTGGTCTAATCGCCGTTGCTTTTGGACCAGCAATGGGAAGCGCGCAACCCACACAATTTAAGTCCGCGGATCCATTGGTACAACATTCATTGGAGTTAGCAACGGAGCGGGTTCAATTGTGGTCAGAACGCCGTGAAAGCTACCGACTTAATGAAGCACTTGAACAACTCGAACGAGTTTCTCCATGGCATCCATTACTCATCGAGGTTCGCATCAATGCGGCACTCGCCACGGGTAACCCGAGAGAAGCAGAGCAATTATTCGCACAACTATCGCAACTGTCCCCACAACATGCCGCCACACGACGAGTTGCAGAGCGTATGCAGGAAACGATGGAAGTGCGCCAAAATCTAGCGCGAATTGATTTGTTGGATTTCGCTGGGCGCTATGAGGAAGCTGAGGTGCTATTGCATGAAGTGTTCGCCTATCCGCCCATGGATCTGCAGTTGGCGCTCCAGTATTGGCGCGTTGTTGGTCGAGCAACGTCACGCGAGCGTGCCATAGGGGGCTTACAGCAGCTCGAAGCACTGTATCCCGATTCGCCAGAGTTAAAAATGGCGATTATTTCGCAGAAAAATGCGCAGAACACCGTGGACACGACAGACTTAGCAACGCTTAACAGCTATGTGCTAGATAACCTATACGGTGAAGAAGCCTTGAGTTTGTGGCTGCGAATTATTGATGATTTACCTTATACGCGAGAAAACTTGGCGGCCATTAACCAATTGGCTAGCTACTTCCCGAATCATGCAGACATCAAGCGTTATCAACGCGAGGTTTTAGCGGGCCTTCGGGCTGGACAGTTGGGGCCTAACGCCAACGATTCCGCCTTGATTGCCGAAGTTGAGGAGCCAACACTTGAACCTGCTTTGCCAGACCCTTGGGAGGCGTACTCGCGTGCTCAAGCGTTGATTACTGCTGGTAATCCTGGAGCTGCTGAGCAAGAAATGCTGGCCTTGTTGCAAGAAAACGAGTCCAGTGATGCCCACTTTGCCTTTGCACTAGTGCTCGAATCATTGGATCGTGATGAAGATGCTTTGGCACAAGTGAATCAAGTGGTTGAAGGTGAGGCTGGCGAGGGTGTGTTTGCACTTCAAGCTCGATTAGCTGAGCGAGAGCGCAATCGCATTGTCGCTGAACAGTTGGACAGTGAAATTGCAGCCTATGAAATTGAGCGACGCCAAACCAGCAGCGCCGAAGAAAGTATATTTTGGCTCGGCTATGATTATGCAAACCGAGACAGTACGCCTGGTATATCTTCGCTTGAAGCTAACACCCTGATTATGCGCTTAAGCGTTCCATTTAAGGATAACCCAGAAAATCGATGGTTCATTCAAGTTGATCCTACCAGCCTAAACGGTGGTGCTTTTGATTTCGATGATTCGTTTTGGCGGCCCCGGTTTGGTACAGGCCTTATTTGCCAAACGGATTGCCCTACAGGTATTGGTGCTGAATCAAAAGAACGTGGTGTAGCCGTAGGCGTAGGTGCGAAATGGGATAACTGGCGTGCAGATATAGGTATCAGCCCGTTCGGCTTTTTACGTGATGAGTGGGTAGGCTCGGTACGCTATGATGGCGACATTGGTGAATTTGGCTGGGCAGCTGAAGTTGAACGACGCGTTTTAACCTCTGCAGTGGTAAACTTTGCCGGGCTGGATGACCCATTCTCTGATCGCAGTTGGGGGCCAGTGGTACGTAATAACTTGGGCGTAAGCTTTAGCTGGGATCAAAATACCGGTTGGGGTTGGTGGTCAAATCTGGGAATCAACCATTTTAATGGCCATAATGTGAAAGACAATTGGCAGTGGTATGGGTTCACAGGGGTTTATAAGAACCTATATGACACCGAAGCTTTAGCCTTCGATGTGGGCGCGACTTTATTAACTTGGGGCTTCGATAACGATCAGAGTCAAACCACCTATGGTCAAGGTGCTTACTATAGCCCGGGCCGCTACGCTTCTTTAAGTATTCCTTTAAGTGTGTACGGTCGGCATGAGCGTTGGTCGTATCATTTGCGCGCATCTTTAGGGCAGTCGACAACGCGATTGAAGAGCTCTGAATTCTACCCAAATGATGCAGACATACAAGCACAAGCTGAAGCGCTGCAAGGTAGTACTTTTATTGACCCAGTTTTTGGCGGTGGTAAGGGTGGTGGATTTGGATATAGCTTAAGAGGTGCACTTGAGTACCGAGTCACTGATCATTGGTATGTTGGTCTTGGGGCTAGTATCGTCCGCTCTGAGTTCTTTACACCAAACAACTTCACACTTTATTTCCGTTATCATTTTGGTGGCCACGCGCTGCCACCACGCCGTCCACCAGCGCCACCTCAGCGCTATGTAGATACACCCTGGTGGGAATAGTTATTTAAGGAGTAGAACGAATGAAAAAACTTGCGGTTATTTTGTCCGGAAGTGGTGTTTTTGATGGCACAGAAATTAACGAAGCAGTGTTAACTTTACTGCATATCGCGAAAGCTGGTGCTGAATACCAATGCTTTGCACCTGATATGGAACAAATGCACGTGATTAACCATGTTACTGGTGACACGATGAATGAAACCCGTAACGTTTTGGTAGAGTCGGCACGAATTGCGCGCGGCGAGATAACAGCTTTAACCGAACTGCGCCACGAAGATTTTGCTGGGTTAATTTTACCGGGTGGTTTTGGTGCCGCTAAAAACTTAAGTAACTTTGCGGTTAAAGGCACCGAAGCTGAAATGCAGCCAGAAGTACTAGCCGCGTGTAAGGCATTTGCCGACGCGAACAAACCGGTTGGCTACATGTGTATTGCACCAACGATAGTACCGATGGTTTATGCTGCTGGCGCGAAAACAACCATAGGCACTGATACCGATACAGCGGCTGCCATAACCTCGTTAGGCGCTGAGCATATTGATTGTAGTGTGGATGATATTGTTGTCGACACCACGCATAAAATAGTTAGTACGCCTGCTTACATGCTGGCGCAAAATTTACTCGATGCCGACGCCGGTATTGAAAAGCTGGTTAAGCAAGTTCTCGAAATGGCATAAAATAAATTGTCACATAAGCCGCAATTGGTGCATTCCAGTAATTAGATATATGGTTATATCAGGCTCCCTTATCGGTGAAGCTGTTAATTTACGGAATGGTACCAATATGCGGCTCTTCTCAAATCGGCTCGTTAACACGTCTTCTGAAATGCGCATTAGCGAAATTATTTCGCAAGTTTTAGCTGGGCGGACGGCGCTATTTGAGCTAATTATGCGGCGCTACAATAACCGCCTATTCCGTATTGCTCGCAGTATTTGCCAAAACGATGATGAAGCTATGGATGTGGTGCAAGATAGCTGGATTAACATCTACCATGCGTTAGGTAACTTTGAAGGCGAAGATAAATTTCCAAGCTGGATTTCAAAAGTCACCAAAAACACGGCGTTAATGCACCTACGAAAAACAAAGCGAGCGCGGCAAATGAGTGAATATGAAGACGATAAAATATCCCCTATAAATCGTCTTATCGAGCAGCCTGAAAATCGACAGGCGCAAGGCGAACTCAAACAAACCTTAGCCAGTGCCATCGAGTTGCTCCCTATGCATTATCGTTTGGTATTCGTGCTTCGAGCAGTACAAGAGCTTTCCACTAAAGAAACTGCAGCTTCATTAGAAATCTCCGAAGATGTCGTGAAGCAGAGATATTTAAGAGCGAAACGCATGCTTCGCGATCACCTCGACTCTAAACTCGAGCAAAGTGCGGCAGGCCTGTACGAATTTGCCGGTGAACGCTGCGATCGCATCGTCGCAAATGTGCTGGAAGCGATTTCTTAATGTCACCTTTCAAGGAGTCATTGCATTACTAGTTAACTGATTGTTTTTAAACAACGCAACAGTTGAGGCAATGACAATGAACAGCAGTGCACCTAATCAATATTTATGGGCATCGTTGGCGTGTGGTGCGGCACTATTAGTCGCTGGTTGTGACGACAATGATAACGATAACCAATTCAGCCAAACTCCAGTAGTAATTACCGTTGAAAGTCTCGTAAAACAAAGTGTATTGGCAGACAACGATCCACGCTGTGGTATTGGTGGTTTGCTAATCGAGTCCGGCTTGGATTCTAACCAAGATGGCCAATTAAGTAGCGATGAAGTGACCGATACCAACGTGGTGTGTGACGGCAGCCCCATCGACATCCTCGACCCTGCACTGATTGCGCAGGGACAGCAAATCTTTCGCTTTGAAACCTTTAATGACGAGTCATTCTGGACCGGTCAACTCCGTATCAATGAGGCTATTGAATCATCAGTAAGCCCTGTGGTTGCACTTGGGGCCGGCTTAAAAGTAGATGCCTCGGTATTGCCAGAAGGTATTTTGGATACCGCTGACTTGAATGACCCTGCCACGACTTTGGCATTGATTTCAATGAATGCGGTGGTGGGTATTCAAGGTACTGTTGAAGACGTTGGCGATGAGCAACGATTAACGAGCGTGGGTATTACTTGTGCGCTTTGCCATTCAACCGTTGACGATTCAGTCGCCCCTGGTATTGGATTGCGCCTCGATGGTTGGCCAAATTTAGATTTAGACCCAGGGTTAATTATTTCGCTGTCACCAGCGATTACCGATGCAGAGACCATCGACCTGCTGCAGTCGTGGGGGCCTGGTAAGTACGATGCCTATTGGAATTTTGACGGCATGTCCGACCCCGCTGTAATTCCGCCTGCCTATGGATTGAATGGTGTACACGTTTCTACCTTCACCGGGGAAGGCGATATTAGTTACTGGAACGCTTATGTCGCGGTAACGCAAATGGGTGGTCAGGGTAACTTTCGTGATGATCGCTTAGGCATCAATATTGAAGTCGCTAATGACTTGGTAACGCCAACCTTACCGGCCTTGAAAGCCTATCAGTACAGTATTTTGGCACCGACACCTGAGATGAGTAGTTTCGATGCAGTTGCTGCAGGGCGAGGCAAAGTTGTGTTTGAAAATGAAGGGCAGTGCACCCAATGCCATACCGGTCCTTTCTTTACTGATGCATCAACTCGCCTGCATTCGCCTGCAGAAACAGGTACCGACCCATTGCTGGCCCAACGTGCGACTACCGGCATGTATCGCACCACGCCATTACGCGGTGTCTCATTCCATCCTCCGTATTTTCACAATGGCAGCGCAGCAACCTTGCGCGATGTGGTCGAGCACTACGATGGCTATTTAGGCTTGGCACTTGCTGAGCAGCAAAAAAGTGATCTTGTAGAGTATTTAAAATCGTTATAACCGAGGAGATTAAACGCTATGAAACATGCAACGTTAATGATAATTGCGATAACTTCACTGTGGTTGATGGCGGCTACGGCCGCACCTCTCAATCAGGACAGCCATGCTGCCGTTGTCGCACCATCTGAAAAACAGGTCGCAACCCAATTAGTACTTCGTGATTTATGGGTCGACCACGTGTTTTGGGTTCGCAGTTACGTGGTGGCGAATGAAGAAAACAATGCAATTGCCGCCAAAGCTGCGGCAGCCGAAGTGGTGAAAAATGCTACCAGCATTTCAACCAGCATTGCACCATTTTATGGCGATGCCGCAGCTGATCAACTGTTGACCTTATTGGCCGGCCATTGGGGTGCTGTGAAAGATTACAGCGACGCGACCGTAGCCAATAAGTCTGCGGACCAAGAGAAAGCCAGCAAGGCTTTAGTCGACAATGCCGTTGAGATTTCGAAGTTCTTGGCCGGTGCCAACCCGTACTTGCCACAAAAAACTTTAGAGTCGCTGTTGACCACTCATGGTGCTCATCATATTCAGCAAATTCGCCAAATCGATAGTGCTGACTGGGAGTCTGAAGCGTCAACCTGGGCAATGATGCGTGAGCATATGTATGTGATTGCTGACGCCTTAACCGGAGCCTTAGTGAAGCAATTTCCAGAACGCTTTTAGGCTGTTGATTTGTTGATGAGTATGCTACCAATAGACATCAGTGTTCTGGGTAAGGAGCAGACAAATGATGTCCGAGTTATTGGTCGTAATTATGTTCTCACTTGGCGCTGGTTTAGCGATGCCCGCAGGGGCGGTTTTTGCACGGCTAGACCAGCTTCATCCGGCGTGGCTCAAAACTGAATGGCGACACTTTATTGTCGCCTTTGGTGGGGGCGCGTTAATCTCCGCAATTGCGCTGGTGTTAGTACCCGACGGTAGTGCAAATCTTCCGATTTTACCTGCGGCTTTACTGTTTTTAGGTGGTGGCATTGCCTTTTGTTTACTTGATATTTATCTCGCCAAGTTAAAAAGCTCAGCAGGTCAGATGGTAGCCATGCTGTCAGATTTTGTGCCTGAAGTTATTGCCTTAGGCGCGGCATTCGCGACTGGACAAAGTACGGGCGTGCTACTTGCAGTACTGATCATTTTGCAAAACTTACCCGAAGGTTTTAATGCGCTCGAAGAGTTATCGGAAAGCTCGCCATTTTCGCCCAATAAAATCGTTGCGATATTTTTAGCAATGTCACTATTAGGCCCAGTAGGTGGGCTCGCAGGCTATTTTTGGCTAGCGGATAGCCCCGCGTTATTGGGTGGCATTATGTTGTTTGCTAGCGGTGGTATTTTGTATTTAGTGTTTGAAGATATAGCGCCGCAGGCCAAGCTAAATAATGCATGGATGCCAGCCCTTGGCGCTGTTATTGGATTCTTACTAGGCCTCATTGGCCATATGATGCTACTGCACGGCCACTAACATTGGATGTTAGTAAGGTTAAGCGTTTTAATCCCGTTGGATTGCATACCAAGATAGAGCCAAGTTTGGTTATTGTGCTCCACCAACATGAGGCTTTTTACGCCGCCGTGGGTTAGTTCGCTAGCGTAATCATTGGTTCGCCAACTTGCACCAGAATCGGGGCTGCAAGATAAGATTAACGGTTGTACCGGACCTGACTTGAGCCATTGCGCGGTATATATCTTTAAGTCGCTGTCGATGACGATATCCAAATAGAATGGATTGATATCGGGATCACCACTAATTGATACATTCCAATTTTCGCCGTAGTCGGTGCTGCGGACCATGCCGCCTTCACTGCCAATTAATATCGTCGAGGTGTCAACAGGGTGAATTAAAGCCGCCTTATAAACGGAAGGGTCAGGCAACAGGCCATGCCATTCAGTAATGGTACCTGAGGCTAAGTCTAAGCGCTTAAAATAACCGTTTTCGATAGCGCCTTGTCCGCCGTACCAAACACTTTCGTGTATCGAATCTGCAAGAATAAACTCCAAGCCAGTTGCCGCACCGTCCCATTGACCGTCGAGCAGTGTCCATTGGCTGGCATCGAGGTTGGCAACCGCTAGCGCGGTAGCACTGGATGCGTAGATACGATCCTGACTTGAATCGTAAATCAGTGCATAGATAACACTGTGGCTATCACGGCCAAAGTCATGATTAACCGCCACCCAGGTTTCACCATGATCTTGGCTTTCATAGAGCGGATAAGGCTGGCTGAAATCTCCCATATCTTCACGTTTCACCGCAATGAGGTAGTGACCCGAACCTAATACCGTAAGGGCGGCAACGCCGGTATTGGTAGGTGAGCGTAGCTGCCATTCAGAGTCGGCATCAGCGCGCCAATATAAGCCTTCGGTAGTTCCGGCGAGCTGAGCGTCGCCGTCGGATAGCAGAATTTCCACCGTTTGATTGCCAGCCATAACGGTTTGTACATTATTGGGTTCAGTTATTGGTGGAGGGGTTTCACTGTCGCTACCGCCACAGGCACTCAAGATTAGCAGGAGTGAAATGGTGAATAATATTTTTAGTCTTTCCATAGCTGTTTCCTTTTTGTACGTTATTCATACAAGCAGACGCAACGAGCTACGGAAGTGTGACAAGACTTTTTAAATGGAAGTATCTGAGTAGATCGCTTTATACCAAATGTTGCTCAAAAACTCGGCAAGTTCGGTTTCAGAAGTATGTTCTTTTTGAATGATTGAATCGAGCGAGGATTCCACGTCATTGAGTAAGCGACGAGTAAACTCATCCGTCATCGAACTCAAGGCAAAAACCAGCCGTTGGGCTTGGGTTTCAGAAATATTAGCGCGCTTAGCGATATTTCGTGCCACACGCTTAATGTAATCTGAGTTCAGGTTATCGTAAAACTCGGCAAACTTCGGTATTTCAAAGCTAACCTGTAATACGCAACGCATAAGTCCAGCGTTAAGCTGGGCGATTTTGAGCCAGACCAAATTAGCTTCATAAAGTGCCGTTTTATGATCAAGTTCACGGGGCGTGTCTGACATTAACGCTTCGAAAATGGCGGTTGAAAACGCTTCTAAGGTGACTTCGGTAATATCGCTTTTGTTTTCAAAGTAGAGGTAAAAAGCTGCGGATGATACTTTCGCTAAGCCGCAGATGTCCGCAACTCTTAATTCTTGATAGCCCATTTGATTGAGAAGATTAGCGCACGCCCAAATCAATGATTGCTTGGTACGTTCACCTTTCCGACGCGCAGGAGAGCGAGTTTGCTCGTCGAGTAAAATTTGCGGGTAGTCTTTATCCAATAGTGAACAGGGCTGCTGGCTCATATTTCTCAAGCTCGTATCAACTTATTATTATTAACTAAATAATACGGTATCTGGTAGATAAGGTCGAGCTAACTGAGCGCGGGTTGTAAATGTGCTGCGCCATTCTTGTATAGACGTTGAAATACCAATAGCGAACCCATGGATAACACCATCAGTGCAATAGGCAAGATGGTTGCGGTTAATAAAATTGCCTGAGTGGCCGCTTGCGACTGCACGGAATCACCAGAAATGAAACCACCGTATTGAAGAAACACCCCCACTAAAAATGGTGCTACCGCTAAGCCAATTTTTTCAGTCGCGGTCCAAATGCCGGTAAATACGCCCTCAGAGCCAAATCCATGAGTATTACCGTGATGGTGAATGGTGTCGGTTAACAGCGCATAGGGAATCATTTGGATCGCTGCAAAGCCAAGTCCAAACCCAATACCCAGCGCTATAAAGTGGCCTTGTGGAATATTTAATCCGTATACCAGCATGGCTAACGCAACAATCATATATACGATGGCACCAGTGGCAAAAGCGGTGACGCGAGAAGTGACAATAGATATTTTTCGCCACAATGGCATGGCAATCATGGCTGTGCCAAAAGTTGCGATGAGAAAACTGCCGGCCGCTGCAGGGCGCAGACCATTAGCAAACACCGCCAAGTAAGTTGCTGATGCTAGCAATATAGCTACTGCGGTGATTTGCAGTACATGAGTGATCACCAGGGCACTAAAAAGTGGGTTCATAACTTGCTTTATTTGACGAATAAAGCCAACTGCAGCCTGTTTGTTATCAGGAACCAGTAACTTAATCGACTTTATTGAAAGCATGCTAACGATCATGAAGATTGCACATATCAACCCAAGCACCATCGCCGTTTGTTGATAGGCGGCTGCATCTTCGCCAAAGTAACTAATCAAAAATGGCGGTAAACCAGAACCAATTATAATACCCAGCATGACCCCTGCGGTGCGATACGACATGATTTTAAGGCGTTCATCAGCGTCGTCAGAAATCTCTGCAGGAATGGTAATAAAAGGCACTGAAAACAGGGTGTAGGCACTGGCCGAAAATATATAGGCTAGCAATACAAACCAAAATGAAAAGCTTGGGCTGGCACCTTCTGGAACACTAAACATAAGCACTAACCCAAGTGGCATGAGTAGTGTACCTAGCATCATAAAAGGTAGTCTGCGCCCAAACCGCGAGCGTGAGTTATCGCTCCAGCGACCGATAACAGGGTCGGTCACCATATCCCAAAGCTTGGGGAGTAATAAAGCTAGCCCAGCCAAACCGGCTGCAACACCTTTCAGTTGGGTCATATAAAACAACAAGAGCACAGCTGGTGTTGTTGAAAAGAGCCCAGTACCTACAGAACCAAGTGAAAAACCAATAATTCGAAGGCTTGATAAGGGTTGTTTGCTCACGAAGTGAATCCTATTTAAGGGCCTTTTGGGCCAGCGCTTTTTTGTTGATTTTGCCGTTCGGCAATTGCGGGAATTGCGTTACAAAGGCTATCGTTTTCGGTACTTTAAAGTTGGCTAACAACCCTTTGCAATAGCTCTGCAATTCAGCCTGAGTAGAAGTTTCATTAGGTTTCAAAATTACGAAGGCGTAGCCAACTTCATGAAATAGCTGATCAGGCACAGCAACCACGACACAATCGAGAACTTTGGGGTGGTTACTAATCACAATCTCAATTTCGCGAGGGTACACATTGTAACCGCCCGATTTAAACCGTTCTTTAGTTCGACCAATTAGCGTGATGGTGCCGTCGTCATTTTGCTGGCCAACATCGCCAGTTTTTAAATAGCCATCAGCAGTAAAAGCTTCTGCTGTAGCAGCTTCATCATTCCAATAGTAGGAAAAGCAATAGTCGCTTTTAATCTGTATCTCACTATCGTCGCCCAAGCGAAGATCAACCTGCGATATCGGTTTGCCGACAGTGTTTGCAAGCGTTTCGTCACTCGCGTTGAGCGCCCAAGTTACGGAGCCTACAGTTTCCGACATGCCATACGCATTAATCACGTTAGCGCAAAGTGCGCGCAACTGTTTCACGAGCCCTTCTGACGCCGGAGCGCCGCTAAATAAAATACACTCCAGTGACGACAAGTCAGTGCTATATATCGATTCGTGCTTTAGGGCCATTTGGAACATCGTTGGAATTTGTCCCCAAATCGAGACACGATGTTGCTCGATCAACTGCAAGCCTTCCTCAACATCGAACTTCGACTGCATGACGATACAACCGCCATTGGCAATAGTACTGGTGGAAATATCTCCCACGGAACCAATATGGTTAATCGGGAGATTATTCAAAATCGTTGGGGCGTTTAAGCTCAACAAGTTTGCCTGAATAATGCTCGCTTTGGTGAGCGCATACTGGCTAATGACTGCGCCTTTAGGCTGCCCGGTAGTACCTGAGGTGTAAATTAGAGCGGCGGGCGAGCTTGCGTCAATACTGGCAAGGTCAGGTAAGTTAACTGCGCTAAAACTTGCCAGTGAAAGCATCGAACGGTTGGTTGAGTTGTAGCGGCTAAGAGAAGAGACCTCTAGAGAAGTATCTTCCTTAGCCGCCACATTTGAACTGAACCAAACATTTTTCTGTCTGGCAAATAGTGCTGTTACCTGTGTGCTTGCTTCAGCAATACTAAGAGCCTCAAGCCAAATGCTTTGTGGTTTGGCATGGTCCAAAATATAACTTAGCTCAGCCGCGCTATATTTGGGATTCAACCCCAACCAGATGGCCCCTATGCGAGCGCAAGCAAATAGTTGTATTGCAAAGACTATACTTGGATTTGCATACAAGGCAACCACGTCGCCCTTTCTCACGCCTTGCGCAAGCAGTGCTTTCGCTGCCAGCTCAATCAACTCAGCAAAGCACTGGTAGCTAAGCTTATGCTCATCAAAAATAATTGCTGGAGCCGTTGGTGTTTGCTGCTGCCAAAAGGATACCAACTCAAAGAGTTTGTTCTGTTGTCCAATCACAGGTAAAACACTATTCATACTACGCCTCGGACGTTAATCGTTGTCCTGCACCAGATTCGATAAATAGGCCTTTCCAGATAGCGACTAGCGCCGGCTTATCTGAGCCTTCGACTTCAACAATGCAGTTAAAGGTGCGTAATGATTCGCCAGGGTGCAACTCATCAAGTTGCGTCAAAGTCATGCGACATCTGATCTTTTTATTGACCGGCACGGGCGCTAGAAATCTAACTTTATCGAAGCCGTAATTTAGCGCCATCCCTTCCGGGGCTTCTTCAGAGATCTGTGGCCATTCTAATATTTCATGGCAAAAATAAGTCAGCATAGACAGCGTTAAAAAGCCATATGCGATAGTACCTTTGAACGGACTGTTGTGCTTCGCCCAGTCCACGCTCATGTGATACGGGTCTTCGTCTCTAGTGACCTTCCCGAAGGTATCAATGTCGTCTTGAGAGAAGCTAATCCATTCAGAAATGCCAATCTCTCTACCTACATCTTCAGCTGTGAGCTTCATAGTAATCTGTTTTCCTTAAAACTGATAATTAGCTTTTATGCCCCAAACGCGAGGCTGTCCGTAAATTTCAAAAGCGCCGCCTAAGTCATCGGCGCGAGCGTTCGTTCGATAACGAACATCGGTTAAGTTGTTCACGAAAACACTGAACTGCCAGTCGCTATTAAGCTTGGCGAACCCAACTTGTAAGTTAACTAGGCCGTAGCTGTTTTCTGAAAATACAGCTTGCTCAGCAATGTTGCCGATGTAGGTGAAGTTTTGCGCACTGCGCCAATCATAGGCGATTTGGGCATAGCCGCTGTAACCGTTATCGAGTTCAAAATCGCGACGAGCAAGTAGATTCATACTGAAATCTGGTTTGTAGTTCAGCTCTTTCCCTTCGAGTGAAAACTCTTCGCCAGTAAGCGGTGAAAGCTGCGTGGCTAAAGAGTTAGTGATTTCCCCTTCGGCATGCCCGAACAAACCTTGCAGCAACCAGTTGTCGGTGACTAGGTAGGTCAGTTCTGCATCAAAACCGTAAACTTCAGCATCGCCAATGTTTTGGAAACGGTCGAGGGTAACGCCACCAGGCGCGGGCACTCGGGCACTGCCTTGTAGGTTGCTATAGTCGTAATAGAAAACCGCGGCATTTAATCGCAAGCGCTGATTTAAGGTGTCTGATTTGAAGCCAACTTCGTAGCCATTGATGGTTTCTGATTCGTACTTGGACGCACCTTCATTACTTAAAACTAAGCCACCTGGAAACCCGCCTGATTTAAAACCGCGCGAAAACGAGGCGTAGGTTAGTAAGTTTTTATTAGCTTTGTAATTTAAGGTGACCTTGCCGGACACATCATTGAAGCTGGCGTCAGGTTGGGTGGCATCTACGAGCAGAAACTCTTGCGTAGGAGCATTCATACCAACTGGGTTGCGCAACTTAGTTTGGCCTGTAAAGGATTTATCTTCCAGGGTGTAGCGCAACTCGGTAACGAGGTCTAACTGCTCAGCCAGCTCGTAATCGACACGTCCAAACACAGCGTAAGAGTCAATTTCTTGCAGGTAGTCTTGTAAAACTTCAGTGTGTCCGAACCCAAGTGGAATGATTCCTTTGTCGCCATGAATCATAGTGTCTTCGGTTAATTCTTCTTTCGTGAGGTTGACGCCACCAAAGAAACGCCAGTCGTTGACGTCATAAGCAATGCGTAACTCTTGGCTAAATACTGAAATGTCGGTGGTATAGGTGAAATCTTGATAAGCGCCACCCACTGCATCCCAATCGGTAGGGCGGGCATGCTTGAACGATTCATAGTGCGTGATCGATGATAAGGTGACGCCGCTATCCATGTGGTAGTTCATGGATAAAGTAGCGCCTTCCCACTCATTATCTAACCGGTTGATATTGGAACTGGCAGTATCAAACTCATGGTTCAAGCCCATCTCATCTGGAGTTTGACCGGTGATGGTGGCGCAACTGCTGGGGTCACGGCGACCTTGTAATAGTGCATCACAAACATTATTACTAAATGCGCCTTCGGCAAAGCCATCACCATCAGCATCACCACCAGCCCAGAGGCCAATAGGGCGTAGCAGGGTGGTGTCAGACTTGTCCGCACCAGCGAATAACTTTAGTGTGGCGTCAAATTGGGTGTTTGGCTCATATAAGAATTGCGCACGTGTGCCCCATGCATTTTTTTCGCCGTGTTTGTCACCATTCACATTCCGCATATAGGTGTCATCACTAACGACGCGGCGACCAGAAACTCGTAACGCCAAATCGTTAGACAGCACGGTATTGACTGCACCTTCGAGCTCAGTTTTACCAAAAGACCCAATGCCGAGGTTAACATAGCCTTGATTCCCCGCGAGGCTAGGTTTCGCCGAGATAACCTGAACTGCACCGGCGTTAGCATTACGACCGTATAGGCCACCTTGTGGACCTTTAAGCACTTCGACACGTTCAAGATCGAAGAACGAGGATGCGATCATAGCTACTGAAGGTTTATAAACCTCATCAACGTAGAAAGCCGCAGCAGGGCTGTTGTTAACACGGAAGTCTGCTAGGCCAACGCCACGAACAAAAACTACCGGTACACCACCGCCCGTCACATCTAGTAACTGCACGTTGGGTATTAAGGAAACAATCCCACCAATATCATCAATACCACCTTCGAGTAGCTCTTCCGATGAAAAGCTATCAACCACCATGCCCGTATCTTGTACGCTGCTTTCAACCTTTTCAGCAGTAATGACAATGCGCTCTAAGGTTCTACCTTCATTTTCTTCATTGGTTTGGTTGGTGCTTTGAGCTAGAGCTTGCGGCGCCATAAGGGCACAAGAGATAGCAGCGCTCAGTGCATAGGCCGGTTTGAGGCGGGTTGTTATGTCCATGAATGGTTCCTAAGAATAATTATTATTATGAATGTTGTTTTTCTTAAACCTGATACTGGCGTTAGTTTTATATATTAGATTCAGAAACTCAAGGGAAATTTGTTTATTTTTAGAACAGGAGGCGGAGGAGGGGGTAAAAACAAGAGGTAAACCAAAGGGTTTACCTCTTTGCAGGTTTAATTAAAAACGGTAAGTAGCACCGAGGTTTAGAGTCGCTCCCGGAGCTTTTACGCTGTATCCGGTACCGTATCGAAACGCTTGGGATCGCGCTGGGAAATAGTCAGCATTGAATAAGTTATTAATACCGGCAAAAAACTGCCAGGCGTTATAGTCGTAACTAGCCGATAAGTTGACGAGATCGTAGCTAGAAATCGGTCCCTGATCACCGGTATAAAACCCTTGTTCATTGGCTTCAAAACGGTCACGAGAAAACACATGTAGCCAAGTTACTGCAAGGTGGAGTTGATCGCTAGGTTGGTAACGTAATCCAGAAGTTAATTTTGGCGCGCTAATTTGACGTGCACCTAAATAAATATCGTTGAGCTGATCCTTACCTTCCGTGTAACCATAGGCCGCATTCATGGTCCAAGCATCGTTAATATCATACTCTGCCGTGGCTTCAAATCCCCATATCTTTTGCGGAGCTCGAACGGGTCGATAAATTCCCGTGGCTTCATCATAGAGCGTACCGGTACCTAACTCTGAGGTGCTACGGTAGGCAGCGACGGTGAAGAATAAGTCGTTAAGCTGACTACTAAAACCAATTTCATAGTTTTTAATGACCGATGCTTCATGTTCAATCAAACTAACATCGGTAACCGTGGCCGTGCGTAATAAACGGCCTAAATCTGGCACTTCATAGCCTTCTGAATAGCTAATGAAAGGCGAGAACGCATCGGCATAGCGATAGCGTAAACCTACATTGTAGGTGGTAGCAGAATAATCCAGTTTATCACCGGTAACGGCTACGGGCGTTGAGCAGGTGTCTGCCGAACGGCACAGTTTTAAGGTTTCATAATCATCGACGGCAACGCCAATATCTTCGTAACGAACGCCGGCTTTTAAGGTCCAATCTTGCGCAATTTCCCACTTGGTTTGAAGAAATCCTGCTTTCGATTTCATATCCATTTCTGGCACCCAAATACGGCCATCAAGGAGCGGCTGCGAGGTTACATCATTAAGCAAATCAAGACCGTAAATAAAGGTAGTGTAGATACCCGCTACATCAAAAGTGCTGGTCAGAACGGTACGTAAGCCTTGCTTTTCTGAGAGAATAGCCGATTGACCACCTTCAAAGCCTGCGTCTGGATTCGCTAGAGTCGGTGACCAAAAAAACACGTTATCAATTTTCTGTTGGTACGCATCTACGGTTATCGAGGTGTTATCGAATAAGGCTTCATCATGGTATTTAGCCATAATATTATAGTTACCCTCAGGGCCTTGCGGCATGCCAAGGCTGACTCCGTCAGGGCCCAGTGGTACGGCATAAGTTTTCTCATCCAAATCGATGTTACCGGGCACATCTTTATAGTGTGCGTTTTGATCGGAATCATAATAGTTATAGGTAAGTTGCACGCTGCGCGTGTCAGTCAGATCGTAGGCTAACTTCAAAAAGGCATCGCGTTGTTTGCTATCAGACAAACCATATTGCAGGCCAAGAATATCGCCGTCTGCGTCACGTTGAACACCGTAGGACTCTTGTGACAAGCTGGCTACAAAACCAAGCGCACCATGAGTTCCGTTGACTGATAACACGGTACGATGACCCAAAGTATCGTCAGTTTTAACTAAACTAGTGTTCAATGACTGAGTAATGGCAAACTCAGTTCTATCCTGATTAGGCTTTTTGGTAATGTAGTTGATTACACCACCAGCGGCCCCGTTGCCCCAAATAGATGTGGCACCGTTTAGTACTTCAATGCGTTCAATATTGGCTGGGTCGAGCGTACGCACACCGAGGCTACCATTTCGTAACGGGGTGTCTTGCGGTACGCCATCAATCATCACGAGCACATTTCGACCACGAAGCGTTTGCCCAAAGTTACTCGAGCTACCTGTGGCTGGAGCCATGCCAGGCACCGCAAACGAAAGAATGTGCTGTAACTCTGAGTTGATGTGTAAATTTTCCGCGATGGTGTCTTTATCAATGATGGTAATACTGGCGGGAACTTCGTCAAAGGACTCGACAATGCGGCTACCGGTAACGGTAATGTGTTCGAGATTGGTAGCACTGGTTGTTTCTTGAAGGCTTTGAGCGTAAGTGGGAGTTAGCGCTAAACATAACGCCATATAGGTTAGTGTTTTCTGCATTTATGATCCCCAAAGTTGGTGAATGTTGAACAAGGGGGGGAATTATAAAAGCAAACTAACCTTAATGACAATCATTATCATTCGCATATGGCGGATAAATTTATATCATCAGGTGTGATTAAAAGTGGGGCTAACGCTTCAGGCTCACTGCGCAGCCAAAACTCAACTTCATTGGGGCGTATTAATAAGGGCATTCGATGATGGTAGTCCGCGCAAAACTCTGTGGGTGCAGTGGTCAAGGTAACAAGTTGAGCACCCAACTCATCGTGCGGATAGAAAATTGCCGCCATATAGGCAGGCTGGTGTTGTTCCGGTGCGAACAAGTACTTAGTTTTACGAGGTTGACCTTGGTGTTGTTTCCATTCGTACCAACCACTGCAAGGTACAACACAGCGGTGATGCTTGAATGCATGTTTGAAAGTTGGTTTTTCTGCCACGGTTTCGGCTTGAGCATTAATCAAAAGACGCTTGGCCCATGCCGGTTGAATGCCCCAACTGGTCGTTATTTGTTGCAATGATTGCTGCTCATCTAAAGCAATGGCTTCGATGGCTTGGGTCGGACGTAAGTCGCGGTTGGTGGGCGCATCAAACTTGAAGCCAAGATGCTCAGTGACTAATTGGCAAAGCGGATCACTAACGACGTTTAAGCGGCCACACATGGTGCCTCCACAGCAGACAAAAAAAGGCACTTAATTAAGTGCCTTTGTATAAAAACTTAATTAATTTCGACGTTTAGAAATTATAGCTTACGCCGAAAGTTAGTGCATCGTTGTCACTATCGAGGTAGCTGTAACCTGCTTGCACAGCCCACTCTGGTGATAAGTAGTATTTTCCGCCAACCGTATAGGTTTGATCACTACCGCTAAACACATCAAGGTGCTGAACGTAGGCATCAACTTCAAAGTTGCTGGTTAATGCATGGCGAATACCAGCATTCAGCAAGTAACCAGTGTCGTTGTCACGTAGCCCCATCACGCTGATACGTGAGTATGCTAATGCGGCAACACCGTAAAGGGACGTTGATGGTGCGATATCGACTTTATAACCGATACCTGCAGCAACGTTGGTCGTATCTGCATTTAGTGAGCTCTTGGTCAGATGATTCGCTGAACCATAAGCAAAGAAGTTCTCGTTGAAGGTTTTTGAATAATCAACTTGAGCACCACCGATATGCGTACCCATAGCGTCAAGATTAACGTATGAACCCGCAACATAATCAAATGATGGTGAGGTTTCTGCTGCCTTAACTGTGGTTGTGGCTAAACCCATTGCGGCACTAACAGCGACTACTAAACCTAATTTTTTCACGTTATACATCCTTAAATTGATAACAGATTACAAACATCTTTAACTTAATAATAAGTACAGCAAAAATGTTCCTAAGTGTTATAACCTCCTTAGCGGAAAATGTGCGTAAAGTGAGAGTAAATTTATTGTCGATCTTCTAATCGACGGGTTTTAAAGTCCGATTCAGCTTTCCATTTTGGCCAATCGCCGTTGTTCGCGAGTTGCGTAGCAATATCAACAATGAGTTCAACATCTTGCTTCACGCCACCTAGTGACCAGTCTGGGAAGTAGATGTCATCAACTTTGTGATAGCGGTGCGCAATGTAATCAGGATCGGTATCGCCTAAGCTCATAAACAACAAGCTTGGCACCCCTTGCTTCGCTAAAGAAAAATGGTCAGAGCGGAAGAACAAGCCATTTTGCGGGCGCGGATCCATTTTAACACTACGACCTTGCGCGGCAGCGGCATCGGCTAAGTAGTCTTCCATTTCAGACAAGCCTTTACCGTATTGCAAAATGTAGTCGGTTTTGTCCAACACGTTCATGCCGTCGATATTCAGTAACGCCACCATTTGCTTGGTCGGTATGACACTACCATTCGCGAATTGCTCAGAGCCAATTAAACCGGTTTCTTCTGCCGTGAAGTTTACGAACATGATCGATCGTTTGAACGGTTGTTCTTCGTGCATTTTAGCCATGATACGAGCGATTTCTAAAGTCGCTGCGGTACCCGTTGCGTTGTCTACAGCACCGTTGTAAATCATGGTGCCGTGCTCACCTTCTTTCGAGCCAAAATGATCCCAATGGGCGCTAACTACAACATATTCATCTGGATTTTCGCTGCCAGTGATTTGCGCAACCACGTTATGTGATTTCGCCATGCTTAAGTCATTTTTTAACGTAAGATTAGCTTCGGCGTTTAGTGCAACGGCCTTAAAGTCTGGCGTCAGAGCTCGTTCTTTCATCTGGTAATAATCAAGACCAGCTTGCTCGAAAATAGCTTCTGCAGCTTCAACATCCACCCAGCCCATAATCGGAATTTGGTCCGCGTTTTTGGTGCCATCCACGAGGGCATATTTACTACCGGTGTTTGAACTTTCCACCACACTCCATGGATAAGCAGCTGGCGCGGTTTCATGGACAATAAATACGGCCGCAGCGCCTTGACGTGCAGCTTCTTCATATTTGTAAGTCCAACGGCCATAGTAAGTCATGGCGTTACCCGTAAATAGCGAATCGTCTTGCGTGGCAAAGCCAGGGTCGTTAACCAGTACGATTAAAGTTTTACCTTTCACGTCAACATCGGCAAAGTCATTCCATTGGTATTCAGGGGCATTTATGCCGTAACCAACGAACACCACATCTGAGTTTTCGACATCAATTTGTGGCTGTATCTGCTGTGTGCGAGCAGTGAAATCACTACCTGCATTGAAGCTAAGATCACCAATCGTCAGGGTCATATTTTGGTCAGGCGTAATTTTGGCCATATCAACAGCTTGTAGAAACTCGCCATCTACAGCACCGGTTAACCCTATGCTTTGGTATTGTTTAGACAGGTAGTTGATGGTTAAGGTTTCGCCTTCAGTCAGCGGGCCGCGGCCCCCAAATTCGTCTGAAGCTAAAATCTTAATGTCGTGATGAAGGTTTTCTAAACTCACTTCAACAGGACCTTTTGAGCAGGCTGATAGGCCTACGCTCAGCAGCAAAGCGGCGGTGATTGTTCTAGTCATGATTACTACATACTCATGTTTGTGAGGGATCACTCGACTATAGTTTATGCGCTACCATTCTGTCTATGCGTGGCAGGTATGACGAGTATTAAGCGGTTACAGCCACATTAACTGCTTCAATCTCAGCCTGTGCTGCGGCCATACGCTCATCGCCACCCGGCATGTTTAAGCCTTCAGCATAGATGAAACGTACATCGTCAAGACCAACAAATGCCAACACGTCTTTCAAATACTGTGTTTGTGTGTCTTTTGGCGTTCCTGCGTACATACCACCACGGGCAGCAGTCACTATCACTTTCTTGTTCTTTAGTAGGCCAACAGGACCATTTTCAGTATAACGAAACGTAACACCTGCACGGGCAATGCGATCGATCCATGCTTTAAACGTAGACGGAATACCAAAGTTGTACATAGGCATAGCGATAACGATGGTATCGCTGGCTTTTAATTCTTCGATCAAATCATCAGATACTTTGGCAAGTGCAACTTGCTCAGCAGTACGATCTTCAGCCATGGTCATCCACGCGCCCATTTCTTCCTGGGTTAAGTGCGGCAGGCTGTGCTCTGCAAGATCACGTTCAACTACTGTAGCAGGTGAGTTCTCTGCTAATTTAGCAACCAGTTTTTGAGCTAACTGATTGGAGCGACCTTGCTCGCCATTGAGTGATGATTTAATTAGTAAAATATTGCTCATTATTTATTTGCCTCAGTTAATTAGAGTTCATTAAAGAATGAATAAGGTTATTATCCGACAAACCTCAGCCGAATAAAATTACATAAATAAGGTGAAATCATTCTTTTTAAGCGAATGATTGATTTAAGAGCATCATGCTTTATGCTGAATAGTAGATAGGCATTTGAAAGCTACCAAGCGAGGTCACTATGGCGAAAATCCTTGAAGCGATTGAACATGATCTTGGCGGCATGACCGTAAAACGTGTGCTGCCTCATCAAGAAAAACGTATGGTTGGGCCGTTTATATTTTTTGACCAAATGGGCCCCAATACCTTTCCAGCAGGAACAGGAATCAATGTACGGCCACATCCACATATAGGTTTATCTACCTTATCTTACTTGTTCGAAGGCAGTATTCTGCATCGCGATTCGCTCGGCAATCACATGGAAATATTTCCAGGAGATGTGAATTGGATGACAGCCGGTAAAGGAATCGTTCATTCAGAGCGAGAAACGATTGAAGTGCGGGCAGCTCCACACAGAATAGACGGCCTCCAATGCTGGGTAGCGCTCCCCGAAAATATGGCTGAAATAGAGCCATCATTTACTCATGTAAAAAAAGAAGATCTACCGAACTTTATTCACGAGGGTGTGATGATGCGCTTAATTGTTGGTGATGCATACGGCATGAGCGCGCCTGTCAAAACTTACTCACCGATGTTTTATCTTGACGTGGTGGCTAGCAAAGGGAGTAACGTTAGCAAACCTGACCCACAACATGAAACTGCGGTTTTTGTGCTGAGTGGGCAAGTTTCAGTGAGTGGTGAAGCTTATTCAACGGGGCAATTTGTGTTGCTCGACGATAGCGACAACGACATCCGCACTCTGGCAGATAGTCGATTTATTTTGCTTGGTGGTGAAAGATTCGAAAAGGTACCACACATTCATTGGAATTTTGTCGCTTACACCAAAGAACGGATTCAACAAGCTAGAGATGATTGGAAGCAGGGAAATTTCCCCACAATTCCAGGCGACGACAAAGAATTTATACCGCTTTAACCAAAGGAAAATTGCGAACCCATGTTGAAAGTTACACTAGAACAGTGGCGAATGTTTCACGCGGTCGTCGAATACGGTGGTTTTAACCAAGCCGCTCAAGGCGTTTTTAAAAGCCAATCAAGTATTCACAATGCAGTAAGCAAAATTGAAGAAACGCTAGGGGTCAAGCTCTTTACCATCGAAGGGCGTCGCACGGTGCTTACCGAGGCGGGTGAGCTGATGTTGCGGCGAGCAAATTATCTGCTAGAAGAAGCTAGAAAAATCGAAGCCATTGGCGAAACGCTTAGTCAGGGTATTGAGAGTCGCTTGAGCATTGCCGTTGATGGAATTTTTCCGCGCGCGTTACTTTATCAGGCTTTGGAAAACGTATCGCAGCAGTATCCGATGCTGCAAGTTGAGTTACTAGAATCAATTTTAAGCGGCTCGAGCGAGTTGTTAGAGCAAGATACTGTGGAAATCGCTATTTCAGCATTTACCTTAGATTCAGGTTTCAGTGAAAGTCTCTGCCATATTACCTTTTTAGCGGTCGCCAGTCCTGAACATGAACTGCATAAGATTCAGCGCAAGCTCACGCTAGAAGATCTTAAAAGCTATCGACAAATCGTGGTGCGTGATTCAGCTCAAGGATCACGAGAGAATCATGCTAATTCAGGATGGTTGGGAGCCAATCAACGCTGGACAGTTAGCCATTTACAAACATCAATCGACATTATTAGTAAAGGGCTAGGTTTTGCATGGTTGCCCATGAGCCTTATTCAAGACCATCTCAGCGATGGTCGTCTAAAACCCTTACCCTTAGGGGAAAACTCAAAGCGCTATATCCAGCTTAGTTTATCCTTCAAGGATGGCGACCGGTTGGGACCAGCCGCGCAACGCTTCATTGAAGAAATGCGTTCGGTTATAGCGAATAATATGTGCTAGTAATGATAATTTTAATTCACTCAGCAGAATATTAAACTGGCCTCATTAAAAATAGTGGCAGGAGTTTAATGATGATTTATATACGCAAAGCAGAAGACCGAGGCGTTGCAAACTTAGGCTGGTTACATAGCAAACATAGCTTTTCTTTTGGTAGCTACTACGACAAAAACCACATGGGCGTGTCAGCCCTGCGGGTTATTAATGACGATATGGTGATGCCAGGTACAGGTTTTGGAGAGCACCCGCATCGCGATATGGAGATTATCTCGTACGTAATCGAAGGTGAACTAAAGCATCAGGATAGCACCGGCAACGACTACATCGTACCAGCAGGTGATATTCAGCGAATGAGTGCGGGCAAAGGAGTTTCCCACTCAGAATTTAATCCGTCAGCGACAGACAAAGTAAAGTTCTTGCAGATTTGGATAGAGCCCAATGTATTTGGTATCGAGCCAAGCTACGAGCAGAAACGTATCGAGCAAAATGGCCCGTTAACCACCTTAATTACGCCAAATGGTGCCAATGGAACCATGTCAATTAACCAAGACGCAACCTTGTCGCGCGTAGTGTTGCAGCCACAGGACAGCATTACCTTGTCGACTGATAATCGCATTGGTTATTTGCACCTAGTCAAAGGTGAATTAACTGTTGATGAGCACAAGTTTAGTGCTGGCGATGCGTTCGCAGTTGAGCCTCATAAGGCCCATACGCTTGTTGCTGATGCAACGGTTGAGGCCTTATGGTTTGACTTACCACCAGTGCAATAAAATAGGATTTAGTTCATGGATATATCGGCAATATTATTGATCGCTTTTGTCGTGTTAATGATCGGTATTTCCAAATCCGCGTTTGCAGGGGCACTGGGCGTTTTCGCAGTGCCCCTTTTAATGTTTAAGTTTAGTGCGGTTGAGGCCATCGCCTTAATGCTGCCGATACTTATCATTGCCGATGCCATGACCATGAAAAGCTTTTGGAAGAAGTGGGATCGTTCTTTACTGTTATCGCTAATTCCTGGTGCGATAGTCGGAATTGTAATTGGCAACCTGATGATGGATGTAGTGAACGCTGATCATCTGCGTCTATTTATCGCCTTTATTTGTATCGTATTTGCCGTAAAAAATATCTGGTTTAAATCGCTGCAATTAGCCTTTGCAAAAAACCGCATTGGTGCCTACCTGATGTCTGCAAGTTCTGGGATTACGAGCACTTTGGTACATGCAGGCGGTCCACCGCTCATTATTTACTTCACTGCTATTGGCTTAGCTCCCACCAAGTTTGTCGCCACCGCGGCCGCGTTTTTCGCCATGATGAACCTCATGAAACTCGTGGGGGTACTTTATCTGGGCCTCTTAACCACGAACGTGGTTTTGACCGCTTTAGCCTTTGTGCCATTGGCTTTGCTCGGTAACTGGATAGGCGTAAAAATTAATCAACGAATCAATCATCAAGCATTTCTTCAAGTGATGAACTATATACTGCTACTATTAGGCGTATGGCTCGCAGTCGGAACTTAAAATGATAAAAATCATGGTGGTCGGTGGTGGTGCAGGGGGGCTCGAGTTAGTTACCAAACTCGGCCGTAAATTTGGCCGCAAAGGCAAAGCTAAAGTCACCTTAGTGGATAAGAATCGAACCCACCTATGGAAACCATTACTTCATGAAGTCGCTGCTGGCGCCATGGATCCAGGTGTCGAAGGGTTAAGCTATCGATCACATGCGCATAATCATGGCTTTAACTTTCAGCAGGGCACCTTAACCTCTATCGACCGTGAAAATAAAACCATAACACTGGCCGCGATTCACGATGATAAAGGCAAACAGCTGCTCAGTGAGCGAACCTTGTCTTACGACATTTTAGTGCTCGCAATAGGCTCTGTATCCAATGATTTTGGCACACCAGGGGTACGCGACCACTGCATCTATCTTGACAGTCCGCAGCAGGCGGAACGCTTCCACGATGCGTTAATGGATCTATTCTTACACTACACCAACGATGACACCATCGAAGACACGGTTGATATAGCCATTGTTGGTGCTGGCGCAACTGGGGTAGAGCTCTCCGCTGAGCTTTTTAATGCGGTGGATTACTTAAAAACCTATGGCTTTAAAAACTTAGGGCCAGAGAACTTACGCGTAACGCTGGTCGAGGCTGGGCCACGGATACTCCCAGTGTTGCCGGAGCGAATTGCTACCATGGCGCGCAACGAGCTGGAGCGATTAGGTGTGGATGTACGCACCGAAACTATGGTGGTTGAAGCGACCAACGATGGGTTAATGACCAAAGGTGGTGACCTTATCCCTGCAAACCTGATGGTATGGGCGGCCGGCATTAAAGCTCCGGATTTTTTGAAAGACATTGGCGGCCTCGAAACCAACCGCATTAACCAATTAGCAGTAAAACCAACACTACAAAGCACTCGAGACGATTCAATTTATGTGATTGGCGATTGCGCCTTTTGTCTGCAAGACAATGGCAAGCCAGTACCACCGCGAGCACAATCCGCACACCAAATGGCATCGAGAGCTTTTGCCAACATCAAAGCGCAGTTGCAGCAAAAACCACTAAAACCCTATGTTTATAAAGATCATGGTTCTTTGGTTAGCCTCAGTCGCTATTCGACAGTAGGCTCGTTGATGGGCAGCCTTTCGCGTGGTTCCATGACCGTAGAGGGCCGTCTCGCTCGCGTTATTTACGTATCGCTGTACCGAATGCACCAAATTGCTCTGCACGGTTATATTCGTACAGGGTTAACCATGCTAGTTGGGCGTATGAATCGCTTTCTAAGACCGCGATTAAAACTACACTAACTTTAAGGCATCATCATGAGATATAGAATAATTTTATTTGTCGTTGTAGTTTTACAAGGCTGTAGCGGTCTTAGGTACAGTTATGAAGCTAATTTAGAGCAAACGCCTGCTGGCGGTGTGTTACACCTCAAACAAGGCGAGTCAACAGAAGTGTTGGCCATCGGCAACGGTTTTCCAGGGTGGTGGGGATATTATCCAGCGCTAAAGGTGTTGGAGCCGAGTATAGCTAGAATTGATTGTAAAGCCACAAGAAGTGCTATTCCATTTCGTGAACCTGGAATAGTTTTTGGCGGAAAAATCTGTGAGCTTACGGCACAGGAAGCAGGTAGAACAACAGTGTTACTCGGCAATACATTTAGTAGCTCTATGGATGGTTATACCAAGCAATTCGAGTTAGTCGTCACTGAAAACTAGGAAAATCTAAAATGCCTTTCGAACCGGATAAAAAACCTGTAGGCTTTACTCGAATTTACTTGGCTTTCAAGAATACTTTTCGTGCTTTCAGGTGGTTGGCAAAAAATGAAAGTGCCTTTCGGCAAGAATTAGTATTATTAGTGCTAACTCTTGGGCTTATCAGTTTTTGGCAAATCAGCATTTATGAAAAGTTACTATTGCTATGCGCAGTGCTCTTCGTCATTTTTGCTGAAATTATCAACACCGCGATTGAAGTGGCGATAGACAGAATTGGTTATGAAATTAATCCGCTATCTGGTTTAGCTAAAGATCTTGGCTCCGCTGCGGTATTTGTAGCCACGCTAATTTACAGCTGTGTGTTGGTGACCCTGTTGTATATCAACCTCACTTAAGTAACTTTAAAAACTGGGCGAGTGGAACTGGTTTAGAAAAATAAAAGCCCTGTAATCTATCAACCCCAAGCTCTCTAAATAGCTCAACTTGCTGCTTTGTTTCAACACCTTCCACCACCACTGTTTTATCAAGCTGCTTACACATTTCGATCATTTTAACTAATAGGTTTCTTTGCTTCCCTTGCTGCTCAACACCAATAGTAAATGCACGGTCTATCTTAACGATATCTGCTGGCTGATTTGCTAAGTAAGATAAGCTCGAAAAACCGGTACCAAAATCATCAATTGCGACATGAAAATTGTGGTCGCGAAGCTCCTTAAGGATTTGCTCTGTATGGGTTGCTTGTGCCATTACTGACTCAGTTAGCTCGAGGATTAAATTATGGTGCTGGATGCCAGATTGCGACACATGATTTAGTACACGATCTACAAAACCGTCTTGTTTCAATTGATGTGGCGATATATTGATGGCGACAGTGATATTCTTTAAAACCGGATTATTCTTAATATCAGTCAATACTTTCTTAAAAATAGCTCGGCCCAATTGCACAATTTGTCCAGTGGTTTCGGCAATGGGTATAAATACTGCAGGAGAGATTGGGTCACCGTTTCGCTGCCATCGAGCTAAACATTCAACGCTGACAATGGTGTGTAAACTTGCACAATAAATGGGCTGGTAAAACACCTCAAATTTATCGCGGTTCAATGCGTGCTGTATTTCACTTCTTAGCCGAACCATTTCTTTGTGCTTTAAATGCATCTCAGCTTGATAAAACCTGTGGCAGTTACCACTGTCATCTTTGGCCTTATCCATGGCTATACATGCATGTTGAATGAGGCTCTCAAGTTCTTCATCATGGTGTTTGGCAACCGCCACGCCAATACTCGCTGTAAGGTATAGTCTCATGTCGTCAATGAGGAACTTGCGAGCAATGATAGATCGAATAGCCTCGGCCTCAGCTTCTAATACGTCGGTATCATTGTGTGGGTAATATACGACAAATTGGTCGTTGGCAAATCGCCCAAATAATTTGCCATTCGTCGCGGCTTTGCGAATGCGACCTGCTGATTCTGTAAGAATTAAGTCGCCAAATTTTGCGCCTAATCCATCATTGAAGGAGTGAAAATTATCTAAGTCTACGAAAATTACTGAGTGCGCAATGTTGTTATGTGTTTTGGAATATTTTTTTACTTCACGACTAAGTACCTCGCGGCGCAGAAAGCCGGTCAGTTGATCATACTTAGCGAAAGATTTTAGCCTGAGGCTTTTGAGTTGCAAATGCCATCTCGTATCAGCGGCAAAAATAAAAATCGCTGCGAAAGCAGTAGTTAACCACAGTACAATTTGGTGGAGGCGGCTAGCCGTGGTAACCGGGTTGGCATCGGTCAACAAACTAATAAAAGTGTGTTTATTACCGGTTGCAGTAGATGTTTTCTCCACCGTCGCAAATACAGGATAATTGTTTAAGGTGTCAGCATCTAACTTGATAGGCGTGTGCTGCATGGGGAACCAGAAATTAGGCGGTATAAACTCAAACGTAGTGAACTCTTGCAAATGAGCCAAAAACGTGGGGTTCACAAAATCATACATATCCAGTAGAGCCAGCAGCTCGAATGACTCTGAACGATTGGTAACGATGGGCAATAAAATCATTACGATCGGCTGTGAGGTGCTTAGCGAAGGTCGATGTATTCGAATTAGGTAGTCGGCTACTTCTGTTTGCAGCCATCGTTTGGTATCGGTGTCTTTTAGCCCGCCTTTCGCAATAAATTCAGATGCAAAATTTGAACTGATTTTTACGTTTTGCTGTTCATCGAGTATGGCGATACCTTCGATGACATCGAAGTCACGAACATATAAATTTATATCGGTCGCAACCAAATCAAAGGATGCCTCTTGCTTCTGCGTTTCAAGACGAGAAGCGATTCGCTTTAACGCTTTAACCTGTTCGTCGACCCTGGCGTCTATCATTTTACTAACCAGATTTATCTTTTCATTAGCGCGTTGTGTATTCAGGGTTACGCTTTGCATACTTAAGGCAAACCAGATGGATGCACCTGAAATAACGATTACCATCAGGGTGATGTTGGATTTGCCATCAATTTTTAAGTCAGCGAATTCAACTCGGTCACGAATACTAAGGGCATATAAAAAGCCAAGTAGCATGATTGCAATTAATGGTAGAGCAAAGGGGCTCAACTGGGATAAAACTGCCGGGATTTGTATTTGATTTAGAATAGTGAGCTGAAGATACCCAAATAATATCAAACCAAGAACTGTGTAAAGCCGCTGAAAATTAGCCAGTTTATTAAAGCTTGGCAGCTTCGAAACTAAGAGCAAAGCAAAAAGAAAGAAGCTCGCAATTACCATCACTGATGGTGAAACTACGCGCATTAAAATGTTTTCAGATAAGAGAATATGATCAACAACGCCTAATACTAAAACCCAAAAATAAAGTATTAAAGTAGCAAGATACACCTTTACTGCTGCAGTATTGGTCAGTTTTATCCGCATGCGCTTCACTTTTTAAGTTGGTCGATCATGGCGAATATAGCACTTACATGAAATCCTGACAACGCGCAGGGTGTGCTTATTACCGTTGCTGAATATATAGCTATATCTAGAGTATCTAGAGTGGTTAATTAGGCTCCAAAACGTCTGGATAAGGTATTTGGTAATTCGCTATCGCATTGGGTAAGTTTTTGAAGGTTTTCAGCATGGAGCGTAGGGCTTGGCTTCGTGCTAAGAATAAAGGCAGGCTACCTCCAGGGTGCGCCGAGCCAATGTACCGAATCGTTAGTTTACTTTCGTCAATTGGGGTCAATTCCCACGTAGCTTGAACGTCTTGCATCATTACCGCATTAGGTTTCACGGGGTAGTCTTGACTAACATCTTCAACGGTTAATACCAGGGTTAACGATGATGGATCTTGTTGCCAATCACTCTGAGTAATCATGCTGCGATCAGCAACTAAAAAAGAGCCGTGAAAACGGGTTAATACTACAAACTTTCGAGGCTGTGGTCGCGCAAGTATGGTCGCAGACTCAGCGCGGTCCACCCATTTATCAATGTTTCGAACGTCCTCTAACATGTGGAGAAATGCACCAATTGATGAAGAAATGGTGCGTTCTGCTTTGATCTCGATGTGGCCGCGTTCGAGCACGCGGTATTCAATGGATATATGCGAGGGGGCTTTTGAATAGGTGTGCCATTCGGGTTCGGCAGCTGATGCTCCCGAACCCAAAGCGATAAAAATAGACCATAGAAGAACGCGTTGTCGTATCCACATAGCTATCATTATAGATGTCGAACATCGGCACGCCATTCACTAATACGAATAGGCAACACTTAGATTAAAAGTACGGCCACGTAAGTTGTATTGCGTCATGTTATATCCGTAACTTCCGGCCGATGGGTCGAACGGTGGGTTTCGATCGAACAGGTTCTGTGCGCCAAGGGTAACTACGGTATTTTCTAGTCCGTGATAAGCCACTTGTGCGCCAATATTCCAGAATGAATCAACCTTGTCGTGGCGCTCAGGGTTGCTGCTTTGAGTCGCAATACGCTGTTCATAGCTGCTGGTGTAACTCGCATGAACAGCGAATTGCCACAGGTTACCTTGCCAGCGTACTTGGTTTTGTCCCTTCCATGCAGGTAACGCCCCGAACAAGTTGTTACCCGCACCTTCAATTTCAGGTTCGCCAGCGACTAACGACTGCTGGAAATCAAGCAAGTGTGACCATGTACTACTTACCTTTAAGCGGCCGTTGGCGAGCGATTGATGATAGCTGAAGTCAATATCGAAACCTGAAGTTGTGCGTGTTCCTTGGTTGCGATATTGGTTGGTAATGATTTGGAGTCGGCCTGCGTCATCACGCTGGATACGGTCACCATAAATATCAGGGTTATTGACAATATATTGAGTGTTATCACTCGCAATAATGCCTTTTTGCTCGATACGAAACAGATCAAGAGCGATATTTAGTTGATGCGTCGGCGACCAAATAATACCTGCGTTGGCATGGGTAGAATGCTCGGCTTTAAGTTCAGCATTACCGGCTCTAATTTGTGTAAAGCCGCGTCGAGCACCAGGTTCAAACGGGTCTAAAGGGTCAATGACCGAGCCATAACTAATGGTGTTGCTGTCAGCAATTTCAGGTAGTGATGGGGCTCGGAACCCGCGTGACCAAGCTGCTCGAACCAACCAATCATCAGCAACTAAGTAGTGGAAAGCGACTTTTGGAGACCATGCAGCACCAAAATCATCATAACGGTCGTAACGCAGTGCGGTGCTTAACGTTGCATCCGCGACAATAGGAACATCAAGCTCGACGAAGCCAGCGACGATATCACGTTCACCTTTGACAAGATTGATTGCAGGTCTTAACTCCGTACCTGAAAGTACTTCCGGCGAGGTGCCCGCATCCATGCTTTCACGGCGCCAGTCGGCACCGAATGCCACACTTAATGGGCCGTTTGGCAGCTCTTGAAGTATCGTACTGGCGTTAAAGTTTAATCCATGTAATTCAGAAAATCCGGGACGACGAGTATGAATGCGTAGCGCATTAATAACTTCAGCGTTATTGGTTCCACCTAAAAAGTCATAACTACCATCGGCTAAAATTTGTTCAAAGGTGTATCGGTTTACAAAGTTATTCGTATACTCGCGCTGGCGACTTTGTGATTGCACGGCTTGTAATGCCCAATTCCAATCAATGCTTTCAAAGCTTAACCCGGCAACAACTCGGTAAAAATCTTGTTTATTGGCTTTCCCTCGTTCGCCTAAGTCAAAGAATGTATAGTTGAAAGGTAAGGGTTCAGCGCCAGAGTTTGCTGCATGACCAACAGGGAATTCCACTGGGATATTAACAAGGGTTCCGCTGGTTTGGTCATAAGCTCGAAGACCAGGCCCGATGGTTAGTGGCGAGCCAAAGGTTAAACTGGTGCGGTTGTTACTATAAAGCACGTCACTAAATGCTTGCAGGTCGTCGCTTAGTTGTAGTTTGCCTTGTAATGACAATTGATGGCGCTCTACTTCGGGCTGTAGGGTGTTGTAGGGCTGGGCGTTAAACGCACAAACTTGACCTTCAGCACCGGGAGTGAAGTCACTGCGGTCACGAAGTTCGGCGTCACCTGGACAGGTTGCAAATGGGCGCGGGTTTTGTGGGTCATCAAGGAAGTTACCTGCTCCAGTCGACCAGCCGGCAAGGCGTCCACCGGGGAGATGACGAAAATCGCCACTGCGAGTAAAGGCGCGGTCGCTCGCATTCAAGCGTTCACGGATGAAATAACTATAGCTAAACGTCAGTTGATAACCTTCTGCGTAAATATCCCCAAGCCCGGTAAGCAAGCCAGCACTGTACTGATCGAGTGAGCCCTGTGTTGCCCCACCGTAGCTGGCGCTAACCGTCGTTTCTTGTAGGTTATCGTGCAGAATAATATTAATGACGCCGGCAATAGCATCAGAACCATATACAGACGAAGCGCCATCTTTAAGCACTTCAATGCGCGCAACTGCATTCAACGGCAACGCATTCAAATCAACAAAAGTGTCTTGTGTGCCCAACGCAAAACCGTAGCTCGCAACCCGCTGTCCATTAACTAAAACTAACGTATTCTTCGGGCTTAAGCCGCGTAGGCCAACCGAAGCTGAACCTGCTGAAAAGCTACTAGTGTACTGTTCATCAAAACTATTGCCGGTACTTACCGTAATCGATCGAAGTAGATCACTTAACGTGATTTTACCTGCCGCTGCAATCTCTTCGGCATCGATAATTTGTAGTGGTGTTGCATCTTCATGTTGGTTGCGCTTAATAAAAGAACCAGTAACCACGATGCGCTCGGCTGCCGGAGTGGTTTCCGATCCCATTGCTGGCGCTACAAAAAGACTACTGGATAAAACGGAAAAGATTGCAGATTGAGCAAGGGAAGGGTACCACTGAGATTTCATTACAGGCCTCATAAAATTAAGTTTAACTTTGACCGCCTAGCTGTTTAGACGTCTATACGGCTTGAGCCTATATCGACTAATTAGCGATGTAAAGCTAAAACTTAAAATTATTCAGTTACGGTCTTCCAAAAGGCTGCTAAAACAGGATCTTGTAAGCGGCGCTGCAGGCAACAAATGCTTACTCGATAGGCTGCAATATCAGCAGGTACAGAGAAAACTTCAACCTGATCACGAAGTGCGCTTTGCTCAAAAACTGCTTGTGGAATGAGCCCTACACCCAAACCTAAGCCAACCATAGCGACAATGGCTTCATGGCCAGCGACTTCGGCATAGATGTTGGGGTGTTCATTACGAGTTTTGAACCAGGCCAATAACCGCTCACGTGATAACCCAACTTGGGCAACAATCATGGGCAGTTCAGACCAAGCGTAATCACATTGCAGAGTTTTCTGGCGCACCTCGCAGTCATAACTTGGGCGGATAAATAACAATGGGGAAGTGGTCAATTCGGCAAAACTAACCCCTTCAGGAAGCTCATCAGGAAGGGCGGCAATAGCAATATCGGTACGCTGTGCAACCACATGATCAATCGCGACTGCGGCATCACCAGTTTCAACACTTAAGGCGATTTTCGGGTAATTTGGGCGAAACTTCTCGATAAATTGACGCATTAATAGTTGCGCAGCAGTTACTGAACAGTACAAACGCAACTGTCCCATTAAACTATCTTGGCCTGATAAATCTTGCTGCAGTTGTTGCCACTGCGCCACGATATTTTGGCAAAGCTCGTAGGCAATACGACCTTGTTGGGTTAACTGTACAGAACGGTTGTCGCGCGCAAATAAGCGACAATCTAGAGCTTCTTCCAATCTCTGAATGTGCCGTGAAAGTGTTGATGGACTTACATGCATGGCCTCGCTGGCGCGACCAAAGTGCAGCGTTTCTGCAAGAGAGATAAAGAGTTGAAAGCTACGAATATCCACGGGCACTGCGCCTCTCAATTGTGTTGCTGTATATGCAACGTAACGTTGCAATTAAATCATTATACGCAATATAGATAATGCCGTAAGGTAATTCCACTTATTTGGAGAACACCTATGGCACAGAATTACTTTAATCAATTATCTTTTCGTGAGCAGTTACAGCAACTGAATCATTGTCGTTTTATGCAGGCGGAAGAATTTGCTGATGGCTGCGCAGTATTAACGAACAAGAAAATTGTGATTATTGGATGTGGTGCGCAAGGCTATAACCAAGGCTTGAATATGCGTGACTCAGGGCTCGACGTAAGCTACGCGTTACGACCTGAAGCTATTGCAGAGAAGCGATCGTCCTGGCAACAAGCGACCGCTGCAGGATTCAACGTAGGTACTTTTGACGAGCTTATTCCCACGGCCGATTTGGTTATCAACCTAACGCCAGATAAACAACACTCAGCGGTAGTTGAAACAGTTATGCCACTGATGAAAAAGGGTGCTACTTTAGGCTATTCTCATGGCTTTAATATCGTTGAGACTGGCCAGCAAATACGCTCAGACCTTACAGTGATCATGGTGGCACCTAAGTGCCCCGGCACTGAAGTGCGACAAGAGTATTTGCGCGGCTTTGGGGTGCCGACGCTTATCGCGGTACATCCAGAAAATGACCCGCAAGGCCATGGTTTAGCATGGGCAAAAGCGTGGGCATCCGCGACTGGTGGCGATCGCGCTGGTGTGCTTGAAAGCTCATTTGTGGCAGAAGTAAAATCTGACCTAATGGGCGAGCAAACGATTCTGTGTGGCATGCTTCAAGTGGGGTCGTTGCTGTGTTTTGACCATATGGTTGAGCGTGGTATACCCGCGGACGAAGCCGCGTATATAGTGCAGCATGGTTGGGAAGAAATCACCGAGGCACTCAAGTTCGGTGGAATTACGTTGATGATGGATTGCTTAGATACTCGCGCACGAGTAAAGGCCCATCAATTATCCGAACAAGTGAAAGAGCTATTAGCACCGCTGTTTGAAAGGCATCAGGATGACATTCTAAGTGGTGCATTCTCTGCCAGAATGATGGCGGACTGGGCTAATAACGATCACGAATTACACACTTGGCGTGAAGCCATGCGACAAACGGCATTCGAGCAGGCGCCAACCTTTAATCAAACACTACCAACACAGGCATTTTTTGACCGCGGTATTCTAATGGTCGCTTTGGTTAAAGCGGGCGTTGAACTCGCCTTTGAAGTGATGGTGAGTGCAGGTATTCGAGCTGAGTCAGCTTACTATGAATCACTACATGAACTGCCATTAATTGCTAATACGATTGCGCGTAAGCGTTTGTATGAAATGAACGTGGTGATTTCAGATACAGCAGAGTACGGTAACTACTTATTTGCCAATGCAGCCCATGATTTACTCGCCGAGAAGGTATTCGCAAACTTAGAGTTGGATGTGATCGGTAAAGGCTTATCTGAGGCGACAGCAGAGGTGGATTATTCAACAATCCTTGCAGTAGACGCCGCAATTGAGAGTCATCCGGTAGAAATAATCGGCCGTAAATTAAGGGGCTACATGAAAAGCATGAAGCCACTCGCAAAAAGCGGTTGACTCAAAGAGCCGCTCGGTTAACACTGAAAAAAGACCAAATAAATTTAAATAGCAAGAGAACTAAGTAATGCGCTTATCAGCTTTATTCAACATTTCAATTATTGTCATCGTGGTGATTATTAATCGCTGCGCGGGCAGGTATTGGAAAAAATAAAGCAAAAGCTTTTAAGCAAAAATTCCAAACCCCCGCTTCACCAAGCGGGGGTTTTTTCGTTTTAGGGCCAGTAGTAAAGGAAAAAGAAAGATGACTGGAGCGGATTTAATCACCGATTATTTAGAAAAACATGAAGTGCAGCATGTGTTCGGGTATCCGGGCGGTGCCATCATGCCAATTTACGATGCGCTTTATCGTTCTTCGGTCCAACATTTTCTTTGCCGTCACGAACAAGGCGCTGGTTTCGCCGCTATTGGCTATGCTCGAGCTACTGGGAAAACGGGCGTTTGCCTCGCGACTTCTGGTCCTGGAGCGACTAACTTACTTACTGCCCTTGCTGACGCGAAATTAGATTCCGTTCCTGTGGTTGCGATCACGGGGCAGGTTTCGCAAGCCGTAATGGGTACTGATGCTTTTCAAGAGTTAGATGTACTCGGGCTGAGCTTAGCGGTAACCAAGCATAGCATCTTGGTTTCTCATGTAGATGAGCTCAGCGCAGCCCTAGATGAAGCCTTCGCGGTAGCGCAAGAAGGGCGTCCAGGCCCGGTGCTTATTGATGTTCCTAAAAATATACAGCTAGAAGACTGTGGACTAAAGGTTGCGGAACCAAGCTATCAGTCGTCACAGAATAACTCAGGCGTTACCGCCAATAACGAAACCGCCATTTATCATGCACAAGAACTTCTAAAGATCGCACAGCGCCCGGTAGCTTACATCGGTGGTGGCGTGATGATGGGTAGCGCAGTACCTGCACTACGCGAGTTTTTATCCGTAACACAAATACCAGCAGTTAGCACGCTAAAAGCGCTTGGTAGCGTGGCGCGAGATTACCCTCATGACCTTGGCATGCTTGGTATGCATGGCCGAGAGTGCGCCAACCATGCGGTACAAGAATGTGACCTTCTGATCAACTTAGGAGCACGCTTTGATGACCGAGTAACGGGCGAACTAGCGGGATTCGCACCTAATGCAAAGGTTATCCACATCGATATCGACGCCGCCGAGCTCAACAAAATTCGCGCAGCCGACTGTGGTGTGCTCGGCAACGTTCGCGATGTATTGCCATTACTAAAAGTAACGACAAACTGCGATGCTTGGCGCAGCCATTGCCAGCAATTGTTATCGACTTATCCATGGCGTTATGACGCGCCAGGTAAAGGTATCTACGCGCCCCGGTTGTTACGCGATTTAAGCGATGCCATGCCAACCAATAGTGTGGTGTGTGCTGATGTAGGCCAGCACCAAATGTGGATTGCTCAGCATATGCGCTTTTCACACCCGCAAAACCATTTAAGCAGTGGTGGTTTAGGCACGATGGGGTTTAGTTTACCCGCTGGCATCGGTGCTCAAGTGGCACGTCCGCAAGATCCTGTTTTTGTTATTTGTGGTGACGGCTCATTCATGATGAACGTGCAAGAACTAGGAACTATCAAGCGTTTTCAGTTGCCGGTAAAAATCGTGGTAATCGATAACCAACGTCTCGGCATGGTGCGCCAGTGGCAACAACTATTCTTCGATGGTCGGTACAGCGAAACCGACCTAAGCGACAACCCTGACTTTTCAACCTTAGCAAAGGCGTTTGATATACCTGCTTGCTACGTAGAAAACCAAAGCGATGTTCCCGCAGCAATGCACGAGCTGTTAAACACATCAGGCCCATTTTTATTACATGTTCGCATTGATCCAGATGAAAACGTTTGGCCACTGGTGCCACCCGGTGCTGCGAATCACAACATGCTTACGGAGACCAACTAATGCAAAACACCATCGCTCTTACGGTTGACCATCATCCCGTTGCCATTGAGCGCGTGCTACAGGTTGCTCGTTACCGCGGTTTTAACGTGACAGGATTGCGTCTCACTCGCGCTAATGACCATCGGCAAGACCTATTTTTAGATGTGGTCAGCGACCGCAATATCGAGTTGTTATTGAAGCAGCTCACCAAGATTTTTCATGTGCTTGATTTGAACCTGGTGTCACTTGAGCAAAACAAAGCAGAAGTAGTAGAACTAAGGAAGTCGTTATGAACTCGGTTGCAGAAACTATTTGGTTTAATGGTGAGCTCTTACCATGGCAAAGTGCCACCACTCACGTAATGAGCCATGGGCTTCATTATGGTACCTCGGTATTTGAAGGGATTCGTGTATATAACACCCCGCATGGTCCGGTAGGGTTTCGTTTAAAAGAGCACATTGAACGTCTTTTTCATTCAAGCAAAATCTACCGTTTTCAGCATGACTATAGCGCTGAACAGCTTGTACAAGCCTGCTCAGATGTGGTGCTCGCAAATGACCTTAAAGCTGCATATTTGCGTCCTGTCGTTTTTATGGGCGAGGTTGGCTTAGGTATCCAGCCACCGGTTGATGCTAAATGTGAAGTGGCAGTGGCCGCCTTCGAGTGGGGCGCATACTTAGGTGCTGAAAGTTTACAGAAAGGCGTTGATGTTGGCGTGAGCTCTTGGAATCGATTAGCAGCAAACACCATCCCAACCGGTGCGAAAGCGGGTGGCAATTATTTGTCATCGTTATTAATCACCAGTGAAGCTCGGCGTAATGGTTTTGATGAAGGCATCGCTTTAGATCCAAATGGTTATGTATCAGAAGGTGCAGGCGCGAACCTGTTTGTGGTGCGGAACAATACGATCTACACGCCATCGTTAACTTCGAGCATCTTGCCAGGGCTAACGCGCGACACTGTTATCAAACTGGCGCAAGCACAGGGCTGGGAAGTACGCGAAGAAAACCTTGCTCGCGAAGCATTATATCTTGCCGATGAAGTGTTCCTGACCGGCACCGCCGCGGAGATCGTGCCCGTACGCAGCGTCGATCGATTGCCGGTAGGTGCTGGCGAGCGCGGGCCTGTAACTAAAGCATTGCAAGAAGCATTCTTTGGACTGTTTGCAGGCACCACCATAGACGAGTACAGCTGGCTTGAGCCGCTGCAAGAGAGGCAACATGCCGAAGCTTAGATCTGCAACAGTAACGCAAGGGCGCAATCGCGCAGGGGCTAGAGCGCTATGGCGCGCAACGGGCGTAAAAGATACTGACTTTGGTAAACCAATCGTTGCCGTGGTGAACTCGTTTAGTGAGTTTGTGCCTGGGCATGTGCATTTGCGTGATGTTGGTAAACTCGTTGCTAATAGCATCGCTGAACATGGCGGCATCGCTAAAGAGTTCAATAGTATTGCTGTTGATGACGGTATCGCCATGGGCCACGACGGTATGCTTTACAGTTTGCCATCGCGTGATCTTATCGCCGACTCTGTGGAATACGTAGTTAATGCACATTGTGCTGATGCCATGGTGTGTATTTCGAACTGTGACAAAATCACCCCAGGCATGTTTATGGCAGCCATGCGCTTAAATATTCCCGTGGTCTTCGTTTCTGGGGGCCCCATGGAAGCGGGTAAAACCAAGCTTTCGGATCAGATCATCAAGCTCGACTTGGTCGATGCTATGGTGGCAGGCGGAAATCCCAATGTATCAGATGCAGAAAGCAAAAATATTGAGCAAAGTGCGTGTCCAACGTGCGGTTCTTGCTCAGGAATGTTTACCGCAAACTCAATGAACTGCTTGCTGGAAGCTTTAGGTTTGGCCTTACCGGGCAATGGCTCAATGTTAGCGACCCATCAGCGCCGTGAAGCGCTGTTTAAAGAAGCAGGAAAAACTGTCATGAAACTATGCCGCCAGTACTATGAAGGCGATGATGAGCGAGCTTTGCCAAGAAACATCGCGAGCCGCGCGGCCTTTGAAAACGCCATGATGTTAGATATTGCGATGGGTGGCTCAACCAATACCATTTTGCACTTGCTCGCGGCAGCGCATGAAGGCGAGGTAGATTTTGCTATGAGTGATATCGACGCGCTTTCTCGCCGCGTACCGAATTTGTGTAAAGTGGCGCCGGCAACACCCCAGTACCATATGGAGGATGTGCATCGCGCTGGAGGCGTCGTCGGTATTCTAGGCGAACTCGAACGTATGCAGTTATTGAATACGGAAGTAAACCACATTGCTTTTGACTCGCTTTCAGACTGGCTAAACGAGTGGGATGTCTGTCGCACCAAAAATCAAGATGTTCTTGATTTCTATCGTGCGGGACCAGCCGGTATAAGAACCACGAAAGCCTTCTCGCAAGACTGTTATTACCCATCGCTCGACGTTGATCGCCAACAAGGCTGTATTCGCGAAGGCTCTGCTGCCTATTCAACCGAAGGAGGTTTGGCAGTTCTTAGCGGTAACTTAGCCACCGACGGGTGTGTGCTAAAAACTGCAGCGGTGAATGACTCCATGCATCAATTTGTGGGTCCGGCCCGACTGTTTGATAGCCAAGACGCTGCGGTTGAAGCGATATTAGCCGGCAAAATTAAAGCCGGAGATACTGTCGTTATTCGCTATGAAGGCCCTGCAGGCGGCCCTGGAATGCAAGAAATGTTGTACCCAACCAGTTATTTAAAATCCATGGGGCTAGATAGTCAATGTGCCTTAATCACCGATGGCCGTTTTTCGGGTGGTACTTCCGGCTTATCGATTGGCCACGTATCTCCTGAAGCTGCAGCAGGTGGGGTAATTGGCCTGTTGGAGGAGGGCGATATGATTCATATTGATATTGCAACACGAAGCATTCACGTTGCTGTTGATGATGCAACTTTGCAAGCGCGCCGCGAAGCCATGCTGCAGCGTGGTGAGTTAGCCTGGCATCCTGACCCGCGTGAGCGCGCGGTGAGCTCGGCACTGCGAGCTTACGCGCACTTTGCGAGTAGCGCCGACAAGGGTGCCGTGCGAGTGCTACCGCCAGCGGCTCCCGTTCGAGGTGGTCAATGAGTGTCTCAGAATTCAGTTGCCTCGATACCATGAAGTCGTATTTCTTAAAGGAAATCATGCGTTCACCGGTTTACCAAGTGGCGGTAGAAACACCGTTACAAACCATGAACACGCTAAGCCAACGCTTAGGTCACAATGTGGTTCTAAAACGAGAAGATCTTCAGCCCATCCACTCGTTCAAATTGCGCGGTGCCTTTAATAAGGTTTACCAGCTTAAGCAGCAGGGCGAACAGGGTGTTATCTGCGCATCGGCAGGTAATCATGCCCAAGGCGTTGCGTTCTCAGCACGCAAATTGGGTATGAATGCTATTGTTGTCATGCCGGTAACTACCGCCGAAATCAAAGTCAATGCAGTGCGTAACTTAGGTGCTGAAGTGGTACTGCATGGGGTGAACTTTGACACGGCTAGCGATTATGCCCATCAGTTGGCCGCTGAAAAGCAATTAGCCTATGTACCGCCCTTTGATGATGCAGCAGTCATTGCAGGGCAAGGTACGGTCGCGAAAGAAATTCTCTCACAGCAACAACATTTAGATGCGATATTTGTACCCGTTGGTGGCGGTGGTCTGTTAGCAGGCATTGCCGTTTTCATTAAAAGTGTGTGCCCAGAAGTACGCATCATCGGAGTCGAGCCTGCTGATGCTGCGTCGTTAAAAGCGGCATTGACAGCCAAGCAGCCCACGCAGCTATCGAGCGTGGGATTATTTGCCGATGGTACAGCGGTTAAACAAGTGGGCAGCTTGCCTTTTACCATGGCCGAAGCATTTTGCGATGAAGTGATTACAGTAAGCTCAGACGAAATATGCGCTGCGGTCAAAGATATTTTTGATGACGTGCGCGCCATTGCTGAACCTGCTGGTGCACTGGCACTCGCAGGTTTAAAAGCCTATGCCCGACGTGAATCAAACCAGCCCAGTCAGAATTATGCAGCGGTGTTGAGCGGAGCCAATTTAAACTTTGATCGCTTACGCTATATAGCCGAGCGCAGTGAGTTGGGAGAGTTGCGGGAAGCAATATTCGCCGTGACTATCGACGAGCGCGTGGGTAGTTTTCGAACGTTTTGCGAAGTTTTAGGCGATCGAGTTATCACCGAGTTTAACTATCGATATGCGGATGCTGAACAAGCCCAAATTTTCGTCGGCATTAAGCTTACCGGAGGCGGTGCCGAGCTCGACGAGCTAAAGCAAACGCTGACCGCAGCTAACTATACCTTTGAAGATTTATCGCAAGATGAAATCGCCAAGCAACACATACGTTATATGGTCGGCGGAAGGCCATCGGTGCCGCTAGAAGAGTCGCTGTTTCAGGTGACCTTTCCTGAACACCCATGTGCATTAAATGACTTCCTTAATGCATTAGGCGATACCGCGAACATTTCACTATTCCACTATCGAAACCATGGTGCCGCCTATGGTGATGTATTGGTAGGGTTTAGCCATACCACGCCCGCCGCACTCAGTTCTGCACTGCAAGCGTTGGGTTATCCTTTTAAAGAGGAGAGTCAACAACCGAGCTATCGTTATTTTTTAAAATGAAGGATTCCGGCAGCGGTTTAAACTTATTCCGACCACCCTGTAAGCCAATCTAAAATTGCGGTGGCTAAGGCTGCCAAAAGGGCGCCGGTCAGTGTGAGCATGAGTCGCGTATAGATAGCGTAGCTTGCATCTTGCGACGCTAGTGAACCGGCGATCAGCGCAAGCGAAACTGAAAAAGCATATTGGTAAATCATACTCGGCTTATCGCTATCGAGCATCTTGGTGCCGAAATAAATACCCGCCAAAAAAATCATGCCTAGAATAATTAGCAGATGCGGTGAAACCACAAATATCGATAAACAAATAGCCGCAGTGGCCGCACCGTAAGCGGTTGCCATGACGCGCTGGCGCGCTTCAAAAAAGACCGACTCGCGCGTCGGGAACACAATCACCATCGCGGCAATGACCGCTAACATCATGTCTGATGGGGTCATAACCGCATATAGCCAGAAGCTTAAACCAAGTAGCACGGTGGCCCGAATTAACGCCCCAACAATCACCGGTTTATCTATGGGGCTAGGCTTATTGACGTGGCGCTCTTGTGTTTTCGGGGGAAACAACGCGAACACAATAGGGGTGATTAACAAGGTAACTATTGCGGCCTGCATAAAGCCGTCGCGCATGTTATGCAATATGACATTGCCGTGCATACCCATGACCGACATCAATACCATCACGACGATGAGCAGCATGCCGGCTTGGGCACCGGTTTTTAGAATCAAATAGTAGCCCAAGAAATAAACGAGCCACACCACAGTTAAATAAACGGCAGGTAGTGGCCGTAATACTTCGACAAGGGTGCTGAAAACCCCGACCATAACTATCATAGCTATGGGGCCGGCAAAGGCTCTCAAAGGATTGAAGGCTTTACGTTGCGCAGCAATCAGCCCAATAGGCAGGGCTGCGATCAATGGCGGCAATGCTGGATTGAGAATGGCCACCGCTAAGTATGCCAGCACGCCTGTTAACCCCAGTCGCAGTGCATAATAAGGATCTTCGTGGCGGATGGGGGGTGGCGTAACGTACATAATTTAGTCGCTGCCGCTAGTGTAAGTACGAGGTTATAGAGCGCACGCGTTGCCACAACATGGCTAGCCAACTCAGCGGATTGTTTTTACCTTGTGCGTAAATCACCGCATGAACTTGGCCGCCCACTTTTACATTTCGAGGCCAATTTTCTAAACCACCTTCAAGTTCAATTCGCACAGGTATTCGACGGGCGGGCTCGAACCAGCGGTTGTCGACTTGATTGACGAGCAAGCCATTTTGCGTCTTTTCACCGATACTGATACCCCAGGCTAGACTAACGACGCGCCCGGAATAAATTTCACCTGGGCGAGCATCAAACAGAATATCTACGGCATCTCCGGCATCAACGTTGCGCAGCTGGTTTTCTCGTAATTCAACAGTAATCCAAACCGCCTCAGCGTCAATGAAAGTGAGAGTGGGTTGGCCCGCGCCTACGTAAAGGCCTGGTGCCAAATTCAAATTGGTAACCACGCCACGATGCGGTGCTGTTACTGTGGTTGATGCCAAATCGTATTGCGCGGCCGCTAACTGTGCTGCAGCGGCTTCTATCTGCGGATTATTCACTCCGACCGGACCTAATGCCGCTTTGGCACTGGCTAAGTTGGCTTCAGCGGTGCTCAGGCGAGCGGTAGCATCAGCTGCTTTGGTGCGGGCATTGTCGGCGTCAGCTTGAGGAATGAGGTTCATGTCTTCTAGCCGTTCAGCACGTTGCAACTCAGCGCGGGCTTGGTCGCTTAAAATCCGTGCTTGAGTCACCGCCGCCTGTGCGGCGACAATTGCGGCACTCGACGAATCCACGTTTTGCAAAGCCACATTGAGATTAGCCTCAGCTTTTCTGCGCGCTAATTCATAAGGGTAAGGGTCGATGCTAAATAGTGCGTCGCCAGGGCTAACGACAGCATTATCTGGTACGTGAATTTCAATGATATTTCCTGTTACCCGAGGTGCCAATTCAACCACGTTGGCGGATACCACACCGCGCGAGGAGCTGGGTGTGTAGCTGTCACTTAGCGCATATATAATCAACAATGCAACAATGAGTGTCAGCGTAGATATGACAACCTTTTTGGGTTTCAGCATATAAATATCCTTGGTTAATTCACTTTATAAAGCCACTCTTCAGTCATAAACTTTTCAGTTACTAATGTTTTTGCTTCAGCCAGTTCACTTGGCAAATAAGCGCCATCTTTTGCAGTATAAAGCTTTCCGAACTGCGCCATAAAACTGTTAATGATGGCATCTCGCGACAAGCCGGTTTGGCTCCGCATGGGGTCCACTCGTTTATTCGCGCTGGTGGTGCCCTTATCGGATAGCTTTTCTCGTCCAGTTCTTAATACTTGTAGCATTTTATTAGCGTCAATGTCGTAAGCTAGCGTCGCATGGTGAACCAATACCCCATTGGCGAATCGTTTCTGTGCAGCACCGCCGATTTTCCCTTGGGTAGAAGCAATATCGTTAAGCGGAACATAATGAGCTTTGATGCCGACTTCGGTTAATGCCGAAAGTACCCAGGCATCCAGAAATTGGTAAGATTTCTCAATGCTCATACCATCGACTAACGAAGTTGGAACGGTGAGCGAGTAAGTAATGCAGTTACCTGGTTCCATAAACATAGCACCGCCACCGGTAATACGACGTACCACACCAATGTTTTTTGCCTTGGCGGCATCCATATCCACTTCATTTTTAACCGATTGAAACGAGCCAATAACCACCACGGAATCATCCCAATCCCAGAAGCGTAGGGTAGGGCCACGCTCACCCTTGGCAACAGATTTGGCGATCACTTCATCAAGTGCTGCATGTTCGGCTGCCGCTAAAGTAACCGGAGGGATTAACGAAAACTCATGGTCAAACCAACTGCTGGCTTTACCTAGCGCGCGGCGAACAACCGTGGCAACGGCTTCGGGCGAGAAGCCAAACATCATGACATTGTCATCTAAAGCTTGGTCAACGGCAGTTGCTAAGTCACGGTGGCTGGAATCAACCGATAGTCCGATTAAGGCCTGATTAATCGAGTCGAGTGCTGTATCTGGCTCAAGAAAGAAATCACCTGATATACTAACGGCGCTAATGCAGTTATCTTGTACTTCAACATCAGCGACCACTAGCTTACCGCCAGGAACCTTGTATTCACCGTGCATCGCGCTACCTTTTTAAATATGTTATCGATAGTGCGATTCTACGGTGTATGTATCGGTGTCTGCAACCCACAGGAATCGGTTAGTGAAACAATGTGCTATAATATAGACATTAGTGGCAAAACAACTCATTAAAGTGCATAAAAGGTAACTTTATGAACTTCAGTTCAGCACCAGTAGCTACGATCATCGAAGAATTAGGCAGTCGACTTAAACAGGCCAGGCTTAACAAAAACGTGACCCAGCAATTTGTCGCCGACAAAGTGGGGGTGTCACGGCGTACTATTATTGAAGCCGAGAAAGGTAATGTTCAACTTGAGACCTTTGTTGCTATTTTGCAAGTTCTCGGTGTGATCGATCAGCTGAACTTATTTTTGCCAGAGCAAAGTATCTCTCCGTTAGAACTTGCCAAGTTAAAAGGAAAGAAACGGCAACGAGCTACTGGCCACGACTCCGACGATGAAGGAATCGAGCAATGGTGACCGAAGTTGTTAGCGTTAGGTATAAAGAGCACGACGTGGGAGCGATTAGTTTTGATGAGAATAAAGGCTATGGAACCTTTCAATACCAGCCAAGCTTTGTAAAAACTGGCATTCAATTGTCTCCGTTGGTCATGCCTTTACGCGAAAGCGTATACGCTTTTCCTGGCCTGCCTTATGCAACCTATAAAGGATTACCCGGTCTGTTGGCCGATGCACTGCCCGATGACTTCGGTAATGCAGTAATGAACGCTTGGGTTGCAGCACAAGGGAAGTCACCCCTCGACATTACTCCTCTAAAACGACTTCAATATACAGCTTCGCGAGGTATGGGAGCACTAGAGTTTAGCCCCCCGTACAATAAAGATGGCTTTACCAAAGCACATAAGATTGAAATTGAGAGCTTGGTTTCGGTGGCGCAAGAAGTCCTCGATAGCCGCAAAGATTTTGCTGTGGAATTAAATCAAAGCGGCGAAGAAAACCGAGATGCCATGTTGCAATTAATGTCTGTCGGCATGAGTGCAGGTGGTGCTCGGCCAAAAGCTGTACTAGCTTTTAATGAGGACTTTACTCAAGTGCGTTCAGGCCAAGCTGATATTCCTGAAGGCTTTAATCATTACATCATGAAATTCGATGGCGTGAGCGAACACAACGCCAATCAAGAGACCTTTGGTGATCCATCTGGGTACGGGGTCATGGAGTACGTGTATTATTTAATGGCCACGAATGCAGGCATTCATATGGAGCCTTGTAAGCTTTTGCCCGAAGGGAATCGGCGTCATTTTATTACCCGGCGATTTGATCGTGATGGCAATACTAAAACGCACGTGCAAACGCTCAACGGTATTGCACATGTTGACTTTAAAAGCCCGGGTTCGTTTTCATACGAAGAGCTCTTTGGCATCGCACGGCAACTTAAACTAAGCAGAGCTGAAGCTTTACAGCTTATTCGAAGAATGTGCTTTAATATTGTTGCTCGTAACCATGATGACCATTCGAAAAACTTTGCTTTTTTATTGGCTGATAAAAAGTGGAAGTTAGCGCCTGCTTATGATGTCGCGTACAGCTATAAGCCAGGAAGCAAATGGGTAAACAGCCATTGGATGAGCCTAAATGGTAAACGTGATGAGTTCAGGCGCGAAGATTTTCATCACCTCGGCCGCCTCGGTAGAATTTTTAGCCCTGAGAGTATGAATGATATTTTAGATGAAACCATAGAGCAGGTTTCTAAATGGCGCCGCTTAGCTACCGAACATGAAGTACCTATGGCGTTAATAAATGTGATTGAATCAAATTTGCGGCTCGATATTTAAAGTATACTGGGCAGAAAGAACCCGAATAAGTTGTCTTGGAGAATCATATGTTGTATCGGTTTTGGATTAGTTTAATTCTTATCATTTCTATTGGCGGCTGTACGGCTGCTGATACCACAAAAACAGCAGATGTTGCTGTTGCAACTCACATTGGCGCAGTGGCTTCGCCTGATCAATATGGTGCCGATGCAGCAGAACAGGTGCTGCGAAACGGTGGTAATGCGGTCGATGCTGCGGTTGCGACGGCATTTGTGTTAGCGGTTACTTACCCTGAAGCAGGTAATATCGGTGGTGGTGGCTTCATGACCATTTGGTTTGATGGCAAACCGTATTTCCTCGACTATCGAGAAACTGCTCCAGCTGCTGCCCATCAAGATATGTATCTGGATGAAAACGGCGAAGTCATTGACGGTAAAAGCCTGATTGGCGTACAGGCCAGCGGTGTACCGGGTACGGTGATGGGCATGTGGGAAGCCCATCAGAAGTTTGGTACCCAACCATGGGACGAACTGGTCGAGATCGCAGTTAGCTATGCTGAAAATGGCTTTGTGGTATCAGATAAACAGACAGTCTATCGTGACCAACTATTCCAAACCTTCGCCGAACAGACCAACTTTATGGATTACTTTAGTGAGTTAAAACCAGGTCAAACATTAATCCAAAGTGAATTGGCTAGCACGTTGAAGCGCATCGGCAAATATGGCCCCACTGATTTTTATCAGGGTGAAACCGCAGATTTGCTGGTGGCTCAGATGGAAAAAGATGGCGGCTTAATCACTCATAAAGACTTGCGTGACTATCGCGCGGAATGGCGTGCCCCCGTAGTGACTGACTGGCGTGAGTATCAGTTAATTACAGCGCCACCGCCCAGTTCTGGCGGTATTGCCTTGGCTCAGCTACTGGGTTTAAAGCAGCGTTTAGCCACTGAGTTTGAGGGCGCACCGCACAATAGCCCGCAGTATGTTCATTTAATGGCGGAAATCGAGAAGCGCGTGTTTGCCGATCGTGCTGACTACCTCGGCGACCCAGCATTTACTGTGGTGCCGAAAGCAGAACTGCTTGATTCAACATACCTTGATGAACGAGCGCGTGAAATCAATCCGCTAGAAATTTCAGTAACTGCCAATGTGAAGCCAGGCTTAGAAAGCTATAACACCACCCACTTTTCGATTATCGATAAGCATGGCAACGCAGTATCGAATACCTACACGCTGAACCTAAGCTACGGCAATGGTGTCGTGGTAGCTGGCGCAGGCTTTTTATTGAATAACGAAATGGATGACTTTTCAGCCAAAGCCGGCGTGCCTAACGCGTTTGGGGTAATAGGTGGTGATGCCAATGCAATTGAACCGGGCAAGCGCATGTTGTCGTCCATGTCGCCATCGCTATTGGTCGAAGATAACGAAATTGCCTTGGTGATTGGAACGCCAGGCGGGTCGACTATTTTCACTTCGATTTTTCAGGTGATTAATAACCTTTACGACTTCGATATGAGCCTGAGTGATGCAGTGGCTGCACCTCGTTTTCATCATCAGCTGTTCCCTAAAGACCAAATTACCATGGAGCCCTTTACTCAGTTGCCTGATGACACCCAGCAACAGCTAATTGATAAAGGCTATAACCTTGTCACTCAAGGGTGGAACCTTGGTGATATTCAGGCCATAAAAATCAATAAGGGTAGCGTAGAAGCAGTGGCTGACCCACGTGGCCGCGGCGTCGCGAAAGTGTTGGTTGAACGAGAAACCGTAGGGCAGTTTTAATTAAGCTCGATCACACCAGGGTAGGGGCGCTGATGATTGGCGATAGCTGCGGGCAGGTTTTCAAAGGTTTTTGTAATTGAAGTTAGGGCTTGGCTGCGAGCTAGAAACATCGGCAAACGCCCACCTGGGTGGGCGGAACCAATATATTGAATGGTAAGTTTTTTATTTTCTAATGGCGTCAGCGTCCATGTGGCACTAACATGTTGCATCATCACGGCATCGGATGTGATGGGGTAGTCAGCGCTGGCGTCTTGCACCTTAAAAGTTAGTACCAAAGACGTTTTATTTTGCGTCCATTCGCTTGCGGTAATCATCAGGCGATCAGCCACCAAAACAGCACCAGAAAAACGTGTCATCACAACAAATTGCCGCGGTTGCGGGCGGGCGATAATCGTCGCCGACTCGGCTTGATCAACCCAATGATTAATTTCTCCAACATCTTCAAGTAAGTGTAAAAATGCGCCAAGCGTGGAGTTGAGGGTGCGCTCAGCTTTTATCTCTAATTGCCCGTGTTCTAACGTTCGATAGTGTACCGAGATTTCGGGCGGCGCATTTGCATACGCCTTCCAAGTGAGTTCGTTAGCAGCGTTTGCTGCAACGTGACCTAGCAAGAAACTCAGTAATAATAGGTATTTCAGAAAATATATGGTGCGCATGTACTACAGTATAGATGGCGTTTAACTGAACTACCGGATGAAAAGGGCATAAGATATGGACAAATCACTAGAACTGAAACTGCCGTGGGCGCTGTTTATTTTACGCGTCGGCATTTTTATCGTTATGTTTATTTGGGCAATCGACAAATTCGTCAACCCGTCGCATGCAGCCGCAGTGTTTGAAGGCTTCTACGGTTTTAGTGGGCTAACCCAAGGCTTAGCCACAGCACTAGGCATCGCACAAGTACTTTTGTATTTAGCGTTTCTGATCGGACTCTGGAAAACTTTTACCTATGGCTTAGTGATGGTACTGCATGGCATTTCGACACTGTCATCTTTCCAGCAATACCTTGATGCATTCAATAACCTACTGTTTTTCGCCGCCTGGCCCATGCTCGCTGCCTGCATCGCTTTGTTTATGTTGCGAGATTATGACCGGAGATGTGTGATTGCTTAGAATAGATAACACAAAAACTCTATCACTTTCATGATTGAGCCAGCATTGAGTTTAGACTTAAATGTAGTGGCATAGTTAATTAAGGCTAAAACATGAATACAATAGGAAAACTAGCTAAAGAAGTGGATTTAAACGTAGAGACTATACGATTCTATGAACGAAAAGGTCTTATAAGTCAGCCTCAAAAACCACTTAGTGGCTATCGTAAATATGATGACTCTATCACTAAGCAATTGAAGTTCATTATTAAAGCTAAAGCACTAGGCTTTTCTCTGAAAGAGATTGCTGCTTTAATGTCGCTGGATGGTGATTGTGCTAAAGTTGAATCTCTAGGTTTGCTCAAATTGCAGATTATCCAGAATAAAATAGCTGATCTTCAGCGTCTAGAAAACGTAATAAAAGAACTGACAAGCTCATGCCGAACCAACGATGACCCATCTCACTGTCCAATTATAGACTCACTAAAATAGTATTGACTCCGTACCTCAGTACGGAGTTTATCATTAACAATCATGTTCAATTCTAATAAATTAAAATGATAAATAATATTCTAGATAAGGTTGGTACAGGTGGAACTTGGCTAGCAGCTCTGAGTTGTGCTGGATGTTTTCCGGCTCTTGCTTCATTGGCCTCAGGTCTAGGTTTAGGGTTTCTATCACACTTTGAAGGCATTGCTATAAATATTTTGTTGCCAATATTTGCAACTTTGACATTGTTAGCAAATTTATATAGCTGGTATAAAAATCGGAACCATATTAGAGGTTCACTTAGTGTTGTCGGCCCAATCGCTGTTTTATTCGCGCTTTATCCGCTATGGCAATATGATTGGAGCAATTACCTGTTTTACTTTGGTATTTGTCTCATAGCTGCCATGCCTGTTCTCGATATCGTTAAACCCTTGAAGAATCAAACATGCAAAATATAGAATTTAATTCAACGATTAAATGCCCTAAATGTGGCCATAATAAAATGGAAGAAATGCCGGCAAATGCTTGTCAATGGTATTACGAGTGTGAAGCATGCAAAACTTTACTAAAGCCTTTGAAAGGAGACTGCTGCGTCTATTGTTCGTATGGAACAGTTAAGTGTCCGCCAATTCAAATAGGTCAAAGTTGTTGTAATAGCTAAATCAGGTACACGTTTGGGCTTACCTAGTTACCTAATCCTCAAAAATTAGAGCGTTAGGGTTTGCGCCGAGTTGTTTGAGTGCTGCCATGATGTTGTTGTTGAATGGTTCGGGGCCACATACATAAAAGGCCTGATTAAAATTTTTAATGTGGGATTCTAAAAAGTTTTTATCGATATGGCCGTTTAAAAATATGAAGTCGCCAGACGGCTGCTGCTCGGTGATTACGTTTACGAATTGAGCCCCTAGCATATCCTCAAATTCTTCTTTTAGAATAATGTCCTGCTCGGTGTTATTGGAGAAAATCAGTCGATTATTTCCAATAGCACCTTTCTTAGCTAAGTCGCGAAAAATAGAAATGAAGGGAGTTACGCCAGCGCCACCAGCCAAAAAGGTGCCTTCGCCTTTATATTCAATTGCGCCCCAAGCATCGTCGATGATCAGGGTATCGCCTTTGGCAAGCTGGCCGATTTGGTTCGTGACACCTTTATGGTCGGGATAGATTTTGATGACGAATTCCAGCCAAGGGTCGCTAGGAATAGACGTGAAGGTAAAAGGGCGCTTTTTATCTCGCCAACCATCACGGTCAACGGCAACCTCGGTTGCCTGCCCAGGAACAAACTCGTAGCCATCAGGCTTGGGAATTCGAATTCTTCTAACGTTGTGGGTGACTTCGCTAACTTCCTGAACTTCAAGCTTAAAGCTCATGGTTCACCTCCGCATTTCTGAATGTCTTTAGGTTAAAGCCTAGTACATTCTAATAAATGCGTTTCCTTGGTATTGGTGACATCTTATCTAATCTAGCGGCAAGCCGGCTGAATAGCCGTTTTGTCTTCGAATAATTTCTAATTCGCGCAAGCCAGGCTGGTTCCAAAACTCACGGTAACGAGGGTCGCGGCGCATTTTTTCGTTGATTTGAATGTTACCTTTAGCAAACAGTGGGATGGTTTGAGCTTCGATTGCACCTAAACTAACGTGGTCATAAGAACGCTGTAATTCATGTAATAGTTGGTCATTAAGGCCAAGTAAATTATAGATAATGATAGGGCCTTCAGCTTCAAAAAAAACAATTAAATCATGTTCATTACCTTGTCGTAATACTTCTTCGGTAATTCTTGCCATGGTCTTAGAATCTTGGTAAACCAGATCAATCGCAGTGCCATAATACTCCTTAAAATCCATTAAAGCCTTAGTGAGTTTTGGATCTGAACTGGCTTGAATCGTGTTTTCCCACTTTGAACTAAGTTCTTGATACGCTTCAAAAGTCGCGGTTTTATTACTCAAATATAGGTTGGCTAAAAACTTAATCCAAGAAAAGATGTAGTAGGGGCCCTTATCGAATTGATTCTGACAATAGTCGTTTACCCCCAGCTTTTGTTGTATGTCTTGTAATCTGTCTTCTAACACATAGGTTAATAGCTTACGAGCTTGGTAAGTGCAGTTGCGGGGGTCGAGCGAAATAGCCCGTGTGAGGTGATCTTCCGCACCGCCAAAGTCACGAGCTGCGTGTAGAACTATATATTTATCATAATGTACATAGGCGGCATTAGGCGATATGGCTGCAGCTTGTTGGAGTAATTCAAGTGAACGGTTCACGTCAAAGTAATATAGGGTTAAAAAAGCAGCGAAGCCGCTTAGTGCGCGAGTATTCGAAGGGTTTAGTTCCAACGCTTTGTTAAAACTGCTATTGGCTTCGTCAAGAAACTCTGCTTGGCTCATTTTGAGTTGTTCAGCAGTGCTTTTAGATATCGATTCGGCATAATGCGCCCATGCATCGGCAAAGTTAGGATCGATTTCCGTGGCTATTTTAAATGCGCGATAAGCTTTTATACGGCTTGCCTGAATTTCTCGTTCTCCCCAATAATATAGCCCTTTTAAATATTCTTCATAGGCTCTCGGGTTTACATTGATATCATCGGCTCTGCCGTGACCAGAACCTACGCCTAGCCGAAACTCTAACGAACGGCTTAGCCGAGCTACAATTTCATCTTGAATGGAAAAAATATCAGCTAATTCGCGGTCATAGGTTTCAGACCATTCGTGGTAACCATCTTCGGTGCGAATCAGCTGTGCAGTGACGCGAATACGGTGTTCATTTTTGCGAACAGACCCTTCCAAAACGTAGGCAACATTCAAATCACTTCCGACTTTTCTAAGGTCAACGCCCTCATCTGAATAAGAAAATGCAGACGTACGCCCGACCACTTTTAGCTCTGTAAAACTGGACAAGGCGTGGATTAATTCCTCTGCAATGCCTTTACCAAAATAGTCTTGTGAATGGTCAGCGCTAAAATCTTTAAAGGGCAGCACGGCAATTGAAGTCATTTTTTCAGATTGTCGAGGCTCAGACTCCGCAGATACTGAAGGGGACAAATAGAGCTTATCCGTAACAATAAATACAATGGCGAACGCTAACGCAGCCAGTGTCAGCTTATTTAATTTGTTACCGGTTTCGGCGGTTGTCGAATTTTCAGAATCAATCTGTTTGGTTTTTTTGAGACCTTCTGGGGTTAACTCAAAAGCCCAGGTGATAATAAGCGTGATAGGAAAACCGATACCCATAAGAACAATAATAAAGGTAATAGTCCATTCGGGAATTTGCAGCCGAGGGAATACCGTTGCTGACACTTGAATAATTAACCAAGCAGCAATGGTATAGACTGTGGCAACCTTAAACACGTTGCGCCGTTTTAGCTCTGAAAAAACGCTTGTTGGTTTCATGGTTCGAGTATTAGGGCTAATGCAGGTGAGTTTAATAAACGTAGCAAAGTTTACCGCAAGATCAATAAACCTAAGGTGAATTAAGTGATAGCTGTTGTGTGTGAATGGCGTAGTAGGAATACTGCATTAGGGGGGCAATTACATCAGCTTTCTACCATGCATAATCAAATCGTAAACCAATCAATGGTTCAGCCTCACTGTCGTCAGCAACTAAAACACCACGACGGTAATCAAATTCAGTGTCATCGCTTGACGATGTAGCAGTTACGTTGATGACATCGAGGAATGCGGTTACGTCGATAGGGCCAAATGCTCGCCGATAGTCAACCCGAAGATTCAAAATGCCAGAGCCACTTTTTCGACCAACGTTGCGCTCAATGATCTCTTTCGAAAAGCGCAGTGGTTCGCCAGGCCCTAGTACGTCTGAATGAATAATAAACGCGTCGTCTGGTCTACCGGAAAGGTATTTGTAACGCCCAGCTATCTTCCAGCGATTATTAATTTCCCAAGTTAAACCGAGGGTAGCCACATGTTCGCGATTAAAATCAGCGGCTACGTTTCCGCGACCATCGTTGCGGTCGACATTAGCATCGTTATAAGAGTAGGTTGCCGTGGCGTAAAGGCCGTCACGAATGGTTCCCATAATCACAGTATCTAAGCCGTAAGATGTGCCGTCACCAAGGTTGGCAAAGGTACCGCTCGTGCGGTCAAGGTCTACCACTAGGTCGTCGAGATCTTGATAGTAGATCTCTGTTAACACCGACCAATTGGTGCTCGGGAAAAATTTTACACCGACACTTCCATGAGTAATTTTTTCGTTCTTTAGATTGTTTGATTCGTTAGCGGCAAACTCTAGATATCTTGGCGACTGATGAAAAATCCCAGCGGTGGCAAAATATCTAATTGACTTATTTGCTTGCCAGCTTGCGCTGAACCTAGGGGAAACTAGGCTCTCGTCTGCAAAGCCGTCTCGCTCGAGCCGCACACCTGTGCTTATTTCCCAATCACCAAAATCAAAGACTTGATCGACATAGCCAGCATAGCTCGTTTCTTTTTGGCTTACGGAAGCATTGACACTGTCGGGTGTCAGCACAATATAGCGTTGCTCGGGGTCAGGCCTAAAATCATCATCATCGTAGACAAATCGATTCCAATCGCCATCTAAGGCCGTCGTGTAGTCCAAGTCAATTTGCGTCACGCGAATACCGAAACTGATCAGCCCCCACTTATTTGTTTCTTTAAAGTCACTACGCCAACCGATCTCTGTTTCTTTTTCACCGATGGTAATAATATTTTCGCGAACAGGAATGCTAGACGCTGGCGCCCCCTCAGGTGCTTGATCAGGAAAAGCTTCACCTTCAGAACTAATCTTGTCACTTTTGCGGTAGTAAACCTTGTTGACCCAAACGGCGGTATCGCCAATTAATGATCGCAATGTTAGGCCATATAAATCACTATCTTGTTCGGAATCTTGAAGCGCGACATCTTCGAAGTTCGGCGACTCGAGAACGTGCCGTATGTCGCGCGTATAGTCCTCGTGTGTATCGATGAGCAGAACTTCAAGGGTGTTGGTTTGATTAATGGGCATAACCGATTTTACGATGATGTCTCGTAGTACAGGCTCGCCAATGTCGAGTTCTTCAATCGTTTCGAATAATTCACCGAAATCTAACCGTCGCACAGAAACGAGCAACGTTGAATCTTGGGTGATGCCGACAGGGCCGTCGTAACCAAATTCGTAACCGGCAAGGTCATAGCGGAAACTTGCTGACGGGCTTGGGTTACCATCGGCAACATCTATTTTAAGTAGCGATGCCGCACGGCCACCGTAAGCCGGGCCCCAGCCGCCGGGAGAAAACTCTGCACCACTGATAACATTTGGTGCGAAAATTGAGAAACGACCACCGCCACCAACGTCTTCCTCTTCGCCGAGCGTCGCATCAAAGTGCACGGCTTTATCAAATGGGAAGTCATCAACGAAGACCAAATTATCTCGTGGACCACGGCCGCGAACACTGAAGCTTGCAAATTCACTGACAGATGCCAAACCAGGCAAGCCGTCTAACGACAGCAGCGGATCTGCGCCACCACCCACAGCACTTCTTAATAGTTCTCTGTCGAGATAGGTGCTAGACGCAGATGCAAACGGATTGGTTTGCTCTCCTCGTACAACCAATCGCTCTATTTTGGCTTCTCGAAGTTCGAATTCAAGCTTAATATTCTTGCGCGAGATTACGCGTACGCTGGGTTGATACAGAGACGCGAATCCAATCTTGTTAATGCTTATTGAGTACAGGCCAGGGTTGAGTGAGTCAATAACGACGCGACCTTGTTCGTCGGTTGCTACTGTTTGCTGGGCCGAGGTATCCCTCTCCTCAATGGTAATCTGCACACTTGAGAGTGGTCGGTTTGTGATTTGGTCTTTAACACTAATGGTTAGCGCACCTGATGATTCTGCCGCTTGGATTGAAAACGACAAGCCCATCACGAGTGCCCAAAGCGTGAACCACGATAGTCGTCTGAATTGCAAAAGCATGGAGCTATCCTCAAAAAGCTGTATTTGAGTGTAGCTCTATCAGATGGATTGTAAAGGCAGGTTGCTCGCACCCAATATGTGGGGCGAGGCGGTTACGCCGGCTGTTCGGCGATTACATCTTCACAATCACTTTACCTACGGTTCGGCCTGACTCAACCTGAAGGTGGGCATCGACTAGGTCTGCAAACGCAAAAGTTTTCGAGACATGCGGTTTTAGTACACCGCTCTCAAGCATACCTTTTAAGGTATTCATGTCTGACCCATTCGACTGAACCATAAAAAACGAAACGTCGATATTATGCTTTTCTGCATAAGCTCTCACGTCTTCTGGGAATTCAGGGCTGGGCAAAGAAATGATTTTTCCGCCATCCTTGACCACTTTCAGCGAGTTTTTCAGGACATCTTCGCCCAAACCATCTAAAACAAAATCAATATTTGAGGCAACCTCTTCAAAATTTTGCTGCTGATAATCAATGTGCTCGTCGGCACCTAAAGTCATTACGAAATCCCTGTTTTTCGCTGACGAGGTTGCTACAACATACGCACCAAGATGTTTTGCAATTTGGATCGCGAAATGTCCTACACCCCCTGAGCCGGCATGGATGAGAACTCGATCTCCCGGTTTTACTCGAGGCTGTAAAACCTGTAGCGCGGTTAAGGCCGCAAGCGTGGTAGCCGCTGCATCTTCAAAAGACGTATTAGCCGGTATTTTTGCAAGCTGCGATTCCGGGGCCACAGCATACTCTGCATAAGCTTTGCCGTGCCCTAGGAAGTTGACCATACCAAACACAGAGTCGCCGGGAATAAACTGGGTAACGTTGTCTCCAACAGCCTTAACATTGCCGGCAATGTCCCATCCCAAAATGACCGGAGGTTCAGTACCTAAAATCATATTGAGAACTTCGGTTACAGCTCGCGTTTTTACATCGACAGGGTTAATACTGATTGCTCTTATCTCAACCAGCACTTCGTCAGCTTTGGGGATAGGCTGTTCGATCTCACTCAGAACAAGGTTTTCAACTCCGCCTGCTTTATTTAGTACGTATGCTTTCATGATTATACCTGACTAATGGCTAATCCTCATATTATGCTATATTTATGCGCGAAACATTACAAAAAAAAGCAACGTAGTTTGAGTGTTGCGGTTTCTATTTAATCTCAGGGTGTTAACCATGGATGCCAATGAAACCAACAAACGTATATAAAGAATTACAGCGGCGCAACGTGTTTAAAGTTGCCACCGTGTATGCCATTGCTGCTTGGTTGATTATTCAAATCTCGGCTACGGTGTTCCCGCGGCTCAACCTTCCCGACTGGACCATAACCTTCGTAATTGTGTTAATCGCCCTCGGCTTTCCGATAGCTCTTATTATCGCTTGGGCGTTTGAGCTCACCCCTGACTTTGCCGATGCTTGGGCCGCTTATGCGTCATCTATTGCAAAAAACACCCCCGATCATTTTGATATGACTTTGGATAAATACCTGAGTGAAGCAACCAAAGGCTTTACCACCGCACTGGAGTTAGAGCCGGAGAATACGCGAGCTTTAATTAGGTGGCCAAATTTAGTTTGCCACTACAAACCAACTTGAGTTGCACTCGGTGCAGAGGTGCCAAGAAGGAACCAGTGGGATTGGAGTCGCTTTTTCTTTGATAGGCTCAGCTAAGTGTTGCCTTGGATGGTAAATCCACTTTTTCCCAACTGTTTCATTTTCAATAGGTTTACATTTGATTACACCAATATGCTTGGTCAGGCGTTAAAAGATTAGAGCTTTAACTACTAGTGACCACGTAAAATCTTATTCGGCTTGGCTTTCATTACCCAGTGCGTCTGCCCAATAATCACTAAGCTAACAAACACTAATACAACTAGGTACGCAGTAACAAAACTCAGCAATGACAAAGGTAGTGGTAGTATTTCGTAGTGTTGCAGTGAAGTGATCGCAGACCAATACCCCAGAGCAGAAGCTCCTAGCATCCATACGAATATTCCGCTGTAGCTGTACCACAAGAATAAACAAAGACGCCCGGCCGAGGCCCCTAGTACTCGTCGAATAGCCAGCTCTTTCCGGCGAGTATCGGTATCTAAAGCAATCAATCCGAACACGCCAGCCAGCGAGGAAACTAATAAAATAAGTGAGATGATAAGGATTAACCGAAACTGTATGGTTTCATCTCTAAATAGTTCCTGATAGCGTTCTTGCAAACTAACAAGAGCAACACCTTTGAAGCCTAACTCTTGGTTTACATTTTTTTCTAAAACTTGAAGCTGCTTCGTGGTCAACGGTCGCGAAAAGGTCATCGCGAGGTAGTTTTCATTGATTTGATTTCGCCCCAAAATAAAAATCATTGGGTCGGCTGACTTGGTAGGCTTGCCATAAAATACGTCGTCGGATACGCCAATAACCTGGCCATGATAAATCCCTTCAGGTCCCCAAGCTAGCACCTGACTAAGAGCCGATTGACTGTCAGACCAGCCTAACGACTTTCTCATAGCATCATTAATGATGACGGCACCTCGATAGTGCCCACTGCCCTCATCATAGTGCATACGGTCACCTTGACGGGTTTCACTAAAAGCTCTTCCTGAAACAATATTGATATTCAATAAGTCAAAATATTGCTCAGACACACCGACAAGTGGTACCCAGTCCATAGTTTTCGAACTATGATCAACAGTCCTTAGCTGTTCAGCACCAATATTAAAATTATAAGTGGGGAAAACCTCGCCTTCAGCCACGGCCTTTAAGTCAGAAGAACTGGCGCGGGCGTTAATGAAGTCAACAAGATCGACATCTTGTGCTGCTGAGGCATCAAATAAATAGGTACTCTTACCATCATAACCAAGATCTGTTTCTTGCATTTGATTGATATAGTGGTTCAGACTGAAACATAGTGCTAACAGCACACTGGTCATTGATAATTGAACCATTACTACAATTTTTTTTAAGCTTTGGGAGCGAAACGCCGCCCGTTGCTTGTCGGAAAAAGCAGACTTCACCGTAAACGATTTTAATAACCAGGCAGGATAAATTGTGCAAATGACTGCTATAAGGACAGTCAGCAACATAAGTAACATAATTGAGCTGATTGAATAGGGCATTAATAGGCGCTTGTTCAGCCAACTACTTAATATAGGCAAAAACAATTCGCTCAATATAAGCGTAGCAAACCCTGCAATTAGGCAAGTAACAACCACACTGAAAAATAAGTTCAAAATCAATGGCCAGAGGCTAGCGCCGCATAACCGCCTAATGGCAATTTCTTGCCATCGGCTATGTACGATCGCTGCTTGAATGCTAGACGTATTTGACACGGCTATAACTAAAACCACAACAGCAATAATGACTAGAGCTAATAAGACATTTACCGAACCACTATTGCCAGTCTCCATTAAGATCCCGGTCGATAAATAGATATCGCTTATCGGCTGCAAGCTGACAATGACCTCTTTTTTATTACGATCACTGAGCTCTTCTGATAGTTGTTTTTCAATACTGGCGATATCGGCAGCTTGCTCGACTTTCAAATAGTTGTAGAAATTATTCATTTGAAAGTATTCGAAATACTCAGGATCCAGCCGTTCAATCATCGCCTTGTTGAATAATGCGTCAAAGCTTAAGTGTGAGTTTTGTTGCTGTTCTGCTAAAACTCCTTCAATCACTAGTGGGTATTTCTTATTCAAGTACAGAAACTTTCCAGCAACATCGGTACTGTTCCATATTTTTCTTGCCGTTTGCTCTGAGATATATAAACCGTTTGGCTTGCTAGGAGAGCTTACGGGACTGCCAGTTGTTGAACTCACGGTGAAAATTTCAGCAAAGTTTTCGTCTACGGCCAGCAATTTCACGTTAACCAAGGATTTATCGGCTGTATACAATTTATAGTTTGCAGGCATCGCACTCACTTGCGTATGCACACTGACGCGATCGTTAAAGCGGGATGATGAAAAAACGTTCAGCAAGGCCCCTGGACTAACAGCTATAGCAGTACCGCCATAATCGATGTTTGGAAAATCGATGTTAATGCGATAACTGCGTTGGTAATCCGGCTGCGATTGGTCGAAAGACAATTCATGCTGGACAAACAACCCTGCTACAAGCGTCACCATCAACCCAAAAGCCAATACAATTATCTGCAACAGGGTTTGCCGCCTTGCTAATAAACACGTTTGAACGATGTCCTTTAAGATTGCTTGCATGAGCTCCTCCTAAGAAACCTGTCCATCAAGCAATATTTTGCCGTCCAGCATTTTGACAACTCTATCAGCAAACTGTGCATCAGCTTCCGAGTGAGTGACCATGATCACAGTAGTTCCGTCTTTATTTAAGTCACGAATCATTGTCATAACTCGATAGCCAGTTTCCGAGTCCAGATTCCCCGTTGGTTCATCGGCTAAAATCAACCGCGGACGGGCGATAAGGGCGCGCGCAATAGCTACTCGCTGTTGCTGCCCTCCCGATAGTTGTAGCGGTCGATGCTCAGCTCGATGCGCAATATTAAAACGAGTCATCAATTGCTCCGAACGAGTCTGTCTCTGCTCAGATGAAACACCCGCATAACGTAGAGGTAATTCAATATTCTCTCGAACTGACAACGTATCAATCAAATTGAAGTCTTGAAAAATAAAACCGATTTTCTCATTTCTTAACTGGTTACAAATCTGTTCACTTGCATAACCAACCTCATCTTGGTCTAGGTAATAATGACCTTCATCAATGTTGTCCAACATGCCGAGCGTAGATAACAAAGTTGATTTCCCGCAACCAGAAGGGCCCATTACCGCGACAAACTCGCCCTCGTTAACCGTCATAGAAATATCATTCAAAGCTGTCGTTTCAATGTCTTCTGCGTAAAACCGTTTAAACACATTTTTTAATGTCAGCATGGCAATCCTATTCATTTGTAATGAGTTTAACTTGGTCACCTAACTGCATTCCCGCGACCACCTCAATGTAGCGTTCATTTTGAATACCCAACCGAACCTGTCGCTCGCTATAAAACTCTTCGCCTGCTTTTCGCACGCTTAATGTTTGCTCCGTCTCCATAGTTGGTAATGCGTCCCTCGGTATAGCTAAAAGCTCCCCGCCATCCGCAATTTTTAATGCTAAGGTTAAGGATTGGCCACTGTTTAGCGCTAAAGTTGAATCACCAGCAAAAGCAAAGTCGACTTTGAATTGACCGGCAGTCACCTGAGGGTATATTCGAGTTACCGTTAAGTTCACTTTTCGGTGATCTAGGTCGGCAACTGCGGATTGATTCTTACTTACTTTATAAAGATAAAACTCATCGATATTTGCACTGACTTTCATTGCAGTAGGATCATCAATTTGGCCGATTCTGGCCCCCGGAGCTTTATACTCACCGACTTCAGCGTCTAAAAACGTAAGGTAGCCATCGACATGTGCTTTTATTTCAAGGCGGGCTAAATTCTCAGTGGCAACTCTCAGATTCTCCTCTAAACGTTCGGTTGTCATGGTGAGTTGATCTAATTGCACTTGGCGTAGCTTTTCATTCTGCCGTCGGCGTTCTTTAGTAAGCTCTAATCGCCGACTAAAATAGTTTATATCTTCTTTAATTTTGGTCACTTCTTCTTTCGCAACCAGCGCGTTTTTCAGTAAATATTGCGTTTCTTTGAGTCGGCGATTGAGTATCCCTAACTGATACTCAACCTCTAAAATGTCTCTCTCCAAATCAAGACGGTCAGTTTCCATTTGCAATCTCGTATTGCGCAGATTATTTAACTGCTCACTAACCTGAGCTTCACGAGAAATCACTTCTAGCTGAAGTGATGTGTTAGACAAAGTCACAATAGACTGGCCTTGTTTTACGAACTCACCTTCGTTGACATGAACTTGCTCGACTTGCCCCCCATCAATGGCATCAAGGTAAACTACCTTTTCAGGAACAACATTCCCCCGGACGGTAATAAGATCAGTAAAGTTATGCATAACTACTGAAAATACATAAGGTTCTTTTGTTCTTGCCGTAGGGTCTGTTGTTTGATTATTGCCGTAAACTAACCAATTGAATATCCAGACCGCGAGCAACACTACAATCACAATAGCTGGCCAACTGAATTTATGAGGAGTTTTACGATGTAGTTTTTGATCCATTGCCTTGCCGCAGTTAATTAAACACTTAGATACTTCTAAATATGCAAAACCTGTGCCAATAGGAACATCTACTTTTTATGCAATAGAATCAGTCGATTAAATACTATTGTTTAAAGATTGTCCAAAGCTGGACAATGAAGCGTCCGAAATTGAACACCCACCGCAATTGCCTCTAAGCGCTTCTACTTTGACAAGGTCATCACTCTTTAATAAGTTGATACTTATTCACTTAAGACTATGAGATAAATTGTGCTAGCCATTATCGATGATAATCGAGAAATTTTAGTCTCACTCAACTACTTACTTGCCGATATCGTCCAGCAAATAGACACCTATACTGGTGCAGAGAACTTAACTTCTGCCATGCGGAGTAAACGATACGAGCTGATTATTCTCGATATGAATTTAAGTTGTGGGGCTGTAGACGGGCGTGAAGGAATAGAATTAATTGAATCGATTCGTCGTCTTGACGCATACGTTCCTATTGTCGCAATTACTGCCTTTGCCGACATTGATATTGCGGTTGAAGCCATGAGACTTGGAGCCAACGAATTTATCATGAAGCCTTGGGATAACTCGCAGTTCACTCAACGCGTCAAAGCTTTACTAAATAAGAACAGCGCCACCTCTTTCGAGCCAACTGATGTTACACGACGATTCATAGGTGCGAGTGGCTCAGCTACTCGTGTTCGTGACTTGCTTAGTTTGGCAGCACGCAGTAACGCCAGTGTCTTGATTACTGGAGAAACCGGTACGGGCAAAGAAATTGTTGCGCAAACAATTCATGATTTATCGGCTCGGAAGCAGTATAACTTTGTCGCAGTTGATAGCGGCGCTATATCCGAAGAGCTATTTGAAAGCGAAATGTTTGGTCACGAAAAGGGCGCATTCACTGGCGCCGATAAACGTCGCAAAGGCGCTTTTCTTCAAGCCCATCAAGGCACGCTACTACTGGATGAACTAGGCAACTTGCCACTAACGTTGCAAAAAAAGCTATTGCGCACTTTGGAACAACGCGAAGTATCACCCGTCGGTGCCGATGAAACCCATTCTGTCGATGTTCGAGTGATAGCAGCCACCAATGAGAACCTCAATCAAACCATTCAGCAAGGCAAATTTCGACAGGACTTATACTATCGCCTGAATACCATAGAAATTTATATTCCTCCGCTTCGTCAACGTCGTCAGGACATTATCTGTCTGGCAGAACATTTTTTGGCACTACTCGCTCATCAGTACCAACAAAGCCCAGCGACTCTAAGCGCAAGTGATATAACTACGCTGCAAAACTATGACTGGCCGGGTAACGCGCGTGAACTGCGAAATGTCATTGAGCGTTATTTGATTCATTCGCAAAGCGGAACAATGCCAATTGAAGCGGTCATGCCTCTAACCGCAACAATGACTAACGAACCTGAAAGTCGAGATTCTGATCTAGCCCTTAGCCTGAATTTAAAGCAACTTGAACAGCAAGCCATTCGACGTGCTATAAACGAGTATCAAGGTAATATTAGTGCAGCCGCCGAAGCGCTCGGTTTAAGCCGCGGTGCTCTTTACCGTCGCCTAGAGAAATACCAGTATGAGCAATAAATTGGTATTAGCCCTGGGCTGGCGTTTATTTACCATGATGATACTTACCGCGTTGTCTGTATATTGCTTAGGCCTCGGGCTCTATTGGACAAGCGCTGGTGCGATAGTAGGCGCAGTAGGGGTTGCGTTAACTGCGATTTTTCTTGTACACAAATGTTTAGCGACTATTAAGCAGAATTTACTTAGCTTAGACGGTGGGCAGCCCTCACCAAAGTTGGAAAGAAACTCAAATAACGATTTACACAATCTATCCCATACTATTCGCAGTGTTGCGCAAAGCTTCCATACACTTCAGCGTGACCATGAGCTCAGTAAAGCAGTTTATGCGCTCGCATTAAACAACCTTTCAAACCCCATTATTTCGTTCAACGAGCAGGGCGATATATTCATCATTAATGAGGCAATGCTCAAACTCAATAACCCCAGTCTGACCTTTACTCCTAAAAACACTCGCTTACTATCAACGCCATTACAGCAGTTGCTATACGATGTTACCAGTAGTCCTTGTTATCAACTTCACGACTGGCAGCAACGAAATGCAGTCATCCGCTTTTCCGTTTGGCATGATTACATTTCCACCGACCAGGGAAGAGTTTTCACGATTTGCTTTACCGACATCAGCCAAGCGTTAGACAGACAAGAAGTCGAAGCGTGGAAAAAGCTGCTAACCGTTATTACGCATGAAGTGGGTAATTCAGTTACACCAATTTCATCATTATCACAGTCGGCATTAGGTATTGTTCAACAGCATCAGGACTATGATGCTCGCTTGATAGAAATGCTGCAGCTTATTCAAAACAGGACAAAGTGGCTAATCGATTACACCGAAAGCTACCGTCGTTTTTCAGTAAAACAGCAAGCACAACCTGAGCATCTCAACGTGTCTGAGCTATTTAAAACTACCTTGGCACTATTTCAATCGACCTTTGAAGAGAATAACATTCAGCTGACTTATAACGCCTCTTCAAGCGCAAGCGTCTATGTTGATAAAGACAGAACCTCACAAGCACTAATAAATATTATAAAAAATGCAGTTCAGGCCCTGCAAAAACAGTCTCAACCGCGATTGGCAGTGGATCTTACCGCTCAACAACATGTTAGTGTCGTTATTCGTGATAACGGCAGTGGCATTTCTTCACAAGACTTACCCTATATCTTTATGCCATTTTTTACACGAAAGAAGTCAGGATCAGGGCTAGGGTTAGCAGTCGCCCGTGAGAATATTTTGCTCTCCGGTGGGCAAATCAGTTGTCACTCTGAACCTCAAAAAGGGACTGCATTCACGTTATCATGGCCTTTGGCACAGCAAGACCGACAACTAAAAAGCTAACGAGGTTCGTCGCGAATCATTGGCGCACCCGACAGGAGTCAAACCTGTTACCTCTAATACAAATATTACGGTATCCCCATGGGCGGGTTCAGTTAGAACAAGGTATATACAATGAAAGTGTTGGTTACTGGTTCTGCGGGTAGAGTTGGGCGCGCAATCTATATTAAACTCATGAAAACCCACGATGTTATCGGCATGGATCAAACGCCATGTTCAACCGTAGATGTTGTCGGTGATATTCGCGATGGAGCTGTGGTAGCCAAAGCTGTTGAAGATATTGATGTCATTATTCATACGGCTGCACTGCATGCGCCTCATGTTGGATTGCGTCCCGATGTAGATTTTCAATCTATTAATGTCGATGCTACTGAAAAATTGGCCCTCGATGGAATCAAGGCAGGCGTTAAACACTTCATATTTACAAGCACCACGGCTCTCTATGGCTATGCTTCAACCCCACAAGGGGCTGCGGGGTGGGTTCATGAACAAGTGCTCCCTCAACCGAAATCGATTTATCATCAAAGTAAAATACTCGCGGAGTCTAAGCTTCGAGATATATCTAACCTTTTTAATCTTCCTGTTACGGTATTACAAATGTCTAGGTGTTTTCCTGAGCCGGCTGATGCTATGGCTATCTACCGCCTTACTCGTGGCGTTGATGCGCGTGATGCGGCTAGTGCCCATTTGTGTGCCATCGATAAGCGGCTAAGTGGTTTTCACCGATTTATCATCTCAGGAGCTACGCCATTCATTCAGTCTGATTGTGCAAGATTGCTTTATGAGGCGCACGAAGTTATCAAACAAAGATGTCCTGAAATCGCCTTAGAATTTGAACAACGAGGCTGGCAGCTACCGAACTCATTAGATCGTGTATATGACTCTTCAGCGGCCCAGCAACAATTGGGTTGGCACCCAAGTCACAGTTTTGAAAGTGTGCTGGATATGTTAGATAAAGAAATAGCTGAAGTATTGCCTGTTTGATGGCGCACCCGACAGGAGTCGAACCTGTGACCTCTGCCTCCGGAGGGCAGTCACGGGTTCTGTGGTAAATCGTTAAAGCTAGGTGTGGTAAGGGCTTAAGCGGTGTTGTGGTTTTCTGTTTTGCGTCGAAATCGACACTTTTGAGACCAATTAATGACAAAATTGGTCACAGAACACCGACTCTGAAATTTTAATTTTTGACCTTTGCCTCGCGACGAAAGAATTTAACCTTTGATAAAAACCTGAGTTTTTAGGTGGAAAAAATTCCACTATTTCGAACGTGGCTTAGGCGCGTGGCATAGGTTATAATTTATGCGACTCATCGTAAGGGTACATGATAATGAAACGCTCCAAAAACAGCTCAAGTAAACAAGAGCGCTTTGTTCCGAATATTGAGAACTTCAAGACCAGTCTTGGGTACGAAGGCCTAAAAATGAAAGAGTCTTCTGAAAAGCAGTCAATCGCATCTTTAAAACGTAAATATGCGAGATAAGTACGGCGTTGGCCAAGATCCGTATTGTTACCCGGACTCCGATGTTTTGGTTAACAAGCTCAACATTCGCGATGAGGAAACTCTAGCCGCTGCCGAAATAGAATTTACTACCCTACGTTATAAATCCTACACAGCTACTACATTAGGCATTCAGGAATTCACACTCGAGCATCTACAGCGTTTACATCTGCATTTATTTCAGGATGTATACGATTGGGCTGGCGAGTTACGAACAATTGATATTTCAAAAGGTGCAACTCGATTCTGTACGGCATCAAGAATCAATACTGAGGCGGATAGGTTATTTCGCCAAATTCCTTTGTTAGAACATGCGAAAACACTTGAGGTTTTCGTGCGTGAAGTTGCTGATTTATACTGCGAGATTAACTTATTACATCCATTCCGAGAAGGTAATGGGCGTGCGTAACGATTCTTTTTTGAAGAAATGCTATTTGCACTTGGTTATGACGTATTGTGGCCTGAAATATCGCAGCAAGAGTGGATTGATGCAAACGTTACCGGCGTAAACCTCGATCTTCAGCCACTTGTCGATATTTTCTCGCGTGCCATAAAGCCGAGAGCAGAGTTCAATCAGTAATTGCACTTTCTACTCATAAATACTCCGATTTTTCGGGGGGATTACACTCGAACTCGCGCCACCGGCAAGAATCATGGCTGGCGTAACGAACACTGGCACAAATCGCAGTTCTTCTAAAAAATTAAAGAGCACAGCCAGTGCTTGCACCAAAAATGCCAAGATCAAACCGGTATAGCGAAGTTGTCCACGCAGCATGGCGATTGCCAAAAGACCCACGAACAACATGAGTAGCTGAACAATGTTCACCGGTAGTAGTTCTATAGGAGCAAGCATCATGACTGAGGTTTAAGCCAAATTAGGTTTCATCAAACCAAAATACATCAATAAGGCTTTTGTTGAAAACTTTGGCAATACGAAAGGCAGTTTCCAGCGAAGGCGAGTAGCGACGTTGCTCAATTGCCGCTATCGTCTGCCTTGTCACACCCACCCGCTCGCCGAGCTCGCCTTGGGTCATATCACCGTTTTCTGCGCGTAATTCGCGTACGCAGTTTCCGATAGGCAACATGATCAATAACCTCGACGGAAGCTAGCAATTTGTACCGCGTACTCCACGACCTGCGCCACAACTAAGCTCAGTAAGCAGCTATAAAAGAGCAGGTTACCGTCGTTTAAGAACAGAAAATGAATCAGCGAGGTAACAACGCCAAATGCTAATACACCGCCCGCTGCAGCTTGCCCCCGACGAATGAATACTTTTTCTCGCTCATCGGCCTTTTGCTCAGCCTGCTTACGATTGGCGATAGCCAGCACGATTTGGCCGATCACACTTAGAATAATTAAAGTGACCGTGAGTTTAATAAATACTGGAAGTACCGCAGGAACCTGCTGCAGTTCCATATACGTTTGCACGACCGCATACGTCATATAAAGCCCAACCACAAAGGTTGCAATCAACATTAGCCAAGCTGATTTTTCTTTGAAAGCCATTTTCACCACCTCATGTTAGAAAAGTTTAACATGTACAGTTTATGTATAGAAATTATACATGTCAAATATTTTTAACTTGGCTCATCGTTCAAGCCAGTTCAAAATAATCTCACTGCTGTCATTGCCAACAATCGCCATACTAGGATGGTTTCTGTTCGGAAGGTTTTTAACAGTTAATTGCTCGCTCATGAGCTGGGCAAAGGCAGCGTAAGGGGAAACTTCATCCGCCGACGAGGTCAAAATGAGAGTGGGTACCGATAGCGACGCAAGCATCGGCAAAATATTGGTATCAGAGGCGGTTAAATTGACCTCGGCCAACGTTGATGAGGCCCCATGGAGAATCGCATCTTCACCAATCAGCCCAGCCAGGAATGGATAATTTCAGTTTGGTATTGCAAACGCCGACTTGTGAGCGGCTCACCGATAAAATAATAGGTACAACGCTCTTCGTTCGTGGAGCAATATTCACGCTTAGTAAAGCCGAGTTCGGCAATTTGTTCGGGGGAGCCAATCGAGTCATAGCTGAAATTATCCGCTGATTTACTTACCCGGACCCACCGAAACAAATAAAGGATAACAATCTTTGTAGATGCACTAACTACGGCGAGCAGCAGCAAGGGCCAACCATCCTCAAGCCCCATAACAAATGCAAATGCGACTGTCGAAAAATCCATTAGAAGAATGAGTTGACTCATTTTTATATCGAGTGCCCCAGTACTGCCTAGCTTAAGTACCTGCATGATTTGATGGATATAACCTTGCGCAAGAAAAATAGTAATAATGACTATCATTGCCGTCATTAGTTGGCGTCCATCATCGGTGTAGGCATCTGTTATTAGGCCAAAGGTGACTCCTGACACGAGCAATATAATGGCTAAAGCGAAAAGGCTGAGGGAAGTAATCGCTTTTCGGTCAATCCATATTTCATACAAAACCACAGCCACTAAAAGAGCGGCTATCAACCTCGGCCAAACAATAAATGAAAAGAAAAGTAATGGAATTTGAAGGCGGGATGCTCTGAAACCCTTCAATGGCGCACCCGACAGGAGTCGAACCTGTGACCTCTGCCTCCGGAGGGCAGCGCTCTATCCAGCTGAGCTACGGGTGCGTCGTGATTCAAGAGTGAATCGAAGAGAGCCGGCATTATAGAGATATCGACGAATGCTGTCTAGCACGCGTTCCCCGAAATCCGGTAAGAATAAGCGTGCTAGCAGCATTTAAACACTAGATGCCAAAGTCATCGAAACGAATTTGGTTTCTCGACACACCAAGTTCAGCAAGCGCTTTCAAAGTGGCTGCCAACATGGGCGGTGGTCCGCAAACGTAGACGTCCAGCGACTCTAGTTCTTGTGTCTTCAGCCATTCCAGGGCAACTTCATGCACATAGCCCGTGCGGCCCGGCCAATTGTCCTGGGCCTCAACCTCTGAAAGCACAGGGGTATATGACAATCCTGAATGGGCTTCTAGTTCATCGCGGTAGCAAAGTTCGTTTTCAAAACGAGCGCCGTAAAAAAACACACATTCACGAGGTGTTTCTTTACTTAGTTCGGTTTGAATCAGCGAACGCAGCGGTGCCATGCCTGCTCCTCCACCGATGAATACCTGAGTACTATGGGTGCGCGAGGTAAGTTGGAAATCTCCAAAGGGTCCAAGCGCTTCAACCAATGAGCCAGGAGCTAAACTACACAAATAATTAGAGCCAACGCCGGGTGGTACGCCTTCGCTTGGCGATGGCAACTGTCGAACGTTAAATACCAAGGTATGAGTATCAGGCTTGGTGGCCATTGAGTAATGCCGTGGTAGCACCTTCTTCATGTGAGGAATACGGAACTGCATAAACTGGCCAGCTTCGTAATTCACAGCTGCCGAGCTAGCAAAGGTAAGCTCGACAATCGACGGCGTTAATTGGCGTTTAGCCTCAAGTTTAAGTTCAATATCGCGTACTTGATCATCAATTAACTCAACTTCGTAGTCATTTGACGACTTATGTTGGCACGATAGTCGAAGTCCTGAGCTTAATTCACTTGGACTTAGCATGACTTTTTCGGCTGCTGTTGGCTGTGGTAGGGCATTGCCACGCAAGGTAACTTTACATAAACCACAGGTACCGCCACCACCACAACTGCTTGCGATAGGCTGTCCTTGCTGCTGAAAATGTTCTAACCACGTTTTCTTTCGGTTCGGATTGAAGTCGCCTTGGGCGATATTGCGCCCCAGCAAAATAAGTCCCGATAACGAGAACCATAATGCTAGTAAACCAGCACTCCAAATGAGTAAGTGGTTAAAACTGCGGCCGCCACTGTAATCCATAAAGTGCACACGGAAAGCCCAGTCCGCGATCGTCCACGGTGTATTTCGATGATCTAAAACACGACCTGAGGCGGCATCGACATAGATGCGGGTGTTAAGATCGTCATCCATGGATACTTTAAAGCCAGACGCATTCCAATCGTTAATTTCATCACTTCCGACTACAATTTCAACTGATTCTAATTCACCGGGTCCGTTATAACTCGCCAGTGCTAGCTTTGTTGCTAAGTTACCATCGGTTTCCCAAGACTGGCCTGTGTTGGCATCAAAATACAGCGTTTGGTCGGCGAGTTGAACTTGATACTGCCCTTTACCAGCCACCGTGTTGAGGTTGATTGACAAGGCTTCTGGGAAGCGTTGATGCATCTCTTTAAAGCCGACATCTGCGTGCATTAATGTAATTGCAGGGCTTGGGGAGGGCTCAGCCAAGTATTGCTGGCCTGACATACCGTGATGGCCGCTAATACTGAAATAGAAGCCACTAGCGAGCCACAGCAATACTTGCGTAACAAGAACGAGGCTCACCCAACGATGTAGCCATTGCATAAATCTCATCATTGGCTACCTCCTACCGACTTTCTTCGAAAACTAATGGTATAAACAAGCAACACTATGCCCGTGATCATGAGAATAAAAGTGCCGATAATAAAGGCTTTTAGCCACCAAGTTTCAATATCCACGCGCTCATCGTAGTCCATGATGTGCAGCATCCAGAACATATCAAAACCGCGCCAAAAAGTGTGGCGCTTGACCATGAGGTCACCAGTCGATTCAGAAATATAAAGGCTGGTGCTACCGAAGTCGTTGTAATTGACTTGCCAAATAGGAAGGAGTTTTTCACTGATCTCACTTGGTGGGTTCTCAGTGATATACACTACCGATTCAACGTCTGGTTCACCCAGTGCGTAATACCGATTAGCTAACTCTAATATATTATTTTCTTTTAACTCAATCGGCTGTAGTGATTGAGCATCAACTAAAAAAGCTTCTGTATTGTTGCTCACTTTATAAACTGCTCTGAGCTCATTATCGATCCAGCGTGTTTCTAAAGTGGCAGAATTAGTGCCTGGGTATTGCATTAAAAGCTGGTTCAAATCAACAAGCTTGGTGTGCTCGGGAAGTGGCTCACTGATGTCTTGGATGAGATGATTCCCGTGAATGAAATGCAGCTTAAAGAACACCATATAGGCACCGCTAATGGTCCAAAGTACCATCTGCAAGCCAAAAATTAATGACAGCCAGCGATGCCAAACTCGCCAGCTAGTCGAGCGTTTTTTCTCCACCATGATTTACCTCGTACATGAAAACAAAAACTGCCATTCGGCGAGCGAATGGCAGTTAATCAGGTTCTTAGAAGCTGTATCTAAGTTTTAAGTACACTTGGCGACCTAGTAAATCATAGGTCATGGTGTCCGTATTCGCATCTGTCCAACTTTGAATAAATGGTGGTTTCTTATCTAATAAGTTGTTTACACCACCGCTCACACTGAAGTTAGAATTCACGTAATAAGTACCTTGGACGTTATGGTAGAAAACGCTCGGAGCATGGTCTCCAATATCGCCCGGTGACGCATTAATGTCATCAGCTCCACCAATGTACTGTACCGAGTAGTGTACTCGCCAGTCATCTTTCGAGAATGTTGCTGATGCATTAGAACGCCAATTGGTATAGCTACCGCGACCGCCAGTTATGTAACCGGCATATTTGATAACATCGGCACCCGCAAACGGAGCAAAGGTATACTCGTTTAAGTAACTAACGTTCCAGCTAAAGTCACTCTTCCAATCACCAATAATCGTGTTGTAGAAAAGTGCGGTATCAATACCTGATACTTTCTCAGTCGCTGCGTTCGTTGGCTGGGCCGAGAGGAAGTTGATATCGCCAGTAAACGAATCACGAGTAAAGTGTTCAGAGCTACAGAACGGATGTGATAAGCCTTCAGACGTATAGCATACTGACAATTTGGTCGAGCCTGGAATACGTTGAATCGCATTCTTGATGTCGATGTTGTAGTAGTCGACTGTTAACTGTAGGTTTTCGACAAATGAAACATCCCATACCAATCCAGCGGTAAAGGTGTCGGCATCTTCAGGTTGTAGGTTAGGGTTACCGCCTACCGTAGTTAGTATCGTCGAACCAAACTGCTGATATCCGGCAGGAACGCCATCGGCTTGACAGTTTGCCGCAACAGTAGGGTCTGCACCTGCTTGGTCCCAGCCGTTACATGGGTCAGTTGTGGTTAAGTTACCTTCGGCTACACCACCAAATAACTCAGGAATGTTGGGAATACGAAACGCCGTAGACTTAGTCGTGCGTAGTTTTAATTCGTCATTTACGTTCCAGTGCAAACTTGCTTTGTAGTTACCATCGCTACCAAAGGTATCGTAATCGCTGTAACGGTAGGCAAGATCTAAGCTAACTGATTTGGCGAAAGGTGCATCGGCAAGTAACGGAATTGCAGTTTCTGCGTATATCTCGTCAACCTTATAGCTACCCTCAATAGGATCCGCTTGGTTCGTATTCATAATGCCGGCAACAATTGACGAATCAGGATGACGCCAACCTTTCTCTTTACGTTGCTCATAACCAAAGGCAATGGGCATCCAGCCTGCTGGAAGCTCAAGAAGATCACCTGAAATGGTCGCAGAAATTGCTCGTTGTTCGTTACCGCCATTATCTGTGGTACGGAACATAAGGTAGTCAATTGCTTCTTGTGAAAGATCGCCATAACCAAGTACGTCAATACAAGGAGCAGCGCCTGTGCCACAGGTATCGGCATCAAGACCAGCAGCTAAACGTTCCATATTGACAATATTGGTCATGCCGTCGATGGCTGTATTGCGACCGTAATTGTAAGCTAATTCCCAGTTCCAACCGGCACCGAAAACGCCGCTCATACCGATGACTGTTCTAAACGTATTTACGTCTTGGAAGAACTCTCTCGGACCAGCTTCCATTAAGTTTCTACGATCGAGCTTAATGTCTTCACCAGTAGGGTTAGTTGGGTGATCGGCGGCAAATTCGATATCTCTTATCGTGCCCGGAGTAGCGAGCTGATCAGAGGTACGGTTGTTATACAAAACTTCGGCGAATACGTTCGTATCTGGTGTAAGGTCGTAATCGCCAAAGGCTGAAAAGTTCCAGTTTGAAATCGGGTTTACTGAGTTTAAGTAGCTAAAGTAGTTATAGTTGTGCTTTGCTGCGCTGTAGGCTTCGTAAAAGTCGCCATCACCATTCGGGTCTTGATTAAAGTTAATACGATCGCCAGCATTAGGACCAGTTAGAATGGTTGCGCGACCGCCAATGGTACTAGAGCTACCAAAGCAATCGAGTTGACCAGGTACAAATTCAGCCAACGCACAGCCTGCTTGGTCTGCCATGTTAAACGCATCAGATGAACGATAGCCGATGGTTGCAGTGATACGGCCTTTGTTGCTGCTGGTACCGAAGATGACATTGACATTACGATCTTGACCGTCACCTTCATCAGTCGCACCAAGTCGACCTTCGATAGTAAAGCCATCGTAGCTTTTGCGAGTGATAATGTTCACTACACCGGCAACGGCGTCAGCACCGTAAATCGCTGAAGCACCATCTTTTAATACTTCAATGCGCTCGATCATTTCAACCGGAACCATATTTAAATCGACAGAGCTGTTGGCACCGGTGCCGCCATTTACAATGCGTCGCCCGTTTAAAAGTACCAAGGTTCGGTTAATACCAAGGCCACGCAAGTTTACTTGGGCTGTACCGTAACCATTACCGGTCCAATATGCGTTGCTTTGGTTGCCGGCGAAACCTGCGGACGCTGACATTTTCTGCAATATCATTTCTACAGAAGTCATGCCTGAAACTTCAATGTCTTCAGCAGTAAAAACTTGAATTGGCGCAGCGCTTTCGGCTTCCATTCGTTTTAAATGCGAGCCCGTTACGGATATTTTTTCTACGCCTTCAGGGGGCTGATTGGTCTGGTTGGATTGCGCGTGCGCTAGTGGTGCATTTAAAAACGTTGCAGATACACCAATGGCAACAGCAGATTTCAAAAGCTTTTGCATATTGTCACCTTTATTATTGTTCTTCGATGGTCAGGGAGTTGGTTAAAAAGTTGTTTATACAACCTACAACCTAGAGAGTGTGAAGAAATAGTCAAGTCAGTTATAAGGTGAACTTGTATAAAAAAAGCCTTATTTGATGCTATCTACAGCGGTTGTATAGGCAACCTGGCTGTTTTTTCAGCGCATAAACCTCTTTACCGTAGGGACAAAAAAGAAATTTCTCATAAAGTTGTCGAGAAACAAAGAAAAATTATTCACTTTTTGAGAATGGAATTTCAATTGCTGCTTTTAAGATGAAGCTTAACAATAGCTGTTAGTGCCGCTGTCGCTATTCATAACCTGCCGGATCGGTAAATCCAAATCCAAGGCTTTCAAGCTGTTTTCCTATTGCTAATAAACTCGCTTCAGCATGATGTGGCGCCGAAATGGACACGCCAATCGGCAGGCCGCGCTTACTTAATCCAGCAGGAACTGTAAGTACCGGGTGTCCGGTTAAGTTATAGAGCACGACAAAAGGTAGGCAGTAATCGATGTATGGCATGCTGCCATCGTCGAGTGATACATGGGTGTGCTTCTTGTTGTGTTCAAAAGCTGGGCCCATGGATGTCGGGCTTAATACCGCGTCGTAAGGGGCAAACAATGCATTAATTTCCGCTATCAGGCTTTGTCGCTCGGCTAGCGCAGCACTGAATGCGGCGTAATTAAGTGATAACCCTTTTTTTAGGTCTGCTTTTACCGGTAACTGCGATTGTGACAGGGCTTTTCTGAACTGCAGATAGAATAGCTTCCGGATAGGCCAGCTGAGGTTTTGCCCCATCATAAAGCCAAATAGGCGAGCCCACAGCTTAAAAATGCGCTCTGCTAAGTGCTGTGGAATAGTGACCTTGTCAACACGAGCGCCTTGGTCAGTGATGCGCTTTACCAGCGAATCTAATCCTAACCGAACTTCCTCGCCTGCTTGCATGCCATAAACAGTGTCAAAGTACGCAAAGTTATATTCTGTGAGCTGGCCGCTTGTTTTTTGTGGTCGCTGCACTGGTAAATATTGAAGCTGTTCCCAATGAGGTTGGTACAAAACTCGGTAGGCCAGTTCTAAATCGTCGGCGCTACGGGCCAAAGGACCGGTGCTGTTAAGTACGCTAATTCCAACTTCTCGGCCACTAATACTTGCTGGTATTGGTGGCAGGTGTCCATCGGAACTGGTGCCATTTTCAGTCGGCTTTAAGCCAAATAACCCACAGAAGTTACTCGGGTTGCGAATAGAACCACCAATATCACTACCCAGCTCAAGCGCAGACAGGCCAGCGGCTAAAGCAGCAGCGCCACCTCCGGTAGAACCGCCTGGCGTGCGTGTATGGTCGTAGGGGTTGTTGCAGGTTGGGTACAGTGGTCCCATGGTTTGAATATCGGCAAGCAGGGTAGGTACGTTGGTTTTGCCTAGAATAACCGCGCCCGCATCAAGCAAGCGTTGCACTAAAACCGAAGTTTCAGAGGCGACAAAATTCTTCATCGGAGGAAAGTTTAAGGTCGTTGACGTGCCCGCCCATAAAAAACTTTCCTTGATACAGATGGGCACACCAAAAAGAGAGCCGAGCTCAGTTGTTGCAGTACCTTTGGCTTTATATTCAGCAAGTTTAGTGTCGCATGCTTTGGCTTTGTTTAATGCCCCTTCTTTGTCGATATAAATATATGCATGTAGGTGCTGGTTATACTTTTCAATGCGGTTCAAGTAATGGGTCGTCACCTCGGTCGAGGTCATGCGCCCTTCTATAATGGATTGAGCAACTTGCGTGGCAGTTAACCTATGCATGGATTACTCCGATTAAATGGTGACATGAATAACGATAATGTATGTCATTTAACCGGAGAAAGCTTGTCACCAGCCCAAAATACGTGGCCAAATGCTGCGCTCGCCATTTTGTTTTAATACCACGTACTCTTGGTGCATGGCAGCGGTGGCACAGGCGTGGTTGGGTAGCACGCGCAGCTGACTATCAATAGGGAAGTCGGCGACTGAGTAGCCATCAGGCAGCGCAATAACGCCATGCTCTTGGTTAACTGAGGTGACGCACACATTAGGAATGGCATTGCCTTGGTGATCGCAGACGAGGCCGTAACCATAGTCTTGTTTTTGGCCGGCAGTGCCACGGTCACGTGATAGAGCCATCCAACCGGCATCAACCAGCAGCCAATTTTTGTCTTGGTTGTGGCCAATTACGGTTGTAACGACGGCCATGGCAATATCATCCAAGTTACACACACCGAGGTTAAGCATGACTAAATCAAAGGTCGTGTATACACCGGCGCGCACCTCAGAAATACCGCTTAAGTCTTCCGCATAGTGGGCGGTAGGCGTTGAGCCGACACTAAGAATAGGGCAGATAATGCCGTGCCCACGTAAGCGTTTGGCAACGGTAATCACGGCTTCACACTCTGCTCGTGCGGCCTGTTTTATTTCGTCAATATTGTGGGCATCGTAGGAGCCGCCAGCATGAGTCATCAGCCCGGTTACCGTTACGCCATTCTCTTGCAGATACTGAGCGATCGTTAAAATATGCTCGTTGTCCGGGGCTAAGCCACCGCGATGGTCATCGCAGTCTATTTCGATAAATACCGAAAACGGAACGCCGTGTTGCTTGCTGTATTCAACCACGCACTCTGCTTGTGCTTGGCTATCTAATAAAATATGCAGATTAACACCCGAATTTATCAGCGCCGCTACGCGTGGCAGCTTGTTTTTGGCGATGCCTACGGCATAGAGTAAATTGGTGTACCCCGCACCAGCAAAGGCTTCAGCTTCCGCCATGGTTGATACCGTGGCGGGCGCATCATGGTATGGCAGTAGGTATTCAGCTGACTTTACCGCGCGCAACGTTTTTAAGTGCGGGCGCAGTTGGCTGCCCAAATTAGTAATTCGCTGTTGTAGCCGATCAATGTTGCGCTGCAAACGAGCTTCATCAATCAGCAGAAAGGGGGTTTGCTGTGCTGGTAGCCATTCAGGAGTTGTGGTCATAGGAGCTTCTCTACTGCAAATAGGTATCGGTTATTATTAATGGACTTATCTCTTGCGACAACACCCCATCGAATAATTTGTACGGATAACCGAGTATGTATTGTCAATTGAGTACTAACGTTACATCATAGTCGATTCATAATCACATCAATTTAATGTCGTAAACAGGGAAATTACATGAACATGTTGCGGTCTTTAGTATTGTGCGCAGCATTGCTTGTCAGTGGGCAAGCATTTGCACAATATATTCATGCTAAACATGAATTTACACAAAGCGCTAAACAAAGTGCGCCGGTTACGGTTGTGGTTGCAAGCGAAAGCAACTTAAACCTAAGTTTGCCATCGTGGTCGGCTGAAACGACCGCTATGGTTAATAACGCTCTTAAAGCGAAGTCATTCACCGGTAAAGCTGGTGAGTGGGTTGAAGTATTAGCGCCTGCTGGTTTAAAAACGTCGCGCCTGATTGTTGTAGGCGTGGGTGAAAGCACGGCATTTACTCGCGTAGAAGCTGAGCTGCTTGGTGCAAAATTGCAACAAAGCTTGCCAGCTAAAGACGCACCTGAAGTGACGGTTGTCATGCACTTGCTAGGTAACGCTGAAGGTAGCCCTAAATTAGCAGCAGCAATCGCCCATGGCTTTGATTTGCGCAGCTACTCTTTTGATCGTTACAAGAGTGCTAAGAAAACAATAGAAAAACAAAACCTTAGCTGGGTCGTTCAAAACAATGATGCAGCGAAGAAGCATTACGCTGATTTCCGTGCGTTAGCTGAAGGTATTTTTGTTGCTCGTGATATCACCAACTTACCAGGTAGCGATGGCTACCCGAAAGCTATTGCTGAGTTTGCGGCAAAAGTGGCGAAGCCATTGGGTATTAAAGTGACCATTTTAGGCCCAGAGCAAGTGAAGAAAATGGGCATGGGTTCACTTTATAGTGTCAGCCAAGGCAGCCAGCACAAAGCACACATGCTTGCGTTGCATTGGGAAGGTAGTAAAGATCAGCCGATCGCCCTAGTGGGTAAAGGTAATACCTTTGATACTGGTGGTTACAACCTCAAAACCACTTCAGCTTCAATTTTGCGCATGCAAACCGATAAAGCTGGTGGCGCTGCAGTCATTGGTACTGTTTTAGCATTGGCAGGACAAAAAGCTCCAGTGAACGTTGTTGCTGTGGTTCCGTTGTCGCACAACTTAGTATCAAGCACTGCAACTTTGCCAGGTGACGTTGTTACTGCTGGCGATGGCACGACCATCGAAGTGGCTAACACCGATGCGGAAGGTCGCTTAATTCTAGCTGACGGCATTTGGTATGCTCGCCACACGTACAAACCGAGCGTTATCGTAGATATCGCGACCTTAACAGGTTCAAAAGTACGTGCGTTAGGTACTGAGTTTTCAGCAGTATTTAGTGAGCACGATGACTTGATTAGTAGCGTACGTGCAGCGGGTCAAGAAACTGGCGAAATTGTATGGCAATTACCGTTAGGCCCTTACCCAGGTATCATCAGCAGTAACCTGGCTGATATTAAAAATACCGGTTCACCAGGTGCGCAAGCAGGTGCAATTTTCTTACAGCACTTCGCCAAAGATACCCCTTGGGTTCATATCGACATGGCGGGTAACGCGTTTGGTTCTGCTAAGGGTATTCACCCGAACGGCGGTAACGGTTACGGCGTTCGTTTGTTGACCGAATGGGTCAAATTGCACAGCGCCAAAAACTAATTTGGCTACAGCAGCACGGCGCGGATAGCTAAACCTATTAAGGTGACCGTAGCCACGCCGGCTGCCCATAGTGCAAGAAACCATAACCAGCGTTGCCACAGTGGTTTTCTAGTCATGATAACCACTGTCCTCGCTGGTTTTACCTCGAAATACCCAATAGCTGTAGCCGGTATAGGCTAAAATAATGGGCAGTAAGAAAACTGCTCCCGCCAATAGAAACTTCAAGCTGTTTTCCGGTGCTGCTGCTTCCCAAAGTGTAATTTGGAAAGGCACCAAATACGGAAAGATACTCACCGAAAATCCGATAAAGGCAATTAAAAACACGCCGAGAGCCCAAAGATAAGGGCGACCTTCCTGATGTTTTTGTAATGACCGCAATAAGCCACCGCCCACTAAGGCCAGTGCTAGTGGTAATACCCACAACCACAGTGAGTTGGGCCAGGTCAGCCAACGCTCAGCCACCCAGTCAAAGCGAGCTACCAAGTACAAACTAACCAGCGCGATTGCGATAATGATCAGCACCGTACAGTTGCGGGCAATTCCGTAGCTACGCTGTTGTAGCTCGCCATCGGTTTTCATGATCAACCAGGTGGCACCAAGGAGGGCATAGCCTACGCAAACGGCGATACCAGAGGCGATAGTGAACGGGCTTAACCAATCAAACCAGCCGCCAGCATAGGCCCGTTCATGAACTTCAATGCCTTGCAGCATGGCGCCAAGCATAATGCCTTGGCTAAAGGCCGCCACCAAAGAGCCGAGCACGAAAGAGATATCCCACCAATGTTTATTCGCTCTACTTTTGAATCGGAATTCAAACGCGACACCGCGAAATATTAAACCTAGCAACATGGCGATCACCGGCATATAAAGCGCTGGCAGCAATACCGCATAGGCGAGGGGGAACACGGCAAGCAGGCCTCCGCCACCCAGCACCAACCAGGTTTCGTTACCATCCCAAATGGGTGCCACCGTATTGATAATGCGATCACGCTGCACGTCATTTTTGAATAAGGGGAATAACAAGCCTAAACCCAAATCAAAACCATCAAGGGCGACATAAGCGAACACCGAAAAAGCAATGAGTGCAGCCCAAATAAGTGCATAATCCATGCTTTAGTCCTCCTCGTGGTATAAACGTTCAGCGGCCAGTGGTACGCGAGCATAATCAGGAATATTCGTCTGTTCAGGGTCGCCCGCCATTTTTCGTAGAATATATAAAGTACCGGCACCGAATACGATAAAGTAGACGATGATAAAGGCGAGTAAGCTGGCGCCTACACCAACGGCATCAATAGGTGAAACGGCATCGGCCGTGCGCAACTGACCGTAAACAACCCAAGGTTGGCGGCCAACCTCGGTGACTATCCAGCCAGAAATTACTGCGACAAAACCCATGGGCCCCATGCCAATAGCAAAGCGTTGCAGCAAGCGAGATTGATACAATTTACCGCGCAAACGTAAGTACCCAGACCAAATTCCAGCGAGCAGCATCAACATGCCAATGCCGACCATAATGCGAAAGGCCCAAAAAACGATTGGCACCGGTGGCCAGTCTTCTTTAGGGAAAGCATCTAAACCGGTAATTTCAGCGTTCACATCGTGCTTGAGAATTATGCTGGCCAGCCCGGGTATTTTAACCGCATAATCAACGCTTTCCGTTTCGCTATTAGGCAGCCCGAATAAATACAGCGGTACTTGGTTGCTGGTCTTGTAGTGACCTTCCATCGCTGCCACTTTCGCCGGTTGATGCTCGAGGGTGTTTAAGCCATGCAAGTCACCAACGAACACCTGCATCGGCGCAACGATTAACGCCATCCACATCGCCATCGAAAACATTTTTTTCGCGGCTTGGTTACTATTGTTTTTCAGCAAATGCCAAGCACCAACCGCACCCACCACAAAGGCTGTTGTGAGATATGCGGCCAGCAACATGTGCGCTAAACGATAAGGAAACGAAGGGTTGAACACCACTTCCATCCAGCTGGTGACAATAAATTGTCCTTGCTCGTTCATGGCAAATCCCGCTGGGGTTTGCATCCAACTATTTACGGAGAGAATCCAGAATGCGCTGATAGCTGTACCAATGGCGACCATGAGTGTGGCGAAGAAGTGGAGGCGTTCACCTACTTTATTCATGCCGAATAACATGACACCTAAAAATCCTGCTTCTAAAAAGAAGGCAGTAAGTACTTCATACCCCATTAGTGGGCCAATAACAGGTCCAGCTTTATCGGAAAACACCGCCCAGTTCGTGCCAAACTGGTAACTCATGACAATGCCAGAAACCACGCCCATACCAAAAGCGACGGCGAATATTTTCACCCAATAGCGGAATAGCTTTTGATAAACAGGATTACGAGTCTTTAAGAATAGACCTTCTAACACTGCCAAAAAGCTGGCGAGCCCAATGGTGAAGGCAGGGAAGATAATATGAAATGCAATAGTGAAGGCAAACTGAAAGCGTGCTAATAGCACGGCGTCTGCCTGTGAAAACCAACTCTCGAGCATGAGCAACCTCAGCTAACTATCTGGTGACAACACGCTATTTAGTATAGAAGCTTTCTGCGACAAGCGGGAGCGAATGGCCACGATACTTGTAGGATCAATTCTAATGCTCGAGATACAATATCTAAGGCAAAGTTGGCGTTCATCGCACTCCATCCGAACCTAATCCGATTGGAGCTTACAACTCTAGCGGTATAGATTAGTCTGAATGAAAATTATAAGGGGAGTTAATGTATGTTAAAACGAGTCATTGCGTTGACGTTGGCAAGTAGCCTACTGTCAGCTCCGGCATTGGCATGGCAAGCGTCAGCTGGTGTTATTTCAGCGACTAGCACTAAGTTTGTTGCCGAAGATATTTTCAATTTAGAGTTTGCGAGCAATCCACAGATCTCTCCAGATGGTAAGTGGGTGGTATATACGCGCAATAGCTTCGACATCATGAAAGATAACACCCGCCATGGTTTGTGGCTGGTGAATACGCAAACCGGTGAGCACACGCCTCTGTTTGCAGATAAAGCAAAGTATGGCAATGCCACATGGTCGCCAAATGGTAAGCGATTAGCTTTTACTTCTAACCGCGATGGCCGCAATCAAATTCATGTTCATTATCTCGCGCAAAATACCACTGCAGCAATTACTGAAGTGGAGAGTAGCCCTAGCCACCTAAGCTGGTCAGGTGATGGGCGCCAAATCGCGTTCACCATGAATGTTGCAGCGGCCAAAACAGATTTCGCGAAAGCGGTTTACACACCTAAAAAGCCAAAAGATGCCAAGTGGGCAAAACCAGCGACAATCGTAGAACGTACATACTATCAGCGTGATGGTGCCGGCGTGCTGCCAGACGAATATCGCCAAGTGTTTGTGGTGCCAAGTGAAGGCGGTGCTGCACGTCCATTAACGTCAGGCCCTTATAGTCATGGTGGCCCATTGGTATGGGTGGCGAATAACAGTGCCATTGTATTTACCGGTAACCGCAATGCGGATTGGGAATATCAAACCTCTGAATCTGACTTGTGGCAAGTGGATGTGAAAACCGCCGCGTTGACACAGCTTACCGATTTACCAGGTCGTGAATACTCGGCCACCTTGTCGGAAAATGGCGAAAAGCTGGCATTCTTGCACCGCGGTAATAAGCCAGTTCCTTATCAGAATACGAAGCTTCGTGTTCTTGATTTGAAATCGAAAAAGCAGCAAGAGTTGTTAAGTGATTTCGACCGTTCGGTTGAAAACCCACAGTGGATTAGCAACAGCAGCCTGGCGATTCAATATACCGATCGCGGCCTGGTTAAGCTGGGTGAAGTGGGTCTTAACAGCAAGCTGAAAACAGGTGTTGCGGACCTTGGTGGTGTTTATGTTAGCCGTCCTTATGTGAGCGGGTCTTACTCAATCGCCAGTGAAACAGGTCAAATAGCGTACACCCAAGGTAGCTCTTATCGGCCGGCAGATGTTGCTGTACTGAACTCAGTTACCAGCAAGCGCCCGAAAACTTTAACGCGACTCAACGAAGATGTTTTAGGTCAACGCGTATTAGGCAAAGTTCACGACATTACTTATAAGTCGAGCTTTGACGGTACCGAGATTCAAGGTTGGTATATCACGCCACCTAACTATGACCCGAACAAGAAGTACCCGTTGCTGTTAGAAATTCACGGTGGCCCACACTTAGCCTATGGTCCAATGTTTGCCGCTGAGCATCAGCGTTATGCAGCTGAAGGCTATATCGTGTTTTATAACAACTATCGTGGCAGCACGAGTTATGGTGAAGAGCATGCTCTGAAGCTTGATGGTTTCTATGCGTCTGATCGTGACTTCGCTGACCATATGTCTGGTATCGATGCGTTGATCAAGAAAGGCATGGTCGATGAGAAGAACTTGTTTATCGCAGGTGGTTCTGCGGGTGGTATCGCTACCGCATATGCTGTTGGGTTAACCAACCGCTTTAATGCTGCAGCGGCAACCAACCCGGTGATTAACTGGATCAGTAAAACGCTCACGGCGGATAGCTACATGGGACAGATTGCTAATCAATTCCCAGCCAACCCGTGGGAAGATTTTGAACACTACTGGAAGCGTTCGCCATTATCCTTAGTGGGTAATGTGAAAACGCCAGTGCTACTGTTCAGTGGTGAGCAAGATCGCCGTGTACCTATGTCTGAAATCGAGCAGTTCTATCAAGCCTTACAATTACAAAAAGTAGATACGGCTATGGTGCGTGTACCAGATACAGCGCACTCAGTATCATCACGCCCATCAAATATGATCTCAAAAGTAGAGCATACGTTGGCGTGGTTTAAGCTTTATCGTAAGTAAGGATTAAATCTCTACGCGAGGCACCCGGCTACTTACTCCAGTAAAGAGTTCGTAGCTGATGGTGTCAGCATGATTGGCGACGATATTAATATCGAGGTTGGGCCCCCATAACTCGGCGTCGTCGCCAACTTTTACTTGGTCTAAATCCGTAGCATCTACGGTAATCATATCCATAGAAACAGTTCCAGCTAGCGGAACTACCTTGCCATTCAACCATACCGGTGTGCCATTCTTGGCATGACGCGGATACCCATCAGCATAGCCAATAGCTAAGGTGGCAATGGTGCTATCGCGCTCGGCCACCCAAGTACCGCCATAGCCTACAGCATCGCCTGCAGGGATATCTCGAACGGCTACGACAGGCGCTACTAAACGCATCGCGGGCTGCAGGTCTGGCATCGATAGATCTTCTAGGGTTGGCTGTACGCCATAGATGCCAATACCTGTGCGTACCCAATGACTGGTGCCGTTGCCTAAATCAATAGCAGCGCTCAATAAAGCGGCGGTATTAGCAACACTCATCTGTGCGGTCGGCTCAGTGATGGCACAGGTATTTTTAAATTTATCCAATTGACGCTGGGTACTGCTATGGCGCGCATCGCCTTGGGCTAAATGCGACATTAGCGTAATGCTGCCAACTTGCGGAGAGTTTTGGAGTTGTTGATACACATCAGGAATCAGCGCGGGATCCCAGCCTAAACGGTGCAAACCAGTGTCAGCTTTCAACCATACGCCTAACGGGCGCACTAATCTTGCCATAAGAATGGCATCAAGTTGAGCTTGATGGTGAACCACAGGTAAGAAGTTATAGTGCGCGCATACCGGCAACTCAGCTTCACTAAAACAGCCTTCTAATAATACGATAGGGTGGTGAAAGCCGGCATCACGTAGCTCAACGGCTTCGTCAATATAAGCCACTGCAAAAGCATCCACTTCGGCGGCGATAGCTTGCGCTGCGCTGATCACCCCATGACCATAGCCATTCGCTTTTACCACGCCAAGAAGTTTGTTGTTGCCAATCTGCTGCTTAATGATTTGTGCATTTTGCTGCATTGCTTGGCGAGATATTTCGGCGCGCGTTGAGCGAAAGTGTATGCCATGTGTCATCGTATTTTTAATCCGGTATAAATAAAGGCGCTAAGTAGACTGCTATTGTACCTAGTTCTGCGCGCTGCGTTAAATCATTATCAAACTTGTGACAATGTAAAGAACGATGGTAATACCACCGCCGACGAGTGCGTAGGGCAGTTGTGTCCGCACGTGCTCAAGTAAGTCGCAACCTGAGGCAAGGGATGACACCGCAGTGGTATCAGAAATAGGCGAACAATGGTCACCCCAAATACCACCACCCAGCACGGCCGCAAGCAGTAAAGGAGCAGGCAAGTCCAGCGCAATAATTAATGGTGCTGCAATCGGAATAAGAATAGCAAAAGTGCCCCAGGAGGTGCCGGTGGTGAATGAAATTAATGCACCGGCAATAAAGAGCATGGGAGCAATCATAAATAATGGTAGATAATCGCCCACCAAGCCGGCCAAGAATATCCCTGTGCCTAACTCACGTACACTCGCGCCTAAAGCCAGTGATAGCAGAACAATACTAACTAAAGGAAGCAACTCACCCATGCCTTTAAAGCCAATATTCACCAGCTCTTGGTGAGTATTACGGCGGCTAAATACCAACATCGCATAAGCAACCACGCAGGCGAGGGTGGTTGCATAGAGCACCGATTTAGAACCATCCCCTTGGGTTATATCACCACCGCCGGTACCAAACATAAAGGCGATCATACCAACCACCATCACGGTAAGAGGCACAATCATGTAGCGCGCTTTACTATTGCTCGGCACATGTTCTGGAATATCTTGATGTTCTTGAGGTTGCGCTTCAAGTTTCGCTAAGGGGCCATGCACACGACCACTAATCGCGGTATAAAACACCAGCACTAGGGTAACTAAGGCATAAAAGTTAAACGGGATCGTTGCCCACAAGGTACTCACCGACGAGCCGGGTAGGTCTTGCTGCTCCAGCATACCTAATACGTAAGCACCCCAACCATTTAGTAAAATCAGAATACAAATAGGGGCACTGGTACTGTCAATTAAATAGGCTAATCGGGCGCGGCTCATGCCCAGCTTCTCGAACACGCCACGGGATAAAATACCCGCGGTAAGCACGCTGAGGTTCGACTCGATAAAGATCGCTGTACCAGTAAAAACTGTCATTAAGCTGGCGCTGCGTTTGGTTTTACCAAAACCACGGCGTAACAAACTCTCCACCATGGCAGCCACGCCGCCAGACTCGCGCACATAGGCAAGTAGCGCACCAACCATCAGGCTGAAAACGAGTATGCGAGTGTTGCCCGCTGAGTTAAATACAGCGACTACACGTTCTATTGTGGCAGCAACGGACCACCAGATTGGGTTGGCGTTTTGCCACGTTAATATAAGTTCAGATGTGAATATCGCTAGCAGTAGCGCCACAATGACTTCTTTGCGCCAAAAAACGACAATAATGGCAACTAGCGGAGGAAGAACTGACAGCCAGCTCATAAATTCAGCCTTGGTTGTTATTATTCGAGACTTTATGCAGACAGTTTGCCAAATTACAGCGCCTTCGCCTAGTGATTTTATTGCGTATTGGCGTTAAGGTTAGTGCTTCTGTCGTCACCACATAAGAGCATTGACCTCGTGAAAGTAGCAACCTTAGGCCCCGCTGGTACCTTTTCTGAAATCGCTGCGCGTTTAGCTATGCAAAATCTTGCGGCCCAAGAGTTAATTTTTTATCCCTCTTTGCAGCGTACTTTAGCGGCTGTTCCTGACCACGCAGATATCGCCGTTGTGCCGATTGAAAATATCGTCGAAGGTGTCGTATCGCCAGTAGTTGATGGTCTGGTAAAAAATCCACTACAAATCATTGCGGAATATGAAATTCCCGTACGATTTTCATGGGCGGCAAATCATTCACAGCCACAAAAGGTGTTCGCGCAGTTTGTTGCACAAGGCCAATGTAGCGAGTGGTTGTCGGAGCAACAGCTGCCGCTAATTAGCACGGCAAGCAACACTGAAGCATTCGAGCTATTGCAGCAAACATCAGAGCCGGCCGCAGCGTTAGTGCCGGAGCATTTGTTGGCAGGCCATGAGTTTGCATGGGTGCAACATGATGTGTGCGACGTGCCTCATAATGTTACGCGTTTTGTGGTACTCAGCCAGAACGAGCAATGGGTTGAGTACAATCCAGAAACATCGTACAAATCGTCAATATTGATTCTCGACGATGAAGATCATCCCGGTTTATTACTCGAGCACTTGCAAGCCTTCGCGGTACATCAAATCAACTTGGTGTCGTTGATCTCACGACCAACAGGAAACAAATTTGGGCGCTATCACTTTTTTATTGAATTTGAAGGGCATTTAAAAAACCCACGTGTACAGGCGGCTTTAAGTGCAATTATGTTGCGCAATCGGGTGATCAAACTGGGCAGCTATAAAATTTAATCTTGCCACACAAATGAGAATCATTATCATTAGCTGCATTCGTTAATAACGCACATGCAATGAGATTCACTTGGCGCGCATACTGCTAACCAAACTACATCGCTGGCTCGGCTTAACCATTGGCGTTTGGCTGATACTTATCGCACTTTCAGGCTCACTTTTATTGTATAAAGTCGAGTTACTGCAGTGGGATTATCCCCAATTGGAATTAGCGCAAATGCCAACGCAACAGCAAGCTGCGGCCGTTTTTGATCGCTTCCATATTGGTTATGGGTTTTTGCCTCGACAAGAAAACCCGTGGGTGGAAGTGGTACTACCTGACGGTGTACGTCAATACTATAACGGCGAAGGGCAGCTGCTTCTCGAACGTGGTTATTTAAGCGATTGGCTGAGCTTTGTTTATGAGTTTCATCATCACTTGCTGCTGCATAAAACCGGTAAGCAATGGATGGGGTACTTTAGCCTGTTAACCCTGCTAATCATTGTCACTGGCTTTATCCGGTGGTGGCCTCAACATTGGTCGCGCCGCGTGTTTAGAATCCGCTGGGCATGGCCTTGGCAAAAAGGTTTTTCCGCCGCATTGTTTCAAGCGCATAAAACATTGGCGGCGGTGTTATTACCTGTGATAGTTGTTGGGGCAGTTACCGGCGCAGCAATTATGTACATAACGCCCATAGCTACTGCGCTAAGTGATTGGTTCCCGCAAACAGCACCCACAACATTCAGCCGAACACTTGCGCAGCCACAACTTAATAGTTGGTCGCAGCGCTTGCAGTATATTGACCGCGTAGCACCCGATCTTCAGCCGCAAGTCATTGCTATGGAAAAGCTAAGCGTGCGCGCTTCTTATCCTAGTGAATGGCATCCCAATGGTCGAACTACCATTCAGTTTGATGACAGATCCAGTCCACAATTGCAGATCACTGATGTTCGCGATAAGCCGCTTGGATACCAGTTAAGCCAAACGATTTATCCCCTGCATATTGCTGCTGTAGGTGGTTTGCCCTGGTTTATGGTGGTGTTATTGGGTGGGCTTATGCTGCTATTTTTACCGCTAAGTGGAATTTATTTTTGGGCGTGGCGTATGCGACAGCGGCACCAGCGTCGGCGTTAGTCGAGGTCGAGTTCAAGTTGAAGCTGTTCGTCGGGGTCGGGCAGCGCCACACTGATCCCAATGAGTCTAACGTTGCGCCCGCCGCGTCTATCCCAGGCCTCACGTATCAACTGATAAAACAAGCTTGGCGATGCCGTGTGACCGGTTCGGGATACAGTCGTTTGCTGAAAGTCTGAGAATTTCAGTTTTACGGTCTGACTTTTAATATGGGTTTCTTGCCATTTGTTGACCTTGAGTCGGGTTAACAGTTTAGGCAATAAGGTTGCATCAACAAATGCTTCTACTTGTCGTAAATGGGACATATCAGCTGTTAGCGTCTCTTCGACGCCTACGCTTTTGCGCGCACGGTCGGTTGTCACTTGGCGAGGGTCATTGCCTTGGCAGCGTTGATGCAACAACCAGCCGGCTTTATCACCCAATATTTCTTGCAAGAAAGTCACTTCTGCTTGTTGCACATCACGACCGAGAAACAAACCTGCATATTCAAGTCGCTTCAAGCTTTTGGGGCCCACACCGGGAATGCGCTTTAAGTCGAGTTGAGCGATGTAATCTAAAACGGCTTCCGGCGGCACAACAAATTGGCCGTCAGGCTTCCGTTCGTCACTAGCTATTTTAGCCACCATCTTTTGATTGGAAATTCCCGCCGATGCGGTTAATCCCAATTCACGTAATTGCTGCCGAATGTTCTCCATGGTCACACTGGCACTGCCGCGAAACCTTTGGTTATCGGTTAAGTCTAGATAGAATTCATCTATGGAAGCAGGTTCTACTTTCTCTGTGACATCATGTAAAATGGCCAGAACTTGTTGTGAAAGTTGCCGATAATACTGATGATCGGGTGCAACAAAGTGTAATTGTGGGCATAATCGACGCGCATGAGCAGCCGACATTGCGCTGCGCACACCGAATTCTCGAGCTAAGTAGTTGGCGGTGGCAACAACTCCACGCTCACCACTACCGCCGACCGCGAAGGGACGCCGAGCTAAAGAGGCGTCGCGCAGTACTTCTGCGCTAGCGAAGAAGGCATCGAGATCGAGTAGGGCAATTTTACGTGTTGTCGTTGACGTTTGGTTTGACATAACACAGAAGTGTTTAACCTAGGCTAAATTGTGGATATAATCGCAACAATGAATCGAGCAAGCAAGCTCATCCGCTCAAACAGGAGTCAACTGTGACTATATTAAAAGTAGTTAAATCAAGCCGTTTTATTGTTGCTGCTATGGCGCTAGTTGTAGGTAGCGCAAGTGCTACAATGGTACCACAGCAAAGTAACTCAGACATTAAAGAGCGTATTGCTCCCGTTGCACAAGTTCGTATAGCTGGCGCGAGCAGCGCACCAGCTGCAGGCGCAGCAGGCCCGCGCGCGGGTGATGCTGTTTACAACCAATACTGCACAGCTTGTCACACTGGTGGTGTATTGGGCGCGCCAAAGTTAAATAATGCAGAAGACTGGAAGCCACGCTTAGCGCAAGGTATGGAAACTGTACTTAAGCATGCGATGGAAGGTTTAAATGCAATGCCACCTAAAGGTACTTGTGGCGATTGTAGCGAAGAAGAGATCCAAGCCGCGATCGACTACATGATTGCCGAAATTTAAGATCTTTTTAAGACATTTCGATGAAAAAAACCGCTTCGGCGGTTTTTTTTTGCCTGAAATTCGACCAAATGCCTTTTATATCTTGAAATGTAAAGATATACTCGAATGTAATTTTTACTAAAAGTTTACAATGCTTGACTGAAAGCAGAGTAATTGAGCATACCTTTTTAATAATAAATACATCAAGGGAATGTGCGATTGTCGAAGGGTACCAGTATAGAACATAAAGAAATTGCGCGGCTGCGTAAGGCGGTTGCTCGCCTGCAGAAACTCGCTCTGAAGTATCGCCAGTCTGAGGTGATACAGAAATCTTTATTCAAAATATCTGAGCTCGCCTCATCGGTAAGTCGTATGCAAGATTTTTATGAATCCGTGCATGCGATCATCGACGATCTTATGGATGCGCAAAACTTTTTCATCTGTTTATATCACGATGCCAGCGACACCATAGAATTTGTTTATTTCGTCGACGAGTACGATGATATTCCATCGATTGAACACGAAATACCAGCTGAAGTACTAGGCCAGGGCCTTACCGGCTATGTAATGCGCACCGGCCAGCCATTTAAATATGACGAAGAACTCTACCAAAGTTTGCTCACCAAAGGCGAAATTCGTGACCTAGGTGCTGAGCCTGTTGACTGGCTCGGTGTACCTCTACAAAAAGATGGTCACGTGCTGGGTGCAATGGTCGTGCAAAGCTATACCGAAGATGTTCTTTACAGTGAAGCTGACAAAGAATTATTTATGTTCGTATCACAGCATATTGTTACCGCGTTAGAGCGTGTGCAACAGCGCGATATGATGAAAGCTGAAATTGAACGGCAAACGGCTAAACTTCGTCAGATTAACGAAGAATTGACCAATGAAATTTCTGAACGCGAACGAGCTGAGCGCTTGTCACGCGTGTTATTTATTATTTCAGAACTCACCAATACCTCAGACTCGATGGAAACCTTCTATCAACAATTGCATACCCAAATTGGCGAGTTAATAAATAACCAAAACTTTTTTGTAGCTTTGCTCGATGATGATCGTGAGCACCTTGAGTTCCCTTACTACGTAGATGAATACGATAATCTGAAAAGTAAGCGCTCGTTGTCGTTAGGTATGACCGAATACGTCATACGCCACCGCCAGCCCATCTTTATTGATGAGAAAAATCATGACAAGTTAGTCGCTGCGGGCGAAATTGACCACGATGATGATGTTTATGGAACCCGTCCAAAGCAATGGTTAGGCTCGCCTTTAGTGGTTGACGATGAAGTTATCGGGGTGTTATCAGTACAAACTTACTCTGATGACACTGGCTATAAGCAAGACGATTTAGAGCTGCTTAACTTCGTTTCTCAGCACGTGGCCGTAGCAATTGAACGCCGCCGCAATGCAGAAGAAGTGCGCCGCATGAATACCTACCTTGAACGTAAGGTGGCAGAGCGTACCGAAGAGTTGGTTGGCGAAATAGAGCAGCGGAAAAAGATTGAAGAAAAGCTTTATCATGATGCTCACCATGATGCGCTTACTGGGTTACCTAACCGCTCAATGTTCACCGAGCGCTTACAACAAACCCTGAAACACAAAAAGCGCTACCCACATCATAATTTTGCGGTGCTGTTTGTCGACCTGGACCGCTTTAAGAATATCAACGACACTTTAGGGCACTCAGCTGGTGACCAGTTCCTATTGGAAGCAAGCCGTCGCTTAGGGGAGTGTATCCGCGATAATGACATGCTCGCTCGATTGGGCGGTGATGAATTCGTTATTTTGCTCGACATGATTCGCCATATCGATGATGCCTGCGTTATTGCAGACCGCATTATCGAAACCATGAAACAGCCCTTTGTGTTTGGTAATCACGAGCATTATTCCGGGGCCAGTGTTGGCATCGCGGAATGCAAGTCGCGTAATGACTCGGCTGAGCGTTTGTTACGAGATGCTGATGCGGCAATGTATCAAGCGAAAAATATGGGCCGTGGACGTTTCGTAGTCTTTAACGACAGCATGCACAATGAGCTCGTGAATACTATCAATAGCGAAACCGAACTGCGCCAAGCCAAATTTGACCGCGATTTTGCTATTGAGCAAACGGCGATTTATGACCTTGATAAGCAATCTGTTATTGCCCACCAATTACTGCCGCAGTGGTTACATGACGGTGTCATGGTATCATCAGAACGCCTAACTGCCATGGCAGAAAAAACCGGAATGCACTTAGAAGTTGACCAATGGCATTTAACACGCTGCTGCGAATGGCTAATTGAAAATCCTGAAGTTGCTGCAGTTTATACAACGGTTTCGGCAAAACACTTGTATAAATTAGGCGATTTACACGCCCTAATGGATATTATTAGTGAGTCGAAGGTTGCGCCAGAGCGCCTAGTCTTAGCTTTTAGCGAGTCTGATTTGAAGCACTCATCGAAGCGCCAACTCAGTTGCTTGCGTCAACTGTCCGAGATGGGCGTAGGTATTGCCCTCAGCGACTTTGGCAAAACTACCGGTGCACTGCAGTTTATTTTGAAGTATCCATTCACGCACGTGATGCTCGATGCTAACTTTGTCGCTAATATTGCAGCGACTCAGCGCTCTCAAATTATGGTGAGCAATGTGGTGCATTTGTGCCGTGAACTCGGTATTGAGGTTGCCGCATCAGGTGTGGTTTACGAAGATCAGCGTATAGCACTAGTGCACAATGGTGTGAATATTGGCCTCGGCCGATTGTACGGTGAGCCCAAGCAAATCTCGCCAATGGTTTTAAAAGGTAGCTCAACCAAAGCTGCGGGTAACGCTTAGTCTTCCATCGCTTTGCGCAACAAGGCAAGACCGCTTTCGCGGCGTTTTTCTTTCGCGGCTTCGTTCGCAGCAGATTGCTCTTCCCACTCTAAATCATCTTGCGGTAGCTCGTACAAAAAGCGACTGGGTTCAGGGCGCACCACATCACCATATTGGCGGCGCTCTTTAGCCATCGTAAAAATTAATGACTGCTGCGCTCGAGTGATCCCTACATAGGCAAGACGACGTTCTTCTTCAACCATGTTGTCATCGATGCTCGACTGATGGGGCAATAAACCTTCTTCCATGCCCACCATGAAGACATGAGGGAACTCTAGTCCCTTTGATGAGTGCAAGGTCATGAGTTGCACTTGGTCGCCTTGTTCTTCCTCCTCTTGGCGCGACATGATGTCACGTAAACAGAGTTTGGTGACCGCTTGTTCAAAGGTTAAAGGTTCATGCTCATCGTCGCCTTTTAGCATTTCGACCACCCAGCGCATGAGTTCGCTGACGTTTTTCCAGCGCATTTCGGCGGCGCTAACACTAGGGCTGCTTTCGTAGAGCCACTCTTCATAGCCGATTGTTTTTAATAGGTCATAGAGTGCACTGGCTGCTTCAGGTGCATGATCGCAGCGTCGCGCACAGCGACTAATGAGCTGAGTGAAATACTGCACCGACTGATACTCGCGAGAACCCAGGCGGGTTTTTAGCGCTTGATGCTCTGCAGCTTCAAGCAAGCCTACATGTAATTCATGGGCGAGCTCACCGATACGCTCTAAGGTGTGTGGTCCAATGCCCCGTTTAGGTACGTTAACGATACGAATAAAGGCGGTATCATCGGTTGGATTCACCAGCAAGCGTAAATAGGCCATAACATCTTTGACTTCGGCGCGGGCAAAAAAGCTTTGCCCACCGGTCATGCGGTATGGAATACGGTTGCTCATGAGCGCTTTTTCAAATATTCGCGCTTGGTGGTTACCGCGATATAAAATGGCGAATTGATGGTAAGGCGTACGCTCTAAAAAGCGGCGTCGAACGATTTCTGCAACCACGCGGTCAGCTTCATGTTCTTCGTTACGCCCATAAATTACGCGCAAGGGTACGCCGTACTCCATTTCAGAAAATAGCTTCTTTTCAAAGACATGTGGGTTATTTTCAATAAGAATGTTGGCCGCTTTTAGAATCCGCCCATGAGAGCGGTAGTTTTGCTCGAGCTTGATCACTTCCAGCTTAGGGAAGTCTTTTTGCAGCAGTGCCAAGTTTTGCGGCTGGGCACCGCGCCACGAATAAATGGATTGGTCGTCATCCCCAACCACGGTGAAGTTGGCTCGATCGCCCACAAGCAAACGAACCATCTCGTATTGGCTGGTGTTGGTGTCTTGATACTCATCGACCAGTAGATAGTGAAACTTATCTTGCCAGCGCTGGCGCGCTTGTTCATTAGTGCGCAGCAATAAGGTTGGTAATAAAATTAAATCATCAAAGTCGAGGGCGTTACACGCTCGCATGTTTTGCTGGTAGCGGCGATAAAACTCAGCAAATAATTGTTCATCAGGCAAAGTGGCAGTGGCCAGAGCTTGGTCAGGCAACAGCATGGCATTTTTCCAGCTGCCAATTTTACTTTGCAGTCGCTTGAGGGTTTCTTTATCGCCATCTAACTCAGGCTCAGTGAGCGCTTTTAGTAACGCAAAACTATCTTGATCATCGAATAAAGAGAAACCAGATTTCATTTTTAGGGCTGCAACTTCTTTTTTTATAATATTTAGCCCCAATGTATGAAAGGTAGAGACAGTGAGCCCCCGGGTTTGTTGGCGCCCTAAAGTTTGTGCAATACGTTCTTTCATTTCGCGTGCGGCTTTATTGGTAAAGGTAACCGCAGCAATAGTTCGAGCTGAATAACCACAACGAGTAATCAGGTGGGCAATTTTCTCGGTGATCACACGAGTCTTGCCACTACCGGCGCCGGCTAATACCAAAACAGGGCCCTGAATGGCTTTAACGGCTTCTTGTTGGCTAGGGTTTAACAACATGTGAGTATGGGTATCCAAGTCATGAGTACGTGTATGAGCGGCAGATTTTACCGCAAACTCCTGCTAAGCTAAAAGCCAAATCCACAAACGCAGATGTATTGAGAGCAAGAGGTAGTTATGGACGGCAAAAAAATTGAAGATATTGCGCGCCAGATCAATGATAGCATTCCTGCAGGGGTAAAAGATCTCGCGGGCAATTTAGAGCAGCGAGTAAAAACCATTTTACAGCAACAGCTCAATAAGCTTGATGTGGTTACGCGCGAAGAAATGGATGTACAGCAACAACTGCTTTTACGTTTGCGAAAGCGTATTGATCAGTTGGAAGCTGAATTAAACACCTTAAAAAAAGACGAGTAATATAATGGCAAAATGGATAGCAGGCGAAGTTATAGAAAACTACGCCTGGAACCAAGAGTTATTTAGTTTACGAGTAAAAGTAGAGCCCTTTGAGTTTATCGCGGGGCAATTTGTACGGTTATGCTTAACCCACGAGGGTGAACGGTTGCGTCGGGCTTATTCATTAGTGAATAGCCCCCATGAGGAAACTTTGGATTTTCTCGTCAATCGCATTCACGGCGGTGCCTTTACCCCGCTGTTGCACGACTTACAGCCGGGCCAACATCTAGAGATTTCACAGCCTGCGAGTGGTTTCTTTACGCTAAATGAAGTGCCCCAAGGCGATAGCTTGTGGTTAATTTCAACGGGTACGGGTATTGGCCCCTATCTCTCTATTCTTGGTACCGATGAACCATGGCGCCGGTTTAAACGAATTCATTTAATTCACGCCGTTCGTTATGGCGCAGATCTCGCCTACCAGCCCAAGATTATGCAGTGGCTGGAAGAATATCCAAACCAACTAACTTACCAACCCATCGTAAGTCGTGAAGATCACCCAGGCGCATTGAAAGGGCGTATTCCAGCGCTTATTAAAGAAGGCGTGTTACAGCGTGCAGTCGATGATGTGCTGGCTTTGAATGCTCAAGTGATGCTCTGCGGTAACCCCGAAATGATTCGCGATGCACGAAGCGTATTGGCCGATTTAGGGTTAGAGCGCAATTTACGCCGCAAGCCAGGCAATGTAACCATGGAGCATTACTGGTAAGGCTGTGTTGTCGTACATTCAAATCTGATTTTGTATAGCTGTTACTAACCATGAGTTAGGTTACCCTCTGTAGGCGTATAACAATATCGCCAAGGAGGGTGACATGGCTGCGCAAGTTGCTATTGCACGGGTTTATACCAGAGCGCTGCAGGGTATAGAAGCGCCTTTAGTAACCGTTGAGGTTTGCTTAGCTGCTGGGCTGCCAGCATTTACTATGGTGGGCTTACCGCAAACTGGCGTCCGTGAAGCCAGAGATCGAGTCCGTTCAGCTATTCTTGCCAGCGGGTTCGAATTTCCTAAAGGTAAAAAAATTACCGTCAACTTAGCTCCGGCTGATCTACCTAAATATGGCGCTCGCTATGACCTCGCCATTGCTATAGGTATTTTAGTGGCCGACCAGCAAATCCTCGAAAAGTCCGTGGTTGGTCGTGAATTTTACGGCGAGCTCACGCTCAACGGCGATCTGCGTGAAATTAACGGCGTGCTTCCCGCTGTACTAGGCTGTCGAGATTCAGGCCGTGAAGCAGTAATACCGCTCGCCAATGCCGATGAAGCGGCGCTTTTAAAGCAGCAAGAATGCGTGGCGGGTATTAGCTTGCGAGATGTCGTCGAGCATCTTACCGGGCCGCTACCATTACCTTTCATTAAACCCGCAAGTGTCCCCAAGGCAACCGCGCATTCTGGTGACATTGCTGATGTGATTGGCCAAGAGCAAGCAAAGCGAGCTTTGTTGCTTGCCGCCGCTGGAGGGCATCACCTATTGTTTGTCGGGCCACCGGGTACCGGTAAAACCATGTTGGCACAGCGGCTACTCGGATTGCTGCCGCCGCTGGAAGAGCGTGATGGTTTGGCCGTTGCAGCAATTCGCTCGGTGAGCGGAACCCTGCGCGATACCCACTGGCAACACCCAGTTCTGCGCACTCCACATCATTCATGTTCAGCTGCAGCCTTAGTTGGTGGTGGCACGCCACCGCAGCCGGGTGAGATATCTTTGGCACATAAGTCACTATTGTTTTTAGATGAGTTACCTGAATTCGCTCGCAATGTGTTGGATTCACTTCGAGAGCCCTTGGAGTCAGGTTATGTCACTATCAGTCGCGCTGGGCATCAAGTTAACTTTCCCGCTCAATTTCAACTAGTTTGTGCATTGAACCCGTCGCCGTGTGGGCATTTTGATGGTGATTTAGCCAGTGCACGCTCAACGCCCGATCAAATCATTCGATACTTAGGTAAGTTATCAGGGCCCTTGCTTGATCGTATCGATATGCAAGTGGAGGTACCACGCCAGCCTGATGTGCTTAAACAACAGCAGCGCAAGCATGTTGAGCCATTGACGCCCACGTGGCGCAAAGCTGTGGTAGAAGTGCGGCAACTTCAATTAGCAAGACAGGGGTGTCTCAACTGTGATTTGAAGCCAAACCAATTAGCAACCCATTGCTTCTTAGAAGAGGCTGACCATGAGTTTTTAGTCGCAGCGATTGAGAAGTTTGGTTTGTCCCACCGGGCCTATCATCGATTATTGCGCTTAGCGCGCACGATTGCAGACTTAGCCGGAACTGAAAAAATAAGCCGCAGTCACTTAGCTGAAGCGCTTGGTTATCGCGCGCTCGACAAGATTCTGCGGCATTTGCGTGAGTTGTAGCTGGTATACTAAGCAGCAAGCGCTTGTTTGAATGCAGTGAGTACCTGTTGAATATCGGCGTGACTGATATTTAAGTGGCAGACTAAACGCATGCGCTGTGCGTTCGCTACAAGAATGTCTCGCTTACGTAAGTACTCACTTACCGTACTGGCCAATTCAGGGTTATCAAATTGTACATAGACCATATTGGTTTGTACTGACTCAACAGTAACGCCAGGCAGCGACGTTAATCCCTTTGCGAGAATTTGGGCATGCACATGATCATCGGCAAGGCGCTCGACATTATTATCGAGTGCGTAATTCATGGCTGTTGCGATAATGCCGGCTTGGCGCATGCCACCGCCGAGCATTTTGCGCCACCGGTGGGCGCGTTTAATGAACGCATGACTACCCGCTAACACGGAACCAACAGGTGCGCCTAAGCCTTTCGAGAAGCACAAAGAAACGCTATCAAATGGCTCCGAAAGTGATTTAATGCTCGCGCCCGTGGCAACGCTGGCATTAAATAAACGAGCACCGTCTAAGTGCAGGTTTAGGTTATGTTGGTCACAGAGCTCACGTGCTTGCAGCATGTAAGATTGTGGAATTACTTTACCGGTGTGGGTGTTTTCGAGGGCCAATAACCGCGTCATTGGGAAATGCGGGTCATCGGGTTTGATGCGTTGTTCAACCAAAGTGAGATCGAGCGTGCCGTCATCTTCTACTTCAAACGGTTGCGGTACCACGCCACCAAGTACGGCGGCACCACCAGCTTCATAACGGTAGGTATGGTATTCCTGACCCACCAGATATTCATCGCCGCGTTGGCAATGACTTAAGATTGCCAGCAAGTTAGTTTGCGTACCACTGCTGGCAATCAGCGCAGCTTCCTTGCCGGTTAGCTCTGCAACTCGATGTTGAAACTCGTTTACACTAGGGTCATCACCAAATACGTCATCACCTACCGGCGCGGCCGCCATCGCCGCGCGCATGGCAGCAGATGGTTGGGTCACAGTATCACTGCGCAAATCAATCATAACTTAACCTCTGTAGCCCCAAGCTGCCGGTGGTAATTCAATCGGCTGGCTCAAGTCAACGTGCACTTCAAAAATACGACCTGGGCGGCTTAACTTGTAGCTCATGGTATTTTCGTCAACAAACTCGATGGTCCAGGTGTTCGTTACAGAAACGTCTAAACCATTTTCCACAAATAATGCTTTACTGGCTTCGTCAACTGGGAAGGCTTGTTTGTTAGCGCTACCGTCTTCAGCAGTTTGACCACCGTACGGTGATACCGCGTCTGGTGTACCGTCTGGCTGTAAGTGGTAGTGCTGAAAATCGATATGATCTGCATGCTGAGTAAGCACCCAAGTACGCGAGCGGTCTTCACCCACATGCAACGGCATGCGTACAACATTGTCAGTACAGTCGCGAACGTGAACTACTAACGGGTGATCCCACATTGGGCTCGGCTGATTGTCTTGTACGATGGTCGCTGAGAACGCTTGACCACAATAAGGTGCAAAAGCATCCATAAATGCTGTTTGAGCAGCAACAGGTGCAACGGCTTCAGTTTGTTGGGTTGCGTCTGAGCAAGCCGCGACACTGAGCATGACTGCGCCAACTAGCGCACTACGTTTTACTACATTAGATACACGAATAACCATTGGTTTTCCTCAATAAATAAATAGCTTCGTCGACAGCATACTGTGCCACAAGGTGTTTTGCTATCCAACAATAGGCCGTGCAATAATGCAAAAATGTTAATTTTGCTCTCAACCATGGGAAAAGCCTTATGCATGTTTACCAAAATGTCTTGGAAATGATTGGCCGTACGCCAATGGTTAAGGTGTCGCATTTAGATACCGGGCCATGCGAGCTCTACTTAAAACTGGAGTTTATGAACCCTGGTGGATCGATTAAAGATCGCATTGCGGTAAGCATGATAGATGCAGCAGAGCAGGCCGGTGACCTTAAACCCGGTATGACAATTATTGAAGCCACGGCCGGCAACACCGGGCTTGGCTTGGCGCTTGTTGCAGCCAGTAAAGGGTACCCGCTAAAAATTGTCATGCCGGATAAAATGTCGGCAGAAAAAGTAAACAATTTAAAAGCCATGGGTGCCGACGTTGTGCAAACGCGTTCCGATGTGGTGAAAGGGCACCCCGAGTACTATCAAGATGTAGCGGCGCGATTAGCGCAAGAGAATGGTTGGTTCTATGTGAATCAATTTACCAACCCAGCTAACGTATCAGCCCACTATCAAACCACAGGACCAGAAATCTGGCAGCAAATGGCAGGCAAGCTTGATGCCTTTGTTTGTGGTGTTGGTTCAGGTGGCACCTTGTCAGGTATAGGTACCTATTTACGTGAACAAAACACCAACGTAGATATCGTGCTGGCTGACCCCGATGGTTCAATTTTAGAGCCGCTGGTCAATCGAAACGAAGCAGTTGAAGCGGGCAGTTGGCTGGTGGAAGGCATTGGGGAAGATTTTATTCCGGATATTTGTGATTTAAAACTTGCCAATAAAGCCTATGCGATTAGTGATAAAGAAGCTTTTCATACCGCCCGCGAACTGTTGGTGAAGGAAGGCATTATGGTCGGATCTTCAAGTGGTACTTTATTAGCCGCGGCGCTGCACTATTGTCGCGAGCAAACCGAAGCTAAACGGGTTGTTACCTTAGCCTGTGATACAGGCAACCGCTACTTATCCAAGCTTTACAATGACGAATGGATGGCGGCGCAAAACTTATTGGAGAAGTGAGATGGGAAACGATAACAAGCTACACTTTGCAACTCGCGCTATTCATGGTGGTCAAGCGCCAGAACCGGTAACAGGCGCGGTCATGCCGCCAATTTTTACCAGCTCTACCTATATTCAAGAAAGCCCAGGGGTGCACAAAGGCTTTGAATACTCTCGCTCCCATAACCCAACACGTTTCGCTTGGGAACGCGCCGTTGCCAACCTAGAAGGTGGTACGCAGGGTTTTGCTTTTGCTTCAGGTATGGCGGCAACCTCGACCATCATGGAGTTGCTTAATAGTGGCGACCACGTGCTGGCCATGGATGACCTTTACGGCGGCACCTACCGATTGTTCGATAAAGTACGTGAACGCTCAGCGGGGCTTTCGTTTACTTATATTGATATGACTGACCTAGCGGCAGTATCGAACGCTATCACCGCGCAAACACGGATGATCTGGCTCGAAACGCCAAGCAACCCCATGCTGAAGTTAGTGGATATTGCGGCGATCTCAAAGCTAGCGAAACAACATAATATTATGGTGGTGGTCGATAACACTTTCGCGACGCCATTTAACCAACGCCCGCTTGAGCAGGGTGCTGATATTGTAATGCATTCGGCCACCAAGTATCTCAATGGTCACTCCGATATGGTCGGAGGTATCGCTGTGGTTGGCGACCATCCCGAGCTGGTTGAGCAAATGGCGTTCCTGCAGAATTCTGTGGGTGCGGTAGCGGGCCCCTTTGATAGCTATTTAGCCTTGCGAGGCATGAAAACCTTAGCATTACGCATGCGCCATCATAATGCTGCGGCCATGACCATCGCCCAGTGGCTAGAGCAACACCCACAGGTTGAAAAGGTTATCTATCCAGGCCTTACGAGTCATCCGCAACATGAGCTGGCCAAGCAACAGATGGATGGCTTCGGTGGCATGATTTCGATTTTACTCAAAGGCGACTTAGCTAAAGCGCGACGCTTTTTAGAAACGGTTAAAATTTTTGCGCTCGCGGAAAGCCTTGGCGGTGTCGAAAGCTTAATTGAGCATCCAGCGATCATGACGCACGCATCGGTTCCCAAAGAAAATCGTGAACGTTTGGGGATCTTAGACAACTTTGTGCGCATTTCGGTGGGTATTGAGGAAGTTGATGATTTAATTGCAGATTTAGATGCGGCACTGAAAGCGTAGGCAGTTACAAAGCTTTACACACTTTTACAATGTCATTTAGATCGGGTAGGCTTGCTAGCACAATAAAGATAAAAGTAAGGAACACCTTATGCCTCTTAGCCTGTTTATCTTGCAGGGCTTACTTGCGGCTTTGATGTTTTACGCATTGGTTGGCCAACATCACCGTCAGCCACTTTGGAATACGCTAGCAATGTTGGTGCTGGGTTTAGTACCGCCTGCAAACTGGGCAGTACTCGTTTTGACTGTCGGCATTCGCATGTGGCGCAAACCCGCCCCGGCTATGATGATTAAACCTGAGTAACCATTAATGCAGAACGTACAACCTTTCCACCTAGCAGTACCTGTTGATGATCTTGATAAAGCTCGTGCCTTCTATGGTGAAGTATTAGGGCTAAGTGAAGGTCGTAGCAGCGAAGAATGGATTGATTGGAATTTCTTTGGGCACCAATTCGTGACCCACTGTGTTGCAGGGTATGCGCCTAACAATCAGCACAACGCTGTTGATGGCCATGCGGTTCCCGTACCGCACTTTGGTGTAGTGCTTACCATGCCACAATGGCAGCAGCTAGCCGAGCGTTTACGTGCTGCCGGTATTGAGTTCGTGATTGAACCTTATGTGCGCTTTGCCGGGCAAGCTGGCGAGCAAGCTACCATGTTTTTCTACGATTACAGCGGTAATGCGCTCGAGTTTAAAGGTTTTAAAAACCTCGACCAGTTATTCGCAACCTAGTACTCCGCTGCAGGAGCACAATTCCCACCACTAATGATCAAACCAATGCGGCGTCCGGCAAAATGTTGCGGGTAGCGTTTTATGGCAGCGAGTACCGTTGCCGACGATGGCTCTATCCATTGTTGGGTTATTTCATAACACTGGCGTTGCGCGTCGAGCGCCTCATTATCGGACACCAAAAGTACATCGGAAGCGAAGTGTTGAATACGCAAAAACGTATGCTCCCCTAAACTCGTTAAGAGGCCATCACAAACGCTGCGTGGTGGCATGGCGGGCTGTAATACACCAGTAGTAATCGAGGCTTTCCCATCTGCAGCCAACTCAGGCTCAATGCCGTAAATACGCTCGACGCCTAAGGCTGCACCAACAATACTGGTGCCACTCAGTAAACCGCCGCCCCCCAGTGGGGTCACTAACACATTAATTTCAGGGTGAGCAAGCAATAGCTCGAGCGCCGCGGTGCCTTGCCCATGAATAATATGTGGGTGATCGTAAGGTGGGATAAAGCGCCGACCGGTGTGTTTTTGTTCCTCTGCAAAGGCTTCGCGCGCAGGCATGCCCGGCTCAATAGGAATGATTTCGGCGCCATAGCGGCGCATATTGGCAAGCTTCATTGCCGAGGCATTAGTAGCGGCACCAACCCGCACGGCAATACCAAGTTTTTGCCCCGCAGCGGCAAGAGCAGCACCATGGTTGCCCGAAGACACCGTAAACACGCCACGCTGGCGCTCAGCTTCCGAAAGTTGCAGTAACGCATTACAAGCACCACGAAACTTGAAAGAGCCAGAAACTTGAGTATGTTCACTTTTCAAATACAGCGTTGCACCAAAGTGGACATTTAATGCTTCGCTTTGCACCACGTTGGTGCAAGTAAGCATCGAAGCGCACCGTTTTGCGGCTTGCTTAATGAGAGAAAACTCGTGGTTCAACTCAGTTTGCATGTATACTCCGATGAAAAATGTAATCCGTTTGGCTAGAACGAGGAAACAATGACCGTATTAAACACCTTTGAGCGAATTCGTGCACTACCTATAGCTTATCAAACTGTGATGGCACTGTATCTGTGCGAACGTATGCTGCCCAACTACGAGTTGTTTCATCAAGTAACCGGATTTGGCGATCCTAAACCCCTAAATAGTGCCGTGAACGCGTGTTGGGAATGGGTTTGGCAGCCTAAAAAGGTCAAAGTTAATTTTAGCCGATGGCAAGAAAAAGTGGATGATGAAACACCAAGTGAACACGGTCACGATATGCTTGGTGTGTACCCCGCAATGGATGCATGCACGGCAATCAGCACCTTGCTGCAGGGCTTAATGGATAATAATTCAGCTGACTTGATTAGCGTGGCGAAAGTATCTCAAGCTGGTGTCGCTAAGTTTTTAGAGCTGACTGAAGGCGCGGATATGGAAGACGCAGAGCGCCGCCAACTATTGCGCGAACATGAATTAGTTCAGTATGAAGTGGAAGTGCAACAAGCCATGTTGACCTTCTTAGAAACCGTGGCTGCAGCTGAGCCGCAGCCTACGCAAACACTGGTAAGCCAGATTCGTGAAATGGTTGCCGATGAAGGGGTTTCAAATATTGGCGTGAGCCTCGCCGACTAATCGGTCGTTTGCTCTTTCTGGCGTTGCGGTTGTGCCTGCATAATCGCAAGCCAGCCAATAATGCCAAACAACACAATTTGCCAATAGTCGCCGCGGCGCCACTGAATCATGGTTTTATAAACCGTGGTAAACATCAGTAATTGCAGCAGATGCACGGCGACCAGAATCATCATTAAGATCAAAAAGAGCGCAAAGCCTTTACCTGGAAACGGCCAGACTAAATTAGCGAACATCGCACCCCAAACCAGTGCAAAAAGTACCCGGCCAAACCAAACTGCAATACTCATAACGATTCCTATTAATTAGTTAATTCCGACGCGACATAGTACAAGCGGTAGGCCACTTGCCCGGCGATTTTCTCCCGATGCAGTTGCCAATGAGGGGGCACGCTAGGCTGCCAGTTGTGTTCGGTTTCAAGATAAATCCAACTGTCTTCATGCAACCATTGATGCTGGTTAAGCAATGCAATGCAATCATCGGCGAGCCCCATATTGAAAGGCGGGTCAATAAATACGATATCCCATGGTGAATCAGGGCGCTGCGCTAAGAACAAGATAGCATCATTGCGTTGCACCAGAGCTTGGCCTGGACACTGTTCGTTGAGTGTCGCCGCGTGCTGGCTTAAGAGTTGGCTAGCTTGGCTATCTTTTTCAATCATGATCACTTGGCTGGCGCCTCGGGATAGCGCTTCAAACCCTAAAGCACCGCTACCAGCAAATAAATCTAAGCAGCGCTGATCGGTTATCTCAAACTGCAACCAATTAAATAAGGTTTCGCGAATGCGATCCGTGGTTGGTCGCAGCCCTGGCACTTCAGCGATGGCGAGTTTACGGCCTCGGAGTTGACCACCAATAATGCGCAATTCACCTGCGCCTTTAGACGATGATCTTTTATGCTTGTGCGAGCTTCGCGGCATGCTAAAGTAAGCCTTCTAATGATTGACATGGTAAACTGTTGGGTATTGTAACTGAGCAGTAATGAACTTCCAAAGGTAAAGCAGGCATGGCCAAAGGATCTTTCTTTTCGTTGTTTCGCAAAAAAGGCGAGAAAACAACGGAGCCCGAAGTAGACGTAGAGTTAGAACAAACCCCAGCAGATAGCCCAGAACCAGAAGTTGAAATAGTTGAGCAAGCTCCAGCGAAAGCAAGCTTGTGGCAACGCTTAACCTCAGGGTTACGTAAAACCTCGTCAGCTATCGGTGACGGGCTGTGGGGGTTATTTAAAGATAAAAAGATTGATGATGAGCTGTTTGAAGAGCTAGAAACCCAATTGCTGACCGCAGATTTGGGCGTGCCCACAACCATGCGCATTGTCGAGCGTTTAACTGAACAGGCGAGTCGTCATCAATTACAAGACGCTGGCGCTTTGTATGAATTGTTGCAGCAAGATATGACGGAAATCTTGCAACCGGTTGAGCAGCCATTAACCGTACCGGCTAGCGATGGGCCATTTGTTATTTTAATGGTGGGAGTGAATGGTGTTGGTAAAACCACCACCATCGGTAAGCTAGCCCAACAATTTAAGCGTGAAGGCAAGTCAGTGATGTTAGCCGCAGGTGATACCTTCCGGGCGGCGGCAGTAGAGCAATTGCAAGTTTGGGGTGAGCGCAACGATATTCCTGTAATCGCACAACATACCGGTGCTGATAGTGCTTCAGTAATCTTCGACGCGGTTGAAGCAGCGAAAGCGCGCGGTGTTGATGTGTTAATTGCCGATACGGCAGGGCGTTTGCAGAATCAAGCTCACCTTATGGAAGAGTTGAAGAAGGTGGTGCGAGTGATGCGTAAACTTGATGCGAACGCGCCCCATGAAGTCATGCTGACTTTGGATGCTGGTACTGGTCAGAATGCGATAAGCCAAGCTAAATTGTTTACCGAGGCTGTTGGTGTATCAGGTATCACGCTAACCAAGCTGGATGGTACCGCAAAAGGCGGTGTGATATTTGCGGTTGCCGATCAATTTAATATTCCTATTCGCTATATTGGTGTTGGCGAAGGTATCGATGACTTACGTCCATTTAAGGCCGCTGAGTTTGTTGATGCTCTATTTCAACGCGAACTAGAATCTGAGAAGCCATGATTAAATTTGAGCAAGCCAGTAAAACATACCCGGGTGGGTTTCAGGCCTTAAAAAACGTTAGTTTTCACCTCGAAAAAGGTGAGATGGCGTTTTTGACGGGGCACTCTGGCGCGGGTAAAAGTACCTTGCTCAAGTTGATAGGGATGATGGAAAGACCCACAGCCGGTCGTGTGCTCATTAACGATCACGATCTAAAGCGCGTTAACGCACGGCAAATACCCTATGTGCGCCGTGACATTGGTATGATCTTCCAAGACCATCGCTTACTCATGGATAAAAGTGTCTTTGATAATGTTGCTTTGCCGCTGCTTATTGAAGGGTACAGCATGCAAGAGGCGCGCAGTCGCGTCCATGCCGCTTTAGATAAAGTAGGGCTCATTGATAAGGTCAAACATTTCCCGATGATGTTATCCGGTGGTGAACAGCAACGGGTTGGCATCGCCCGAGCCATTGTGAATAAACCGCCATTGCTGTTGGCGGATGAGCCGACCGGAAACCTCGACCCTAAATTATCGATGGAAATCATTAAACTGTTTGAAGACTTTAACCGCGTTGGAGTGTCGGTGTTGATTGCCACCCACGACTTAGGTTTGATCGCGCGACTGCGCTATCGCACGCTGACCTTGCGTGATGGCCGCATGATTAATGACGGCTTGCAGGAGGCGGAGCTATGAGTTTACTGTTCCGCTCGCGTTCGCAAGGCGCGCAACAAATAAAAATTTCCCGGGCTCGACGTTTTGTCATGTTCTGGGTGCATCATCTACAACAAGCTTTAGGTAGCTTAGGTGAATTAGCCCGCTACCCGATGGCTAGTTTGATGACGATGGGTGTATTGGGCCTGAGTTTAACCTTACCGGCGACCTTGTATGTGGTGGTGAAAAATACCGAAGCTGTAGGTGCTGACTGGCAACATGCGTCAGAGATTACTGTATTTTTGCAGAAGAATTTAAGTGAGCAAGAAGTTTCGACTTTCCATAAACGACTCAGCTTATCGAATGATTACGAAAGCGTCGAATGGATAGATAAAGATGCCGGCCTTAACGAATTTCGTGAGCTATCTGGTTTTGGTGAAGCACTGGATGCTTTATCGAATAACCCATTACCAGATGTGCTAGTGGCGGTGCCCGTTGAGTCTAAGCGTAACGCCACATCAGCAAAACGTTTGGTGGCAAGCTTAGAGCGTCAGCGTGAAGTGGAGCAAGTGCGCTTAGACCTCGATTGGTTAACGCGCTTAGAAGCCTTGTTGAACTTAATTCGCGATGGCTTATTTGCACTTGCGGTGTTGCTCTGTATTGCGGTGGTGCTTATTGTTGGTAACACCATTCGCCTAAATATTAATAGCAAGCGTGACGAAATAATGGTGATGAAGCTGGTCGGCGCAACAAATGCTTACATTCAACGACCGTTTTTATATACCGGGGTATGGTATGGTTTTGTTGGTGGCATTATTGCCTGGGTCGCCACGGCACTTATGGTTGCGTGGATCTCAGACTCGGTTGCTAAAATTAGTGAGTTATACGAAAGTCAGTTCAATATTCAAAGCTTAAACCTTAACGAAATGTTATCGTTATGGCTGGTGGCAATAGGTTTGGGCTTGTTGGGATCATATATTGCCGTAAGAAAACACGTGCGAACCATTGAACCCCAATAATTTGTCCCCATGTAAAGTTTATAAAGTAAACAAATGACCATTGTCAGCAGCGTCAGTTTTGCTAAAATGAGGGAACTTTCAGACTGAAGAATCGTCTGAAACGTGTCTGAATAATGAAGTGCAGACACTAGTGAAAGAGGATGTTGTTGCATGAGCACTGAAATTACCAGTATGGCATTATCCGTTCCACAGTCGAGCGGCAGCCTTGAAGCGTACATCTCGTCAGTGGGTCGCATTCCTATGTTAACCGCAGAGGAAGAGCGCTCGCTAGCAGAACGCTTGCAAGAACAGGACGACCTCGAAGCTGCACGTCAGCTGATCATGTCGCACCTGCGCTTTGTCGTACACGTTGCCCGCGGCTACTCTGGTTACGGCTTGCCACAAGCGGATCTTATTCAAGAAGGCAATATCGGCTTAATGAAAGCCGTGCGTCGCTTCGATCCTAAAGTAGGCGTACGTCTAGTATCTTTTGCGGTGCATTGGATAAAAGCCGAAATTCACGAATATGTCTTAAAAAATTGGCGTTTGGTTAAAATTGCGACCACTAAAGCACAACGTAAGTTGTTCTTTAACTTGCGCAGAATGAAGAAACGCCTTGGCTGGTTCACTCAAGAAGAAGTGAACACCGTTGCCGAAACCCTAGGGGTAAGCACCTCAGAAGTTCTGGAAATGGAAGCACGCATGAGCGCGTACGATCAAGCATTTGAACTGAGTTCAGATGATGATGACTCGCGCGAAAATAGCACCTTCTCTCCAGCACAATATTTAGAAGATAAGCGTTCGGATACTGCTGAAGAAGTAGAAAATGAGCAGTGGGAAGGCTATATGCAGAAACGTTTATTCTCAGCGATAAACACGCTGGATGAGCGTAGCCAAGATATTGTTAAAGCGCGTTGGCTCGATGAAGAGAATAAATCAACGTTGCAAGAATTAGCGGATAAATACGGCGTATCTGCCGAGCGAATTCGCCAATTAGAAGTGAATGCTATGAAAAAGCTTCGCTCAACAATGAGCTAAGTTTAGCAACTAGTCTAATGATTCTGCGGAAAGCGCTGGTTCAAGAACCGGCGCTTTTTTTTGCGCGGAAGAAACCTCAGCAAAAGCTGTGGGCTGAACCAATTGAGAGGCAAACACTAATTCCACACCTTGCTTATGTAGTTCGGGTAACTGCTGTTGTAAAAACTCATAAGTGGTGGAGTAGGGGTGAGCGATAGCGATGGCTTCGCCATGTTTTTTGGCGTGTTGTATCAACTGATTCCATGCTGCCGCAATGGCATCTGGGTGCGGATCGTTATCGAGAAATATATGCCGGCGAGCCACCGATAAGCCATATTGCTTAGCTACCGTTTCCGCTTTTGTGGCTGCCGTGGTGCGACTATCTAAAAAGTACAAATTGCGCAGCGCTAATTGTTCCATAACCCACTCCATCGGTTCAGCCAATGACGTGAGTTCACTACCCATGTGATTGTTCATACCAACAGCCTGAGGAATTTGCGTGAACGCTTGCTCCATCAACTGAATCACTTCATCTTTATCAGCATGCGCGAAAATCATGCCCGCATCGTGTTCATGCTGATGGCCACCAGGTTGCATCGGCATGTGAATGATGACTTCTTTACCACCTGCTGTGGCGTGATGGGCAATATCAGTAACAAATGGGGTGTGTGGCATCAGTGCTAGCGTCACCTTACCCGGTAACTCTACAAAGCGTTGTTGGTGACTGTTATGACCTAAATCATCGATGACGATCGCAATGCGTGATAATGGCTCTGCGCTGGCAGCTTGAACGATAAATAAACTGGTACAGAGCATTAATAATATACGCATTCATCGACACCATTGAACTGGGTTGACCGCGTCGCCTCGAACGCGGATTTCAAAATATAACGCAGGATTTTCTCGACCGCCACTCTGACCGACGAGTCCGATGCGCTCATTGCGACGAACGACTTCTCCGACGGCTGGTAAGATAGTTTGGTTGTGGCCATAAAGACTCATATAACCATCACCATGGTCGAGCACGATGAGCAGTCCATAGCCTCGCAACCAGTTGGCAAATAGCACGCGACCGTCGGCGATGGCACGCACCGGAGCACCGGCTTCAGCACGAATCATGACGCCTTTCCATTTCAAGCCGCCACTTTTAGTCTTGCCGAATACACGATCCACGTTACCATCAGCTGGCCAATCTAACTGCTTCTTCAGTTTGCTTAAACCATCAAGCTTAGGTTCGTTACGCAATGCAGCAATAATGGCATCGAGCACTTGCTCAAGTGCTTCATGGTCGTTTTTAAGCTCTTCGATTCGGCGTTGGTCTGCGCTTTGTTCGCGCTGTAAACGCTTTACTAATTGTTGCTGGTCGGCACGCTGCGCTTGTAATACACCTTGTTGCTGGCGTTGCTGTTGTACTTGCTTGGCAAAATGTTCCTGCTCAGCCGCCACACTCGCTTGAATCTTTGTGATTTGTGCTTGTGTCTCGCGCAGGGCTTCCACTTCGGCCAGCCGCGCTTGGTTAAAATAGCCGTAATAACCAAGTAAGCGTTCTAGCTGGCTAGGATCACGTTGCGTCAGAATTAACTTGAGGTAGTCATGCTTACCGAGGCGGTAGGCAGTATCGATTTGTTTTTCTAATAACTTGAGCTGTTGCTCTTGTTGTTGGTGAAGCTTGCGGTCTTCTGCTTCAAGCTCCGCGATTCGAGTTTCACTAGCCCGTAGTTTATTGGTGGTGGTATTGAGCTCGCTCGCGACCACGCTCATTTGTTTTTCAAGCCGCTTCAATTCACGTTGGGTTAAACTTAATTGTTCAGCGCGTTGCCCAATGGCCGCTTCGCGTCGTTTCAGCTCAATTTCAATTTGTTGCAGCTGAGCCTCAGTTGCTGCCTGCTCTTCTGGTGATGCAGATTGCATCATCCCCCAACTAAGTTGAGGGATGAGTAGGGTGAGTATAAGCAGCAGTTTGCGCATTAATTCTTTAAAGTCACTATTGGTTTACCGGTCATTTCGCGAGGCTGTTCTAAGCCAAGTAAATGTAGCATGGTTGGTGCTACATCGGATAGGGTTCCATCGCTGCGAACATTGGCATCGCGGCCCACATAAATAAACGGAACTAACTCACTCGTATGCGCGGTATGCGATTGACCAGTGTGATGGTCTTGCATCTGTTCCGCGTTGCCATGGTCGGCCGTGATGAGGCATTCACCACCCACAGCTTCGAGCGCCTTAACCACTCGGCCGATACAAGCGTCCACCGCTTCACAGGCTTTTACCGCCGCGTCGAAGTTGCCCGTATGTCCTACCATATCACCATTTGGATAGTTGCAGATAATGACGTCATGTTTGCCGTTATGTATCGCTTCGACCAATTTGTCGGTTAGTAATTCAGAGTTCATTTCTGGCTGTAAATCGTAAGTTGCGACGTTGGGGGAAGGAATTAATACGCGCTCTTCACCCTGAAACTCCTGCTCGCGACCGCCACTAAAGAAAAACGTAACATGAGCATACTTTTCAGTTTCAGAAATACGCAGTTGGGTGTACTTGTTTTTCTCGAGCCATTCGCCCAATACGTTCGTTAATGGTTCTGGTGGGTATGCCACTGAACCGACCAAGTCTGCTGCGTATTCCGTTAACATAACAAAGTCGCTGAGTTTTGGTTGGTGGCCACGATCAAACCCAGAGAAATCTTGGTCAAGGAATGCATGGCTCAGCTGGCGTGCGCGGTCGGCTCGGAAGTTCATAAAGAAAACGGCATCGCCATCGCTAATAGGTGCGGGGTCGCCAACTCGTGTTGGGGTAACGAACTCATCATTTTCATCGCGCTCGTAGGCGTCGGCTAAAGCCAAGGTAGCGTTATCGGCGATTTGCTCTGCTTGACCATGTACCAATACATTCCAAGCCGCTGTTACACGCTCCCAGCGCTGGTCTCGGTCCATGGCAAAGTATCGACCTGATAAACTTGCGAAGCGGCCAACACCTAACTTAGCAAAGAGCTCTTCAAAGCGCTCAATGGTAGGGGCGGCAGAGCGCGGTGGGGTGTCTCGACCATCCAAAAAGCCGTGCACATAAATCGCTTGCGCACCGCGTTGTGCAGCAAGTTCAACCATGGCTAACAAATGATCTTCATGGCTATGCACACCGCCTGGCGATAATAATCCCATGATGTGTACTGCCTTGCCGGCTTTAATCGCGGCATCTAACCCTTGAGTTAATACTGGGTTTTGCGCGAACTCGCCATCGGCGATAGCTTTGCTGATGCGGGTAAAGTCTTGATAGACCACTCGGCCAGCACCTAAATTAACGTGACCGACTTCCGAGTTACCCATTTGACCATCAGGCAAACCAACGGCCATACCAGAACCATCGATGAGAGTTCGCGGGCAGCGCGCCCATAGCGCATCCATATGTGGTGTATGGGCCGCGGCAATAGCATTGTCGGCTGTCGCTTCACGGTGACCCCAGCCATCTAAAATCAATAGCGCTAAAGGTGTGTTCGCTTTAGTCATAACTTCCTCAACGATGTTGGCATTAATTCAATAAATTGGATTCATTTTATGCGATTTTGCTAGTATAAGCATCCTTTCTAGCAGATGTTTATCACCAAATTTTAGTGGCAACGTAGAATTCAGGCGGTATACTCTGTGCCTCGTTTTTTAATCGGAGCCATCATTACCATGGAGCAGATTCTTTCATTCGCTGCTGATCATCTCTTTATGAGCCTGTTGTGGGTCATTCTACTCATCGCCATTGTTGCGAGTTACGTGAGTGCGGCAACTTCAAGTATTAAAAGCTTGGCTCCTCAGCAAGCAACACTGTTAGTCAACCGGAATAATGGTGTTTATGTTGATATTCGCTCGGTGGATGAGTACCGTAAAGGACATATTCAAGACGCTGTGCATGTTCCAGCTGATGCAATCAGAAAAAATGAGCTATCAGCTCTTGAGAAATATAAATCTGCCCCCATCGTAGTAGTATGTGCAACAGGAATGACAGCCAAAGGTTCAGCGTCAGCGCTAACCAAAGCTGGCTTTGAAAACGTTGCCATACTTCAAGGTGGATTATCTGCCTGGCAGGGCGCCAGTTTCCCACTGGTAAAAAAATAAATTCAATTTAAGTTATAGGAAGTTAAAACCATGGCTGAAGAACAGCAAACAAACGGCGCCGCACAGACCGACGCAGCAGAGCAACAAGCATTTCAAATTCAACGTGTATACACCAAAGATGTATCTTTTGAAGCACCAAATGCACCAGGCGTGTTCCGTCAAGAGTGGAAGCCAGAGTTAAGCTTAGACTTAAACGTGACCAACACCAAGATTGAAGACAACGTGTACGAAGTAGTGTTGAAAGTTACCGCTACAAACAAAGTTAACGACGAAGTTGCGTTCTTAGCTGAAGTACATCAAGCAGGTATCTTTACTGTTTCAGATTCAATCGAAGAAGCACAACGTGCTCACTTGTTAGGCGCATTCTGCCCGAACATTTTGTTCCCATATGCGCGTGAGTGCATGTCGAGCCTAGTTAGCCGTGCAACGTTCCCGCAGTTGAACTTAGCACCAGTAAACTTTGATGCAGTTTTTGCACAACACGTACAGCAACAACAGCAGCAAGCGGAAGCAGTAGCACCGCAAGCTGACTAATCAGCGCTGAACTGACCTATGCGAAAATCGCAAGTAACAGTGTTAGGTGCGGGATCTTATGGTACCGCCCTAGCACTTTGTTTTGCTCGAAAGGGCACGCCCACCAAGCTTTGGGGGCGCGACTCCGATCAAGTTAACGCGATGGCAGAGCACCGCGAGAATCAGCGTTACCTGCCGGGCATTACCTTTCCCGAAAGCCTTCAAGTTACCGCCGATTTGGCTGAATCTGTCGCGAGCAGCAGCAATATAGTCGTCGTGGTACCAAGCAGTGGATTCAAACAAGTCTTACAAGACATGCAGCCGCACTTGCGTGACGATGCGCGTATAGCTTGGGCAACCAAAGGGCTTGAACCTGAAACCGGACGCTTACTGTTTGAAGTGGCTGAAGAGATATTAGGCACAGAGCACGCATTAGCAGTGCTGTCAGGGCCAACCTTTGCGATGGAAATGGCGCGCGGCTTACCGACAGCCATTTCAATGTCGTCCACCGATAACGACTTTGTTGAAGAACTCTCCGATTTACTGCATTGCGAATCGAGTTTCCGCGTGTATACCAACGACGATTTCATTGGTGTGCAATTAGGTGGGGCTGTCAAAAACGTGATTGCGATTGGCGCAGGCATGGCCGACGGTGTTGGCTTTGGTGCGAACGCCCGTACCGCGTTGATTACCCGTGGATTGGCAGAGTTAACTCGACTCGGGTTAAAACTTGGCGCTAAGCCTGAAACCTTTACCGGCATGGCTGGTTTAGGCGATTTGATTTTAACCTGTACCGACAACCAATCACGCAACCGTCGTTTCGGCTTAGCCTTGGGCGAAGGCAAGTCAGTCGAGCGAGCGATGCAAGAAATTGGACAAGCCGTTGAAGGTTATCGCAATACTAAAGAAGTGGTGGCGTTAGCACGTCGCAACGGTGTGGAAATGCCAATTTGTGAACAGCTTTATGATGTTCTCTACGGTGATACCACGCCTCAGCAAGCGGCAACCAACTTGCTGAGCCGGGCACGAACTTCAGAATAAGCGTTAATTAACTTAGTAGCTGCTGAGCAATGCTTTGCCATTGCTCTTCAAAATGCTCAGTAGGTAAGCGCTTAAATTCAGAACGAACAAACTGGGTAATTTTACCGTCGGCATAGGCCATGACTAAATTAGCCAGCATGCCTTCATCTAATTTCCCTTGCACTTGCTCACGAATACGACGCTCACGTAATACTTGCTTCAAGTTGGCTTCTATCTTCTCAAATAAGCCCTGTACGCGGCCGCGTAAGCGATCATGTTCACCCAGTAGTGCATCACCTGTCAGAATGCGCGTTATGCCTGGGTTGCGCTGCACAAAGGTCAAAATCAAACGGATAATGAGCTCACATCGCACCATGGTGTCTTTTTCGTTTTCTAAAACTTGATTGATGCGCGACAAAATAGTGTCTTCGGTAAAATCAATTAAGCCTTCAAACATTTTAGCTTTCGATGGAAAGTGGCGATAGAGAGCCGCTTCAGATACGCCCACTTCAGCTGCCAGCCGCGCGGTGGTAATCCGTTGACCTGGATTGGTTTCCAGCATCGCTGCTAACGCGCTCAATATCTCTTGTTTACGATTCTGTTTAGCAGTCACGTAAGTTTCCTTTTCTAGTTATGTTTTATTATTCGGATTTGGCAATACTGTAGCTGCCACTCTGTTTTAATTGAGCGGCTTGCTCGAGAATGTCCTCAGCAATGGCAAATTTGCTGGCATGCCCGAGGGAGCGTTGCTGTAATTCACCTTGAGGATCTTGCCAAAACAGGGTCATGGCGTTGTTGTCACTATTAAAGCCAATGCGATTATCGCTAACATCGTTGGCTGCAATCAGCGCGAGCTTCTTATTTCTTAGCTTACCTGCCGCATAGGTCGCAACATCGTTGGTTTCTGCGGCAAAACCTACCGTAAATGGCGGTGTATCACTGTTGGCTACATTAGCGAGAATGTCAGGGTTTTTTACTAATTCTAACGTCATGCTGCCCGCATGTTTTTTAATCTTACTTTCTGCCGCGGTCACGGGGCGGTAGTCAGCAACTGCGGCGCAACCGATAAACATAGTGGCTTTATTGATCACCTTAGCTACCGCTGCGTCCATCTCTGTCGCACTACTAACGTCAATGCGGTGCACTCCTATTGGGGTAGGCAAGGCACAAGGGCCAGCCACTAAGGTAACTTGAGCACCCATGCGCTGTGCAGCGGTGGCGAGGGCAAAGCCCATTTTGCCTGAGCTGTGATTGCTTAAATAGCGTACTGGGTCAATCGCTTCTCGCGTAGGCCCTGCAGTAATCACTACATGCTCATCAAATAATAAACCTGGTTCTTGATGGAAGAAACGCACTATAGCTTCGCGCAATTCGAGAGGCTCTGGCATACGACCAGCACCAACGTCACCGCAGGCTTGCGAGCCGCTGGCGGGTGCTATCACTTCGATGCCAAAACGTTCAATACGCTCCAAGTTATCTTGTACGCCCGGTGCCGCCCACATTTGTTGGTTCATAGCCGGCGCCACCACAATTCGGGCGGTGGTGGCTAAGCACAGCGTACTAAGTAGATCATCAGCCATTCCATGAGCAAGACGCGCTAGCGTATTAGCGCTAGCAGGCGCGATGACAATCATATCGGCCCATTTGGCGAGCTCAATATGGCCCATGGCTGCTTCAGCAGCAGGATCGAGTAGATCGTGATGAACCGGAAAGCCAGACACCGCTTGCAAAGTTAGAGGCGTAATAAAGGCTTGCGCGCCCGTTGTCATTACCACTCGCACCGTTGCCCCGTAGTCGCGTAATCGACGCACGAGATCCGGAGTCTTATAAGCTGCAATTCCGCCGCTGACACCAACGAGTATATTGCGTCCATGTAGCGGTTTTTCAGAGGTTGTGGTCATAGTAAGTCCTTACCATTTACATAATGCTTACTTTACCACAGCGAGCTATGAAGGCGATAACGGAAGTTTTTGCTTTCTTTCGCTTATTTTGACGCCAATTCTTGCTGATAACTAGCCGTAGCACCACGCTTTGCGCCAATTTTGCCTGCTTTGCTCGCAGTTACGCTAACCATGCAGACGCTATTAAGGGTGATTCTTGAGTACATTGGATTGCATGCGAATAATCGCAACATCACCAAGGAAGGAGTCAGTCAATGCCATCAATCAAAAACTGGCCTGTAGCAGAGCGTCCGCGAGAGAAAATGGCCACTATGGGGGTTAGTGCTTTAAGTGATGCCGAGCTGTTAGCGATAATGTTGGGTACCGGAGTACGGGGTAAAGATGTCGTGACCTACTCAAGAGAGTTGCTGGCATCGGTCAATGGTATCGGTGGTATGCTTGCCATGCCTGTGGAGCAGTTATTGGAACAGCCGGGGTTAGGCCCGGCACGAGTGATGAAACTACAGGTTATTATGGAAATTTCGCGGCGTTATTTAGCGTGGGAGCTAAAACGTGATGACGGGTTTACGCAGCCGTCGATGGTGCGAGACTATTTAACAGCGCAATTGCGTCATCAACAGCGTGAAATATTTGCTGTGTTACTCTTAGATAGTCAACATCGATTGGTAAAATATGTTGAGTTATTTCAAGGCACTATTAATGCCGCACCGGTTTATCCTCGAGAAGTCGTTAAATTAGTCATGCAATATAATGCAGCCGCAGTCATTTTAGCGCATAATCACCCCTCTGGTGTGGCCGAGCCTAGTCAGGCAGACCAACGGGTTACTGAACGGCTCAAGCGCGCACTAGCAATGATCGATGTCGCCTTGCTCGATCATTTTATTATTGGCTCTGGAACACCAGTTTCATTTGCCGAGCGCGGACTTTTATAGTAAAGTACCGCCGCCGTTTACAGGATCAAAATGATCAGAATTTATTTGCGAACACTTGATTACCGAGCCAATTTGCTGTATAAAATGCGCCCTCGGATTCAAGGCAAGGCCGCGACGGGCGTCAGGCGAGCTTGAAGCAATTTTGGAGTAATATAGAATGTCACGAGTATGTCAAGTTACAGGAAAGCGTCCGGTTACGGGTAATAACCGTTCTCACGCGCGCAACGCTACTAAGCGTCGCTTCCTGCCAAACCTACAGACCAACCGTTTCTGGGTAGAATCAGAAAAGCGTTGGGTTAAGCTGCGTATCTCTACCAAAGGTATACGCATTGTTGATAAAAAAGGTATCGACGTAGTGTTAGCAGAAATGCGTGCACGCGGCGAGAAAGTGTAAGGAGCTAAACCATGCGCGATAAAATTCGTCTAGTTTCTTCTGCCGGTACTGGTTTCTTTTACACTACCGACAAGAACAAGCGTAACATGCCAGAAAAGATGGAAATCAAAAAGTACGATCCAGTGGTTCGTAAGCACGTGATTTTCAAAGAAGCTAAAATCAAGTAAGCTTCTGCTTTTCTAGCAAAAAAACCCAGTTTTAACTGGGTTTTTTTGTGCCTGGCATTTACAGAATTTAATCATTATTGAGTGGGGTCCACCATCCCATTAACGCTGTTATTGGTACGAAACCATCCGGTAATACTATAACGATCACGGTTGCCTGCTAAGACTTCGTGTACGAACACGTCGCTTAAAAACAACACCAACTTCCCGGCTTCAGGTAAAACACGCTCTAAAATTTCACCCTGATGACCGTAAATCACTAACTCGCCGCCGTCTCCCGCCTGCCAGTCGGGGTTTAAATAAAACACACTGCTAAGAATGCGATTGCTGCGCCCCTTAAAGGCATCGACATGCTTACGATAGAATGCACCTTTTGGATAATGCGCGAGGTGACATTCATAATCAAAGAGCCCCATGAATAGCTCTCGGTTCAACTGGGTTCGCAGCGTTTCCATCATGGCCAAGTATTCAGCTTCAATGGGTTGTGCGGGATTAAGCCAGCGAATTCTATCTTGTCGAACATGAGTATTGGTTGTGCGCTTGTTAGCGCGCCCGATAGCGGCTTGCTGCCATCCATTTGGCGCAATAGTTTGCGCGTATTGATACAGTGTGTGGCAATGTTCCGCAGCGAGGAAGTCGGGTACAATGACATAGCCATGCTTGGCTAAAGCCTGAGTTGATATAGATTCCGTTTTGAATGTTTGAGGTGTTATTTGTGCGGCTTTTTCAGCCAAAATACTTGCGTGACCAACAACATTTATAGACATGAACGAAGGCCCTAACTAGAAGGTTGTATAAGCATTAGAATATAGGGCACAGGCGCGATAAAGACAAGTTATTACCAAGTTGAAGAAGCGAGGAAAAGTGATGCCAGAGTTACCTGAAGTTGAGGTTAGTCGCCGCGGAATCGAGCCCCATATGATCCGACAAACGATCAGTGGTGTCGTGGTTCGTGATCACCGTTTACGTTGGCCAATCCCTGCCCAAGTAAGTGACCTCGTTGGTGCCACCATCAAGCAAGTCGAGCGCCGTGCAAAATATCTCATTGTGCACACCGACCAAGGTTATTTGATTTTACATTTGGGCATGTCGGGCAGTTTAAGAGTGGTTCCGCAAGATACCTTGGTGGTGAAACATGATCACTTCGATTTGCAGCTTCAGTCAGGGCAGTGCTTGCGTTTTAATGACCCGCGGCGCTTTGGTTGTGTGTTATTTAGTGATGACTACCCAGGCACCAGTCATGACCTATTAAAAAACCTTGGGCCAGAACCATTAACCGATGCTTTTAGTGTTGCGTCACTTTATGAAGCTTCGCGAGGCCGTCAGCAAGCCATTAAGACCTTTATTATGGATAACCATGTGGTTGTCGGGGTCGGTAACATATATGCCAATGAGGCGTTGTTTAAGGCGGGTATCCACCCTAAACGAGCAGCAGGGCGGGTGAGTAAACAGCGTTATGAACGCTTAGTGCCAATTATTAAAGCCACCTTAGCGCGCGCCATCGAGCAAGGCGGTACTACTTTGCAAGATTTCACTCAGGCCGATGGGCAGCCCGGTTACTTCAAGCAAGAGTTGCTGGTCTATGGCCGTGGCGGCCGGCAGTGCATGACCTGCAAAACCCGTTTAAAAGAAATTCGCCTTGGGCAGCGCAGCACGGTTTACTGCCCAGCATGCCAACGTTAAAGGCTTTCTAGAAACCTTTTAAAAGCACTGACAAACTGCTCAGGAGCACTTATAAAAGGCGCGTGACTGCAGCGTGGAGCAGTGACGGATTGGCTATGGGGTACGAGCTGACTAACCGCGTCATCGATAGCGGCGGGTACCAGTGCATCTAAGCGACCGTAGACACGCAACATCGGTAGTTGCAGCTCTGCTAAGCGTGGCCGTAAATCAACGTCGGCGAGAAAGTCTAAGCCGGCGTTCAATACCTCAACCGATGCCATGGGCTTGGCAAACAACCATTCTTTAATCTGCTTAATATCTTCACGTGCGTGCGGGCTGCCCAGCGATTGTAAGGCTAAAAAGCGTTCGACGGTGCGCTGGAAGTTTTGACTTAATTGGCGGGCAAAGTTGTGCAATACATGGCTATCGATACCCGGCCAATTTTCTTCTTCCGGAAAATAAGGGGAGGAGGCGACCGTGGTTAAACTGTGAAAGCGTTCTGGGTGATCTAGTGCCAGTTGAGTTGCAACCAATCCACCCAAAGACCAGCCCACCAGATGACAGCGTGGGGGTAAGCTAGCTAAGGTTAATTCGCAGAGATTGCTAAAGTTGAGCGGCACTGCGGTTGGCCATGGAGACTCGCCATATCCAGGTAAGTCGAGCCGATGCAGACGACCGAGTTGCGTTAGTGGCTCTACCACGGGATTCCATATATTCGCATTCAAACCCCAGCCATGGAGTACAACAATATCCGTTCCTTCACCACTGACTGCTTGCCACACTGACGCTACCATTAGCTCACCTATTTAGAGTACTACTGCAAGGAAGCTTATATGGTAGGTTATTGCTGGCTATGTGATCAATCACTTACGTGGGGTGAGGGCAATGGTTTTTGTCGACCATGTTTGCATGATTTACCGCGTTTACCGCCAAGCTGTTTACGCTGGCGCTGTCTGCATCCAGAGCGCAGTCGCGGCCGGTATTGGTTTTCGGCGTTGCGCTGGCAAGCCGATGTACAGCATCTTATCCATCGCTTTAAGTTTCACCGTACCCCAGAGCTAGCTAGCGTGCTAGCGCCAATTTTGGCGGCCCAAATACACCATTGTTATCAATCTCGAAAGCTTAGTTGGCCCGATATTATTGTGGCCATGCCGATAACCTATAAGCGCTGGGTTAAGCGCGGCTATAACCAAGCTGGTTTGCTGACGTTAGAACTAGAACAGTTATTGCAACTGCCTATGGCAGCAGGGTTGCTACGGCAATTACGGCAATCTACTCAAGCACAACATCAAAGAGATGTAGTGCAGCGGTGGCAAAATATGGAAGGCGGGATTCATTGCACCCGCGAAGTGACGGGGTTAAGAGTGGCGATTGTAGATGATGTTTTAACCACCGGCGCATCGGTTTCTGCTGCTGCAGAAGCTTTGTTGCGCCGGGGAGCTAAAACGGTTGATGCGTGGACCTTAGCTTTCGCTGAGCCGCATCAACCTCTTGCAGATTAGTGAGCTTGCGCTTCTTCGTCTGCTGCTTCAACGTTCTCTTCGTCGCTGAGGGTTGGTGTCACTTCGTTCGCTAGGAAAATAGCGTTACTCAGTAACTTCGCAGTACCCCAGAAGTACGCGCGGAAGTTAATATCATCGCTAAACGCAACCACTCGGCCTTGGCCAGAACGGTGTGCAATGATTGCTGCTTTGCCGGCCAATACTTCACGGTTTTCTTGTGCGGTGAAGCCAGCCAGAAGCGGATCTTTTTGTGCGTAAGTGGCAACAGTAACAAATGGCTCATTAGGCACTTCCATCGCTAACAAGCTGTTTTTAAAGATCGGCAAGGTGTTACGCGGATAACCAAAGGTTAGCGGATGCGATGCATCTAACTCAAGGTTAAATATAGCACCGGCTAAACGCCGTTTACCGTAATAATCATCGCGATCACCGAAGCTTAACTCTGCGGTTGGGAATTTGCTGCGGAACGCATCTTGCTCAACAAATTTAGCCGCAAGAATGTTGTTTTTGCTTAACCACTCGGCGCCACGTTTTTGACCGATAACGACTCCGCCATCGCGAACCCATTTGCGCAAACGCTTAACGTCGCCTTCGCTAAGGTTTGAATAGCGGCCATCCACCATCACAATATGCGTGTAACGGCTTAAGTCACTGCTCGAAAAACGGTCGGTGTCGATCATTGATAGTGGAACACCAACATGACGATCAAGGTAGTACCAAGCAGCGCCACCTTCGTACATGTTGGCATCGTTACCCACCAACATCATCACACTAATGGGCTTAACCGGAGAAATATTACGGCTACCTAAGTCCATACCAGCAGCGCTCAAACCACCGCTAATCGCGTGAATATTTAGCTGATTATTGGTCGCGATTTTTGCGAGCTGCTGTTGTACGTCGCTCCAATCTTGGTCTTGGTAAGCACGAGTTACAATGACGGTACCTGGTGCTAATTCAACATCACCCTTGGTGGTTTTTGCTGTAAAGGTTTGATTGCCCTGACGCACGTGAACACCAGCTTGCAATAAGCGGTTTAAAGCACGTGGTGCAAAGTAGTTGTGCCATTCAAAAGCGTAGGCGTAGGCATCTTTAGGCAATACCACTGGTTGTACTGCAGCTGGCTTCCAGCTTTCATTAGCAACCTTAATGCGGCGACCTTTGAATTCAGCAAAGTTAGTATTGAACGCATGTGGCAAAGTCCATGCCGAAACATCATAGAAGGTGTTATCGACGAAGTTCTTTTGCGTCATAAACAACGAGCGAATGAGCAAGTATTGCGGCTGTTCTAATGGAATGTAGTAGCTGCTACCCGCTGGGTAGGTCACGCCATCCACTTTGACCGATTCGGTTAAAGCATAGCTCTTGATATCATGTTGCTTCATGATTTCAAGCATGCCCGTTACGCGAGCTGGGTCCGTGGCATCACCAATAATGTAGCCCTTAAAACCAGCTTTTTTCGCGGCAGCCATCGACTCATTGTAGAAGCGCTGCTGATAGTCGAGGAACCAACGCTTATTCGCGTGTGCACCATACATGCTGGTTAGTGACGTGGTGAATTGGTTCTGAATGGTGAAAGGAAACTCTACCAAGCCATTAATTGAATCTTGCGCATGACCACGGCTTGAGCCTTGCTCAAATAAAATACCAATCGCACCTTGCAGGTCAGGATAAGTTGATCCTTTACCCGCGTAGAAGTCATCAAATGATTCTTGGGTATAGTACAAGCGGCCTTGTTCATCGAGCGCGGCAGCATGACCTTCCGCAATGGTCTGCGTAAGGGTTACGTTTTCATCTGGCGTATGCGGGTTTTTACGCGATGGGATACCCGGCTGGAAGAAATAGGTGCTATCGGTACCCATCTCATGGAAGTCAGTTAATACGTTCGGCTTCCACTTTTGGAAGTTCGCGATACGAGCTTGTGATTCTGGGTGCTGCAATAACAACCAGTCACGGTTCAAGTCGAACCAATAGTGGTTTACACGACCACGCGGAGTTGGTTGAACATGCTCACGGTGTTGCGTATCTGAAACCAGATTAACGCTTTTGTGTTGGTTGGCCCACTGTGCGAAACGCGCTAATCCATCCGGGTTATAGCTTGGGTCGAGCAAGATAATGGTGTCTTTTAGAACGCGCTCGATTTTGTCGCCTTGTGCGGCGGCAAGGTAATAAGCATAAAGTAGCGCAGCGTTACTGCCGCTCGGCTCATCACCGTGAATACTGTAACCCATGTATAAAACTAGCGGGGCAGTATCAGGGTTACCTTTGCGGTTAGGGTCGGCTAAAGCTAAATGCTCGTCACGAAGTTGATCGATATTGGCGTGATTCTCTGGCGTAGTCACGGTGACTAACACCAGTGGACGACGCTCGTGCGAGTAGCCAGCAATTTCTAGTGAAAAGCGGTCAGACTTTTCGGCCAATACTTCCATGTAGCGAACCAGTTGTTCTGGACGTACATGCCATTCACCAACCTCATAACCCAAAATTTCTTTAGGTGTAGGGATAGATGTATCATAGCTGACATCTTGAGGCAGGTAATCTTCGAGAGTTACCGCCTGAACTGCCAGGCTAAAAGTAGCAGTAAAGAATGCTACACAATGAAAGATAAAACGTTTCATATGAATTCCCTGAGTATTATAATTGTCGTAGACAAGCTAGCAAAAAACCGGCCTCAGACCCAACCGCATTACTATGCAATGACCGAAATATGCGATAAGATATACCCTACTGAATTAGTCAGGTATAGCAGTGAGGTGGTTAGCCCATGATTCGTATTACAGAGAGTGCGCAAGCACATTTTCGCAATTTACTTGCCGAACAACCGGATAACACAAATATCCGTGTGTTCGTGGTGAACCCGGGCACCGCGTCTGCAGAATGTGGTGTTTCCTATTGTCCGCCCGATGCGGTGGAACCCGATGATGAAATTCTACCATTTAGTGGTTTTGATGCCGTAGTTGATTCGGGCAGTGCGCCGTTTCTTACCGATGCGGTTATCGATTTTGAACAGCAAGAGCTGGGTTCACAATTAACCCTGAAAGCACCCAATGCGAAAGCTCGCAAAGTTGCTGATGATGCGCCTTTAATTGAGCGTGTTGAGTACGTGATCCAAGCTGAAGTCAACCCTCAGTTGGCCAACCACGGCGGCAACGTTTCGGTTAACGAAATAACCAAAGATGGTGTTGCAGTACTGCAGTTTGGTGGTGGTTGTAACGGTTGTAGCATGGTTGACGTTACCTTGAAAGAAGGTATCGAGAAAGAGTTGCTTGAGCGTTTTCCAGGCGAATTGACTGGCGTTCGTGACAGCACCGAACACCAACCAGGTGAGCACTCTTATTACTAAGCAGTGCTAAGTCGATAAACTTCGCTTCGGCGTAAGTAAATCCACTGGCTCGCTCCGCGAGCTAAGAGAAATAATGAAAGCGCTAGCCACAAACCGTGGTTAGCGCTTTCTTCGTTTAAGAGCCACTGGCCAAGCTGCCAAGCCGGTAAAAACACTACAAGTGCGCTGACCGCCATCGTATCGCGCATGGCTTTGGTCATACCCAAGCCGATATAAACACCATCGAAATAGTAACTCCAATGGCCCAACAAAGGCATCACGATAAGCCATGGCAGGAACCGTTCTGCGGTGGCGATGACATCAGGTAAATCGGTGAGCTGGCGAATAATCCATTGACCGCCCAGCCAAAATACCGCAGCGTAAGCGATCGCGAAGATGCACGACCAAAACAAAGTAAGGCGCATCCAATAGCGAACTTTATCGAATTGTTTACGGCCACGTGCGGCACCCACCAGCGCTTCAATCGCATAGGCGATGCCGTCTAAACCTAGAGAAATTAACAGCAAAAACTGCATCAGTACCGCATTTGCGGCTACAAAAATCACGCCAAACCTTGCGGCATAACCGGTCATTGTCGCCATGCAGAGTTGTAGCAGCAAAGAGCGAATAAAAACATCACGGTTCATACTTAAAAACTGGCGAAACCCTTGCCATTGCACGCGCCACTTCAAAGTTAGCCACGGGCGGATAAAGTACAGCCCTAACAGGGCCGTGGACACTTCAGCAATGACCGAAGCCCAAGCCGCACCGGCCACATTCATATCGAGCCCAATAATCAGTATGACATCGGCGATCACATTGACAGCGTTAGTAAAGATAACCAATGTCATCGCTAAGCGGCTTAGTTGCCGGCCTAAAAGGACCCCTAGAACAATCAGGTTGGTCAACGCAGCAGGCGCTGCCCATAATCGAATTTCAATGTATTGGGTCGCAAGTTCTTTCAGAGCGTTTTCAGGCTCAATTATCCACCATGCTACTTGAATCAATATGGGTGCGCCTAGCCAAACCAATATGCCCAACGTGATACTTGCAATGAGACCATGGGTAATAACTTGCTGTTGAGCAGCTAAGTCTTCAGCACCAAATGCATGTGCGGTCGTGGCGGTTGTGGTCATACGCAAAAAGATGGCCAGCACAAAAATGAAACCAACCACCATCGCCCCTAACGCAACAGCACCAAGGTAGATAGACTGCGGTAGGTGACCAATAATTGCGGTATCGACTAAACCCAATAAAGGTGCCGCAATATTTGATATGATCATGGGTAATGCGATAGCAAAAATCATTCGATGATCAGAAGGTTGGCCGAGCCAACGTTGGAGTTTAGACATGCGATTTTTAGTTCTACTGGTTGGTTTGTTAGCAGCCATGGCACAAGTAGCCTCTGCAGCCAGTGTGGCGGTGTTGCAATATCATCATATCAGCGATGATACACCGCGCGTAACCTCAGTAACAGCCGCAGAGCTCGATGCTCATATTACCTGGTTGAAGAAAAACGGGTTTGAGATCCTGTCAGTTGCTGATGTAGCAGATGCTTTGTATCGCTCAGATGATTATGAGACCAAATTAAGCGAGTTTACCGCGGTAATTACCATTGATGATGGTTGGCGTAACGTTTATGAACAAGGCTTGGCTGTTTTCAAAAAGCATAACGTACCATTTACTATTTTTGTGAACCCTAAGCTCATGCGTGAGGCGCCGCACCTATACATGAACTGGGAGCAATTGCGCGAGCTACAACAATGGGGAGCAACTATCGCTAACCATGCCAATAGTCATTTGCACATGACCTGGCGCAAGGGAAATGAAACTGAACGTCAATGGCGTTTGCGTATGCGTAAGGAAATCGTCGAAGCACAACGCGACATCGAAGCTGAATTGGGCGTACAAGATAAAGTATTTGCCTACCCTTATGGTGAGTTCGATGAAGCACTAATGGAGATTTTAGAAGACGAAGGTTATTTAGCTTTTGCTCAGCATTCAGGTCCGTGGAATGAATACAGTCCGCGTACGGCAATCCCGCGATTTCCTGCGTCTGGACAGTATGCAAACTTGGCGACTTTGGCGACTAAAATGAAATCTTTAGCATTGCCAGTTGTTGGTACAGACCCCATTACAATGGTTATGGATCATGACCAACGTTTTCCGCGCTTTACGGTCACCCTTGAGCACACAGAAGATTTTCACCCGCACCAGATGAACTGTTTTTACCGCTCCAAGATAGTGCAACCTGATTGGGATGGTAAAACATTTAGTGTGGCAGTTCCTGCGGCGCTACCCATAGGTCGTTCGCGAGTGAATTGTACCGCACCGAGCAAAACCAGCAGTGGTCGCTTTTATTGGTATTCGCAGCCCTTCGTTCGCCCTGATGCTACAGGGCGTTGGCCGGATTAGGTTAATAGTAGCGACGGGCTAAGAGTTTAAAGTCATCAACCAACTGCGCCATATCAACGACGGGGATCTCTCCAATAACGTGTTTGGCGTTAAATATGGCGTGACGCTTCCCATTTGGGTTAACTAAGACAATGGCAGCGCTGTGATTGACCAAATAGTTAGTCGCGCCTTCATCAGGTATCGAATACATTAAACCTAGATCATTTACGAAAGGGTAAAGCTGAGGGTGCTCAGCGCGTACACCAACAAAATTCTCGCCAAAGAATCCGGCATAGTCAGAGACACGCTGCACTGTATCGCGCTGTGGGTCGACTGAAACCATCCAGACTTTTACTGGGCGGGTGCTCGCCGCTTGCAAGGCCGGTAGTATACGGCGCAAGTCAGCCATGGTGGTCGGGCATATATCAGGACAAAACGTATAACCGGTAAATAGTAAGGTCCATTGGCCTTTCATGCTTTCATTAGTGAGAGTTTCACCGTTGCCAGCTTCTAGTGTGAATGCGGCTAAGTCTCGTGGTGGCTGATAAACCAGAGCTTCGGGCTCAGGTTGCGGTAGGCTATTGAAAATAAACACTCCGCTGATCAAAGCAACTATAGCTACTATTGAAACAAGAACCTTTTGCATGTTCATTCCTTATCAATCAAACCACAGCTAAAGGTGGCGTTACCCAATAGTGATCCACCAACAGCAACACAAACAGCAACAGCAGCTGCCATATCGAAAATTTAAACATGTTAAAAGCAGTTAGCTTACTTGGTGCAAATTTTAGTTTCCATGCGTAAGCTAAAAACCAAATGCTTAATAGCGTTGAACCTATTAAATAGACCACGCCAGACATGCCAATCAGGTAAGGCAGCAAGCACACAACACCCAGTAAAATGGTATAGAGCAAAATACAGGTTTTAGTGAACTCAATGCCATGAGTAACCGGCAACATGGGGATATTGGCTTTGGCATAATCTTTGGCGCGGTGTACGGCCAGTGCCCAAAAGTGGGGCGGCGTCCAAGTAAACACAATCATCACTAGGGTAATAGCAAACGGATGAATCTCGTTAGTAACTGCAGTCCACCCCAGTAGCGGTGGTGCTGCACCTGCGAGGCCACCTATAACAATGTTTTGTGGCGTGGCGCGTTTCAGGTACATGGTGTAAATGATGGCATAGCCAATTAGACTCGCAAAGGTGAGCCAAGCAGTTAGCATGTTCACCCATATCGCCAAAACTGCGAAGCCGATAACGCCTAAGGTCGCAGCAAACGTAAGCACTTTGCGAGGTGATAATACCCCTGATGGCAGCGGACGGCGCAATGTACGCGCCATACGAGCGTCGACATGACGGTCAACGAGATGATTAACCGCCGCGGCCGATCCAGACATGCACCCGATGCCCAATAGCGCTGGTACTAATATTTGCCACGCAATCCAGCCGGGCGATGCCATCGCCATGCCAACGAGGGCGGTAAGTAATAGCATCAGAACGACGTTGGGTTTAGTTAGGGTCAAATAATCACGCCAACTGGCTTTGCGCTTATAATTCTCAGCAAGAGCTTGGCTGGTCTGATTGAATCCGGTTTGCTCTGTCATACTTGTCCCCTTAGTTTTTATTATTATATGGGCTACGCATTGCGAGCGAGTTTATAGTTGAGGCTGACTAGACTAAGTAGTAGCAAAGCTCCTACAAAATTGTGCGCCACGGCTATAGATAACGGTAACATAAAAATTATATTGCTTAATCCAAGAGCGACTTGAACGACGAGCAGTAACATGACGCGGTTCAACGCACGTTTCATAACCGCTGAACGCGCGCGCCGGTAGCCTAGCCATAAGAGTAAGCTCAGCACAACGATAGTTACGTAGGCGCCGATTCGATGCGCGACATGCATGGTCATACGTTCGGCATAATCGTGGGCGCCATATTGATAGGTTACGGCCTCAGGAATACTAAAGGCGCCAAGCACATCAAGCTTTTCTGTCCAATTACCTTCACATATAGGAAGCTCCGTACAGGCCAGCGCCGCATAGTTGGCAGCTACCCAACCTCCCAATGCTATTTGTGCAATAACGATGAGTAGTGAAATTGATGCTAAACCACTTAAGGAGCGCATTTTAGGATCACCCAAGGGAATGTGAATGCGCTGCAATCGCAAGTGCAATAAATAGAGCAATGCGAGCGTAGAGAAACCGCCTAATAGATGGCCCATAACCACCAACGGCTGCAGATTCATGGTTACTGTCCACATCCCTAAAGCGGCTTGAAAAACCACGAGACCTAACAGAAATATTGGCAGTTTTACCGGATGGGTGCCATGACCTCGGGCTTTAAACAACGACCATATCGCAATAATGAACACCAGCAGCCCCAAAGTGCCGGCCGCATAGCGGTGAATCATTTCATTCCAGGCTTTGTGGCTTTCTAACGGCGTATCAGGAAATAGGGTGGCTGCTTTTTCAGCATCTTTAGGCACGAAAAGCTCACCGTAGCAGCCAGGCCAATCAGGGCAACCTAAACCGGCATCAGTTAAGCGCGTATAGGCTCCAAGAAGTATAACAACGAGAGTAAAAAAAACGCTGATTTTAACGAGGGTCCGCATAGCACTTAACCTATTTTAGAAAGTTTCAATAGCGTGCGCAGATCGCCTAATAAATTTTTTGCTTCCATGCGCATGGCTTGTTCATCGGAGTACGTTGGATAGAACAAGACGATATTTCCTAGTGGGTCGACAATAAACAAACTATGTGTGGGTAACGTGTCTATTGCGCTGCCAAAACCCTGATGGGTTATGTTCTCGACTAATGGGAAAGGGCTCAAATCCAAGGTACTTTCGTTGTTAGAAATAACAATGGACGTCACGCGTTCGGTTTCCTTGCCGACCGCAATATCAAGCTGGTTGATCGCATAAAGCGCTTGTATACAAGCTTCGTTGCAATGGCCGTCGTCATAGAGAGCGATACGCCAACCTGAAGGCAATTCATCTGCCATTTCGCGCAACTCAATGGGAGGGATCAACATGGTACCGTGATTGGTAACCGCTCCTTGATACCAATGTTGGCTCAGCACCAACTTAGCGCCGATAATGGGCAGAGCAAACGCTAGGGCTACCCCAATCAGCGTCGCTCGAGATTTTTTCACACTAGTCATGTTCATTCCTTTGTTTTTTTAATAATGGAACGACGAGCAAACCAGAACACTAAGGCTGCAGCCAGAGCCAATGTAAACCACTGTAGTGCATATGCGCGGTGTTTCTCTGGCGGCATCACCTGAGGTTGCCAATTACGTGGCCAGCCCAAGTCTGATGATTCAGAGAGTAGCACTACAAAGTCGGTTAAGGGAAGCTGTGTCAGGTCACGCAATTGAGCCGCTTGATATTGCGCGATGCGCAGCGGCCATTGTGTGCTTGATACCCAAACATCATCGCCCTGAAAAAAATTTCGTTCAGGCTGATAATAAAGCCCTTCCAGCTCTAACACTTCACGCGGCAGTGCGACTTTAGGTAACTGCTGCCGATCATTTCCAGCCGTTACCCAGCCCATATTAATAGGCACTACTTGCTGGCGCTGCTGCGCGTCTGTGTAGGCGAATAACCCTAGCACCTGATAGCCCACTTGCTGCTGATAAATCTGATTATCAAGTAAAAAGTATTGGTCGGGAAGAAATGAACCACTTACAGTAACCGTCTCAAAGCGCTGCAGTTCTGTCGTTGTTACATAATTTAATGATGCTGGAGCCACTTGTTGCTGATTGAAGTCATCCAACAACTGTTGTTTCTCGTTAGCACGATCGAGTTGCCAAAATCCTAGCTTGACCAGAACTCCAATTACCGCCAGAGTGAACAATGAAGCGAGCAGCGTAGGTTTACGCATAGCACAAGTCCAACAAGGAAACGGGAATGGAAATCGCAGCAAAAATCATTTTGGTACTACTCATGTTATTTATGGTGATAAACCTATTTCGGGCGCTATTCGCAATGCTGCGTAACGACCCGACAAAACCGCCAATGACAAAGTATTTAGGTCAACGAGTTTTATTTTCCGTCATCGCCATCGTGATTATTGTGGCGCTTCTCATGACCGGAGTACTAACTCCAAATCCGCGGCCGTACTGAACCTAATCAGTACGGCCAGCAGGGCACTAGAGTACATACACAAAAATAAATAAGCACACCCACACCACATCAACAAAGTGCCAGTACCAACTGGTGGCTTGGAATGCGAAGTGATTGTCTGGGGTGAAATGCCCTTTAAGAACTCGGAAGAACATCACAATAAGCATGATCGTTCCCAGCGTAACGTGCACACCGTGGAAGCCTGTCAGCATAAAGAAGGTGTTGCCGTACACACCAGTATCGAGTCGCAAACCGAGGTCTTCATAGGCGTGTATGTACTCATAGACTTGCAAGAACAAGAATGTCGAACCTAGAAGTACGGTAATCCCTAGGAATGCAGTTAGTTGCTTGCGATTATTCTTTTCTAAGCCAACGTGAGCAAAATGACAGGTAAAGCTGGAGATAACCAAAATAATGGTGTTATACAACGGTAGTCCCGCCCAGCCCATCTCGCCTGATTGAATGCCACCAGGTGTTTCAGTTAGTGGCCACAGGGCTTGAAACCCCGGCCACAGCACTTCGTTGGTCATGGCGTTATTACCAGCACCGCCGAGCCATTCCACCGAAATGGTACGGGTATAAAACAGCGCTGCGAAAAACGCCCCGAAAAACATGATTTCGGAAAATATAAACCAAGTCATGCCTTGGCGGTATGAGTGTCCTAGCTGTGTGCTAAACATTCCTGACATGGATTCGTTAATTTGATCGCGGAACCAGCCAAATAGCATAACTAGCATTACGGCTATACCGCTAAAGAGCACATTCGAGCCCCAACCGTCCACCGTTTCATTCTTCATATCAATAATGGTGTGGCCGGCACCAAAAGCAATCAAACCTAAACCAATGGCGCCTAAAATCGGCCACGGGCTTGAGGCTGGTACATAGTATTTTTCATGTTGTTGTGCCATAACATTTCCTTATTCTGCTGGTTGCTCGAAGCTGGCCAGCGAGTCCGGTGTCGCATTGGCTGTCATATCGTACATCGTGTATGACAAAGTCAACGTGTGTATATGTTCAGGGATATCAGGGTCGAGATAAAACTGCATGGGCATCGCTGTTTTAGCGCCGGCTGCAAGCGGCTGCTGGTTAAAACAGAAACACTCGGTTTTATTCAAATACAACCCTGCCTCGCCTGGAGCTACAGATGGAATGGCTTGCGCTACCATATTAGTTTGGGTGCGATTGTGAGCTAAAAAGTTAACGACCTTAGTCTCACCGGGATGCACCCGTACCGAACTTACTTCCGGTTCAAAGCCCCACGGCATACCTTGATTTACGCGCGTAATAAACTGCACGTTAATCGTTCGTGATTCGTCAACGGTTTTGGTGTTGGTCGCAGCCTGTTCGTTCTTGGTACGACCGTTAAAACCGGTGATATCACAAAATACGTCGTAAAGCGGAACCAGCGCAAAGCCGAAACAAAACATACCGACTACGACTAGCAGCAAACGGCGTACTACACGAGTGTTATCGGAATGATTGTTTTGCATAGTTATTTCACCTCAGGTGGATCTTCAAAGGTGTGGTACGGCGCCGGTGATGGCACTGTCCACTCTAAACCTTCCGCGCCATCCCATGGTTTGGCTTCTGCTTTCTCACCGCCGCGTACGCACTTAATCACAACCCATAAGAAGATGAGCTGGGATAAGCCAAAGGCAAAGGCACCAATACTGACGATCTGGTTAATATCGGCAAACTGCAGGGCGTAATCAGGAATCCGTCGTGGCATACCTGCTAGACCGACAAAGTGCATTGGGAAGAACAGCACGTTTACGGAAATTAATGAGCTCCAAAAATGCAGTCGACCTAATTTTTCGTCATACATGTGGCCGGTCCATTTCGGCAGCCAGTAGTAGGCGGCCGCCATAATGGAGAAGATGGCACCACTCACCAGCACATAGTGGAAGTGAGCCACAACGAAATAGGTGTCATGATATTGGAAGTCAGCCGGAGTAATCGCCAGCATTAACCCTGAGAAGCCGCCAATGGTGAACAAAATCACGAAGGCGAGGGCAAATAGCATCGGGGTTTCAAAAGAGATAGCCCCGCGCCACATCGTGGCAACCCAGTTAAATACTTTCACCCCGGTGGGCACCGATATCAGCATGGTCGCGTACATAAAGAATATTTCTGCAGCCACCGGCATACCCGTGGTAAACATGTGGTGCGCCCAAACCATAAAGGCTAAGAAAGCGATCGCGCCAGTTGCATAGACCATGGAGGAATAGCCAAACAGCTTCTTACGGGAGAAGGTCGGAATAATCGCCGACACGATACCGAAGGATGGCAAAATCATGATGTAAACTTCAGGATGGCCAAAGAACCAGAATATGTGTTGGAACATCACTGGGTCGCCGCCACCAGCCGCATCGAAGAAGCTGGTGCCAAAGTACTTATCGGTGAGTACCATGGTCACTGCACCCGCTAACACTGGCATGACAGCAATGAGTAGAAATGCAGTGATGAGCCAGGTCCAAGCGAACATAGGCATTTTCATAAAGGTCATGCCTGGTGCGCGCATATTCATGATGGTCACAATCACGTTGATTGCCCCCATGATGGACGAGATTCCCATGATATGAATCGAGAACACAAACAGTGCAGTGGAATCACTACTATAGGTTGTCGAAAGTGGCGCATAGAAAGTCCAACCAAAGGCTGGGCCACCACCTTCCATAAACAATGATGCCAGTAGAATGACAAAAGCGAATGGCAATATCCAAAAGCTCCAGTTATTCATTCTTGGCAGGGCCATATCTGGCGCGCCAATCATCATGGGTATCATCCAGTTAGCTAAGCCGGTAAAGGCGGGCATAACCGCACCAAACACCATCACTAAGCCATGAACTGTGGTCATCTGGTTAAAGAAATGCGGTTCTACCAGTTGTAGCCCTGGTTGGAATAGCTCGGCGCGAATTACCATCGCCATTGAGCCACCAATCAAAAACATGATGAAACTGAACCACAAATAAAGCGAACCAATGTCTTTATGGTTCGTGGTAAATAACCATCGGGTGACTCCCGATGGCGCGTAGTGGTGATGATCGTCTTGATGCATCTCGCCAACAACTGTGCTCATGGTCGGGTCTCCCTTACTTATTCATATGTTCGTTAATGTCAGCGGCCTGTATCAGATCGCCAGTATCATTACCCCAAGCGTTTCGCTCATAGGTAATAACCGCTGCTAATTCACGTAAACTTAATTGTTTGCTAAAAGCCTGCATCGCGGTGCCGGGTTTGCCGTTGACCACAATATCGATGTGCCCTGGCAAATCGTTAAGCACCATTTCAGTACCTTGCAAGCTCGGGAACACACCTGGAATACCTTGGCCATTGGCTTGGTGGCAGGCTGCACAACTTCCCATATAAATACGTTCACCCAGTTGCATCAGCTCGTCTTTGCTCATCGACATATCCAATAAGCGCTGTTCTTCGGCTTTGGCGACGCGAGCAATTTCCTCTTGTTCGGTTAGCCAAGCTTCGTATTCATGGGGCTCTTTTGCGATAACAACGATAGGCATAAAGCCGTGATCTTTACCGCACAATTCAGCGCATTGCCCACGATACAAGCCAGGCTCATCGATTTTGGTCCAAGCTTCGTTAATAAAACCAGGGTTCGCATCCTTTTTAATGGCAAACGCCGGTACCCACCATGAATGGATAACATCGTCGGACGTAATCAGGAAACGCACTTTCTTATCGGTCGGCACCACCAATGGGCGGTCAACTTCAAGGAGGTAGTTTTCGCCTTTGGCAAGGCGGTTGGTAATTTGATCGGGGTGCGTGGCTAGCAAACTAAAATATTCGACATCGCTGTCAAAATAGCGGTAATGCCATTTCCACTGTGACCCTGTAACCAAAATGGTGACATCGGATTCACTAGTGTCTTCCATGGCAATAAGCGTAGAGGTTGCTGGTATTGCCATACCCACGAGTATTAAAAAAGGAATGATGGTCCAAACAATTTCAACTTTCACATTCTCATGGAAGGTTGCAGGTTTGTTTCCTTTAGATTTTCGATGAGCAATCATCGAGTAGAACATTGCACCAAATACAATAATGCCAATTACGCAGCAAATATAAATGATGGTCATATGCAAGTCATAGACACGTTGACTAATCTCAGTGACACCCTGAGTTAGGTTTATGCGTGACTGTGCGTCTGCTGCAAATGGTATACTGACTGTTAGCGCAGTGATGAGTTTAAATCTCACGCCACTTCTCCTCTCATTCTTCCGTCGCGACCGGTCGCGAATGCATCAACGTGCGAATCTGAAGAACAACGAGGTGAGTAGAAAAAGGAACGGCATTTCGTTCGAAAATCGCTTTCCCCACTAACCCTTAGTTGCTATGTATAAATAGTTATTGTTTTTATCGTGTTAGTAGATACTGCATGATCAAAATACCAGCTTCTGCGTAAAAAGCCACCATATGATCGATAAAAATTTACAATCAAGTATAAAAAAAGGGCTGCACAATGCAGCCCTTAAAAACAACCTAAACTCGAGGATTAATGCAGCGGGGTAAGCGTCGGCGCTTCATTAAAAACAAAGCTATGGGTGTGGGTAACTTTGCTCGCCATTTTAAGACGCTGTTGCATGCGCGGTGCGAGATCGCCTAACCAAGTCAGTACTATGCTGCTGGTTCCGGCTAACAGTGCTTGCTCAGTGGCCCATTCGCGTTCATCTTGATCGCGGCCGTAAACCCAGCGAATACGCGTCCGGCTAATTCCTGCTGCAACCAGTTGCTCTACCACTTCGCGGCTGGCACCGATAATGGTAATCCATTGGCTGGTACGGGCTGACAACGCAGCTAACCGCGGTAACAAGTCAGCAAGTTGCTCTGGGTCATTTGAAATCGCGGTATCAAACGCACGAATGTCATTGTCATAATCTTGGTAAAATCTTGGAAAATCGTTTCTCATAACCATGCTCCGTTACGAATCACACCAACAGCCAGCCCTTCAATGGTAAATAGCTGCGAGGTTAAATCGACTTGAATGGGCGAAAACTCTTCATTTTCGGGATGCAGCAAAATTAAATTGCCGCGTCTTTCAAAGCGTTTCACGGTAACATCGTCTTCCACGCGGGCGACTACCACTTGGCCATTGCGTACTTCTTGGGTGCGATGTACGGCTAATAAATCACCGTCTAAAATGCCAATATCTTTCATACTCATGCCGTTGACCCGCAACAAGAAGTCGGCGTGTGGGCGGAATAAGTTTTGGTCAACTTGAATATGGCTTTCAATATGTTCTTGCGCCAAAATAGGCTCACCGGCTGCGACCTGACCAATAAGGGGAAGCCCTTCAGGAATCTCTTCTTCTTGACCGATAAGTCGAAGGCCGCGAGACATGCCCGGCATCATTTCAATGACGCCTTTCTTCGCGAGCGCTTTTAAATGCTCTTCGGCGGCATTGGCAGAGCGGAAACCTAAACGTTGTGCAATTTCCGCACGCGTAGGTGGCATCCCGGTAGCGTCGATATTATCTTTAATAAGCGTCAGTACTTCTTGTTGACGTGGAGTTAGTGGTCGCATAAAACACCTGTTTATTCATACAGTGATACTGTGAGTATATACAGGTGTTTCAGAATCGCAACATTTTTGTTCGATATTTTTCTATCGGACAATAAAACCAATCAATGATATTCTTTTATAGAACAAGGTTACGAGGATTATTCATGAGCTGGAAAGGCGTTTGGCGCGCATTGATGTACTGGCCGGTACGGCTGTTAACTCGGTTTGAAACGATTCGAGACGAAGCGGTTGAGCCGTTGGCTGGAAATAAGTTGGTTGTGTATGTGATGCGAAGCACATCGACCACCGATATGATTGTCGCGCAACGAGCGCTTGAGCAAGCGGGCCTCCCCGATCCAACTGAGCCTTTAGTGGTGAACGGTAAGAGTTTTGCGCGGGTGATGTATCTCGACCAGACGGATCACGATAGCGCGCAACGCGCCATTAAGGATTTTGAAGCCTTACTGGAAAGTCATCAGGCAGATTCCACGCTTGATGTACAAGTGCTACCGGTGGGGTTGTTTTGGGGCCGTAAAGCAGGGCAGGAACGTCGTGAAGGTCAAACCATGGTGGCCGACATTGATAACCCTGGACACTGGCGCAAATTTTGGCTGGTGTTATTTTCAGGTCGACATATTCTCGTCCGGGTAAGCCGCCCAGTGAGTCTTGCTGATCTAGCCGAACATCGCGGTAGCACCATGCACCTCGCACATAAACTGGCTCGCATTGCGCGGGTGCACTTTGTGCGGTTACGCCATGCAGTAGCAGGCCCGAAGATGACGGTGCGGGCGGTAGTTATTCAAAATCTATTGGAAACGCCGGCGCTGCAGAAAGCCATTGAAGACGAAGCTCGCAGTAAAAAGATCTCCCACCAAGAAGCCCGTAAAACAGCGGAAAAATATCTCCACGAAATTGCGGCAAAATATAGTGATACCTTAGTGCGCTTACTGGACCGGTTTATGACGTGGTGCTGGAGCCGCATATATAACGGCATTCATATTGATGGTGGCGAACGGATTCGTGATCTTGCCCAGCGTGGCCACGAAGTCATCTACGTGCCTTGCCACCGTTCGCACATGGATTACTTGCTCTTAAGCTATGTCATCTATAAGGAAGGCTTGGTACCACCTCACATTGCCGCAGGAATTAACCTTAACTTTTTCCCTGCCGGACCAATCTTTCGTCGTGGCGGAGCCTTCTTTATCCGTCGTAGCTTTAAAGGAAATAAGCTTTATTCCGCAGTTTTTCGTGAGTATTTGAACCGTCTATTCCAAAAAGGCTATCCGGTAAAATATTTCACCGAAGGTGGGCGCAGCCGCACGGGTCGATTGTTGTCGCCGAAAACCGGAATGATTGCCATGACGGTACAGGGGATGTTGCGTGATCAGCAGCGGCCCATTTCTATTGTGCCTGTGTACTTAGGCTATGAACACGTGATGGAAGTTGGAACTTACCTTAAAGAGTTGCAAGGTAAATCAAAGCAAAAAGAATCGCTGTGGCAGGTGCTTGGCAGCCTAAGACACTTACGTAACTTCGGCCAAGGCTATGTATCTTTTGGTGAACCAATCAACTTAGGTGAAGCCTTAGATCAATTGCAGCCTAATTGGCGCGACTGTGTTACCCGTGGTGCTGAGGAGCCTACGCGTCCGCAATGGCTCACCCCAACCGTTAACCTCTTAGCCAATCAAATTATGCAGCGCATCAATAATGCGGCCGCACTTAATAGTGTCAACCTCACTGCATTGGCGATTTTGAGCTCAGAGAAGCATGCATTATTGCGCGAAGAGCTTATCGCTCAGCTTAACCTCTATACGCGACTGCTGCGAGAAGTGCCATACAGTAATGATGCGCACGTGCCAGAAGAAGATGGCGCTGGATTGTGGGAACTAGCACAAAAGCATGACAAGTTCGTGGTTGAACAAGACTCGATGGGCGAACTTATTCGTCTTGATGGTACCAATGCCATTGCCATGACCTATTACCGCAATAACATCATGCACATGATGATAGTGCCAGCTATTCTGGCGGCTTTCGCAATGGGCCATAAACGCTTTGCGGCGCAAGACGCAATCAGCCTGTTGGTTAAGTTACATCCGTTATTGCAGAGCGAATTATTTCTTAGCCATGACCAAGAATCATTGGCGCTATGGAGTGCAGCTTTACTTGAAGAGTTTGTCGATTGTGGGTTATTGACCTTAGTCGATAATAACGAGGACGGCCCGGTTTATCAGGTAGCGCCGCGCAATGCTCACCCGTATTCACAACTAGTATCACTGTCTCGTAGTGCGAGTGAAACGGTTCAGCGCTACGCTATCGTGATGGAGTTACTGCAACAAGCGCAACCGATTTCTCGCGCAGACCTTGAGCGTAATGCTGTTGCTCTGGCAGAACGGCTAAGTTCAATTCATGGTGTTAATGCGCCGGAATTCTTTGATAAGAAAGTACTAGCCACGCTAATCGCGACCCTAAAAGGAAAGGATTACATTAGTGTCAATGCGGATGGGCAGATGGTTGCCGATGAGTGTGCGAGCCAATTAAGTGATGAAATTGACTCGCTTCTTGAGCCGGCAGTACTGCAAACGATTCGGCAGTCGGTGCAAAAGCTTTTAGCCAAGCGCTAGAACCAATACTGTGCAGCAACAGCTAAGGCTAATACCCAGCCAACGTTGTTGTTGTGCAGAAATGCACGAAAGCAGCGTTGTGGGTCGCGCTCCCAAATTAAATAGTGTTGCCAAGCAAACAGCGCTGCGATGACCACTAAACCAAGCCAGTATGGGGCGCCGAAGTCAGCGGCAAAGCCTAATCCAACGAGTAAGCCAACAGCTACCACTTGTAGCGCAAATATTGCCCATTTGTCCCAGCCTCCAAATAGCACCGCCGTCGACTTCACGCCAATTTTCACATCGTCGTCACGGTCGGCCATGGCGTACTCAGTATCGTACGCGGTGGTCCATGCGATATTAGCAAAGAATAGTAACCATGCGGTTAGCGGTAAGCCTTGCTCCAGTGCGGTAAAAGGCAGTAGCACACCAAAACTGAATGCCACGCCTAACACCACCTGGGGCAGATGGGTAAAACGCTTGCAAAATGGATACAAAATGGCGACAGCAGCAGCGCCGAAGCTAAGCAAAATCGTCGCTTGGTTAAATTGCAAAACAATAATAAATGCAATGCTGAGCAGCAATCCAAATAAAGTCAGTGCATGCCAAGGCTTCAATTCACCCGTTGCCAGCGGGCGTTGGTTGGTTCGCGCTACGTGACCATCGATATTGCGGTCGGCGTAATCATTGATCACGCAGCCGGCAGATCGCATGACGAACACGCCTAGTATAAATAGCACCACAGCTTTCATCGGCGGATCGCCGGCTCCGGCAATGAGTAATGCTACCAATGTCGGCCAGCCTAATAATAAAGAGCCAATCGGGCGGTCAGCGCGCATGAGCCGCCAACACGCATTAATAAAAGCTCCAACTTTATTCATGAAAACTTCCTTTACTTTGAATGAGCCTGCGCTGGAATTGCATCACCAATGAACACCTCAGCGACTAGCACTTTTTGGCCTCCTGCGGTGAAGCAGCTGCGGCGGCCCCATAAACTCTGCGCCGGATAGCCGAGCTTCTGGTGCAATTCACCAACGCGACTATCAGCAGCAAATTCACAAATTTCGATGGCACTGCGTTGTAAATCCGGTTGCGCAAACAGGTGCGCGCCTAATGGCTGATTACCGAGTTCACTAAGCTTTAATTGTTTTGCATTTAATGCCGCCTGTGGAAACACACTGCGCGCAAATACCCAAGGCTTGCCATCGCAACATAAAATCACTTCGCGGATAGTCGCGGTATTGCTCGAGCCGTTAGTGGCAAGCCAACGGGCTTCATCATCGCGGATAATTCCAGGTGCTTGCCCGAGTACTTCAACGACAAACTCCTGGCAATAGGTTTTTAATTTCGCGGTTAGCGATTGTGGGTCGAGTAGCCACTCTTGCAAATCTGCGTGGGCTGGCAATGTAACTTGATCAGGCCAGCGCCAATTAGGTGCTTGGCTCGTATTTACGATTGGAAACTGCATTTGTGTTAGCTGTGGGAAACGCATGATTTAAGCAGATTTATGCGATAAATGACTAAGAAAACGAATACCAGCACCGACTGCTAGTCCGGCTACTAGCCCAGCCGTGTGAGCGGTGTTGGCAATGTTGACCCAGAGCCAGCCAGTATAACCAAGGAGTAACCAAGCGAGCATAAAGCCAATGAGTCCTGACGGCAAAAATAATGGATGCCGTGGGTTTTTCCAAGCCACAACGACTGCAATTCCAAACAAGCCATAAACGACACCAGATAGCCCACCAAACAAAGGGCCACTATCAATAAACTGTGACGTATTAGAGACGATACTAATGACGGCAAAGGCTAAAACTAACCACTTGGTGCCGTAATAGCGTTCAAAACGGCCCCCTAAATACCACCACCAGAATACGTTAAACAATATATGCATCACGCTAAAATGCAGCAGTGCAGGGGTGATGAATCGCCAAGGCTGTGTGAATGGAAGGTTTTCCCATGAATGCGGATTAAATAGTAATGCAGATAACATCGCTTCTTGTAACTGCGGTATCTGCAAGCACAAATAAACCGCAATCACGACGACAGCATAGCCGAGCGTAAACCAACCGGCTTGCTGCAAAAGGGTGCTGACAAATGAGGTTGACTCCAAGGGTGGTGCCCCTTCGATAAACTCATCATCAGCAACGCTTGGATTCGCTTTAAACTCCTGAATGAGCGCTTTAGCGTGGGCATTATAACTAGAAACGGTAAGCCATAAATCCAGTTGGTTACCGTTTTCACTGACCGTTACGGGAACACCACGTTGTTGTAAATAGCGATAGAGTTTCGCCATCATATCGGCATCACGTGTGGTCAGTAGTTTTTGCATTTAATTGCGCTCCATCGCCTCTGGATAAGATTGCGCCCAGGCTGTCATGCCACCATCGAGGCTGCTGACACTGTCAACGCCTTGATGGGCCAGGTATTGCGCAGCACCTTGGCTGCTGTTGCCGTGGTAACAAACCACCACAACAGCTTCATCATCTTCTAGATTCTGTAAGAAGTCGACTACATTGGCATCGGTCAAATGAATCGCGCCAGGAATATGCCCAATTTCAAAGGAACGGTTGTCGCGAATATCGACGAATTTCGCCGTTTCCTGCTGCCACATTTGGTGTGCCGTTTCTGCGTTAATGCGGGCAAAATCTGACATCTTACTTCTCCCAGTCTAAGACAACTTTACCCGATTGGCCTGAAATCATGATATCAAAGCCTTCTTGGAAGTCGTCCACCGACATACTGTGCGTAAGGATAGGAGACAAATCTAGGCCTGACTGCAATAAACTGGCCATTTTGTACCAAGTTTCAAACATCTCGCGACCATAAATTCCTTTAATGGTTAGTCCTTTAAAGATAACTTGGTTCCAGTCAATAGCAACACTATCTGGTGGGATACCCAGCATCGCGATTTTACCGCCATGGTTCATGGTCGCAAGCATTTGTGAGAATGCTGAGGGTACGCCAGACATTTCGAGGCCTACGTCAAAGCCTTCTTTCATGCCTAATTCGTTCATCACGTCTTGCAGGTTTTCTTTGCTAACGTCAACGGCACGGGTAGCGCCCATTTGCTTGGCTAAATCCAGACGGTATGTGTTCACGTCAGTCACCACCACATGGCGCGCGCCGACATGTTTGGCAACCGCAGCGGCCATAATACCAATAGGGCCAGCACCAGTAATTAGCACGTCTTCACCAACGAGGTCAAAAGCCAAGGCGGTGTGAACGGCGTTACCGAATGGGTCAAAAATAGCCGCAAGATCGTCGCTAATATCATCCGGTAATTTGAAAGCGTTCTCGGCAGGAATCACCAAATACTCGGCGAACGCACCTTGACGATTAACGCCAACCCCAATGGTATTGCGGCATAAGTGACGGCGCCCGGCGCGACAGTTACGGCAATGGCCACAAGTAATGTGACCTTCGCCTGAAACACGGTCGCCAACAGTGAAGCCTGAAACGCCATCACCCATAGCTTCAACCACGCCAACATACTCGTGGCCCACTACCATAGGCACTGGAATCGTCTTTTGCGACCAGTCATCCCATTTGTATATGTGCACATCGGTGCCACAAATTGCAGTTTTTTTAATGCGGATAAGCAAGTCGTTATAGCCATATTCCGGCTTTTCAACTTCGGTCATCCAAATGCCTGGTTCGGCATGTAACTTTGCCAGTGCTTTCATAGGGGCCCTCATCAATTAAATAATACCGAGCTCTTTACCAATACGAGTAAACGCTTCGATAGCACGATCAAGTTGTTCGCGAGAATGGGCGGCATTCATTTGGGTACGAATACGGGCTTCGCCACGTGGTACCACAGGGAATGAGAAGCCAATCACGTAAATACCTTCTTTAAGTAGACGGTCAGCCATATTTGACGCTAACGCAGCATCACCAATCATCACGGGGATGATGGCGTGATCAGCACCGCTTAAGGTAAAACCGGCTGCGGTCATCTGCGCGCGGAAGTAGTTGGCGTTTTCCCACAGCTTCGCACGTAAGTCATGGCCGTTATCTAACAGCTCGAGTACGTCGATAGAAGCTTGCACCACCGCAGGTGGTACTGAGTTCGAGAACAAGTATGGGCGCGAACGCTGACGTAACCATTCAATCAGCTGCTTTTTACCTGAGGTAAAGCCACCAGATGCGCCGCCTAAAGCTTTGCCGAGCGTACTCGTAATAATATCGACGCGGCTAAGTACATCACAATACTCGTGAGTACCTTTACCGTTAGCACCTAAGAAGCCCGTCGCATGGGAATCATCCATCATGACGAGAGCTTCGTACTTGTCAGCGAGGTCACATATCGCTTTCATGTTGGCAATAACGCCATCCATCGAAAACACACCATCAGTGGCGATTAAAATATTGCGAGCGCCATCAGCACGAGCTTGTTTTAACTGAGCTTCTAAGTCAGCCATGTCGTTATTTTTGTAACGGAAGCGTTTCGCTTTACTTAAGCGAATACCATCTATAATAGATGCATGGTTGAGCTCATCGCTGATAACCGCATCTTCTGCCGTTAATATGGTTTCAAATAGACCACCGTTCGCGGCATAGCACGACGAATATAAGATAGTGTCTTCGGTACCTAAGAACTTGCTGATTTTGGCTTCTAATTCAGTATGAATATTCTGTGTTCCACAGATAAAGCGCACTGAAGCCGTACCAAAACCGTGTTGGTCTAAGCCTTTCTTGGCCGCTTGAACTAACTCAGGTGCGTTGGCTAAACCTAAGTAGTTATTCGCACAGAAGTTAAGTACGGATTCACCGTCACCGACTCTGATTTCCGTGTCTTGATCGCCTAGAATAATGCGCTCACTTTTGTATAAGCCTTCTTGCTTGAGCTCTTCAAGCTGGGTTTCAAGTTGTTGATAAAAATTATTCTTCATGTAATTCTCCGTGTTTCGGACTTATTCATGGATTAATGACGCATAGTTTACCTGATCTGCAGGGGGCTGCGCATCCTCATTTATGCGATGGGAGTAACTTCATGCACAAACGCGCTATTTACCCAGGGACATTTGATCCCATTACTAACGGTCACGCTGACTTGATTGAACGTGCTTCTAATCTATTCAGTGAGGTGGTCGTTGGGGTGGCCAAAAGCTCGAGCAAGCAACCTATGTTTAGCTTAGAAGAGCGCGTTGAATTGGTGCGCCAAGTAACTGCAGAGCTGCCCAACGTTGTGGTGGTTGGCTTTGCCGGCCTGCTGGTCGATTTTGCGAAAGAGCAGGGGGCAACTGTGCTGATTCGGGGCTTACGCGCTGTTTCTGATTTTGAATACGAGTTTCAATTAGCCAATATGAATCGCCGATTATATCCGGGCTTAGAAAGCGTGTTTTTAACGCCAGCTGAAGAAAACTCGTTTATCTCCTCAACTTTAGTCAAAGAAGTGGCGATTCACCATGGCGATGTACGCCAGTTTACTGATGCTCGCGTTGCCGCTGCACTACGAGAAAAAATCTCCCAGCGCGAATCAGGTTAGAACGCCACATCAATAAATACCCAGAGTAATAACGCTGGGCAAATCACGCGCAAATGCCAAAATAGCAAGCGATAGCGAATTTGGCTTTTCGCGAGTTCGCGAATGCGATGACTACGATGCCAAAACCAGCCGAGTATTAAAAAGTAAAACAACCCGGATAATGGCAATTGGAATTGCGTAACGTAGGTGACCACCCAATTAAACAAAGGGTCGAACCAAAGAATTAAGGCGCTGCCGATACTACTGATAATAGCTGCCAATAACCATGCAGCCTTACGTCGCGAAAGCGGGTGTGATTCAATCAAGTAGGCAATAGGAACTTCTGCTGTGGCTATGGTTGACGTTAATGCCGCAATACTAAGCAGCGCAAAAAAACCAAATCCTAACCAGGCGCCGGCCATTCCTAAGCGCTCAAACAATTCTGGCAACACTTGGAAAATCAACTGACCTTCACCAACCAGCTGCTCGCCACTTACCACTGACATGCCTTGCGCTAGTGCCACGTAAAGCGCTGGGATAATAAGTAGACCAGCCAAAAAAGCGATGAGTGTGTCGAGCGCAGCGACACTAACGGTTAAGCGGCCAAGGCGAGTGTTTTTGGGCAGGTAACTGCCATAAATCATCATGCCGCCTAAACCAATAGACAGCGAAAAGAAGGCCTGGCCTAGGGCAGAAACAAGCAGCCCTGGCTGCTGAAAACTATTAAAGTCGGGAACTAAATATGCGCGAAAGCCTGCCGCGGCGCCCGGGAGCGTAGCAATGTATAAAATGAGCCCAAGCAATAGCACGAGTAAAACGGGCATAAGCCGTCGGGCCCACACTTCAATCCCTTGTTGCACACCGCGTATGACAATACTGAAAGTAAGCCCGATAAAAACCAGCATCAGCAAAAAGTCACGTTGCAGGCTACTGGTTTTAAACCAAGTAGATACTTCGTTGAAACCGAACGCGGTGGCTAAAGCAGCAGCACCTTGCGCAAGCATCCAGGCGGCAACAAGGTGGTAAAAGCTCAACATCAACACGGCGCCAATAACATTTAAATAGCCCATGCTGGCGCCAAGGTGAGGGCCAACCGATGATTTCGTTTGCGTGAGTTGTCGTAGCGCTTGTACGGGGTTGGCTTGGGCTTGGTGACCGATGGATAACTCAGTATATAAAGCTGGGATAGCCAATATGACTACTACAATAAAATACACCAAGAGGAATGCTGCGCCGCCATGATTCGCGACTTGCGTAGGAAATCCCCAAATATTACCGAGGCCAATGGCAGAGCCAGCAGCGGCAAGTATAAAACCTAATCGAGTATGAAAAGTATCACGCATCACTTCAACAACTTGTTCGGCATCTTGCCGGTTTAATTTTAATTTAGAAAGCGATTGTAGCGCCCAAAAGATAGGTAAGACTATCATTTTTAGCCGTTTCAGGTTAGAATCGCGCCCCAAATTTCGTTTATTATTTTTTGCTCACACTAGACCCGCAGGAGTTCGGCACATGACTGATCTGGATTTGGGCCGTTATGGCATTGCAGACGTCACTGAAATCGTTCATAACCCTTCTTATGAACAGTTGTTCGAAGAAGAAACTCGTACTGACCTACATGGCTACGAAAAAGGTACCGTTACCAACTTAGGAGCCGTGGCAGTAGACACCGGCATCTTTACAGGACGGTCGCCAAAAGACAAATACATTGTGCGCGATGAAACCACTGAAAAAACATTGTGGTGGGCAGATCAGGGCAAAAACGATAATAAAGCTATTACCCCAGAAGTTTGGGCAGATTTGAAAGAAACCGTTACTAACCAACTTTCGGGTAAGCGTTTATTCATTGTCGACACTTTCTGTGGTGCCAACGAAGATACACGTTTAGCGGTTCGCTTTATTACTGAAGTAGCGTGGCAAGCGCACTTCGTGAAGAACATGTTTATCCGTCCTAGCGAAGCAGAGATGGCTTCTTTTGAACCAGACTTTGTGGTCATGAATGGCGCCAAGTGCACCAACGACAAGTGGCAGGAACATGGTCTTAACTCGGAAAACTTTGTTGCCTTTAACCTCACTGAACGCATTCAGTTGATCGGTGGTACTTGGTACGGCGGTGAAATGAAGAAAGGTATGTTCTCGATGATGAACTACTTTTTACCACTGCAAGGTATCGCGTCTATGCACTGTTCAGCCAACGTTGGTGAAGATGGTGATGTGGCAATCTTCTTCGGTTTGTCAGGTACCGGTAAAACGACCTTGTCGACCGACCCTAAGCGCCAACTAATCGGTGATGATGAGCACGGTTGGGATGACGACGGTGTGTTTAACTTCGAAGGCGGTTGTTATGCTAAAACTATCAATCTGTCAGAAGTAGCTGAGCCAGATATCTACAAAGCGATTCGTCGCGATGCGTTATTAGAAAACGTAACCGTACTCGAAGATGGTACTGTTGATTTTGACGATGGTTCTAAAACTGAAAACACTCGTGTTTCATATCCGATCTACCACATCGACAACATCGTAAAGCCGGTATCAAAGGCTGGTCATGCGAAGAAAGTTATTTTCTTAACCGCTGATGCATTTGGTGTGTTACCGCCAGTTTCTAAGTTAACCAAGCCGCAAACTGAGTACTACTTCCTATCTGGCTTTACCGCTAAATTAGCAGGTACAGAGCGCGGAATTACTGAACCTACGCCAACATTCTCAAGCTGTTTTGGTGCTGCGTTCTTATCGCTACACCCAACACAGTACGCTGAGGTATTAGTGAAGCGTATGGAAGCATCAGGTGCAGAAGCTTACTTGGTGAACACTGGTTGGAATGGTACTGGTGAGCGTATCTCGATTAAAGCGACCCGCGCCATCATTGATGCGATCTTAGACGGTAGCATTGAAGATACTGAGTTTGTTCAATTGCCATACTTCAACTTAGCGGTACCAACCTCATTAGCAGGCGTTGAAGAGCAAAACATTCTCGACCCACGCAACACCTACGAAAACCAGCAAGACTGGGATCAGAAAGCACAAGACTTGGCGAAGCTATTCGTTGAGAACTTTGAGAAGTTTACTGATAACGACGAAGGTAAAGCGTTAGTGGCAGCAGGCCCTCAGCTGTAATTGACGATGGGCATTAGGCTAAACTTTTAGCCTAATGCCCTAGTTTTGCAATCCCCATTCTAGTGCAATTGCGACCATCATCTTTTGCTTGATAAAGCCCGTCATCGGCCCTCTGTATCAAGCTAACGATTGAATCATCTGGCGAATATACCGCCACACCAATACTCATCGTAAGGTGCAGTCCTTCATCGCTGAATTTGTTTTCTGCGATGGCCACTCTAATTTTTTCAGCTAAGTCGAGCGCACCGCTGGCATCAGTGTTTGGTGCCACAATGAGGAATTCCTCACCGCCCCAGCGTGCGAGCACATCGGTTTTCCGAAGCAGTTGGGACATCAGTTGGCCCGCTTCAACTAACACCTGATCTCCGATGAGGTGGCCGAAGCCATCATTGAATAATTTAAAGTTGTCGGCATCAATAATCATCACCGCAAGTGGGTTTTTATCGCGTTTCGCCCGCGCAAACTCACGCTCTAGAGCTGCGTCTAAGTGCGAGCGATTGAATAAACCGGTTAACGGGTCAATGGTTGCTAGCTTTATTAATTGTTGATTTTTACTCTCAAGAATCTGATGCGCTTCAATTCGAGCGTCTTCGTAATGACGAATAAGCAAAACAAACATAATAACGGCAAGCAAAATATTGGCGAAACTCTTCGCATCAAAGGACGATTGCCAGGTTGGTGGGTCCAGTATCAAATAGCCAAAGATGTACACAAAAAAGGCTATGGTTATCCGAGTTGCAGACTTACTGCCAAGTAAGAAGTAAGCAAGAGGTGGCAAACAGGTTAGCCAAATAAAAGAATAATCCGCACCTTTATTAATATGCACATGGGCAACTAAAAATATACTGATTAATGCGATGACGGCCTTGGATGCGTTTTCTAAACTTAAGCTGCGCCGCAGCATTAGTTGAATAATAGTGATACCGATGAATGCTATCGCGTCAACAAATGCCATCAGGAAACGGTCAAACGAGACGATATTCAGAATTACAAAAAGCCCAAAGTAAAACTGCAGCAGCAACAGCACTGTTTGTAAGAGCTGGACCTGTCTGAATCGCAGGCCCTCTCTATTAAAGTCGTGAGGGATGTTCCACCATCCCTTGGTCCAAATTGATTTGAACACGCACACTCCTTGTTGCAAAAAAGGTTAGTTAAAGGTTTGCCGCGTGCGGCAACGCATGTTCAGGTGCTTCAGTGCCACCATCAACCAAAAAGTGCTCCATCCAGCGCATTAGTCGCATTGAGTAGTCGAGCTGCGCTGCTGCGCGGCGATTACCATGCCCCTCATTCGGGTAAAAGACTAAACGAACCGGTACGTTACCTAGTGTTTTTAAGTAACGGTAAAGCTCCATCGACTGGCTTGGATGAACACGTGTATCTTCCTTGCCATGCATAATAAGAATCGGCGTACGTGCTTTTTCGGCATGGTAAATCGGGCTGCGCTCTAAGTACCATTGCCACTTATCCCATGGATAGCTACGGGAGTGCACCGCATGCATTTCTTTCGGAATATCCGTGGTACCAAATTTGGACAAGTTATCACTAATGCCAACAAACATGACACTGGCGGCAAAATGTTCAGTTTGGGCCGTGGCACCCCAAGCAGACGCATAACCACCGTATGAACCACCGGTAATACCAACTTTACTGGCATCTACGAGGCCCATTTCCACTAAGTGATTCTTACCATCCACAAGATCATCAAACTCTTTACCAGCATAGTCGTTTTGGCTCAATTTTGAAAATTCAACACCACGACCTGTGCTGCCACGATAGTTCGGAAAGAATAAAGCAAAGCCTTGTTGTGCCGCATACTTTACTGGGCTGGCATAACGGTCCAACCAGCCATCACTGTAATGCGATTCAGGACCGCCGTGCACCACCATGATTAGCGGATAGCGTTTACCTTCTTCGTACTGGGTTGGGTACACCACAATACCTTCGAGTTCGAGGCCATCTTGGGCTTTATAGCTAATGGTTTCTTGCCGAGGCTTGGTAACCTCAGCTAACCATGGGTTGGAGTCGGTGAGGCGCGTTAATTGAGTGTTGCTCAAGCGAAATAGCTCAGTTGGGTGTTCAGAACTATGCGCACGAACCAAAATATCGCTTTGCCCTGGTGCCGTTTGAATGTCTACGGCAATCAAACGACCAGGTTCAAGTAGCGTTCGACTTTCAAACCATTGCATCGTCAGCGCTTGAATTTCGCTCTTGGTGCCACGGTGCCCTAACCATATGAGTTCATCATTGCGGCGCCAAGCAATATCACGCACGTGACCTTGGTAGCCGGGAAGCACTTCTTTGCGCTCATTGTCTTTGCTGGTGTCAAACACGAACAGGCGGCCACTGGCAGGGTCATTAAAATCAGCAGCGGCAATAACTGCAAGGTAGCGACCGTCAGGAGAGAACTCAGCTTTACCTAGTTTACCGCGAGTCGCAAAGCTCGAAAGTGTTTTGCCGCTGAAATCAACCAGTTGATACTGGCTGCTCATATAATTGTCATCAATAAGTGCGGTGGGTGCCGTACGTACTAAAATTTCATCGTGACCCGGTCGGAAGGCAACGGATAGCACTTGCACATCACTGGTAATCTTTACGGGAGCTGATTCAGGTTGCGTCGTATCGTATAACCACAAATGGGTGAAGCGGTGCTCTTCTTCGTAAACTTCAGCTTTGAAGCCTTTTTTGGCTAATTTCTTGTTTACGTCCGCAGCTTTTTCTTGCGCGCGAAAGGCGATATAGCGGCCATCTTGGCTAATGGCATAACTGCTAATATTAGCTTCGTGAGCAAGTATGCGCTGGGCTTCACCACCGGTGGTGGCCATGCTATATAAACCGCGCTGCTTGTCGTCGCCGCGCTTCGCTAAGAAATACAAGGTTTGGCCATTAAAAGTAACTTGGCTAAATTGTTCTTGGCCGGTAATGAATGGTACCGGCTGATTATTACCAGCCACAGTGTAAAGGGAAACAAATGCAGTACCGTCGTCATCTACATATGGTGTGCGCGGCTGCACTTGCGTATAGGCTGCCAAGCTACCATCTGCTGAAATCACCGCGCTATTTACAGATTTCACAGTAATGGTTTCGGTGAGGGTGATATCACGAGCGTTGAGTGGCAACGTTATTAGCGCTGCTACTAGTGCCAAGCCGATACGACGAAGCATAAATGTCTCCTTGAATTGATAATAACTTTTACAATTATTTTGCCATATTAGCAGTAAAATTATTGACTTCCCACGAAATAACGCCAATCTGAAAGCAAGATTTAATAAAGTTTGGATACCCCCATGCTCGATCAATTATTGATTGGCGGAATATTGATCGCGGCGCTGGCCTTATTTATTTGGGATAAGTGGCGCTACGATCTGGTTGGTATGATGGCATTGCTCGCCGCTACATTGGTCGGCCTAGTGCCGAGCAGAGAAGTGTTTGTTGGCTTTGGTAACCCAGCCGTGATTACCGTCGCTGCCGTGCTAGTGATTAGCCACGCGATGTGGCGCTCAGGCGTAGTGGATGCCTTAGCAGCAGTCATGCAAAAGGTCGGTAGCAATGCATTTATGCAAATGGCAGCCCTAACCGCGCTGACCACTTTCTGTTCTGCGTTCATCAGCAATACCGGCACAATGGCCATTATGATTCCGGTAGCCTTGCAACTATCTCGCAGTGGACTTGGCCACGCCTCTAAAGTGCTGATGCCGATGGCCTTTGGGTCGTTGCTTGGCGGAACCATAACCATGATAGGTACGCCACCGAACATTATCATTGCAGATATTCGTGGTGAGGTTATGGGGGAAAGCTTTGGTATCTTCGACTTTACCCCTGTTGGTATTATTATTGCGGTCATCGGCCTACTATTTATGTGGCTGACCAGTCGTTGGCTAGTTCCTCATACCAATAGCCGTAATACCGTCAACGCGCCTTACGATATGGGTTCCTACATTACCGAGCTTTATGTACCGGTCAACGCATCCTTGGTTGGCGAAACCTTGTATGAGTTTGAAACCAAAATTAAAGAAACCTTTGCCGTGATTGCGGTGAAGCAAGGCAAACAAGTAACGTCTGCACCACCTCGCTATTATCGAATTAAAGCTGAAGATGTAGTCATCATCGAAGCGGATACTGAAACCCTGCAAAAAATCATCGATGCGACAGGTTTTGAATTGAATGCCGATGAAGAGTTAGCGGAGCGTTTTTTAGTTTCCGCGGATATCCAGGTGGTTGAGGGCGTTGTTGGCCCTGACTCGCGGTTAATTGGCCGTTCTGCTGCTGACATGCGCATTCGCCATAGATTTGGCGTGAACGTGCTTGCTGTGGCGCGGCAAGGGCAGCCAGTGAAGCCTAATCTCGCTAATATTCGTTTTAAACCAGGCGATGTACTGTTGTTGCAAGGCGATGCGGAAATCTTGACTGATGTATTCCGCCGCTTTGGCTGCTTTCCGCTGGCGCAGCGCAATATGCGTATCGGTGGCGAGCGCAAGTTATACACACCATTGCTGATCTTTACCGCCGCCATTGTTGTTAGTGCCTTGGGATTATTAAGTGTGCCCGTGGCCTTTGTCGCGGCAGCAGGCGCCATGGTGTTGACCAACATAGTGCCGCTGCGCGAGCTCTATGAAAATGTGGACTGGCCTATCGTGGTGTTACTAGCCGCAACTATCCCTTTGGGCGGTGCCTTAGAACGAAGTGGGGCGGCCGCAACTTTGGCAGATTGGGCCTTGCACATTAGCACTGGTGCACCTGCAGCGGTGGCGATGATTGCGTTGCTCATTGTCACCATTATGCTCTCTAATATTGTTAACAATGCGGCCGCAGCAGTTTTAATGGCACCTATTGCCTTAAATATGGCGATAGGTTTGCAAGCATCGGCAGATCCATTCTTAATGGCGGTTGCCATTGGTGCTGCGTTGCCATTTATGACCCCGATTGGGCATCAATCAAATATCTTGGTGATGGGGCCAGGAGGATATGCTTTCGGTGATTACTGGAAGCTAGGCTTGCCGCTAACCATATTAATAGTGGCGGTTGCAGTGCCACTTATTCTGTGGGCTTGGCCGTTGTAAGTGTTGCCGCAGCCCCGCGAGCGACAATGCGCACTTGGGCAATGGTTTGTTCAGTGAGGCGCTCGCGTTCAATGGGGTCCGCATCCAGCACATCGGCACCTGCACTAAAAACGATCCGCACAATTGCGTCAGCTTGCAGCTCTGCCAACACCTTAGGAAACCCTTGCTCAACCACCAAGTAATCGACCAATTCTTGGGTGAAATGATCAGCTTCGCGAGCAACCGCAAGGCGGAAATCACGCGAGTTACCTGATTTTTCTTGCAGCAACAGACGAAAAATCGGTGTGTTATTGGTAACAAATTCCATAAAGGTGGTTACTGACGAACGAATAATTGAACCGCCTTTAGCAATTTGTTGGCGTGATTGGCGCAGAAGTTGGCGTAAAGTTAAACCACCTTCATCTACCAATGTTAACCCTAACTCTTCCATATTTTGGAAATGTCGATAAAACGAGGTGGGCGCGATTCCAGCTTCGCGAGTTACTTCGCGCAAGCTTAAACTGGCGTAACCATGCTCGGCACTCAATTGGTTCATCGCCGCTTGGATCAGAGCGCGTCTCGTTTTTTCTTTTTGGGCGGCACGAATCCCACTCATAATTACCTTCTTGGTCAGCGTATTATTCAATATACCGAATTATGTCAGTGAACGACTGTTCACGCAATTCATCGATTAAAGCATGATTTTTCTTGCGCGCGTCGGTGAACACCTGTAAATTGAGCGTACACGTGTTCACTGATTTGGTTGTAGTGGGAAATGCGTGGTCAATTTATTAGTAAACGGTTGGTTTTATGACGGTAAAAAATAATTCAGTACAGGAAGAAAAGCCACCTGTGATTTGGCTTAACACTTTGGTTTTTGCGATTACTTTTTTGGTCGCTGCTATTGGCGTACCTTGGTATGGCTTCACACACGGGTTTTCTACCGGTTTAGTGGTGGCGCTGGTGGGAACCATATGCTTTGCAGGGATTTCCATTACCGCTGGCTATCACCGTTTATGGGCCCACCGTACTTATGATGCGCACTGGTCGCTACGTGTACTCTTCGCGTTAGGTGGCGCACTGGCCGTGCAAAACAGTGCTTTGCACTGGGCCTCGGATCACCGTGAACATCACAAGCATGTCGATAATAACGATAAAGACCCATACTCTGCGAAGCGCGGTTTTTGGTATTCTCATATCGGCTGGATGCTGCGCGAGTACCAAGCGTCACGCTACAGCAACTACGACAATGTAAAAGACTTGCAGCAAGACCCAGTGGTGATGTGGCAGCACCGTCACTACCTGTTGCTGACATTATTAACCACCATTGGCTGGCCGGTTGCCTTAGGCTTAATGATTGGCGATGTTTGGGGTGCCATCATTTTGGTTGGTTTTGCACGCTTAGTGATTAATCATCACACCACCTTCTTCATTAACTCTTTGGCTCATATTTGGGGCAAGCAAACTTACACGGACCGTAACACCGCTCGCGATAACGGGGTGTTAGCCTTTTTAACCTTTGGTGAGGGTTATCATAATTACCACCATATCTTTTCTGCGGATTACCGTAATGGTATTCGTTGGTGGCAGTTCGACCCCACAAAATGGCTGATCAAAAGCTGTTCATGGTTAGGTTTAACCCGTAACTTGAAGCGCACTAACGGGTATCAAGTGGAAAAGGCAAAGTTAGAGATGCAGTTTAAAAAAGCGAAACTTAAAACTGCGGTCACTTGTGAAACTACGCTCACCAAGTTACATGAAGAGTACGACCTGCTGGTGGCGAAGTTGCGAGCTTACTACCAAGTTAGAAAGCAGTTGCTTGACACTAAAACTAAGGCGTTCACTGATAGTGTGCATTTACCAACTATTGCTGAACTACAAGCGAAAGCTGAAGAAATGCGAGACATCTTTGTCGCCCAAAAGCGTAGTTTTAGAAACAACCTTAAACTACTCATAAATGCGCCAGTTGGCGCTTAATTACAGATAATAAAAAGCCCCGCTCAGCGGGGCTTTTTTGTAGGTACTCGATTATTTCTTAGCTTTAGCAAAAGCATCAGCGAAGGCCGAACCCATGGCTGAACCTAAAGGTGGGTTGCCACCTTGTTTGGGTTTAGCGCCACGTGGCTTGTTTTTAGCAGCGGCAGGTTGTGCAGGCTTATTAGTTGCTGGCGCACCCGGCTCATCGGTTAAGCGCATGGTCAGGCTGATACGCTTGCGCGGCACATCAACTTCCATAACTTTCACTTTCACGATATCACCAGCTTTTACAATTTCGCGCGGGTCACTAACAAATTTGTCGGCCAACGCAGAAACGTGAACCAAACCATCTTGATGAACACCAATATCAACGAAAGCACCAAAGGCCGCAACGTTACTGACTACGCCTTCGAGTGTCATACCTGGCTTTAAATCTTGAAGGGTATCTACGCCATCTTTGAAACTAGCAGTTTTGAACTCTGGACGCGGGTCGCGGCCTGGTTTATCAAGCTCGCGTAAAATATCCTGCACCGTAGGTACACCAAAGCGCTCATCCACATAATCTTCAGCAGATAAAGTTTTCAAGAAGCTGGAATCACCAATTAGATCAGCAACGGCTTTATCATTTTGCGTGGCAATGCGTTCAACCACTGGGTAGGCTTCTGGGTGAACCGCAGAGGCGTCTAACGGTTGCTTACCATTCATGATACGCAAGAAACCCGCCGCTTGTTCATAAGACTTAGGCCCCATGCGTGGAACTTTCAGCAAAGCTTTCCGCATTTCAAAACGACCGTTTTCATTACGATAGGTGACAATGTTTTGTGCCAAGGTTTTTGAGAGACCAGCTACGCGAGCTAGCAATGCCGACGAAGCAGTGTTGATATCCACGCCTACGGCGTTTACACAGTCTTCTACGACGGCATCTAGGCTGGTGGCAAGCTGTGCTTGACTCACGTCGTGCTGGTACTGGCCAACACCGATAGACTTAGGCTCAATCTTAACGAGTTCAGCCAAAGGATCTTGCAGACGGCGAGCAATAGACACCGCACCTCGTAAAGAAACATCAAGCTCTGGGAATTCTTGTGCTGCCAATTCAGATGCTGAATACACTGAAGCGCCGGCTTCGTTGACAATCACTTTGCTGGCTTTAATTTCAGCGTTGGCTTTGAGCATGTCGGCTACAAGCTTGTCAGTTTCACGCGAGTGAGTACCGTTACCAATTGAGATCAACTCAACTTTATGTTGCTTGCACATGCCGGCAAGAGTTCGCATGGCCTTATCAACTTGATTCTGCGGCTGGAACGGAAACACAGTATTGGTCCCAAGTACTTTACCAGTGCTGTCGACTACCGCGACTTTAATACCGGTGCGCACGCCCGGGTCGAGTCCCATAGTGGTTTTGGCACCTGCTGGAGCCGCCATAAGCAGGTCTTTCAAGTTGTTGGCAAAAATCTGAATGGCATCCGTTTCAGCACGTTCGCGTACGGTGCCAAAGAGCTCGGTTTCCATGTGCAGCAAAATCTTGATACGCCAAGTCCATTGCACAGTTTGCGCTAACCAATCATCAGCGCCTCGGTTTTGGTGCGACCAACCCACATGCGTGGCGATAATGTGTTCACCATGGCTACGAGCTTTTGGGTCTTCTTGTTGCGGATCGGCATTAAGCTTGAGCTGTAGCATGCCTTCGTTGCGACCACGGAAAAGAGCTAACGCTCGGTGGGAAGGTATCTTTTTCAAGCCTTCGTTGAAGTCGAAGTAATCACGATATTTAGCGCCGGCTGTTTCTTTACCGGTAGCAACAACACTGGTAATTACAGCGTTTTCCCACAAGTAGTCGCGCACTTTTTTCAGTAACGCTGCGTCTTCAGCAAATCGTTCCATCAAAATAAATCGAGCGCCTTCGAGTACCGCTTTTTCGTCGGCGAAGCCCGCATCTGCATTGATAAACGCAGTGGCTTCATTCTCGGGATTAAGTTCAGGCTGTGCAAAAAGTTTGTCGGCTAATGGCTCGATGCCGGCTTCGATGGCGATTTTGCCTTTGGTGCGGCGTTTCGGCTTGAACGGTAGATAAAGATCTTCTAATTCAGTTTTTGACTCGGTCGCTTGAATGGCTTTCTTGAGCTCATCTGTTAACTTACCTTGCTCTTCGATGCTGGCAAGAATAACGCTTCGACGGTCATTTAATTCGCGTAAATAGCCAAGGCGTTGCGACAAGTTACGCAGTTGTGTGTCATCCAAACCACCCGTTGCTTCTTTTCGGTAACGGGCAATAAAAGGTACCGTTGCACCTTCGTCGAGTAGCGCGATCGCGGCCTGTACTTGCTGCGAATTTACAGATAATTCATTCGCTATTCGCTGAGTAATCGAGCTCATAAAATCTCTCTGTTTGGGAAAAAAGTGGTGCCAAGTATACCAGCCCTGTTCAGGGATGTGGGAGTAACAGTGTTAGATTATGGTTTGTCATAGGTTATCTTGTTTACGTACCATGACTTTTTACCGGTCGGCGTAGAGACCACCACGTCATCATCGACTTCCTTCTTCAATGCGGCTCGTGCCATAGGGGAGTCAATCGAGATAACATCCTTGCGGTCATAAATTTCATCAGGCCCAACAATTCGAAAGCTAAGGGTGTCGCCATCATCATTTTCTAGTTCGACGTGGGCACCAAAAAACACTTTGCCTTCTTGCTGGGGTGAATAATCGACGATTTGCAAGATCTCTAGGCGTTTCCGTAGAAATCGAATGCGGCGATCGATTTGGCGCAGTTTTTGTTTATTGTATTTATAGTCTGCGTTTTCAGAACGGTCGCCGAGGCTGGCCGCCCAAGTCACTTTTTCAGTGGTTTCACGTCGCTCGACGCGCCACAAATGGTCGAGTTCTTGTTGCAGTTTTTCAAAGCCCTCACGGGTAATTAAATTTGTTTTCATCGAGGCTCACTACCAAATGTTTTTATATGCCAAGTTATGGTTCATGAAAATACAGGCTTTGGCTGTGTTAATAAAGCCTAAGGCTGTGAGTTTGCTGAAACCTTTACTTACAAGCTAAGCGTGGCAAATACACAAGGCTTCTTTTATAGTGATTTTAGGAACTTCTATGGATTTTTAATTATGAGTCATGAAACTTTCAAAATACTAGTCGTAGATGACGATGCGCGCTTAAGAAATTTGCTCGAACGGTATTTGCAAGAGCAGGGGTATGACGTGCGCTGTGCGGCTGAAAGCCAACAAATGGAACGCTTATTGGAGCGAGAAAATTTTCATTTGATGGTGTTAGATTTAATGTTGCCGGGCGAAGATGGCTTATCGATTTGCCGTCGTTTGCGCCAACAAAATAATGATATTCCCATTGTGATGCTTACCGCGAAAGGCGATGAAGTGGATCGTATTATTGGCCTCGAGCTAGGTGCAGATGATTATTTAGCTAAGCCGTTTAATCCACGTGAATTACTGGCGCGAATTCGAGCGGTATTAAGGCGCCGTGGCACGGTAGTTCCCGGAGCTCCAGCAGATAGTGATGAAGAAGTGGTGTTTGGTGAGTTTCGCCTAAACTTAGGTACCCGCGAAATGTATCGCGGTGATGTGGCGATGCCATTAACAAGTGGTGAGTTTGCTGTATTAAAAGCACTGGTAAGCAACCCGCGCCAAGCTATGTCTCGAGATAAACTAATGAACCAAGCACGAGGCAGAGACTATAGCGCCCTAGAGCGCAGTATTGATGTTCAAGTTTCACGCTTGCGCCGAATGCTGGAAGAAGATCCCGCCAATCCGCGCTACATTCAAACCGTGTGGGGGTTAGGCTACGTATTTGTTCCTGATGGCAAAGCCGCAGCACCTCAACAGTCAGGTACATAAACCCTAATGCGCTTATTTCCACGTTCTGCTTTTGCTCGCACGGTAGCCCTTATCGGTGCGTTGCTGTTAATCAACCAAGTGGTGTCTTACTTGATGGTAGGGCTCTATGTGGTGAAACCCAGCATGCAGCAAATAAGCAGCGTGGTAGCTAATCAAGTAAAAGGTGTGATTGCCTTAGATGACTGGCTCAAAGAGACGCATGTACCAGCAGCTGCGAAACAACGGTTGGTGACTAATTATAGCGATAGCACCGGGGTGCGGGTGTTGACTCATAACCAGGCATTGCAGTCAGGGCTGGCGCGAACCAAAACCTATAACTTTCTGTCAGCGCAGATGTCGCAATTGCTGGAAGCCGAAACCGAAGTACGGATAACACAAGATGATACGTATCTGGTCTGGATTCAAACTGAGCGTGTGCAGGGTTACTGGATTGTGGTGGCGCTAGATACCTTTGATGAAGCTCGATTTTCGCCATTGCTCTTCTATCTAGTCGTCATTGGCTTTTTAAGTGTACTCGGCGGCATGATTTTTACTAATTGGCAAAACCGACCACTAAAAGCGCTTGAAGCCGCCGCACGAAAAATAGGTACGGGTGAGTTCCCTGAGAAGTTACCAGAACGAGGCTCGACCGAAGTTATCGCGGTAACGCGCGCATTCAACCAAATGGTAAAGGGTGTGCAGCAACTTGAAAATGATCGTGCGCTATTAATGGCCGGGGTTTCCCATGACTTGCGCACCCCGTTAACACGCATTCGGTTAGCGGCGGAAATGATGCCAGAGCAGGAAGATTATCTCGCAGAAGGTATCATCCATGATATTGAAGATATGAACTCCATTATTGATCAGTTTATTGATTATGTGCGGGTAGACACCGACGCTGATAATGAGCGTAATAATCTCAATACTTTAATTGAAGATGTGGTGGCGCACCTGCCAGAAAACTGGGAAAGTAAAATTGATACGGTATACAACCCTATGCCTGAAGCATTAGTAAGGGTGGTATCAATTAAGCGGGTATTGCTGAACTTGCTAGAAAACGCTGAGCGTTATGGGCGACAACACATACGCATTGAAACCGGCTGTGATACCAACGCGAATATAGTTTGGTTTACTGTAAGTGACAATGGTCCAGGGATAGCGGCTGACGAAATTGAGCACCTCATGCAGCCATTCACCCAAGGCGACAAAGCACGCGCCGCCAAGGGATCTGGGTTAGGGTTAGCGATCGTACATCGCATTGTCGACCGTCATCATGGGCAGTTAACCTTCAGCAAAAGCCAACGCTTAGGTGGGCTTTGCATTCGCGTAGAATTACCCTTGGATTAATCGCGTAAACGATTCAAACCATTGAGTGCGGCCACCCGGTAGGCTTCTGCCATGGTCGGGTAGTTAAAGGTAGTATTAACGAAGTACTCAATGGTATTAGCTTCGCCTTTTTGTTCCATAATAGCTTGGCCAATGTGAATGATTTCAGCGGCTCGCTCACCAAAGCAATGAATCCCCAAGAGCTCTTTAGTATCGCGATGGAATAAGATTTTCAAACTCCCAACCGCCATATTCGAAATTTGCGCTCGAGCTAAATGTTTAAAGTTGGCAGAACCAACTTCATAAGGAACCTTAGCTGCCGTGAGTTCTTCTTCTGTTTTACCCACCGAACTAATTTCAGGAATGGTATAGATGCCCGTGGGAATATCACTGATTAAGCGCTGGCTGCATTGACCGTAAAGCATTGCTGTTGCACAGATGCGACCTTGGTCATATGCCGCGCTTGCCAGTGACGGGTAGCCAATAATATCGCCGATGGCATAAACATTATCGCACTTGGTACGGTAACAACGATCGACATCCAATTGCCCACGGTGGTTAGGTTGTAAACCTAGATTTTCAACGTTAAGCGCTTCGATATTACCGGAGCGACCGTTAGCGTACAGCATGCAGTCAGCGTCTAAGCGTTTGCCTGATTTGGTATACAAGGTAACGCCATCCGCATGGCCTTCAATGCGCTCATATTCTTCATTGTGACGAATCACCACGCCGCTATTACGCAGGTGATAACTTAAGGCATCTGAAATTTCTGCATCGAGGAAAGACAGCAAGCGTTCGTGAGTGTTAATTAAGTCGACTTTAACCCCTAAGCCTCGAAAGATGCTTGCGTATTCACAGCCAATGACACCGGCGCCATAAATAATAATATTGCGCGGCTCGTGTTCGAGTTGTAATACGGTGTCAGAGTCATAGATGCGCGTTTGAGTAAAATCGACATCTTCCGGGTGATAAGGGCGCGAACCGGTCGCAATCACGGCCTGATCAAAGGTAATAGTTTCCAGCGTGTCGTCTGCAGCGCGAATATGGAGCTGGTTCGCTGAAACAAAGCTGGCCTCACCGTGAATGACGGTGACGCCGTTGCGGGCATAAAAGCTGCTACGCTGGCGCACTTGCTGGTTCACGACACCCTGTGCATGCTTCAATATATCTGCAAAGGTTAGGTCACGTTGAACGCGTTCTAAGGCAAATAATGGATTACTATTGTACTCAATTAAACGACTGACAGAATGACGTAAGGCTTTTGAAGGAATGGTGCCCCAATGGGTGCAGCCACCACCAATAGAGTTATGCTTTTCAAGCATGGCGACTTTGCGCCCATGCTTGGCTAATTGCATGGCTGCACCTTCCCCTCCAGGACCGCTTCCGATCACTACGGCGTCATAATGTGTAGTTGTGCTCATTGATAACTCCTTCGAGGTTGTACCGCTGACTTCTTTACCGTTATAGTAACATTGTTACTCTGACAACATTCAATTTGTTCAGCCAGTTTAATGGAATCATGATGGCGCATAAACAAACCCCCGAAATATTGAATCGTCAAACGGTTGCGCAAAGCCGACTATTGACTATTGAAGCTGTAGATCTGCGTTTTAGCAATGGTGTTGAACGCCAGTTTGAGCGTGTCGCGGGTAGTGGCCGAGGCGCTGTCATGGTGGTGCCTTTTCTGGATGCTGACACCATGGTGTTGGTGCGCGAATATGCAGCAGGGCTACACAATTATCAACTGGGCTTTCCTAAAGGCTTAATTGACCCAGGTGAGACACCAGAAATCGCTGCCAACCGAGAACTCAAAGAAGAAATTGGTTACGGTGCCCGCGAGCTTATACCTTTGAAAAGTGTGACGATGGCACCGCAATTCTTCTCCGCGACCATGCACATTTTTATTGCCCGTGACCTATACTCAGAGAGCTTGCCCGGCGATGAGCCCGAGCCCTTAGAAAAGGTGTTTTGGCCCGTGGCCAACGCAGATGCACTGATGGCACAGGACGATTTTACCGAAGCGCGCAGCATTGCGGCGCTGTTAATGATGCTAAAGGAATTGCAATTATGACTTCTGCACCCTTAACCAGTACCAACGAACAACGTGCTCGATGGTTGGAGGGGGCCAATAAGATAGCTATTCAAGCTGGCGCGCTGATTCTCGATATTTATGAAAACCAAGTTTTTGAAACCTACGCGAAAGATGATGAATCGCCCGTGACCAGTGCGGACTATGCCGCTAACCGACTCATTGTCGATGAACTCGCAAAACTAACCCCTGATATACCCATACTTTCCGAAGAAGGTTCTCATCTTAGCTTTGCCGAACGGCAAACATGGACGCGCTACTGGCTAATCGACCCTATTGATGGCACTCAAGAGTTTATCGCTGGTAGCGGTGACTTTGGCGTGGTGATCGCTTTGGTTGAGCAGCATCAACCCATACTTGGAATCACTTATTGGCCAGCACAAGACACTTTATATTACGCGCAAGCGGGGCAGGGTGCTTTTAAGCAAACCCAGCAAGAGCGCAGTGCATTGGGTGTACGTATTTTAGCGCGGCCCGATCAAGAGGCTATCCGCATTGCGATCAGTCGCCGCCAGCCGTTAGAGCGAATCACCAAGCGCATGTCCAGCGCTAGGGAATACACGACCGTAGCTTTAGGCAGTTGCTCGCTGAAAGCTTGTTTCGTTGCCGAAGGTAAAGCGGATTGTTTCTTGCGTGTCGGCCCCACGGGCGAGTGGGATACCGCGGCTGCAGAGGTTATTGTCGGTGAAGCCGGTGGTCATATAGTGGCAGAGAACTTTGAGCCCTTAAGCTACAACCGTAAAGACGATTTAGGTAATCCAAACTTCATTATTTTAGGTGACCCTCAGGTCACCTGGAAGCAAATATTCATTCAGCATCAAAATTATGATTAGCGGGTAGGATATTTACCGTTTCGTGCAACTCAGACCAAACTAAAATGGCTTCGCGACGTTCTAGTTGCGCGTATACATCAGCGACTTTATCGGCTAGAGCTTTCTCTTCTTCACCGTAATCGGTTCCTTCCCGCAACACGAATTCTTGAATGATGTTGGTTAGGGTTTCTTGATCTAATTCACGCCATGGAATTTCCATTATTGCTCAGCCTCTTGTAATGCGTCTTCTGCGCCCATCCATTCATCTTCAGCTTGTTGTAGCTGTTGCTGGAGTTCAGCTTGTTGTTTTAATAACTGGGTGAGCTCATCTTTACGTGCCGCGTCATATAAATCATTGTCAGCTAACTGCTCATTGATCAGTTCCAGCTTGGCTTCCACATCTGCAACTTGCTGCTCAGCTTTTTTGACACGATCTTTAAGCGGTTTTAGCACCCGTCGCAGTTCGGCTGCCTCACGTTTTTCCGTGCGGCGGTCGACGCGCGTAGCAGTGGTATCGGTATCTTTGGACGATGCTTTAGTAATACTAGCTTGCTCTTGTAGCCATTGATGGTAGGCGTCAAGATCACCTGCGAACGGCTGTACTTGCTGGTCAGCAACTAAATAAAACTCATCGACAGTAGTACGCAGTAAATGACGATCGTGCGACACAATAACCATCGCCCCAGCGAAGTCTTGCAAGGCATAGACTAAAGCTTCACGCATGGTGCTGTCTAAGTGGTTAGTGGGCTCATCTAGCAAGAGCATGTTGGGCTTTTGGTAAACGATCATAGCCAGTACCAAGCGCGCTTTTTCACCACCCGACATGGGCGCCACTAAGCTGGTTGCTTGATCGCCAGAAAAGCCAAAACCGCCAACAAAGTCGCGTAACTGTTGCTCAGTCGCGTTAGCATCGAGTCGCTGTATATGCTGTAAAGGCGTTGCCGTCACATCGAGCAATTCAAGTTGATGCTGGGCGAAATAACCGAGGCTGATGCCAGGGTTGAGCTCAATAATGCCAGACTGCGGTTGCAGCTCGCCCGCAAGCAATTTCACCAGTGTTGACTTACCGGCACCGTTGCGACCCAGTAAACCGATGCGGCTGCCTGGTACTAAGTTAAACTTAATATCTTTTAGTACTACGCTATCGCCGTACCCAGCTTGAACCTTTTCCATGCTAAGCAAGGGGTTCGGTAGCTGCGCTGGTGGCTTGAAACTAAAGTTAAAGCCGCTGGCCGCGCGCAATGGTGCACTTGCCTGTAATCGTTCTAAGGCTTTAATTCGGCTCTGTGCTTGTTTGGCTTTACTGGCTTTGTAGCGAAAGCGGTCGATATAGCTTTGTAAGTGTTTCTTTTGTGCCTGTTCTTTCTCAAATTGTGCTTGCTGCTGTGCGAGTTGTTCAGCTTGCTGGTGCTCAAAGCTACTGAAATTACCATTATAAGAAGTTGCTGTTTGATGTTCGATAAGCACAATTTGCTGCGCAATGGCATCTAAAAAATCGCGGTCGTGCGAAATGACTATGAGTGTGCCAGGAAAACGTTGCAGCCAGCTTTCGAGCCAGAAAATAGCATCGACATCGAGGTGGTTGGTTGGTTCATCCAGCAGTAATAAATCGGCACGAGCAATCAATGCTTGGGCGAGGTTTAAGCGCATCCGCCAACCACCAGAAAAAGATTTCACCGGGTGGTTAATTTGTGCCGCGGTGAAACCGAGGCCGTGGAGCAAAGACGCAGCACGAGCGTGAGCTTCATAGCCGCCAATGGCACCTATTTTGTCGTGCAACGAACCAATGCCATGACCATCTTGGTCACGTTCTGCTTGAGCGAGCTGGGCTTCTAAGTCGCGTAGCTCGGTATCGCCATCAAGCACATAGTCAACGGCGGCCTGTTCAAGCGCAGGTGTTTCCTGCTTAACACTAGCAATGCGCCAAGCTGCCGGAACATCACAGTTGCCTTGCTCAACCTGAATTTCATCACGCAGCAACGCAAACAGTGATGACTTACCGGTACCGTTGCGGCCAACTAAACCGACGTGATGCCCTGGAAAGATAGTAATGTCAGCGTTTTCGAGCAAAATCTTGCCGCCACGCATCAGTGTCATGGCGCGAATATTTATCATAAATCATCCCGAACTTGGAGTTTAAGCTGTGTTTCTGCGACAATTATACCCGATACCAGATGAGGTGAATATGACTCGAGCTCGTAAACGATTTATCGCTGGCGCGGAATGCCCAGCCTGTCACACAATGGATACTTTAATGCTGACCATTGAAGGTGAGCAAGAAACGGTGAGCTGTGTCCACTGTGGCCATCAGTTTACCGAGCGCGAACAGCAGCCGGAAGCTCCCGCAGATAAAAATATTATCGGAATATTCAAACCCGATTAGGCTATGTGATTGAGCTTACTACAATCACGCTTAACTATAGGAATGAACATGGCAGATCAACAATATCATATTGGTACCGCAGGCACGCCTTGGGGACCAGAAGAGAAGCAGCAATGGCTTGAAGAGCAGGTTATTCAGCGTTCTTATTTTGATGAGGTAGTCAGTCAAATTAATCAGCTCCATCAGGAATTTGATGTTGAGCAATACGGGTTGCTGGAATACCCAGCAAACAACTATCCACTATTTATTGTTAAAACGCGCGACTGGGATGCGAACAAGCCAAACGTGTTAATTACTGGTGGTGTTCATGGCTACGAGACTAGCGGCGTGCATGGTGCATTAAAGTTTCTAACGAGCCAAGCACAACGTTATAGCGAGTGGTTTAATATTGTTGTGGCACCTTGTATCAGCCCGTGGGGATACGAAACGATCAATCGTTGGAACCCGTTTGCCTTTGATCCGAACCGTTCGTTCAAAGAAAACACGCCGGCGGGTGAATGTGCAGCTATTATGCAATTTTTGGCAGACCACCATTTGGAGTTTATTGGTCATATTGACCTTCATGAAACAACCGACACCGATAATAGCGAGTTTCGACCAGCGAAGGCGGCGCATGATGGTACGGTGAATACCAACTGGAATATCCCAGATGGCTTTTACACGGTGGGCAACTCAGAAATTCCAACACCGCACTTCCAAAAGGCAATTATTGATTCGGTTCGTAACGTCACTCATATTGCGCCGGCAGATGATGAAGGCAAAATCATCGGTGCCAAAGCCGAGCAAGAAGGGGTTATTCATTATGCAGGTAAAGAGTTGGGCCTATGCATGGGCTTAACCGATGCCCCTTATGTGAGTACCACTGAAGTTTATCCTGATAGTGCTAATGCCACGCCAGAAGAGTGTATTGATGCGCAAGTGGCTGCAGTTGTGGGTGCGCTTGACTATATCTGTGAGCATGAACTTTAAGTGGAAGATTTAATAGTATCCCAAATGCGGGAGTGGGTAGAACGGGTGATTGTGAAATACAACATTTGCCCATTCGCCCGCAAGGAACTTGAAGCTGGAACTGTGCGCTACGTGGTGGCGCACAGTGACAAACTCGAGCCAGTGCTAACGCAACTCATGCAAGAATGTGAGTACCTCGAGCACCACTCGGATACTGAAACGACTCTTTTTATGTTGCCGAATGGATTTGAACGCTTCGACGATTTTCTCGAACTCTCTGAGCTAGCTAACTCACTCTTGGCGGCGCAGGGGTATGAAGGAATTTTCCAATTGGCTAGCTTTCACCCGCACTATTGCTTCGCCGGCGAACTAGAATCAGATGCCGCGAATTATACCAACCGCTCGCCATATGCAGCCTTGCATATTCTCCGTGAACAAAGCGTTGAACGTGCTATTGAAGAGCATAACGATGTAGATGCTATACCTGAACGAAATATTGAGTTTGCTCGACGCAAGGGTGCAGACTTTTTTGCCAAGCTGCTGGTCGATATTAAAAAGTCCTCGACTGACTAAGTCCGACTATATTTACATAGAACTTTCAATTTGTACGTTGAGTGCAAAAGCCCATTCCTTTATGTTTGCAGTATCGAACCGAGTGAAGGAAAGGCACTTTCAATGCACCGCTTTTTAATTGGCTTAATAATTTCTACAATGGCCGTTTTGGTGGCTTGTACGCCAGAACAAGAAAACAATCTGCAGCAATCGTATTCAGCAGCACCGGTATTGGTGAAAGCTGAGCACCAAGACGCGCAAGCGCTGCCTGAGTAGTTTCCTTGTCATGCGTACCGTCGTTGCGAAAGCCACCTCGCAAGGATGAATCCATGACAAATGACTTTAGTACCTACATTTATACCACCGCTCAGGTTCGCGCAGGCGAGCAAGCGGCGGCTGCTCAACTAGGGCTTAGTCTTGCACAATTAATGCAACGAGCCGCCCAAGCAATTCTCCAACGTATTCAACAGTTACAGCCCGCACCCGCGCGCCTGCTCATTATTTGTGGCCCTGGTAATAACGGCGGCGATGGCTGGGTTTTGGCGCGCTTGGCCGAGCGTGCTGGTTATCAAGTCCGTATTGCTGCAGCCACACCTCGTAGTGAACTAGCTCAAGCAGCAGCAGAGGCGTGGCAATCGCTGGGCGGACGGTTTATTAGCTTGTCAGCGCTGCAAGCAGAGCACATAGAAGATGTAGATATTGTCGTTGATGCGCTATTAGGTAGCGGTCTTAAGCGGGAGCTTGAAGGGGATTATCTAGCAGCGGTGAAGCTCATCAATGATCCGCAGTTGCGAACAGGGCGAACTATTATTAGCGTTGATGTGCCTACAGGTTTGTCGAGTGACACCGGACAGCCGCTACCAATTGCAGTGCACGCGCAACATACGATTGCCATGGTCGCGCTAAAAGCAGGCCTAGTTACGGGGCAGGCGGCTAATTTCGTAGGTAACTTATCCCATGCGGAATTAGGTATTCAAACCGCGTTTTTTCAACAGCCTTTTTATGCACAAAGCATAACCGCAGGCCTTGTTGCAACTGCGCTTCCCTCTCGTCAGCCAGCTTCACATAAAGGCACTCATGGTCATGTGCTCATTATAGGTGGCGCTCCCGGTATGAGCGGTGCTGTGACTTTGGCTGGGCAAGCGGCGTTGCGCTGTGGTGCTGGCAAAGTCTCTATAGCCACTCATGAAAGTAGCCAATTAGCGATCGCGGTGGCACAGCCTGAACTAATGGTGCATACCGTTACCGAGGACATTCAAGAGCTATTACAGCAAGCATCGGTGGTGGTGATTGGACCTGGCCTTGGCACTTCTGCATGGGCCCAAAACTTGTTGCGCCAGGCATTAGCGTGGTCCGGGCCATTAGTTGTTGATGCAGATGGTTTGAATCTGCTTAGTAAGCTAACGGTGACTCGAAAGGCACCTTGGTTTTTAACACCGCACCCGCGTGAAGCCGCTAGATTGCTACAAACAACGACGACTGAAATTAATGCCGATCGTTTTGGTGCTGCGCGAAAGATAAGTGTGAACTTTCAAGCGCATGCGCTACTCAAAGGTGCTGGTACCTTGGTAGCGATGCCGTCTGCTGAACCCTTTTGGGTTTGTCGACGGGGAACACCTGCGCTGGCAACTGGTGGTACTGGCGATGTACTTAGCGGAGTGGTTGGTGCCATGGTCGCGCAAGGTGTGGAGACTAAGTTGGTGTTACCGGTCGCAGTCTGGTTACATGCGGTCGCTGGTGAAAACGCTGCGAAACACGGAGAACGTGGTACAATTGCGAGCGATTTATTGACGGAATTACGGCGGTTGGTTAATCCCTGCCAGCAGTAAGCAGATAGCTTAGGTAAAGTATGGAAACCAAACACTTACACTTGGCTGATGAGGCCGCATTATTGGCTGTGGCGGCGCAACTGGCTACAGTCTTGAAAGAACAGCCTGACTTGGCTCAAGAGCAAGCGATTACGCTATACTTACTTGGTGACTTAGGCGCTGGTAAAACAACATTTAGCCGAGGTTTCATTCAAACCTTAGGCCACCAGGGGCATGTGAAGAGCCCAACCTATACGTTAGTTGAAAGCTATGAGCTGGCACCGTGGCAAGTTCATCACTTTGACTTATATCGGTTGGCAGACCCAGAAGAACTTGAATTTATGGGTATCCGTGATTACCTTGGAGAATACAAAGTTATTTTGGCGGAGTGGCCACAACGAGGGGAAGGCTTCTTACCAACCCCCGATATAATAATAAATATAGATTATGCGGATACTGCGCGATCTATGTCTTTAAATGCGCTAACAGAACGAGGTCGGGTATTGCTCGATACAATTTAATGCAACGTTGGATGACCGGGTGGCTTGTTGCCGCACTTTGCCTTATGGGCTCAGTGGCGCATGCAAACACAATCAAAAATGTCAGGGTGTGGCCAGCACCAGATAATACGCGCGTGGTGTTTGACCTCAGTCAATCGCCCGACTATAGCTATTTTACTTTGTACGATGCGAAGCCGTATCGCCTGGTGATCGACTTCAATGATACCAAGCGTGGTATCGATTTAAGCCAAGTGGATCCAGCTTCATTATTGATTCATAAGATCCGCACCAGTACGCCGAAAAGTAAGAACTCAACCCGCATTGTTTTAGAGCTAAGCGATAAGATCGAGGTAAATGTATTTACGTTGCCAGCTAACGATCGCTATGGTGAGCGCTTAGTCGTGGATTTACCTGGGCGTTCCATCGAACGTAAAAACACGCCGTTACGTGCTGACCAACTTGAAGAGCGGAAAGTTACTGTCGCTATTGACGCAGGACACGGCGGTGACGACCCGGGTTCGATAGGCCCGCGGGGCACCTATGAAAAGCATGTGGTGCTAAAAGTCGCTAAAGCACTCGCCGACTTAATTAACCGCGACCCTGCCATGCAAGCATTTCTCATTCGCACTGATGACTATTATGTTGGGCTCAAAGCTCGAACCCTCAAAGCTGAGGAGATTAAAGCAGATTTATTAGTTTCGGTGCATGCGGATGCGTTTACAACACCGCAGCCACGAGGGGCATCCGTTTGGGTTTTATCGTCACGCCGAGCCAATAACGAAATGGGTCGTTTGCTGGAAGATAAAGAACGGATTTCTGACGTGTTAGGTGGTGTTGATACTAAAATTAAATCCGAAGATACCTACGGCTATTTAAACAAAGCGCTGATAGATATGACGATGGGGCATGCAATGAGCTCGGCCTTTGAAATGGCTGAAGAGGTTCTAGCTGAACTGAATCGAGTTACACGCTTACATAAAAAGAAACCTCAGCATGCGAGTTTGGCGGTATTAACGTCTGGCAATGTCCCGTCGATGTTGGTTGAAACTGGTTTCATTTCAAACCCGCACGAAGAGCAGCAGTTGCTCAGCAATAAGCATCAACAACAATTAGCACGAGCAATCTACCAAGGTGTGCGCAACTACTTTACCCGCCGCCCACCTGATGGCACTCTATTTGCGACCTCGCGCAGCAGTCAGCATGTGGTAAAATCGGGTGAGTCGCTATCGGTATTAGCGCATCGTTACAATACGTCGATCAAGGCGATTAAAGCGCGTAATGGATTAAAGAGTAACGTGCTGCAAGTTGGTCAGGTATTAGAAATTCCTTCATCGTAAAATAGGGTGAGCTATGCCCATTCAATTACTGCCGATTAATCTGGCTAACCAGATTGCGGCAGGCGAAGTTATTGAACGTCCAGCTTCAGTGGTTAAAGAACTGGTCGAAAACTGCTTAGATGCTGGCGCCAGTCAGATAACCCTTGATATCGAACAAGGTGGTCGCCGCCGGATTCGTATCCGTGATAACGGCAGCGGTGTCGGCAAAGACGAACTCGCCTTGGCATTAAGTCGCCACGCTACCAGTAAAATATCGACCTTGAATGATTTAGAAGCCATCGAGACTTTGGGTTTTCGTGGTGAAGCTTTAGCGAGTATAAGCTCAGTGTCGCGATTAACTTTTACCTCTAAGCCGGCAGCGCAAGCAGCAGCTTGGCAAGTCTGGCTTGAGGGTCGCGATATGCAGGCGGAACTCGCACCCGCCAGCCATCCCGATGGTACTACGGTCGATGTACAAGATTTATTCTTTAATACGCCAGCACGGCGTAAGTTTTTGCGTACTGATAAAACTGAATTCACCCATATTGATGAATTATTAAGACGCATCGCATTGGCACGCTTTGGCGTGCGTTTCACCCTGAACCACAATAATAAAATGGTGCGAAACTATGCTGCGGTAAGCGCCGAAAATCAGGCCATTGAACGGGTCGGGCAAGTATGTGGCCAGGCATTTACCGATAATGCTATTCCTATCGATCGGGTTAGTGGCACTGTGCGCTTATGGGGCTGGGTAGCACCGCCGAGCCATTGTCGTCACCAAGGTGATGTTCAGTACTTTTACGTCAATGGCAGAATGATGCGCGATCGGCTCTTAAGCCATGCTGTTCGACAAGCCTATGGTGCGCAACTCGGTGATGATCGCGTGCCCACTTATGTACTGTATTTTGAATTGCCGCCACAAGATGTCGACGTGAACGTTCATCCAGCAAAACACGAAGTTCGCTTCCATCAAGCGCGCCAAATTCATGATTTTGTGTTGCAGACTATTCGCGATCAATTGGCTTCAAGTCATGCCACTGAATCACCTGTACCCGCAACACAACATCAGCATCAATATCAGCAGGCGAGTGCAGAGCTTGCCCGTCAAGTGAAAGAGCTACAGCCATTGCGGCCTGAAATTTTCCCCACGCGCGCAGCCGTGCCGGAGACCGCTGTGGCAAGTCATCAACCATCGGTTCAGCAACCAAGCAAAGCGCTACTGGGAGTAGTTGAGTCGCGGTTTGCACTGCTGAACCAAGGCGACATAGCCTCAGTAGCTATTAGCTTGCTAGATTTGCAGCGTACCCAATTGGCGTATCTGGCGCAGCAGTTACAGCACCAATGGCAGACGGGCTTAGCAGGTCAGCCGTTGCTGACCCCTTTGCAGTTGACCGATAAAAAGCTATGCCAGCAACTACGCCAAGCGACCAGCGAACAACTGGCGCGATTTGGTGTGCGTTGTGATATTGCTGCTCAGCATATTACGGTTTTAGAAGTTCCATCCATGCTCCGTCATACCGACATCAGTCGCACGTTAGCGACCTTACTGAGCAAATTAAATGATGAGGATGTGTTCGAGTGGTTGGCACATTTTCAAATACAAGATAGTTATACCGTGGCGCAAGCTGAGCACTGGATTGAAATGTGGCGAGATGTGTTGAAAGCGGATTCCAACTATTTACATGCAGTGCCATGGCCCCAACTCCCCGAGGCGATTAATCCATGAAGCAGCCTTTTGTAATTTGTTTATATGGCCCCACTGCCGCAGGAAAAACGGGGTTGGCTATCGATCTTGTGCAAGCGCTGCCGTGCGACATTGTGTCGGTCGACTCGGCTTTAATTTATCGCGGTATGGATATAGGAACCGCTAAACCAACAGCAGAAGAGTTGGCACAAGCTCCCCATCGATTGATTGATATTTGCGACCCAGCTGAAAGTTATTCAGCAGCACAGTTTGCCACCGATGCGCGACGTGAAATTGATGCGATAATCGCAGCCGGTCGAATTCCTCTTTTAGTCGGGGGAACTATGTTGTACTTCAAGGCTCTACTGGAAGGCATGTCCGAGCTACCAGAAGCGAATCCTCGTGTTCGCGAGGCTTTGTTAGCACAACTTGCTGAACAAGGTAGCGCCGCTTTACATGAACAACTACGGGCTGTCGATAGCGTCAGCGCTGAGCGTATTCATCAGAATGACCCACAGCGTTTGGTACGGGCTTTAGAGGTGTGGAAAACCACCGGCAAAACTCTAACTGAACTAACGGCGACTCGCTCTGGTGCTTTACCTTATCCAGTGATCCAGATGGCAGTGGCCCCGCAAGATCGTGCCGATTTACATGAACGCATTGCGTTACGATTTAAACTGATGCTGGAGCACGGATTTTTAGACGAAGTGAAAACTTTACGGAAACGCAGTGATCTTCATCTCGATTTACCGGCGTTAAGATGCGTTGGTTACCGACAAGCATGGCAATATTTAGATGGTGACTTTGACTACGATGAATTATTGGAACGAGGCATTAGCGCAACACGGCAATTAGCTAAGCGGCAATTGACCTGGCTTCGTAAGTGGCCGCAAGTAAAGTGGCTAGATACTCATGCAGAGAATTTGCTCGAACAAGCATTAGCGCATTGCCAAACTGATCCGATATATTTTAATGAGTGTAAATAATCGAAAAGATCCTTGAAATCCCAAAGTTCGGTCATATATTCAATGTAAATCGAAAGTATTAAGCACAAAGTTAAATAATTCTCGTTAAATTTACTATATTTAGAAGTGGCTGGCATTCGCATTTCATGAGTTGCGGCCAGATTCACACAATAACAAGAATAAGGATGCACCATTATGGCAAAGGGGCAAATGTTACAAGACCCTTTTTTAAATGCGTTACGTCGTGAGCGCGTACCGGTTTCTATCTACCTTGTAAACGGAATCAAATTACAGGGACAGATTGAATCCTTTGATCAGTTTGTGATCTTATTAAAGAATACAGTGAGCCAAATGGTATATAAGCACGCCATTTCTACCGTGGTTCCCGCGCGGATTCCACAAAACTATCTGCCAATGGCGGATGGCAATGAAGAGGTTTAACGTTCATTGATCATAGAGGAGTAGTGATAGCTTGTTTGATAGGTTTGAAGGTGGTGAGCAGGCTATCCTAGTACACGTCGATTTTCCTGCCGAAGTTGATCGCGAAGAATTATCCGAACTCAAGCTGTTAGTGTCGTCGGCTGGCGTCGAAACGCTCGGCGTCATAACAGCTTCCCGCAGTGCCCCAAGTTCCAAGTATTTCGTTGGCTCAGGTAAAGCTGAAGAAATTGCTGAACACGTAAAATTGATCGGGGCCAATATTGTTATTTTTAATCACAGCTTAACGCCTACCCAAGAGCGCAACCTCGAACGTTTATGCCAATGTCGAGTGCTTGACCGTACCGGATTAATCTTGGATATATTCGCTCAACGTGCCCGTACCCATGAAGGTAAGCTTCAGGTTGAACTCGCGCAGTTGCGGCATATTCAAACTCGGTTGGTCCGTGGTTGGACGCACTTAGAACGGCAGAAAGGGGGGATTGGTTTACGTGGTCCTGGTGAAACTCAGCTGGAAACGGACCGTCGCTTAATTCGTGGTCGGATTAAAAACATTCTGAATCGTTTAACCAAAGTACAGCGGCAACGTGAACAAGGCCGGCGCGCTCGACAGCGTGCAGAACTGCCAACGGTTTCTTTAGTGGGCTATACCAACGCTGGCAAATCGACGTTGTTTAACCGAATCACAGCAGCTGATGTTTATGCAGCGGATCAACTCTTTGCTACCCTAGATCCTACGTTGCGAAAGCTTGAACTGCCTGATGTAGGTAGTGTTATCTTAGCCGATACCGTTGGTTTTATTCGGCACTTGCCCCATGAATTGGTGGCGGCATTTAAAGCAACACTCCAAGAAACTCAAGAGGCAGATTTGCTGCTTCATGTTATCGACATCAGCGATGATCGACAGGCTGACAATATTCAGCAGGTGCAAGAAGTCCTCGAAGAAATTGAAGCTGACGAGGTGCCGCAGCTGTTAATTTGTAACAAAATAGATTTACTCGAAGAGGGTGCAGCTCGCATTGATACTGATGAGCAAGGGATGCCGGTTCGGGTTTGGCTTTCTGCCGAAACCGGAGTTGGCGTCGAATTGCTCCAGCAGGCCTTAGTGGAGCGCTTGCGACCGCAAATGGTTAACGTATCTTTACGGATTCCTCCATCTATGGGTAAATTACGTGGTAAACTCTATGAGTTGAAGAGTGTAACCGAAGAAAAAACCAGCGAAGATGGACAAATATCTATGCAAGTGAGTATGCCAGCAGTAGATTGGCAGCGCTTGTGTAAGCAAGTTAGCGAAGAGTATGGTGATAACTTGCAAGGCTTTGTACAATAAACCAATACATAATTATTAATTAGCAACCTAGAGTTGGAGTAATCAATGGCCTGGAATCAACCGGGAAACGGTAATAATAACGACCGTGATCCATGGAAAAATCAAGGCGGTCGTGATCAAGGACCACCTGACTTAGATGAAGCCGTACGCAATTTACTCGGCAAGCTTGGGCTTGGCGGTAATAAAGGCGGCGGCGGTAACCGCGGAGCTAGTAGTGGCTTTCCAAGCAAAGGCTTGGGTGTCATTCTTATCTTGGCGGTTATTGTGTGGGTTATCGCGGGTTTCTATACCGTGAAAGAAGCTGAGCGAGGTGTAGTATTACGCTTTGGCCAATACAATAACTTGGTAGAGTCCGGCTTACACTGGCGCCCAGTTTTCGTTGATAGCGTAGAAACCGTTGACGTTAGTAACGTTCGTCAGTTCCAGTCTGAAGGCTTTATGCTGACGCAAGATGAAAACGTGGTTCACGTTGAGCTCGACGTTCAGTATCGCATTATCAATCCGCGCGATTACTTATATGCCGTACAAAATGCTGACCGTAGCTTGGCACAAGCAACAGACAGTGCATTGCGTTACGTGGTTGGTCACACCACCATGGATGAAGTGCTAACCGTTGGCCGTGAAAGCGTGCGTGCGAATACACTTGAGCTACTAGAAAACATCATTCAGCCTTATTTGCTAGGTATTCAGATTGTTGATGTGAACTTGTTGCCAGCACGTCCACCTGAAGCAGTGAAAGAAGCCTTCGATGACGCTATTTCTGCACAGGAAGATGAACAACGCTTTATTCGTGAAGCTGAAGCTTATGCACGCCAGATTGAACCACTAGCACGTGGTCAGGTTCGTCGCGTATTGCAAGAAGCACAAGCTTACCGCGAGCAAACCGTATTGAAAGCGCAAGGTGAGGTGGCTCGTTTTAAAGAGTTGCTGCCACAATATAAAGCTGCACCAACGGTTACCCGTGAGCGCTTATATTTAGAAACGCTTGAAGCTATCTACGCGAACACCAGCAAAGTTATGGTCGATGTGAAAGGTAGTAATAGCATGATGTACTTGCCGCTAGATAAGATTTTGGAGCAGCAACACCGCTCGCGAAATCAAAAAGTCGAGCCGCGTCAGCCAGTAGGCACTAACAGTGGCACCGCGACGAACAGTGGCAATCGCACGCAACAAGAGAGCAATAACAGCTCAACACGTAGTAATGACCGCTATAGAAGTGGCCGGGGGTAATCGATGAAAAACTTTATCGCAACTTTAGTTATTGTCGTATTAGCCTTAGGTGTGTCTTCTATCTTTGTTGTTAAAGAAGGCGAGCGGGCTATCGTGATTCAATTTGGTAAGGTGCAACGTGATGCGGATACTGGCCAAGCCAGGGTCTTCCAGCCAGGCCTGCACTTTAAATTACCATTTATTGAGCAAGTTAAGCGTTTAGATGCACGTTTCAGAACTTTAGATGGTAACCCTGACCGTTTTGTTACCAGTGAAAAGAAAGACTTGATTGTTGACACTTATGTGAAGTGGCGTATTTCTGATTTCGCTACATATTACTTGTCAACGAATGGTGGTAACCAAGCACAAGCAGAAGCGCTATTAACGCGTCGAGTGAACAGTGGTTTACGTGCTGAGTTTGGTAGCCGCACCATCAAGGAAATCGTTTCTGGTGAGCGTGACAACTTAATGCGCGAAGCATTAATCCGTGGTGCCGATAGCGCGCAAGAGCTAGGTATCGAAGTGATTGACGTACGCGTGATGCAAATCAACTTACCGACAGAAGTTAGTCAGTCGATTTATCAGCGTATGCGCGCAGAGCGTCAAGCAGTGGCCATGGAACACCGTTCTGAAGGTCGTGAGCAGGCCGAGTTCATTCGTGCCGACGTTGATGCTCGTGTTGCCGTTATGCTTGCGGATGCAGAGCGTGAGTCACGTGAATTACGTGGTCAAGGTGAAGCAGAGGCTGCGGGTATCTATGCGAATGCATATAACCAAGATTCTGAATTCTTCTCGTTCTTGCGTAGTTTGCAAGCATATGAAAAGAGCTTTGCGAATGGCAATGACATTCTTGTACTTGAGCCAGATAGTGATTTCTTCAAATATTTGAAGAGCTCAACTGGCAAATAGTTATTGAAAAGCCCGCTACTGCAGCGGGCTTTTTTTATGCTATGGTTTGAATCATTGTTATCGAACCATAATAAAAATGACTATGTCCTACAAACAGCATTACCGCCAATTCCTGAAGTATCACTCCGAAACACTGCACTTTGCTCCGCATAGCCATCACTACTGGCCCGATGTAACGCAACAGGCGCAACTATCCTTTTGGGAAGACAGTGCTCGTGGCGCTGACAACAAGTGGTTTAAAATCTTTTCTGAACGCGTGCCTGAAGTACAAAAGCGTTTAGCTGAATTATTGCATCATCCGTACCCAGAACAATTTGCCTTTGCCAACAACACCCATGAGTTGTTGTATCGTGTAATTAGCTGCTTTGATCCCGCAAAACCCTTAAACATCCTGAGCACCGATAGCGAGTTCCATAGCTTTTCGCGTCAGATTAGAAGGCTGCAAGAGCGCTCGAATGTAACCGTAACTAGTGTGGCTACCGAACCTTTTGAAAGCTTCCCCAAGCGCTGGCAAGAGGCGATTGAGCAGGATAGTTACGATCTCATTTTTACTAGCCAAGTATTCTATAATTCCGGGGTGGTCGCACCCGCGTTAGACACCTGGGTTGCAAAAGTGAATCCAGACACGACTATAGTGGTCGATGGCTATCACGGCTGTGGCGCCGTACCTACTGATCTCAGTAGCTATGCTGAGCGCGTATTTTATATTGCCGGTAGCTATAAATATCTGCAGGCAGGTGAAGGCTGCTGCTTTATGGCGGTGCCGAAAGGGTGTACTTTGCGTCCGGAATATACCGGTTGGTTTGCTGATTTCGCTAATCTCGCAAAGCCGCAGCAGGGGCGTGTTGAGTATGCTGATGACGGCTTTCGTTTCGCCGGTGCAACCATGGATTTTACTGCACTATATCGACTGCTAAGTGTATTGCGTTGGTGGCAAGAAGATGGCCTGACAGTAGCCCGCATGCATAGTTATGTTCAAACACTCCAACAAGCGTTTCTCGAGTTACTAGATGATTGTAGCCATCCACTATTAAATCGTCAGCGATTGTTAGTTGATGATTTAGATAACCACGGCCACTTCTTAACCTTCCGCTTAGATAGTGCCGAACAAGTGAGCCATGTTGCTGATGTATTGGCAAAAGCTGGTATTGAAACCGACTATCGAGGTGATCGTTTACGTTTCGGCTTTGCGATTTATCATGACAAAAAAGACTACGAACGATTAAAAAAAGCAGTGTCCTTAATTTGATCGGGCTTACTTAAATCTCAAATTCCTGATAAAATCGCCGCCTGTTTTTTCAACAGTAACAGCTGGTATCGATATCATGGGTAAAAACGTAGTAATTCTTGGTACACAATGGGGTGACGAGGGTAAGGGTAAAATCGTTGATTTACTTACCGATAAGGCGTCATTAGTGGTTCGCTATCAGGGCGGACATAACGCTGGTCATACACTTGTCATCGATGGTGAGAAGACTGTATTGCACCTTATCCCATCTGGTATTTTGCGTGACAATGTTAAATGTCTCATCGGTAATGGCGTCGTTTTATCGCCGGAAGCCCTAATGAAAGAAATTGCCATGCTTGAAGAGCGTGGTGTACCGGTACGCGATCGCTTACTTATTAGCGAAGCTTGCCCATTAATTCTGCCTTACCACGTTGCACTTGACCAAGCTCGCGAAAAAGCGGCTGGTGAGAATGCGATTGGTACCACCGGACGTGGTATCGGACCAGCATACGAAGACAAAGTAGCACGCCGTGGATTACGCGTTGGTGACTTATTTGATTTTGCGCGTTTTGAAAAGAAACTGCGTGAAGTTGTTGAGTACCACAATTTTGCTCTAACCAACTACTACAAAGTCGATGCCATTGATGTTGAAGAAGTGCTGGCGTACTGCAAACAAGTTGCTCAGCAACTTAAAGACATGACCGCAGATGTATCAGGCTTATTAGATAATGCTCGCAAAGCTGGCCAAGAAATCATGTTTGAAGGCGCCCAAGGCACCTTATTAGACATCGACCATGGTACGTACCCGTTTGTTACCTCTTCTAACACCACAGCTGGCGGCGTATCGACCGGCGCAGGTTTTGGACCTCGCTACATCGACTACGTGTTAGGTATTGTTAAAGCTTATACCACCCGTGTTGGTAGTGGCCCGTTCCCAACCGAGCTCTCTTGTGACGTTGGACAACATCTAGGTGTAGTAGGGCATGAGTTTGGTGCAACTACCGGCCGTAAACGTCGTACCGGTTGGTTTGATGCGGTTGCAGCACGTCGTGCGGTTCAAATTAACTCGATCAGTGGCTTCTGCTTAACTAAGCTTGATGTTCTTGATGGTTTAGAAGAGCTAAAAATTTGTGTAGGCTATAAGCTTCCAAATGGAGAAGTTATTGACTATTCTCCGTTAGCTGCAGAAGATTACGAAAATATTGAACCTGTGTATGAATCCATGCCAGGTTGGCAAGGCACTACTGTTGGTATCATTGAACACAAAGATTTACCGACAGAAGCGCTTGCTTATATTAAGCGTATTGAAGTTCTCACGGGAGTACCAGTGGACATTATTTCAACAGGTCCAGACCGTGTAGAAACGATAGTTTTGCGTCATCCGTTCGCTATTTAACCAGTTGAACGCGGAAACGCAAAAAAAATGGCATTTACTATTGCATCCTCAAAATCGATACAATAGAATGCGCTCCACCTAACCGGGGTGCCGACATAGCTCAGCTGGTAGAGCAACTGACTTGTAATCAGTAGGTCGGGAGTTCGACTCTCTCTGTCGGCACCAACTCAAAATTAGGTTCGGAGGGGTTCCCGAGTGGTCAAAGGGATCAGACTGTAAATCTGACGGCTCAGCCTTCGAAGGTTCAAATCCTTCCCCCTCCACCATTTTGCATTGTCTGTTTAATGCGGTGAGTTCAGAGTGGTATGAGGTGGCCCGGCTCAGGCATGCGGGTATCGTATAATGGCTATTACCTCAGCCTTCCAAGCTGATGATGTGGGTTCGATTCCCACTACCCGCTCCAAAAATTCTGAATAGTGCTGATGTGGCTCAGTTGGTAGAGCGCACCCTTGGTAAGGGTGAGGTCGGCGGTTCGACTCCGCCCATCAGCACCAGTTCAGTTAGCCAGCCTTTTTTCTCTTCCCTTCGCTCATCTTTTTCGGCATAATCGCGCCGTTTTAAATAGAACTTTAAATACAGGTGTTGATCCACCGTACGTTGTCCATAAAGAGGCTGTCATGTCAAAAGAAAAATTTGAACGTTCCAAACCGCACGTTAACGTCGGTACCATTGGCCACGTTGACCACGGTAAAACCACTCTGACTGCTGCAATTACTACTGTATTGGCGAAAACCTACGGTGGTTCA
>JBLWUG010000002.1:0-219260 GCA_048269045.1 Pseudidiomarina sp.
AACATGAGTTAGCGGCGTGGTACAAACAAAGGTAGTTTCCAAGGGCCGGCCACGGGCATCTAAGGGAATGGTTTTAAGTTCCACGCCAAGTTCGGGAAAGTCTTGCAAAGCTTGTGAGCCGGCACTGGCACCCAGGGCACTTTCAAGTAGTTGGCCAACCCAACCTTTGTTGCGTCGCAGATCTTGCGGCACCGTCATATTCTGTTCAGCGGCAAGCTCAGCGAAACTCATGCCGGCGAGACTGCTGGCGCGGTAAAAGAGCTGTTTTAAATCCATATTTGTTCCCACTTCAGCAGAGCCATGGCTTTTAATCCTTTCATTCATGTCGGGATTATGGAAAAATCCTAAGCAGAAGTCGAATTTATGAGGGCGCTCGCGTGATAGATACAGAAGGATTCCGCGCCAACGTGGGGATCATCATCTGTAACGAGCAGGGACAGGTCTTTTGGGCGCGTCGATTCGGACAACATAGCTGGCAGTTTCCGCAGGGCGGAATTGATGAGGGAGAATCTCCCGAACAGGCTATGTACCGAGAGCTCTGGGAAGAAGTCGGGTTGTTACCCGAACAAGTTGAAGTTGTTTACACCAGTCGCAACTGGTTTCGCTACCGCTTGCCCAAACGTCTGGTACGACGCGAACAACGGCCAACCTGCATTGGTCAAAAACAGAAGTGGTTTTTATTGCGGTTAAAATGTAACGACAGTGATGTTGATGTCATGCAATCTTCGCATCCTGAGTTTGATGACTGGCGCTGGGTGAACTATTGGTATCCAGTTCGTCAGGTCGTATCCTTTAAGCGCGATGTATATCGTCGAGTCATGAAAGAGTTTGCGCCGGTAGTAATGTCGGCGTCACCAAGGAAAGCTCGCCCTGCACGCCGCCGACGTTAGAAGTGTCGGCACTATAAAAGGGTAATCTATGCTTCGAGTTTTACGCAAAATAGTTGAGGCTGTGAATCAGGCGCCAGATTTCGATCTGGCGCTGCAAACCATGGTGCGACAAGTAAAAGAAGCATTAAAAACCGATTCCTGCACGGTCTACCTAGCTAACCATGAAGAACAATATTTTGCGCTAGCCGCAACAGACGGCTTAGAACTCCTATCTGAACAGCCTATCTATGTACCATTTGGCGAAGGGGTAATCAGTTTAGCGGCGCAACGCGAAGAACCGTTGAATATAGCCAATGCCACCGAACACCCGGCATTTTTAGTGCATCCGGAAGTGAAAGAAGAGTGCTATAAAGCCATGCTTGCAGCACCCGTTATTCATCGTGCCAAAGTACTTGGGGTGTTGGCTGTACAGCAACAAGAAGCACGGGCGTTCACTCGTGATGAAGAAGCTTTTGTACTTACCCTGGCAGCACAGTTGGCGGTGGTTATTGCCCACGCCAAAGCGAAAGGCTTATTACGTTCGGTCCAAACCTCGCCTTGGCTAGAAACCTTTAAAGGGATACCGGCAGCCCCTGGTGTTGAAATTGCCACCGCCTATTTAGTTAAACCGCCAGCTCGACTCAGTGAAGTCACCCCCAAACGTAGCGAAATGCCAGAGCATGAGATCAGGCGATTTCGAGCTGCGGTTGCCCATACCCGACAAGAGCTGTTTGAACTGAGCGACCGCATGAAAGAGCAGGTCGCGGCAGAAGCTTTAGCTATTTTTGAGGTTTATCATGCCATGCTCGACTCGGCTTCGCTGGGGCAAGAGGTTGAGCAAATTATTAACGACGGTTGGCGTGCGCAAACCGCGTTAAAAAAGGTGGTTGAAGACCTCGTCGATCAATTTGAAAGTCTGGAAGATGAATATATTCGCGAGCGAGCCAGCGATGTTCTGGATCTTGGCCAGCGTATTCTCTCGCATTTACTGCAACGTGAAACCAGACACAAAACTGCGCCGCAACAATGCGTGCTCGTGGCTGATGAAGTTACCGCCGCCATGCTGGCCGAACTGCCTCATACCGAAGTAGTAGCTATGGTGTCAGTGCGTGGCTCGGCCAACTCCCATGCCGCCATTATGGCAAGAAGCATGGGCATACCAGCGGTACTAGGCCTCGATGATTTAGATATTTCTGATATCAGCGGGCAAACCCTCATCGTTGATGGCTATAACGGCGATGTGTTTGTTGACCCACCAGCGCAGGTTAAAAAAGAATATACCCAGCTCGCCGATGAAGAAACGGCATTACGCCAGAAAGTCATGCAAGCCCGTGACTTGCCGGCTGAAACCACCGATGGCGTGCGCCTGCAACTGCACCTCAATGTGGGCTTGAATACCGAGCGCGATTGGCTCAATGACCTCAACATTCAAGGGGTAGGCCTGTATCGTACGGAAATCGCTTTCATGATGCAGCAGCGCTTACCCACTGAAGACGAACAAGAAGAGCTGTACAGCCAAATACTTCAACAGTTCCGCGGCGCTCCAGTAGTAATGCGCACACTCGATGTGGGAGGTGATAAGCCTTTACCTTACCTACCGATGCGAGAAGATAACCCGTACCTAGGCTGGCGCGGTATCCGTATGACGCTCGACCAACCCGATATTTTCTTGGTCCAAGTTCGGGCCATGCTGCGGGCTTCTGTCGGGCGCAATAACCTGCGCATTTTACTTCCAATGATCAGTGGCGCCGAAGAAGTCGATGAAGCAGTACGTATGATTCATCAGGCATACCATGAGGTTGCTGAAGAGTACGTCGACAATGATAAAGTACAACTGCTGGCGCCGAAAATTGGGGTGATGATTGAAGTTCCTTCAATGATATTCCAGTTGCATGCAGTTGCCGATAAAATAGATTTCTTCTCGGTGGGAACCAACGATTTAACCCAATATATTTTGGCGGTCGATCGCAATAATCCACGAGTTTCAGAGCTGTACTCGCCTTATCATCCTGCGGTTTTACACGCATTGCAGCAAATCATTAAGCGTTGTAATGACCTTAATAAGCCGGTATCGGTGTGCGGTGAGTTCGCGGGTGAGCCGGGTGGAGCGCTGTTACTAATGGCGATGGGCTACCGCACTTTAAGTATGAATAGCTATAATATTGATCGTATACGCTGGATTATTCGTCACATCGCCGCCGCCGATGTCGACGTACTATTACAGCAAGCTCTAGCGGCACGCTCGCCAAAAGAAGTGCGTCAGCAGGTAATTCTGACGCTAGAAAATGCGGGGCTAGGTGGCTTCGTTCGAGCGGGTATTTAAAAGCCCACAATTGCATGTATTCTAAGGAGACAAAGTGCTCGTAGCAGGCTGGTTATGGTGTTTAGCCGGGGGCATGGTTGCAGGTTTATTAGCCGGTATGTTAGGTATTGGCGGTGGCTTAGTAATAGTACCCTTGTTGATTTATCTACTCCCATTATTGGGTGTGTCTGCCGATTTGGTAGTGCCTATGGCAGTGGCCACATCGCTCGCAACCATTGTAATGACCACATCAAGTTCAGCACGTTCTCACCTAAAACACGGCCAAGTGAGCTGGTTTTGGGTGCGTCGGTTGATCCCAGGATTAATGGTGGGCGCTATCATTGGTGCATGGTCCGCTACCTTAATTAAGCCCGAGTGGTTGCAACGAATATTTGCCGTTGTGTTAATGCTGCTATCCATACGCATGCTGATACCACAACGAGGTGGTGAACCCATCACTGAAGTATCCAAACGCTTAATGGCACTCATCAGCACCTTCCTTGGTGCACTATCAGCTTTGGTTGGCATTGGTGGCGGCTCGTTAACGGTACCGTTATTACAGCGCCTTCGAGTACCCATTCGCCAAGCAATTGCGGTATCATCGGTAGGTAGCTTAAGCATCGGCATCAGCGCCGCCTTAGCCTTTATTGTGCTGGGGCAGCAGTTGGACAATGCCCATGGCTTGTTTGGCTATGTACACGTACAAGCTTGGTTTGCAATTTCGGCTACCTCGATGCTGTTTGCTCCTTTGGGCGCAATTTTAACCCAGCGGATACCGGTTAAGCATTTGCAACGCGGATTCGCCATATTCTTAGTGATTATTTCACTTGAACTTATTTTAGGATAATCATGCAACAAACGGACTATCTGGTTCACCCCAATATCGATCCCATTATGTTTAGCATCGGCCCCGTCGATTTACGTTGGTATGGGTTAATGTATTTACTGGGCTTTTTGTTTGCTTGGTGGTGGGGTAATCGTCAGTGCCGTATGCCTCATTATCAAGCGCAAGGCTGGAACGAAAAAGTCTTTAGTGACTTATTGTTCTGGGGCTTTATGGGCGTGGTAGTCGGTGGCCGCTTCGGCTACGTACTCTTTTACCAGTTTGATTACTTTCTTAAAAACCCGCTGTATTTATTCGATATAACCAGTGGCGGCATGTCTTTCCATGGCGGTTTGTTGGGCGTGCTAACGGTACTGTACATATACTCCCGTAAGCTAAAACAATCCTTTTTCGCCGTGGGTGATTTTATTGCGCCGCTAGTGCCCATCGGCTTAGGCCTAGGCCGCATCGGTAATTTTATTAACGGTGAATTATGGGGCCGGGTTACTGATGTACCTTGGGCCATGATATTTTCGGCGGCTGGGCAGTTGCCGCGCCACCCATCGCAGTTATATCAAGCGCTTTTAGAAGGCTTCGTGCTGTTCATTGTGCTGGCCATTTATAGCCGCAAGCAACGTCCGGTCGGCGCTATCGGTGGCTTATTCCTGATTGGTTATGGTCTGGCTCGATTTATCGTTGAATATGCACGCGAACCTGATGCACACTTAGGCTTACTAACCTTTGGTTGGTCAATGGGGCAGTGGCTATCCGCACCGATGATTGTGCTTGGTGCTTTGGTCATGGTTTGGGCGTACAAAAAAGGTAAATAATTACAATGAAACAATACCTCGAATTGTGTCAGCGCATTATTGATGAAGGCGAGTGGGTGCATAACGAACGCACGGGGAAACGCTGTCGTACGGTCATTAACGCCGACTTAGAATATCGCGTCGACCGTAATGAATTCCCGCTCATCACCACCCGTAAAAGCTATTGGAAAGCCGCCATTGCCGAACTGATCGGCTATATTCGCGGCTATTCAAGCGCGGCCGATTTTCGCATGATTGGTACGCCAACGTGGAATGCTAACGCCAATTTAAATGAAGCTTGGCTGAACAACCCACACCGTAAAGGTGAGGATGACATGGGCCGGGTGTATGGCGTACAAGGCCGTGCTTGGGCCAAGCCAGATGGCGGTACTGTTGACCAATTGCGTAAGGTCGTGGACAACCTCAGCAAAGGCATTGATGACCGTGGCGAGATAATTAGCTTCTATAACCCCGGTGAGTTCCACATGGGCTGCTTACGCCCTTGCATGCATACCCATAACTTTTCGTTGCTGGGCGATACCTTGTATCTCACCAGTTTTCAGCGTTCCTGTGATGTACCGTTAGGTTTAAACTTTAACCAAATTCAAGTGTTCGTGTTTCTCGCCCTGATGGCGCAAATCACGGGCCACAAGCCTGGCGTCGCCTATCACAAAATTGTGAACGCTCATATTTACGAAGATCAGCTTGAGCTCATGCGTGATGTGCAACTCAAGCGTGAGCCACTAGAGTTGCCAACCTTAGAAATTAATCCAGATATCAAAACCCTTGAAGATATCGAAACTTGGGTGACTATGGCCGACTTCAAAGTGCATGGTTATGAACACCATGACCCTATTCAATATCCATTTAGCGTGTAGTTGCAGTTTATGAGTGCTGAACAGTTTTCCGGAATCGGGCGTGTCTATGGGCACGCGGCCTTTGAGCAATTTCAACAACAACATATCGCCGTGATTGGTCTCGGCGGGGTAGGCTCTTGGGCGGTTGAAGCGCTGGCGCGAAGTGGGGTGGGCGCATTAACTTTAATCGATTTGGATGATGTCTGCGTCACCAATATAAATCGTCAGCTGCCGGCGCTGCACAGCACTGTTGGGCAACTCAAAACTGAAGTATTAGCGGCACGAGTTAAAGATATTAACCCAGCCTGTGAAGTGCGCGTTATTGATGACTTCTTAACCTTAGATAACCTTGAAGCCTGTTTAGGTGCCCCAGTTACGGCGGTGCTTGATGCCGTGGATAGCGTGAGCGTAAAAGCGGGATTAATTGCCTGGTGTAAACGGCGCAAACTGCCACTAGTAACTTGCGGTGGCGCTGGTGGGCAAATCGACCCGAGCCAAATTACCGCGGGTGATTTAGCTAAAGCTACACAAGACCCATTATTAGCCAAAGTGCGCTCCATGCTGCGCCGTGACTACAATTTCAGTAAGAATACCAAGCGAAGTTTTGGGGTCACGGCAGTGTACTCAACCGAACAATTGCGTTATCCCGATGGGGAAGGTGGTTGGTCTCATGCCAAGCCGGGTGCCGGCAGTATGCGTATGGATTGCAGCACCGGATTTGGCGCCGCAATGCCAGTAACCTGTACCTTTGCTATGCATGCCGTGGCGTTGTTGTTAAAGAAGCTATAGCCCATTGAGAAGTCGCTGTGAATACCTGCGCATACCTTCAAAAATGGGCTCTGCAATATGACTCGGGAAAGCGTTAGGTAGCTCAGCAGCAATACGTTGTATAACGGTTTCTGTCAGTGTGGCCATTTCATCTAATATCTCATTCATAGACTCTTGGCTAAAGCCCACTTCTTTTGCAGTGGCGAGAAAGTGTTGTCGACGAATTTTACGGCATTCATACTTTCTGCCTTGGCTACCCTTGAGTGACATGGATAACTTAAGATCTTTCTCGTGCAAACCTTTTTTATTCATTGCGGGAAATGCTGATAAAATGTCATAGAGAGGGGTGAGCCGATATTGATTTTGTCGCCCAAGAAAAATTGAAAAATTCTTGGCATGACCATCAGTTGCACCTAATAACCAAAACAAAACTTGCGCCCGCATAAAGGTGTGACGGTCGTGTGTGGGATCGCTTGCGCCTAACAGTTCATTCATGATGGTAGCAATTGTTGGTCCACCGTCGGATTCATACTTTCTAGCTGTCGATGTGCCAGTGACTTGGCAAAAGTCTTCCTGAGGTAATCGCATGATCCATGAACCATCTGCGCTTAATTTGCGGTCGAAACGTTCAACGGCAAGTGCCTTGGCCCCTTCAGGTGTTATGATTTCACAATTCGCCACGGCAAACCCATAAGCTTTGGCAATTTTTAAGCATAAATATTCATTTTCAACACTATGAGTCATGTCAATGATGCGGTCGTGAGATTTTATTTTACCGATGGGTAGCTTAATAATGTGAGTGGTTGGTGTAGCTCCGAGTGGTAAATGCCAATGTCCTTTATGTAGCAATAAGGCTGTTTTCTCTTGCGCACCAGCTAGCGAAATACGAAAATCAGCATGTTCTTCTAACATCCCTAATGGTGCTTTTGATCGATATCCGTTAAGTATTTTTGCGAGCTCTTTTGCGGTAACTGGGCGAGCTTCGATGCGTTTAACGCGAGGTGGTGGCGAACCCAGTGGTAAAAGCTGAATCGCTCCAACGCAATCACGGCCAATCTCCGCCAAAATATCAAACGGCTCGGTTGATTTTGCCTGAAATCGAGCAACGATGCGTTCTCGAATTTCACGATTGTCGGGAATAAGGTTGTCAAAAAAGTTGTAGACTTCATGCCCTGAGAAAGGTGTTGTGCGCAGTGGCATTGACAACGAAATACTGCGCCTTCCTGGCAACTTAAGCCATTCCTTATCATAGGTGAACTGATTGGCCCCACTTCGCGCGTGAAAATACTCGCCGACTTTGATGCCATTCATATATACATCAAGTTTACGCATTGGTTACCACCCTTCATGCCATTGTTCAGCATCCGAAGGTTGGGATTCGTTTCGAGCAGAGATATCGAATTTTAGATTAAGAGCGCTTAGAATTTTAAAAACAGTTTCTAATTTACAGCTTTCAGGTCTATTCTCGAAGTTAGAAACCGTTGCAACGCGAATGCCAACAAGTTTTGCGACATCAGCCTGAGTTAAATTCAGCGATACACGATACTCTTTTACAAAAGTACTGAGTTGCTCGGGTCGGGTGATATTCACGATTAGAATGCTCCGAAGTGTCTTGGTTGAATACGGCTGCTCAAAAATACGCCTAAACGTAAATTTTAAATTTATACGCTATAGAGTAACCTGTCAACAATTACGCTTTAGCGTAATCTGTAACGCCCCAGGTTTTAAACCATAGGACGTACGCTTTTACCGCTTTCACCGGTGCGACGGAAGACGCTGGTGATACGAGCACTTCTTACCACTAACCAAGTGATTCCAAATAAGCCTAAGCCCAGTACTGCCGCTAACCAGCGACGGTATGTGGTTGCGTTGTAGACACCCGCGTTACCGACAGGAATGGCTTGTTCAGGAGCTAAAGGTAACCCATAGCGTTCAGCCAAAGTTTTCACGTTGATCATATGAATGCCCGGCACTTCTTCGCGCAAGAAGTGACCCATCACGGTTTCCACCGCATAAGCACGGGCTGGTGCATCATAAATTAAACCGGCATTAAATTGGTCATCAATACCCGGCGGACCAACAATAGTGGCACCACCACCGACGTTCACAAAAGCTTTATAAGGACGACCTTCAGCATGTTGACGGAATAGGGCAATACGTTCCGCCACGGCTTCACGATAGCTTTGTGGTTGTAAGAAAGGAATGCCACTGCGATTTATAGAGGTTTTGATGGAAGCAATGCCATCAGGTTCAAGGCCAATACCTCTATCTTCGATAGCCCCCAGTGATACGGCCACTGGCTTTAAGCTAATAATATTGCGGTCGCGTAAAATACGCTCCATATCGAGCCAGAGGAAGCCTGGCACGTTTGCGCCCCATTGAGACGAAGAGGCCGAAGCGATAACCACAGCTTCTGCACCAATGGCTTCAATCGCCGAGTACATCGCTAAGTTTAACGCTGGGAAGGAACCAGACACCGTTACTGCAACCAAGTCACCTTCTTCAACGCCAGCTTGTTTTAACAGCTTCACGCCAACAGCAGCCCAGTTTGGATTGATCGTCGTTTGCTTGGATTCGCGGCCACCATGATTACTGGTTACGCTACTAGCCGGCACACCGATTAAACCTGAACGCTGTGGATCAAAGTCAGGGCTAATCGGGGCGACTTTAGCGCGCTCGGGCATCAGTACATCCATGGCGTTACGCATGGTCCGAGAGGCGGCAACCATAGTCGTGTAATGTTCTTCGACAACCTCATCGCGTTGCTGCAGATTCTCGGCAACCAAGAACACCGCAATAGCAACCACAGTCAGGAACACTAAACCCCAAGTTGGTACACCGGTGGAGCGCCAGTAAATTTTGGTATATTTAGCCATTATTATTCTCCTTACCAACCGGGCATTTGAAAGGCTTGGTTTGCTTCATACATGCTGAGTTGTTCTGGCATGATAACGATCAGTGCTAAGCGCACTAGTACCGCAGTAATGGCCAGCCCGCATAAAGTTTGCAGCACGCCTTGGCGATCGAACCAAATCGCGATGAGGCCAGGAATAATGTAACCGATTAAATTGGATTCCATAATCGACATCATAAAGGTGGATTCCAGCACTGCGATTTGAGCTTCGCCACTGCCAGCAGAGTTACCGATCATTTCCAAATCGACCCAAGTCACTAAGTTCGCGAGAAAAACGTCAAACAAACCGGCAATAACGTAGCCCGTCAAAATCATAATGATGGTTTGGCGACGGCCGTAAATAACCGCAAAGCTGGCGACGGTGCGCACAATTAAATAAGTCAGCAAGGCCGCGGCTAAGGTCAGCACGATACTTAGCGGATTGGTCAATTGCAGCGCCATATAACCAGGTACAACTAAGCCGCCAGCGGCCAACCCAAGCATTTGGCTTAGGAATAATGCGAAAAACAAGCCGATGCCGATGGCAACGGCAAGTATATTGAGTGCGATCATAGTTCAACCTCTCTGAGCGAACGATTTTGGAAAAAGCGCGCAATTTCTTCACCGCCGCCGTGAATATTACACATACCAACAATCACAGCGCGTTTGCCCGATTGTTCTAAAAGATATTCAACAATGTCAGTCGCTGCGGCGCTCTCAAGTACCAACAGCTTGTCGGGAGCAATGCCATGTTTTAATGCGGTGCGCACAAAGAGCAGCGTACCGGTGCCCATTAAAATGTATTTATCGGCGGGCGACCATGCTGCCGCGGCTTCCGCCATTTGCTGACTACGGTGCGGTCGGTCAGCCCGGCAGTTAATTAACGCAATCCGCTTGCGTGGATTTTCTTCATCGCTTGGAGCATGGCTACTGAGCATGTTTTCCCATATCGACCCTGTCGATTCAGGGTCATTAGCGGCAAAGGCATTCACAAACAGCATGTCGCGTTCAAAGTAATTGATATGCAAAACTTGCATGGCGCCGGCTTCAGGTTCCAGATCAATCATGCCCGCCAAAGCTCGCTCGCGGTCGACGCCGACAAACTCACAGATTTTTAGCGCTAAGGCGACATTTTCGGCGTGTTCGCGATATTTGAATTGTTCCATGGTTGCGGCAGGAATCGCTTCCACTTCTGCGGTCGAAACAGCGTGCATGCAACTGTTCCGATCACGGCAAGCTGTTTCCAAAATGGGTAACAAATCGCGTTCAGCAGTAAACATATCGCCTTTAACACAGGTGCTGCCAGCTAAGGCAAGTGCTACATCTTCTTCACCAGGCCCCATCACATCTAAATGGTCAGCCCGAGCGTTGGTAATAACACCAATAGTGGAGCGCACCATTTTGAGTTCAGTTAGTGATTGGTAATGAGGCTGCAAGGCCATGCATTCGATAACCACGGCTTCAGGCTTTAGCGTGGCGATACGCTTGAGTAGGCGCATTTGCTCGAGAATATTGGCACCGGCGATTCTAAAGATAGGGAATTCACGGCCTTCGGGGTCGGTCATGGCGGCGGCTGAGCCGGTGGTTTTGGCACAAGTGCGCATACCACCACCGCGCAAACCTGCCGCAATTAGCCGCGTTACAGAGGTTTTACCACGGGTACCGTTAACGTGAATACGAATGGGAATGGCTTGGATAATCCATCGATGCCGCATCGCTTCGATGGCTAGTATCAGAACTAGCACTAACCATAAGCCCACTGTAAGTAACAGCATTGTAGGTAGTATCTGGTTCATAACTGGTTCCATAGGGTTAATTTAAGCAACTTTACAATGCAATCATTAGCGCTTTTTATGAACAGTGTTACAAGCTTACAGAACTGATTTTACGAAGACTTTACTTGAGCAAGAATAGCAGAGATTAAGAATTAATCTGCTGTTTGAGAGCGGCAACAACGGCGTTCAAGCCATTGCGTCGAGAAGTGGAAATGAAATCAGCGAGGCCTGCCTGCTGTAAATGTTGGTTGACATCATAGTCTGCCAACTGCTGCACCGAGGCACCTTGCAAGGCTTGGCGAATGAGGCACAGTAGCCCGAGCACAACTCGTGATTCGCTGGCCACTTCGATGGCAAGTTGTTGGTTGTCCCATTGCGTGCGCAGCCATACGCGGGCTTCACAGCCACTGACTTCATAGCATCGCTGGCGCAGGTCGGCTGTAGCTAAACTAGGCATCGGTTGTTTCGCTAACTGCACTAAATAGCGCATGCGATTCTCACGAGAACCTAGCTGATCGCGCAGGTGTTCGACTTCTGCTGAGGTTAAAACTCCGAACATATAACTTCTCGAATGGTAATAAAGTTGCCCGCAATAGTACCATTATTGTTTCGAAAAATGTTAATCTTGGCCGGTCTCGATTCAATTAGAACAGAAGTTTAAACAACAGGAACGACAACATGAAAGTATTAGTGGCGGTAAAACGCGTCATTGATTACAACGTGAAAGTTCGCGTCAAAGCGGACCAATCAGACGTTGATCTGGCGAACGTAAAAATGGCCCTGAACCCGTTCTGTGAAATCGCTGTTGAAGAAGCAGTGCGGTTGAAAGAACAAGGTATCGCTGAAGAAGTAGTAGTTGTTAGTATCGGTCCTAAAGCGGTACAAGAGCAATTACGCACGGCATTGGCGTTAGGCGCCGATCGTGCCATCCAGGTAGAAACCGATGAAATGCCTGACTCTTTGGCGGTAGCCAAGTTATTAAAGGCGGTTGTTGCTAAAGAAGAACCACAGCTGGTGATTCTTGGTAAGCAAGCGATAGACTCCGACAACAACCAGACTGGACAAATGCTTGGTGCATTAACCGGTATGCCACAAGGTACCTTTGCTTCTAAAGTAGATGTTGCCGACGGAAGTGTTGCGGTAACTCGAGAAGTGGACGGTGGCTTACAAACCGTTAAGCTACAGTTGCCGGCAATTGTGACCACAGATTTGCGCTTAAATGAGCCACGTTATGCGTCACTGCCAAATATTATGAAAGCAAAACGTAAACCATTAGATGTGATGACAGCTGATGAGTTAGGCGTTGCTGTTGAGCGGACTGTGAAAGTTCTCAAAGTTGAAACGCCAGCAGAGCGTTCAGCAGGGGTGAAAGTAGCAGATGTAGCTGAGCTAGTAGATAAATTAAAAAATGAGGCAAAAGTACTATGAGCGTTCTTGTCATTGCCGAACACGACAACCGTGAATTAAACCCGGCAACCCTCAAAACCTTAGCCGCAGCGCAACAATTAGGTGGTGATATCCACGTTTTGGTTGCGGGTGAAAACTGCGAAGCTGTCGCCACTGCTACCGCACAAGCAGCGGGCGTTGTTAAAGTACTTCATGCTGACAACGCAGCTTATGGACATTTCTTAGCGGAAAACTTGGCGGAACTCGTGGCCGAGCTTGGTAAAGATTACAGCCACGTTTTAGCCCCAGCAACCACCACAGGTAAAAACTTAATGCCTCGTGTTGCTGCGTTATTAGATGTTGCGCAAATCTCTGACATTATCGCGGTTGAAAGCGCCGATACCTTTAAGCGTCCAATCTACGCGGGTAACGCTATTGCTACCGTACAATCGTCAGATAACATCAAAGTCATCACCGTTCGCGCCACTGCATTTGATGCTGTTGCTGCTGAAGGTGGTAATGCTGAAGTGACCAGCCTCAGCCAAGTTTACAATAACGATAAAGCAAGCTTTGTCGGTGAAGAACTGGCTGCTTCTGAACGTCCTGACCTGACGGCGGCTCGCGTCGTCATCTCAGGTGGTCGCGGTATGCAGAATGGCGAAAACTTCCACTTGCTAGAAAAAGTTGCCGACAAATTAGGTGCGGCTGTTGGTGCATCACGTGCCGCAGTTGACGCTGGTTTCGTACCAAACGACATGCAGGTTGGTCAAACCGGTAAGATCGTAGCGCCAGAGCTTTACATTGCAGTTGGTATCAGCGGTGCGATTCAGCACTTGGCGGGTATGAAAGACTCGAAAGTAATAGTGGCAATCAATAAAGACGAAGATGCACCTATCTTCCAAGTTGCTGATTACGGTCTTGTTGCAGATTTGTTTGATGTTTTACCAGAACTAAACGAAAAACTATAGAACTGGAAAAGCGTTGTTCGTTGTTCGAGCGCGGCTTACGCCGCTGGTCGTTAAACGAAAAACGAAAAACGACCAACGAATAACGATCAACGAATATCGAATAACGATCAACGAATAACGTAGTTTATAAGGGCGCTGCTTAAGTGATTAAGCGGCGTCTTCTTTTTTGAACAAAGTTTTTAACATCACCACTTGCATAATTGTAACTCATCGGACATGATTGACCCTATAATATCCTAAGCGGATTAGGTGGCTAACATGAAAAGAAGAACAACTATGCTAAAAAAATTACCTCTCGCGACAGCAATTACGCTAGCTCTAGCAGGAACAGCAGGCGTTCAAGCAGCAGAATTTGAAGTCGGTGACTTCCGTGTTAAATTCGATTCAATCATTTCATACGGCGCAGCGTGGCGTATGGAAGAGCGTGATATGCGCTTTATCCACCCAGGAAACATGGACGGCGGCTTAGGTCAGTCTGGTGTAGCCGACGACGGTAACCTGAACTTTGATAAAGGTGACATGGTGTCATCAGTATTCAAAGGGGTGCACGATTTAAGTATTGATGGCGGCGATTACGGTGCCTTCATACGTTTCAAATATTGGTATGACGATGTCATTAAGAACCAAAATGTAGCCCACGGCCACACCGGTACCAATTACTTTCCAAATGTAACACTCAATAATGATGCTCTTGATGACTATTCAACAGGGTCAGGCTTTGAGTTGTTAGATGCTTTTGCTTATGCCTATTTCGACTTAGGTGATAAACCAGCTAACTTACGTATTGGTCGTCAAGTATTAAGCTGGGGTGAAAGTACCTTTATCTTTAACGGTATTAACGCCGTCAACCCAATTGACGTGAACGCAGTTCGTCGCCCAGGTGTTGAAATTAAAGAAGCACTATTGCCAGTGGGCATGGTGAACTTCAACATCGGTTTAACCGACGAAACCAGCTTAGACATGTTCTATCAGTACGAGTGGGATAACTACAAGCTTGATGGCTGTGGTACTTTCTTCTCGACGGTAGATATTCTTGGTGGCCCAGGTTGTAACAAAGTTACCTTGAACCCGCAGTTAGTACCTGGCGATCCAAACTCAAACTTAAGCGACTATGAGTCGATTATTTTTGGTACGTATTTAGAGCGTCGTCCGGATATCCGTCCTGATGATGGCGGTCAGTACGGTATGGCGATTCGTCACTACGCTACTGATATCGACGTTGAGTTTGGTTTGTACTACATGAACATCCATACTCAAACGCCAATTATTTCCGCTTATAACTGGGTTGAGCAGCCAAGCCCAAGCATGAGCCACCCGAATGGGATTCCAATTGCTGGCCCAGATTATGTTCTTCAGTACCCTGAAGATCAGCGCATCATTGGTGCCAGTATTGCCACCACAGTAGGTGATTGGTCTGTCGGTGGTGAAGTGAGTCACCGTTTTGATATGCCGGTGCAAATCAACACCACAGAAATTTTGACTGCAGGTTTACGTGCCAATGTACCAAGCACGTTCTCTAACCGCATTATTCGTGACACCAACGGCCTTATTACTAACCTTGGCGAACTGCAAGAAGGTTATGATGAGTACGATGTGAGCCAATGGCAGATTACGGGTATCCGTTTCTTCGATAACGTGTTGGGCGCTAGCCGTTACACCTTTATCGGTGAAGCAGCGGTAAGTAAAGTTCACGGTTTGGCAGGCTTAGACGAGCAACGCTACGGTCGTAACCCAGTGTTCGGTAAGTGCTTAACCATGGCTGACCAGCAAATGCTAGGCAACCCAGCACCTACTGCAGATATCAACTGTGAAGGTTTTGTAACTTCAACGTCGTGGGGCTACCGTGCTCGTTTCGTAGGTGAATACAACAACGTATTCGCTGGCTGGAACGTGAAGCCAACTTTAGCGTTCAACCATGATGTTAAAGGTTACTCAGCAAACTCAAACTTTATCGAAGGTCGTAAGACCGTAGGTTTGAGCTTAGACTTTAACTATCTCAGCACGTACAACATTGGTGTGGGTTATAACATCAACACCGGTGGTGACTACGAGCCAGCTTCTGACCGTGACTTTGCCTCGGTTAGCTTTAGTTACAGCTTCTAAGTAACGCTTAGACTTGAAAAAAACCCGCTTCGGCGGGTTTTTTTTACCCCGCAATTTGTTATGCCTATACTAGGTAAACTATTTAACGATCACGCCAAAAGGAAATGACCATGAAGCGAATGTTGATACCAACGACTGGATTAACGTCGTTAGCTGCATTGCTGTTGTTATCGGCCCCGGCCATTGCGGCAAAGCCAACCCTCAAGTTAGAAGATGTTTTTGACTTAGAGTACGCCAGTAGTCCCGCCATTCATCCAGAAGGTAATTACACGGTATTTGTGCGTAATTACATGGATATTATGGACGACCGCAAATACGGCAGCCTTTGGCGCGTTGATGAACAAGGTGAAGCCCGTCCTTTAGTAAGTGGTGATGCCAATGACCGTGCACCAACATGGTCGCCACAAGGGGACCGATTAGCCTTTGTCTCAAACCGTAGCGGCAGTAACCAAATACATATGTATTGGACCGATACCGACAAGCAAGCGCCAATTAGTCGTTTGACCGGTAGCCCAAGCAGTTTGACCTGGTCGCCAGATGGCAAGTGGTTGGCCTTTACCATGTTCACGCCAGAAGCAGAATCGGCACCGGTTAATTTGCCGGGCAAACCAAAGGGTGCAAACTGGGCTGAACCTGCAGTTTATATCGATAAAGATAACTACCGCTTCGATGGCGGTGGCTATGCGCAGAAGGGATATACCCAAATATATGTGATGCCAGCAGCGGGTGGTTCGGCTCGCCAGCTTACCTTTGACAGCTACAACCACGGTGGCGCGCTAACTTGGACTGGCGATGGTCAGCAAATTATATTCTCGGCGAATCGCCGCGATGATGCGTTTTCACAACCAAACAACTCAGAGCTTTATAGCGTCACCATTAGCACCGGCGCTATTGCGCAACTGACCGATCGTGAAGGTCCAGATCATTCACCGAGTGTAAGCCCCGATGGTAAAAAACTGGCGTGGTTAGGCTACGATGATACCTACAAAAGCTATCAGCTAACGAACCTCTACGTGATGGATTTAAGCAAGCAGCAGCCACAAGTACTGACCAGCAAGCTCGATTATGCTGTTGGCCAAGTGAAGTGGAGCGCAGATAGTCAGGGTTTGTATTTTGCCTATGACAAAGAAGGCAAGGGGCATGTTGCTTACCAGAAGCTCAATGGTAGTCGCGAGATTCTTACCGATGCTATGGGCGGTTTAAGCTACTCAAGACCTTATAGCGGTGGCGCCTACGATGTGTCCAATCAAGGACACTTAGTGTATACCTTAGCGAGCCCGAATCGTCCGGCAGATTTAGTGCTACAAACCAATAAGTTTCAGCGCAAAATTACCGCGTTAAACGAAGATGCGCTGGCGCACAAAGAGCTAGCTCGCATTGAAACCATTTGGTATGACTCTAGTGTCGACGATAATAAAATACAGGGCTGGATTGCTTATCCACCGAATTTTGATCCAACCAAAAAGTACCCGTTGATTCTAGAGATTCATGGTGGTCCGCATACTGCATACGCTGGTTCATTTGCTACTGAAATTCAGTTAATGGCAGCCCAAGGATATGTGGTGTTGTATACCAACCCACGCGGCAGCACCAGCTACGGTGAAAAGTTTGCGCAAGAAATTCACCACAACTATCCAAGCCATGACTATAACGACTTGATGGACGGTGTTGATGCGGTAATCGATAAAGGCTTTATTGATACTGATAACCTGTTCGTAACCGGCGGTAGTGGTGGTGGTGTGTTGACAGCGTGGATTGTTGGTCATACCGATCGCTTCCGTGCGGCTGTGGTCGCGAAACCGGTTATCAACTGGTATAGCTTCGTATTAACTGCGGATATGTATAACTACTTCACCAAGTATTGGTTCCCAGGCTTACCTTGGGAGCACCAAGAACACTACATGAAGTATTCGCCGATTAGCTATGTGGGTAACGTGACCACACCAACCATGCTGTTAACCGGTGAGTCAGACTACCGCACGCCAATGTCGGAAACCGAGCAGTATTACCAAGCACTGAAACTGGCAGGTGTCGAAACGGCGATGGTACGAGTACCTGGTGCACCGCATGGGATCTATGCACGGCCGTCTAACTTAATGGCGAAGGTTGCTTATATCTTGCATTGGTTTGAAAACCACAAGCAGTAATAAGCCTTAGAAAGAAGCTTTAACGCCATCTAGGTAAAGCAGTATTTGATGTTTAATGCGGTTGAGTGGGCGTCGCTTTTGTAAGCGGCGATCCACCACCGCATTGATATCACTGGGGTGAGTGTTAGGCGTAGAAACGCTATAGGGCAACAGCCCATAAACCTTAATTCCCAATTGATGCTGCCACTGAATATCCACATCCACAGGTCTAAATACTGGAGGTCGTTGCGCCAATAACTGCTGCGCGCCACCATAACTAACCGCCTGTGCAAAAGCTCCAATCGGTGGCTTACGATAGCGAACCCATTGAAAATCGCCTTGTTCTTGTACCAATGTAGTACGTGGGGGCTTATGTTTACCGCCCAGCTTGATCAGGTGCCAACCTTTTGGTGCAGTAGTTAATTCCTGCAAAGCCGCAACAAAATTCGTATCAAACTCCACATCGTCTTCCAGCACAATGGCGTAATCGAGCTGCTGATCAACAATATATTGCCAGGCCCGAAGGTGGGAGAGGTAACATGCCACTTCGCCAGAACTGATGGTGTAGTGATAGTCTTGCTGCGCTTTTTTATTATCCAAAGCTGCATGCAACGCAGTGGCATCAAGCGTATGACCTGAAACCGCATCGATGCGCGTAAAAGGCAGATTTAACTGCGCTAGTTTTGCAGTGATAGACTGCCAGCGCAGCGTTGATGCGGCGAGGTTAATTACCAAGATTTCCCACTTTGGTTTCGTCATTACTGGCCGTCTGATTTTTTCTTTTGTTTCGCTCGATAAGCCATTTCGTAGAGCTTGGCTTCGGTTAAAAAGAAGTGAAAGGCATCGATGTTAGCTTTAATAAAACCGCGCCAACCTGACCAAATCATGCGGCGGCCCAAGTAAAATTTCAAAAACATCAGTGGGAATATCAGTAGCAATCGCGGCAGGCTGCAGGGGCGGCCTTGTTCCATGCGCTGTTCAGCTTTTAACTGTGAGTATTTATTGAGCTTGTCCATGTAGCCATGGGCTGTATCGTAACCATAGTGCTTGAAGTGAATAGGTAGGTAAGCGGTTGGCTCTTCTACTTCAATATGCTCATGCACAATAATGCTGGTATCCATTTTACTTTTGTCACGGCGATAGATGCGGCGGTATTTATGATGACGGGCTTTGTTTAGGCTTTCGCCCATAAAGATATCGTCATGGTGAACCCAGATGCCATTAATATCACCGTGGCTAATTCGTTCACGAATCATGGCCAGCCCACCTTCAGGCATGACTTCGTCACCATCGAGGTTAATAATCCAGTTGTGAGTACATTGCTCAATGGCGAACGCCTTTTGTTTCGAGTAGCCGGGCCAGTCATTGTGGATGATACGGGCACCATGGCGTTCGGCGATGGCTAACGTGTCATCCGTCGAACCTGAATCCACCACAACGATCTCGTCGGCTCCTGCAACGCTTTGCAATACTTCATCCAGGTGCTCAGCTTCGTTTAACGTAATCACAAAAACGCTAATCGGGGGTGTGGTGGTCATTACTCTTCCTCTTAATATAGATGCTTAAGGCGATGAAATTTTAGCAATAAAATTAGGGTTTAACAGGCTTTGTTTTTGGTTATAACGTAAAGAATTACCATCAAAGCGCTTAATGTCACCGCCAAGGGCAAGCAGTAACGCATGCCCCGCAGCAGTATCCCACTCACTAGTGGGGCCAAAACGTGGGTATAGATCAGCACTGCCATCAGCTAGCAACGCAAACTTAAGCGAGCTGCCAACTGCTATCAATTCATGAGCTTTATGGTTAGCGGCGAGATAAGCATTCAATTCAGGGCTCGGATGTGAGCGTGAACAAAGCACCCGTATCGGCTCTGGTGTTGCTGGCGCAGACGGCATCGACAGCTGAACTCCGTTTTTCCATACACCTAATTGCAGTGCTGCGCTCCACATGTTGTTTTGAGCGGGGGCATAAACCACACCGGCTACCGGAACCCCGGCATCGATGAGAGCGATATTAACGGTGAACTCACCATTTTGTTTGAGAAACTCTTTGGTACCGTCAAGTGGGTCAATTAGCCAATACTGTTGCCACTCTTGCCGCTGTTGCCAGCTGATGCTGTCACTTTCTTCTGAGAGCTGCGGTAAAGAGCCGTAAGGAGCAGGTAATTGCTGCAATAACTCCGTGATGATTTCATGTGCCTTTAAATCGGCGGTGGTTAAGGGCGTATTATTATCTTTTTGCGAAACCCTTGCCGCCGAAAAGTCGGCACTTTGATAAATTGCCATGATGGCATCGCCCGCAGTACGCGCAATATCTTCAAGAGCTTGGAGTAGGTTACGGCTAAGCATTTGGTGTCTCACCTTATCTTGGTATACTTTTCATAACATCTTAAGCATACATCAGAGTGAGGCTAAATATGCTGACCAGTTGGCAAGAATTTATCGAGCAGCAACGACAACAGCCATACTTTCAAGAATTAGAACATAAAGTCGCCGCTGAACGGGCGAAGGGAGTTGCTGTTTATCCCAGTCCTGAACGGGTATTTCGAGCCTTCGATTTAACCCCTTTAGATCAGGTGCGGGTGGTGATTATTGGGCAAGATCCTTATCATGGGCCAGACCAAGCGGATGGGTTATGCTTTTCAGTTCCCGCTGGCATGAAGCCGCCGCCGTCGTTACGCAATATTTATAAAGCCTTGCAGCATGACTTTCCAGAGTATCAACCGCCATTATCACCGGATTTAACCCACTGGGCTGAGCAAGGCGTATTGCTATTAAATACGGTATTAACGGTACGCGATGGTGCCGCGCATTCACATGCGAAGTGGGGCTGGGAAACTTTTACTGATGCCGCGATAGATTGCGTTAATCACAACCGGCAAGGCGTGGTGTTTTTATTGTGGGGTGCGCACGCGCAGAAAAAGGGCGCTCGCATTGATCGTGACCGCCATCACGTTTTAGAAAGTGTACACCCATCACCGTTATCGGCGCATCGAGGTTTTTTTAGCGCAGGGCATTTTAAACAGGCGAATGAACTGCTCAAACAGCCTATTGATTGGTGAGGGTTGGGGAATAGAGCCGGTGGAATGCCACCGGCATTCACCTTAAAAGTCGAGCTCGTCGATTTCTACGTCTAAATCTAGCTCGTAATCCATCTCGCGCAATTCGTCGCGGAGGCGGTACTTTTCTTTGAGTGATTCAATTTCGCGCCACTTACGTGTGGTGCGGCGTCTACCTGGTTTAGTTCTAACACTTTTCAGTTCTTGTGAATGATCCATGGGACCCTCCGACTTCTAAGTTGTTATTAATTCTTTACTGAATTTTCGCATAGCGCAACAACTTAATAACACGCGATTGGAAAACATACAAGCTTTTCTTGTTTTGTGAGCAGAGTGGGTGGCTTGTTTTATGACCGCAACTTCCGTATAATTTGCCGCCACAAAATTGTTCTTTCACAGCACAGGTAATTTGGTTATGCATCCCATGATAAACATCGGTGTGCGCGCAGCGCGTGCAGCCGGAAAAATTTTAGTCAAAAACTTTGGCGTTGAAGTTGATCTCAACGTACAAACCAAAAGCCAAAATGATTTCGTGACAGAACTGGATAAAGCCGCTGAAGCAACCATCATCCACACGATTCAAAAGGCCTTTCCAGACCATGCGTTTAAAGCCGAAGAAAGCGGCGAGATTGTTGGTAAAGATGGGGAGCATATGTGGATCATCGACCCTCTCGATGGCACCACCAATTACCTGCGCGGTATTCCACACTTTGCAATTTCAATTGCCTACAGCTTCCGCGGTTCCGTGCAAGCTGCCATTATCTATGACCCATTACGCGAAGAACTTTTCACGGCTTCAAGAGGCGCTGGTGCGCAGTTGAATGGCCGTCGTTTACGCGTAAAAACGCAACGTGACTTAAATGGCACATTGCTAGCTACCGGCTTCCCGTTCAAGCGTAAAGACCTAGCCACCGAATATGTTAATATCTTTGCTGATTTGTTTGAGCACGTAGCCGATATGCGCCGTGCCGGTTCAGCTGCGTTAGACTTAGCTTATGTAGCTGCAGGTCGCGTTGATGGCTTCTGGGAATTTGGTTTGGCGCCATGGGATATTGCCGCTGGCCAACTTATTGTTCGTGAAGCGGGCGGTATCGTGGCAGACTTTGCGGGTGGACATAGCTTTATGGAAACCGGTCACGTCGTGGCAGGCAGCCCGAAAGTAGTACAACACTTGGTGACTAAAGCTCGCCCTCATTTACCTTCATCACTACGGTAAAAGCCGATGTTAGACAATATACGCATTGTCCTCGTCAACACGTCACACACTGGTAATATTGGCTCGGTTGCCCGGGCCATGAAAACCATGGGGTTAAGCCAATTAACTTTGGTTAACCCCGTGCATGAGCCTGACAGCCATGCTTCTGCTTTAGCGGCCGGTGCCACCGACGTGCTGCACAACGCCAAAATCGTAAGCACTCTGGGCGAAGCCATCGCTGATTGTGGCTTAGTGGTTGGTACCAGCGCTCGCAATCGCACCTTAGATTGGCCACTGATAGGCCCGCGCGAAACCGCGACCAAAGCATTGCAAGAAGCAACCCAGCATCCAGTTGCCTTAGTTTTCGGTCGCGAAAATAGCGGCCTGAAGAACGAAGAACTGCAGCAATGCACCCATCACGTACATATTCCGTCGAATCCTGACTACAGCTCCTTGAATTTAGCCATGGCCGTACAAACCTTAGCCTATGAAGTGCGTATGCAATATCTTGAGGCCAAGGAAACTGTTGCGGCATGCGAAGAAGAATATCCTTTGGCAGAAGATCTTGAGCGATTCTATGTACATTTGGAGCAAACCTTGTCGACTACGGGCTTTATTATTAAGCAGCATCCGGGCAAGGTGATGGCGAAATTGAGACGCATGTTTAGCCGCGCTCGACCAGAGGTTGCAGAGCTGAATATTCTTCGAGGAATTTTAACGTCAATTGACAAGAAGCTGCGCTAGCACTGGCTTTGCGGCCGGTTGCAATACTTGACTAAATTACTCAGGTATGCGAAAATTGTCCCCAGATGAATAGGAGGCAATACAGCTATGCGCTTAACCTCAAAAGGCCGATACGCTGTCACCGCGATGATTGACGTAGCGTTACATACTGAACAAGGCCCAGTGCCGTTGGCGGATATATCAGAACGCCAAGGAATATCATTAAGTTATTTAGAACAACTGTTTGCGCGGTTGCGTAAGCAAGGGTTGGTAAGCAGCGTACGTGGGCCAGGTGGTGGTTACCGCCTTGGTTTAGAAGCCGACCTAATTTCAGTCAGCGCAGTGATACAAGCGGTGGATGAAACAATAGACGCTACGCGTTGCCAAGGCAAAGGCGGGTGTCAAAGTGGGAGTCGCTGTTTAACCCACTCACTATGGACAGGTTTAAGCGAGCGTATTGAAGATTTCCTGGCCAACATATCGTTGGCTGAATTGGTTTCGCAAGACGATATTAATCGTGTTGCAGAGCGGCAACATGCCGCGGTAGCAGACCAAAAAAAGCGCGAACAACAAATTGCATTAAATTGCCAATAGGCTGATGAGCAGCCTGTCATATGGCAACCGAGGAGTAGCACCTATGAAATTACCGATTTATTTTGATTACGCAGCAACAACGCCGGTCGATCCGCGCGTTGCTGAAAAGATGATGCAGTACCTAACGGTCGACGGCCAGTTTGGTAACCCAGCATCACGTTCACATCGATTTGGCTGGCAAGCTGAAGAAGCCATCGATATTGCGCGTAATCAAATTGCTGATTTAATTAACGCCGACCCACGTGAAATAGTTTTCACCTCTGGCGCTACCGAATCAGATAACTTAGCCATCAAAGGTGCCGCTGAGTTCTACAACAAAAAAGGTAAGCACGTTATTACCGTAAAAACTGAGCACAAGGCAGTGTTGGATACCACGCGGGAACTAGAGCGTGCAGGTTACGAAGTGACCTACCTTGATGTGAAAGAAGACGGTTTAATTGATTTAGACGTATTCAAAGCAGCATTACGTGAAGACACTGTATTAGTGAGCGTGATGCACGTGAACAACGAAACCGGTGTGATTCAAGACATCGAAGCTATCGGTAACTTGTGTCGTGCAAACAAAACGATTTTCCACGTTGATGCAGCTCAAAGCACCGGTAAAATCGACATCGACTTACAGCAACTGCCAGTCGACTTATTAAGTATCTCTGCCCACAAAATGTACGGTCCTAAAGGTATCGGAGCGCTATACGTGCGTCGTCGCCCACGGGTTCGTTTGAATGCACAAATGCACGGTGGTGGTCATGAGCGTGGTATGCGTTCAGGTACATTAGCTACCCACCAAATCGTTGGCTTCGGTGAAGCAGCGCGCGTTGCAAAAGAAGAAATGGCAGCTGATCAAGCCCGCTTCCAGAAGTTCAGAGAACTATTGTGGAACGGCGTTAAAGACATTGAAGAAGTGTATTACAACGGTAACTTGGAACACAGCGTACCAAATATCGTAAACATCAGCTTTAACTTCGTTGAAGGTGAAAGCTTGATTATGGCACTTAAAGATTTAGCGGTATCTTCAGGCTCAGCCTGTACATCTGCAACCTTAGAACCTTCATATGTTCTACGTGCACTTGGCCGCAATGACGAATTAGCGCACAGCTCAATCCGCTTTAGCTTCGGCCGCTTTACTACCGAAGCAGAAGTAGAGCACGCAGTAAAAGAAATTCACAAATCCATTGATCGCTTACGCGATATGTCGCCCCTATGGGACATGTTCAAAGAAGGTATCGATTTAGATACTGTTGAATGGGCGGCACACTAAGAGAGGTAACAGGATATGGCATATAGTGACAAAGTAATCGATCATTATGAAAACCCACGTAACGTTGGTGCATTCGACAAGGATGACGGCAACATCGCAACCGGTATGGTTGGCGCACCAGCTTGTGGTGACGTAATGCGTTTGCAATTGAAGATTAACGATGACGGCATCATTGAAGATGCACGATTCAAAACTTACGGTTGTGGTTCTGCAATTGCATCAAGCTCACTAGTAACTGAGTGGGTTAAAGGCAAGTCAATTGACGAAGCTGAGCAATTAAAGAACACTGAAATTGCTGAAGAACTGGCGTTGCCACCAGTGAAAATTCACTGTTCAATTTTGGCAGAAGACGCTATCAAAGCAGCAATTGCAGATTACAAAACCAGACAGGAAAGCTAAGTAGGTTTATTCAATGGCAATTACCATGACCGAAGCAGCGGCGCAGCGCGCACGCACGTTTCTGGAACAACGCGGTAAAGGCGTCGGCATCCGGTTGGGCGTAAAAACAACCGGCTGCTCGGGTCTTGCCTATGTAATGGAATTCGTTGATGACGTTGACGAAACTGACACCATTCTTGAAGATAAAGGTGTCAAAATCGTGATTGACGGTAAAAGCTTGGTTTATTTGGATGGCATTCAAATCGACTTCGTTAAGCAAGGTTTAAACGAAGGTTTTGAATTTAAGAATCCAAACGCAAAAGGTGAATGCGGTTGCGGCGAGAGCTTCAACGTATAGCCGGTGAGGTTAAACGCGCGCAATGAATCACTTTGAATTATTTGGACTAACCGCCGCATACAGTATTGATGCGGCGGATCTTCAGCAACGTTATCGTAAACTACAACAAACGTTGCATCCCGATCGTTTTGCCAATGGCAGCGACCGCGAAAAATTACTAGCTGTGCAACGCACAGCGCAGCTCAATGATGCTTACCAAACTCTGCGTAGCCCGTTAACTCGTGCAGAATACATGCTCCAGTTACGCGGTATCGATCTTGCTCATGAACAAACCACCCTTCAAGACCCTGAGTTTTTAATGGCTCAAATGGAGTGGCGTGAGCGCATTGCAGAAATCAATGACTGGGAAAGCCTTGACGCTGCCTATCGAGAGCTCGCCGTAGAAAGCCGCAATTTGCAACAGCAACTTGAGCTTCAGGTTGAGCAGGAAGCTAACGATGACGCTGCCATAAGCATCCGTAAACTAAAGTTTATGATGAAGCTAGAGCGCGAACTAGAAAACATCGAAGAAAAGCTGAACGACTAACGAATACGAGGTATTGAATGGCACTTTTACAAATTGCGGAGCCAGGCTTAGCTGCGGAACCGCATAAGCATCGTCTTGCCGCAGGTATTGATCTCGGCACCACCAACTCGTTGGTGGCAAGCGTTCGTAGCGGCAGTGCCGCGGTGCTTTTAGACGAACAAGAACGTGCCATTTTACCATCGGTGGTGCACTACGGAGCTAGCAGCACCTTAACCGGTTATGAAGCTATCGCGCAGCACGCCGACACCAGCATTGCCACTGAAGACACCATTGTCTCAGTAAAACGCTTTATCGGGCGTACTATCGCTGACGTGCAAAAAGGCTTCGCCAATTTACCTTATAAAATGAGTGAAACTGAGAACGGTGTTCCAGTTTTCCACACTGCTGGTGGCGACAAGAATGCAGTAGAAGTGTCAGCCGACTTATTGCGTGCCTTAGCGGCTCGTGCAGAGGCAACCTTGGGTGGCGACCTAACTGGTGTGGTGATTACTGTTCCCGCATATTTTGATGATGCGCAGCGCCAAAGCACCAAAGATGCCGGACAATTAGCCGGACTCAACGTGCTACGATTATTAAACGAGCCAACCGCAGCCGCTGTTGCTTACGGTTTAGACTCAGGCCGTGAAGGCGTGATCGCCGTATTTGATTTAGGTGGCGGTACCTTTGATATTTCAATCTTGCGCTTGCAAGGTGGGGTATTTGAAGTGTTAGCCACATCAGGTGACAGCGCATTAGGTGGCGATGACTTCGACCAGTTAATTGTAAACTGGATGAAGCAAGAGTGGCAGTTACCTGAAGCTGTAAATGCCCGTACCGAACGCGACCTCATTAATACCGCGAAGCAAGCCAAAGAAGCATTAACTGATACCGACTCAACCGTGGTTAAGTATCAAGATCACCCTGAGTTAACGTTAACCCGTGATGCTTTCGATGACTTAATTCAGCCGCTGGTACGCAAAACATTATCAACCTGCCGCCGTGCCTTGAAAGATGCCGGTGTTACCGCTGAAGAAGTGCTTGAAGTGGTTATGGTTGGTGGCTCCACCCGCGTGCCACGTATTCGTACCGCAGTTGGTGAGTTTTTCGAGCGCGAGCCGTTGACGTCAATTGACCCGGATCAAGTCGTAGCCATAGGCGCAGCAATTCAAGCCGATATTCTGGCTGGTAACAAGCCAGACTCAGATATGCTGTTGCTAGACGTACTCCCACTATCCCTCGGTTTAGAAACCATGGGTGGCTTAGTGGAGAAGGTGATCGACCGTAACACCACGATACCTGTGGCAAAAGCTCAAGAATTTACCACCTTCAAAGACGGCCAAACCGCGATGATGGTGCATGTGGTGCAGGGCGAGCGCGAGTTGGTGGATGACTGTCGTTCATTGGCTAAGTTTACCCTAACCGATATTCCACCAATGGCAGCAGGCGCAGCCCACATACGCGTAACCTTCCAAGTGGATGCCGACGGCTTGCTTAGCGTAACCGCAATGGAAAAATCTTCAGGGGTAAGCGCATCCATTCAGGTGAAACCATCTTATGGATTAGCAGACGAAGACATCGCCGAAATGATTCAAGCTTCAATGGCCAACGCCAAAGAAGATATGTCAGCGCGCATGCTGCGCGAACAGCAAGTGGAAGCTGACCGTGTGCTAGAAGCATTAAACAGTGCTTTAGCCGCTGATGGTGATTTGCTAAATAACACCGAGCGTGAAGTATTAGACACCGCCATGGCAGCATTAAAAGATGCCCGCAATGGCACGGATACCCAAGCGATTGAAGCTGCCATTGCAGCAGTAGACAAAGCAAGTGATGACTTTGCCGCCCGCCGCATGGATGCCAGCATCCGCAAGGCATTATCCGGCAGCAGCGTCGACGAACTTTAAAAAGAACGTTGTTCGTTATTCGTTACTCGTTGTTCGTTACTCGAGACACGAACAGCGCAGCGCACGAACAACGAACAGCGAAGCGCACGATTAACGAGGTTTTAAATGGCAAAAGTAATATTTCTACCCCACGAAGAGCTCTGCCCTGAAGGCGCAGCAGTAGAAGCCCAAGATGGCGAAAGCGTACTCGACGTTGCCTTGCGTAACGGCATTGGCATTGAGCATGCTTGTGAAAAAGTTTGTGCCTGTACCACCTGTCACGTCTTTATTCGTGAAGGCTATGATTCATTGGCTGAAATTGAAGAAAACGAAGATGACATGCTAGATAAAGCATGGGGCCTTGAGCAGGATTCGCGTTTAGGCTGCCAAGCTAAAGTTAGCGGCGAAGATCTCGTAGTAGAAATTCCGAAATACACGGTTAACCACGCCCGCGAAAATTAAATAACAGTTCGCAAAAAAAAGCAGCTATTACAGCTGCTTTTTTTAATTAGGTGTCTAACTTTTCCGCAAAGGTGCGTCTGAATTTGGCGAGTTTTGGGTGAACCACAGCCTGACAGTACGAGTTTCCGGGGTTACGCTCAACATAGTTATCGTGATATTCCTCAGCGGGCCAAAACTTACCAATCGGCTCGATGGTGGTTACAACTGGCGCGTCCCAAGTTTCTTCTTGTTCCATTTCGGCGATGATAGCTTCGGCTAGTTCACGCTGCTCATCAGTGTGGTAGAAAATCGAAGTTCGGTATTGCGTTCCGACATCATTACCTTGTCGATTGACCTGGGTTGGGTCGTGTAAAGAGAAAAATATCTCATAGATTTCACGCACCGATAACGCGGTGGGTTCAAAAGTGATTTGCACCACTTCAGCATGGCCAGTATCACCATGGCAAACCGCTTCGTAGGTAGGCTCTTCAAGGTGGCCACCGGTATATCCGGATTGTACTTTTAGTACGCCGCGCACTTGCTTGAACGCACCTTCGATGCACCAAAAGCAGCCGCCACCTAACGTAATTTGTTGCGTCATTCTAACTACCTCTTTAATTTAGACGTCTAGCTATCCATAACCTACACCTGTGTTTAAGCAAAGTAAAGCACAGATAGAAGTACAGCACACAAACATGTATAATTCGCGCGACTAAATTTACCTAAGCATAATAATTTCTGGAGAAACACATGGCTTTAGAGCGCACTTTATCAATCATTAAACCAGACGCCGTTGCAAAGAACGTAATCGGTGGTATCTACAACCGCTTTGAAACTGCTGGTTTCCGCATCGTTGCAGCTAAAATGATGCACTTAAGCACTGAGCAAGCAGAAGGCTTCTACGCAGAACACGCAGAGCGTCCTTTCTTCCGTGCATTGGTTGACTTCATGACTTCTGGCCCAATCATGGTACAAGTACTTGAAGGCGAGAACGCTGTATTACGCCACCGTGAAATCATGGGTGCGACCAACCCAGCTGAAGCATTGGCAGGAACCATCCGTGCCGACTATGCTGTATCTATCGACGAAAACGCAGTACACGGTTCAGATGCAGTTGAATCTGCAGCACGCGAAATTGCGTATTTCTTCACTGAAGAAGAGCTGTGCTCACGCACTCGTTAATCGCGTAAAAACGTTATTCGAACGCTTCGCTCCTCGTAATTCGTTTCTCGAAGAGCGAAGCGCACGAACAACGACCAACGATTAACGATCAACGAATACCGAACAACGAATAACGAACTCAAAGGCCACCATGAACGCTGTTGATAAAAAAGTGAACCTCCTCGACCTCGACCGCAAAGGCATGCGGGAATTCTTTGCCGAGTTGGGTGAAAAACCATTTCGTGCCGACCAGGTGATGAAGTGGGTATATCACTATTGCGTGGACGACTTCGATGAGATGACTAACCTCAATAAGGTGCTGCGTGAGAAGCTTAAGCAGATCGCTGAAATTCGTGCGCCTGAAGTTCGTATGCAACAGCAGTCGACTGACGGTACGATAAAGTTCGTGATGACCTTGTTTGATGGTCAAGATGTTGAAACCGTATGGATTCCAGATCGTGACCGCGCTACCTTGTGTGTCAGCTCGCAAGTAGGTTGTGCTTTAGAATGCACCTTCTGCTCTACAGCGCAGCAAGGCTTTAACCGTAACCTGCGCGTTGCGGAAATTATTGGTCAAGTGTGGCGAGTAAGTAAATTACTGGGTCCTTTTGGCGAAACCAATGTTAAAGCTGTAACCAACGTCGTGATGATGGGCATGGGCGAGCCTTTGCTGAACCTCAACAACGTGGTTCCAGCCATGGATCTGATGCTCGATGACAATGCCTTTGGTTTGTCTAAGCGCCGCGTTACCTTGAGCACCTCGGGCGTGGTACCGGCTCTTTATAAGCTGAAAGAACAAATTGATGTGGCTTTAGCGATTTCACTGCACGCGCCAAACGATGAGCTGCGTAATGAAATTGTGCCAATTAATAAAAAGTACAATATCCAAGAATTCTTAAAAGCCAGCCGCGACTATATTGACGGTTCCAAAGCGAACAAAAACGTCACTATTGAATATGTCATGCTTGATCACATTAACGACTCAATGGAACAAGCAGCAGAGCTAGCTGAAGTACTGAAAGGTACACCGTCCAAGATTAACTTGATTCCATTTAACCCGTTCCCAGGCTCTGATTACGGCCGCTCTAGTAACTCACGCATCGACCGCTTTGCCAAAGTGTTGATGGAGAAAGGTTACATAGTGGTGGTTCGTCGCCCGCGCGGTGATGATATCGACGCGGCTTGCGGACAGTTAGTGGGTGATGTAATCGATCGCACCAAGCGCATATTGAAAAAACAACAAGCACAACGCGGTGGCACAGGGATAAGCGTCAAAGCAGTATAAGCCGTAACTCCCTTTGATCTGTAAAGTAATCAGGTTAAGATAGTTTTTTCACAGGGAGAAAAGCACATGCGAATACTGCTCATAGCGTTTATTGGCCTAGTGCTGAGCACTGGGTGTGTTAGTCAGCGTACCCTCGACGGCAAATCACAACCCGCACAACAATTTAATACCCAAGAAGCAGCGCATACCCGCCTGGCCTTGGGGCTGCAGTATTTGCGCGCCGGTAACTACGAACAAGCCAAGTCTAATCTTGAGCGCGCGTTAAGCTACACCCCTAACAACCCTGATGTATTTACGGGGCTAGCTTACTATTACCAACAAGTTCGCGACTTCAAAAGTGCTGAAACCTTCTATCGCAAGGCTATTCAGCAACGCCCGAATGATGGCGATAGCTATAACAACCTCGGCGTATTGCTATGCTCCCAGCAGCGTTACGACGAGGCTGACGCCATGTTCCGTAAAGCTATTAACCAGAGCGGCTATGTGAAGATAGCGAGTACCTACCAAAATGCTGGCCGTTGCGCTTCGCACCATCAAAACTTTGAAAAAGCCGATGAGTACTATCAATTAGCACTGAATCATAGTGGCGGAAGTGTTAATATTCTTGAGAGCTATGCAACCTTGTTGGTTGAGCAAGAACGGTTTGAACAAGCGGCAACCTACATTGCTCAACGAGCAGAATACCCGCAACTTTCCGCGCAATATTTATGGCTGGAAGTACAACTTGCCCATGCTAACAATAATCGAATAAAACGGGACGAGTTTGGAACGCTGTTGTTATCACGCTTTCCGGATACACAACAAGCGCGCGACTATGTGCAATTACGGAAAAACTAACGGAACATTATGGCCTCGAATAACGAACTCTTTGATCAGGAAGAATTAGATCAGCCCAATGCGGAACAAGAGCCCGAAACCTATCAAGGTGAAACAGTAGGGCAGTTGTTAAAGCAGGCGCGTGAAAAGAAAGGATTATCACAGCAACAAGTCGCTGACACTTTGCGTTTGCGTTGTGCGGTAATTGAGCTAATTGAAGCCGATGAGTTTGATAAGCTCGCGTCGCCAGCGTATGTGCGTGGTTACTTGCGCTCGATGTGTCGTGCGTTAGAAGTTGAAGAACAAAAGGTGTTTGAAGCCTATCACGGTATGGGCTTTGGCGTTGCACCAACCAGCACCATCACGATGCAAAGTTTTTCGCGTCGCAAGGTGCATGAGCGCAACGATAGCCGCCTGATGCTCATTAGTTATTTGATTATCGGATTGGTCTTAGCCATGGCCTTGGTATGGTGGTGGCAAGATAGCCAATTAGATAAAATAGTGGTGTCGGAACCTGAGCGACAGCAGCCGGTCAAACAAAGAGAGACCCAACCTGAAACCGTGATTAATGAACCGGCTGAGGTAATGGAAGAGTCTCCCGTACAGGAAGAGCCTCCCGTTCAGGAAGAACCTCTCGTTGAGGAAGAGCCTCTCGTTGAGGAAGAGCCTCTCTTTCAGGAAGAACCAGCGCTGGAAGCACCGGTGGAATCACCGATGGAAACATTACCGAATCAAGCTTCTTTGGTACTTACCTTTAGCCAAGATTGCTGGGTGAAAGTGCAAGATAACAGCGGCCGAGAAATTGCTATCGGTGTGAAACAGAGCGGCTACCGCATGCCATTAACTGGCGAGCCGCCTTTTGATATAATTCTGTGTAAACCAGAAGCCGTAACCATGACCTTAAACGGTGAGTCGGTCGATTTATCAAATTATCGCCGTGACCGTAGTGTCACAATGACGTTAGAGTAAGAAGTATGTACTACGAAAATCCAATCAAGCGTCGCCCATCGCGTCGTATAAATGTCGGCAACGTGCCTATCGGTGATGGTGCACCTATTGCCGTGCAGTCGATGACCAACACTGAAACCACCGACGTTGAAGCCACAGTTAAGCAGATTCAAGCTATCGCTAATGTTGGCGCTGATTTGGTTCGTGTAAGTGTGCCTACCATGGATGCGGCAGAAGCATTTAAGCTGATCAAACAGCAAAGCCCAATCCCGTTAGTGGCAGATATCCATTTTGATTACCGTATCGCCTTAAAAGTGGCTGAGTACGGAGTAGATTGTTTGCGCATTAACCCAGGTAACATCGGTAACGAACAACGCATCCGCGCTGTGGTTGATGCTGCGCGTGATCGTGGCATTCCAATTCGTATCGGTGTGAACGGTGGTTCACTCGAAAAAGAACTACAAGAGAAGTATGGCGAGCCGTGTCCAGAAGCCCTAGTAGAATCGGCACTGCGCCATGTCGACATTCTTGACCGCCTAGATTTCCAAGATTTCAAAGTCAGTGTTAAAGCATCAGACGTATTCTTGGCAGTAGAAAGCTATCGTTTATTGGCCAAACAAATTGAACAACCGTTGCACTTAGGTATTACCGAAGCCGGTGGTATTCGCAGCGGCGCGGTGAAATCATCGGTCGGCCTCGGCATGTTATTGGCGGAAGGCATTGGTGATACCTTGCGTATCAGCCTTGCTGCAGACCCCGTTGAAGAAGTAAAAGTTGGCTTCGATATTTTGAAGTCGCTACGCATTCGCAGCCGTGGTATTAACTTTATCGCGTGTCCTAGTTGCTCCCGTCAAGAGTTTGACGTGATAGCCACGGTTAACGCGTTAGAACAACGCTTGGAAGACATCACCACACCGATGGATGTATCTATCATCGGATGTGTGGTGAACGGTCCAGGTGAAGCACTAATTTCACACGTTGGTTTGGCCGGCGCTAAAAACAAAAGTGGTTTTTATATCGATGGTAAACGCCAAAAAGAGCGTTTAGATAACAACGACTTAGTTGATCAGCTTGAACATCACATTCGCGAGCAGGTAAAACGCCAGAAAAAACGTGATGACGCCGAGCAGATTCCCGTGAAGCAAGGCTAAAGCTGCGCTATACTAGGCGCCATTTTGCAACCCATAAGTAACTGATTTACGAAACTGAGTTAAAGAACCGACGTGGCAAAAAACATACAAGCAATTCGTGGCATGAACGATATCCTGCCCACCCAAACGCCAGCCTGGCAATATGTTGAACAGGTTATCCGCAAAGTTGCGGAGCAATACACCTTTCAAGAAATCCGGATGCCGGTGCTTGAAAGTACCGATTTGTTTAAACGGTCGATTGGTGAAGTCACTGATATCGTTGAAAAAGAAATGTATACCTTTGATGATCGTAACGGCGACAGCCTGACCTTACGACCTGAAGGTACGGCAAGCTGTGTGCGTGCCGGTAACGAACATGGTTTGCTTTATAACCAAACCCAACGCCTATGGTATATGGGCCCAATGTTCCGCCACGAGCGTCCGCAAAAAGGTCGCTACCGTCAATTCCATCAGTTCGGCGCTGAAGCCTTTGGTATGGCTGGCCCTGAAATTGATGCGGAAATGATTTTATTATCGGCACGCTTATGGAAAATCTTTGGCATCAGTGAACAAGTTGAATTGCAACTGAACTCATTGGCTTCCAACGAAGCGCGTGCCAACTACCGTGAAGCCTTGCGTGAGTTCTTGCGTCAGCACGAAGAACAGCTCGATGAAGATTCCAAGCGCCGTTTAGATACCAACGTATTGCGCGTACTCGACAGCAAGTCGCCAGAAACCCAAGCAGTATTGGTTGATGCACCAAAGTTATCTGAGTATTGGGATGACGAATCACGCGCGCACTTCGAAGGCGTGTGCCAGCGTTTAGATGCGGCCGGTATTTCCTATGTACTGAATGAAAAACTAGTGCGCGGCTTAGACTATTACAACCGCACGGTATTTGAGTGGGTAACCACTGAACTGGGTGCGCAAGGTACGGTTTGTGCTGGCGGCCGCTACGATGGCTTAGTTGAACAGCTTGGCGGCAAGAGCACTCCTGCTGTTGGCTTTGCTATGGGTATTGAACGGTTAGTATTGTTACTCGAATCACAAGGTAAAATACCTAACTACGATACCGTTAACGTTTATGTATTAGCGGCTAGCCAAGATGCGGAACTTAAAGCACCAGCCGTTGCCGAAACTCTGCGAAACGAATTCCACCAGTTGAAAGTGCAACTGCATAGCGGCACTCAAAACATGAAGAAAAAATTAGCGCGCGCTGACAAGTCCGGGGCCGAGTGGGCGCTCATTATTCGCGACGACGATTATGAGCTAAAACACCTGCGCAACCGCGACCAAGAAGCGGTGACGGTTACCGAACTCAGCGAGCTAACCGCGCTACTGTAACGAACGATCAACGAGGTTTAAAAATGGAAACTGAAGAACAACAAGTAGAACAACTAAAACAGTTTTGGAAAGAACACGGCAAAGGCATTGTTGCCGGCCTAGTGATTGGCTTTACTTTATTTTACGGCTGGCGTTATTACGATGCCACCGTCATGGAAAACCAAGAGCAGCAGTCGAATCAGTTTGAACAAATTGTGGCACAGCTGACGGTTGATGGTGATGAAGCCATGGTTGCGGCACAAAACTTTGTCAGCGAAAACACCAGCAGCACTTATGCACATTTAGCCGCATTTGAGCTGGCTGCAAGTGCCGTTGAGAAACAAGACTACGCGACTGCGGTTAGTGCATTACAAAGTGTGCGTGATAACGCGAAAGGCGCTTTAAAAGCGGTTGCTGACATTCGTCAGGCGCGCGTACTCTTAGTCCAAGAGCAATATGATGCAGCGCTTGCAGCTTTAGCTGACGTGAGCAACGTCGAAGGCTTTAAAGCCATGGCGGCTGAATTGCGTGGCGATGTGTTACAAGCCAAAGGTGATTTAACTGGCGCCCGTGCAGCTTACCAAGTGGCAGTTGAAGCCAACCCAAACAGCATGGCTGACATTAAACTTAAAAGCATCGCGGCGGCATCATGAGCTTATCTCGTACATTAAAAGTAGGTAGTTTCGCCTTAGCAGCACTGGTTTTATCAGGCTGTTCAATTTTTGAAGACGAAGTTATTACTTACAAATCACTTCAGCCTTATCAGCAAGAAGTCCAACCGAAAGTGGTTTGGGATCGCAGTGTTGGTGATGGCATCGGTAAGTATTTCTCGCGCCTTAACCCTGTGGTATCTGGCGACATGCTGATTGCAGCTGACCGCGATGGCGTGGTCGCAGCCTTGGATCGTAGCAATGGCCGCCAAGTGTGGCGTGTCGATTTACGCAATGCGTTGAACCTAAAAGCCAGTAGTTTCTGGAGTGCGGGTGAGCCGATGCGTATTAGCGGCGGTTTAGTGGCATTCAATGAACGCGTTTACCTAGCAACCGAAAACGGCATTGTTGCGGTGATTAATGCGAATAACGGCGAATTGATTTGGCAAGCCAATGTCAACGTCGAAGTTTTAGCTGACCCAGCTGTAGGCGAAGGCCTCGTTGTCGTTAAAGGTTCAACCGGTGAAGTCATAGCTTTAGATGCAGAAACCGGCGACAAGCAGTGGGAATTAGTTACCGAAGCACCGGCATTAACGGTACGAGGTACCGCAGCACCAGTGATTAATTCAGGTGGTGTGTTTGTTGGTACCGCGAACGGTAAAATGACAGTCATTATTGCGGACAATGGTCAGCAAGCTTGGGAAGCGCGTTTAGCGATTCCAAAAGGCACAACTGAACTACAACGTTTAGTTGATGTGGATTCAGCGCCAGTAATTTCCGGCGGTTACGCATTTAACGTGGCCTACAATGGTCAATTGGCAGCGATAGAATTACGTAGCGGGCGCATTGCTTGGCAACGTGAATACTCATCGTTCCAAAACCTAGCTATGGCGGGCGGTCGCTTGTTCTTAACCGATGTTGATGACACCGTATCATCAGTGAACCCTGATGGCGGCATCGAAATCTGGTCAAACACCGACTTTACTGGCCGCGGTTTGACTGCACCAGTACGTTTTAATAACTACATTGTGGTGGGTGACAGCTTTGGTTACCTGCACTTCTTAGATTTATTAACCGGCGAAACCGTCGGCCGTTTAGATCTCGATGAAGACATTTATGTGGCACCTGTAGTTGCAGATGACACTCTCTATATACAAGTACGCGACGGCACCATACTCGCAGTAAGGATTTAACATTATATGTTACCGGTAGTTGCCCTGGTCGGGCGCCCTAATGTGGGCAAATCAACCCTATTTAATCGACTTACCCGTACTCGGGATGCTTTGGTGGCAGACTTTCCGGGGCTTACCCGCGATCGTAAGTACGGCCAAGCCAACTACGACGGTTACCAGTTTATTGTTATCGATACCGCTGGTGTGCACGGCGATGAAGAAGGCATAGATGCTGAGATGGCAGAGCAGTCACTGCGCGCCATTGATGAAGCCGATGTGGTGATGTTTATGGTGGATGCCCGCGAAGGCATCACCGCAGCCGATATGGGCATTGCCCAGCATTTGCGCAAAATTAATAAAAAAGCCTATATCGTTGCCAACAAAATTGACGGTATTGATGCCAATGCCGCTCAAGCTGACTTCTATGAACTCGGTTTAGGCGAAGTGTACGGTATTGCGGCCGCACATGGTCGTGGTGTTGAGCAGCTATTGCAACGCTGTTTTGACCCACTGCTAGAAACCTATCCAGATATCGCTGTGGTTGAGCCAGAGCTCGACGAAAACGGCCAACCCATTGGTTCTGAAGCACTGGAACACGATCAAATCGACTATGACAAGCTGCCACTAAAACTGGCAATTGTTGGTCGCCCGAACGTGGGTAAGTCAACACTAACTAACCGTATTCTCGGCGAAGAGCGGGTGGTGGTGTTTGATATGCCAGGAACCACCCGTGATTCCATTTATATTCCAATGGAACGTGATGGCCGTGAATATATTTTGATTGATACTGCAGGTGTACGTCGCCGTGGCCGCATCGACGAAACCGTCGAAAAGTTCTCGGTCATCAAAACGCTGCAAGCCATCGAAGATGCCAACGTAGTTATTTCAGTTATTGATGCGCACGAAACTGTGTCGGATCAAGACTTAAACCTTATTGGTTTTGCGCTCAACGCGGGTCGCTCAATCGTGATTGCCGTGAACAAGTGGGATGGCCTTAGCAATGATCACCGCGAAGAAATTAAGCGTGAACTCGATCGCCGCTTAGGCTTTGTCGACTTTGCTCGCGTGCATTTCATTTCTGCCTTACATGGCAGTGGCGTCGGCAACCTATTTGGCTCGGTACTTGAAGCTTATGCGAGTGCGTCAGCACGAGTAGGGACTTCAAAATTAACGCGCATTATGGAAGCTGCGGTTGAAGATCATCAGCCACCACTGGTTAGTGGTCGTCGGGTGAAACTGAAATACGCTCATGCGGGTGGCTATAACCCACCACGAGTGATTGTTCACGGTAACCAAGTGGACCGCTTGCCGAACTCTTATAAGCGTTACTTGATGAACTATTTCCGCAAGTCGTTGGAGATTATGGGGACGCCGATTAAGATTGAGTTCCGTGAGTCGGAGAATCCGTTTGCGGGGAAGAAGAATAAGTTGACGATTTCGCAAGCGCGGAAGCGGAAGCGGTTGATGAAGTACATGAAGAAGAAGTGAGTTAAGAGCGTTATTCGTTGTTCGTTATTCGTTATTCGTGACAACACGAGCAACGAACAGCGCAGCGCACGAACCACGAACAGCGCAGCGCACGAACCACGACCAACGATCAACGAGCAACGAGCAACGTGAACAAGGTTAGAATCGACAAATGGCTTTGGGCGGCGCGGTTTTATAAAACTCGCGCTGTCGCACGTGAAACGATACAAGGCGGTAAAGTTTCAGTGGATGGGGTGCGTTGTAAGCCGGCGAAAACCATTGAAGTGGGGCAGATTATTAAAGCGCCCCGCGGCCATGATATCTACGAAGTAGAAGTGCTTGAGCTGAGCGAAACCCGTCGTGGTGCCCCGGAGGCACAGAAGCTTTATCAAGAAACCCCTGAGTCTATTGAACGTCGCGAGCGGGAAAGTGAACTACGCCGCATGAATGCGATGTTCAGCCCACACCCTGATCAAAAGCCAGATAAGAAACAGCGCCGCGACTTGATGAAGTTTAAAAAGCAGTGAGTTAAGAGCGTTAATCGTTGTTCGTGATTCGTTATTCGCAAAACACGAACCACGAACAGCGAAGCGTACGAACAACGAACAACGGCTCTCTCCCTAGACTATAGATCGTCTTCGGTGTAGTGATACTGAGTTTGACAGTAATCACAGGTCATGATGATTTCACCATCGCTGGCTAAAATATCTTGCAGCTCTGCTGGCTCCAATGACGCCATAGCTTCCAAGGTTCGCGTGCGCGAACAACCACATTTGAACTGCACTTCTTGAGCTGGGTAAAGCTCGACCTTTTCTTCATGATACAAGCGCTGGAGCACTTCCACGCCCGACAGTGTGAACAACTCCGCAGCCGTCATCGTATCCGTTAGCACCTCAAGGTGCTGAAACACCGTTAAGTCTTTGCCTGCCGCTGGTAGAACTTGCAAGAGCATGCCTGCGGCATGTTCGCCGTCAGCATGGAGCCAGATCCGCGTTTTTAGCTGTTCTGACTGCATAAAGTAGTTTTCTAGAATTTCCGCAATACTATCGCCGCTACCATCAACCACGCCTTGATAGCGCTCGCCCTCAAGTGGTGTTAAGGTAATTACCATAACTGCTTTGTCGCCCATCAAGGTGCGCAAGCAAGTTGCATCATTGTCGATAGGGGCACGCACACGAGCAATACCGCGTAACTCTTGCTGATGCGTGCCATTGACCGCAATAAAGTTAATTGGGCCGTCACCTTGCAATTGAATTGCGATATGGCCTTCAAATTTTAAGGTTGCGGTGAGTAGGGCGGTAGCCGCCATTAACTCACCCAACAAGCGTTGCACCGGGGCAGCGTAATTGTGGCCTTGCAGCATACGCTGATAACTACTGGTTAGCTGTACTAGCTCTCCACGCACGTCTTGATCAACAAAGGTGTAGCGCAGAAGCTGGTCGGTTGGGTAATTCATACGGTTCGTCCGAGACTGTCAGTTAATGAAATAGTGGGTAAGATTATATCAAAAAACTCCCACTTATAACTGTTCTCTTGATAGTTGACGGGCTAGAATGTTTCGAACGACGATAATGTCACATAATTATAACGATAGCGCATTAATCAATCATGCAAATACAGAATGCAAAACTCATGAGCGTCGTGCACAAGCACGCTAGTTGGGCGGCAACCTTAATACTGGCTCTCGTTGCGGTATGGCTGGCAGCTCAGCTCATATGGCAACTGGTGGCACCAACCAAGGTTATTCCCACAGGGCCGATCAAGGTGGCCAGCGTGCAACAGTCCACTCCAGTGGCGCTGCAAAACTTACAAGCCTTGAATCTATTCGGCACGGCCGATGCCCCAGCGGCGCCAACCACCCGAAACGCACCAAAAACAAGCTTAAACCTACGCCTGCTCGGCGTATCTGCTTCCAATGTACCCACGCGATCGGCGGCAATAATTGAACAACGCGGCGCCCAGGAAGTCTATGTGATAGGCGATACCTTAAGCGGTACGCGCGTCGAAATTAAAGAAATTTATGCCGATCGGGTTATTCTCGATAACAACGGTCGCTTAGAAACCCTCGAATTAGAAGGCATCGGTGAGCTGAGTGAAGGTTTGTCACTGACCATGGCCAATGTGAATGCGCAACGTCAGCAAGCCACACCACCACGACCAACCCTTGAGCAGCGTGCGCAACAACTGGTGCATTATATTCGCATCACGCCAGTGCGAGAAGGCAATAAACTGAAAGGCTATCAATTATCTCCAGGTGCCGATGCTCGATTATTTAACCAGGCCGGATTCAAGCGTGGCGACATTGCCGTCGCTATTAACGGTGAAGATTTAACCAATGTCACTACAGCGGTAAAAATGAGTCGCGACTTTAATACCATGACCAAAGCGACCGTGACCGTAGTACGCGGAACAGAATACATCGACGTGCAGCTCGATATTAACGACCTGCCGCAGGGCGATTAAGGAATGAAAGGAACCACTATGCGTAAAACGTCTTTAACGGTTGCCGTAGCGCTCACCCTAAGTCTGGCTTGGGCGCAACCATTACACGCGCAGCAAGAGCCGCCGGCAGAATATGCAGCGAGCTTTAAAAACACCGATATCACTGAGTTTATTCAGGTGGTGGGCCGCAACCTTGGCAAAACCATGATCATCGACCCTGATGTGCGCGGTAAAATTGATGTGCGCAGCTACGATGTTATGAATGAAAGCCAATACTGGCAGTTCTTTTTGAACGTGCTCGACGTGTATGGCTTTGCCACCATTGAAATGGAATCGGGCGTGATTAAAGTGATGCGCGATAAAAATGCTCGCAACGGCGCCATCCCAGTGGTTGATGATAACTCCTTAGGTGGCGATACCTTAGTCACCCGCGTGGTGCCTGTTGCCAATGTTAGCGTACGCGAACTTGCCCCGTTGCTACGTTTGCTGAACGACCAAAGCGGTGGCGGTAACGTGGTCAGCTACGATCCGTCTAACGTTATTATGCTAACTGGCCGCAGTGAAACCGTACAACGCTTGGTTGAAATCATTGAGAAAGTAGACCGCGCCGGTAACCAAGATGTGCATGTGGTTAAACTTGAGTATGCATCGGCTGCCGAAGTAGTGCGCATCGCGTTAAGCTTATTTGAAAAAGCCAATGATGGAACCCCCGCATTACTAATTCCTAAAATCGTTGCTGATGAACGTACCAATAGCGTGGTAGTAAGCGGCGAACCTCGCGCTCGTGAACGCGTGGTTAAGTTAATTAGCCAACTCGATCAAGACTTACGCACCGAAGGTAATACCCGCGTGTACTACCTGAAGTACGCAAAAGCGCCAGAGCTGGTTGAAGTATTACAAGGGGTGAGCCAAAGCTTACAAGCAGAAAAAGCAGCCGCGGGTGGCAACGTACCCACGCCCGTAAATGTACGCCGCAGCTCGAATAGCCAAGAAATCAGTATTAGTGCCCATGCTGCAAGTAACTCGCTGGTTATTACTGCCCAACCTGATTTGCTGTCGAGTCTCGAGAATGTGATTCGGCAATTGGATATTCGTCGTGCGCAAGTGCATGTCGAAGCCATCATCGTGGAAATTATGGAAGGCGATGGCGTCGACCTTGGCTTACAGTGGATTTCTGAAGATGGCGGTATGGTGCAATATAACAATGGCCGCCAAGCGCCGATTGGAGCCTTAGCGGCTGGTGCTTACCAAGCCCGTGAACAAAAAGGCACCGAAACTACGACCGTGGTGGATGGCAATATGGTTACCACCACGCAACCTGATCGCCCTGGTGATGTTTCATTATTGGCCCAGGTACTGGGTAACGTCAACGGGATGATGATTGGGGTGCTGAAAAACGATTGGGGCGCGATACTGCAAGCGGTATCCACCAATACTAATTCAAACATCTTAGCTACGCCGAGCATTATGACCCTCGATAACGAAGAGGCGTCGTTCTTGGTCGGGCAAAGCGTACCAACCATTACCGGATCTACCACAGGTTCCAATAACGATAATCCGTTTCAAACGGTGAACCGCGAAGACGTGGGTATTAAGCTGAAAGTTACCCCGCAAATCAACGAAGGTAATGCCGTACAAATGATTATCGAGCAGGAAGTATCCAGCGTGAGTGGTGCTACCTCTGTGGATATCACCATTAATAAACGTGAGCTCAAAACCGTGGTGATGGCTGATGACGGCGAAACCATAGTTCTGGGCGGCTTAATTGATGAAGACGTACAAGAATCGGTGTCGAAAGTACCACTGCTTGGCGATATTCCAATTCTAGGGCACTTGTTCAAATCCACCTCAACCTCACGCAAAAAGCGTAACTTGATGGTGTTTTTACGCCCGCGCATTGTCCGCGATGGAACTTCCGCCGCACAAATCTCAAGTCGTAAATATAACTATATTCGTGCCGAGCAAATTAAAGCCGATGAAGAAGGCATTGCTTTGATGCCAATGACCGCACAACCCATACTGCCAGAGTGGGATAGCGAACTTACGTTACCGCCATCGTTCAAAGAGTACTTGGACAAGAAAGGCCTTAGCGAAGGTGAAAAGAATGACTGATGTTGCTGACGTTGCTGCACAAGTGTCGCCATTACGCTTGCCGTTCGCCTTTGCGAAACGGCATGGAATAGTGGTTGCTTTTGCTGGCGCTGACGAACCAGCCATTGTTCATGCTCGCGAGGGAGTAACAGCTCCGGCATTACTAGAAGTGCGTCGTGTATTAGGCATGGCATTTCGAGTAGAAACCCATAGCGAAGAAGAGTTTGAGGCGATTCTTACCCAAGCCTATCAACGGGATTCTTCAGAAGCGAAGCAGTTGATGGAAGATATCGGTAATGAGAGTAACTTATTCTCCTTGGCTGATGAACTGCCGCAAACTGAAGACTTATTGGAAAGCGAAGATGATGCGCCCATCATTAAACTGATTAACGCTATGTTGTCAGAGGCCATTAAAGAAGGCGCTTCTGATATTCATATTGAAACCTTTGAGAAAGATTTACTGGTACGTTTCCGCATTGATGGCATGTTGCGTGAAGTGATTCGCCCGAACCGTAAGCTAAGTTCATTATTAGTGTCACGTATCAAAGTTATGGCGCAGCTCGATATTGCTGAAAAGCGCGTGCCCCAAGATGGTCGCATTAGCTTACTAATTGCTGGCCGCGCGGTGGATGTGCGGGTATCGACCATGCCTTCCAGTCATGGCGAACGGGTGGTATTGCGCTTGCTCGATAAAAACAACGCGCGCCTTAACCTGGAACAGCTAGGTATGACGGAAGCGAATCGAAATATATTCGCGGAGCTGATTAAAAAGCCCCATGGCATTATCTTAGTGACCGGCCCCACCGGCTCAGGTAAATCCACCACGCTGTACGCTGGTTTAATGGAAATTAATTCCCGCGATCGCAACATTCTTACCGTAGAAGACCCCATTGAGTATTCCATTGAAGGCATTGGCCAAATGCAGGTTAATCCTAAAGTGGATATGACCTTTGCACGTGGTTTACGTGCAATTCTACGGCAAGATCCTGATGTGGTCATGGTCGGTGAGATTCGTGATGTCGAAACCGCGCAAATTGGTGTGCAGGCATCATTAACAGGTCACTTGGTATTATCCACCTTGCATACCAACACTGCCGCTGGCGCTATTACCCGACTAGAAGATATGGGCGTTGAGCCATTTTTATTATCCTCGTCACTGTTGGCAGTATTGGCACAGCGTTTGGTGAGAACCTTATGCGACGACTGTAAAGAAGCCTATGACGCCACGCCAGAAGAGTTGGCTCACGTGGCGGAACACAGCATGAACTCGGCAACGCTGTATCGTGCCAAAGGTTGTGAGCAATGTAGTTATACGGGCTATCGAGGTCGTACCGGTATTCATGAGCTGCTCATTGTGGACGAGAAAGTTCGTGAGTTGGTACACAACGGTCATGGCGAGCAAGCCATTGAAAAGTACATTCGTCAGCATGCACCAAGCATTCGCGACGATGGCTTAGCCAAAGTATTGCAGGGCCGAACCACCTTAGAAGAAGTGCTGCGCGTCACGCGCGAGGAGTAATCAGTGGCAGCCTATGCATTTCAGGCGTTAAACGCCAGTGGCCGTAAAACTAAAGGCGTGATTGAAGCCGATACCGAGCGACAAGTACGGCAGCAATTACGTGAGCAAGGATTGATTCCGGTTAAGGTTGAACTGGCGGAAATGAGTGCCAGCCAATCAGCCAGCGCTGGTCGGCAAAGCCATTGGCTCAAGCGTTTACAAATACGTAGCGTAAGTGCCGCTGATTTAGCGCTTATAACCCGTCAGCTTGCCACCTTGGTCACTGCTGCGCTGCCCATCGAACAAGCATTATTAGCAGTATCGGAACAAACCGAAAAGCCACGCCTGCAAAAGTTACTAATGGCAGTGCGCTCTAAAGTCGTGGAAGGCTATTCACTGGCTGAAGCCATGGCAGAATACCCCCACGTGTTTGATAAGTTGTTTACCGCCATGGTGTCAGCCGGCGAAACATCAGGTCATTTGGATGAAGTTTTAAATCGTTTGGCAGACTACACCGAACAACGGCACCGCCTCAAAGGTCAATTGATTCAAGCGTTGGTGTATCCGCTGATACTTACCTTGGTGGCCATCGGCGTGATTATTTTCTTGCTGGTTTCAGTGGTACCGCAAATTGTAGAGCAATTTAGCGGGCTCGACCAAAGCTTACCCGCTACAACCACCTTCTTGTTAGCTGTCAGTGAACTGTTACAGAGTTATGGCATCTATGCCTTGATCGCCACATTGGCGGCGCTGGTTATCGGTGGCAAGCTATTGAGGAAGCCTGCACGGCGTGACAAGTTTGATGCTTGGATGCTAAAAGTACCGGTAATCGGGCGGGTAATTAAAGGCGTTAATACGGCGCGCTTCGCACGCACGCTAAGCATTTTGTCTGCCTCGGCGGTGCCTTTACTTGATGGCTTGCGGATTACCGGTCGGGTGCTTACCAACCGTGCCATGCAAATTGCGGTGGCGGAGGCTGGTGATCGCGTGCGTGAAGGCACTTCGTTACGCGCCGCACTAGCGCAAACCAAGCTGTTTCCGCCGATGATGTTGCATATGATTGCTGCGGGCGAAAAGTCGGGCGAGCTGGAGCAATTACTCGGCCGCGCCGCAGATAACCAAGATCGTGATTTTGAAACCACCATGAACGTGGCGTTGAAAATATTTGAACCGGCGTTGATTGTGGTGATGGCAGGGGTAGTGTTGCTCATTGTCCTCGCAATTATTCAGCCAATTTTGGCACTAAACCAATCTGTAGGGTTGTAACTATGAAAAGAAACTCAGGTTTTTCATTAATTGAAGTCATGGTGGTGATTGCCATCTTAGGCTTACTGGCCTCACTTATTTTACCGAACGTGTTAGGTGCCGGTGATCAAGCCAACCGTCAAAAAGCGAAAACCGACATTATTGCTTTGGAGAATGCGCTGGCGCAGTACCGTTTAGATAACGGCGTATTCCCAACCACCGAGCAAGGTTTAGAAGCGTTAGTGGAAGAGCCGCAAGTGGAACCAACACCGCGCAACTACCGCCGCGGTGGTTATATTCAACGCTTACCTAAAGACCCGTACGGCAGCGAGTATTTACTCTTAAGCCCAGGCGAGCATGGCGATATTGATGTGTTCTCTGCCGGCGAAGATCGCCAGCCGGGCACTGAGGATGACATTGGTAACTGGAAGCTCGATTAAACGCAGCCACGGCTTCACCTTAGTTGAAGTGATGGTGACCATGGCGGTGATTGCGTTACTCGCACTGACCGTCAGCTTTGTGGTGCCTGACCGCCGCGATACCAAGGTAGAAGAACAGGCACGAACGCTGTACGAGCGAATTAAATACGCCCGCGAATATGCACTGGTTCGTCACGCCGTGGTGGGCTTACGCATTGAAAATAATGCTAGTTATCAGTTTTTACAGTTTACCGATAAAAAATGGCAGCCACTCAACTTCAAAGGGCTACAAGCCACTGAGTTGGATGAAAACACTAGCCTGACCATTGAAACCAAAGACATTGCCTTATTAGAGCAAGATAACACGCGCTTGGACGAGATTTTCGACCCCATGCCGCAGCTTATGATCTTCGGTAGCGGCGATATGTCGCCATTTGAAATTCAGCTCACCGACCATACAACCTGGCGTAGCGGCAGTCAGTGGCACATTACCAGTGCCGATGGCTTTGACGTTAAGCTTGCGCGAGGTGCTGATGAGTAGCGATAAAAGCCGCGGCTTCACCTTAGTGGAAGTGATGATTGCGCTGGGCATCTTTGCCTTAGCTGCAATAGCCGCAGTAATGGCTTCGAGCCAGCACTTAAATAACCTTAACTACATGCAGGATAAAACCTTTGCGCGTTATGCCGCAGCTAATGCGCTGGCGCGCATGAGTTTAGAGTTACCTCCCGAAGCAGGCCGCACCGGTAGTGAATACATAGCCAACCAAAACTGGCCTTGGCGCGCCGACGTGGTTAAGACCACCACCGAAAACGTGGTCATGGTATCGGTGCATGTGTATGAACCTGGCAGTGACGCCTTAGACACCGACTATCAGCTGTATACCCTGTCACGTTACGTGGGGGTGAAGCCATGAGGCAGATGCAACAGCAGCGCGGTTTTACGTTGGTCGAAGTGATGGTTACTGTGGTGATTATGGCCATCATTGGCTTGGCTTCGGCAGCCGTGGTGAATGCCATGATGCGCACCAGCGAACAAAGCGAAGGTAAAATTGCCGAACTGCAGCAATTACAATATGCCATGCTCACCATCGAACAAGACTTACGCCAAATTACCGCCCGTGATAACCCCACCGGTGTGTATCTATTTTATGATGATAGCCGCTTAGGCTTTGTCCGCAGTGGTTGGTTTAATCCGCTGGGATTGTTTCCGCGCAGCGAACTGCAGCCCGTGGCTTATTTAATTCGTGACGGCAATTTAGTGCGCGAGCACACTTACTTTGTCGATGTCAGTATAGGCACTGAGTTTGAAGAGCGACTATTGTTACCCGGCGTGACCAGCTTTGAGGTGAGCTATATTCAAAGCAACGGCACCACCAGCAAAGCAGAATCAACCCGGGTTTTACCAGCGGCTATCGAATTAACCCTGAACACCGAAACTTGGGGCACGATCAATCGAGTGATGTTGCTCAACCCAGTAGCGGAGGCCGTCAGTGAACAGCCCTAAGCGTCAACGCGGCGTCGCCTTGCTAATGGTGTTACTGGTAGTGGCACTGGTTAGCGTATTGGCCGTTACTTTAAGTGGCCGGCTGCAAAGCAGTGTGTTGCGTACCGGCAACTTGCAGCAAGCGGAGCAAGCCTACTGGTACTGGCTCAGCGCTGAAGAAATCATTCAAGAAGTGCTGCAACAAGAGTTAAAAGCTAGCGAGGGCGTTGCCCATCAAGCACAAGCTTGGTATCAACAAAGCGCTGCCGGCACCGCCTTCCCTGTTGAAGGTGGCAGCATTCAAGGTCAAATGACAGATTTGCAGAGCTGTTTTAACCTCAATGCGCTTCGGGTGACAGCAGGCGCGCAGTCAAATGACAGCGAAGCCGACATATATCTCTTAGCTCGACGCAAAGCACAACTACGGATGTTGATGCAAAGTATCGATGACGATATCGAACCCTATATTATCGATGTGGTGGTTGATTCTTTAGCGGATTGGCTGGATGCCGATGATCGAATTGATAGCAGCTACGGTGCAGAAACCGCTGATTACGAGTCGCAACAGTTTCCTCATCAAGCGGCCAACACTTGGTTAAGTCATATCAGCGAATTTCGCTTAGTGCGAGGCGTTAGCGCGCAGTTATATAGCAAGCTGCTGCCTTATGTGTGTGTGATTCCTGGCGATAAGAGCCTCAATGTTAATCTGAATACCATAGCAGCCGACCAGCCCCAATTGCTTTATGCGGTATCGCTGGGTGGCATCGACTTACAGCAAGCCGAGCGCTTTTTAGCAGATCGCCCGCCGCGTGGGTTTAATAGTGTCAACGATGCACGTAATCATCCAGCATTGGTCAACGCAGGGGAGGCGGGCATCCAACCGAATTTTGGTGGCGGCGTGATACCACCAGGGGTAACTGCTGAAACTGTGGGTGGCGCTTTGGATGATTTTGATGTTAAAAGTAAGTACTTTCAAATGAATGCGAAAATAGCCTATGGCGACCTCATCATGGCCGCCCAGAGCCAATTCTTAATAACACCGGAAAGCACAGAAATTATCTTCCGTAGTGTAGGAGAGCCGTAGTGGAACAATTAATTATCCGCCTTGCCGGCACCGGTAAAGCACAATGGTTGATCTGGAAACCTAGCCCAGCAGAACTCATTGCCAGTGGTGAGCTAGCCAACTGGAGTGAGCTCAGTCAGTTAACTGACCATGCACGCAGCCGCAATGTGGTGGTGTTTGTGAGCAGCAGTGAAGTGATACTCACCCAGGCCAAGCTGCCCAGTAGCGCCTTGCGGATGCTGCCACAAGTGGTGCCGAATGCATTAGAAGATGAGCTGGCGCAAGATATCAACGAGCTACATTTCGCCTGGCCACCGGTCAAGAAAAGCGATACCGATGCCTTGCCGGTAGCGGTAGTGGCGCAGCAACAAATGCAGCAATGGCTGGATGCTTTAGCTGCTGCTGACATTCATTGTGAATTTATCTACCCAGATTTGTATATGCTGCCCACGGCAAACTCCAAACTCATGATCGATGATGAAGTGATTGTGCGCTACGGTGATCATGCGGGTTTTTGTGGTGAACTAAGTGTCGCTGAGCAAGTGTTGGCCATGCTGCAAAATGAACAGCCTGAACTGGTGTTACGGCGGGTTGAAGATTTAGACATTGAAGTGCCTTTTACCATAGCTGCGCTGAGCCTTAACGATCGTAATCAGCCGCCCATGATCAACCTGCGCCAACAACAGTATCGCCCGCAGCGAAAACAGCGCCGTACTGAAGCATCGAGCTTTAAGTGGAAGTGGCCCGCGCTAGCAGCCACGGTGGCGCTGCTGCTGGGGTATAGCAGCAAAGTGATTGACTACGTGGCGTTGGGGCAAGAATCTGAACAATTACGCGCAGCCATTGAAAATACCTATCGCGAAGTGTTTCCGAATGAGCAACGGATTGTGAATGTGCGTAGTCAATTGAATCGTCATTTAAGTTCAGTTGGCACGTCCGCTGTAAGCACTTCGCCATTACACTTATTACAAGCGCTTGAGCCAGCCTTTAAAGCCCAGCCCGATGTACGTTTGCAACTGTTGCGTTACGACAGTAATACCTTGCGCTTGCAAGTGAACGCCACGAGCTTTGCGAGCTTGGAAAACTTTCGCAAAGTTGCGAATAGCGGCGGTGCCATTCAAGTTGAGCAAGGGCCCACAAGTAATCAAGCGGGCGCCATTCAAGGTAGCCTCACTGTGAAGCACAGCGGCTAAAAGGATACTAACCATGCAAAACTGGATACAAAAATTTCCGACGCTGGATGCAAAACTGCAGCAAATGAATAAACGCGAGCAAGTGCTGGTGGGGCTCGCCGCTGTTTTAGTGCTAATCACTATTCTGTATTACTTATTATGGAAGCCACTTAGTGACGGCATCGAGTCGCGTCAGCTACAAGTAGACGCACAGCAAGAGTTATTAACCTGGGTACGCGAAAATACTGGGCGTTATTTAGCAGCAAATAAACAAGGCGCTACCAGTAGCAACGCGAGCATGCGTGGCTCTATCACTGAGCGCGTAACCAAGTTAGCGAGCGCGAATAAGGTTGAAATCGCCCGTATGCAACCTCAGTCTGCAGGCTTACTGGTGGTCATTGATGGCGTGGAATTTAATCGCTTGTTGCGGTTTATTCAGCAGCTGCAAAGTGATGCGGGATTACAAATCGAACATATCGACGCGACCGAGTTAGATACGCCAGGCTTTGTGCGGGTACGTCGATTACAAGTACGGGATGGAGCGAGTTCTTAATGAAGTGGTTACGATGGTTATGGTTAGTGCCGATTTTATTGGTGGTGTTAGTGGCCACGGCACCGGCAAGTTTAATTGGTTACAGTGAGCTGCAAGCGGAGAACACCAGCGGCACCATTTGGAATGGGCAAACTGATGTAGTGGTTGAGCTACCTAACGGTGGCGTGGTGCAATTGCAGCAAGTAACCTGGCAGCTACAAGCGCTACCTCTGTTGTGGGGCGAAGCGCAGATCGCCATCGACATTCCTACCAGCAACTATTTACACGGCCAGTTGTGGCTGACCGCCAGCCGAGATCACGCAAAGCTTAACGGTACTTTAGCTGGCGCCTTGCAGCCAGTGATTAAACAATGGCAATTGCCCGTGCCTTTTACCCTCGCCGGCAATTGGGATTTGCAGCTTAAAGATTATCAAGTTTCTGATTTTAAAAGCGGTAAGTTTTGCGATAGCCTAGACAGCGATTTTACTACCCGTAATGTTGAGCTACGCTTAAATCAGCAATGGCACGCGTTAGGAGACTTTCAAACGCGTCTGCATTGCAACAGCAACCATGGCATTGAACTTGCGCTCGATAAGAACAATCATCTCGGGCTTGAGGTTTTTGCTGCAGTGAATGGCGTGCGGGCGCAGCCTCAGCTCAATGTACGCGGAAGTATTCAGCCTAACGTGCAAACGCCACGGCCAGTGGTCGATATGCTGGTATTCATGGGGAAACCAGACCGCGAAGGACGCTATCACTTCGTCTGGTAACACAGAGTCAACCAACGAGGAATATTGTATGGATCAAATATTAAATTGGATCAGCGAAAACCAAGACTTACTCATCGGCTATGGAGTAAAGCTTGTCGTCGCCATTGTTATCTTAATTGTCGGTAAAATAGTCGCGAACTCAGCAGCAGGCCTCATGGGCAAAGGCATGCAACGTCGTGGCACTGACGGCGCAGTGATTAGCTTCTTAGGTGCGGTGGTTAAATCGGTTATCTTCATTGCCGCGTTACTAATGGCGTTATCGCAAGTGGGCGTGGAAACCACTTCCTTTATAGCAATTTTAGGTGCGGCTGGTTTAGCCATTGGTTTATCCCTGCAAGGCTCGCTATCGAATATTGCTTCGGGCGTGTTGATTATTATGTTCCGCCCATTCAAAGCGGGTGAATACGTTGAAGCTGGCGGTGTAGCGGGAACGGTACAGGAAGTGAATATCTTCCAAACTATTTTAACGTCACCAGATAATAAAGTGGTGTTTGTACCCAACGCACAAATTACTGGCTCGCCAATTACCAACTACAGCCGCAAAGACACCCGTCGCGTTGATTTGCTGATCGGTGTTTCATACGATGCCGACTTGCACCAGACCAAAGAAGTACTCGAAGGGGTGCTCAAAGCCGAAGCTCGTTTATTAAAAGATCCGGCTTGGAACGTGCAAGTACATGCCTTGAATAGTTCTTCCGTGGATTTCATTGTGCGTCCGTGGGTCAACAGCACTGACTATTGGCCGGTGTACTGGGACTTGATGCGGGAAATCAAAATAGCACTGGATAAAGCAGGCATTGGCATTCCATATCCACAAATGGATGTGCACATGATTAACGAAAAGCCCTAATCAACCCCATTTCGCGTTTTTACAATGGGTAAAGAAAGCCTCGGTAACACGTGCCATCGGTGCGTGTTTCGAGGTTATAAATCCATATTCAACCGCAATCTCAGGCGCAAAAGGTCGTAGTTGCATCCGCTCGCCCACAAACTGCTGCGCCAACACCTCATTCACTAAAGCAATTCCTAAGCCACGCTGAACAAAAGCACAAGCCGTTGCTACCGTGTGCGTATCTATCTTAATGCGCATGGTCGATTGACTCTCACGAAAGCGTTGTTCGATGAGGCTACGCGAGAAACGCCCCTTACCTAATACAATTAACGGCTCGTCACGTAAATCATCCGCGGTTACTTCGGTTTGTTCCAATAATGGGTGGCCATTAGGGATGGCACAACAGAGCGCAGCCTTAAATAATGGGGTGGTAATGAGGCCAGCGTGATGCTCAGGTAACTGAATAAAACCGCAGTCAAACGCGCGGTGCGCCACCAGTTCACGAGCCGAGTCTGGGCTTCGAGAATCCATGTGAATTTGTACGTTGGGGTGGTTTTTCATGAAATCAGCAACCACATCGGCGAGCGGACCGGCAAGAAAACTTGCCGGTGCGACCATTTTTAAGCTACCGATGTTAGTTCCTTTCAAATTCGAGGCTAAGCGAATTAATCGGTCCAAACTACCCATGGTTACTTCGGCTTCGTTGTATAATACGACAGCTTCATTGCTGGCGATGAGCCTGCCATGCTCGCGGTGGAAAAGTTCGAAACCCACGTATTCTTCAAAGGTTGCGAGCATTCGGCTGATGGCAGGTTGGGATAAACCGAGGCGTTTTGCCGCTGCTTTGGTTGAGCCTGTTTCCATTTGTGCGTGAAAAGCCTGGAGTGCTCGAAGGCTAATTTTCTTGCTCATAATTTCACCGAAAAACGTTAAATTTTAGCTAGTGTATTACATTTTGTAATTGCTGAATACTCAAATGGTATAATATTGCATATGCATCTGCGCCTTTGATAGCCTCGGCTCGTTAAAAAATAACAGCTATATAACAAGCAGCGGAGACGCAAACATGAATAACTCTATTTTTATGAAAAGTATGCTCGCTAGTAGTATTGCCATCGCCTTAGGTTTTACCTCAAGCGCGTATGCCCAGCAATCAAGTACAGAAACAGCTGATCAAGTTAAAGCCGAAGAACGTATCACCGTAACCGGCTCTCGTATTGTGCGCAAAGAGGAATCTGCCGCACCAGTACAAGTACTCAATAAAGAAGACATCGAAGCACGTGGCGCGTTAAGCCTTGGTGAAGTCTTACAAGAAATGCCTTCAGTAGGTGCTAGCTTAAACGGTAACGGTAGTGCCGGTACCAGCCATGGTTCAAGCAGCTTGAACTTGCGTAACCTCGGTAACAACCGCAGCCTGATCTTAGTCAACGGTAACCGTTGGGTAAATGGCGCGGGTACTCGTGGTTTCCGTGACTTCGTTGACTTGAATACCATTCCTGCGGCCATTGTTAGCCACGTGGAACTATTACAAGATGGCGCGACCGCAATTTACGGTGCAGATGCCATTGCTGGCGTGATGAACATTCACACCTATAAAGATTACATCGGTACTAAAGTTAAAGCCTATTATGGTCAAACGAGCTACGGCGACCGTCAAAGTACCAATTTTGATTTGCTTCATGGTACCGATATCGGTGCAGCCAACTTCATGGTGGCGTTCAGTGTTAACGATCAAAAACCTGTTTATACCCAAGACCGTTCACTAACCGCAGTACCATTAAACGGTTTAAGCGCCGGTACCCCGCAAGGCGTGTTCTTAGAAGACAGCCTGATTGGCAACCCATATTACGATGCGCAAACCGGTATGACCCGCAACCCTGGTGTTGACGGTAGCGATCCGAACAATTGGCGTGCTGCTGACAGCAACGACGAGTTCAACCGTTGGGGTAACAACTATGTGGTAGGGCCGTCGAAGCGTACCGCGTTATACGCACAGTGGGTACAGCCATTCGATGACGTGACCATGCGCATTGAAGCTTTATACAACAACCGTAAATCAGACCAACTGTTCTCGTTCGCACCAGCCGTGGTACGTGGTAGCCGTGGCTTCACTATCGCTAACGACCCAAGTGTGAACCCATTTGGCGTTGAGTTCAGCGGCAGCGACTTCCGTATCAACAACTTCTTTGGCGATGTTGGTCAGCGCCGCAACGCGCAAGACGTTGATACCATGCGTTTAGGCATTGGCTTTGAAGGTTACTTAGGTGCCACTTGGAACTGGGATGCTTTCGCCAGCATTGCTAGCAACAAAGCAGAGTTCGTTGCCAACAATCAAATCGACCTCGATCGCTTAGCACTAGGCTTACGCGCTTGTGATGCGACCGGCATCAGCGGTGATATTAGCGACTTAACTGCCGGCTGTACGCCAGTCAACATGTTCAATCCGCTAACCGCTGACATGATTGATTACATTCGCTTCACCGGTGTGGATACCAACGAATCACGTCAAGCCCACGCGCGAGTGAACTTCACTGGTCCGGTACTTGAGTTACCAGCAGGTGAGTTGATGGTGGCGACCGGTCTTGAATACCGTAAAGAAGAAGGCTTAGACACGCCAGACGCTTATGCAAGTGCAGACCCACGAGTAAACACTTACCGTGCTACCAGCTCAGCACCTCGTGTAGGTACTGACGGTGAATATGACTTGTACGAAGCCTACGTGGAGTTCAACGCGCCGTTAACTGAAACCTTAGAAATGACCTTAGCGTCACGCTTCTCAGACTACTCAACTTTCGGTAGTACTGTGAATAGCAAAGTAGGTTTTGTTTACCGCCCGAACGATACCGTAATGTTCCGTACTAACTGGGCTGAAGGCTTCCGTGCACCATCTGTACTGGAGTTATTTGAAGGTCAACGTGCGACTTTCGTACCAGTCATTGACCCATGCTCAGGCGGCGGTGCAGGCTTACCAGGTTGTGCTGGCGTACCTAACACCTACGTGCAAGACGATACCCAAGAACCAGCAACTGTTGGTGGTAACCGTCAATTACAACCAGAAACTTCAGACAACCTGAACTTCGGTATTGTGATTACTCCGGAAGCGATTCCTGGTTTATTCGTGTCACTTGACCATTACAACATCAAAGTTGACGACACCATTAGCACCTTTGGCGCACAAAACTTAGTTAACCTTTGTGCCACCACCGGTCGTAACTGTGGCGTTATCACTCGTTCAGCTTCAGGTGAGATCTTGGACATCGTTGATGGCCCAGTGAACTTAAACAGCACTGAAGTAGCAGGCTACGACTTTGTGACTGGTTATCGCTTTGAAACCGACCACGGTCGTTGGAATTTGAACTTAAACATTTCCAACCTGCAGAAGTACGAAGAAAGCTCAACCTTAGCTGACGGTAGCACCATTACTGAAGACTTAACTGGTGTCGCTCGTTCACGCCAAGCCTTCCCGAAATGGCGCAGCGGCTTCCAAGCGAAGTGGAGCCAAAACGAATGGCAGGCAAGCTACAGCTGGGTACATATCGGTAACTCGACCGAAACCTACAAAGGTGAAGATCGCAACATCGGTACCGTATTGCTGCACAACATTGCTGCAACCTATGAGTTTGATAGCGGCGTGCAGTGGAAAGTTGGTGTGAATAACCTAACCAACAAGCAACCACCAGTGAGCTTAACCAACGCCAATATCAACTTCGATATCAACACGTACAATCCAGTTGGTCGCTTCTTCTACACGCAAGTTAGCTACAGCTTCTAAGGAGTTAAGTGTGAACGAAGTCAATAAGTCGTACAAAGTAACGCGTGCCGAATCAGCTTCGGCCGCGATACCTTTGGTATTTGATTCGCCGCACAGCAGTAGCAACTTTCCTACCACCAAACCATCGGTGGATGCTGCAGAGGTGGCGGTTAATGCCACCTCTGAACAACTGAAAACCGGTTGGGATGCATTTGTGGATGAGCTTTGGCAAGCAGTGCCAGAGCACGGGGGAAGTTTAATTGCGGCACAGTTTTCACGCATGTATATTGACCCGAATCGCGGGCCAACGGACATCGATCCTGAATTATTGGCCGAGCCATGGCCGGGTGGTTCAGCGCCGACAAAATATAGTAACCGTGGCATGGGCTTGATTCGTCGCTATGCATTACCCAATGTGCCTATGTATAATCAACCGCTAAGTGTGGCTGAAGTACAGCATCGTATTGAGCACTACTACGGCCCTTATCACCAATGTGTGAAAGCCGAACTTGATGCCATGCACCAGCGTTTTGGTGGCGTTTGGCATGTGGATTGTCATTCGATGAAATCCCGTGGCAATGCCATGAATATCGATGCTGGCTTAGCGCGCCCCGATGTGGTGCTGGGCGACTGCATGGGCAAAAGTGCGGATCCTAAGTTTACTTCGATGGTTGCCGAAGAGTTTGATAAGCGCGGCTACCGCGTGGCATTGAACGACCCGTATCAAGGCGGCTACTTGGTGAGCCACTACGGCAACCCAGCTGAAAACCGTCACAGCATACAAATTGAACTGAACCGCGGCTTGTATATGAACGAGCAAGCTTTCACCCGCAGCCATAAATTTTCAGCATTACAGCAAGATCTGACCGATATCAGTGGTGCTATTGCCGCATACGTTAAGGACCAATTGCAATGAGTGAACGCAGAACGCGCAACCCCCTCGTCGTATTGCTAGGCATATTATTGTTGGCGGGTGCACTGACCTATTTCATTGATTCAGGTGAGTACCAGCGCGACGGTCGTTTAGTTATACCAGGCAGTTATCAAGAGCTTGATAAAGATCGCTCACCAGCGAACTTATTGCGCATGCCCAGTGCCGACGCCGCTGAAGCAAACCCGGTATCACTGGTTGAGTTAGCCATGTCGTTGCCGGAAGGCCTCGAACGTGGTGCCGGCTTAATCTTTATGGTGCTTATTATTGGCGGTATGTTTGGAATTTTACAAACCGCTGGCGCCATCGATGCTGGCCTAGAACGCTTGTTAAGCGTGGTCAAAGGCAATGTATATGTGCTGGTACCGAGCTTAATGGTGGTATTTGCCGCCGGCAGTACCTTCTTAGGTTTAGCTTCAGAATACCTACTCATCATTCCACTCATGGTAGCGATGGCGCAGCGGCTCAAACTCAGCCCTATTATTGGATTGGGTATTGTTACCGTAGCCGTGAAAGCGGGTTATTTAAGCTCAGTGACGAACCCGTTGCCATTAACCATTGCTCAGCCATTGGTTGGCGTGCCGGTATTTAGTGGGGCGGGCTTACGTTTAGCTTTTTTCACGCTTTATACCTTAGTAGGTATTGGCTTCATGATGTGGGTGATTCGTCGCCATGGCTTTGACCGTGACGCCGTAATCGAATTCGACAGCGCCAAACTCAGCAATCGCCACACATTGATGTGGGTAACCTTGTTATCGGGTATCGGCTTTTTAGTTTATGCCTCGAATGCCTGGCAATGGGGCCGTCAAGAACTTAGTGCTTTTTATATTGGCTTGAGCGTATTGCTCACTATTATTAGCGGTCTTGGTGCAAATGCGGCAGCGGATGCATTCGTTGCAGGAATGCGAAAAATCCTGCTAGCGAGTGTATTAATCGGTGTCGCATTTGCCATCGCAGTGACCCTGCAGCAAGGTAAAGTATTAGATACGGTTATTTATGGCTTAACCCAGCTGGTTGGTGAAAATAATTCATGGTTAGCTGCGCAAGGCATGTTGTTTTCACAACTACTGTTAGATGTGCTGATTCCATCAACCTCAGGTCAGGCTGCAGTGAGCATGCCAATTCTTGGCCCATTAGGTCAATTGGCAGGTGTGGGGCCGCAAACGACAGTGCTGGCATTCTTGTTTGGTAACGGTATTACCAACATGATTACGCCAACCTCAGGTACCTTGCTGGCTTACTTAGCAACGGCTCAAGTTAGTTGGACACAATGGGCAAAATTTATCTTGCCATTAGTGATAATTTTCGTTGGAATGGCAGTGGCGATGTTGAGTTATGCAGTATGGCTAGGTGTTTAATTAGGTTTAAATTTTCCTTTACACCTTAGCTACATATTGCTACATTTGACAGTGATCGCGTGCAGTGAAGCATGCCGATTGGCCAATCTTTAGAATGGATACGAGGTATTATCATGAAATTACTAACAGCATTGTTTGCTGCATTGGGCTTGGCGTTAACGCCTGCTGCAATTGCGCAAAACGCTGGTGGTACTGAAGCTTCAGGTTCTGGCTTTGCCATGAGCACTGGTGCTATGGTTGCTACTGGTGTTGCAGCTGCTGCTTTAATCGTTGTTGTTACTGATGATGACGACGAAGCAGAAGAAGTTGTAGACAAAACTAATCCGCCACCACCACCTCCAGGTAATGGCACAAGTACTACAACTTCTACTGGTGGTTAATTCCTAACCGTTTAGAAGTTGTATTAAAGCCGCGAGCGCAAGCTTGCGGCTTTTCATTTTTCATGGTGTGGTATGGACTAAAAGCAGTATGATTCACAAGTTGCCGAATTCTCTTCAGATTTTATCGTTGGCGGTGATGCTTACGGTGCTAACCAGTTTGGCAGGCTGCAGTGCGCGCCTTAGCAATTACGCCGAATTCGTCAAATTTGCCGCCTCCGATGCCAAAGACGTGACGCTCAGTCAGAGTGAAATCGAAGTATTTCCATACGCCGCCCAATATATTCAGTTTACCGGACAGCCCCGTGCTTTAATGGCGCTGGCCTTTGATGATAAGGGCACCTTAAAGTGGCGTACCGGTGGCGACGAAATTATCATAACCCGCTACGGACGTATGGTCGGTAGCGTTAATATGAGTGGCGCCGTCGCTCATACGAGTCACCTAGCGCAAGACCCGCTAGCGTGCTTGGTAAAAAACATCAAACAAACAGAACAATGTGCGACCCGCTGGGAACGCCAAATTTGGGTGAGTAGTGCCACGGTAGATAGCTTGCATGATCAAGCTTTTAAAGTGCTCAGCGAATTTCGAGTCGGCAACACGCAAAACCTCTCATTACCTAATGGTAGCCAAGTTACTGTGACCCATATTGAAGAAAGCCTCCAAGTGTTCGACGATGCAGAACCTCATGAGTTCACCAACGAATTCTGGCTCGAAAACAGCACAGGCCGAGTGGTGAAATCCACACAGTTTATTTCCCCGCAAGTTAACGAAGTAACTATTGAAGAAGTTAAAGCATATATAGGAAACACTCATGTCCAGTAGTTTGACGAGTTTTGCGCGCACAGGATTGGCTGCGCTTGCTTTTATCGGCATGTTTTCTACAGCTCATGCACAGCAGGCAACCGTTGCCGTAAAAATTCAAGGCCCACAACAACAACCTGAGATTCAGTTTGCTGGTGCGCCGCGCTTAACTCAGGTTTATCAAGAAGCACAAAACCAAGGCGTCGATCTCGATAGCATTTATTGGCCTGGTGTGCGCTTAGTTAGTGCGGACAAGCATGCAAAAATCACCGAGCAACAACGGCAATTAGTACGTGACCTTTATGCTTTACAAAATCACTTTAAATCTAAAGGCAACCGCAGTGCCGCGCAAATGGTTTCTCGCGTTGCGGCACAAGTTGCAACCTGGCCATTAGTAGGCGCCGAGCCTATCGGCCGCGGGCATGTTGAACAAGGCCCAAAAAATATCACCGCCGAAGTGGATATCAATAAAAAAAGCGCCTTAACCAGTCACTTCGATGAAGCTCGCTTTAACCTCAATGCCAACCCGGTTTTGCCTGAGGGCAGTGTGGAGCAGCCGGCTCGCTATCAATTGTTATTGCCAACCATCGCAGAACATCAAGTGCCACACTTGCAGTTAGTAGGTGCTGTGTGGGTACCTTTCACCATGAAGTACCATCCGCATTTTACTGCACGCGAAACCAGCGTTGTGGAAAAATTACCAGAACGTTTTGAACGTTTTGCCAACCAAGATGAGCTGGTACAAATAACGGTAGCAGGGCATATCGAGAAATTAGGAATTGCCCCTTACAACGCTACCAGCCAAAAGTTTTCAGCAGGCGCCAAAGTGGTGGTGCTGTTTGATGAAAGCGTACTACCGAGCAAGTTTAAACATATTAACGAACAACTGATTGAGCTTGCGCAGTTTTGGAATCCTTTGATACCTCAACTTAAGCAACATGGTAGTCACTTTACGACGGTAGGAAATTTAGTTGCTGACAAAAAAGAGCCTCCGCACTTGTGGTTAGGCGAAGCTAAGCAAAATTTAGCACCTACTATCAGTAATTTTGGCGGTGTCGGACTGTTACAAATGCCTACCGGGCGCCACGCGAAACAGGGTGAGTTTAGCTTTACTTATGCTGACGAAGACGAATATAGACGTTGGGGATTAAACCTGCAGCTTTTCCCATGGTTGGAAACCACAATACGTTATAACGATATCCGCACTCGCAGATACAGCCCTTTTGAAGAGTTTTCGGGAAATCAGACCTATAAAGATAGAGGTGTTGACCTCAAATTCCGTCTTTTCAAAGAATCAAGGTGGTTACCTGAAACCAGTGTCGGAATTCGAGACCTTGCGGGTACTGGATTGTTTGCCGGCGAGTATATCGCTGCAAGTAAAAGATTTGGCAATTTTGATTTTACCGCTGGTGTGGGCTGGGGATATTTAGGCAAAAATGGGAATGTTAAGAACCCGTTTTGTGAAATAGCCAACAGTTTTTGTACGCGCCCGTCAGGAACAACAGGAAAAGGCGGCGTATTTGAAACTGACAAATGGTTTAGAGGTGATTCGGCATGGTTTGGTGGAGTGGAATACCAAACTCCATGGGACCCACTGACCGTTAAGTTAGAATACGATAGTAATAATTATCAGAATGAGCCAGCGCGCGTACCAATACCGCAAGACTCGCGCTGGAACTTAGGCGTAGAGTATAAGTTAAGCAACGCGCTTAGTTTAAAAACGAGCTACGAGCGCGGAAATACCTTTATGTTTGGTATTACCTTTAGAACCAACTTCAGTAATACCATTCAGCCGAAGCGAGATACGCCAAAGCGCGCACCACAGCCGCCAGCACTGAATTCGGTTGATGAACTCCGCGATGACGAAGTAATAGCAGACCTACGCAGCGCTTTATATAACGAAGCAGGGATTAGTGCTCAAGATCTTGTTTTAAGCGAAGATGGTACTGAGCTCACTATCTACGGTAGCCAAGTGCGCTATCGCCAACAAGAAATTTCCATCGAAAAGATGGGGCGCATTTTAGCCAATGAATTACCGGCAGGCATTGAGCATTATCACTTTGTTGATAGCCAAGGCAGTAAGCAGTTTGGACGAACCAGCATTGATGCAATAGTGTTTAAAGATGCAGTGGCACGAAATAACATTAACGCGACCACGCAGCACAGCTATAGCCGCAGCGAAGCTGCAACACCAGCAACGGCAGACGAAGTTTTGTATCACAGTGAGTTTGAGTTTGCTAAAAAACCTACGTTGATGGTCAAGCCATACTTGCAGCAGAGCTTTGGTGGTCCTGAGTCGTTCTATATGTATCAGCTCGGGTTAGACGCTCGTGCGGGCTATGCCTTGAGCCCTAACACCATTGTGTATGGTACTGTGGGTTTACGCATTGCAGATAACTACGATAAGTTTAATTATACATCGGGAACTGAAAGCGGGCCTTTACCTCGAGTGCGTACCCACGTGCGAGAGTATGTAACAGGCACTGATGTGTTTTTAAGAAACTTGCAAGTCGCTCATTATGAGCAGCTTGGTAAAGATTGGTTTGTGGCAGGCTATGCAGGTTATTTTGAAACCATGTTTGGCGGAGCTGGTGCAGAAGTGCTGTACCGCGAGCTGGATAGCAACTGGGCCCTGGGTCTCGACGTAAACTACGCCAAACAGCGCGATTGGGATGACCACTTTAGTTTCCGAAATTACGATGTGGTTACTGGTCATTTGACTGGTTATTGGCAACCATCGTTTTTTGAAAATAGTTTTATTCGTGTTGCCGCCGGCCGCTTCCTTGCAGGTGACAAAGGCGTGCAAGTGAACTTTGAGCATAAGTTTGATAGCGGTATTATTGTCGGCGCATTTGCCGCAAAAACCAATGTGTCGGCAGAAGACTTTGGCGAAGGTAGCTTTAATAAAGGCTTTTATATAAGCATTCCGTTCGACATTTTGCAGTTGCAGCATAGCCGTGGCCGAGGTTCAATTGGCTGGGTACCGCTAACCCGTGATGGCGGACAAATGCTTGGTCGTTCATTCTCACTGTATAGCGCGACGGATAAACGCTCGCCGTATTATACTGATTGATCACGCTGGTTAGCTCAAATACTAGATAAGGGAATAGTCAATTATGGCAATGAATCAGATTCCTGACACTTTGAGTGTCGAAACGGAGTATCTTAATTATGATTTTAGCTATCAAGGACTTCCCATTGAGGAAATTACCACGTATGCGGAGAAGCGACTGCCTGCCAACTTTTCAAAGTTAAGGCAGCAGTTAATTAGTGGGCAATTTAAGAATAAAACAGAGGGGCGTAAGGTTACTCATGTTTTAAATCGTAGCCTGCACAATGTCGTCAAGGCTAACAACGGCAAAAATAGATTTAATGACATCGTTAGAAAGTTAAGAAGTGGGCGTTGGCTTGGAGCTACCGGCAAAGCAATAGCTGATGTAGTAAACATTGGCGTGGGTGGTAGCGATTTAGGACCAATGATGACGAGCTTTGCATTAAAAGAGTTTGCAGACGATGCAAGTATGCATGAGCTTAACACCCACTTTGTCAGTTCGATGGATGGAGGCCAGCTATATGCTGTTTTACCTATCATTGACCCTGAAACCACGCTGTTTATCATTGCAAGTAAAAGCTTTAGTACCATTGATACATTAGCTAACGTAGCTACGGTTAAAGCATGGGTGCAATCAAGCATGACTGATGCTCAATGGTTGAAGCATCACGTAATAGGCGTAAGCGCGAATAACGTTGCCATGAATGACTTCGGCATTCCTGCCGCTCAACAGCTAAGTTTTGCAGATTCTGTTGGCGGCCGCTTTAGTATGTGGTCGGCCATTGGCTTGCCTATTGCTTTAACCATAGGTGTTAACCAATTCGGCAAATTGCTTGAAGGCGCGAACGCCATGGATCAGCACTTCGCAAATGCTCCCCTTAGTGAAAATATTCCATTACTCATGGCGTTGATTGGCGTTTTTAACCGAGAAGAACGAGGAATAAACAACTTGGCGATTCTGCCTTATGATGGTCGGCTTCGTTATTTACCAAGTTACATGCAGCAATTAGATATGGAAAGTAATGGGAAACAGTGCAATCATTTGGGCAAGAAAATTGAATATCCAACGGGCCCCATTATTTGGGGCGGGTTTGGGCCAAATGGTCAGCATGCGTTTTTTCAACATTTGCACCAAGGCTGGGATCAGTTTACCGCAGACTTTATTATGGTGTTGAAGCGCAAAGCGATAGGCTTTGAACAGAATGTAGAGTCATCGCTTCAAGCACAGCAACGCTTAGCTGTTAGTAACTGTTTAGCCCATCGAGCTTTGATGTGGGAAGGGGTACAAAACCCTGCAAATGCATGTTCAGCTTGCAATGGAAGTCACCCTACCAACTTGCTTTTTGTGGATGAATTAACGCCGCAAAGCTTCGGTGCAATTATTGCAGCTTACGAACACAAGGTATTCACCCAAGGCGTAATTTGGGAAATTAATAGTTTTGATCAACCCGGCGTTGAGCAGGGAAAACAAAGTGCGGCTCAAATACTAGATGTCTTAGAAGGGCGGGCATCAAGCAGCTTCGACAGTAGTACTAATGCACTAACTCAACGATTATAAGTTTGTAGTAACTAAACCGTAAAAATATAAAGGAGCAGGTAATGCGAGGCATTATCATTAAACTACTAAGTATAATATTGCTGGCAAGTGTCACACATACAGTGTTAGCGCAAACAAGTGTAACTCCGGCGCAAATAGAGCAGTTTAAAAAGCTTCCACGAGCTCAGCAGGAGATGCTTGCTCGACAGTACGGTTTTGATCTGAATATGCTTAGTGGTGGTAACAATGCGACTCAACAGTCGGCCACAAAGCAAGTGGACTCTATTGTTCCTAGAAACGTCAATGAAGCCGTGAGTTCACAAAACATGTCACCTGAGCAAATTGAAAAACAATTTGCTAATTCTGACAAAAGTTTAAAACCTTTCGGCTACCAATTGTTCGCAGGACAACCTACGACGTTTGCACCTGTAAGCCATGCGCCTGTTCCCTCAAATTATAAGCTTGGCGTTGGCGATACGCTAAACGTTCAGCTCTATGGAAAAGAAAGCCGTAGTCATGAATTAGTGGTCGATCGTCAGGGCCGCATCGTATTACCCGACTTAGGACCATTGCTGGTTACTGGCTTATCCTTTGAAGATGTACAAGAGCTAATAAAAAGTGAAGTTAAGAACCGCATGATTGGAATGCAAGCCGCCGTTTCGATGGGTGAGCTGCGGAGCATTCAAGTATATATCATGGGGGAAGCCTATCAACCAGGCTCTTATACGGTAAGTGCGCTGACGACTATCGTACAAGCGTTAATTACTAGCGGTGGCGTATCAGATATCGCTTCGCTTAGAAATATACAGCTCAAACGTAGCGGAAAAACAATTACAACGGTCGATTTGTACGACTTCCTTATTTATGGCGATGCTTCTAACGATCGATTGTTACAAGCTGGTGACATTGTTTTTATACCAGCACGTGGTGACATGGTGAGAGTGCACGGCGAAGTGCTGAGACCAGCTATTTATGAACTCAAAAAAGAGCAAAGCTTGGCCAGTGTTCTGGAGCTAGCCGGCGGTGTAAACCCGAGTGCATACCACGATAGTCTTCGCATCGAACGAATTAAAAACGGAAAGCGTTTCATTCAGACCGTGAAACTTGCGGATGCAGAGCAAGTGAAAGTAGAAAATGGCGACCGCGTAGAAGTGTCACCTGTTACTAATGAAATTAATCAAAGCATCATGCTCGTCGGCGCAGTAGCGCGTCCTGGACACTACGAATGGCGTGAAGGAATTCGTATCGGAGATATTTTAACTGGCGTTTCGAAAAGCTTACTATCGACTTCTGATCTAGGTTATGGATTAGTTGTTAGAGAGAAAAATGTACGTCGTGATGTTGATATTTATCAATTTGATGTAGCCGCTGCAATTGCTGGTGATCCAACAGCTAATTTAGAGCTTAAACGTAAAGACCAAATTGTTATTTTCTCACGATATGAGAACGCCGAAGATGAAAAGCGCCAGCTAAATGAGTGGATTCTGAGTGAATCAGAAAAAGACCAACGTGAGCGTGCAGAGCTACTAAAAGAATACCGTAAAAAGTATTTTAAAGACCTTGTAGATATCGCTGAAAGTAAAGATAGCGAGAAAGTTGCTCGTGATGTTACGGACCAATTGCAAGGTTTGTTTGCACGTAAAGACGAGTCGAATAAAGGCAAAATAACAGAGTATTCGCAATATTCGCGAAAAAGTCTTCTTGAGCCGATTTTAGCAAAAGTCCGTAACCAATTCAGCTACGAGGAAGAAATTCCTGTGGTCAGTATTACTGGCGCGGTTCGCTACCCAGGAATTTATCCGCTCGCAAAAGATGCAACCGAAAAAGATCTAATTGCTGCGGCGGGTGGCTTTAATGAGTCGGCTTATCTGGCCCGAGCAGAAATTACTAGAACGGACATTGCGGATGGAGTTGCACGCACCGATTATATTTCACTTAATTTGCGTGACTCTTTGAAAGCAGACGGGCAAGTAAAACTACAAGGGCGCGATAGCCTCCACGTGTTTAATGTACCGGAATGGCAGAATACTGTAGAGGTTACGCTTAAAGGGGAAGTGCGATTCCCTGGCACCTATACGGTACGCCGCGGCGAAACTTTATCCGCATTAATCGAGCGAGCAGGTGGATTTACTGACTACGCATTTCCGCAGGGCGCTATTTTCACACGTGAAGAGCTAAAAGAGTTGGAGCGCGAACGTATGCGCGTACTCGCTCAGCAACTTCAGCAAGATATCGCGACAAATGCGATTACAGGCTCTGAAAATACTACTCGCAGTTATGAAGAGACGCGTCAACTTTTAAAAGACTTAATGAACGTTGAGCCTGTAGGCCGGTTAATTCTAGACTTACCTCAAGTTGTTGCTGGTGCATTGCAAAGCGACGTAGAACTGAAAGACGGAGACCAGTTGGTGGTTCCAGGCCAACGCAATACCATTAATATTATCGGTGAAGTGCAAATGGCGAGTTCATATTTGTACGACGGAAGTTTAAGTGCGCAAGATTACATAAAACGTGCCGGTGGGGTTCGTAAAAAAGCCGATGAAGATAGAATCTTTATTGTGAAGTCTAATGGCAGCATTGAAATGCTTGAATCGGGGGGCTGGTTTAATTTGGGTCAACCGAAGCGCTTGGAGCCAGGCGATACTATTGTAGTACCGTTAGATACTCAATACGTTGACAACTTGACTGTTTGGACACAAGCAACACAGATTCTTTATCAGTTAGGCGTTGCCGTAGCCGCATTAGCTGCAATTTAACCCAAATGAGTTTGAACTATGGAAGCTGAAGAGAAAACTAAATCTATTGTTAATGATGAACTGGATATTCGAGAGCTCGTTACAGTGCTATGGAACGGGAAATGGCTAATAATAGCTATAACTTTTGTGTTCGGTTTAAGCTCGGTGTTTTATTCATTGAGTTTACCAAATATTTATAGGTCGGAAACTATTGTTGCACCTTCGGAGGAATCGAAAGGCGGAGGGCTAGCTAATATATCTAGTCAATTTGGTGGACTTGCTAGTCTCGCAGGTATAAACCTTGGAGCGTCAGGTGTTGACAGGACAACGATAGCCTTAGAGATATTAAAGTCACGTGCGTTCATTACAAAGCTTGTAAAGAAATATGAAATACTACCTGAAATTATGGCGGTGAAATCATGGAGTCCAGAAATAGGACTCGAGTTTGACGAAAATTTATACGATCCCGAAACTAAAACTTGGATTAGACAAGTATCACCACCAAAAGCCGCAAAACCAAGTAGCTGGGAGTACGTTAAAACGTTTAGAAACGACATATTAGATGTGGGTATTGATGAAACTTCAGGTCTAGTAACTGTAGGTGTAATGCACCAATCTCCAGAGTTCGCAAAGTATCTTTCAACTCTATTAGTGCAAGAAATCAACGATGTCATGAGGGATAGAGATATACAAGAAGCATCTAGTAGCTTGGAATACCTTTATAATGAATTGGAGAATACATCGTTAAATAATATGCAGCAAATATTTTATCAGTTAATTGAAACCCAAACTCAAAAAATCATGCTCGCTAAAGTTCGCCCTGAATATGTTTTCCAGATCATTGACCCAGCAGTGGTAGCAGAGCAAAAAGCAAAGCCGTCACGAGCTATTATATGTATAATTGGAGCGATGTTGGGTGGGTTGATAGCTGTATTTATCCTTTTATCAAAAGACCTGTTTTCGAATAGAAAACAGTAGTTTAAATAATAAATTATGTTTGAGTTAGTGTCTTAAAGTGAGTAGCGGACAAGCACTTAAAATTCACTATGGTTTTCAAGATAAAACAAATTCAAGAAAGAGTTCTAATGAAACAAAAATTAATTGAAGCACTTAAGCTAAAAAATGCCAAAATAGGAATTGTAGGCCTAGGTTATGTAGGACAGCCGTTGTGGCTTCGTTATGCTGAATGTGGTTACCAGACTATTGGTTTTGATATAGATGAAGCAAAAGTAAGTGACCTTAACCAAGGACACAGTAGTATTGAGCATATTAGCGATTCACGTTTAATAGACATCGTTAACTCAGGAGCAAGTGCAACTACCGACTTTTCGCGGATAAGTGAATGTGATGCTTTGATTTTGTGTGTGCCAACTCCATTGAATAGGCATAGAGAACCAGATATGTCTTTTGTTACAGGCACGACCAATATGTTAAAGCCATATGTTCGCAAAGGGCAAATAATATCGTTAGAGAGTACGACCTATCCGGGAACTACAGAGGAAGAACTCCTACCAAGACTTGAAGAAAATGGTTTGAAAGTTGGCAGAGACATATTCTTAGTTTATTCACCTGAACGTGAAGACCCTGGTAACCTTCACTTTGATACTAGAACAATTCCCAAAGTGGTCGGTGGACACACAGAAGCTTGTTTAGAGGCCGGTTTGGCATTGTACGAACAAGCGATAGATCAGCTTGTGCCAGTTAGTTCGACAAAAGCAGCCGAATTAACCAAACTACTTGAGAATATTCACCGAGCAGTAAATATTGGGCTCGTCAATGAAATGAAAGTCGTAGCTGACCGCATGGGCATTGATATTTTTGAAGTGATCGATGCCGCAAAAACTAAGCCATTTGGGTTTACAGCATATTATCCTGGTCCTGGTCTTGGTGGTCATTGTATCCCAATAGATCCATTTTATTTAACTTGGAAAGCCAGAGAGTATGGCCTGCATACACGATTTATCGAACTTTCAGGTGAAGTTAATAGAGCGATGCCCGAATACGTCGTTAACAAGCTCATGGATGGCTTAAATGATAAGAATAAATCATTGCGTGGCAGTAACGTTTTAGTGCTAGGTATCGCCTATAAAAAGAATGTCGACGATATGCGAGAGTCGCCATCAGTAGAAATTATGGAGTTAGTAGAAGCGAAAGGTGGCATTGTTGCGTATAGCGATCCGCATGTACCTTCATTCCCTAAAATGCGTGAGCACAGTTTCGAGCTCGATAGCGTAGAACTCACCGCAGATAGTTTAAAGTCATTCGATGCTGTGATCCTAGCGACGGATCACGATAAGTTTGATTTTGATTTAATTTATGAAAATGCTCAATTGATCATTGATTCACGTGGTAAATACCGTCATCTTAATGGAAAAGTGGTAAAAGCATAATGAAGAACTTCGCGTTGATTGGCGCCGCTGGCTACATAGCGCCGCGCCACATGAAAGCTGTGCAAGAAACAGGGAACAAACTTAGCGTCGCCTATGATATTAATGATTCAGTTGGAATCATTGATAGTATATCTCCAGACAGCGAATTTTATACTAATTTTGAGCAGTTTTATGACTACGCTTGGCGCCTGAAGAGAGATGACGCTACGAAACTAGATTATGTATCTATTTGTACTCCGAATCATATGCACGCTTCGCAAATTGCAGCGGGTCTGCGTTTAGGTTGTGATGTTATTTGTGAAAAGCCTTTAGTACCAACTTCTGCCGACTTAGATGAATTAGCGTTAGTTGAAAAGGAAACAGGTAAGCGGGTTTTCAACATATTACAACTTCGTCACCATCAAGCTATTCTAGACTTAAAAGAGAAGGTGGCGAGTAACACCTCTGGCGAAAAACACGAAGTTGACTTAACTTACATAACATCACGTGGTAAGTGGTATGGCGCGAGTTGGAAAGGCGATCCACGTAAGTCATTTGGCGTGGCAACTAATATCGGCGTTCACTTCTTCGATATGTTGCACTTTGTATTTGGTCGCCTCGAGCGCAACGTGCTTCACTACGCAGATGACTTAAAAGCGAGTGGCTATTTAGAGTATGAAAAGGCACGAGTTCGTTGGTTTTTATCAATAGATGCGACCGATTTACCAGATTCAGTTAAAGGTAAACAAACTACATTTCGTACTATTACTTGTGACGGTGATGAACTTGAGTTTAGCGGCGGTTTCACAGACCTCCATACAATAAGCTACCAAGAGATATTAGCAGGTCGGGGATACGGCATTGAAGATGCACGTCATTGCATAGAGACTGTTGAACAGATACGTAGCCAAAAGCCCGCAAGTGCTGATGCGAACGAAGCTCACTCAATGTTAAAGCAGTTGATAGAGGCCTAAGATATGAGTTACTACAAACACGAATCGGCATTTGTCGATGAAGGTGCACAAATTGGTGCCGACAGCAGAGTTTGGCACTTTGTTCATGTATGCGGAGGTGCTCGTATTGGCAAAGGAGTTTCACTCGGTCAAAATGTGTTTGTAGGTAACAAAGTAGAGATAGGCGATCATTGCAAAATACAAAATAACGTTTCTGTATACGACAATGTCTATTTAGAAGAAGGCGTGTTTTGTGGTCCTAGTATGGTTTTTACGAACGTATACAACCCTCGTTCTTTGATAGAGCGTAAAGATCAATATTTGGATACTTTAGTTAAACGAGGCGCAACACTTGGCGCTAATTGTACAATAGTGTGCGGTGTTACCATTGGCGAATACTCATTTGTAGGCGCTGGTGCAGTAGTAAATAAAGATGTTCCAGCGTATGCACTAGTCGTAGGTGTACCGGCAAAACAAATAGGCTGGATGAGTGAGTTCGGTGAACAGCTAGATCTTCCCGTACAAGGGAGTGGTGAGGCAAAGTGTGAACACACAGGGGCCTTGTACACACTCGATGGAAATAACTTAATCAAGACCGATTAAAAGAACAAGGAATTTGTCAATGCAGTTTATTGATTTGGCAGCGCAGCAAGCTCGTATTAAAGACAAGATTGATGCTGGTATTCAAAAAGTATTAGCACATGGGCAATATATACTGGGCCCGGAAGTTGCAGAGCTTGAAGAGAAACTCGCGGATTACACGGGTGCTAAATATTGCATCACAGTTGCAAATGGAACCGATGCGTTACAAATAGCCCAAATGGCTCTGGGTATTGGCCCAGGTGATGAGGTTATAACCCCCGGATTTACCTATATAGCAACGGCTGAAACAGTGGCGGTTTTAGGCGCTAAGCCCGTATATGTGGATATATGCCCTAAAACATACAATTTAGATCCCACAAAGTTAGAAGCAGCCATTACGCCAAACACAAAGGCGATAATTCCAGTATCTTTATACGGACAGTGTGCAGATTACGATGCAATAAATGAAATTGCAGATAAATATGGAATTCCTGTTATCGAAGATGCAGCACAAAGCTTTGGTGCGACTTATAAAGGTCGTAAATCATGTAATTTAACCACAATAGCATGTACTAGCTTTTTCCCGAGTAAGCCATTAGGTTGCTATGGCGACGGTGGTGCTATTTTTACGAATGATGAAGAACTCGCAAAAGTTATGCGACAAATTGCTCGGCATGGACAAGATCGCAGGTATCACCATATTCGGGTTGGGGTGAATAGCCGGCTTGACACACTACAAGCTGCAATACTTTTGCCTAAGCTTGAAATATTTGATGAGGAAATAAAATTAAGGCAAAGAGTATCTGAGCTGTATGAGAGTATGATTCCGCAAGCAAGTATTATAGCTCTACCAATGGTAGAGACATACAACTTCAGTTCATGGGCACAGTATACTGTTCAGGTGGAAAATCGAGAACAAATGCAGACTAAATTGACTGCAAGCGGAATTCCGACGGCTGTTCATTACCCTATCCCGCTCAATAAGCAACCGGCAGTACTAGACAGGAATGCGAAACTGCCAATTGGAGATGAAGTAGCTACAAAAGTCTTGAGTTTACCGATGCATCCATATTTGTCAGAGTCATCTATTAAATTCATTTCAAGTCAGCTGTAAAACATCTAGTTCATTGAATCTCAATAATTAATTATAAATAGGTTGAGTATGTGTGGTTTTTTATTTGGAATTAGTATCAAGGGTAAACTCGACTTTGAAGCTTTTAATAGTGCATTTGAGTCCTTTTCTTGGCGTGGACCGGATTATCATAAAAGTTATTCGATGAACGATGGTGCAGTTTTTTTAGGGCATCACAGACTTAGTATAATTGAGCCAAGCTCAAGCTCGAATCAACCAATGCTGTTGAGAGATGGGAAGACTTATCTGCTATTTAATGGAGAGATTTACAACCACAAAGAAATACGTAAGCAGTTAAATTTAAGTTGTAACACCCACTCAGATACTGAAACCATCGCTGAAGCATATTTAAAGGTGGGTGATCGAGTGTTTGAAATGCTCGATGGAATGTTCTCTATCGTCATTTATGACTCGATACAAAGGAAATGGACAGCGGCGCGAGATGCTTTTGGAATTAAACCTTTGTTCATTTATCAAAGTAGTTCTTTAGTGATAATTGGTTCCGAGCCAGCAGCAGTGGCTAAACTGGTCAATGCGAAAGTATCAGAAAGTTCAATGAAAGAATGGGAGCTGATAAGACGACCTTTACCTGGGTTTTCATTCTTTGAAGGTGTTAATGAGGTTGCCCCAGGCTCTATAATTAATTCTTTTGGTGAAAAACAAAAGCATTGGAATTGGGAACGACAAGCTGAAAGTTTTTGTCAAGATGAATTTGAAAGCTTACTCGAAGAGTCAATTTATAATCATGAATTAAGTGACTGTAGGAACGTAGGGCTGTTAAGTGGAGGCCTTGATTCCGCAATAATTGCAAAAGTGAGTAAAAGTGTCGATACGTTTTATACCGTTGGATTAGAAAATAATAACGAGTTTGACGGTGCTCAAGATACCGCGAATGAAATTAATAAGAACTTGAAAAAAATAACTTTAACACCAAAGGAGCTCGAAGAATCGTGGGTCCACTTAACTAAGCTTAGGGGGGAGCCGTTAAGCTTGCCCAATGAAGGCTTAATTTATAAGGTGTGCTCAGCAATGCAGCCCAATGAAAAAGTGGTTTTAACTGGTGAGGGTGCTGATGAACTATTATTTGGCTATGACAATATTTTTCGATGGGCAACTAATTCGAGTTCAATAAACTACAAAGAGTTTATAACTAGATATGGGTATTCAAAGGACATCCATGCGCCACGCCTAGAGGAATATTTCCATATGAACTCAATAGGTAAAAAGCCAATTGAATTTTTGGAAGATTTCTTTTATCAGGTGCACCTCCCTGGTCTATTGAGACGAATGGACTTTGCATCTATGGCGGCTTCAAAAGAAGCGAGAGTACCATTCGTTTCTAAGCGTTTGATATCTTATTTATATAGGCAAGAGGCATCAGTAAAAATATCAAATGAGCATTCTAAACTTCCGATAAGAGCCTATTCTAAAAAATTAGGATTAAATAGTGCGTTAAGCAGAAAGAAAATTGGTTTTAGTGCAAAAATAAAGAAAGAATCTAGTAGAGAAAACGATTATCTAAATTTTCAAAGAATTGTACGTGGAGCGTTAGAATGGTAATTGGTTATACAACAGGAGTGTTCGATCTCTTTCACGTTGGGCATGTAAACGTATTGAGAAATGCAAAATCACTTTGTGACAGGTTGATTGTAGGTGTAACCGTAGATGACTTAGTAGCCTACAAAAATAAACGTTCAGTGATTCCGTTTGAAGAAAGAATTGAAATAGTTAGAGCCTGTAAATATGTTGACCTTGCGGTTCCTCAAGAAAGTATGGACAAACTAGATGCTCTGAACAGGTATAAATTTAATGTTATGTTTGTGGGGGATGATTGGTATAAAACCGATAAGTGGCAGGATTTTGACCGAGAATTTAACGACCAAGGCGTAAAGATTATTTACTTCCCTTACACGAAAAGTACATCATCAACTCTGATTAATTCGACCTTAGTCAAGCTACGTGAAGAGTGAACATGCTATATGTCTGTTTTAAAAATAGCAATCAAACGAGTGATATCTCTGTTTTTGGGGTTTCTCGGGTTTAGTTTTAAATATCTAAGAATCTCTCAAAAAGGTCGTGTTTTATTCTCACAAGCATCCGAGCGTTTTAATGGAAACGCTCGGTATTTATTCGAGTACTTGTTTGATAATAACTGGGATGTCTATTGGCTATCTAGAACGGCGCAGCAACATTCTAGGATTCCGATTAAATATAAGAAGAATAAATACAACCAAAATAGCATTAAAGGCTTTTGGTTAATGCTTACTGCGGAGAAAGTAGTTATTTCCCACGGAGGTGGAGATTTTGGGATTTATTGGAGTTTTCTTAAATACAAAAAAGTTTTAAATGTTTGGCATGGAACAGGAATAAAGTGTGTTGGGGTTTTAAATAAAACCGCTACAGCTAGAAGTATTAAGAGTCATATAAATAGTGAAAGCAGATATTATGATGCTGTGACGGTTGCCTCGGATACTTTTAAATATCTCTTTAGCGCTAGCCACTCGATAGACCCTAGACGCATTCATGTGACCGGTGATGCAAGAACAGATATCTTTATTATCAATAGTCAAAACTATAAGACAAGTAACAAGTTTAGGGTGTTATATGCGCCAACATTTCGAGATGCGTTAGTAAATGGCAGTATATTTTTTCCTTTTGCTGATGCTAGTGATGAACGAATAAGTCAGCTTTTTGAAAATAATCCAAGTATTGAAATCTATTTGCGACCACATCCAAACGATAAACATTCTTTAAAGTCTTGCGCTGCGCTACAAAAGAGGTTTCCTAATAATATAATATTGTATGATCAAACGGCTTGTGACGATATTGATAGTAAGTTGCATTTGTTTGATCTAATAATTTCAGATTACTCGTCTATTCATCTTGAACCGCTACTGAAGAATACTCCGTTAATTTTTGTGCCATTTGATCAAGATGAGTACGTATCGAATAGAGGTTTGGCTTTTAACTACGATATTATAACACCGGGACCAAAAGTGCATAGTTTTGATGAGTTTGAGAAAGAATTAAAGAATGCCCAAGCTGGGGCTGATAATTGGTCCGCGCAGCGGGAGTTTGTAAAAACCCTATTTTTTAATTACATCGACAACCGGTCTCGAGAGCGTATCGCTAAATTACTCATGCAATTATAAACTTTACGAACATAACCACATAGTAATATCACGAGAAAAGATATTTAAAACGAGTTTTGCGTCTAGGCCCTTAATGTTTACTGATGATTAATGGACATTAAGAATAAGCGCTCAATAAATTAGTGAACTGAGTTTTTGCGCAAAAAAATGATTATGCTGATTAAGGTAGCAACGTAAATGCAAAAACGAAATTAATTGGTTTAAACGTGAGAGCATTGATTTACGAGTTCACTACAAACTTCTACTTTAACTGACTCTTGGCTATTGTTGAATTTGGCGACTTCCATAGTTTGTCAAAATGTTTAATGTTTATCAGTGAATAAATAATCATATAAATAACCTCGGTATAGGTAGAATGAAATTATTATTGCACAGTCGGAATACCGTGATACGCCAAGTTGTTAGCATTATGCTGCAGGTAGGAGCCATAGCGATCATAGCTAGAGGGCTCGGGGTTGAGCAGAATGGTATATATGCTATTGCCGTCTTACTTCCCCTCACGTTATCAACACTTTTAGCACTGGGATTAAATACATCTATTATTTATCATATAAATAATAAAGATTATTCTGATTCCGAAGTGTTCTCTAATAGTTTAATAATATATTTATTTATAGCTTTCGTAGGATTGTTGTTCGGATTTGTACTTGTCTTATTGTGGGGTATTAGTGTCTTTCCAAGTGTGGACCGTACTTTATTGTATAAATCGCTTTTAATTTTTCCTTTTCACTTATTATTCTCGACATTATTGGCTTTTCTTCAAGCCAAAAGTTTGTTTAATGCCTTTAATATAGGCTCAATTATTAACTCAGTAGTATTATTTTTGCTCTCCGTGGTCTACTACATCATCGGTGGGTTCACAGTCGAGTTGACGATTTATATTCACCTTATTTCTGCAGTTATCTCATCAATATCAGTGTATCTTTTTGTTTCACACTATAGTTTTAAATTTTCATATAAATTAGTGTCTATTTGTAAAATTCGTGTTTTACTAAGTTTTGGTTTGCGCTCCCATCTTTCGGATATCATCGCATTTCTAAATTATAGGTCAGATATATTTTTACTAAACTTACTTTCAACCCCTGCTTCGGTTGGGATATATCATGTAGGTATTCAAATTGTTGAAAGGGTTTGGATTATATCGTCAGCTGTTAGTAGTGTTGTTTTTCCGAAGTTTGTTGCATTAAATAAAGCTAGTGAAGAGAAAAATAGACTAGTGTGCACTACGTTTCGAGCTGTCGTACTTTTAACATTGTTCATCGCCTTGGGGCTACTTGTATTTGGATATTACTTTATTACATGGGTTTTCGGGATGGAATTTGAGCAAGCTTTTATGGTGATCATTATCCTGTTACCAGGTGTAGTTTTAGGTGCTGGTAGTAGGATACTGGCAAATGCAATTGCGTCTGATGGTCGCCCAGAAATAAATGCTTATACGTCTTTCTTAACTTTGCTTGTAAATATCTTGCTGAATGTGTATTGGATCCCAATGTATGGTTTCCAAGGGGCCGCAGCAGCGACATCAGTTTCTTATTTGCTTAATACACTTTTAAGAGTGTTTTTGTACTCAAGGTTTACTAAAGGCTTCAAATTATATGATCTATTAAGTTTCCAGCTGGAGTTTAAATATATTCATAGGCGCGTAAGAAAATCACATGACTAGAATCCCAACTGATATAGTTATCATCATTCTATTTTTTCTCGAAATAGTGCGGCAATCGATCTTTTCTGAAGTCGTTGGAAATGCAGTGATCAACAGCGTTATTATTTTAGGTTTTGTGGTAATTATAATTTCATCAAAACTTTCTAGATCATTTTATATATTTTTGTTGTTACTAATCATTGTGCTGATGTCCGTACTTGCCAATACCAGTGTGATTGAGACGGGAGGCTACAACTCACTAGTTATCTTAGTTTCATGTTTTGGAATGATGTCTATGCGAGTTACTCACTTTAACAGTTCACGCTTTTTAGCTTGTATGGCTTTTTTGACATTCGTGTTTTTAGTAGTTTTATATTTCTTTTATTTTTTTAACTTACAGCCAATGTCAGATCGATTTGGTTTTATTTTAAGAGGTCCATATTTAAATCAGAATACAACTGCGATGATTCTGTTTAGCTTGTTTGTAATCTTGATTATTTTTAACTTCAAAAATTCAAGATTAATCAATTTATTAATAGCCATAGTGATATTTAGCATTCTTTTGACCCAATCAAGATCAGCTATTTTAAGCAGTTTCTTATTACTTTTTTATCATTATTTCCGTCGTTATAAGTTTAAAATGATTTATATAGGCTTAATTTATTTTGGATTAATAGGTAGTTATGTGTATAGCCAAGAAGATATATTGCAAAGACTTATCGTAAGGCTAACGGAGAGTGGAAGCTCGGGTCGTCTCCAGTTATGGGGAGAAGCGTTAATTAAAATCACGGCAGATTTTAAGTCTCTACTATTTGGCTTAGGTGTTAACCAATTGGTGATGCAATATAACGCTAGCAATTTGAGCGTTCACAACTCTTATATAGCTTTTTTCGCAAATTACGGATTGATTGCGACTTTAACACTCATTTTAAGTATTATTTATATGTTAGTTAATGTATCCCATAGGTCATTTACATTATTTGTTGCGTTATCAGGGATTTTATTATTTGGCCTGTTCGAAACTGTTTTATTTGGTAGTTTTAGCAGCATATGGCTATCGTTTATTTTTTTATATTACTTAAGAGAGCAGACCTTTAAAAAGCATGCATATTCTAATCGTACCTTCTGAACATTTCGTTACAGAGTTGTCGCCGCTTGCTGGAATATTTCAGTTAGAGCAGGCAAAAGCCTTAGCCTCAATAGAACATCAAGTAAATATACTTTCTGTCGGCTTCATAACTTCTCGCTACACTTTTCGTTCATACCCATATAAAGCAAGTGAAAACATAGGTGCAATAAGTGTAATACGAGAATATAAACGTTTATACTTTCCGCATAGACTGCAGAGCCCAAGTAGCTTAATAAAAAAGTATGTAGATTTGTTTTTAAAAAACTTTGATACATATATTTTAAAGTTTGGAACGCCGGACATAATCCATGCGCATAATTGTTTTTATGCGGGTTTCATCGCGAAAACGGTAAAAGAAAAGTATGGTATACCATACGTCGTAACCGAACATAGTTCTTCCTTAGGAAGAGGGTTATTAAGTAAAGGTCAAATTGATCTACTTTCATCCGTTTTTGATAATTCGAATGCTGCAATTGTGGTAAGTAATGCGCTAGGAGAAGATTTAAAACAGGCGGTTGGACAAGATCTGATTGTGCTCCCAAATGTGGTTGATGACTTATTTTTCGAAGGGAGACGCGATATTAATCCTCGAAAAAGATATAGATTCATAAATGTTGCTAGATTGGACGCGAATAAAAATCATAGCCTACTTATAGAAAGTTTTGCTAACAGCTTTAAAGATCTGGCCGTAGAGTTAATTATTATTGGTGACGGCCCTTTAAAAGAACAGGTAAAGCAGCTCGTAAAAGAGTTGAAAGTTGAGAAGCAAGTGAAGTTCTTAGGTAGCGTTAGCAAAAATACGGTCAAACAAGAGTTACTTAAAGCTGACTGTTTTGTATTAAGCAGCATATATGAAACATTTGGCGTTGTAATTATAGAAGCATTGGCGTGTGGTTTACCTGTGATTTCGACCAAATCGGGCGGTCCTGAAGGTATAGTGAACTCCGATAATGGAATCCTAGTTGCCAATAATGATGTTACGCAACTTTCATCGGCTATGCAGCACATGTTTATAAATTCGAAAAGTTTTGACCACGCTGAAATAAGGCAAAAGACCCAAAATAGTTTTGGTAGTAACGCTTTTAAACTAAAGTTAGTAACTCTTTATGAACAAGTATTAGGTGTGGAGCACAAAACCGAAGGCGAAAAATAACATGATAAAGATTATAGATTATGGAATGGGTAATTGTGGCTCAATAAGAAACATGATTCGTTACCTAGGAGGTAATGCAGAGATTGTAGATGAACCAGTGCTACTAGAAGGTGCCAGTGCAATCATCTTGCCAGGTGTAGGCTCGTTTGATAATGGAGTACGCCATCTAGAGCCATTTAAGGATGAATTACTACGACAAGTTAGCCAGAATGCTGTTCCATTTCTCGGCGTTTGTTTGGGAATGCAATTACTTTTTGAAAGTAGCGAAGAGGGGTGTCTTAAAGGGTTGGGTTTACTAAAAGGACATGTTGAGAAATTTGACTTCACCAATGTGAATAGTCCTCGAAAACTGCATGTCCCGCATATGGGCTGGAATACAGTAGACTGTGAAAGTAAATTCGAATTATTTAAGAATCTCCCTCTTGACGCACGCTTCTACTTTGTCCACTCATTTCATGCACCACTCGAGTGCTTAGCAACAAATAGCGTTTTCACAAACTATGGTTATAAGTTCCCTAGTGCCGTGCATCATGACAATATTTTTGGTGTACAATTTCACCCGGAAAAAAGTCATACATTCGGAAAGATAGTTTTTAAAAATTTTTTGGAATACTCAAAATGCTTAGAACCCGAGTAATCCCAGTTTTATTATTAAATGAAGTTGGGTTAGTAAAAGGCGAGATGTTTAAAAATCACAAATATGTTGGTGACCCAATCAACGCTGTGAGAGTTTTTAATGAAAAAGAAGTGGACGAGCTAGTGATCCTAGATATTGCGGCTCGAAATCGGAAAGCCCCTTTTGATTACGATTATATCCAAGATATTGTATCTGAAGCATTTATGCCGATTGCCTATGGTGGTGGTATTTCAAATATATCTCAAATCGAACGCTTGTTTAAATCAGGGGTTGAAAAAGTGGTGTTAAATAGTGCCGCAAACAATGACCCCGAGCTAATTAGGAAAGCAAGCTCGATAGCAGGCGCTCAAAGTATTGTGGCTGGGATAGATGTAAAAAAACGACTGTTTGGTGGGTATGAGGTTTATACCCACAATGCTACTAAAAAAACAGGAAAAGACCCTATTAGTGTAGCTCGAGCAGCACAAGAAATGGGCGCTGGTGAAATATTATTAACTAGTGTTGACCGGGAGGGTACGCTAAAAGGCTTTGATTTAGAGCTTTTGAGAGTAGTAACAGAGTCTGTGACTATACCAGTTGTAGCAAATGGTGGAGCAAATAGTTTAACTGATTTTAGAAGTGCTGTTATCAATTCAAATGCGGCCGCAGTCGCAGCAGGTCGCTACTTTATTTACCATGGCAAACACAAAGCTGTTTTGTTGACTTATCCATCCAGCTTGGAACTAGATAAAACATTTGATTATTGAGGTTTTTATGTTGAAAGAAAGGAGCTACCAAGTATGTTCGCGCTGTGTAATGGATACAAGCGACTCTGATATATACTTTGATGATAAAGGTGTATGTAACCATTGTTATGAATTTGACAACTCTACATCACACCAATGGTACCCCAACAAAAAAGGGGAAAAGATCCTTGAAGAACAGTTAAAGCATATTCAAAGGAACAGTAAAAACAAAGAGTACGATTGTATTTTGGGGCTAAGCGGTGGCGTAGACAGTTCATTTTTGGCGCTAAAAATGAAAGAGTATGGAATGCGCCCGCTCGTTGTCCACGTAGATGCTGGGTGGAATAGTGAACTAGCCGTGCACAATATTGAGAAAGTTGTGAAGTATTGCGATTTCGATTTGCATACTCATGTAATGAATTGGGCTGAAGTTCGAGATTTACAATTGTCCTATCTTAAAGCGGGTGTTGCAAATCAAGACGTGGTGCAAGACCACGCATTCTTTTCTTCTTTATACCACTTTGCTGTAAAAAATAAAATTAAGTATGTGATTAGTGGCGGCAACATCGCTACAGAGTGTGTGTTTCCAAAGAGCTGGCATCACGCCGCCATGGATGCCATAAATCTAAAGTCTATCCATAAAAAGTATGGAGAAAGAAAACTGAGGGACTACAAAACTATAAGTTTCTTACAGTACTACTTGTATTACCCTTTTATTAAAGGGATGAAAACAATACGACCATTAAACTTTATGGCTTATGATAAAAATGCAGCGACACAGCTCTTAATTGAAAAAGTTGGATATAAGCCATATGGTCGAAAGCATGGAGAGTCTCGTTTCACCAAGTTTTTTCAGAATCATTATTTACCGGAAAAGTTTGGGATGGATAAACGAAGACCACATCTTTCTAGTATGATATTGAGTGGGCTTATTTCTCGAGAAGAAGCAATGTTAGAATTAGGTATGCCTCTTTATGATAGTAGCGAGCTCAGAGAGGATATGTATTTCATCGCCAAAAAACTGGGGATCACGTCAGAAGAGTTGCATCAATATATAATCGGGCCCAAACGAGATTACTCTGAATTCCCAAATTGGGACAAAAGATATTCCTTTATGAAAAAAGCGCAAAGTTTAGTATCGAAAATTGTGGGGCGAGATGTCAAAAACTATTCATAATGTGGTTCACATAACGTCAGTTCATCCAAGGTATGATACAAGAATTTTTTATAAAGAATGTGCGGCACTTGCATCTCATGGATATCGAGTAACACTGTTGGTTGCCGATGGCAAAGGGAATGAAATGCGAGATGGGATAAATATCCTAGACGTAGGGTTATTTCAAAAACGGTTGCAAAGAATCATACGATCACCAAAGCGCATGTGGTTAGAAGCAAAAAAGTTAAATGCAGATATATATCACATTCACGATCCTGAGTTACTGCCATTAGCTGTTAAACTACGCAGGAACGGGAAAACTGTTGTGTTTGATGCACACGAAGATGTTCCAAAGCAAATACTAGCTAAACCATACCTTGGCAAGCTAATGAAATGGATTATATCGCAGATATTTGCAAAGTATGAAAAATGGGCCGCTCGAAAACTAGATGCCGTTGTAGGGGCTACTCCATTTATTAGCGAAAAATTCCAAAAAATGGGAGTCTGCTCTGTAGATGTAAATAATTACCCAATGATCGAAGCTTTTAAACAGACTGAGAATAAGCAGTTCAAAACCAAGAAAAAGGTATGTTATATCGGAGGGTTGGAATACGTTCGCGGTACTTACGAAATAGTGCAAGCTATAGGGCTTACGAATCCAGAGATGGGGTTGGCTATAGCTGGCAAGTTCAGCCAAAAAGACTTTGAAGAGAAAGTTAAATCTGAGGTAAGTTGGAGTAGGGTGACGGATCATGGCTGGCTTAACAGGGTAGAAGTATCGGAGTTATTAAACAACTCTCTTGCAGGTCTCGTCACCTTGCATCCTGTAATAAATTATCTCGACGCGTTACCGGTAAAAATGTTCGAGTACATGGCAGCAGGGATTCCAGTTATTGCCTCAAACTTTCCTCAATGGGAGCGCATTATCAAGGATGAAAAGTGTGGGTTATGTGTTGATCCATTAGCGCCGAATGATATTGCTAGAGCAATAGAATACTTGGCTGAAAACCCTAGCGTTGCTGCGGAAATGGGTAAGAATGGACGTTTAGCAGTAGTAAATAAATATAATTGGGGGGTTGAAGAAAAGAAGCTTCTGAAGTTATATCGCGAGCTTTCGAGCTGATGAATATGGATTAAGTCTTGGCGAGCAAAGCTGCTAATTTATCTTGGATTGACTTGCAGAACTGACCTAATAAACGTATTTGTTTGTACACTAATTACTACTATGGACATGAAGTTGAAAAAAAAGATATGGCTAGTGAATCAATACGCTTCTACTCCCGAGACTGGAATGGGAGGGCGGCATTATTATCTCGCAAAAGAGTTAACTAAGCTTGGTTATGAAGTGCATGTTATTGCAGCATCATATAGCCACCTTTTGCGCAAGGCGCCAGAGCTTTCGAGTGATATGCAAGTAGATGATATAGATGGATTTAAGTTTGTTTGGCTTAAAGTACCAAAATACAAGATGGCTCATAGTAAACAAAGAGTTTTGAATTGGTTTATATTTGGGTGGCGGCTACGCTCATTACAAAAAAAACTAGTTAATAAGCCTGATGTTATATTGTATTCATCACCTTCACTGGTAGGGTTCTTAAGTGCTAATTATTTAGCTAATAAACTTAAATCTAAACTAGTGTTTGAAGTTAGAGATATTTGGCCAAAAACTCTAGTAGACCTTGGTGGATATTCAACTAAGCATCCTTTTATTCGGTTTCTGCAATGGATTGAACGAAAAGCCTATAAAACATCCGATAAAGTAGTGTCCAACCTTGAAAATGCTATCGTTCATATGGCATCACATGGGATGGAAAAGCAAAAATTCGCTTGGATTCCAAATGGCGTTTCTTTAGAGGAGATGAACCAAAAGTCAGCAATATGCGAGCGAATAGCTTCTAGTATACCTAAAGATAAATTTATAGTTGGTTATACTGGAACACTGGGGGTTGCTAATGCCATGGAATGGTTAATTGAAGCTGCAAGTATATTAGTACGTTTTGAGGGGATTCATTTTGTAATAGTGGGGTCTGGAAAAGAAACCAATGCGTTAAAATCTCTAGCTGAGGAGTTAACACTCTCGAATGTTACATTTATTGGTGCAATTCCGAAAGTTCAAATACAGTCCGTTTTAAGTCTCTTCGATATCTGCTTCATAGGCTGGCGGAATGATTCACTTTATGAGTATGGAATAGGCGCAAATAAAATACCAGAATACTTGCATTCCGGAAAGCCAATTCTGCACTCTTATTCAGGGTTATGTGACCCCGTAAACCGATTAGGCGCAGGTATTACTGTGCCAGCGGAAGATCCCAATGCAATCGCTGATGGAATTCTACATTTATATGAATTACCAGCAGAAGAAAGACATAAAATGGGACGGATTGGAAATAGTGCGGCAGTTAATCACTATGAGTATGGGATGTTAGCTAAAAAGCTAGGGTCAATTTTCAATGAGCTTTAGTTTTCGAGTTAATCTCTCCAGTACGAAGGCTGCGCAAACAAGGGCAGTCTGAATCACTGCCCTTTCGCAAACAAAATAGTCCCAACCGTCAGAAACACGATTTTCAAATCCATCCAGAACGTTTGGTGTTTGATGTAGTGGAGGTCATAGCGATGCTTCCACTCAGCGTCTTCTACCGACGCGCCGTAAGGGTACTTAACTTGTGCCAATCCGGTAATACCTGGGCGCACAGCGTGTCGGAATCGGTAATATGGAATTTCTTGTTCAAGGTCTTTGATAAACACTTCACGCTCGGGTCTTGGCCCAATGAGTGACATCTCGCCTCGCAATACGTTAAGTAGTTGCGGCAGTTCATCAATACGAGTTTTTCGTAAAAACTTGCCAACTCGCGTTACGCGGGGGTCATTTTGACAGGCCCATTGCGCGCCGTTAGCTTCCGCGTCATTCGCCATCGAACGAAATTTGATTACCTTAAATTCTTTGTTAAAAAGCCCCACACGCTTTTGCTTAAATAGAACAGGGCCTTTGCTTTCACATTTGATGATAAGCGCCGTGAGTAAAAGTAACGGGCTCAGTAAAATCAAGCCGAGGGCTGCTAGCGTTGTGTCGACCATACGTTTTACGATCTTAGGTCGTAGGCTTGAAAGGATGGAGAAAGCCTTTTGATTTAAAAAGTAACTTGAATCTACGAGTTCAATCTCGGTAAATCCTAGCCTGCTATCTAAGTAGCTTATCAAAGGCTCGACCCAAGCGCCGTGCTCGGTTGCTTGCACTAGAAACTCTTTTTCTTCAGGCTTTAATGCATAGTTGCGGTAGTGGCAGACAACCGAAGGTACGCCACTTTTTAAGTCAAATTCATTAATAACGAATGAGACACCATGCTTTTGAAGAACTCCTTTAACCTTTTCTTCATACTGCTCTGGGCAGTAGACATGAATAGGCGCATTACTCCTAGCGCGCAACATTCTATATATTCCCCTGAATAAATGTTTAAGTTTCGTGACTAAGCGACATATTATAGATTAAACCATACTTTATGTAAGAAGTTTATTGCATAATAGAGACTGCTCGTAAGATGTAATTAAGGGAAGACATATGATTTTAATCACCGGTGGCGCCGGCTACATAGGATCACACACGGTTATTGAACTGCTAAATACGGGGCATGAGGTCATCGTATTAGATAATTTAAGTAACAGCTCAGTAGAAAGCCTAAACCGTGTATCGCGTATTACGGGAAAGGATTTAACCTTTGTTGAAGGTGACGTTCGTGATGGCGAACTCTTGCAGCGCATCTTTAGTGAAAACGAAATATCCGCAGTGGTGCATTTCGCTGGCTTAAAAGCCGTGGGTGAAAGCGTTGCTAAGCCACTCGAGTATTATGAAAACAACGTCGCCGGCACTATGGTTCTTACACAGGTAATGGCCGAGCATGGTGTTAAGAAGCTAGTTTTTTCATCGTCGGCAACGGTATACGGCGATCCGGCTGAAGTACCAATCCGAGAGAGCTCTCCTACGGGAGGCACCACCAACCCTTATGGCACGTCCAAATACATGGTTGAGCGCATGTTGGCTGATTTGCCAGTCGCAGATAATGAATGGTCAATTATCGCATTGCGTTACTTTAACCCTGTTGGCGCACACGAATCGGGATTGATTGGTGAAGACCCTAATGACATTCCAAATAATTTGCTGCCTTATGTGGCGCAAGTAGCGATCGGCAAGCTAGATAAACTACGCGTGTTTGGTGATGATTACCCAACGTCAGATGGCACCGGAGTTCGTGATTATATTCACGTGGTGGATTTAGCCCAAGGCCACTTGGCCGCGCTTGAACACATGAATGGCGCTTCAGGCTTTGAAGCAATTAACTTAGGTACGGGTAATGGTTATTCCGTACTTGAAATAGTTAAGGCGTTTGAAACGGCGTCAGGCAAAGCCGTGCCTTATGAAATTGTAGCTCGCCGCCCGGGTGATATTGCTGTCTGCTATGGCTGCCCGGAACTTGCGAAGCAGCGCTTAGATTGGCAAGCGACTCGCAACCTTGAACAAATGATGCTTGATGCTTGGCGTTGGCAGTCGAAAAACCCCAACGGTTACGCAAGCAACGATGCTACGTAAACTCCGCAACTTCCTCTTACTCACCGCGTTTGCATGGTTTTTAGGCGTGCTTTTGGGCCCGCCTAAGTATGTGATTATGGACGGCTATAGCGCACGCTTGCCATCCCAGCCCGATACCACTTTTCAATTCGCGTGGCGGGTTAATCCGCTCGGCCCTACTGATCCTAAATTTGCGCGCTTGGGTTTGTACGATGCGAACACTCAATCTTTCTATCGAATGAATGAAGAACAAGTCAAACGAGCTGCGTTGCCATTCGTTTTACCTGGCAATAGCTTCATTTTACATTTGTGGTGGTGGATATTTCCTGCGGTGTATGTGGGCTATTGGCTACTACGCAAGTATGTGTTTAAGCCAAGTATGTCGGGTAAGTACTCGGTGTGGTCTATATTTGGTAGCTCGAAATTAAAAGAGGCGCTGATTGTCGCGCAGCGACGCGATACGGTGTATGCCTACGAGCGCGTCATAACATTAGCCGAACAGCGCTGGCTGAAGCCCCGGCGCATTTTACGAGAAGCGCAAGCAGGGCGGTCGGCGGTGTTTATGCGCTATCGACAGCGTCTTGACTGGTTAGCCGAAGTATTAGAAGTAAAACGTCAATCGACCGAAATGGCTGGTCTTTTTAGTCACATGAAGAATCTACTGCGCTACCGAGAAGACAGCGGCAGTGCAGAGTTACCTCTGCAAGTGAGCCTAGCGCCAGGTTGGTACTCAAGGTCAGGCGAAGACTGCCTGATGTCAGAAGACATCAAAGGCACCGAAGCGCGTCGTTTGAATGCTGCCGAGAATCAGTTGACGCAATACTTGCCGGGTGCCGAGTCATTTGACAGTGTTTTTGCACGTTATGAAGTGCAAGTCGAACGATTATCGAAAAGCGTCCGTGCGATGATAAGCAAAGGTAGTGCTGATGCGGTGATGGCAGAGCGTGCGCGGTTTGCTACTTTTGTGGTTGACTATTTCGCCAAGTCATTTGACCTTAATGAGTCGTACCGCAAATGGCTCACAGACTTAGCTGGCGAGTATATGCTGGTGAAGATATTCGCAGAATTAAACGCTGATAGTGTTGCGCGCGTTTACCGACGTTCATTTGAGAAAGCGTTGCCGACGCTGGCGGCGCGTTACTTTTCGTTATACTTCCCTGATGAAACCTTGCACGGTCAAGGCCAGCCGTTATTCTTAGAGCCATCAAAAGACACTTTAAGCATAGGTGAATTGACGGTTCAATTGCATCCCACCACGAGGCGCTTTAATCGTTTTCCTGCGGTAGTGGGCGATGTGATGATACGCACAGCAGGGCATCAGCCGTGGCAGCGGCAAGTGCCGGCAAAATCTTTTGATAACCAAATGAAAGTTGGTAACGACTCGATAGGTAAGCTTGATGCCACTTCGCTGTTAGGGGCGGCTATGATGGCTCCCGCGGCTCAGAGTACCCAAGCAGCAACCAGCGGTCGCTCATTAGAGTCGATTCTTTCTGAACTAAACGATGCCGCCAAAGAGATGGTGAGTTCTCATGTGCAAGATGCGATTTTCACTGAGTTTGAAGCCATCATTGTGCAGGGCATTGATGAAGCCTATGCTGAAGCCACGTCGATGGCGGTGGAGTTTGCGCTCGCTGGGTTAAGTTGGCTAGGGGAAGACTAATGCGTCAATGGTTTATCACGCTTATATTGGCAATAGCCGTTTTATCGAGTTCGCCCGCCCGCGCAGAAGGCTGGGGCAAATCATTGGGCGGCTTCTTATCTGAACTACCGTTATTGGATGGTTGGCGCTGGCTAATGAGTATCAACGATACCGCCACCATCACTCCAGCCGATGTGCAACAAGCTCAGTTGCGCTATGTAGTGATGCCTGACTCAAGCTCACGCGTTAACGTGCGCAGCCATGCTTCGGCACAGAGTCGTATCATCGGGAAAGTTGCCGCCGGTGACTCGGTGGTAGTTGTCAGCAAAGACCCTTTTCAGCAGTGGTTCAAAGTAGCAATGGCTGATGGTAGCTTTGGCTATATTCACCAAAGCTTGCTGGTTGACGAACGACTTATCCCGAAACCTGCCCCGTAATCAACCCACTCTCACGAATCATTTCCGCCAGCACGCGCTTCGGCTCGGTTTCGCCGTGTACGAGGCGTACATCGCCCACGGGTTTCACGGTGGTTTTTAAAAACTCCAATAGCTCTTTTTGATCGGCATGCGCCGAGTAGCCGCCGAGGGTATGAATTTGCGCGCGAATATCGATGTGTTCGTGATCAAGGGTTACATATCCGCCTTTAGGGCCATAGCGCTGAATCTCTCTTCCTGCCGTTCCGGCCGCTTGATAGCCGACAAAAATGACATCGGTACGCGGGTCGGGTAGTAATGCTTTCAGGTAATTAACGATGCGCCCGCCGGTGCACATGCCACTAGCGGCAATGACAATTGCGGGTTCGCCACTGTTCTTTAATAACTCTACGATATCTTGGTGCTCGCGATGGCTCTCAACGATATGTAACCGCTCGAAATTCAGCGGATGCCTATCTTCGGCTAAGCGTTGTTTGGCTTCTTCATCCCACAAGGGCTTAAGTTGTCTATATTGCTGGGTGTAGCTTTTCGCTAGCGGCGAATCGAGAATCACCGTCATGCGCTGCCAATGCGGGTGCTCATGGATAATATCTTCAAGTTCGTAGAGCAGCTCTTGGGTACGACCAATGCTAAAAGCGGGTATGAGTACGGTGCCTTTATCACGAATGGCGTGCTCGATGACGGCCTGTAAACGTTCTTGTCGATCTTGGCGCGACTCATGCAGGCGGTCGCCGTAGGTACTTTCCAAAAACAGTAAATCGGCATACTCAAGTGGGGTAGGGTCGCGCAGTAATGGCGTGTCCTTACAACCTAAATCACCTGAAAATACCACCCGATAGCCATCGTCAATTCGCTCAAACTCTGCGTAGGCCGAACCAATAATATGCCCAGCATTGCGCAATCTGAGCTTAAATTGTGACGCCCAGGGTAAGACCAACCAAGTGTCGAGTTTGAGCGGCCGCAGTTGCTTTTGCAGCTGCCGCAAAAACTTGTCAATTCGTTGCTGCTTTTGGCGGTGGTGTCCGCGTAGCGAAAGCTTTAAAGCGTCGGCCATGACTAACGGCAATACTTTGGCGCTGGCCGGCGTGCAATAAATGGGGCCGTTAAAGCCTTTTTCGATAAGTTGTGGCAAACGGCCCACGTGATCGATATGGCAATGGGTAATGACAAGGGCAGCAATTGAGCTAGTATTAAAACTAATTTCGTTAACACCAGCATCACGCCCTTGAAATTGTCCGCAGTCAATGAGGATTGATTGATGCTTGTCTAAAAACAGCTCATGGCACGAGCCAGTAACCCCTTGGTGGGCACCATGATGTCGTACTGCCAAGTGAGTTATGTCCATGATTCACCTATATTTTAAAGTAAATACTAGTTAAGCCGATAAGAATTTACTAGTCTACTTAATAGTTATACATCTTTGTTATCAACTTGATAATAAAACAAGTGACTTTAATTCTCTAAGTAGGTAGTCTGAATTGTGGTGAGGATTTACGAAGTGATTGGTCATATTCGTTTATTTGAGGTGGAATGATTTAAAAATGCGTATCGTACAACTTGATCAACAAGCGCGCACTGTTACGCATTTAGTGCTTGCGCTCACGCAACTCATCGGCGGCCTCTTGATCCTGGGCTATCGCGTGTGGGAGCCTACCCAACTACTTCTTTTTCATACGCTAAGCTACGCATTACTCATCAGTAGTGCGGCAATTGGCGCAACATTACTCTCCTATGACTTATACACGAAACGCTGGTGGCAACCGATACTATCGCGGGTTTTTGCAGGTATCGCCTTAATTGCCGCTATTTGTGGCTACTTAGGTTGTAATGCAAACGATGTTGATAGCCAAATCCACCCAATGCTGTATGTCGCGATGGGGGGCATCTCGATTTGGTTATTGCTGCGAATTCGTAGTGCAACCTTTTTAACCATTCAACGAGCCTTAGCAGCACCACTTTCTTTAGTTATGTTAGCAATTTTTGTGCTGCACTTTATTTATGAGCAGCCCCTCGTTGCGCGACACCCAATCGGTAGCCTCGTTGGTAGCTCATTGATATTGTTTGCGGCACTATCGTTGTGGAATTTAAGCCGTACCAGCCATGCAGAAATGCCGGCCGTAAGTCGTTTTACAACGGGTTTTGTTATTGTTGGCTTGTTAGCAGCCACGGCGCTGGGCCTCTCAATGTTCCACAGTGAAATGAGTGAGGTACGAAAAGATGGGCAGCTAGTCGCTGAAAATCTTAACCAAAGTCGCCGCACTATGGGCGATCAACACTTGAGCACTATAAACCGTTTAGCACAACGCTGGTCTGTCTACCCTGAAGAAGTACAGCGAGAGCTGATGCTAGTCGACATTAACAGCTATCTCAGCGACATCGATTTTATTGAAAGTATCATGGTCATGAGCGACCGCTCAGTAATTTGGGAACGTAATAAATATAAAGACGTAGAATATAGCGAAATATGGGAAGCTGACCCACGATTAAAAGCGGCGGCCGCGGAGGAGTTAACGGGCATAGAGTTGTTAGTGGCGTCAAAAGAAAGCTCGGACGATGGTGCGAGAATGTTTGTGCGTATTTCACTGGCGCTAAACGACAAGGATGCAAAAGACCAAAGCTTTTCAGTGGTGGCAGTGTTTAATGTGCCCGTAATGTTGGGGTTACAAGCCCAAACGCTGGCGTCACCCATTCGCGCGTACACTGAAATGACGAATGGCTGGTTACTCGATGATAAAGGCCATTGGGTTACCGATAAAGAGCTAGATTACCTCAATAATAATGCGTTATTTCTACACAAGGGCGTGTTAACCACGAAACAAAATCGTGAAGGTGTTCCCGTTCATGTGTATATGGTTGATCTCAGTCAAATGCAGGGACGCGCCAACCTCGAAATCATGTTAAGCCTTATCGGTATTGTGCTGGTATTGCTGATGGCGCTAACTATTGAGCGCAACAGTGAATTGATCAAACAAGGCCGACTATTAAAGTTTCAAGCAGAGCACGATGAGCTCACTGGCCTGTTAAATCGTGACACGGTTGAAAAACACCTCGGAGTTCGCTTTTTCGAGCAAGAAAACTTAACTGCTCTGTTTGTTGACTTAGATGGGTTCACACTCATTAACGATAGCTTAGGTTTGCAAGTTGGTGACCGCTTACTCCAGATGCTTGCCAATCGCTTGCGAGAAGTAACACCAGAAGCGATATTACTGGGCCGCTTCAGTGGTGATGAGTTTTTAATTGTGTTTGAACATTTGCATGAGAACGATGCCGCGGTGAAAGAACTGACCGACAAGGTATTGGCAGTGGTGGCTAAGCCTTATCACATCATGCATCACAAGATTTATATTACGGCGAGTATTGGGGTGGCGCACCAGTCTGATGACCAGTTTGCGCCGCTTGAATTAGTTCAGCGTGCTGATATGGCTATGCATAAAGCAAAGAGCCTGGGGCATAACCATGTGCAGGTGTATCAAGACCGCATGAGTCTACACTTTAAAGCATCTGCTGCCATGCGTTCTAGCTTGCAAGAAGCGATCGAAAAGAATCAGCTCGATCTTCATTTTCAGCCTATCGTGCGTTGCCACGATACCGCTACTGTAGGTTATGAAGCGTTGCTGCGTTGGGAGCGTGAGCCGGGGCGTTTTGTGCCACCTTCTGAATTTATTCCATTGGCAGAGATGACCGGTCAGATCATTCCTTTGAGCGAGTGGGTGTTCCGCCGCGCATGTGAAGCGGCGGTGAGGTTACAAAGTCAGGGTGACTTTAAGGTCGCTGTAAACCTATCAACGCTGCACTTTAATCGTATTGAATTTAAACCTTTCCTTGAGCAAACCTTGCGTGAAACCGGCTGTAAACCTGAATGGCTAGAGTTAGAACTTACCGAAAGCATATTGATGGATAATATGGAGTTCGCGGTGTCAGTTCTAGAAGAGTTACGCGCTAACAATATTAGTATTTCACTGGATGATTTTGGTACGGGCTTCTCAAGCTTGAGTTACCTGAAAACGCTACCGGTAGATAAAGTGAAGATTGATCGAAGCTTTGTGGCGGGTATTCGCAGCCATCGAAGCGACCGCGTGTTGATTCAGTCAGTGATTAAAATCGCGCAGAGCTTGCACTTTGAGGTGGTCGCTGAAGGCGTGGAAACGCCACAGCAAGCTGAGTTTTTAACTGAGCTTGGCTGTGACTATATGCAAGGCTATTACTTTGCTCGTCCGCAACCTTTGAAAGATTGCTAGAACGAATACATCGCCATTAATTGCAGTCGAGTGAGATCGCCATCGAGGCCCGACGCCACTTCGCGCTGCGCTAATGATATTTCGGCACCTACCGATAGCTTTTTATCAATAGAATGCATCAGATTCACGCCAAAGCGCTGGGTGTGATCTGTGGCCAAAGTGCCATCTAAAATATCTTCATTGTCGGCCCAACCGCGGGCATATACAAAGCTGGATCGAGTTTTTTCGGTCCAGTGATGGCGATAAGCCAAGGTTAACCCCATTACATCAAGCGCTTCTAAGCTGCCGTTGCTACTAATGTAAGCACCGTTATAGGTGTTCAAGGCAAGATAACGGCCCAGTCCTGAACCTACCGAAAATGACGCGCGAATATCATTGCCGTTATCCAGCAGATACTTACCCGCAACGGTCACACCAAATGCAGCAGTTGATTCATGACTGCCATCATCATCAATATCGTAAACCAGCTGGCGTGCGATGGCGGCAACGGTATAGCTGAAGTTATCAACGCGATCTTTGTACTTCACGGTAAAGTCCGGTACATAACCTTGCGATTTGGTAATTCGTGAAACCCCACCGGTAAGTGTGTTGACGTTGCTAACCGTCGTTTCTGGGTTTTCTAAAGAAAAGCTCCAAGCGCCACGGGTATAGCGAACTTGCGGTTGGCGCATGAAAATAATGCCATCTGGCACGCCAACAAAGTCAACTGACTCGGGGAGTATGCTTAAATCTTGAAAGTTTGACCACGCTTGGCCAACTAACCAATGTTGATATTGCAAATAGGCTTGTCGCAAGCGAGGAGCGTAGGAGTTGGTAACACGTTCATCACCGCTGGGTACGGTTAAGAAGTCTAACTCGATGCGGCCGGTAATTTTTTCGCCGTTATCGAGCTGCTGGGCCACATCAAACCAAAAGCGTGATTGGCGTGCGTGGAAGTCGGTAACTGGGTCATCGCTGGCGCCGCCAACAGGGGTTAAACCAGGGATATAAAACTGCCGGCCAACGTTGTTATCGGTGCCAGGCCCTGCGGGGCCATCGCCATATTTAGAGACCATGGCGTCAAACTTCACATAACCGCCAAATGACCATTCAGGCCCGTCAGCTGCTTGTGCAGTGGCGGCAAGCCCGCCAATAACAGCACTCGCAATGAGTGATTTGGTAAGAGACATCTGCAGCATAGCTATACTCCTTACACTAAATAATAAAAGTGTAGAGCAATATGGTAATGTCGCCACTAGACTGTAAAAAGTAAAAAGTAAAAAGTGAAAAGGGAAAAGTGAAAAGGGAAAAGTAAGAGCGAAACACGAGCAACGAACAACGAATAACGAATAACGAATAACGACCAACGACCAACGAGGCCACCATGTATAAAGTACCAGCAGCTTTTAAAGCCAATGCGCTTATCAATCGTGAGCAGTACCTAGCGATGTATCAGCAGAGTGTTAGCAACCCTGAGGCATTTTGGCGCGAGCAGGGGCAGCGGATTAGTTGGTTCAGCCCTTATACCAAGGTGAAAAACACGAGCTTTGCCCCTGGGCAGGTTAGTATTAAATGGTACGAAGACGGTACTTTGAATGCGGCTTATAACTGCATTGATCGACACTTAGCGGAACGCTCCGATAAAACGGCGATTATTTGGGAGGGCGATGACCCTGCTGCCAGTAAAGAAATTAGTTATAAAGAGCTGCATGTTGAGGTGTCGAAGTTTGCCAATGGCTTGAAAAAGTTAGGCGTAGAGAAAGGGGACCGAGTGGCGATTTATATGCCGATGGTACCGGAAGCTGCTTACGCCATGTTGGCGTGCGCTCGTATTGGTGCGGTACACACGGTTATTTTTGCAGGGTTCTCACCTAAAGCCATTGCTGATCGGGTCAATGACTGCGATGTGAAAGTTGTGATCACGGCCGATGAAGGCCGTCGCGGTGGGAAAACCGCGCCTTTAAAAGCCAATGTCGATGAAGCCTTAAGTGATGGCAAGTGCCCCAGCGTTGAACATGTAGTGGTAGCGCAAGTGACTCATGCCGATGTGCAGTGGGTTGAAGGTCGGGATATTGCCTGGCAACGGTTAGTAGAAGGGGTGTCTAAAGAGTGCCCACCGGAAGTAATGAACGCCGAAGATCCACTCTTTGTTTTATATACCTCGGGCTCGACTGGCAAACCTAAAGGTGTGTTACATACCACCGGCGGTTATATGGTGTATGCGTCAATCACGCACGAGTATGTCTTCGATTATCACGAAGATGATGTCTATTGGTGTGCTGCCGATGTTGGTTGGATAACGGGGCATAGCTATATCATTTACGGTCCGCTTGCCAATGGCGCCACTACGCTGATGTTTGAGGGCGTACCCACTTATCCAAGCGTAGGCCGGATTGGGGAAGTGGTGGATAAGCACCGCGTAAGTATTTTATATACTGCTCCCACCGCTATCCGCGCATTAATGGCGAAAGGTAACGCGGCAGCAGCAACCTCAAATAGAAAGTCACTACGATTATTAGGCTCGGTGGGCGAACCTATTAACCCAGAAGCTTGGCTTTGGTACCACGAAACCATGGGCGATGGTCGTTGTCCTATTGTTGACACCTGGTGGCAAACTGAAACCGGCGGCATCATGATTACGCCGCTGCCGGGCGCAACCGACTTAAAGCCAGGCGCGGCCATGCAACCGTTTTTTGGTGTGCAGCCGGCGCTCGTTGATGGAAACTTAGTCATCAAAGACTCATGGCCCGGGCAAGCACGAACGCTATGGGGCGATCACGACCGTTTTGAGCAAACTTATTTCTCGGCCTTTCCGAACACCTACTTCAGTGGTGATGGCGCGCGCCGTGATGACGACGGCAGTTTATGGATCACTGGGCGTGTTGATGATGTGTTGAACGTATCAGGGCATCGATTAGGCACCGCTGAAATTGAATCGGTATTGGTTGAACACCCACAAATCTCAGAAGCTGCGGTAGTGGGCTTTCCACATGATGTGAAAGGTCAGGGTATCTACGTGTACATATCGGCGATGGCTGGTGTGGAAGTGACCGATGCGCTCACGCAGGAAGTACGCGATTGGGTACGTAAACAGCTAAGCCCCATTGCCACACCAGACTTTATTCACTGGGCAGCGGACTTACCCAAAACTCGTTCAGGCAAAATTATGCGTCGAATCTTACGCAAGATAGCGGCCAATGATTACGAGAGTTTAGGCGATATCTCAACCTTAGCGAATCCTGAAGTCGTTGACTTTCTGATCAAAAATCGCCTGAACCTCTAGCTAATAGTTATAGTTGTGTTAACTTAATTCTTTTGGGTTTAAGTGGTCTTCATATAACTATTATAAGGCAATGATCATGTTTAACGCATCTCAAGCTCGTTGGTCGGCGATAGCTTTAGCTATTTCAACCGTGATGGGCATTCATGCTGCTTCGGCGCAATCCACTCGATATTTGATTGAATTTGATGAAGCGCCGGTCGCTAAATACAAAGGCGGTGTGCCGGGTATGCAGGCTACAGCCTTGCGTGCAGCCAGTGACGAACGGCTGGATATCAATCAAGCTCACGTCAAAAACTATGCGAACTATCTATCGCAGCAGCAAATGAATCGACTCAGCAGCGTGAGCCAAAGCGTGCCCGGGCTACAAGTTGAGAAGCAATTCACGCTGACGTTGAACGGTACCATTGTCAATTACCCCCATGGTGATTTGGTTGAAAAGCTAAAGCATGTTCCCGGCGTGAAGGCCGTGCATGCCGATTACGAAGTTTTTATTAACACCGATGTATCGCCGGGCATAATTAATGCTGATGACGTGTGGGGATTACTTGGCGGGCAAACAGTCGCGGGTAGTGGCAAGCGCATTGCGGTGATAGATACCGGCATCGACCCTGAGCACCCAATGTTTGCCGATAACGGGCATACCCGTCCGGCCGGCACGCCAACTGACGACTATTGCGCGACAGTTGACGTTACTTTCTGTAATGACAAGTTGATAGCGGCTCGTGTTTACGATCCTTATGACGAGAATGATTTAGCGCCTGAGGAAGTCACCGATGCGCCTACCGACATTGATGGGCATGGCTCTCATGTGGCGGGTACTGCTGCCGGTAACCCAGCTAGTTTTGATTTCGGTGGTGGCTTGGTAGTTAATATCTCTGGTATCGCACCTGGCGCGCATATTATGGCGTATAAAGCGCTGTTCCAAACCGCTGATGGCGGTGGTAGTGGTTCGTCGCTGAGTTTGGCGCAAGCGCTTGAAGATGCCGCTGCCGATGGCGCCGATGTGATCAACAACTCATGGGGTGGTGGCCCTGGTGGCATTCCCAGTGCACAACCTTATGGTGCCATTTTTGAGAACTTAGAAGCCATGGGTGTTGTTACTGTTACCGCTGCGGGCAACGATGGCCCAGGCGAAGCTACTATTGGTTGCCCTGGTTGCCAGGAAAATACTATTACCGTAGCCAGCACCCAAACAGGTCGAGACTTTAGTAATAGTATTGATGTCGACGGCTTTAGTACGATCGAAGCCCTTGCTGGAAACTATGATAATGGCATGACCATTTCTGCAGCGATAACCGGCCCTTTGCAGTCGGTTGTGGAATCAACTGCTGGCAACGAAGAAGCCTGTAATGCCTTTGCACCGGATTCATTTGCTGGCGCAGTGGCTTTGGTTTCGCGCGGTACTTGTACCTTTGAGGCGAAAGCTAATAACTTAGCCAATGCTGGCGCTATAGGTATGGTGTTATACAACAATGAGCCGGGCCAAATTTTAATGGGTATGGCCGCGGCTACTTTGCCAGCGGTGTCCATTACGCAGCAGCAGGGTACTGATATTGAAGCGGCTTATCAGCCGGGCATGTCGATTACCATTAACCCCCTGCAAAGTATTATTGATGAGCAATGGCTAGATGTGATGTCGAGCTTTAGCAGTCGCGGCCCTAACGGCGACTCAACGATTTTAAAGCCCGACTTAGCGGCTCCAGGCTCGAGTATCTTTTCGGCGCTGCCTGATTCCTCTGGTGGCCTCTCAAGTGGTACCTCTATGGCAACACCTCATGTTGCTGGCGCCGCTGCGCTGCTGTTAGCACAATACCCTGACTTGACGGCTCGCCAAGTTAAATCGCTACTGATGACCTCGGGCAACACAGCCATCAAGAAAGAAGATGGCCAAACCGCGGCCGACCCTTTTGATCGTGGCGCCGGCCGTCTTGATGTATTGAATGCGAGTAATACCACCTTGGCGGTAGATACGCCGAGCATTGTCGATAACTTTTGTGCGGATACTTGTACCTTTACGCGTCAAGTGACCAACCTAACCGGTAGTAATATGACGTGGTCGGTCAGTGCTGCTATGGACGATGTGAATATTCCGGTGACGGTGCCAGCTAGTATTTCATTAGCAGGCAACGAAACCGCTGATCTTGATATCAGCATTAACGCCAACGCGGCAACCGGCAGCTGGCAGTTCGGTACCTTAACCTTAACGCCGTCGAGCAGTGCAGATGCCACGGTGAACATGCCGATTGCTATCGCAACGGATGGCGCTGCCGGGGCTGTAATAGCTGCATCAGTAGTCGGCGGCGACTTGGTTGCCGGGCTACCCATTACGCTCAATATGCTAACGCGTATGGGCTCAGTGAGTGGGAGTAATGTGACCTTCACCGCGCAGTTACCGATCGACGATGCCACCATTGATGCGAGCTCAATTTCCCTGAACTCGGTCGGTTCGGTTGAAAGCAGTTCTGGTGTGGATAGTTCAGGTAACACCTACACCTGGCAGGGTACGCAAACTGATATTCCAAACTCGGTTGAGTTTACTTACCCAAGCTTCGTGCATGCCGGGAAAGATTTAGACCAACTCGGCGTGGCGTACACGTCGGTTTGTGCAGCTGGCTGTGATGATGATGCGCTGGAAATTGTGCTTGCCTCCTCTGGTTTCCATTGGTCCATGGAAGGTACCGAGTACGACCGTTTAACCATGTGGTCGAACGGGATTGTTGAAGTGGGTGAGAGCCGTGTGGCGAGCACTAATTTGCTGTCAAAATTCCCAGATCCGATCGCACCCAATGGAGTGGTTGCCCCGTTATGGAGTGACTTTGTAACCGGTACGGCGTTTGGCACCACGGGTGAACTACGCTACGCGTATGTCACTGAAGGCATAGATACTTATCTGGTGCTGGAATGGTACAACATGCGTTCAGGGGGTGGTGCTGATGACGGTGCGCGCTATACCTTTAATGCTTGGTTCAAAATGAACTCAGACGAGGTATTTTTCAACTACGTTTATGTCAATGACTTTACCCCAGCGAATGGTGCAGTTATTGGTATTGAAAACATGGACGGTACTGTTGGTGATATGACATTTGATGGCTTTATTGGGGTATACCCGAGTGATGGCAGCTATATGGGCGCCTTAATTAACGAAGGGGTAACCGCTGAGTTGGATGTTACTTTTAATATCACCGTTAACAATTTTGGTAGCGTTGGCACGATGGCAACCGATGGTTTGCATAGTCGTCCAATCACTATCGACTTAGCAAACGTTATCGGCGCGCCTGAGCTTGACCTGTTAGCCCTATTCACGACCAGTAATGGCATCGAGCAATTCGACTATCTATTACCAATGCGTATTGAACCTGTCGGGTCGCTCACTGCAGCCGTTAGTTCACAGCCAAGTAATGGCGTGGTGACTATCGTTGATAACACCGCCACCTATGTGCCTGATGCAGGCTACACCGGTAGCGATAGCTTTAGTTATTTCGTAACTGATAGCAATGGCGCGGTCAGTCAGCCGAATACGGTTTCGGTAGATGTTACTAACACCGCACCTAGCGTAAGTATTCGACCGGTATCCGGTGGCAAATCTGAGGGCACATTAGTGCAACTATCAGTAGCCGCAAGCGATGCCGATGGTGACAGCTTAACTTACCAATGGGAAGCCATCGGCGGGCCTACAATTACTATTAGTAATGCAACCTCGTCGAGTGCCAGTTTTACCGCGCCTCGAGTGAGCGATACCACCAACGTTATAGTGCAAGTCACGGTATCTGATGGCATCGCCAACATCACGCAAAGTACACAAGTGCAAATTGTACCCCCCAAGAGTAGTGGTAGCTTTGCTTGGTGGTTAGTACTGTTGGGCTTACCGTTAGTTTGGTTACGGAGAACCGCATGAAAGCTAATTTGTTATTGATGATAACGGCCGCCAGCCTTGTGCTGGCGGCGTGTAACGGTGCGCCAGAAGCCACTACGGCTGGTGAGCCAGAAACTCGAGCTGAGCGCATGCAAGCGCTCGATGCCGCCATTCGTAATGAGGTCGGAATTCCACGGGCCACGAGCATTGAGCAGTGCCAGCTGATCGCTGTGGGCAAGCGCGCATGCGGCGGGCCGCAGTATTATATGGTGTATTCCAGTGCGGCGAGCGACGCGCAATTGTTAAGTAATCTTGTTACCGAGTACACCGAGCTGCGGGTAAAACAGTTGCAGGAAACCAATGAAATGGGTACTTGTGTGGTGGTGCCGAAGCCAGTTGTTGGCTTATCTGGCGGGCTTTGCGTAATGCGTAAGGTTGAGTTGTATTAGTGAGCGATTGGTTGTTTGTTTGTTTTTTGCGGTGAATTGCAGGATAGGGGTGTTGTTAAAACAAAGTAAATGTGATTGACTACAGGTTGGAACCAAAACGCCCATGGGCAATCTTGCGTTTTTTGGAACCGCACTCAATAGGTGGGACATAAGAATATTTATAAAGTTCCGTTCTACACCTAAATTTACAATAAAAAACCCAGGGAGACTTACATGGCTAAGCAGTCATTTTTGTCAAATTCAATTCGTACCATCATGATGGCGGGCTTTGGCTCTGCACTTTTAGCTGGCGCTCCAGCTATGGCGCAAGACCAAAGCGAAGAGAACAATAACGCTGAACACGACGGTGTTGAAAAAATTCAAGTAACCGGTTCACGTATCCGTACCGATAGTTTCGCTAACGAAACGCCAATCGATATTATTTCTGCTTCAGAAGCACAAGACCAAGGTATTACTACCTTAGGTGAATTGTTGCGTACTAGTACTGTTGCAGCGGGTTCAAACCAGATTACTTCTGCTTTAACTGTTGGTTATGTAACTAACGGTGGTACTGGTGCTGAAACCATCTCAATGCGTGGTTTAGGTGCTAACCGTACGTTGGTACTCTTGAACGGCCGTCGTGCTGGACCTGCAGGTACCCGTGGTGCCGTATCAGCATTTGATATGAACGCATTACCTATTACTGCGATTGAGCGTGTTGAAGTACTGAAAGATGGTGCATCATCACTTTACGGTTCAGATGCGGTTGCTGGTGTTATTAACATCATCACCAAAACTGACGACTCAAAATCTATCTCTGTAGATTACAGCCAGCCGTTTGAATCAGGCGGTGAGCGTCAGCGTATTAACGCATCTTGGGGTGAAGTTTTCTCTAAAGGTTCAATCCGCGTTGTTGCTGACTATAACGTTCAACAAGAATTAAAGCGTGGCGACCGTGACTTCTACGCTTGTACTCAACGTTTGTTATTTAACGACGATGGTACTCGTGGTGACCCAATCGATCCACGTACTGGCGACTACCACTGTGCTGACTCGGGCTTCGGTCTGTGGACTGCAAGCGCTGGTGCAGGCAACTTGCCTGGTGGCGCGAAGTTATTCTACGACTACGATGGCTTCTTAGCTGGTAACGGTTATGAAAGCTTGAACGATACCTGGCAAAACCCAGGTGACTTACGTGGTCCTGAAGGCTGGTACATGGGCGCTTACGACAAAGACACTGATGGTCTTTGGAACTTAAGCCACCCATTCCGTGATAAAGAATCAATGATTCCTGAAACGAAAACCACCTCGTTCTATGTACAAGGTGACTATCAGTTAACAGATACCATTGATGCATACGGTGAATTATTACACAGCTCACGTAGCACCAAAACTCAAGGCTATCGCCAGTTCTGGACAGCTGACATCGGCTTCTTGCCAGCATCATCATACGGTTTCGAAGGTAACGCATGGATCATGCCAGTATCTTTGACTGACCATTACGGTGCTGACGTTGATGTTGACTACACCCGTTTCGTTGCTGGTTTATCTGGTAGCTTAGGCTTCTGGGATTGGGATGTTTCTTACCAGAACAGCCATAACAAAGGTACCTACGGTAACCGTGTTATTTTCCGCGACTCAATGTTAATGGCTCAAGGCCATGCAGCAGCGGGAACTAGCTGTAGTGGTGAAACTACTGCATTCTCAGGTCAAACCTGTGTGGACGTTAACTTTGCTGATCCTCAGTTAATTAACGGTAACCCATCAGATGCAGTACGTAACTTCTTGTTTGGTCATGAAGTTGGTGAAACCATCTATAAGCAACAAACTTTAGAAGGTTACATCACTGGTGATATGTTCGATATGCCTGCTGGCCCTGCTGCTATTGCATTAGGTGCATCATTCCAGCGCGACGAAATCGACGATACTCCAGGAATCCACAGCCGCAATGCGAACTCGTGGGGCTTATCAAGTGCAAGCCGCACTGCAGGTTCTAACAGCAGCCGTGCATTCTTCGGTGAAGTTCGTTTACCAGTATTAGCTGACGTAGTTATGGCTGATAGCTTAGACGTAACGGGCTCTGTACGTTGGACTGACGTGTCTAGCTACGGTAGCGACCATACCTTTAAGTTAGGCCTAAACTGGGCAATTAATGATGATTGGCGTGTTCGTGCATCGCGTGGTACTTCTTTCCGTACTCCAGCGTTGTTCGAAATGTTCTTAGCTGGTCAAACAGCATTCCCAGGCCAGATGTCTACTGACCCATGTTATAACTTAGGTGCTCGTTATGCGGCAGGTAGTGTAGCTGAAAACGTTTACCAGAACTGTCGTGCTGACGGTGTTCCAGATAGCTACACTGGCGCAGGTACGAGCTCAGTAACTGAGTTCACCAGTGGTGGTGGCGATACTTTGAAAGCTGAAACTTCAGTTGCAGAAAGTATTGGTGTGGTTTGGACCAGCCCAGATGACCGTTTTGCAGCGTCTGTTGACTACTACAAAGTAGAAATCAGCGGTCAGATTGCTAAGCTGAACTCTGCAAACATCGTTGGCGGTTGTTACCGCTCACCAGACTTCCCGAATGAGCCATTGTGTGACCTGTTCACGCGTAACGATGGTACTAACGGTGACTGGGGTATCGATGAAGTACAAGCGGGTTACGTAAACGTAGCAAGCCAAGGCGTTCGTGGCGTAGACATGAACTTCAGCTATAACGAAGAGTTCGATTTCGGTAAGATTCGTGTCGCTTTAGAGCACACTAACCAAATCGCACACACTTATAAGCTGTTTGCTGATAGTGACACTCGCTACTACATCGGCGAAATCGGTTCACCGAAGCACGTAGGTCAGTTATACACCACGTTCTCACGTGATAACTGGAGCGTGACTTGGACCATGCGTTATGTTGATGGCGTGAACGACTATGACTACTGGTTTGATGGTGACAACACCACTTCTTACCGTGGTGAAGAGTACCAGTTCATCGGTCACATCGATTCAACGTACTATCACACGCTGTCTGCTAACATGGACGTCACCGATGACTTGAACGTAACCTTCGGTATCTCGAACTTGTTCGACAAAGAGCCACCTAAGGTATCAACTGCAGCTGGTAGTTTAATGGTGGGTAACGCATCACTTTACTCACAGTACGACCAACTTGGCCGCCGTGCGTTCTTGAACCTAACTTACAACTTCTAAGCTTAACTTAGATACGTAAGATGAATGGTTAACTATTAAAGCCCTCGATATCGAGGGCTTTTTTTTCTCGAAAATAGGTGCTTTATGAAAAGGACTATCACTTCACTATTTCTAATGGTCGCGGCCTTTCAACCGTTAGCAGCAGCAGAAATAAAGCAAAATGTATTGGAAAATTACGCCCGCCACGCGCAGTTTTTAGATGTGAAAATATCGCCTAAGGGCAATTACCTTGCGGCTACAGCCCGAGATGAAGATGGTGCAGTGCAACTCACTGTACTCGATGTAAAAAATAAAAATATCCTATCTGTGACTAAGCCTAATAAAGGGCAATCAGTTGCGGACTTTACCTGGGTAAACGATGAACGTTTGCTCATGACCATGGCGCGCGAACAGGGGTCTTTTGAGCTGCCAAGTTTAACTGGTGAAATATTTGCTATGAACGCGGATGGTAAGCGTCAGCAAATTTTAACGGGGCCACGTTCAGAAGGCGGCGAATATGAGTTTGCTCAATTGTTAGATACGCTTCCAGACGAACCCGACAATGTAATGATTTATACGCGCTCAATGATGACCAAAGAGCCGTATTTAGACCTCCATCGTATGCGTGTGAGCTCGGGCCGTAAACGCAGCGAAGGTCGCATTCCTCTGCGTGCTTTTAAAAGCACAAACGTCCAGGTTTTTCTTGATAGTAAAGGTGTGGCACGAGTTGCTGTAGGTGTTGACCCGAAAGCCGATAACCGCACCATGATTTTGGCGCGTGACGGCGCTAATCAAGAATGGTACGAGCTGAGTAGTTATGACACCGATGAAGGTGGCTTTACACCGCTAGTAATAACTGCCGATGATAAGAGCTTGGTCGGGCTTAGCGATACTCATAGTGATACGCAAGCTATCGCCATTCTGAATTTAGAAACTAAACAAGAACGTATTATTGCAGAGCATCCAAAAACTGATGTGATACCGATTACTAGCATTAAAAACGGCCGTGACCATGAAGTTATTGGTGCCGGATATGAATACAAAGGCATTGATGCGGTGTTTTTTGACGATGTGGAAGATCAGCGCCTTGTTCAAGTAATTCAAGCGCTGCAACAAAACTTCCCGAACGCTAGCATTGGCTTGAATTCAGCAACCTACGATAATTCAATGATGGTATTGCGTGTTGGATCAGTAAACCAGCCAACCATGTTCTATTTGTTCGACAATCAGAACACCAAGCTAATGCCGTTAGCACCAGCGAAACCATGGTTGCAGAATACCGATATCCCGCAAACTAAGACCGTGGTGTATACCAGCCGAGATGGCTTGGAAATTCATGCATTACTGACCTTACCTCATGATCAAGAAGCGAAAGATTTACCACTAATCTTATTACCACACGGCGGGCCACACGGTGTACGCGATACCATGCAGGACATGGATGGCGACGCCAAAGTACTGGCTGAACACGGTTACGCGGTATTGCAACCCAACTTTCGTGGCTCCGGTGGCTTTGGTCGTAAGTTCTTAGAAATGGGTTACCAAAACTGGGGTACAACCATGATCAATGATATGACTGATGGGGTAAATTACCTGATCAAAGAAAATATCGTTGATGCGGATCGCGTTTGTGTTTACGGCGCATCTTATGGTGGCTACGCTGCAGTTCAAAGCGCGATACGCGAGCCCGACTTGTACAAATGCGTGGTTGGCTTTGTTGGCGTTTATGATTTAGAGCTAATGTTCCAAGAAGGCGACATTTCAGAGGCTAAAGCAGGGCGTAACTACTTGGATTCGGTTTTACCGACGACCGTAGAAGCGCGTAAAGCTCAATCTCCGCTGTATAACGTCGATAAATTAAAAGCGCCGGTTTATATCATTCATGGTGAAGAAGACATTCGTGTTCCTAAAGAGCATGCATTTCGTTTACGTGATGCTTTAAAAGAACGTAATCACCCGTATTTATGGATGATGAAAGCGGGCGAAGGACATGGCTTCTATAACCCAGATAATAATATTGAACGCTGGGAAGAAATGCTTAAATTCTTCGACAAATACATCGGTAAGTAAACAAATCCCTCTGAGTTTTTAAATTACCCCCGTTTCATCACGATGAGGCGGGGTTTTTTTTCATTGTCTTGCATTCAAAAGTGTAATAGTTGCGCAAAAAAGCATCTGGTCTGATCTTTATTGGATTTAACAAGCGCACAAAAAACACACCAAAATAAAGCTTCACTCTACGCTTAGCAACAACAAATCAACCGCTGAAAATATCAATTGTATAGCCCGTTTTTATTGGCTTGCAGAGGTGTTTGATATTGGTTAGCATCCTAGGCCGATGGTTTTTTTATCATGCTGAACAGTATGCTTAGTAATCATCACGACGCTGTACTCGTAATCAAGCGAGTGTATTGAATTACTCAAATCACTACGAAGTGGTTCAGGGAGATATAAGTTGTATACTAATAATAAAGTTGCTAAGTCGATCCGCTTAGCTCTGATGTTCGGTGGTGCTTCTTTAGCATTATCGGGTGTAGCATCAGCTCAGGATACCTCTACCGATAATACCGAAGCTGCAAAAAAAGCAGAACGCATCCAAGTAACAGGCTCACGCATTAAGCGTACCGACATGGAAGGCGATTTGCCGGTAACAGTTATTGGACGTGACGCTATTGATTTATCAGGCGACATGTCAGTATCTGACGTACTGCGTAACACCACCTTTAACTCAAGCGGTTCATTCCGCCCACAGTCAGGTTCATCAGCACAGGGTACTTCAAGTGTTGATTTACGTGGCTTAGGTGCTTCACGTACGTTAGTTCTTGTTGATGGCCGTCGTTTGACCATGTCTCCATCAACAGGTTCAAGCCAAGACTTGAACGCTATTCCAATCGGTGCCGTTGAGCGCATCGAAGTTCTATCTGATGGTGCATCAGCCATTTATGGTTCTGACGCTATCGGTGGTGTAATCAACGTTATTACTCGTAAAGATTACAACGGTGCTCAAATCACTTTAGGCGCAGGTCAAGTATCTGTACCAGCTGATGGTGGTGACCGTGAAAATGGTAGCATCTTATTCGGTTCATCTGACGCAGACACCCAAGTTATGGGTGGTGTTTCATGGAACAACCGTGAAATCGTTTATGAGCGCGATTACCCGTGGGTGAAGCCAGGCGCATCATTGTACGGTAACAACTGGATTGATGCTGACTTTGACGGTACCTACGCTGCAATCCCTGGCGGTTGTAACGATGAGAACTTTGCACCTAATGGCGCTATGTGTGGTTATAACTTCAACGCGACTAACGCGAATGAAGCTTCTAGCCGCAACGAATCGTTGTTCTTAAAAGCTAAGCACCGCGTTAACGCTGACTGGGAAATTTACTCAAGCGCTACTATCGCGCAAACAGAGTCGTTTGGCCGTTATGCTCCAGCACCAGACAGCAACTACTTCTACGACGCGCATGGCGACGGTATTACAGCGAACAGCTATAACAACCCAACCAACCCGAATGCTTGGATGTATGACCCACGCAACGAAAATGCTGTAGCTTATGACCCAGCGATCGGTGCTCAAGGTCCAGTTCACATTTTCCACCGCTTCGCAGCAGTTGGTAACCGTGATACTTCAGTAAGCAACGAAAACTTAGACTTGTTATTCGGTACCACTGGTTTCGTGAACAACGTTGAGTATGACTTCGGTTGGCGCCGTGTTCGTAACCGTAGCTTAGAAATCGGTAACGGTTACTTAGCAGCGGGTACAGCTTGGGGCTTCGTTGAAGACTTTAACCCAGGTTACTGTTCAGACGGTTCATTTGATGCTGCAAACTGCCGTTACGGTTATGATGTTCAGAATCCATCGAGCAACCCGGCTGACGTTTTATCAGGCTCAGCGGTAACTACCTCACGTGACAGCAGCTTCGATATTAACGAAGTATACGGTTCTGCAAGCTTCGACTTGTTTGAAATGAACGGTGGCATCTCACAAATGTTTGTGGGCGCTGAGTACCGTAAAGAAGTTTACGGCGACAACTATGACTCACAGTCAGAAGCTGGTTTAGTTGGTGGTTCAGCGGGTAACTCTGCTGGTGGTAGCCGTAACGTTAAAGCTGCTTACTTTGAGTCGTTGTTCCCTGTAACTCATGACTTCGAAGTGTCAGTTGCTGGTCGTTTCGATAGCTACTCAGACTACGGTAGTGACTTCTCGCCGAAGCTTTCTGTACGTTGGGCTTTAGCAGACGGTTACGTATTCCGTGGTTCATGGGGCCAAGGCTTCCGTGCACCAACGTTGGATATCTTAACGCAGAAAACGTCATTCTCTGCTGACTCTGTACGTGACGAGCAAACTTGTACTGCATTTGGCCAAGACTTAGATTGTCAGACACAAATCAACGCCTACCGCATTGCTAACCCAGACTTACAGTCTGAGTCGTCAACGCAAGTTGCATTCGGTTTTGCTGCACAGCCAACAGACTGGTTAAACTTTACTGTTGATTACTACGACATCAAAGTTACTAACCGCATCGCATTCTTCAGCTCGCAAGGCTTGTTAGATCGTGAAGAAGCAGGTGACCCAATTCCAGCTGGTCTTGGTGTAACCCGTCGTGGTAACGGTTCTATCGAAGAAATCCTTACCGGTTACGGTAACGAAGGTGAGTTAGAAACTAACGGTTTTGACGTTAAAGTAGGTACTGACTTTGACTTTGGTAACGCTGGTTCATTGAGCTCACAAGTTCAGTGGAGCCACACCTTAAACTACTCAGTAGATGGTGAGCGTGACTTAGTGAAAGATCCAGGTCGCCCAGCTGACCGTGTTGTTGTTAGCAATAACTACAACATCAACGATCTAACCTTTGCTTATAACCTTAACTTCATCGGTAGCCAATACGATAAAGTAACTGCAAACGCTGATGGCGGTGCTGACCGTACTGGTAACATCGGTTCGTGGACAACTCACGATATTCAAGCGAGCTACAGCTTAGCTTGGGATGGTAAAGTATCCTTCGGTATCCAAAACGTATTTGAGAAATTACCTCAGTTACGTGGATTCAGCGGCCGTGACTACAACTACAACCTTTATAACGGTTGGGGTCGTGTCTACTACGTGCGCTACCAACAAAACTTCTAAACTAGAAGTTCAGTTGTATAAAATGAAAGCGAAACCTTCGGGTTTCGCTTTTTTTTTAACCAAAACGCAACGAGTTGTTATGATTTATGTATCCTTTTGTTTTAAATGATTGAATAAAAAAAATTTTTTACATAGTATCGGATCACGATTACAAAGTAAGCGGTTTTATACTCTTACTATATGTAGTCAAAAGTGATGATTTTTATATGTCATCGCTCATAAAATTATTATAAAAAAAATTTAAAGTGTTCTAGGGAGAATACATGTATACAAATAACAAACTGGCTAAGTCGATCCGCTTAGCTCTAATGTTTGGTGGTGCTTCTTTAGCATTATCGGGTGCTGCTACAGCACAAGATATGTCTGGTGAAGCAGAAGCCGAAAAAGCACAAGAACGCATCCAAGTAACTGGTTCACGCATCAAGCGTACCGATATGGAAGGTTCTGTACCAGTTACAGTTATCGGACGTGACGCTATTGACATGTCTGGTGACATGTCAGTATCTGACGTTATTCGTAACACCACCTTTAACTCAACCGGTTCATTCCGCCCACAATCAGGTTCATCTGCGCAAGGTATCGCTACCGTAGATATGCGTGGTTTAGGTTCTTCACGTACCTTAGTACTTGTTGATGGCCGTCGTTTAACCATGTCTCCATCTACCGGTTCAAGCCAAGACTTGAACGCGATTCCAATTGGTGCGGTTGAGCGTATTGAAATCTTATCTGACGGCGCATCAGCCATTTATGGTTCTGACGCTATCGGCGGTGTAATCAACGTTATTACTCGTAAAGATTATAGCGGTGCTCAAATCACGTTAGGCGCAGGTGAAGTATCTGTACCAGCTGACGGTGGTGACCGTGAAAATGGTAGCATCTTGTTTGGCTCAGCGAGCGCTGATACCCAAGTAATGGGTGGTGTTTCATGGAACGATCGCGAAATCGTATTCGAGCGCGACTATCCGTGGGTACAGCCAGGTGCTTCTTTATACGGTAACAACTGGATTAACAGTGAGTTCACTGGCGGTTATGCAGCTATCCCTGGTGGCTGTAATGAAGATAACTTCTTACCTAACGGTGCTTTGTGTGGTTATAACTTCAACGCGACCAACGCGAACGAAGCTTCAAGCCGCAACGAATCGTTGTTCTTAAAAGCGAATCACCGCGTCAACGCTAATTGGGAAATTTACTCAAACGCAACTATCGCGCAAACTGAGTCGTTTGGTCGTTATGCTCCAGCACCAGATAGTAACTTCTTCTATGATGAGTTCGGTGGTGGTATTGACGAGAACAGCTATAACAACCCAACCAACCCGAATGCTTGGATGTATGACCCACGCAATGAAAATGCTGTAGCTTATGACCCAGCGATCGGTGCACAAGGTCCAGTTCACTTATTCCACCGCTTCGCAGCGGCAGGTAACCGTGACAACACCGTTAGTAACGAAAACTTAGACTTGTTATTCGGTACCACTGGTTTCGTTAACGATGTTGAGTATGACTTTGGTTGGCGCCGTGTACGTAACCGTACTTTAGAAATTGGTAATGGTTACTTAGCAGCGGGCACAGCTTGGGGCTTCGTTGAAGACTTCAACCCAGGTTACTGTACAGATGGTTCATTTGACGATGTAAACTGTCGTTTTGGTTATGACTTACAAAACCCATCAAGCAACCCAGACAACGTTCTTTCAGGTTCAGTTGTAACCACTTCGCGTAGCAGTACTTTCGATATTAACGAAATCTACGGCTCTGCAGGTTTCGACATGTTTGAAATGAACGGTGGCATGTCACAAATGTTCATCGGTGCTGAATATCGTAAAGAAGTTTACGGCGACAACTATGACTCACAGTCAGAAGCTGGTTTAGTTGGTGGTTCAGCAGGTAACTCTGCTGGTGGTAGCCGCAACGTTAAAGCTGCGTACTTTGAATCATTGTTCCCAGTAACACATGACTTTGAAGTGTCAGTAGCTGGTCGTTTTGATAGCTACTCAGACTACGGTAGTGACTTCTCGCCGAAAGTGTCAATGCGCTGGGAAATGGCTGATGGCTACGTACTCCGTGGTTCATGGGGTCAAGGTTTCCGTGCACCAACACTGGACATCTTAACGCAGAAAACGTCATTCTCTGCTGACTCTGTAAGTGACCCACAAACTTGTGTGGCCTTCGGTAGTGATCCAGATTGTGATACGCAAATCAACGCATACCGCATTGCTAACCCAGATTTAGAGTCTGAGTCTTCAACGCAAATAGCGTTTGGTTTTGCTGCACAGCCAACGGATTGGTTAAACTTTACTGTTGACTACTACGACATCAAAGTAACTAACCGTATTGCGTTCTTTAGCTCGCAAGGTCTATTGGACCGTATGGTTGCAGGTGATGCCATTCCAGCTGGTCTTGGTGTAACTCGCCGTGACAACGGTTCAATCGAGCAAATCTTAACCGGTTACGGTAACGAAGGTGAGCTAGAAACAAGTGGTCTTGACCTTAAAGTTGGCACTGAATTCGACTTCGGTGATGCTGGTTCATTGAACTCACAAGTTCAGTGGAGCCATGTTCTAGAGTACATCATTGATGGTGAGCGTGACCGTGTGAAAGACACTGGTCGTCCAGCTGACCGTGTAGTGTGGAACAACAGCTATAACTTTAACGACCTGACCTTTGCGTATAACTTAAACCTCATCGGTAATCAGTTCGAAGACGTTACCGCTAAAGCTGATGGTGGTGTTGACCGCAGTGGTAATATCGGTACGTGGGTAACTCACGATATCCAAGCTACTTATAGCGCATCATGGGACGGAAAGATTACTTTCGGTATCCAGAACGCGTTTGAGAAACTACCTCAGTTAAGTGGTTTCGGTGGCCGTGACTACAACTACGACCTATATAATGGTTGGGGTCGTGTTTACTACGTTCGCTATCAGCAAAACTTCTAATTTAGAAGTCATGCTAAAAGCATAAAAAAACGGAACCTTCGGGTTCCGTTTTTATTTGTACCGCAACAAAATTATTTGCTGATGCTTAGGCTCCAAGCGAGAGCTTTGCCGTTTTCATTGAAAACCTCTGCAGAAGCTTTAGCGCCTGCTCTTTTTGTAAAGGCAATCAAGGCTTCAATTTGTTCTGAGTTCATTGCTGCATTGAGTTGATCGGTTAAGCGCAATCGATGTGCTTCTAGTAGCTGATACTCATAAGCTAAGTGTTTGCGGTTTTTATCAATGTTGGCTTCGCTAACATTAGCTAACACTCGTGCCACGCGTGAAATAATGTCAGTAATCCACAGCTCGGTATCAGCACCGCTGTATTGTTGCTTCAGTTCTTCCATCATCCATTGCAGGCTGCGCGTTAAAATGCGCTGGTGACTAAAGTCTTTCCAGCCGTCTTCACCTAACTGAGGAATTGCTTGCGCGGCCAAATCTATATAAAGGTCAGCTAATTGAAAGAGAGGGCTGTCTTCAAGCACGCGAGTTAGGACTTCAATTCCTGTTTTAGAGCCTTGTACGATCTGGCTATCTTGATGGTGCACCATTAGCTCGGCGCGACCTTCTGCCTTTAGCGTGGCCAGCATTTTGGTTATGGCTTTTTCGGTATCAGCATACTCAAATCCGAACTGGCTTATATAAGCATCGACTGAAGAGGCTTTAAAAGGAACCTTCTCAATCGGGGTTTCGCTATGGAACTGTATGCTTTGTAATGCTTGCACTAACCCGGCCGATTGTGTTTTTACGTGAGCTAACGGATCTACTTTGGCGGCATCAATGGCATGCACGGCAAAATCAACTTTATTGGTTTCACTATAATGCCGTGCTAAAAGCGCTAATGCGCCATTACCGGTTCCAATATCTACGATCGTGGCTTGCTTTGGGAAGCTTGCGAACTTCGCGTCCCAATGATCTTTTATCACGCCAGTATAGCCACTACCGGCTTCACCTTCGGCAAAGCTACTTAATCCTTCACCGTGCTTCCAGTAAGAACTCCAATGCTCCATATCTTCCTCGATTAACTAAATGGTTGTTGAACCAAGACAAAGTACAAGGGCGGACTCGCTTAATCAAGAAGATGCGTCGAGAACTCGGTTTTATGAGAAAAATGCCTAGAAAAATGATTTTAAAGTGGAAATAAAAGTTTAAATAGCCGAAATAAATGTAAACACAATGTTTACTTTCATCTTTTGGTACAAAAACGCTGCGATGTGGGGATGAATGGTCTTATTTTGGCGTTAAACTGCAAATTGTACTTGAGCTATTGCTTTATAAGGGTAAAAAGCTTTTCAAATAAATGAATGAAATATTAAAAATTTGATAGCTGAGTTATTCAGAGCTCCTGTTTTAATATTTTTGTAACAACAGCATACGCTGTAAGGTGAGTTGCTTTCTAAACGCTTGCTGATAGGCACCTTTTTAATTACTATCAAGTAACGATGATAATGCGAATACAGGTCGTGAATCTGATTCAAGTTGTCGTCAGTTTTGGCTTTTGGTTAACAGAAGCCAATAACACTAATGAAATCACTTGAAAGTGATCCAGGGAGAATAATATGTACACGAATAGCAAAGTTGCTAAGTCTATTCGCTTAGCTTTAATGTTTGGTGGCGCTTCAATGGCGTTATCGGGCGCAGCGTCTGCACAAGACACGTCTGATGAAGCTCAAGTTGAAGAGGCGCAAGAGCGTATTTCAGTAACGGGTTCACGCATCAAGCGTACCGATCTGGAAACCGCAAGTCCTATTTCTGTATTCACCTCAGAAGACCTCGAGGCTTCTGGTTATACTACAGTTGAAAAGTTCGTTCACTCGTTACCAGCGGTAAGTGGTGCTGCGCAGGGTTCAAACGTAAACAACGGTAGTAATGGTAGTGCAACTGTTTCTTTACGTGGTTTAGGTTCAGGCCGTACCTTGCTGTTGGTTAACGGTCGCCGTACTGCGTTTAGTGACATGAACTCAATTCCAATGTCATTCATCGAGCGTATTGAAGTATTACGTGACGGTGCATCAACCATTTACGGTTCTGATGCTATCGCTGGTGTAATTAACTTTATTACCAAACGTGACTTTGAAGGCGCTGAGTTTGTTGCTCAATACGACTTAACTGGCGAAGGCGACGGTGAAACTACGAAAGTAGCTGCTACTGTTGGTACTTCAAGTGACCGTGGTAACGTAGTACTTTCATTAGAGTACACCAACCGTAACCAAATCTGGCAGGGCGACCGTGAGTTTGCTGCTTGTCCATTATTTGATGACGGCGATGGCGGTGTATTCTGTGGTGGTTCAGGTACTACCGCTATGGGTACTTGGTCAACCGAGTCAGGTTCTTATAAAGGTTATGTTGTTGATCCAGAAACTGGCAACATCCGTCCTTTCAACAACGCGACCGATGGTTATAACTATGCAGCAGTGAGCTATATGGTTACGCCAATGGAAGTGTTCAGCATTAACGGTGCTGCATCTTACGACTTAACTGCCGACACTACTGTGTTCTTAGAAGGTGGTTTCACTAACCGTCAATCTGACCAGTTAATGGGTCCTGAAGGTACGTTCTGGGGTCAATTTGTTCCAGGAACGCATCCAAATAACCCAGTTGGCGAAGACTTGTTTATCAACCGTCGCTTAACTGAGTCTGGTGGTCGTGCCTTTACTCAAGACTTAAACGACTATCGTATGGTTGTTGGTTTTGAAGGCTTCTTAGACAACGGTTGGACGTGGGATGTTTCTTATAACTACACCCGTTTCGTTGATACTCGCGTTGACTTTGGTCGTGCGAACGAAGCTCGTTTCTTGACCTTAACTGATCAAGCAGCTTGTGACGCTGACGCTGCATGCCCAGGTTTATGGAACCCGTTTGTTCCAGATTCACTAACGCAAGCACAGTTGGATTACGCGTTCATTCCTAACTCGCCAGTAGTACGTGGCCAAACTAAACAGTTTATGGCTAACATCTCAGGTGACTTGTTCGGCTTTGGCTTACCAGCAGGCGATATCGCTTGGGCAGCCGGTGTTGAGAAGCGTTGGGAAGACTACTTATTCCAGCCAGATGGTGCTGCACTAATTGGTCAAATCTACTCAGTAGCAGGTGAGAAAACTGAAGGTCAATACGATGTAACGGAAGCGTTCATCGAATTAGATGTTCCACTTCTTGCTGATATGCCTGGTGTAGAAGACTTACGTTTATCTGCAGCGGTTCGTAGCTCAAACTACAGCTTCCTAGACTCAACCACGAACACCAAGTTAGGTCTAGAATACACGCCGTTTGAAGGTTTATTGATTCGTGCAACTCGTGCCGACGGTTTCCGTGCGCCAAGCATCACCGAACTGTTTGCACCACGTCAAGAATCAAACCTGAACTACAACGAGCCATGTGACAACTGGGCAAGCAACCCGGATGCTAACATTCAGGCGAACTGTGCGGCTGAAGGCTTACCAGGTAACTTCCAGTTAGCGTCTAACCAATCAGCTTCATTGGTTGGTGGTAACCCAGACCTAACTCCAGAAGAATCTGAAAGCTTAACTGTTGGTTTTGTATACACGCCAGATTTCATTGAAAACTTCAGCTTAGCGGTTGATTACTTCAATATCGAAATCACCGATGGTGTTGGTAAAATTGATACCAATACAATCGTAAACGGCTGTTACTCAAGCGCCAACTTCAGCAGCCCATTGTGTGACCTGATCTTAGGTGCCGCAGAAATGGGTCGTCCGGCTTACAGTGCACAAGCTCCTAACCGTGACATCTTAGGTGCGGTAGCAGGTATTGTTGCAACCAACGCGAACTTGTCATCGTTCGAAACAGCGGGTTATGACTTTGACGCGAACTGGTCAACTGACTTTGCATCTGGCTTGTTGAAGTTACGTTTAGAAGGTACTTACCTTGACGACTACAGCTTCACCTCAGCGCCAGGCGCAATGCCAACGCAATACGCAGGTTTCTTCGCTGCTGACCAATGGGAAGACAGCATTGCTGCGTTCTCTAAGTTACGCACGAACTTCACTGCAAGCTACGCCATGGATAACGTGTCGGTTGCGTGGACAGCTCGCTACATGCAAGGTACTGATGACTTGAACTTTGATCCAGCAGACACTAGTGGTTACGCTGGTAGTGCGGTTTATCACGACTTGCAAGCAAGCTACATGTTGAACGATACTACTACTATCAGTGGTGGTGTACGTAACTTGTTTGATCGTTTACCTCCATACACTACGAACAACGACGATATGAACACTATCGCGACTTCGTATGACCTAGCAGGTGCATACTGGTACGTTCGTTTAGGTATGAAGTTCTAAGCGTTGACATCAGTCATGAAAAAAGCCAGCATGATTGCTGGCTTTTTTATTTGTACTGAATGTACGCAGTACGAGGATATCGGGTATGGCAGTTAATCCCCAAGAGCTTTTGCAGCAAATAGTGCAAAACTATCAACAAGATCGATTCGATGTGGCTCTGCAACAACTTCTACATTTGCAGCGCTTGGTTAAGAACAACCCTATGGTCTGGCACCTTTATGCCCTTACCCAGCGAAAGCGAGGCGAGCTAGCTGAGAGTGAACGAGGGTTTAAAAAGGCATTGAAATTAGCGCCAACCCAGCACGAAATACTCAATAACTATGGCAACTTATTGCGTGCGTCAAATCGCAATAAAGAAGCAAAAGAGCAATTCAAAGCGGCGTTGGAAGCCACGCCAAACTTTGTCGAAGCCCACTATAATTTAGGTCTGCTGTTTCTAGAAGAGCAAGACTTTATGCCGGCGCTCGCGCATTTGCAGCGGGTGTTGAAGCACAACCCGAAAAACCTTCAAGCACGTATAGCCGCAGCCGAAGCCTACCGACTGCAAAACCAGCCGGATCAAGCTTTAACCTTACTGCAACTCAATGAAAGCCAAGCGTCGCCCATGTTTTTGCGGGCTCGAGGTTTATGCTATTTCGCACTTGACGATATTCCAGCCGCGTTAGCTGATATCGAAGCAGCATTGGCTTTGGCGCCGTCACAAGCCAGCTTGCATGAGGCCTACTCAGATATTTTATGGCTACAAGGTGATGCGAATTGGTTGCGCTCTTATGAACGGCAATTAGAAACCACCCCAAATGCGGGGGAATTACGTTTAGCTTACGCACACCGCTTAGTCAAAGCAGAGCAACTCGATGCTGCCACTGCAGCGCTGCAACCATTTTTTACCAATAATCCACCTTATCAAGCGTTACTCTTGCAAGGGCATATTGAACGTGAACGCGGTGATTTGGCCAAAGCCGATGCGTTACTCACCAAAGCTTTAGAGTTAGAACCTGAACAGCAAGATACCCTGAGCGAACTCTTTGCAGTAAAACTCGGGCAAGGTGAGGTTGAAGAGAGCTTGCGGATATCTAAGCATTTGATCGAGTTAGCGCCCATGCATCAAGGCTGGTGGGCTATGCATGCCACCGCACTTAAGGCGTCGAATGACTGGGATGCCTATCGCACACTGTATAACTATGATGAGTTAGTAAAAGCATTTGATGTAAGTGCCGGTAGGGGCGATGAACTCTCTGAGTTTAATCAAGAACTGTTGGCGTTTTTAGAAGCACAGCACCAGCAAAAACAACACCCTTTGCAGCAGTCATTACGCTCGGGTACGCAAACCGAAGGGCATCTATTTCATCAACAAGATGAGTTAGTGCTGCAACTGAAAGATCGTATTTCTGGTGCCGTTACCGAGTACATCAAAGGCCTGCCCACTGACAAAAAACACCCGTTTTTAAAGCGTAAGCATTTAGACTTTTTATACACAGGTGCGTGGTCGGTGCGCTTGAATAAATCTGGATTTCATCGCAATCACTACCATAGCGAAGGCTGGATTAGCGGTAGTTTTTATGTGTCAGTGCCTAAGGCGGTAAACCAAGGTGGTAATGGTTGGATTAAATTTGGACAGGCTGATCTCGGTCGCGCTTACCAAGACGAACCCGACTATATCGTGAAGCCTCAATCAGGTACTGTTGTACTCTTTCCGTCGATGATGTGGCACGGAACTGTACCTTTTGATGATGAAGCTTTTCGCGTTACCGTCGCCTTTGATTTAGTACCAAACTCATAATAATAAATATAATGAAACAAGGAGCTGCCCATGTTTTGGGGTGCATTTAGTTCACAACAGGAGCAGGGTGGGCGCTTGAAGCGACACCCGCAGGCAGTGGAAATGCCTAAGTCGGAAATGTTTTTAGCATCGCTAACGAACATTCTTCGCAACGTTTATGGCTTTACTAAAGCCGTAGATGCCGGTGAAGCGGTCGACCAAGAAGGTAATTCGCTGCCGTTATTTACTTACCCGGCCATTGAATATTTAGTGCAGTTTAACTATCAAGATAAACGTGTTTTTGAGTATGGCGCTGGTGGTTCAACGAAGTTTTGGATGCAGCGTGCCCAGCAGGTGGTGAGTTTGGAAAACAATGCCGAATGGGTGCAGCGTTTAAAACCTAACTTAGCAGACAACGTTGATCTTAAATTGGTGACCGATGACCAATTCCCTTGGTCAATTGAACAGGAAGCCGAAGGTTTTGACGTGATCATTATTGATAGCGCGGGCTATCGCTATGATTGCGCTACTGCTGCCCTTAAAAAGCTCAATAAAGGCGGCATGATTATTTTGGATAACTCAGATTGGCATCCAAATACGGCTGCTTTTTTAAAGCAGTCTGGCCTGATTCAAGTGGACATGACCGGCTTTAAGCCCGGCGAGTGCCATACTTCGACCACTTCTATTTTCCTCCATCGTGAATTTAACTTCGCCAGTTTAGCTGCGAATCAACCACAATTTGGTATGGGCGCAAAGCACATTCACTCAGAAGGTTGGGATAAGCCTTATGCAAAACGATAGCCAAGACCTTGCTGTTTTGCAGCAGAAGTTAGATGAAAGCATTGCGCAAAAAGACTTACTCACCGCCATCAGCGTATTAGAACAATTGATTCAGCTTGAGCCTAAACAAGTTAAATGGCATGACGGTTTAGGGCAAACGTTACGAGTTTATTGCGATAGCGAAGAAAAACAGCAGTCATTGAAAAAGTTAGTCGCAGCGCAACCTAATGCTTATACCACGCGTTTGTTAGTTGGCCGCTTTGAAGAAATGCTGAATCGTCATGAATCAGCGTACGAGCACTATCTCGTCGCCATTAACACCGCGAATCAGTATGGCTTTTGGTTTAATGAGGCATCAACGCCAGCATGGTGCCGACCATTTGTGCAGCATGCTTTGCAGTACGCCACACAACAGCGTGTCGCCCAAGGGCAGCGTTGGCAAGAAAGCTTAATTAGCAAATATGGTAAGCAAGATCTGGAGCGCGTGCTAAAAGCGATTCAAATGCATAGCGGTGAAATAGCGACCGTGCATGACGACAAACGCCAAGTGCCGAGCTATTTTTACGTGCCAGATTTACCCGTAGCGCCACAATTACCGCGCGAGAGCATGCCCTTTATTGAAGAGTATGAAGCAGCGACGCCATTGATTCGGGAAGATTTAAATAAAGTTTTAGCAACCCAATCAGAGTTTCCGCGTTTTCAGCACACGGAAGGCGATGATGAATTAACCGAAGGTGGCTCTTGGGATGCTTTGTTCTTCTATCGCCACGGTAAAGCTTTTACCGAGCAGTTAGAGCGCTGCCCAAACACAGCCGCTGCACTTGAACGCTTACCTTTGTGCCGAATACCTATGCATTCGCCAGAGGTTTGTTTCTCGATACTGCGGCCTGGCGCACATATTTTACCGCATCGCGGCGTGACTAACTTGCGCTCGGTATTACATTTGGGATTAGAAATACCTGAAGATTGTGCGCTGCATTTGCCGAATATCGAAGAGATTCACTGGCAGCAAGGTAAGGCCTTCGCCTTTGATGACACCTACTTGCATGAAGCTTGGAATCGCAGTGAACATACCCGAGTGGTGGTACTCGCAGATATTTGGAACCCTTACTTAACCGAAGTAGAGCGTGCCGCGTTGACCGACGTGATGATCGAGTTGGGAACCTTTCAGCGGGCCACCGCAGCCATTAACTAACACGCACAAAAAAACCGGCAAGCGCCGGTTTTTTCGTAACACAATGCTTGCTTAAAAAAGCTTACAGAGCGTTGATTTTTGCGTTCAAGCGGCCTTTATGACGGGCTGCTTTGTTCTTACCGATTAGACCTTTAGTCGCGTAACGGTCCATAACTGGCTGAAGGCTAGCAAATGCCTGCTGTGCAGTCGCTTTATCGCCTGCTTCAATTGCAGCAGTTACTTTCTTCAACAAGGTACGCATCATTGAGCGACGGCTCGCGTTGTGGCGACGGTTTTTTTCGGCTTGAATAGCGCGCTTCTTCGCAGACTTAATGTTAGCCAAGGTGAACTCCTAAAATTCGTTATCTGTGTGCATTGGTGTAATAGGGCGGGGAATATGCCTGTTTTCGGAATAAAAGTCAAGAATAAATGAGGGGGAAATTGTTATTCGTTGTTCGATCGCTGCGCTGTTCGTTATTCGTTGGTCGTGCGCGGCTGCGCCGCTCTTCGTGCGCTGCGCTGTTCGTTATTCGTGGTTCGCGAGCAACGAACGACGACCAACGAGTAACGTTTTTCCGTTCGTGATATAACAAGCGAGTCATATAAGCACAAGGATGTGAACAATGGCTAGAGAGTTGTTGGTGAAAACAATAAGTATTGAGTTGTGTTGTCAGGTGTATCAAATTACTCGTGACTTCCCAACCGATGAAAAGTTTGGGTTAACGAGCCAAATAAGGCGGAGTGCGGTAAGTATTCCGAGTAATATAGCGGAAGGATCGCAAAGAGGCACAGTTAAGGACTTTCTTCGATTCTTGTATATTGCCCGTGGTTCTTTATCTGAATTAAAAACACAGTTACAAATTGCCGTCAGACTTGGTTATATTACCACGTACGATAACCAGCTATTGATACGAACCTATCAGTTATTAAACGCGCTAATAAACTCAATGAAAGTCCGAGTAGCTAATCGTAACTAACGAACAACGAACAACGAACAACGAACAACGAATAACGAACAACGAACAACGACCAACGAACAGCGCAGCGCACGAACAACGATCAACGACCAACGGAGTCACAGTGACCAAAGGCTTAGCAAAATCAGGAATCATCGTCAGCTTCATGACCTTCATCTCACGGGTGCTGGGCTTGGTGCGCGACGTGGTGATTGCCAACTTGATGGGCGCTGGTGCTGCGGCGGATGTGTTCTTCTTTGCCAATAAGATTCCGAACTTTTTGCGCCGGTTGTTTGCGGAGGGGGCGTTTGCGCAGGCGTTTGTGCCGGTGCTAACGGAGTACAAGCAGGGCAAAGAGCTGGATGAGCAACGGTTATTGATTGCTCGGGTTGCGGGTACTTTGGGTACGTTGGTAACGATAGTGACGCTGGCTGGGGTGATTTTGTCGCCGGTGGTGGCGGCGCTGTTTGGTATGGGTTGGTTTTGGGATTGGTATTCGGGCGGGCCGCAAGGGGATAAGTTTGTGCTGGCCAGCGATTTGTTGCGCATTACCTTCCCCTATTTGTGGTTTATTACGCTGACGGCACTGGCGGGAGCGATTCTTAATACGCTTGGTAAGTTTGCGGTGGCGGCGTTTACGCCGGTGTTTTTGAATGTTGCGATTATTGGCTTTGCGATTTGGTTAGGGCCGCATTTGGAGCAGCCTGAATATGCATTGGCTTGGGGTGTATTTGCCGGCGGTGCGGTGCAGTTTCTATTCCAGATTCCGTTTCTTAAGCGCGCGGGATTATTGGTGCGGCCGCAGTGGGGCTGGAATGACCCTGGGGTGGTGCGCATACGAACCTTGATGATTCCGGCGCTGTTTGGGGTGTCGGTGAGTCAGATTAACTTACTGCTGGATACGTTAATTGCGTCGTTCTTGGTAAGCGGATCTATTAGTTGGTTGTATTATTCAGACCGTTTGCTGGAATTTCCACTAGGTTTGTTTGGAATTGCCATTGCAACGGTGATTCTACCGGCCTTAAGCTCCCGTCACGTGGATAAGTCGACGGAGGCCTTCAGTTATACCCTCGACTGGGGAATTCGCACTGTGGTGCTGCTAGGGCTGCCTGCGATGACTGGCTTGATTGTTTTAGCTGAGCCGATGTTGATGGTGTTGTTCATGCGCGGTGAGTTCTCGGCCACTGATGCGCAACTCGCTTCCTATAGTTTAATTGCTTATGGTTCGGGTTTACTGAGCTTCATGCTAGTTAAGGTGTTAGCGACGGGCTTCTACTCGCGTCAAGATACTAAGCGGCCGGTGAAGTACGGCATTATCGCGATGGTGTCTAACATGGTGTTCAATATTATCTTCGCGATTCCGTTTGGTTATGTTGGTTTGGCGATTGCCACGGCACTATCGGCGGCGTTGAATGCGTTCTTGTTAGGCTTCAATTTATGGCGCGATGGGGTGTTGAAACGTTATAAGGGCACCATCACCTATATGGTAAAAGTTACCCTTTCTGCGTTGGCGATGGCGGCGGCGGTGTTGTATTTGCTACCGGAAAGAAACTGGTGGCTGGCGGCAGAGTTTATTGACCGTGTGTGGCAGTTGGCGGCGCTGATTGGTATTGGTGCGGTAACTTATGGTGCAGCCTTGCTGATGTTGCGGGTTAAATTGAAATAATCGATGTCTGCTAACATTTCGTGTTTGGGCGTGGTAGTAGGCCTGTCACCTTGCTATAATCGCCGCTTTCTTAAGCGATACCCACTGGTGCTATGCAATTAATTCGTGGAATTCATAACATTCGTCGAGAACAGCGCGGCTGTGTCCTCACTATCGGTAATTTCGATGGTGTGCATTTAGGTCATCAAGCGGTGTTAGCGCAAGTGAAAGAGCAGGCGATAGTGCGCGGTGTGCCGGCCACGGTCATGACGTTTGAGCCGCAGCCGCAGGAATACTTTCAACCGCAGCGTGCACCAGCGCGCTTAACGAACTTGCGCGAAAAATATTTAGCGTTAGGTTCGCAAGGTATTGACCGCCATGTGGTGGTAGAATTTAATGGTAAGTTTGCGGAATTACCGGCGCGAACTTTTATAGAACAAATTTTAGTAGAGAAGTTAGGCGTCGAGTTTTTAGTTGTCGGCGATGACTTCCGCTTTGGCAAAGGCCGCGAAGGCGACTTTGCTTTGTTGCAAGCCGCGGGCAAAGAGCTAGGCTTTGAAGTGATAGACACGCGCAGTTTTCGACAGCAACAGCAGCGCGTTAGCAGTACCGCAATACGAAATGCATTAACCGCAGGTGATTTCGCGGGTGCGGCAGCCATGTTAGGGCGGCCTTATGCGTTTCAGGGGCGGGTGGTGCACGGTGCCAAGAAGGGCCGAACCATTGGTTTTCCAACTGCAAACATTCAGTTAAAGCGCTTGCATTCACCCCTGCAGGGCGTGTTTGCTGTGCAAGTAGTATTAGCGGATGGCAGCGAGCACCAAGGTGTCGCGAACATCGGCCGGCGGCCCACGTTAAATGGCGTGCAAATGCAGCTTGAAGTGCATGTATTTGATTATGATGAAGACCTTTATGGTCAGCAGTTGACGGTAAGGCCAACGCATTTTATTCGAGCGGAGCGGAAGTTCGGGAGTTTGGATGAGCTGCGTGGGCAGATAGAGCGGGATGCCGCAGAAGCGAAGAGCGTTATTCGTTGATCGTTATTCGTTACTCGTTATTCGTTATTCGTTGATCGTTATTCGTTGTTCGAAAGAGCAAACCACGAAACACGAAAAACGAACAGCGAAGCGCACGAACAACGAGCAACGAGCAACGAACAGCGAAGCGCACGAGCAACGAGCAACGAACAGCGAAGCGTACGAGCAACGAGCAACGAGCAACGAACAGCGAAGCGCACGACCAACGAAACACGACCAACGAACAACGATTTAACCAAGGAAACCCAGATGACCGATTACAAACACACACTGAATCTGCCTGAAACGGAGTTCCCGATGCGTGGGAATTTGGCTCAGCGTGAGCCGCAGATGTTGGAACAGTGGTACACCGATGATGTGTACGGGCAGATTCGTCAAGCGAAGACGGGTAAGCCAGTGTTTATTTTGCATGACGGCCCTCCGTATGCGAATGGTAAAATTCATATAGGTCATGCGGTAAACAAGATACTGAAAGACATGATCGTGAAGGCGAAAACGCTGAGCGATTTTGATGCGCCTTATGTGCCGGGCTGGGATTGCCATGGCCTGCCGATTGAGCTGCAGGTTGAGAAAAAGTTTGGTAAGCCGGGTAAGAAGCTAGACGTGGCTGAGTTCCGCGAGAAGTGTCGTGAATATGCGATGACGCAAGTGGATGCACAGCGGGAAGACTTTAAACGTTTAGGCGTGTTTGGTGATTGGGATAATCCGTATTTGACCATGAATCCGCAGCAAGAAGCGGACAGTATTCGTGCGTTGAGTAAGATCATTGAGAATGGCCACTTGCAGCAAGGCTTTAAGCCTGTGCATTGGTGTACTGACTGTGGTTCTGCGCTGGCAGAGGCTGAAGTTGAGTACCAAGATAAGCGTTCACCAGCCATTGATGTGAGCTTTTTGGTGCGCGATGAAGCGCAACTGGTTGCCGCTTTTGATCATCCTGAAGGTCATGCTGGTGAGGGTGAGGTGAGTGTGGTGATTTGGACCACGACGCCATGGACCATTCCAGCCAACCGCGCCATCACTTTACATGCAGCTTTAGACTATGCCTTGGTGCAAATTGAAGCGACTGACGAACGTGCCGCACAGCGTTTTGTTGTGGCAGACGAGTTGGTGAACTCGGTGATGGAACGCTGGGGAATCAGCGACTATCACAAACTAGGTTTTGCGAAAGGCGATGCCTTAGAAAATATGCAGGTACAGCATCCGCTGTATGCAGATATCTATGTGCCATTGATTTTAGGTGAGCACGTAACCACCGAATCGGGTACCGGTTGTGTACATACTGCGCCTGGTCACGGTGTGGAAGACTTTATTGTTGCTGAGCGTTACGGCATTGAGGTGTACAACCCAGTGGGCGATAACGGTGTGTATAAGGCTGACACTCCATTGTTTGCGGGGCAGCACGTGATGAAAGCCAACGATAGCATTGTGCAAGCGTTGGCGGATAACGGCCGTTTGGTACACCACGAAGCTTATAATCACTCGTACCCCCATTGCTGGCGCCATAAAACGCCAATCATTTTCCGTGCCACGCCGCAGTGGTTTGTCAGCATGGATAAACAAGGCTTACGCGATAAAGCATTGAGCGAAATCAAATCAGTACGCTGGGTACCTGAATGGGGCCAAAGCCGTATTGAAAGCATGGTTGATGGTCGCCCTGATTGGTGTATTTCACGTCAACGTACTTGGGGTAACCCAATGGCAATTTTTGTTCGTCGCGATAACGACGAACTGCACCCTCGCACTTTGGAATTAATGGAAGAAGTGGCGAAGCGGGTTGAGAAAGATGGCATCCAAGCTTGGTTCGATTTAGACCAAAGCGAGTTGTTGGGTGATGAAGCCGATGACTATCGCAAAGTTACTGATACGCTGGACGTGTGGTTTGACTCGGGTGTGACGCACGAAGCCGTACTTAACAAAACTACCGGTTTGCAATGGCCTGCTGATTTGTACTTAGAAGGTTCGGATCAGCACCGCGGCTGGTTCCAGTCGTCGCTGTTAACCGGTGTTGCTATGTACGACAAAGCGCCGTACAAGCAAGTGCTTACTCACGGGTTTACCGTTGATGGACAAGGCCGCAAAATGTCCAAGTCGATTGGTAACGTGGTTGCGCCGCAAGAAGTCATGAACAAACTTGGTGGTGACATTCTGCGGTTATGGGTAGCGGCAACAGACTACTCTGCAGAAATGACGGTATCGGACGAGATTCTTAAGCGTGCCGCCGATAGCTATCGCCGTATTCGTAATACGTCGCGGTTCTTGCTGGCCAACATTAACGAATTTGAGCCAGGCAGCCACGCCGTTGCGCCGGAGCAAATGGTTGCCATTGATAAGTGGATTGTGGCGCGTGCGGTAGCCTTGCAACAAGAATTACTGAGCGCGTTAGATGACTATCAGTTCCACGTGGTGGTGCAAAAATTAATGCACTTCTGCTCGATTGAGCTGGGTAGTTTCTACTTAGACGTGATCAAAGATCGCCAATATACCGCGAAGCGTGACAGTGTTGCGCGCCGCTCATGTCAAACCGCGTTATACCACATTGCTGAAATGTTGGTGCGTTGGTTAGCACCGATTTGTAGTTTCACCGCGCAAGAAATTTGGACGGCGTTACCGCAGACTTTAGTGGACGGCAGCAAGCGTAGCGATTACGTATTTACTGAAACCTGGTATCAAGGCGCAGGCGATATTCAAGTAACCGCGGCCGATAACGAGCTGTGGCAGCAAGTGTTGCAAGTTCGCGATGCGGTGAACCGTAATATTGAAGAAGCCCGCCGTGAAAAGCTCGTTGGTGGCTCACTGGAAACTGAAGTGAAGCTTTATGCAGCCCCAGAGCTGGCGGACAAACTAGCCGGCTTAGGCGAAGAGCTGCGCTTTGCACTATTAGTGTCAGCGGTTGCCGTAGAAGCTGTGACTACTGCACCGAGCGATGCAACTGCGACTGAAATTGATGGTCTATGGGTTAGTGTGGCGAAATCTGCATACGCTAAATGTGACCGTTGCTGGCATCATCGCGAAGAAGTTGGCAGCATAGCAGCACACCCAACCTTGTGTTCACGTTGCGAAACCAACGTTGATGGAGATGGAGAGGAACGTCACTTTGCCTAATGCATTGGAACTTAAAAAGCGCGCCAGTGGGTTGCGCTTCTTATGGCTTACCGCGTTATTAATTGCTTTGGATCAAGTGACCAAGCAGTGGGTAATTTCGGTATTCGATTTGTACGAAAGTATCGAAGTGATGCCGTATTTGAACTTAACTTACGTGCGCAATACCGGTGCCGCCTTTAGCTTTTTAAGCGACCAAGGTGGCTGGCAGCGCTGGTTATTTACCGGCTTAGCTCTGCTGGTTAGCGTGGTGCTGTTAGTTTGGTTGCGTCGTAACCCGGTGGGCTTATGGCGTCAGAACCTAGCGTTTTCACTAATTTTAGCGGGCGCGATAGGTAACGTGATTGACCGAATCATGTACGGCTACGTAATTGATTTCTTAGATGTGTATGTGAACGACTGGCATTGGCCAGCATTTAACGTCGCAGACATGGCAATAACTATTGGTGCAGTACTGATGTTACTGGAAGCATTTTTTGAGCAACGTCAGGAGACGCAATCATGATGAATCGCTTAGCCATTGAACATGGCCGAGAGGTAATTTTGCATTTCACCATTAAACTAAGTGATGACTCGGTTGCCGACAGTACTAAGATGTCGAACAAGCCAGCCAAATTCCGTATGGGCGATGGCTCGCTGACCGAAAACTTCGAAGCTTGCTTGGTTGGCTTAAAAGCCGGTGAAGACCGCGAGTTTGAATTGGCGCCAGAAGACGCTTTTGGCGAACCAAACCGCGATAATATTTACCAAGTTGACGCCACGAAATTTGGCGACGATAAGCCTGAAATAGGCATGATATTTACGTTTCCTCAGCCCGATGGTACCGAGCTGCCAGGCATAGTACGTGCCATTAATGAGCAGTTTGTGACGATCGATTTTAATCACCCGCTGGCGGGGCAAAGAGTGCGCTTCGCGGTGGAGATTATTGAGGTGAACCCGTAAGGTCGATGATCGTTGTTCGTACGCTTCGCTGTTCGTTACTCGACAAACGACCAACGAATAACGAATAACGAATAACGAATAACGAAAAACGGGTTTTTAACTAGGAGTTGCTATGGACATTGTATTAGCTAATCCACGTGGCTTTTGCGCCGGGGTTGACCGCGCGATAACTATTGTTGAGCGTGCTTTAGAAATTTTTGAGCCGCCAATTTATGTGCGTCATGAAGTGGTGCATAACAAATATGTGGTGAATACTCTGCGTGATCGCGGGGCGGTGTTTGTTGATCAGCTGCATGAAGTGCCAGACGACAGCATTGTAATCTTTTCAGCGCATGGGGTGTCGCAAGCGGTACGCCAAGAAGCTAAAGACCGCGGGCTGCGCGTATTTGATGCGACCTGTCCATTAGTGACGAAAGTGCATATGGAAGTAACGCGCGCGAGCCGTAAAGGGCATGAGTGCGTATTGATTGGTCATGCGGGTCACCCGGAAGTTGAAGGCACTATGGGGCAATATAGTAGTGATGAAGGCGGGATTTACTTGGTTGAATCTGTCGCTGATGTCGCCACTTTAGAGGTAAAAAATCCGAAGTTGCTGAACTACATGAGCCAAACGACCTTGTCGGTTGATGATACTGCTGATGTCATCGATGCGCTACGCGCGAAGTTCCCTGACATTAAAGGGCCACGTAAAGATGACATTTGCTATGCGACACAGAACCGTCAAGATGCGGTACGTGACTTGGCTGATGAAGTCGATGTAATGCTGGTGGTGGGCGCGCGTAACAGCTCGAACTCAAACCGCTTACGTGAACTGGCAGAAAAAATGGGAACGCCGGCATACTTGATTGACGATGCGACCTGTATTGACCGCGCTTGGTTGCAAGAGAGCAGCCGTGTGGGCGTAACTGCAGGTGCTTCGGCGCCAGAAGTGCTGGTTCGTGATGTGATTCAACAGCTGCAAGAGTGGGGCGGCAAAACCGCAGAAGAACGCGATGGCCGCAAAGAAAACATTACTTTCTCTATCCCTCCAGAATTACGCGTGGTTGAAGTTTAAACCATGTTTGCTTGAGGGTTGCTAGAGCCAGCAACCCTCAGGTTTTCTCTCGTCATATTGATTCACTGATATCACCAAACAGCCGCTATCACGACGCTGTGTACCAATTGCGGTTGCCGTAAGTTGGTAGTGGTTAGTGCCGGTGAGCGTCACTACAAACACATAGCGGTCGCTGGCGTCAGGTGCGCTTACTTGCGTACTTTCTGCGTAGCTAAAATGCTGTGCGAACCATTGTTCTTGCGCCAATTGCCACTGCAACAAGCTCGACATCGCGTGCTGCCGATGGGCGCTGAGCACGTAATTGACGTAGCTTGGATAAGCCACCCCACCTAATATCGTCACTAGCACTAAAACAATTAGCAGCTCAATGAGGCTGAAGCCATTTCGTGGTGATGCGTCCTGCATTTTTTATTCAATCCATTATCCTAATTAGTAACGACATCAAGTATGTGGCCATTCAAGGAAGAAGGGCAATGAACAAAGGATTCACTTTGCTTGAGACATTAGTGACTGTTTTCATCGTCGCTATGGTTATCGCTTGGGCTGTACCTAGCTTACTGACGCTGACTAAACTTGCACGTTTGGAGGCTGCCGCTCAGCAATCATATGGGTTGCTGCGTATGGCGCGTTCAGACGCTATCAAAACTGGGCAAACTCGTTATGTTCAGTGGCAGCAAGAGGGTGCGCGGTGGTGCGTGCAGGTTAGTAAACATCTTAACTGTGATTGTTTACGCAGCACTTGCGAGGTTGGCGCACCGCACTTATCGAGTGACGACTTTCCTGGGGTAACTCTTACCCACGTAGCTTTCGCGCAAGGTAATCACACACTGTTTGACGGGTTGCGGGGCATGACCGAGGGGCACGCTGGTCGCGTTACCTTTGCGGTCGCGGATCTCGAACAAGAGCTGAGTGTGGTATTGAGCCGTTTAGGGCGTGTGCGCTTCTGTCAGTTTGGCGGGCTCACGAGGCACGCTCGATGCTAAACCGGTTTGGATTTTCATTGATTGAATTGATGATTTCGCTGGCGCTAGGTTTGCTGCTGATTGCTGCGTTAACAACGGTGTTTGTGCAACTGCTGGGTAGCAATTCAATGAGCTTGCGTTTAAGTGAATTAAACACTGAGCTTGCCGGGGCCATGACATTAGTGGCCGGAGATTTGCGCCGCGCCGGGTACGGCATGAGTCATGCTAACGAATTTGAGCAACCCTTGATAGTTGCTGCACACCCCGACGAGCCGCAACAGAGTTGCGTCCTTTTTGCTTACGACGAAAACGGCAATGGTGAGTTTGATGGCACCCCGGAGCAATTTGGTTACCGCCTCAAAAATGGTCAATTGCAGCGGCGACGCAACGGCCGTTTGTGTGAAGCCAATGGCTGGGAGGGAGTGCTACCAAGTAATGTGGTGCAGGTTGTTGGGCTCGAGTTTGCAGAAACACGCTTCGAGTTGTTGCGGCAACGGGTGCTGAACATCAGTCTAACGATGGCGCTCACCAATCACCCGACCATCACGCGCAATCGAATGACCCAAGTGGTGTTGCCTTATGACTAGTCGACCTCTTGGTTTTACGACCCTATCTATAACCTTACTGTTGGTGGCAGCAGTCACCCTTATTACCCTTTATACGGCGCGTTTTAAGATGCTTGAACAGCGTGTTATGGGTAATCACCTGTTGTATGAGCGCAGTCAATTGCTCGCTTACTCGGCGTGGACTCAGGCGCTGTTAGGGTGGCAACAGCAAGCCACGGAGATTGTCCGGGCGAGTCAAATGACAGGTACGATTGAAGAGGCTCGCTATGTGGCAACCATTGCAGCGAGTGAATTTAGTAATACGAGCTGGGGGGAGGTCGAGCACTTATCCATAGTATTGCAGTTGCACTTTGACGAACCATCTTTTAGCCGCCGTTTACAACAAGACATTGTAGTTGCCCCGATCCTTTATCGGTTGCCTCCAGACCCCATGACTACGTTTTCCGCTGATACTGAAGATATGCTGGCATCGCTGTTTGCGGTAGATGCAGCACGTTGGCCGCTGTTAGCAGAGCTTGCTGAAGTAACGCTGGAGAACTGCAATGATTTGTCGGGGCGACAAGCAAGTTTTATTTGGGTCCAAGGCAGTTGTCGAATAGAGCATGACCTTGGGAGTGCAACTGCGCCTGTTATTTTAGTTATACAAAATGGGCAGTTGTTGGTGGAACAGTACCGCCGAATTTACGGTTTAGTATTAGTATTGACTGACTCAATTGATAGTGCGACTGTGTCAGTTGACTTGGAATTTGCCGAAGGCAGTGAAATATACGGCTATCTAGTCACTAACGCGCCACTTGATAAGGACAAGTATCGTCCTTGGATCAAGCCAAGTGAAGCGGCAGCAAAAGCGTTGAAATCACACCCAAATCTGCACCGCTGGCGATTGATTCGAGGTAGCTGGCGTGACTTTTAAACGCAAGGAATCCGGTTTTAGTTTGATTGAAGTGCTGGTGTCGCTATTTATCATTGCGATAAGCGTAGCTGGAATGGTGCAGTTGCAGCGGGTTTTCATGTTGAGTTCGCAACAAGTAACACAACGCCTCGATGCCTATGATATTGCTCAACAGCAAGTGATTGATTTGCATAGCCAGGGCCCATTAGCGCAACAGCATGGTACGAAGCACATTGTTAGAAATGGGTTGCAGTACGCTCTCGGCTGGCAAATCACCACTGAAAGCGGTGATAAAAAGCGCATTAGTTTAGCTATAAATTGGGAATTTCGAGAGCAATCTCAGACGTTAGCGTTAGAAGTCTGGTCGCATTTTTTCGCATACTCTAATGTTTACGGCTATTATTAAATTGTTACAACGAAAACGAGCAGAACAAGAATGAGAGCAATAACAAGCCGTAGAGTTATACAATCTGGATTCACTTTAATTGAAGCTATGGTCACCGTGGCCGTGCTTGCTATTGTAATTGGCGTGGCCATTCCGAACTTCACCAGTTTGATTTCAGCCAACAAACTCACTGCGCAATCCAACGAATTATTAGCGGCTTTAACCGTTGCTCGTTCCGAAGCTATTAAACAAAATCAAAGCATATTGCTGTGTCACTCAAGTACCGGAGTGCTGTGTAATGATGCACCAGCTGGCGGGTGGCAAGGCTGGCTCATTCGCCGCACTGATAATACCGAAGTGATTGCCGCCGGCAGTATCAATACCGATCAGTTACAAATACTAACGAACCCAGCAATTAACGGGTCAACGTTTGGGGGCACCACGCATTTGATTCGGTTTACCCCACAAGGTTTAGTGCGCAATGCGAGTGCCAATAGTGTGATTAATGGAGCCTTTCGTGTTTGCGCCAGTAGTGAAGGTGCCTTGGATGAAGTCCGCGATGTCGTGGTGCGTTCAGGCGGGCGCTTTCGGGTAACTGAAGTGCCCAATGCTACCAGCTGTAGCGCTCCAGCTAACCCAAGTTAAAAGGTAATTAGGCCATGCAAAGAACGTTTCATACAAGCAATTTCAGGCAACGTGGCGTCACCCTGATTGAGGTGTTGATCGCGATGCTGGTGCTGGGTATAGGTCTACTTGGTGTTGCTGCCTTACAAAGTTCGAGTATACGTTCAACGCATAACTCCTTTGAACGTACTAGAGCCGTTATTGTGACGGAGAACCTCGTTGAATTGATGCGGATCAATACTGCGCAAGCACAAGCAGGCTCTTTTGCGTTTGATGACTGTGCCGGCGATGCAGCGCTAGGTACTGATGATTGGATCGCCGATGTGCAACAAGCAACGCGACCAGGAACTTGCCCTATTATCGACTGGGACGGCACTTTGTATACAATTTGGATTACTTGGGATGACGAGCGTCAAAACACCCAGAACCAATATATGACGCAGGTGATGCCATGAGATTAAAGTCGGCGGGGTTTTCATTAGTTGAACTCATGATTGCCTTGTTGCTGGGCTTATTGCTGCTCGGCGGTGCTATTAGTGTATTTCTCTCGAATCAGGCCACTGGGCGCACCAATAACGTGTTAAGCGAGTTGCAAAACGTTGCCCGGCTAAGTTCGCAGTTGATGTCACAAGATATTCGTAATGCTGGCTTCACGGGGTGTAACAACGTACGGGTATCCAACGTGATTGCGGCTGGTGGTGTGCGGCCCGATTGGTCCAATTGGAATGCTGGTAGTGGCTTAGAAGGTTTAACCGCACCAGTCGGTGATATTAACGGGATGACGCCGAACGCTGGTAGCGAAGCGATACGGGTGATGTTTGCGGGCAGTCAGACGAACTATATTAATGCCTATGACGGCAGCAACTTAACCTTGAATCAGGCCCCTGTGGTTGCGACTAATGATATCGCCATGGCCTGCGACGAAAACTTGGCAAGTATTTTCCAGGTGAATGCGACGGGCCTAACGACAGCAACCCATACGGCAGCGGGGTTAAATTGCGATCCAGATCTGGGCTTTGTGTTTGAAGATGACTGGGTTTGTGGGGTAGCACCAACGCGCCAGTTTTCTAACAACGCGCTATTAATGCGCTTTGAGTCAGTTACGTGGTTTACCGCACCAAGCCTTGATGATGCCACGGTGAGCTCGTTATTTCGCACCTCATTGGTGGGTGGCACTTTAGTTAATGAAGAAATTCTGTACGGCGTTGAAAGCCTAACCTTTAACTATCTTGATGGTTCAACGATGACCTATCAAACCGCAGCCACTGTGGCTGCAAACAACGGATGGGAAAACGTGATTGCGGTACGAGTAACGGTAACCATCGATGATGCAATTCTGGGTACTAGTGAGGTACCAGTGTCGGCGAAAAATATTACGTTTTTAGTGAACCTACGAAATCGTATTGGGGTCATTTAATTATGAACAAACAAACAGGTGTGGCGTTGATTGCGTGCTTGTTACTGCTACTGGCAATAACTTTAATTGCGGTAAGTAACATGAGTCGCGCAACCATGGAAGTCAAAATGACCGGTAACTTATATGACCGGCAGTTGGCGATGCAACAAGCTGAAGCTGCTTTGCTCGCAGCAGAACAGCAATTGGCTAATGCACCCTTACCTGGCGGCGCTTTGGCGCTGATTAATAATAACGGCATTTACGATATACCCGACTCAACTGCTGCTGAGCGTTGGGCCGAAGGCAACACTTCAACTTGGTTAAGTGGTCCGGTTATGAATGGTGGCCGAGTAAATACGGCGGAATATATCATCGAGTACTTAGGCTATTGGCCTTTCCCACCTGAGTGCGACCGTGTGACGAATCCGCCGCTGGGTTGTTTACAGCCTACGTTTAGAGTAACCGCTCGCGTGCCTGCTGATAGCGGCCGAGCAGCAATTATGCTGCAAACAATTTGGCGCGGCTAATTCAAGGAACACTGCTCATGAACCCGAAGAACATCGCAAAGAACTTAGGTAAATCTAGCGTGCTGATTGCGTTGCTATTGGGCAGCGCAATGGCGAAAGCCGCTGTAGATATATCAACGGTGCCGCTACAAACCGGTAGCACGGTGCCGCCAAACATTATGTTTGTTATTGATGACTCGGGCTCCATGCACTTTGAATTATTGCCAGGTGAAATTATTCATTACAGCTCGCGCTATATCTATCCACGTGCTAGTGGTATTTATGGCAGTGGTGACTACAACAACAGAGCGCCTACAGTACGTGACGGCCAGCCGTACAATGCGTTGACGCGCTCGTTTCAAAACAATAAGAGTTACTACAACCCTTCGATTACTTATAACCCCTGGGTCAACTTCGATGGCACTTCGTTCCCTAATGCTGATCCTAGCTGTGCTTGGCACAACCCAATGAATACGGGTACTTGTCCGGGTTTTACGGCATCTACCTCGACCAACTCAAATGCACGAAACCTTACTGTTGATAACTCGTCGTACAATAGCGTGCGTTGGTATCGTTGTAGCTCGCCAGGGTCGTGTTCAAACGATTCATCTAACGTCTCTGATTTTTGGCCGGCATTGTACTTTTATTTCAACGGTGGTGATGAATGGAGTTGGAGTAACTACACCAAAGTAGAAATCCGTCCTACACAAACCACGTACACCGGACATGGTCGAACCAATCGGAGCGACTGTACCTCTGGTGTTTGTACCTATGCGCAAGAGATACAAAACTTTGCCAACTGGTATACCTATTACCGTTCACGGATTTTGGCGGCGCGGGCAAGCATCGGCCGAGCATTCGTAAATCAATCTGACAAAATGCGCGTGGGTTTCGCTACTTTAAATGAGGGAACCAGTACCATTGATGGTGTTTCAACCGACGTGATTGTAAACGGCGTTCGAGATTTCTCCGGAGCTGATAAGCAAGAGTTTTATAATCAATTGTACGGACGTGATATTCCTGCTGCAGGTACACCACTACGAGCAGCCTTAGACGCTGTAGGTCGCTATTACTCTCGAACTGACAGTAAAGGCCCTTGGGGGCTTTATCCTGGCAGTGGCAATGAGCTCAGTGTCGACCATATTACTTGTCGCCAAAGCTTTACTATATTGATGACCGATGGTTATTGGTCAGGTAGCACGCCGAGTGGTATTGGTGAGCAAGATGGCGCCAGTGGTAGCTTAATAACCCGCCCAGTTGGAGATACCGGTGGCGACTTCACCTATACGCCGGTTTCACCATTTAAAGACTCGCACAGCGATACGCTTGCCGATGTGGCGATGAAATATTGGAAGACCAACTTACGTCCCGACTTAAAAAACCAAGTACCAACCAGTACCATTAACCCAGCTTTTTGGCAGCATATGGTGACCTTCGGAGTTGGTTTTGGTGTGACCGGTAACGTCGATGCTAGTGACGCATTTGCGGCGATCAATAGTGGTATAGATATAAGTTGGCCTGATCCGAGCTCTTCTGATGAAGCAAAACTTGATGATTTATTACATGCTTCGGTAAACGGCCGCGGTGGTTTCTTTACCGCTGATGAGCCGGAAGAATTTGCGCAGCGCTTAGAAAATACCTTAACCGCAATATTGGACCGCGTTGCTTCAGCGACCAACTTGGCGGGTACTACTACGTCAACGCAAGCGGATGACTTTGTGTTTCAGGGCAGTTTTAACTCTGGTGCCTGGAGCGGCTCGCTCAAGTCGTTTAATATTTTGAACCCGACCATTCCGGTGTGGGAATCAAGTTTCCCGACCTGGTACACGCGAAATATCATCTTTGGTAAGCAAAATGGTGCGGCCGCGATGTTTACCGGCTCAAATGTTAACGCGGATTTGAATGCCTTAACTGGCAACGAAGATTTGGTTGATTATTTACGTGGTGATCGTACCTACGAGACCGGCAGCGGATCGAAGTTTAGAGCGCGCTCATCGATATTAGGTGATATTGCCAACTCGTCGCCACTTTATGTAGCGGCACCAGTGAATCGCAACTTCCAACGTTATGGCTGGGTTGGTGCCAGTAGTTATGGACAGTTCTTAAAAGATCACATCAATCGTAAGCCCATGGTTTATGTGGGCTCAAACGACGGTATGTTGCATGCCTTTAATGGTGAAACCGGTGTGGAAGAGATGGCTTATGTGCCATCTTACATGCTGACGCTTGCAGCCGACTGGGCGGACTATGCTTCGATGACTTATCAACATAAGTACTATGTCGATGGTTCACCATCAGTGCATGATGTTTATATCGATAACCAGTGGAAGTCGGTATTAATTGGTAGCTTGGGCCGCGGCGGCGACAGTTTGTTCGCCTTAGATATTACTTCACCTACTGATTTACAAAGTACACCAACCTCAGCATTGCTATGGGATAAACGCTTTGCTGATTTAAGCATCAGTGTGAATAAGCCTGTGGTGGCGCGCTTAAATAACGATAAGTGGGCGGTACTGGTTGGTTATGGTTATAACAACCCATCGGGTAAAGCAGGTTTATTAGTTATTGATATAGAAACCGGCGCTATTCTGAAGCAGCTTGAAACGACCTCTGGCGTTGATAATGGTATGGGTCGTGTTGAAGGCTGGGATGAAGATGGTGACGGTAATACCGACTGGTTCTTTGGCGGTGATTTGCACGGCAACATTTGGAAGTTTGACCTATCGTCAAGCAACACCAGTGAGTGGAACGTAGCTTACAGTGGCCAGCCATTGTTCGTAGCTCGCGATGCATCAGGTACGCGTCAAGCCATAACCGGCGGCGTTACTTTGTCATCTGAGCCGGCAACCGGTTACTTATGGTTGTCATTTGGTACCGGTAAAATGCTATCTGACCAAGATCCGCTCGCAACCCGCTCTAACACTTGGTACGGCATTAAAGATGGTGTGGCGATTTCGAGCAGAGCCCAGTTAAAACAGCGTAATATTATTTATGAACAAGATAATGCGCGAGTTATCGAAAAGGGCGCTCGCTACGAAATGTTAACGAAGCGTGGTTGGTATATCGATTTAACCGAATCGCGCGAACGCATTATCAATACCCCACAGTTGCTTGGTCAAAATATCGTGATTAATACCATCACTCCAAGCAGTAGTGAATGTAACCCGCAAGGTAGTGGTTGGGTGATGTCGGTAGATGCGTATACGGGCAGTCGTTTGACTTACAACTTCTTCGACAGAAACCGTGATGGCTATGTGGACGAAGGTGACTCAGTTGATATTACTGAAGATGGCGAAACGCAGAAAACACCAGTCAGTGCCATTCGTTTTGATGGTATGCCGAGTGAGCCGGTATTCTTTGACGACAAAATGGTCGTAGGTTTATCTGATACACGAATCGCAACTATTGATATCAATCGTAACCTACGACGTGGGCGCGTATCTTGGCGGGAGTTGATTAACCAGTGAAAACTCTAAATCAGACACACACAAAAGGCTTTTCTTTAATTGAGCTGATGATTGTTGTGGCCATTATTGGCATATTGTCAGCCTTAGCCTATCCGTCGTATCGCGATTATGTGATGCAGAGCAATAGAACGGCCGCGCAAGCTTGTATGTTGGAGATCTCGCAGTTTATGGAGCGAGATTACAGTACCAACTTCAGTTATGTGGGGCTGGCGATTCCAGCCATGCAATGCGTTACAGATACCGCAGATCAATATGCCTACTCATTGACCGGGCAGGCGGCACGAACCTATCAGGTGGTGGCCACGCCGACCGCCATTCAACAAGATGGCTGTGGAGTGCTGTTATTAAATCAAGCGGGACAAAAAGGCGCGAAAAATAGTTACACGCCGGAAAATGTGGCGGGCTGCTGGTAAAACTTTATTAGCACTGCCCAAGATGTGATACTATTCGGCCACTTAACGTAACTCGATGGGCTAGCTCGTTTTCATGTCTATTTTGCTTGAAACGCGAAATTTAACCTCAGTGCGCGCAGGTCGCACCTTGTTTGCAGATTTATCATTCCAGTTGTCAGTGGGTGATATTCTTCATGTTGTAGGGCCAAACGGAGCAGGGAAATCAACCTTGCTGCGTATCATTGCCGGTTTACTGCGACCGCAACAAGGCGATGTTGCTTTGTTTGGCGAAAATAGCCGCCATGACCCCGAGTTATGGCAACGGCAAACCTTATTTATCGGTCATAAGCCGGCTGTCAAAGCTGAGCTTACTGCCCTTGAAAACCTTCACTACCAAGCCGCTTTTGATGGTGTTCAGCTTGACGACCCTTGGTCGTTGCTGGAAACTGTTGGCTTGCTTGGCCTCGAAGATATCCCAGCACAACAACTATCTGCCGGCCAACAGCGTCGCATTGCATTGGCGCGCTTGTGGTATAGCCGCGCTAAACTGTGGATTCTCGATGAGCCTTTTACTGCCTTAGATGCCCGTGGTATAGAATTGCTGCATCAGCGTTTCGCACAACATGTCGATGCTGGTGGTTGTTTGATTTTCACTTCCCATCAACCCTTGCAATGGCGCGACACTAACCTACAAACCTTAACCATTGAGAGTACCTGGCTCGAGGATATGGATTATGAATAAGGCCAGTACTTTAAGTTTATTGGGCGCCATGATGCGTCGTGACTTGGCGGTAACCTTGCGTCGCCGCAGTGACGTAATCAACCCCTTACTCTTTGTCTTAATTGTGGTGACCTTATTTCCATTGGCGGTTGGGCCAGGCCCTGATGTATTGAGCCGCATTGCCACCGGGGTGATCTGGGTTGCCGCATTGCTATCGTCACTATTGGGCTCTGAACGCTTATTTCGTGATGACTTTCTCGATGGCAGCCTAGAGCAAATGGTATTATTGCCTGTGCCGTTGCCGGTGTTGTCACTGGGTAAGATTTTGGTGCATTGGTTATTAAGTGGCTTGCCACTCGTGTTGCTGGCGCCTATTTGTGCGCTGTTCCTTAAGTTACCGGTGGACGCGTGGGGCACCTTAGTGCTGACTCTGTTGCTGGGTACTCCAATGCTCAGCGCCATGACCGCTATCGGGGCTGCGCTTACGGTGAGCTTAGGCCGCGGCGGGGCGCTATTAAGTCTGTTATTACTACCGCTATTTATTCCGTTATTAATTTTTGCCACAGCGGCCGTAGAAAGTACCTTAGTGGGTACACCCGCGCTGGGCCAAGTGTTATTATTGGCAGGGTTAATGGTGTTAACGCTAACGTTGGCGCCTCTAGCAGTAGCCGCTGCGATTCGAGTGAGTGTGAACTAATATGTGGAAATGGTTACATCCCTACGCCAAGGGCGAGGCAACATATCGATTATTAGGAGCTTGGCTGCCATGGTTAGCTGGCGCGGCGTTGATTACGCTTGTGCTCGGTTTAACCTGGGGGTTGTTGTTCGCGCCACCTGACTATCAACAAGGCGATAGCTACCGCATTATTTTCATTCATGTACCTGCAGCGATGTTTTCCATGGGCGTGTATACCACCATGGCAATTACCGCTTTAATTGCGCTCGTTTGGCAAATACGTACCGCCGAATGGGCGATAGCAGCCATTGCGCCTGTCGGTGCCGTGTTTACCTTTGTCGCATTGTTCACCGGGGCCGTTTGGGGCAAGCCCATGTGGGGCACTTGGTGGGAATGGGATGCTCGGCTCACGTCAGAACTCATTTTATTATTTTTATATATAGGTGTGCTGGCGCTGTATTACGCCTTCAACGATGCCCGAACCGGTGCTAAAGCCGCAGGCATATTAGCTTTAGTTGGTGTGGTCAACGTGCCTATTATTCATTTTTCAGTGTATTGGTGGAACAGCCTGCATCAAGGCGCCACCATTACTAAGTTTGAAAAGCCGTCGATGGCTACCGAAATGCTTATACCGTTATTGATAAGTATTCTAGGCTTCGCGTTCTTAACCGGCGCGCTCATTTGCCAACGCATGCGCAATGAGATACTTAAGCAAGAACTGCATCGACCTTGGGCGCAAGCCCAGCTCGGTGTGCAGCACAACGTGGAGGAGCAATAATATGGCCTTTGCAAGCTGGCACGATGTTATTTTAATGGGTGGTTACGGCTTCTATGTGTGGTTAGCGTTTGGCGTATCGATCTTGGCGCTAGGTTTGCTGGTAGTACATGGGGTGGTGACGCGCAAGAAGTTACAGAAGATGGCGCTGCAACAACAGCACCGTCAGCAACGATTGGCGCGTCGTAAACAGCAAGAACGGAGTAAATCATGATCCCTCGACGTAAGAAACGCTTAGCTTGGGTGCTAGCGCTCGTTATTGGAGTCGCGGCGGCGATGAGTTTAATACTTTATGCGCTGACGCAGAATATCGATTTGTTTTATACGCCGACCGAAGTGGTCGAGGGGAAGGGTAAAGATTTAACTAAGCCACATGTCGGTCAACGCATTCGCGTAGGCGGTATGGTCGTTGAAGGTACGGTACAGCGTGATCCGAATACACTGCAAGTGCGCTTTGACGTTACCGATACCGGGCCGCGCATGACCATTTTATACCAAGGGATATTGCCCGACTTATTTCGCGAAGGCCAAGGCATTGTCGCGCAAGGCATATTGATTGAACCGACCGTGCTTGAAGCCACCGAAGTGCTCGCCAAACACGATGAAGAGTACATGCCGCCAGAGCTGGCTGAAGCCATGAAAGGCATTAAGCATGTTAATCCGAATACTCCTGACTATGTCGGTAGTGACGCTAAATATGGGTCTAAACAATGATTGCTGAGTTAGGTCAAGTTGCCTTATCACTGGCGTTAGCGTTTGCACTCTTATTATCGGTGTATCCGTTATGGGGAGCTTGGAAAGGTCACAGTGGCGCCATGTTACTAGCGCGCCCACTCGCGTACGGACAATTCTTATTCACCGTGGTGGCTTATGCGGCCTTAACCTGGGGCTTTATCGTCAACGATTTCAGTATCGCTAACGTCGCGCACAACTCAAACTCGGCGCTGCCATTGGCTTACCGCATTACCGCGGTGTGGGGCTCGCACGAAGGCTCATTCTTGCTGTGGATGTTAATGCAAGCCGGTTGGATTGCCGCCGTCGCATTATTCTCACGGCGCATGCCGTTAACCATGATGGCGCGCGTACTCGCAATATTGGGCCTCATCAGCATAGGTTTTTACCTATTCATGCTGTCGGTTTCGAATCCATTCGATCGCGCCTTGCCGTTAATTCCTGTCGACGGACGCGATCTGAATCCATTGCTACAAGACCCAGGCATGATTATTCATCCACCGCTCTTGTACATGGGGTATGTCGGATTCTCGGTTGCTTTTGCCTTTGCTATCGCGGCCTTAATGAGTGGCAAGCTAGATGCATCTTGGGCCCGTTGGTCGCGCCCTTGGGCAACAGCGGCGTGGTGTTTCTTAACTTTAGGTATCGCCATTGGCAGTTGGTGGGCGTATTACGAGCTTGGCTGGGGTGGCTGGTGGTTCTGGGACCCAGTAGAGAACGCTAGTTTTATGCCATGGTTGGTAGGTACCGCTTTAATTCACTCACTCGCAGTGACGGAAAAGCGCGGTGCCTTTAAATCATGGACAGTGTTATTGGCGATCTCGGCCTTTAGCTTGGCCTTGCTGGGTACCTTCTTAGTTCGCTCTGGCGTTATTATTTCAGTGCATGCGTTTGCGACCGACCCGTCGCGAGGCTTGTTTATTCTCGGCTTATTGGCCGTGGTTATCGGTGGTTCGTTATTGTTGTTTGCGCTGCGCGCCGGAGTGGTGAATAGCGTAACTAAATATCAAGCCGTTTCCCGTGAAGTGATGTTGCTGGGTAACAATATCTTGCTCGTAGCTGCGACTATGGTGGTGTTGTTAGGTACCTTGTTACCACTAGTGCACAAAGAGCTTGGCTTAGGTTCTATCTCAATTGGGGTGCCGTTTTTCAACCAGATGTTTACTTGGCTGGTGGTGCCTTTTGTATTCCTTATGGGGTTAGGGCCACTATTGCGCTGGCGCCGGCAGGAGTTACAACCGTTAATGGGTTCATTGGCGTTAGCCTTAGCGCTCGCGTTGGGGCTAGGTTGGGCGATTCCAGTTATTGTTGCCGATCAAGTGATGGCGATAACGGTGCTGGGCTTGGTGATGGCACTCTGGATAACGCTAACTTTAGTGGCCGAGCTGCGAATTCGAATCCAACAGCGCGGTCAAGGTATCGCCGGTTTAGTGAAGTTAGGCCGCAGTCATTGGGGCATGGTACTTGGCCATTTAGGCTTTGCCGTAACTATTGTTGGTATGGCAGCAGTTACTCAATACGAAGTTGAACGTGATGTGCGTCTTGCGCCAGGTCAGCAAGTTGAAGTTGAAGGTTATACCTTCCGTTTCGACCTACTGAGCGAACAGCAAGGGCCAAACTACATTACCGATCACGCTGAGTTCAGTGTTCTTAAAAACGGCAAGCTCGTTACCGAAATGGTCACTGAAAAGCGTTTCTATACGGTACAGCAGATGAGCATGACTGAAGTAGGCCTCGATGCTGGCTTTACGCGTGACCTCTATGTAGCACTCGGAGAGCCGCTGGGCGATGCTGACAACCCTGACGCTTGGGCGATTCGTATTTACGTGAAGCCGTTTATTCGTTGGATTTGGTTAGGTGCCATTATGATGGCATTGGGTGGCGCATTAGCAATGACCGATAAGCGCTACCGCGCTAGCCGCAAAGCTGGAGGTACCCATGCCTGAAGCCGCACAAAACAAGCCTAAATGGCGCTGGGTGGTGTTAGCTCTGCCGTTGCTGGTGTTTGTATCGCTATCCATGTTTTTATTGAAGGCCATCTTTTCAGACCCATCGGAGCTAAGTTCTGCTTTGGTGGGCAAGCCGGTGCCGCAATTTGCATTGCCTGACATTTACGAAACCAGCACCATTCATACTGAACAAGTGCTGCAAGGTAAACCCATGTTGCTTAATGTGTGGGCAACTTGGTGTCCGACGTGCCGCGCCGAGCACGCCTATTTGAATCAACTCGCTGATCAAGGTGTGTTTATTGTTGGGCTTAACTACAAAGATGATTCGCGCGCGAAGGCGGTAAATTGGCTGAATACCCTTGGCGACCCTTACCAAATCAATTTATTCGACGAAAAGGGGTCAGTTGCCATTGATTTAGGCGTATACGGAGCCCCAGAAACCTTTTTGATTAACCATAAAGGTGAAATTGTGTATCGTCACGTGGGTGATGTGAACGACCGAAATTGGAATAATTTGTTGGGCCCAATGTTCGCCCAACTTGAAGCTGCGGCGGCAAATAATCAGGAGCGCACCCCATGAAGGCTATTAAAGCATTGATGTTGTTCGTTGTGGTTAGCTTTGGCGCGGTGTTGCCAGCGACAGTTAATGCACAAGTACCATTGGAAGCCTATACCTTCGAAGACCCGAGCAAAGAAGCTTTGTTTCGCGAGTTAATTAACGAACTGCGTTGCCCAAAATGCCAGAATCAGTCGATTGCGGACTCTGATGCACCGCTAGCGAAAGACTTACGTGACCGTGCTTATATCATGGTGCAAGACGGCGCTAGCAAGCAAGAGGTGGTTGATTTTATGGTCTCTCGTTATGGTGACTTTGCTTATTACCGCCCGCCGGTTCGCAGCAGCACCATCGTATTGTGGTTGGGGCCGATACTGGTCGTGTTACTCGGAGCTATGGTGATTTTAGTACGCGTGCGAAAGCGTACGGAAGAAGTCGAGCTAACAACCGAGGAAAAAGTGCAGTTAGCGGCATTGAAGCAAACGCAAGCACCGTCGGATCAGGATAATAAGTCATGATGATGCATATTGTGATGATTGCCGTGGTGGTGACCATTGGCGGTTTATTTTTATTAGTCACCGGACGTCGCCAACGTGACCAACAGCGCACCAGACTCGACGTGAACCGTGAACTTTATGAGCAACGTAAGCAAGAGCTTGAAGTTGAACGTGATGATGGTTTGCTATCGGAACGTGCCTTTGTTCGAGCTAACGATGAACTCGATAAACGTTTTGTTGTTGAAAACACTGAGCTGGAACAAATTAACGATCGCCAAGTGGGCAATCAGATTTGGTTTCCTGCCATCATTGTCATGGTTCTTGGTGTGGTCGCTTATAGTTTATTTGGCAGTTGGAGCTTACAGCGTCAAGCCGACGATGCATTAGCTGAGCTACCAACCTTAGGGCAAAAGGTATTAAGTGATGCGGCGGCTGAAACAACTCGCGAAGAGTTGGAAACCTTTGCCTTGGGTTTGCGTCAAAAATTAGCGCTGGCACCGAACGATGCGATGGCGTGGTTGGTGTATGCGCGCACCATGAGTGCTTTGGGTCAAATCGAGCAAGCCATGGATGCGTATGATAAATCATTGTCGTTGAATCCAACCCGTTCAACTACACTATTAAGCTACTCGCAGTTATTAGTGCGACTCGGTGAAGACAAGTACTGGCGCAAAGCGGCAGGTATGTTATCGCAAGTGTTGCAGCAAGATCCGAGCAACCAAGAAGCACTATCACTGCTCGGCTTTATCGCCTTTGAGCGGGGCGACTGGGAGCAAGCGCAAACGGCGTGGAAGTTATTGTTAGCGCAATTATCGGAAAATGATGAGCGTTACATTGCTATCGCTGGGGCGCTGCAAGAAGTCGAGCAACGTATTGCGGCAAGCGAAGCCGTATTGACGGTCACTGTGACCTTGGCTGATGCCAGTGGCACTAATGTACCTGCAGGTGGAACCTTGTTTGTCTACCTACGCGACCCTGATGGCACCGCCATGCCGGCCGCGGTTGTGCGACAGCCGATTAATGATTTTCCTGTAACGGTAACTTTGGCTGATGCACAAGCTATGTTACCTGACTATAAAATGAGTGATTTAACCCGCTGGCAAGTGATGGCGCGTATATCAACTGACGAGCAAATTGATGCAGGCCCTGGTGATTTAGATGCCAAGCCAGTAATTATGGATGCGCGTGAGTTTAGTACCGTTGAACTGGTCATTCAAAACTAAACCGAGGCACCGGTGAAAAATCTACTACTTATAACACCAATAATAATGTTACTGGCAACAGGCTGCGCAAGTGCACCTGAAGACGACCAATGGGTTGATGAACGCGACCCTTTTGAAACCCTTAACCGCGATGTTTGGGATTTTAACTTAACCTTGGATGAAGAAGTACTTCTGCCAACTGCCAATGCGTATGAGAAAATTCCTAAACCAGTGCGTAAGGGGCTGATTAACGCTGCAGATAACTTGAGCGAAGTGTCTTCTTTTGTGAATAACTTACTGCAGGGTAAGTTTGTTGATGCTGGGGTTACATTTTGGCGCTTTGGGATTAACTCAACGGTAGGGGTACTTGGTATTTTTGATGTTGCTACCCCTATCGGCTTGACCAGCCGTGAAGAAGGCTTTGGTGAAGTGCTGTCTAGTTATGGCGTGATGGATGGCCCTTATGTAATGTTGCCAGGCTTAGGGCCAACCGTAGTGACGGACCGCGGTGGTGATGTGGTCGATGGCATGTATTTTCCGATTGATAATTTAACTGGGCCGGTTAGTTTGGCCCGCTGGGTAATCAAAGGACTCGACAAGCGATTAGAGCTGCGCGAGCAAGAAGCATTAATGGACAACTCGCTCGACTCTTATGGCTTTGTGAAGGAAGTTTACTTCCAAAATTGGCGTTATCGAGTGTACGACGGCAACCCTCCGATAGAGGAAGACGACGAGCTTGATGATGACTTCTACGACCAGTTTTAATGGCCCATTGACCCCAGAAGCCTTGCCCACGCAAGGCTTCTGCGCTATAAAAGCTCGTCTTATAATTAAAAACGAGGAATAGTTATGACCCAGGCGTCATCTAATTCAACACTTTGGGGGCACCCCAAAGGGCTGTATGTGTTGTTTACAGCCGAAATGTGGGAACGTTTTTCCTATTATGGAATGCGTGCCTTATTGGTTCTAACCCTAGTTGCAGCAACAGAAGCAGCGAACCCGGGTTTTGGTATGACCGATGGTGATGCCTTATCACTTTACGGTACTTACACGGCATTAGTGTATTTTACCCCGCTGATTGGTGGTTGGTTGGCTGATAACTTCCTGGGCCAACGTATGTCAATTTTGCTCGGCGGTATTTTAATGGCCATCGCGCAATTCACGTTGTTCTTTGCCACGCCGCATAGCTTAGAATTGTTTTACGTTGGTTTAGGGATATTGATTGCTGGTAACGGTTTATTTAAGCCGAATATCAGTACCATTGTTGGTGATTTATACCCGCAAGGCGATGCCCGTCGTGACAGTGCCTTCTCGATTTTCTATATGGGTATCAACTTAGGTGCATTCATTGCGCCGTTAGTTACTTCTACCTTAGGTGAAAGTGCTGACTACGGTTGGCGTTGGGGTTATTTCGCCGCCGGTGTTGGTATGACTCTTGCGGTATTAACGCAAGCGTTTTTCTTCCAGCGCTTCTTGGGCGATATTGGTAAAGTACCAGGTGCGAAACGTGACCGCGAAGCGAGTGGTGGTGTTAAACAGCCGCTAAGTAAAATCGAGCATGACCGCTTACGCGTTATTTTATTCCTCTTTGTGTTTGTTACCGTATTCTGGCTTGCCTTTGAGCAAGCGGGTGGTTTGATGAACATTTATGCCGATCGCTACACCGACCGTAGCTTTGGCGACAGTATTATTCCTGCTGGTTATTTCCAGTCGTTGAACCCGCTGTTTATTTTGCTCTTCGCACCGATTTTCTCCGTGCTTTGGGTATGGCTAAACAAGCGCGATAAGAGCCCGGACGCGCCAATAAAAATCTTTGCCGGTTTGGTCTTAACCTCAATTGGTTTCGTGTTCCTTATTTTAGGTTTATTTGAAATTCAAGTGACTGGCCAAGCCAACATGATGTGGCTGGTACTTGCGTACTTGTTCCACACCTTAGGTGAGCTTTGTATTTCTCCAGTTGGTCTATCACTCATGACTAAATTAGCGCCGCTACGTTTAGCCTCGCTAGTCATGGGTGTGTGGTTCTTGATGCCAGCGATTGCTAGCTATTTAGCTGGTATGGTTGGTGCCTTTAGTGAAAACGCCGACAAGTACAGCTTCTCGATTCAATTAGCGCAGTCGATTGGCCTTGAAGCCCAATATTCAGGCTTATTGGTGGTGTTCGGTGGTGTTGCAGTAGGTTTGCTCGTGTTTGCGGTCATTTTATGGCTCATTTCCGGCATGCTAGTGAACTGGATGCACGGTGCCGAGCGCACGGCTCCAGCAAGTGTCGCTGAAGGCGTTGAGCAAGAATTAGAAGCCGTAGCCGAGCATGAAGGTCTTGGCGAGAAAAAAGTATAAATAAGGATTGTTGAAGATGGTTAAAAAAGTCGTTATTCCAGTGGCAGGATTAGGTACACGGATGCTGCCGGCCACAAAGGCGATTCCAAAGGAAATGTTGCCGCTTGTTGATCGACCACTGATTCAGTTCATTGTGGAAGAATGTGCGGCAGCGGGCTTAACCGATATTATTTTGGTTACTCACTCGAGCAAAAATTCGATTGAAAACCATTTTGATACCAGTTTTGAGCTGGAAACCACGCTGGAACAACGAGTTAAACGTCAGTTGTTGGCGGAAGTACAAGCCATTTGTCCGCCAGGCGTAACCATCATGCACGTGCGCCAAGGTGTCGCGAAAGGCTTAGGCCACGCGGTACTTTGTGCACGTCCGCTAATTGATGATCAACCTTTTGCGGTGGTACTGCCAGATGTACTGGTTGATGCTGCAAGCTGTGATCTGAAACGTGACAACCTTGCTGAAATGGTGCGTAACTTTAACGATAACGGCGCCGCTCAAGTGATGGTAGAAAAGGTACCTCGCGAGTTAGCCGACCAATATGGTATTGCTGATATCAATGGTGTTGAGTTAGCTCCGGGCGAACAAACTGGCATCAAGCAGTTAGTAGAGAAGCCTGAAGTTGATTCTGCGCCTTCTGATCTGGCTGTAGTGGGTCGTTATGTATTCCCGGCAACCCTGTGGGATCTGTTAGAGAAAACGCCAGTGGGTGCAGGCAATGAAATTCAACTGACCGATGCCATGGCCATGTTATTAGAACAGCAGCCGGTGAACGCCTATTACATGAAAGGGCGTAGCCACGACTGCGGTAATAAACTTGGTTATGCGCAAGCCTTCGTTGAGCACGCCATGCGTCACCCGCAGTTTGGTGCCGAAATGAAAGCTTGGTTGAAAACCTTAAACTAAGTTATTTGATTGTTCACTCGCGCTGGCTAGCGCGAGTGATTATTTTGCAATGATTACCGCACGACGAGGGGCTGGGTAGCCTTCAATGGTTTTGCTGCGGTCATTAGGGTCTAAAAAGTCAGCTAAAGACTGCCCTGGCATCCATTCAGTTGCACGTTGCTCGTCCAGCGTCGTGACGTTCTCATCCACCACTTTTGCTTCTTTGAAACCACAGCGATGGAGCCAATGAATAAGCGCCGCAGTGCTGGGGATAAACCATACGTTGCGCATTTTCGCGTAGGTTTGTCCGGGCACTAGAACAGTATCTTTATCACCTTCCACGACTAAAGTTTCAAGGACCAGCTGACCGCCCGGTTTCAGTTGCGCTTTGAGTTGCGTTAAAAAGTCTATGGGTGAGCGACGGTGGTAGAGTACTCCCATACTAAATACCGTATCGAAAGCCTTAAGTTCAGGTAAGTCTTCCACGCCCAATGGGAACCAGTGCGCGCGCTGCTGTAATTCGACTGGCATAAAGTGTCGAATGGCCATAAATTGCGCCATAAAGAGTTGCCCAGGGTCTACCCCCCATACTTGCTCGGCACCGCTTTCAAGCATCCGCCACAAGTGATAACCGCTACCGCAGCCGACATCTAATACTTGCTGCCCCGTTAAGTCACCTATGTGAGGCGCCACGCGCTGCCATTTAAAGTCGGAACGCCACTCGGTATCAATATGCACGCCATGCAAGTCAAAAGGGCCTTTGCGCCACGGTGTAAGCTGCATCAATAACCCGCGAATGCGTTGTTGTTCACCGTCTGTTACTTGATTGCTGTGCACGCTAACGGTATCAGCAAGGCTCACGGATTCTGCTTCAATGGTGGGAAGCTGAGCAATGCTACGTAACCACTTCGGGAGCTCGCCATGTTGCTGTTCGCGCTGCCAGTGCTCTAATTGAGCGGGGAGCTGCGTCAACCAATGTGCTAAAGGTGATTGCGCAACTGCAATGAGATCTTCCTTAAATAACGACATGCTTCATTCCTATTTAACAGCCTCTATTTTACGGCCACTAACGCGGCAAAGTTATAACATTGAAACCAGACTTGGGAGTTGCTGAAGCCAACTTCCTGCAAACGCTGATGGTGTGCTTCAAGTGTATCGACGCGCATGACATTCTCGATAGCAGCACGTTTTTGCGCGACTTCGAGTTCGCTGTAACCGTTTGCACGCTTAAATTCATGATGAATGTCGACCAAAATGTCGTTCATGGCCTCATCTTCGACGCGAAACTTTTCACTAAGAAACAGCGCACCACCAGGGCGTAAGCCGGCGTAAATTTTTTGCAGTAGCGCCAAACGTTGCTCAGGAGGCACAAACTGCAAAGTGAAATTCATGGTTACCACCGATGCGTTTTCAATCACGCTGTCGAGAATATCTTCGCAACGAATGGTGACCGGGATGTCACTACGAAACCCTTGTAAGTGTAATTGGCAGCGCTCGACCATCGGCTCAGAATTATCAATACCAATAATATTCACGTTAGTGTGGTTGCCGAGATTTTGGCGCATGGCCAATGTAGCTGCGCCGAGTGAGCAGCCTAAATCATAGAGGTTGCTATCGTCTTGGGCAAAACGCTGAGTAAGTTGCCCAATGCCTTGTAAGATACTTTGATAACCGGGAACCGAGCGGTTAATCATGTCGGGAAACACTTCAACGACATTTTGGTCAAAGGCAAAATCACTCACTTGGGTGAGCGGCTCAGCGAAAATGGCATCTTTCTTGGTCATGGTATCCTACTAACTAAAGACGGTTGCAAACCGCTATTTTAGCCTAAGGCGCAGGCAAACTAAATTTTTTCTCAAAACATGATGTTGTGAGCGCTGTTACCCCCATAACGCTGCGTGACAACGGCGGTGAGTCCGTTATAATGTGCAGCTTTGTAATTACTAAATTTGTGGTAGGGAAAATCCCATGCGTAGCCATTACTGTGGACAGCTTGAAAGCAAGAACGTAGACCAATCCGTAACTCTTTGCGGGTGGGTAAATAAACGCCGTGACTTAGGCGGTTTGATCTTTATTGATATGCGCGACCGCACCGGTTTGGTGCAGGTGGTGTTTGACCCGGATCATGCTGAGTTGTTTGAAACGGCGAACAAATTGCGTCAAGAGTTCTGCATTAAGTTAACCGGTACCGTCCGAGCGCGCCCTGAAAGTCAGGTCAACGCATCAATGGCTACGGGCGCAGTAGAGATCGTGGCGAGCGAGCTTGAAATCATTAGCCGTGCTGAGCCGCTGCCGATTGATTTCAACCAACAAGTAAGCGAAGAGCAACGCCTGCGTTTCCGCTACTTGGATTTACGCCGCCCCAACATGAACCACAACTTGCAGTTCCGGGCTAAAGTAACCAGCTTTGTTCGTCGCTTCTTAGACGAGCAAAGTTTCTTAGACATTGAAACGCCAATGCTAACTCGCGCAACCCCAGAAGGTGCACGCGACTATTTAGTACCGAGCCGAACCCATAAAGGTAAGTTCTTTGCATTGCCGCAATCACCACAGTTGTTTAAGCAATTGTTGATGATGTCTGGTTTTGATCGTTACTACCAAATCGTAAAATGCTTCCGCGATGAAGATTTACGTGCCGACCGCCAACCTGAGTTTACCCAAATCGATATTGAAACTTCGTTCATGAGTGCCAATCAGGTGATGGGCGTGACTGAAGATTTGATTCGTCAGTTATTCAACGAGATGTTGGACGTTAATTTAGGTGAGTTCCCGCGCATGTCATGGCATGAAGCGATGCGTCGTTTCGGTAGCGATAAGCCAGACTTACGTAACCCACTCGAATTGGTGGATGTGGCCGATTTACTTAAAGATGTTGAATTCAAAGTATTTGCAGCACCAGCGAATGACCCTAAAGGTCGTGTCGCGGCGTTGAAAGTACCAGGGCAAGCCGAAGCAATCTCCCGTAAAAACATTGATGAATACACCAACTACGTTGGTATTTATGGCGCGAAAGGCCTCGCTTGGATGAAGGTGAAAGACCTTGCTGCAGGGCGTGATGGTATTCAGTCGCCAGTGTTGAAGTTTATTCCTGATGACGCACTGACTGCGATCTTAGAGCGTACCGAAGCTGCCAATGGCGACATTATCTTCTTTGGTGCAGATGATGCCACAGTTGTTGCTGAAGCTATGGGTGCGTTGCGCCTTAAAGTTGGTGAAGACTTTGGCTTAGTGAGCGATGAGTGGAAACCATTGTGGGTGGTAGACTTCCCAATGTTCGAAGAACACGATGGTCGTTTACATGCGATTCACCATCCGTTTACGGCTCCGGTTGGCGTTACCCCTGAACAATTGAAAGAAAACCCAAAAGCGGCATTGTCAGATGCTTATGATATGGTTTTAAATGGTGTTGAAGTGGGTGGCGGCTCGGTTCGTATCCACAATAACGAAATGCAAAAAGCAGCCTTTGAAATCTTAGGTATCGGGGAAGCTGAAGCGCAAGAGAAGTTCGGCTTCTTGTTGGATGCGCTGAAGTATGGCACCCCACCACATGCTGGCCTGGCTTTCGGCCTCGACCGTTTGGTGATGTTAATGGTTGGTGCAAGCTCGATTCGTGAAGTTATCGCATTCCCGAAAACCACGACTGCAGCTTGTGTACTAACTGATGCACCAGGGCTTGCCAATGCTGAAGCACTGGCTGACTTAAATATCGCTGTGACAGCCAAAGACACGGAATAACTTAACTATAAAAGGAGCGCATCATGGCCATTATTCTGGGAATCGACCCAGGCTCGCGCCTCACTGGCTATGGTGTGATTCGCCAATCAGGCAACCAGATCAGCTACCTTGGTAGCGGTTGCATCAATGTTTTAGGCAGCTTAAAAGGCGTAGCGGAACCCACGCTCGCCGATAAGCTGCTGGTTATTTACAACGGCGTATCTGAACTTATTCAGCAATTTCAACCGAACGAATTCGCGATAGAGCAAGTCTTTATGGCGCGTAACCCTGATTCCGCTTTAAAACTAGGCCAAGCACGTGGTGCTGCGATAGTAGCTGCAGCTGCTGCCAAATTGCCGGTGGCTGAATATGCAGCGCGTTTGGTGAAGCAAGCGGTGGTGGGTACAGGGGCGGCCGATAAGGTTCAAGTACAGCACATGGTAATGGCCGTATTAAAGCTGCAGCACAAGCCGCAAGCCGACGCCGCAGATGCATTAGCGGTGGCTTTGTGCCATGCTCATACGCGAACCAATAAAGTGACAAAATTAACAAGGGGACGTGCGTGATAGGACAACTTACGGGTACGCTCATTGCAAAACAAGCGCCTGAAATTTTAATCGACGTGCAAGGGGTTGGCTACGAAGTACAAATGCCAATGACCTGTATTTATGAATTACCCGATGTGGGTTCCCAGGTGCAAGTGGTTACTCACTTCGTGGTGCGTGAAGATGCACAGCTGCTCTATGGATTTAATGGTTTAGCAGAGCGCGCTTTATTTCGCGAATTAATTAAGGCACAAGGTGTGGGGCCGAAGCTAGCACTGACTATAATGTCAGGTATGACCGCGCCACAGTTTGTCCACGCTATAACTACAGAAGACGTACCAGCCTTGGTGAAACTGCCAGGTGTAGGTAAGAAAACCGCAGAACGCTTAGTGGTAGAAATGCGTGATAAGTTAAGCGAGTGGGGCACTGCCACGCCGGCCACCGATGCAGCACCAATAGATTTCGGTGATTTAGCACCAACAGTGAAAGCCGCAACACCACGCGACGATGCGCTCAGCGCGTTAATCGCGTTAGGCTATCGTGCGAATCAAGCGGAGAAAGCGATTAATGCGGCGGTGAAGGCGAATCCGGATGCGGTGAGTGAGGAGTTGATTCGCTTCGCGTTGAAAAACATGTAGAGCTAAAAACGTGCGCTACGCTGGTCGTTGTTCGTGCGCGGCTGCGCCGCTTTTCGGTAATCGTTGTTCGTACGCTTCGCTCTTCGTGTTTCGTTTAACGACCAACGAATAACGACCAACGAATAACGACCAACGCTTTTAACAGGGTCTTATAATGATTGAACCAGATCGTATTAACCAAGCTGAGCCTATGGCTGAAGATGAGGTGATTGATCGTGCGATTCGGCCGAAGGAGTTGGCTGATTACACGGGGCAGACTCATGTGGTTGAGCAAATGGAGATATTTATTCAGGCGGCGCGGCAGCGGTCTGAGGCGCTTGATCACCTGTTAATTTTTGGTCCGCCTGGTTTGGGTAAGACGACCTTAGCCAATATTGTGGCGAATGAATTGAACGTAAATATACGGCAAACATCGGGTCCTGTACTGGAAAAGGCAGGTGATCTTGCGGCATTGTTGACTAACTTAGAGCCGCACGATGTGTTGTTTATTGATGAAATACATCGTTTGAGCCCGGTGGTTGAAGAGATTTTGTATCCAGCGATGGAAGACTATCAGCTGGATATCTTGATTGGTGAAGGCCCTGCGGCACGTTCGATTAAACTCGACTTGCCACCTTTTACTTTGGTGGGAGCGACCACCAGAGCAGGGGCGTTAACGTCGCCACTACGTGATCGATTTGGAATTGTTCAACGGCTTGAGTTTTATAGCGTTGAAGAGTTGACCAGCATTATTAGCCGTTCGGCGCAGTATCTAAATTTACAGCTGGATGGCGAAGGTGCGATTGAAATAGCGCGTCGTTCGCGCGGTACGCCGCGTATTGCAAACCGTTTGCTGCGTCGCGTGCGTGACTTCGCGGAAGTAAAGAACAACGGTTATATCGACCATAAGGTGGCTGCGGCTGCATTGGCTATGGTTGATGTGGACGAAGCTGGTTTTGATTACATGGATCGTAAACTACTATTAGCTATTATTGAGAAGTTTTTAGGTGGCCCGGTTGGTCTCGATAACCTCGCGGCGGCAATTGGCGAAGAAAAAGATACGATAGAAGATGTGTTGGAGCCGTATTTGATTCAGCAAGGCTTCTTACAGCGCACACCGCGCGGCCGTATTGCAACGCCACACGCTTATGCGCACTTTGGCTTACAACCACGAGTTGAAACTTAGCTAAAAAATAGATAAAAAAAAGCCCGCTCAAGGAGCGGGCAAAATACAGAACAACAAGGAAGTTAAATCCAGGGAACAATAACAGTAGAAGTGACAACCGGTCTCTTCGTATCTGGTATATGCCGCGTATTATAGAGCGGTTGGACCAGTTTTCAACCGAGAAAAATTGTGCTTTGCATTAGTTTAACTAATGACAGAAAAGCACAGGTGGTTACAAAGTAATCATGTTGAAATTGGTATTACCAACAAATGGCTTATAAAACAACAGGTTGTGTTGTTGTGGTCAAATTTTCATTATAAAAATTATTCTGGTGTGGTTTTGGACGAATTAACATTTAAATGGCCAGTTCGAGTTTATTACGAAGATACTGATGCTGGCGGTATCGTTTATTATGCGAATTATCTCAAATTTCTTGAACGAGCCCGTACAGAATGGTTACGCTCTCTAGGAATTGAGCAAGATACCTGGTTAGAGCATGGTATTGGTTTTGTTGTGCGTCAGGTACAAATGGATTTAGTCAGCCCAGCACGATTTAATGATGAACTCGAAGTAACTGTTGCAGTCACACGACTAGGAAAAGCATCGGTTATTTTCTCGCAGCAGGTGATGCTGCATAATAGAACTATTGTATGTCAGGCTGAAGTCAAAGCAGCCTGTGTGAATTTAGGAACAGCCGGCGAAGGCGTGCGCGCAGTAGCAATGCCGGCGGAAATATTTGAGGTATTAAAACGTGCAAGCTGAACTATCGATAACCGCACTGATTTTAGAGGCCAGCCTAGTTGTACAGTTGGTGATGTTAATCTTGCTTGCCTTTTCAGTGGTTGGCTGGATGATGATTTTTCAGCGCAGTAAGATTTTAAAAGATGCGAGTCAGCATTCACTGAGCTTTGAAGATCGCTTTTGGTCGGGCGTCGACTTGGCGAGGCTGTATCAAGAAGTAGCAGCCAAAGCGCAACATGCAGTGGGCATGGAAAAACTGTTTCATGCGGGCTTCAAAGAATTTGCCCGCTTGCGCGGTAATGGTATTCCGCAGCAGCAAATGTTGGATGCGTCTTATCGTGCCATGCGCGTGGTGCATTCCCGTGAGCTGGATCGCCTTGAGAACAACTTATCATTCTTAGCGACCATAGGCTCTATCAGCCCTTATATCGGCCTGTTTGGTACGGTGTGGGGCATTATGAATGCCTTTATCGGTTTGGGCGCGGTACAACAGGCTACCTTAGCCATGGTTGCACCTGGTATCGCAGAAGCGTTGATTGCAACGGCTATGGGCCTGTTCGCGGCGATTCCTGCAGTTGTTGCCTATAACCGTTTCGCGAACCGCGTTGAAAAGATTGATAACCAATACCTGAACTTTATGGACGAATTGATGGCCATTTTCCAACGCCAAGGTGGGTCTAAAGCAGGTACTTCGGCATGATGACGGTAGTGCGCCGGCGTCGTAAGCCGGTTTCCGAGATCAACGTGGTGCCCTACATCGATGTGATGTTGGTACTTCTCATTATCTTTATGGTGACTGCGCCATTGGTGTCGCAAGGCGTGTCCGTTGACTTGCCTGAGGCGTCAGCTGAAACGTTACCACCAGATAGCGAGCCACCAATAGTTGCATCCGTAGATCGTGAAGGTAGATACTACTTAAGCACCAATCCGGACCCTAATGCCGCACTTGAGGTGGTTGACCTCGCGGTATTGGTTGCGGCCGAGCTAAGAGAAAACCCTGATCGACCGATCGTAGTTAAGGGTGATGGTGCAGTCTCTTATAATCAAGTTATTCAGTTAATGGTGGTATTGCAAAGAGCGGGTGTGCCACAAGTAGGCTTAATGACAGATAGTTCGCAGTTGGAGAGTAACTAGTGGCTGCAAAGAAATCGATTTGGCCAAAAGAGCTGACAGTACCATTGCTACTTTCACTGATATTTCATGTGGGGCTGGTAGCATTGTTGGTAGCTGGAATGCACTTTGAGCCGAAAAAAGAGCCGACTCAGGTACAAGTGCAACTTTCTGGCCCTGATATGCCGGCACCCGAACCGGAAATTGTCGAAGCGATTACTATTGACCAAGCAGCTGTTGATAAACAAGTTGAAGCAATTCAGCAACGCCAGCGTGACCAAGCAGCTGCAGAGTCTCGCCGGCAAGCTGAACTCGAGCGTAAAGCTCGTGAAGCCAAGCAAGCGCGTGAGCGAGAGTTACAAAAGCTGCGGGAGCTAGAGAAACAGCAAGAAGCTGAACGTCGCCGTTTGGCTAAAGAAAAAGAAGAAGCCAAGAAACAAAAAGAGGCCGCTGAAAAAGCTGCGGCTGACGCAGAAGCACGACGCAAACGTGAAGAAGAAGCTGCACGTAAAGCCGAAGCCGAGCGTAAAAAGCGTGAGGAAGAAGCCAAGCGTTTGGAAGAAGAACGTAAAAAGCGTGAACAAGAGGCTGCTGAAAAAGCTGAACGTGAGCGTCAAATCAATGAGCAGTTGGAACGTGAAGCGCAAGCACGTCAGCGTGCTCGTAGCCAGCAAGTGCTTAGTGAAGTAGGCAAGTACACAGCTTTGATTACAGGAACAATACAACGGAACTTGATTGTTGACGATTCGATGCGAGGTAAGCAGTGCGTTGTAAACATTAACCTAGCACCGAGCGGCTTTGTAATATCTGTAACCAAAGGCGCGGGTGATGCGCGCGTTTGCCAGGCAGCAGAAACAGCTGTGCTAAAAGCTGGTACACTGCCGGTATCGAAAGATCCTGAAGTTTTCGCAAAACTGAAGAATATAAATTTAACCGTTAAACCAGAGTTGTAATAAACATGATTAGAAAATTATTCGTTAGTATTCTGACGACCACAATTACGCTCGCGGTGTTGTTAAACCCTGCGCGTGCGGCGTTAGAAATTGTCATTACCGAAGGTATTGATAGTGCGCGTCCAATTGCGGTGGTGCCTTTTGCTTGGAAAGGGGCAGGGCCAAAACCTGAAGGTTTAACTGAAGTGGTTGCGGCTGATTTAATGCGCAGCGGCAAGTTTAATCCGATTCCGCTGGCAGCGATGCCACAAATGCCAAGCACCTCTAGCGAAATTGATTATGCAGCTTGGGCTGGTTTAGGGGTGGAAGCCATTTTAGTGGGGACCATTCAGCCTTATGCGGTCGATCGCTATACTGTGTCTTTTGAAGTCGTGGATATCCTGCGCGGACAGATTACTGGTGGCTCGCAAGTGTTGCGTAACGGCCAATTAGTGGATGCACAAGATCATATTCTAGACGCGCGCAGCAGTGTTATTGATCGCAGTCAGTTCCGTCAATATTCGCACCGAATCTCTGATGTGGTGTATGAAACCTTAACCGGTCAACGCGGTGCCTTTATGACTCGCATTGCCTACGTTACGGTGAACTATAAGCTTGATAAACCGTATGAATTGGTCGTTGCTGATTATGACGGCTACAATGAGAAAGTATTACTGCGTAGTCCTGAGCCATTGATGTCACCTTCATGGTCGCCAGATGGTAACAAACTGGCTTACGTCAGCTTTGAAAATAAAAAGCCTGAAATTTTCATTCAGGACATTTACACGCGAAACCGTGAGCGGGTGACCAATTTCCCGGGCATCAACAGCCGGCCGGTGTTTTCACCCGATGGTAAAAATTTAGCTATGGTGCTGTCAAAAGATGGCAACCCTGAAATTTATATGATGAACTTAGCAACGAAGAAGTTGCGTCGTATCACTAAGCATCATGCGATTGATACCGAACCCAACTTCTCACCGAATGGTAACTCGTTGATTTTCACTTCAGAAAGGGGTGGCAGACCGCAGCTTTATAGCGTAAATTTAAGTTCAGGTCAGGTTCGCCGATTAACTTTTGAAGGTGAACAGAATTTAGGCGGTACCTTTACTCCAGATGGACAACAGGTGGTAATGGTAAATCGCACGCGAGGCAACTATCATATTGCTAGACAAGATTATCCAAACGGTAATTTGCAGATATTAACGCAAACGTCGTTAGACGAATCACCAAGTTTGGCACCGAATGGAAGCATGGTGATATATAGCACCACCCATAACAACCAGCAAGTACTAGCGCTGGTATCGGTTGATGGACGATTCAAAGCGCGCATACCTGCGCGTGAAGGTGAGGTAAAGTCACCATCGTGGTCACCGTTTTTACGCTAGTATTGTTTACGAATAACAATTTTATTAATTCTCGATTATCACTTGAAAGAAAGGAACGCGGATATGAACGCAAATAAAGCTTTGAAAAGTCTGTTCATTGCAGTGCCTATGTTAACTTTGGCCGCATGTAGCTCTAACCAATCAGCAGAAGATGCTGCCAACCAGCAAACTAACCAGCAGCAACAAACTGGCGTTGAAGGTTCAGGTGTTGATGTTGGTGCGGTTGAACGCCCTAAAACTCCAGAAGAAGTTCGTGCAGAGAAAGTTGCAGAATTACGTCAAGAGAACACTATTTTCTTCTCGTTTGATGATTCACGCATCACTTCTGAGCATGCACAAGTATTAGCAGCGCACGCAGACTTCTTAGTACAGAACCCAGGCGTTACTGTTACTATCGAAGGTCACTGTGACGAGCGTGGTACTCCTGAGTACAACATCGCCCTAGGTGAGCGTCGTGCTAAAGCTGTAGCTCAGTACCTGCAAAACTTAGGCGTGAGCAGCAGCCAAGTTTCAACCGTATCTTACGGTGAAGAGAAGCCGCTAATTAAAGCTTCAAACAATGACGCATACGCGAAAAACCGTCGTGGCGTTTTAGTTTACTAAAAAAACGGTAAAGCCAATGCAAAAAGTGACTTTAGTATTGGCCTTTCTGATTCCCGGCGTTCTGCACGCGCAGGCGCCGGTATCTAAGTTAGGCAGCGGTTCACTGGAAGAGCGCTTAGGCCAGTTAGAGCGTGTTATGGATGCACGTAATGCGGCACAAATGGCTCTCTTGGACCAAATGGGGCTGTTACAAGATGAAGTCGCTGATTTACGCGGCAGAACAGAAGAACATGCCTATCAAATCGAACAGATCTTGCAACGCCAGCGTGAAATCTATCAAGAAATTGATCGTCGCCTAGCCGTGCAGCCGGCAACGTCCGCACAGCCCGTGGCAACAACGCAAGATACCTCAACGCAACTCAATGGCGGCTACTCAAGCAACGTTTCTGAGAATGAAGCTTATGAGCAGGCCATTCAGTTAGTATTGCGCGACAAACGCTATGACGCTGCAGTACCTGCATTTAAATCCTTCATTAATAATTACCCTCAATCGACTTATGTGCCTAATGCGCATTATTGGTTAGGTCAATTACTGTTTGCTGAAAGCAGTTATGATGAAGCTAAAGTGCATTTCGCGACCGTGGTTGCAGACTTTCCGGACAGCAACAAGCGGGGTGATTGCATGTTAAAGCTTGGAATTATTGCGCAACAGCAAAAAGACCAACGACAAGCTCGAGAGTATTTTCAACGCATCCTTAATGAGTATCCAGACTCAACGGAAGCGGGTTTAGCGAAGAAACGCCTCGATAATTTGTAATAATCCTGTATAAAAACCCGTAAAACGTTCGCATTTTAAGCAAACGCACGGGAATCGCGTAATTTCCTGTTGCAACGAGCCGCTTTTTCAGTAAACTATGCCGCCGTTGCCACAGATAAGTGTGGTAAGCGAAAGTGATGGGTTGTTAGCTCAGTTGGTAGAGCAGTTGACTTTTAATCAATTGGTCGCAGGTTCGAATCCTGCACAACCCACCAATCACTCTCGCATCTAAAGAAATTATGGCTGTGGGTTGTTAGCTCAGTTGGTAGAGCAGTTGACTTTTAATCAATTGGTCGCAGGTTCGAATCCTGCACAACCCACCATGATTTTCCCCCCGCTGATTTTTGTTTTATACTATCCCAACTTTTTCTTGAAATGAAGTGGTGTCATGAGTATTACGGCTGAAATTCAAGCACGGGTAATTGATAATTTAGACTATCCATTCCCCCCAAAACCTGAACCTTTAACCGATGCTTTAAAAGCAGAATATACCGCCCGTATAAAACAATTATTACGGGAGAAAAATGCTGTATTGGTTGCCCATTATTACACCGACCCTGAGATTCAAGCTCTAGCTGAAGCTACAGGTGGTAGTGTTGCTGACTCCCTCGAAATGGCGCGCTTTGGCGCTAATCATGAAGCCGAAACATTAATTGTTGCGGGCGTTAAATTCATGGGCGAGACAGCGAAAATCTTAACGCCTAATAAGCGCGTGCTGATGCCAACTTTAGAAGCAACCTGTTCGCTTGATATTGGTTGTCCTATTAAAGAGTTCTCAGCCTTCTGTGACGAACACCCTGACCGTACCGTAGTGGTTTATGCAAACACCTCGGCGGCAGTGAAAGCGCGTGCAGATTGGGTGGTGACGTCAAGCATGGCACTTGAGCTAGTGGATCATCTTGATGCCCAAGGCGAGAAAATCCTTTGGGGTCCTGATAAGCACTTAGGTGATTACATTCAAAAGCAAACTGGCGCTGACATGATCATGTGGCAGGGTGCTTGTATCGTTCACGATGAATTCAAAACCAAAGGCCTGGAAGATCTAAAAAAGGTTTATCCAGAAGCAGCGGTGCTCGTTCACCCTGAGTCGCCAGCGGCAATTATTGAGCTTGCAGATGCGGTAGGTTCAACCTCGCAACTGATCAAAGCGAGCCAAGAATTACCGAATGAAACCTTTATTGTAGCGACCGATCGCGGCATTTTTTACAAGATGCAGCAGATGTCGCCAAATAAGCACTTCATTGAAGCCCCAACGGCCGGTAACGGTGCTACGTGCCGAACTTGTGCTCACTGCCCTTGGATGGCAATGAACGGCTTAGAGAGCATTTTAAACGCCTTAGAGAATGGCGGAGATGCACATGAAGTGTTTGTTGATGAGGGGCTAGCAGCACGTGCGCTGAAGCCACTCGATCGGATGCTGAATTTTAAAGCTTAAGAAAGCACTATTAGCTATTCAGAATACTAGCGGGGCTAAGCTGCGGATACTGCAGTTTATACCCGCTTTTTTGTAGGCGCTCGTTACTAATGCGCTTGCTGCCTCTCGCACCTACCTCGGAACTTTGTTTTAATCCTTCTAAACTCAGCCCCAAAGCATCTGCATAACGCTGATAAGCATCAGCTTGCAACAAAGGCTCACTATCCGTAACCAAGTACAAGGGTTCTTGTTGCTCAGGGTGCTCTAGTAAGTAAGCGATATAGCCCGCCACATCTTCACTATGAATGCGATTGGTCCACGCCGGGGTAAGGGTAGCGCTACCACTTTTTAAGCGGCGCTGGAGCATGTTACGACCGGGGCCATAAATGCCTGAGCAGCGTAACAGGCTAACCTGCGCGTTGCTGGCTGCTATCACTTGTTCAGCTTGTAATAAACTGTGGCCGTTACTGGTGCTGGGCTTAGCGGGAGTTGCTTCGGAGATCCATTCACCATCACGCTCACCGTAAACACTAGTGCTCGATATATAGAGTAAACGCGGCGCCTGAGCCTGTTGACTCAGCACTTGCTGTAAATGACGACAGGGTACGACATAGCCTTGGTGATACGCATCTTCACCACGCCCAGCAGGGGTAAGGGTAACGACGACGGCATCGTACTTTTGTTTAAATAGCCGGTAGAGATCTTGCTCATTGCTAGCGTCAGCACTGTGCAGCTCCACGCCAGCATGCGCCACCTTAGTGTCAGGGTTACGACAAGCACCAACCACGCGCCAGTTGCGCGCAACTAAGCGTTTTGCCGCACGTTGGGCCAGGTCACCGTAGCCAATAAATAGTACCGATTTAGTCAATGAGTTCACCTAGTTAAAAAAGTTAAATCAGACGAATATACTGTTTATACAGTGTACATCAAGCGCTACAAGTTTGATTTTATTCTAGGCATAAAAAAACCGCCGTAAAGGCGGATTTTTCAAATTTGGCGGAGAGAGAGGGATTCGAACCCTCGATACGTTGCCGTATACACGCTTTCCAGGCGTGCTCCTTCAACCACTCGGACACCTCTCCATTGAGGAGGCGGTATGATAGGGAAAATCAGACCTTAAATCAATGAGAACTTGCTAACCGACTAGATTCTGAGCACTAACCGAATGTTTAATGTGCAAAAGCCTAAATATCTTCGGCGGCATCATTCTTGGGGCGCTTTTTAGATTTTTTAGTGGGTGTGTGGGGTGGTTCTTTGTGTTGTTGTTTTGCGCTCGTAGGCACACCAGCTTCGGCATCCCATGAACGAATATTGATGTCGCGTTGAGGGAATGGAATTTCGATATTGTACTCTTCGAGTGAGGTATGAATTTCCCATAGAAAAGCAGCTTTAACACCGCCAGGGTGATTCACGGCCTCAGGCGTTAGCCAAACCACAAGACTGAAGTTAAGCGAGCTTTCACCGAGTTCAGTTAACCAAACTTGCGGTGGGCGATGGCTGGTATCTTTTAACGTATGAGGAACTCGATCGGCGGCTTCTAATACTGCTTTTTTTACTAGTTCTTTGTCGGTACCGTAGGCAACGCCGAAGTTAATCTTCATGCGTCGATAGGTATCACGCATGGTCCAGTTGGTGACCATACGGCTAATGAATTCAGAGTTCGGAACAATGATATCGATATTGTCGTTGGTGGTAATGATGGTACTGCGAATATTGATTTCTTTGACTTCACCAGTCACGCCCGATTCAAGTTCGACAAAGTCGCCCACCTTGAGAGTTTTTTCAAACAACAACATGATGCCCGCGGTGAAGTTGCTAATTAGGTTTTGTAGACCAAAACCCACACCAATACCGACGGCACTGGCGAAGATAGCGAATTTGGTTAAATCAATACCCACGGAAGCAATGGCGATGAGCACACCCACCAGCATGATCACGTAGTGGGTGATGCGGGTGAGGGCATAGACGGAAGATTTAGCCATTGATTTGCGGTAATTCGCAAAGCGGCGGAAGGCGTTTTGTACGACCCGCGAAATGATATAGGTGGCGATAACAATGGCCAGTACGCGAAGTACTGACCCAGAGGTTATGGAGGTATTGCCTAAAGTGAAGAGTTCATGCTGAAACCAAGAGAAGAAACTGGATACTTCGGCAAGAAACGCTTCCATGGCTGTTATCCCATTTGTGATTGTAAGTATAAGGGTAGACCAAGATGCTTAATTAGTTGTAGTTGTTGTTGCAACCAATGGGCATGGTCTTCTTCCGTATCTTTAAGAATAGTAACCAACATATCACGGCTCACAAAATCACTTTCGGCTTCACAGAAGCGAATGACTTCACGCAAGGTATTGGCGTTTATTGTTTCTAGCTCTAAGTCGCTGGCTAACATCGCCGGAACATCAGACGCAATGTTGTGGGCTTCGCGTTTGACCATGTTAGGTTTACCACCCAAATAAAGAATGCGGCGGATAAGTAAATCAGCGTGGCCGCGTTCATCATCAATTTCATGGTTAATGCGTTCGTACAGTTTCATTAAGCCCATGTCTTCATAAATTAAAGAATGTGCTGTGTATTGATCAATAGAGGCGAGCTCAAAAGCCATCAAACGGTTTAACTGTTCAACAATGGCAGCGTTATTAAGACTCATGGCAATTCCTTTAATGATTATCTAACTGAGATTGTAAATAGGTTTCTAGGCCTAAGTTGGCGATCAGGTCTTTTTGGTTTACTAACCAATCTAAATGTTCTTCTTGTTGGTCAAGAATTTTCGAAAGCATATCGCGGCTGACATAGTCTTGCGCCGCTTCACAAACTTTTACAGCTTCACGAATGGCAGCCACATCTTCGCGTTGTAGCTTTTGGTCAAGCTCGAGCATTTCTTGAGGATCTTCCCCGATATAAAGTTTGCCGAGTTCTTGTAGATTAGGGATGCCTTGTAAAAACAAAATACGCTCAATGACGTCATCGGCGTGTTTCATTTCTTCAATAGAAGCTTTATAGATAATGGAGTTGAGTGCACCAAAAGCCCAGTTTTTGAACATGCGGGCGTGTAAGAAATATTGGTTAATTGCAGTTAGTTTGCGGGTTAAGACACTATTAAGTTGTTTAATTACTTTGGCGTCGCCTTTCATGGGACTACTCCTAGCTGATAGATTCTCAACACAGCTTAAGCGTAGCACACCTCAATTGGCAATGCAGTTTCAGATCGTTCATGTTGTTTACGTTCGGCAATAGCGTCTTTTAGCACGTCTTTCGCACACTGTGTGCAACAGCCGCACTGTGCGCCTACACCGAACTGTTGGCGTAGCTCACGCATAGAACTCACACCGTTATTAACGGCGCGTTTAATGGTTTTATCGCTAACACCTTTACATAAACAAACGTACATAGGGGACTCCCAAAGAATTCCCCTAAATAATATCGTAAATGCGAACGATTCGCAATCAGGAAATGTTAATTATGATTAAAATTATATGCAAAGCGACGGCGGTAAAGGTTAAGCGGCTGCGCAACTCTATATACCATGTGTGCTCTGTAAGTTTGCGGCGTTCATAGTTAAGCCAAAATAAGTGCAATAATGCGAGCACAGAAAGTAGGGGTAACACTGCTGTTTGGCCGCACGGTAAGGTGGCGACAATAACTAATATCAGGCCAGCAAAGGTGGGTAGAGCCGACCACTGCAGTGAACGGCTGTTGTCGCTTTCGCTGGCCGCCATGCTTAAACCCCAAGAGATGCCACCGACAAAACTTAGCGTTAGTGCGCTGTAGACCATGAAAATTATTAACACTTCAGCGGTGTAAATATCGAGTAGCGCGAGTAAAGCAAGGCCAATAAATGGCAGTAAGCCGGCGAAGCCTACACGCTGGGCAGAATGTTGAGATAGGGTATTCATGATACAAATCCTGTTGCTATCAAGTAAATGGTGTAGCCGATGTAACTGGCTATGAATATCGCCCCGTGTACTCGATTGATGCGGTTTTTGCGCTCGTTCGGTCGGAACCCAAACATCAATAGCATCATGGTTAATATGGTCATGGCAATCCAGTCTCGAGATAGCACTAAGGGTTCGAGATGAATCGGGGTGATGGCTCCGGCAATACCTACCACTGCTAGGGTGTTAAACATATTAGAGCCGATGACATTACCCAATGCCAAGTCATGTTCGTTTTTGCGTACCGCCGCGATAGCGGCCGCAAGCTCTGGTAATGAGGTTCCTATGGCAACCACGGTTAAACCAATAACCAAGTCGCTCACACCTAATGCGGTAGCAATATCGACCGCGCCCCAAACCAATATACGGGAACTGATCACCAATAAAATAAGACCAACCACGAGCCAAAATAACGCGCGTGATAAAGGCATCGCATGTTCTTTTACTTCTTGGTCAAACTCTTGCGATAGAACATCGTCGCCGCCGCGCATACCTTGGTAGATGCTCCAGCCCATATAACTCATAAAGATTGCTAACAACATCCAAGCTTCAAACTGGGTGATTACACCGTCCATGAGCGGCCAGGCCATAAAGAGGGTAATGATTAATAACATCGGTGCTTCACGCTTGAGCACCTGGCTACTGACTGCGATAGGAGCAAGCACTGCAGTAATACCAAGAATAAGGGCAATGTTGGTGATGTTGGAGCCAAAAGCATTACCTAGAGCCAAGCCGGGGTTGCCCTGACTTGAGGCGAGGGCTGACACCACCATTTCTGGCGCCGAAGTACCAAAGCCAATAATGACCATACCGATTAACAACGGTGGCATGCCTAAGTGGTTGGCAGTTGCGGCTGCGCCATCAACGAAGCGGTCAGCACTCCAAACTAAAACGGCTAAACCGACAATGATAGCTAATATAACCAAAAGCATGGTATTCCTTGTTTATGTTGTTTGAACTGGTTTGTATTTTAACGTTAATACGCTGTGCTTGTGAATGTACATCTTAACCAACTAGACTAACACTAATCATTTTACGAGGGTAACGACGCTAATGACAGAGTTAACAGCGCCACCGGCATTTATCATTCATAACTGGGACTTTACTCACCAGCCTGCCCAAGCGGTTAAGGATCTTGAGCAAGCACACCAGAATTGCTGGTTCCACGTGCAGCGAGACTTGCCGGGAATTAGCGAGTGGTTGGCTCATGAGCAAATTCCAGAACCACTTATTGATGCGGTGCTGGAAGAAGATACGCGACCGCGATTTGAACGCTTAAGCAACGGTTTTCTGCTGATTTTACGTGGCGTCAATCTCGGTAGTAACAATGAGCTAAACGCGACGGTCAGTTTACGACTGCTGTACTACAACAATAACCTCTATAGTTTGCGCAAGCGTCCGCTCCATGCGGTAGCAGCAATGCAGAAAAAATTGGTGAGTGAAAATGGTCCCGCGAACCTTGGCGAATTTTTACTGCAATTGGTCGATGAGTTTAATAACGATGTGGAACAGTTGGTCGATAGCTTAGAGTTGCAGCTAGAAGAACTGGATGATGAACAAAGTACGTCGCCTACGCATCAACAAGAGCTGAAGCATTTACATCGCCGTTTACTAAGGCTTACTCGCTTTTACCAACCACAAGTGGCGGCGTTAGAGCGCTTGGCGGCTGATGGTGTGGAATGGTTTGATGCCGAATGGGGGCAATGGCTGCTCAACGAGCGCAATAACATTCAACGAGAGCTCGAGAATATGGAAATGCTACTTGAGCAAGTGTGGGTAATCACCGAGCATTTACAGCAAGAAGTGGCTGAGAAAATGAACCGCAATACCTACTGGCTCTCGATGGTTGCTGGCGTATTCTTGCCGATTAGTTTCCTAACCGGCTTATTTGGTATCAATATTGGCGGTATGCCAGGGATGGAGGATATGAGCGCCTTTTGGTGGTTTAGTGGCGCGTTATTCATAATTGCCGTTATTGAGTTCTTGTTATTACGCCGTCTTCGATTCTGGTGAGTTTGCCGCGAGCGTACTAAATGAAGGCGCTTCGTCGTGAAAGCCTGGTAACTCACAATGGTCGGCGGCAAACACCACCAAGTGATCGAACTCAGGGCGCAGCCCGATGATGTCACCCACGTCAATTTTCTCGTGAGAAGGGCTCAGGGTGAGAATTTCAGTGCCATCAGCTAGCGCAACGGAATATAAATTGTGAGCGCCACGGAAGCCTCGAGATTTAACGCGGCCACGAATTGGCGATTGTGGGTCGGGAACCAAGTCATCAGGACGGACTAAGAAGCTCACGGTGGTGCCGGCAGGAATCGGCGCCAAGCTCGGATGCTGTAATAACCCAAGCGGTGAAACTAACGAATCGGCAGCATTAACTTTGCCCTGCAATAAAACCCCATGGCCAACAAAGTCGGCTACTAATTGGTGGCGTGGTTGGTGGTAGAGCTCATATGGCGAATTCCACTGCAGTAGCTCGCCTTGATACATGACACCCGCTTGATCAGCCATCGCAAAAGCTTCTTGTTGATCATGGGTGACCAGCAAGGCGGTAATTTTTTCATGTTTCAGTAATTCACGGACTTCAATCGCGAGACGCTCACGTAATTCAGCATCGAGGCTGGAGAACGGCTCATCCAATAATAGTAATTGTGGCTTCGGCGCTAAGGCTCTAGCTAGCGCAATACGCTGTTGCTGACCACCAGATAATTCATGGGGAAAGCGTAATTGATAGCCCGGCAAGCCGACTCGTTCTAGTAATTCATTGACCCGCATTTCTCTGGCTTTGCTGCTATCTTTGCGCATGCCAAATTCGATGTTTTCAGCCACGGTTAAGTGAGGAAACAAAGCAAAATCTTGAAACACCATCCCCATGCCGCGTTTTTCTGGTGGCGTGAGATGGGTGGCGCTGGATACACAGCCGCCGTCGATGCAAATATTGCCCGAACGAAGTTTTTGAAACCCAGCGATACCACGCAATAAAGTGGTTTTGCCACAGCCGCTGGGGCCGAGCAAACAGCCAATCTCTCCTTGCTGCAACTGCAAGCTGACGCCTTTCACAATGTCATTAGCGCCGTAGCTGACAGATATATCGTTAAGCTGTAACAGGGACAAAATCGGGCTCCTTTAGGGCATGTTGCTGTGACTTCAGCATTGCTCGAGAAAGTAGAATAACGGGAATGAGGCCAACAATCACCATCATTAACGCCGGCGGACCTGCATCTGCTAAGCGCTCATCGCCTGCCATTTCGTATGCACGAACGGCCAAAGTATTAAAGTCGAAGGGGCGCAATACTAAGGTCGCTGGTAGCTCTTTGAGCACGTCGACGCCAACTAATATAAGCGCGGTAAATACGCTAGGCCTTAATAGTGGCAAGTGGATACGACGCAAGATTTTTAGTGGTGAGTAGCCTTGAATAGCCGCCGCCTCATCCATGCTAGGTTTAATTTCTGCTAAGCCAGCGTTAATGGTTTGCAAGGCTACACTCAGAAAGCGCACTGTGTAGGCAAATAATAGCGCGAATAAGGTGCCAGAAAGGATTAAGCCTGGGTTGACCCCAAACCAACTTTCGCTGACTGCAATAATACCGTGGTCGAGGCGCGATAGCGCAAGCATAAGCCCGACCGCAATAACTAAGCCAGGAATGGCATAGCCGAGGCCTGCAAAAGCGACGCTGGTGCGGACGATGCGCGTAGGTAATTGACGGCGACCATAGCTCATCCACAGGGCGATACCGACCACCAGCAGTGCAGCAATTAATGCCAATAAGAAGCTATTAACCGTTAAGCTCCAAAAGTCAGGTGACAGCCAGGTTTCGTAACGCTCTACCGACCACAATGTGAGTTGCAGGGCGGGCAACAAGAAGCCTAAAAATAGCGGCAACCAACAAAGGATACTGGCGGCAATAGCTTTGCCACCAGTTAAAATGAAAGGTTGAGCAGGGCGGCTAGCGTGTTTGTCGTAGCGAGCTTGGCGACGAGACCAACGCTCGAGCAAGATTAGCGCAATAACTGCAACTAATAGCATGCCGGCAAGCTGCAGGGCGCCATAAAGGTCGCCTAAACCGTACCACGTTCGAAATATACCGGTAGTAAAGGTAGTGACCCCAAAGTATTGCACGGTACCGTAATCAGCAAGGGTTTCCATGAGCGCTAGGGTGATACCGGTGACGATGGCAGGGCGCGCAAGCGGTAATGCCAAGCGCATAAAGCATTGCCACGGGTTGAGCCCAAGGCTGCGGCCGGCTTCCAAGGTTGTAGCTGACTGCTGCAGAAAGGTCGCGCGTGAAATTAAATACACATAGGGGAACAAAACAAAGCTAAGTACTAAAATAGCGCCGCCGAGACTACGCACTTCAGGAAACCAGTAATCGCCGTAACCCCAGCCAAAGATATCGCGGAGCGTACTTTGCACCGGTCCGGCAAAATCGAACATACCCGTATAAGTGTAAGCGGTAATATATGCCGGCATGGCTAACGGTAAAAGCAATGCCCAACTCAGTAAGCGTTGCCCAGGAAAGCGGCAGGTCGTGGTCAGCCAAGCAGTGCTCACGCCCAGCAGGGTTACGCCTACGGCGACGCCCAGCATAAGTAAGATAGAATGGCGTACGTACTCAGGTACGACGGTCTCCCAAAGGTGATTCAAGGTGGCGTGATCGCCTTGCCATAGTTGTAATAAACTAACCCATAAAATCACAAACAACGGCAAACCAAGGATGGTTGCCGTTGTAACCAGAGACCATTGTCGCACTGCTTTTTGTTGCATTATCGCCAACCAACTCGATTCATAAGTTTCACGGCTTCAGCGTTGTTCTCTCCAAGTACACCCATGGACAGGTCATCGGCTTCAAATTCGCCCCAAGCTTGCAGGGTAGCGCTCCATTCAACACCTTCTACCGCAGGGTATTCGTTGTTGGTGGCGGCATACCAGGCTTGTGCTTCTGCGGAAAGTAAGTAAGCAATCAATTGCTCTGCAGCAGCTTTGTTTTTAGCGTGCTTAGTAATTCCAATGCCGGAAACGTTAACGTGAGTACCGAACTCATCTTGATTTGGCCAGAATATTTTTAGTTTGCTCGCGGCTTCACGTTGCGAAGCATCATCGCCAGTTTGCATCAACCCAAAGTAGTAGGTGTTCGCGACAGCAAGGTCACACACACCCGCTGCTGCGGCTTTCAGTTGGTCACGGTCGCCGCCAACTGGAGGCTTGGCTAGATTATTCACTAGGCCTTGCGCCCATGCGGTGGTTTTTTCTTCGCCCCAATGTTCGAGCAAAGCGGCCGTCAACGATTGGTTATATATATTGTCTGATGAGCGAATACATACTTTTTTATTCCATTCGGGCTTGGCTAAATCTTCATAACCAACTAATTTTGTTGGGTCGACGCGATCAACCGCGTAGAATATCGGTCGAGCACGCAAGCTCAGTCCAATCCATAGGTTTTCACTACCTAAGAGATGGCTAGGGACAGAGGTTAGCGTCGAGGTATCGGTTAGAGGTTGGAAAACATCGGCTTCGGCCGCACGGTGTAAGTTACCAGCATCGACGGTGAGGAATAAGTCAGCAGGAGTATTAGCACCTTCATTGCGTAAGCGAGCTAATAGGGCGTCGCCGCCACCGGTCAATAACCGGACCTTAATACCAGTTTCTTGCGTAAATTTGTCGAGTGCAGGTTTGATTAGAGCTTCTTTACGTGCCGAATATAAATTTACGGTCGTAGCTTGCACAGCAGTCGCGGTTAATCCAAGTAGAATTGCGGTTGCGGTAATAAGCTTTGGTAGCCGAATTGAACTCATTGATGCTTCCCCTCGTAGTATTACGTGGATTATATATAAAAAATTTAAGTAACGATATTGATTCGCATTTGGTTTTGCTTACTTTTATTACTTTAATGCGAATAGTTCTCAATTACAACTGTGTTTTAGCAATGGAATAGAAATTTATGTCGAATATGTCAGCCTTAGCGCTCATTGGTGTGTTATCGATACTCTGCCAATGGGGTGCATGGCGATTAAAGGTGCCAGCCATCTTGCCTTTATTATTGGTAGGTATGTTGCTTGGGCCAGTATTTGGTTGGTTAAACCCAGACGCTATTTTTGGCGATTTACTGTTTCCAATCGTGTCACTTTCCGTAGCCATCATTCTATTTGAAGGGGCTTTGACGCTGCGTTTTGAAGAAATTCGCGGCCATGGGCGTATGGTGACCAACCTCGTCAGTGTGGGTATGGCTGTCACTTGGTTACTTATTGCTATCTCAGCTTTTATCTTAATCGGCCTCACCTGGGAAATGGCAGCGCTGTTTGGCGCTTTGGTGGTGGTGACAGGGCCCACGGTGATTATGCCGATGATTCGCTCGGTGCGGCCGCTCGCTAAGCTGGGTAACATTTTACGTTGGGAAGGTATTATTATTGACCCCGTTGGCGCACTGCTAGCGGTGTTGGTTTATGAATTTATAGTGTCCAGTAAAGGGGCCGGCTTTAGTCATGCGTTGCAAGCCTTTGCCGTGACAATCGGGCTTGGTTTTGCCTTAGGTTATGCCGGCGGTAAGTTACTTGGCATGGCACTCAAACGTAACCTGTTTCCTCATTACTTAACCAACGTAGCCACTTTAGCAGTGGTCTTAGGGGTGTTTGCGTTATCGAATGCGCTACAGCATGAGTCTGGCTTATTAACCGTAACCGTTATGGGTATGGTCATGGCTAACATGCGTGGTTTAGTTTTAGATGACATTCTTGAATTCAAAGAAACTTTGAGTGTGCTATTAATCTCAGGGTTATTCATTATTTTAGCGGCACGGCTAAATCCTGAAGCCTTTAGTGCGCTTGGTTTCCCGGCCGTTATTCTACTGGTAATAATTATTTTTGTGGTGCGGCCCATTTCGGTATGGATATCGGCAATAGGTACATCAACCACGGTAAAAGAGAAAATATTGCTAAGCTGGATCGCTCCGCGAGGCATCGTTGCCGCTGCAGTATCCGCGTTGTTTGCTATCAAGATGCAACAGCAAGGTTGGGCGCAAGCTGAATTGCTCGTACCGCTCGTGTTTTTAGTCATTTTAAGTACCGTCGTATTGCAGAGCTTAACGGCAAAACCTTTGGCTCACTTTTTGAAATTACGCGAGCCACCCGCTCGCGGTTTTTTAATCTTTGGTGCTAACCCGACGGCACGAATGATCGCTAAGGCGCTTAAAGATCATGGCTTCCCCGTGTTATTAGCTGACACTAACTGGGAGCACATCAAACTAGCTCGGATGGAAAATATTCCGGTTTACTTTGGTAACCCGACGTCGGAGCACGCCGAAAATAATATGGATTTAACGGGCATCGGTAAGGTTTTAATTCTTTCTCCGTATCGCCAGTTAAACCCGGTGGTGGCTATTCACTTTATGGATTGGTTTGACGACCATAAGATTTTTGCGTTGCAAACAACCGAGCACGATTTACCCGCGCGTAATCACTTGCCGGAAGTGTATCGAAAGCGATTAAAGCTGTTTGGTGATGGGGTGACTTTCTCGAAACTGGCAACATTAACCTTTCAAGGGGCATCGGTTAAAACCACCGCGCTGACGGAATCCTTTCATTATGATGACTATCAAGAACGATACGGTAATCGTTCATTACCGTTATTTGCGCTGGACGAGCGGGGCAGTTGCCACTTGTTTACCAGTGATCAGACGTTTAATCCGGCAGCAGGCTGGCAGATTATCGCTTTGATCAGCCCTGATAATGGCGATAACGAGGATTAAGCCAATTATAAAATTAGCTTATACATGAAGATGTTGCACGCGTGTTGGAAAAATGTATTTGATCTTTTAATTTTTGTTGACTAATATGCACCGAAATGGATTACGGTTACGTACTCATGGATTGATACAAACCGAATTGAACAAGGACGTTCATTCTTTTCTTTTCTGTAGTTCCCTTTATACTCTGTGCACTCTTTCAAATCAGCCATACGATGGTGCCGATGATGCGACACAGATGTTTCTATACTTTTCTTCAGCTTATTAAACGTAGTGTGGTCTTGTCATTTGTTGCTGCTGGGCTCCTCGCCTGCCAGCCAGAAGCTGCACCCGATGCCGAAGAACTCGCACTGTCTGAAGAACTAATCAGCACTATTGATCGTTTGCAACTGCCCGATGAAAACTGGCAGTTAACTTCATCAGTCATTCAATTGAGCTTTTGCCGCAACCGCATTAATGATGCCTTGCTGGCTGAATCCGAAGAACTAAATCGCTGGCGCTTAGTCGGCGAGCCCTCAGTATTTCCAACCGCACGCGAACAAGGCCTTAAGCAACTTGCCGGCCTTCATCATGAATATGGTTATGTTCTATGGCAGCAGTGGGGTACCGTCAGTTCGCAACTTTACCGGTTAGCTTATCCGCGTGGTGCAAGTGAGCCAAGTGTGTTTAATGCACTGGCTGCTTTGGGGCGTGATGAGAGTATTTGCTATAGTGCATTAGATGCATCTTCGCCGTAGCTTGGTAGTAATTAGGAGTAACAAATGAATTCAGTGCAGCAGCAAATTGAGCAAAAAGTTAAGGCTCAATTGGCGCCTAACTATCTTGACGTTATCAATGAGAGCCATATGCATGGCACCCCGACAGATCACTCTCACTTTAAACTGATTGTGGTTAGTGACGCTTTCGAAGGCAAGCGATTGTTACAACGGCACCGTCAATTAAATCAATTGCTGGCCGATGAGTTGGCCGGCCCAGTTCACGCCTTGTCGCTGCATTTATACAGCCCAGCAGAATGGCAAGAGCAACAACAAGTGCCAGAATCCCCGACTTGTCGTGGTGGCAGTAAGCTCGAGTCTTAACTACTCAGATCACTTTAAAGAGGTTGCTCGGTTACACTAGCGACCATTTTATGACTAAAACTATGCGTTGGCAGAATTAATAGGACAGTTAACATGATTATTCATCCAAAAATCCGCGGCTTTATTTGTACGAATGCCCACCCAGTAGGTTGTGCAGCACACGTACAAGAGCAAATTGATTTTGTAAAACAACAACCTAAGCTTGAGCAAGCGCCAAAGCGCGTGCTAGTGATTGGCTGTTCTACAGGTTACGGCCTTGCGTCACGCATTACCGCAGCCTTTGGTGGCGGTGCGAAAACTTTAGGCGTGTGCTTCGAGAAAGAGCCGACTGAAAAACGCACTGCAACTGCAGGTTGGTACAACACTGCGGCATTCCACCAAGCAGCAAAAGCTGAAGGTTTATATGCGCACACTATTAATGGCGATGCGTTCTCGAACGAAATTAAAGCTGAAGTAATTGAGCGTATTAAAGAAGATTTTGGTCAGGTTGACTTGGTTGTTTATAGCTTGGCGTCGCCGAAGCGTAAAGATCCAGAAACGGGCGAGTTATATAGCTCGACGTTGAAGCCTATCGGTCAAGCGTATACCACTAAAACTTACGATACCGATAAAGACCTGATTAAAGATGTTTCTTTAGAACCAGCCAATGACGATGAAATCGCACAAACCATAAAAGTTATGGGCGGTGAAGATTGGGAACTGTGGATGGCAGCTTTACATGAAGCAGGTGTGTTAGCAGAAAACGCGAAAACCACAGCCTATACTTATATCGGGAAAAAATTGACCTGGCCTATTTATGGTCAAGCCACCATTGGTAAAGCGAAAGAAGATCTCGACCGTGCCGCAGCAGCTATGCGCGAACGCTACAGCGATTTGAATGTTGAAGCTTATGTTTCTTCATTAAAGGCTTTAGTCACTCAAGCAAGCTCAGCTATTCCGGTTATGCCGCTTTATATCTCATTGATTTACGGCGTAATGAAAGAAGAGGGCACTCATGAGGGTTGTATTGAGCAGATTTATCGCCTCTTCACCCAAGCGCTTTACAGCGATGATAAGCCGTTAGATGAAGCAGGTCGTTTATTCATGAACGACTGGGAAACTAACGATAAAACCCAAGCTAAAATTCAAGCGTTGTGGGACCAGATTACTCAAGAAAACTTCCACGAGCTCGCAGACTATGCGGAATATCACTCAGATTTCCTCAAGTTATTTGGCTTTGGTATGGAAGGCGTTGATTATGACGCAGATGTTGACCCGTTAGTGGGCTGGTAACAAAGCCAATAACGCATTTGTTTTGTTGTCCAAAAGTGCTAAAATGCGCGCCCTAGGTGAAAATGGACAGAATTTGGTCAGTGGGAGCAAGCTGCTTTTCTGAGGGTTTGCTCGTGCTGGAATGAGATTAATCTTCCCTAATGAGTAGTGCAAACGCGTATGATTACGATCAAGAAAGGGCTGGATGTTCCAATTTCAGGAGCCCCCCAGCAAACTATCGATGATGGCCAAGCCATCACCACCGTTGCCGTTCTGGGTGAAGAGTATGTGGGAATGCGCCCAACCATGCATGTCAAGGTTGGAGACCGTGTTAAGAAAGGCCAGATACTTTTCGAAGATAAGAAAAACCCAGGTGTTAAGTTCACAGCTCCTGCTGCGGGCGTCGTCAAAGACGTTTTGCGTGGGGCCAAGCGAGTGCTGCAAGCTGTTGTTGTAGAAGTTGAAGGTGACGAACAAGAAACCTTCAATAAATACGATAGCAAAGAGCTGGCTGGTTTAGCACGCGAATCTGTTGTCGAGCAATTGAATAATGCTGGACAGTGGGTTGCGTTACGAACCCGTCCGTTTAGCCGTTCGCCAAGCCTCGAAGCCAAGCCAGCAGCTATTTTTGTTAGCACTATGGATACCAATCCGCTGGCAGCAGACCCAACCGTAGTTATCAGCGAACAGCAACAAGCGTTCATTGATGGCTTGAACGTGTTGACCACCCTTACCGAAGGCAAAGTTTACGTCACCAAGGCTGCCGACGCGAAAGTTGAAGTGGGTAACGCTAAGGTACAAGTCGAAAGCTTTGCTGGACCGCATCCTGCTGGTTTAGTAGGTACTCACATTCACTTCTTAGAACCGGTAAGTGCAACCAAGCAAGTGTGGCACATTGGTTATCAAGACGTGATTGCCTACGGTAAATTATTTACCACTGGCGAGATTGCGACTGATCGTGTGGTTGCATTAGCGGGCCCGGGCACCAAGAAACCTCGTCTGTTGCGCACCCAAGTGGGCGCTAACTTGCGTGAACTTACCAAAGGTGAGCTTGCTCAAGGTAAACAACGTATCGTTTCAGGTTCGGTATTGAACGGTCAAAAAGTTGATGATGCTCATCAATGGTTAGGTCGTTTCCACTATCAAGTTAGTGTGTTGGCTGAAGACGATAATAAAGAATTCTTAGGCTGGGTGAAGCCAGGTGCAAATATGCACTCAGTTACCCGTGCATTTGCAAGCCACTTAACGCCGAAGAAACGCTTTGCGATGACTTCTAGCAACAATGGTTCAGAGCGCTCCATGGTACCAATCGGTAACTATGAGCGAGTGATGCCGCTAGATATCCTGCCAACGATTTTGCTACGTGACATTTTGTCTGGTGACAGTGAGCAAGCCCAACAACTGGGTTGTTTAGAACTGGATGAAGAAGATTTAGCACTTTGTACTTACGTTTGCCCAGGCAAATATGAGTATGGTCCTGCGTTGCGTAACATGTTGACCGACATTGAGAAAGAGGGCTAATCATGGGCTTGAAGAATTTTCTTGAGAAGATTGAGCCAGACTTTGAAAAAGGTGGTAAGTACGAACGTTGGTACGCCCTTTATGAAGCAGCTGCGACCATCTTGTACACGCCGGGTATTATTACCAAAGGCGCTACTCACGTAAAAGATAATATCGATCTGAAACGCATCATGATTTTGGTGTGGATGATGACCTTCCCAGCAATGTTCTGGGGTATGTACAACGTGGGTAACCAAGCCGCCATGGCATTAGCTAGCGGTCATGAACTCGCTGATATTTGGCAGGTTGGTTTATTCCAAGCGCTTGGCGGCTCCTTAGGCGAAACTGCCGGTTGGGGTGCCAAAATGTGGTACGGCGCGTGCTTCTTCTTACCAATCTACCTAACCACTTTCGTGGTCGGTGGTGTTTGGGAAGTGTTGTTCGCGACAGTTCGTAAGCACGAAATTAACGAAGGTTTCTTCGTAACTTCAGTGCTCTTCGCGCTAACTTTACCAGCAACAATGCCACTGTGGCAGGTTGCTTTAGGTATCACCTTCGGTGTGGTTATTGGTAAGGAAGTATTCGGCGGAACTGGCCGTAACTTCTTGAACCCAGCGTTAACTGGTCGTGCATTCTTGTACTTCGCTTTCCCGGCAGCAATTTCAGGTGAGCAAGTGTGGACTGCAGTCGACGGTTTCTCTGGTGCAACCTTACTTGGCCAAGCCGCATCAGGCGTTGACTACTTCGCGAACATGGAACTGTGGATGGATGCATTCATCGGTAACATTCAAGGTTCGGTCGGTGAAGTTTCTACACTGATGATTCTTATCGGTGGTTTAGCTCTAATTTACTTACGCATTGCGTCATGGCGCATTGTTACCGGTGTGTTTGTAGGTATGGCGGCATTGTCATTCCTGTTCAACTTCATTGGTAGCGACACCAACCCAATGTTTGCGATGCCGTGGTACTGGCACTTAGTCGTAGGTGGTTTTGCCTTCGGTATGATGTTCATGGCGACAGATCCGGTATCGGCTTCCTTCACTGATAAAGGTAAGTTCTATTACGGCTTCCTTATTGGCGCAATGACAGTACTTATCCGTGTGGTTAACCCAGCTTATCCAGAGGGTATTATGCTAGCAATTCTGTTTGCTAACGTATTTGCTCCACTGTTTGACCACTTTGTTGTACAGGCGAACATTAAACGGAGATTGGCACGCAATGGCTAAAAACAATGAAACTTTAGGCAAAACGCTATTTGTTGTCATCGCACTCTGTTTAGTGTGTGCGGTGGTAGTAGCGGGCTCTGCAGTTGGCTTGAAGCCGCTGCAGGAGCGTAACGCAGCATTAGACATGCAGCGTAACGTGTTAAGCGCAGCAGGCTTGTTAACCCCAGAAACCGATGTGGTTGCGGTGTTTAATGAGCGTGTTGAAACTCGCTTAATCAACTTAGATACGCTTGAAACTGTTGATAGCGTTGACGGTAAAAATGCAACGGACTACGACCCAATCGCGGCTGCTAAAAAGCCAGCTTTAGCTACCAAACTAGCTAAAAGCAACGATGTTGCGGGTATTGGTGCACGTGAAGATGTTGCTAAAGTTTACTTTATCGATGGCGAGAACGGTGATCTTGAAACGGTAGTGGTTTACCTGCGCGGCTACGGTTTGTGGGGAACCATGTACGGCTTAATGGCTGTTGCACCTGACATGAACACTATTAAGGGCTTAACCTTCTACGAGCACACGGAAACTCCTGGTCTTGGTGGCGAAATTCAAAATCCTAACTGGATTGCGACCTGGAAAGGCAAGGAAATTTACGGTGACGACGGCGTAGCGCTTAGCGTAACCAAAAACGTTACTGATAAAGACCATCACATTGATGCGTTATCCGGTGCGACCTTAACCAGTAATGGTGTAGAGAACGCAATGACGTACTGGTTTAGCGACCAGGCTTATGGCCCACTATTCGATAAAATTCGCAAAGGGGAGCTGAACTAATGGCAAGTGCAAAAGAAGTAAAAGAGGTTCTGTTTGGACCGATTTTTGCTAACAACCCGATTGCATTACAAATACTAGGTGTTTGTTCGGCCTTGGCCGTAACCTCGAAGATGGAAAACACTTTAGTTATGTGTATCGCACTAACTTTAGTAACTGCATTTTCGAACTTGTTTATTTCACTGATTCGTAACCACATTCCTTCGAGTGTGCGAATCATTGTACAAATGACCATTATTGCGAGCTTGGTAATTGTTGTTGACCAAGTACTACGTGCTTACGCTTACAGCATTGCGAAAGAACTTTCGGTATTCGTTGGTTTGATTATCACCAACTGTATCGTAATGGGTCGCGCTGAAGCTTATGCGATGAAGAGCCCGCCTATGCTGTCGTTCTTAGACGGTATTGGTAATGGTCTTGGTTACTCTGTGGTCTTGTTAACTGTTGGCTTTATTCGTGAACTTTTCGGTTCAGGTAGCCTGTTCGGTTATCAGATTTTACAGTTGGCATCAGAGGGCGGTTGGTATCAGCCGATTGGTCTACTCGTATTGCCACCAAGTGCATTCTTTATCATCGGCGGCTTTATCTGGGTGCTGCGTACATTCCGCACCGAGCAAGTCGAGCCGAAGGAGTAAGAGACCATGGAAGCCTATATCAGTTTATTTATTAAAGCGATTTTCGTTGAGAACTTGGCACTAAGCTTCTTCTTGGGCATGTGTACTTTCTTAGCGGTATCAAAGAAAGTTAAAACGGCCTTTGGTCTTGGTGTTGCGGTAATCGTTGTATTAGGTATCTCGGTACCTGTGAACAACTTAATTTTCCACAACATCTTAGCTCCTGGTGCACTAGATTGGGCCGGGTTCCCAGATGCCGACTTAAGCTTCTTACGTTTCTTAACCTTTATCGGTGTTATTGCCGCGTTGGTTCAGATTCTTGAGATGACTCTCGATAAGTACATGCCAGCGTTGTATAACGCACTAGGTATTTTCCTACCGTTGATTACTGTTAACTGTGCAATTTTCGGTGGTGTAGCCTTCATGGTAGAACGTGATTACACCTTCAGTGAAAGTGTGGTTTATGGTATCGGCAGTGGTATTGGCTGGGCCCTTGCGATTGTTGCATTAGCAGCAGTACGCGAAAAACTGAAATACTCGGATATTCCTGATGGCTTACGTGGCCTAGGTATTACCTTTATTTCAGTGGGTCTAATTGGTTTGGGCTTTATGTCATTCTCTGGCGTATCCCTATAAACGCCGGTAACGGTAGAAACGGTTTAACGAGAGGTACAAGTCGATGCAAGGGCAAGATTTGACGCTAATAGCGCTCGGCGTAGGCATGTTTACCGTGATTGTACTAGTTTTGGTAGCGGTGATTATGTTCGCCAAATCAAAGTTAGTCCCTCAGGGTGATGTTGAGATTTTAATTAACGACGACGAAGAAAAGAAAATTACCACGCAACCAGGTAACAAGTTACTAGGTGCATTAGCTAACTCAGGTATTTTCGTTTCATCGGCGTGTGGTGGTGGTGGCTCATGTGGCCAATGTACAGTTGTCATTAAAGAAGGTGGTGGTGAAATCCTCCCGACTGAACGCGACCACATTAACCGCAAAGAAGCACGTGAAGGTGTACGTTTATCTTGTCAGGTAAACGTGAAGCAAAATATGAAAATCGAACTTCCTGAAGAAGTATTCGGTATTCGTAAGTGGCATTGTAAAGTTCGCTCGAACGACAACGTTGCAACCTTCATCAAAGAGCTTGTGGTTGAGTTACCAGAAGGCGAAGAAGTACCATTCCGCGCTGGTGGTTACATTCAAATTGAATGCCCACCGCATCATGTGAAGTTTAAAGACTTCGATATTGATGAAAAATTCCGCGGCGATTGGGAACACTTCGGTTTCTTTGACCTCGAATCTAAAGTGGATGAAGAAGTAGTTCGTGCGTACTCCATGGCGAACTACCCAGATGAGAAAGGCATGATCATGTTAAACGTACGTGTGGCAACGCCACCACCACGTGATATGAGCTTGCCACCAGGTAAAATGTCACCATACATCTTCAGCTTGAAGCCAGGTGATGAAGTAACAATTTCTGGTCCATTTGGTGAGTTCTTCGCGAAAGACACTGATGCAGAAATGGTATTCGTAGGTGGTGGTGCTGGTATGGCCCCAATGCGTTCACACATTTTCGATCAGTTACGCCGCTTGCACACCAAACGTAAAATGACGTTCTGGTACGGTGCACGTTCGAAGAAAGAAATGTTCTACGTTGAAGACTTCGATATGTTGGCACGTGAGAACGACAACTTTGAGTGGCATGTTGCGTTATCCGATCCACAACCAGAAGATAACTGGGAAGGCGACACTGGGTTCATCCATAATGTTCTTTATGAAAACTATCTTAAAGAACATGATGCCCCAGAAGATTGCGAGTTCTACATGTGTGGTCCGCCAATGATGAACGCGGCAGTTATTAAAATGCTCAAAGACTTGGGCGTGGAAGACGAAAACATCATGTTGGATGACTTCGGCGGCTAATTTAGCCAACGGCTCACCGCAATTAAAGGTGAATTAGAACAGATGAAAACATTACATTCATCGACTCTACGGATTTGGCTAGCTCTTATTGGGCTAGCCTTTTTCGTTTCTTGTAGCTACGCGCCAGAGCAAATTTCAATTTCGGGCGAGACCATGGGCACCACGTATCATATACGCTACGTGACGGCCAACCCGAACCGCTCAGGTGAACGCATTAAAGAAGCGGTCGACGCTGTTTTAGAACAGATAAATAGTCAAATGTCGACTTACGACCCTAACTCCGAGTTGTCTCTGTTTAACCAAAAGCAGACGACTGAGCCTGTCGTTATTTCACGAGCCTTAGAAGCCGTTGTGCAAAGGGCTTTAGAGATAGCTGAAGAAACTGGCGGGGTTATGGATGTCACCGTAGGCCCATTGGTAAACCTATGGGGCTTTGGTCCATTAGCACGACCAGACCATGTACCTTCGCAAGCTGAGTTGGATGCCATGTTAGCCAACGTTGGCTACCAGCACCTAAAGGTTGAAAACCATCAGTTGAGTAAGGCTCACCCGGAAATCTACGTGGATTTATCGACCATTGCGAAAGGCTATGGTGTGGATCGGGTTGCGACCTTGTTAGAGCAATTTCAAATCACCAACTACTTAGTTGAGATTGGTGGTGAAATGCGCATGAAAGGTACCAAGCCTGGCAACCAGCCTTGGCGTATCGCGATTGAAAAGCCAGTGTCTATGGATAGAACCGCGCAGCGAGTTATCGAGCCTGGCAATAATGCAGTGGCCACCTCTGGCGATTATCGTAACTATTTTGAAGAAAATGGTCAGCGCTATTCCCATATCATTGACCCACGCACCGGTTACCCGATTCAGCATAATCTGATCTCGGTAACAGTGATTACGCCGCAATGTATGGATGCCGATGCTTATGCGACTGCATTGACCGTTATGGGCACGGAAGCAGCCCTCGAATTTGCTGAACGTAAGGGTTTAGCAGTATTATTGATAAGCCGTGAAAACGATACTTTTAAAGAGTACACTAGTAGCGCATTTAAACAGTACGAGAAGTAACCTCGGAGGTCCGCATGGGATTATTTTTTGCAGTATTTGGCATCATGTTAGTAGTGGTGCTAGCCATGTCGGTTGGGTTTATCGCACAAGGTAAATCAATTGGCGGCAGTTGCGGCGGTATTTCCGCGTTAGGTATGGACAAAGCTTGTGACTGTGACGATCCTTGCGACGCCAAAAAAGCCCGGTTAGCAAAAGCTGAACGTGCTGAAAAACTAAAAGAATGGCAGAATAATCGTATCGACCTATAAGTATAAATAATTAATTGGAGTAATTGCGATGTTTACACCGGTGCAGATGCGCCCCAAAGCGGGCGAGATTTATTTAGATTGTAATGCAACAACACCGGTTTTACCGCGAATTGCTCAAGCTGTTGAACATGTGATGGAACACGTGTTTGGCAACCCCAGCAGCAGTCATATCTCAGGCTTACAAGCACGTTATATTCTTGATAGCACACGCCGTTTAGGGCGTGCTCTTATTGGTGCAGGAACCGGCCGTTTAATCTTTACTAGTGGTGCTACCGAAGGTATTCAGACCGCAGTATTGTCAGCACTTATTCATGGCCGCGATAACCAGCAAGGGCAAAAGCGTTGGTTGTTGTATGGTGCAACTGAGCATAAAGCCGTTCCGCAAGCCCTCGAGCATTGGAACGAACTGCTGAAATTAAACGCTGAACTCAAGGCAATTCCCGTTGATCGCGATGGCATCCTAGACCACAACTTCATTGCTGAACACGTTGGTGCCGCCTATATGATCTGTACCATGGCGGTAAATAACGAAACTGGCGTACAACAAGATTTGAAAGCATTAGAGCAGGTGATTCGCGCCAATAATAAATCCATTCCGTGGATGGTCGACTGTGTGCAGTCATTAGGTAAGCAACAGTTAAACCTCGAAGAAACCTCGATTGACTATGCCCCATTTAGCGGTCACAAACTTTATGGCCCGAAAGGAATTGGCTTTTTATACGTGCGCCCGAGTGCGCCTTTTAGCCCGCTTATTATTGGTGGTGGGCAAGAGCAAGGTCAACGCTCAGGTACAGAAAACCTGCCAGGTATTGCTGCATTGCATGCGCTATTTGAGCTGCTGCTCGACCAAGATCAGCAGGTATTCAAAGACCATGACACTTTAAGTGGCTACCGTCAGCAATTATTAGCCGCACTGCGCGGTGCGTTTCCAACCTTAGAACTGAACCATGATCTCGATAAATCGGTGCCAACGACGCTGAACTTTTCAGTGCGTGGCGTACCGTCACGAGACATTATGGATGTGTTTGACGCCGCAAATATTCGTGTAAGTTCGGGTTCCGCGTGTAGCTCAGGGGTAAGCCGGAGCTTTGTGCTTGATGCCATGGGGCTTGAAGAATGGCGCTCGTGTTCAGCCATCCGTTTATCCTTCGGTCCGGCTACTGACGTCGAAACTATTAATGCAGCCTGTGAACGCATTGGCGAGTCAGCCCGTGCGCTGCAACAGTCCTGTTTGTTGATTGCCGATACTACCGAAGATATCGATAGCGATTTGGATGGCGTGGTGCAATTGCGCTTTGATACGCGCTGTTGTTATCTCTTGATTGATAAAGCTGCCAAAGAAATGGCGGTGATTGATCCTTTGCCTGAATTAGCCGAACGTATTGAGCGTTTAGTGGCGTGCCAACACTATGAAGTCAAAGCCGTATTGACCACAGAACCACAAGCCAGCGATAGCCCAGCAGCGATGCTTGCGCAATTACTTTGTGCAAGTGGTTGTGAAGCGACTCGTGATGCCGTGGGTTGGCCAGTTAAGGCGACCGATGATTGCTTAAAAGTAGGGCAGCGCAAACTTTATCGCATAGGTTCACGTAGCCCTATCTATTTACTGAGCTCACCATTGGCTAATCATGAACAGGCAAAAACCTGCCCGAAAGCAGATTTTGCGTTTATTGGTGAACAACGTGATCCACAAGTATTTGAGAACTTAGTTCATCATGAAACCTTGCTGTTAGCGAGTGAAGATCACGATTTCCGGGTTACCCAAAGAATTTGTGAATTAGCGGATGAATGTGTGCAGTGTGAGCTCGTTGACGTGGATTTAACGCAGCAACAAGAATGGTTGGCGCGTCCGGATACTTTAGTTGTGGATGTTCGTGAACAGCAAGAGCATCAAGTGAGTGATCTTGGCATTCAAGCAGAAGTGATTAACGTACCACTCACGCGGTTAGCGCAGTTTATTTATGAACATGCCGATGAGTATCGTAATCGCCCGATTGTTTGTATGTGCCGTTCAGGTCATCGTAGTGCCGTCGCCGCGCAAGTGCTTGCGCGGTTAGGATTCTCTCAGGTTAGCCACTTAAGTGGCGGTACCGCGTTACTACAGGCGAGCTAATCGCCTGTAGTTGTAAAGCGAGCAAAGTACCCCTGCTTACCAATTAAGTAGCATTGATTGGCGGTACAGGCGCTATTCCAGATATTGGCATCGGATAATCGCTGCCATTCTCCATCTCTTTCTTTTAATAACGCTGCCCCGTCAGGATTACTAACCACTAACGCATTGTCATAGCTGACGGTTAAGCTGTATAAAGCACCGGCTAGCGGTGGCTCAGATAGTGGCGTAAAGCTATTGTCTTTATACTCCACCAAGCGCGGGCGAGCATTAGGATGATTGAGGCTGCCGCCGGCCATCAAGATATGCTTTTCGCTGAATGGCCAAACGCTGGAAATACCTGCGCTTGGGCCAGCTGGAAATGGCGTATCTAACGCTTTAAACCGAATCCCGAAATTACGCTTAACCAAAAGGCGGGCGCGGTTACCATTTGCGGTACCAATGGCCCAAATACCGTTGTTATGGCGGATACAGCCACCACTAGAAGCAGGGCCACCTTCATCAGCAAGAGGGGGCGAGTCAACGACATTTCGTGCCGCTAACCAATTACGCCCATCTACGCTGCGCACCATATCCCAACGGTTTTCAATGCTGTCACCATAAACCCAAGCCTCGTTGGTAGGCGATAGGGCGAGACAATTTAGGAATTGGCCGCCGCCAGCACGATAGCGCAGTTGCCAATGGCGGCCGCCGTTGCTGGTGTAATAGATCCGCGAATCACCATTATTGCCAATGCTCAAGGCGAAGGCGTGGTTGGCATCTAAGGCTTCAATATCGCGAAACTCTAAGGTTTGCGTTGCGGGTTGGAAGTAAGACCATGTTTCGCCGCCATCTATAGAGCGCGCGACATGAGAGTTTGAGCCGCTAAGCCAGATAACATCGGTGGTTGGCACACTAATACCTATCCAGTCTACTTCGGGTTTAGTAGCTACGATAGAAAGACTGCTGGCAAGTGCCAAAGCGGTGAGCATAGTTATTCTCCAAGTTTGAGTCGTTGCAAGCGCAAAGCGTTAAGTACAACTGACACAGAACTGAGTGCCATTGCACCGCCGGCTAACCAAGGCGCTAAAAAGCCCAGTGCTGCAACGGGTATGCCTAACGAGTTATAGGCAAAAGCCCAAAACAAGTTCTGGCGAATATTCTTTACGGTTTTCGAACTAACCTCGATGGCCTGGGCGACGCTGCGTAAATCAGCGCGCATTAGCGCTATATCAGCGGTTTCAATCGCGACATCGGTGCCGGTGCCCATAGCGATACCGACATCCGCGGTAGCAAGCGCAGGGGCATCGTTAATACCGTCGCCAACCATAGCAACCTTACCATGTTGTTGCAGTGCTTTAATTTTGGCAGCTTTATCTTGCGGTAAAACTTCAGCAAACACTTCATCGATATCGACTTGGGCGGCAATGGCTTCGGCAGTTCGTTGATTATCACCGGTGAGCATAATTACTTTTAGCCCTTGCGCATGTAATGCGGCAATCGCGGACTTGGCATGCTCTCGAATGGTATCAGCGACAGCAACCACTCCAACAACTTCGGTGTCCCAAGCGATAAACATGGTGGTTTTACCTTGCTCTTCAAGCGTAGCAAAACGCGCCTGCCATTGCTTAGTATCAATATTTTGCTGCTTCATTAAACGTGGGTTACCCACACTTATAGTAGCTTGCTGTGGCCCAACAGTAACCTCGGCACGCACACCTAGGCCAGATTCGGCATTAAAGTTATTGATCTCGAGTTGTGGCGTTGTTTTACTTTCAAGTCGCTCATTAATACCGGTTACCAACGCTTGGGCCAACGGATGTTCTGATTTAGCCTCGACTTGTTGCAAAGCGAACATTACCGTCGTTGAGTCGACATTTGAATCTGCGGGAAGCTCAATTTCTAAATCGGTTAATTGTGGCTGGCCTTGGGTAATGGTTCCAGTTTTATCGAAGACAATAGTGGTTAATGCATGCGTGGTTTCAAGCACTTCACTTTGCTTGAATAAAATACCGGCTTGGGCGGCCCGACCTGAACCCGCCATAATAGACGTAGGCGTAGCTAGGCCCAGTGCACAAGGACAGGCGATGACCAAGACAGCAACCGTTGCCTCTAATGCTTGGGCGTAATCACCAGGGGCCCACCAAAATGCCCAACCAATAAAGGTTAATAACGCGATGCCGAGCACTACCGGCACAAATATAGAAGATACGCGATCTGCGACTCGCTGGATGGGGGCTTTGGAGCTCTGTGCTTGTTCAACGATTTGAACAATTTGAGCCAAGGCTGAGTCTTTACCTAAACGGGTGACTTTGGCTTTCAAAAAGCCGGTAGTATTGACGGTACCCGCCAAGAGCTCACTATCTTTAGATTTATCTACAGGCGCACTTTCACCGGTTAACATGGCTTCGTCGACCGCACTTGTCCCACTTATTACGATGCTATCAGCAGGTACTTGCTGGCCTGGCTTGATATGGATGATATCGTCTACCACTAGATCGGCCGCATTAACGGATTCGGTTTGGCCATTAGCTAATTCACGGGTGGCTTGTCGCGGCTGTAAATTGAGTAACTGCTTAATGGCTTGCGAAGATCGACCTTTGGCTCGAGCTTCTAACCATTTACCAAGAATAATGAGCGTAATCAGGACGGCGCTGGTTTCAAAATATAAACCTTGGTGCGCAGCTTGCTCGCCAAACTGGAGCGCAATGAAAACACTATAGAAATAGGCAGCGGACGTACCGAGCGCAACCAATACATCCATATTGGCAGCCCCTCCGCGAAGCGCGTGGTAGCTGCCGCGGTAAAATTGCCAACCAATAATAAACTGTACCGGCGTGGCGAGTGCCATTTGCACCCAAGGGTTCATGAGCCATGAAGGGATATAAATGTGGTCAGTCCAACTAAAATGGCCAACCATGGTGTACAGCAGCGGTAGCGATAATAACGCCGCCACCACAAACTTATAAAACTGCTGTTGTTGGGCGCGTTCGCGAGAATCATCGGGGGCACTGTCGTGATCAATAATGCTGGCTCCATAGCCAGCATCTTTAACGGCTTTTTCTAACGCGCGGTGATCGAGGTTGGTGCCGGTCACAGCTGCGACTTCATTGGCGAAGTTAACATCTACCGATTGTACACCGTCAACCTGATGTAACGCGCGTTCTATGCTCTTGGCACAGCCTGCGCAACTCATACCGCTGAGTTGAAGTTGAGTCGACCGAGCCTGATTCATAATTACTCCTAAGTTACTGGGCGTTCAGAGATTCTCCATTGGTACCTATACTATCATCACTCATCAAGCGAACGTATAACGGCATCAGATCAGCTGGAGTTTTAAGTTTTTTTGCATCTTCGGCCGGGTAGGCTCGCGAGCGCATCGTGGTACGAGTTGCACCAGGATTGATCACGTTGACGCGAATGCTGGTACCGTCATATTCATCGGCCATGACTTGGGCTAAGCCTTCGATAGCGAATTTAGATACCGCGTAAGGGCCCCAGAATGCTCGCCCTTGGCGACCGACACCGGATGAGGTGAAGACGATGCTACCATGGGGGGCTTTTTTTAGAGCTGGCATTAACGCTTGCGTCATCATGAATTGAGCAGTGACATTAATTTTCATCACTTCGTTCCATGAATCGAGGTCAATATGCTCGAATGGCGATAGCACACCAAGCACGCCGGCATTGTGCAAAACGCCATCAAGGTGGCCAAATTGTTCTACAATAGTTGCATTTAAGCCTTCATAGTGGGATTTAGTCGCGCCTTTCATATCCAATGGCACTATGGCTGGCTTTGGCGCGCCGGCGCTAACAATTTCATCGTACACGGCTTCGAGTTTACTAACGGTACGACCTAATAAAATGACGGTGGCTCCGAGTTTAGCGTAGGTTATAGCCGCTTCTCGACCGATACCGTCGCCGGCTCCGGTAACTAATATATTTTTACCAGCTAATGTGGGCGCAGAATTGCTTTGATTTTGCTCAGCAGTCATATCATTACACTCAATTGTTTGATAGAAGTAGCTGCAAGTGTACTGGTTTTTGCTATGATTCTCAGCTAAGCACTATAAATTCTTGGAAAATACTTTCAAGTTAGGCTCAAGCAGTGTATAAAATTTTGTTAAGAGAATGTCTTGTCGTACCAGTTTAAAAAGGCGATGATAGGCAAGATAGAATAAAGCATGACCAAATGCTTAATAAAAACAACACAACAAGGATTGGGGAAGCCTCATGAAAAAACTCTTGCTTGTAACGGCAATCGGCAGCGCACTTAGCTTAGTGGGTTGCGGTGGCGGCGATGATGCGCCAGAGTCCGTTGTAACCGAATATAATGTTGCGGCAACACGTGTCGTGTTCGATCCATCTAATGGTGTCGTTCCGGTACCATCGAATATCCTTTTAAGTGGCTCTGTAGACGGAACGATTAATATTCCAGTCGCTGATGCGACGGATATTGCTGATCCACAAGTCGCTATTAATGGCTTGGATGGCTGGGGAACGCACTCGACTTTAACCTTTAACTTCTCACTCCCGCTTGATGAAAATGGTCAACAGGTGACGGTAGACACAGCTTCATTGGAAGCTGCTGGCTCGATTCGCTTGTTTGAAACCATTATGGGCGGTAGTGATGTTAGCGAAGGCTGCGCAGCAGCCAGCCCGGCAGCAACTTGTGCCGTCGCTAATGAACTGACTTTCGGTGTCGACTACATCGTCAAGGCAAACGGCCCGGACGGCGTGGCAGTTCTGCCGTTAAAACCGTGGAAAGCCAAAACCGGCTACTTAGCCATTCTTACTGATGCGATCACTGACTCTCTAGGGCGTACGGTTAAACCTTCACAAACTTATGGTTTGATGAAGCGCGACGTAGCCACTGACCCAGTGTCGAGCGATGCCTCTGCATTAGGCCTGCAAGCTTTAATCAATAGCCATGAAAGCGCATTAGAAGCCTTTGGTGTTGATAAAGACAGCGTTACCTATGCTTCGAGCTTTACTACGCAATCCACGAGCGATGCCTTCTATATGGTTAAAAACCTTATCGCAGGACAGTTTGCGGCGACCTCGCAAATGGGCTCACCATCACCAGCGTTAAGTGGAACCGCTACCGGTATTACCGTAGCTGACTACTTAGTTGCTAATGGCATGATGGAAGTCGATGCTACTGACTTAGGTTATTTGGCGGCTAACGCTGCGCATTTATATGAAGGTTCAGTAGACTTACCTTACTACTCACAAGTTCCTACCGCGGAAAACCCGATGGCGCCTTTAGAAGGTCGCTGGGTGGCGAAATGTGACAGTGGTGTATCGGTGCTAGGTGCGATTCAAGCGGGTGCAATTGACCCAATGGCTGTGCCAACCATTGATCCAACTTGGTTAGCTGGCGGTGCAGCGACCTTTATTCCAGCTTGGGTTGAGCAATGTGCAACATCAACAGACCCAGCGGTTATTGCCGGTATGGATTTCCCAGGTGTTGATGACGAGCGTCATATTACTCAATATAACCCTGTACCAGCAGTGAGTGCTACGCAAACCGTAGATGCGTTAATTACCATTCCAGATCCAGCTGCTGCGGCACCAGTGCGCGCTGCAATGGGGCTTGATCCGTTAACCATGCCTGTAGCAGGTTGGCCGGTGGTGATTTTCCAGCACGGTATTACTGCTGATAAAGGTAGTGTGTTGGGTATTGCTGGTACTTTAGCGGTCGCAGGTTTTGCGTCGGTAGCTATTGACCACCCGTTACACGGTGACCGTGGCTTTGGTGCAATCAACGCCACCAGTGGTCAAGGTCCGGCAACAGCATACATGAACTTGGCAAGCTTACTCACGACTCGTGATAACTTACGCCAATCAGTTGCTGACTTATTAGGTTTGCGTGTGAGCTTGAACGCCAACAACATGGGCCTTGATGGTACCAATGTGTTCTTTGTAGGCCACTCGTTAGGAGCAATCTCAGGAACGCCATTTACAGCAGTGGCTAACTCACCATTAACAGGTGACTTAGCACCGTTCTCTGGTTGGTTCGATGTGCAAGGCAGCACCTTGATGGCACCAGGTGCCAGTATTGCTAACTTCTTATTGGCTTCACCGACCTTTGCGCCGGTAATTAAGAGCCAATTGTTGTATGCGCAAGATGCAGACTTTGCTGCCGCTGCTGAAGCAGCCGCAGACGCACAAGGCGTAGCGTTAACTGACCCTGCGTTCCAAGCGGTTCTTATCGATGTATTCAACGCTTTCTTTGCTGGCTTAAGTGAAGCTGAACAAGCGGCTATCAATGGCCTGTTTGAACAGTTCGCGTTCGCTGCGCAAACCGTTGTTGATTCAGCGGACCCAATCAACTACGCAGCAAGTGTAGTGGCGACCGAAAGCCCAATTCACTTGATTGAAGTGGTGGGTGACGGTGTGGATTCATTGCCAGACCAGGTGATTCCAAATACGGTTGCAGGCAAACCGCTAGCAGGTACTGAGGCGTTAATCACAGCACTTGGTTTACCTAGCATTAGCAGCACTACTGCCAGCACAGATGGAACTCCAGTATCAGGTGCAGTGCGCTTTACCGCAGGTGACCACGGTTCGATTGTGAGCCCTGAAGCATCGCAAGAAGCCACTCAAGAAATGCAAACTGAAGCAGCATTTTGGTTCGCAAATGATACTTTAGTGTTGCCAATTACTGATGAGTCTGTGGTACAACAGTAATTCACAGTTTACTGCTAAACTTAAAAAGGTCGCTGTGATGCGGCCTTTTTTATTGGAGACGAAATAATGTGGGAAGTGCTCTCGGAACTTGGAATATTTGTGGCAAAAGCAGTGGTCATTGTTTTTGCAGTAGTGGTAATTATTAGTACCGTTGTCCAAGCGGCGCAAAAGCAAAAGCCACGAAAAGGTGAACTGGTCGTTGATAAACTGTCGGATGACCTGCGCGATGGTGTGCAACGACTAAAGCTAGAGCTTCTTGATAAGAAGCATCGAAAGAAGGCTAAGAAAGCGCTCAAGAAAGAGCAAAAAAATGCCAAGAACGAATTACGAAAGCGATTGTTTGTGGTCGATTTCAAAGGTTCCATGGATGCTAGTGAAGTCGAATCACTCCGCCGCGAAGTCAATGCTATTGTTGCTGTGGCTGAACCTAAAGAACAAGTGTTAGTGCGTTTGGAAAGTGGCGGTGGCGTGGTACACGGCTATGGTTTGGGCGCATCGCAGCTGCAGCGCCTCCGTGACGCCAATTTAGAGCTTATTGTGAGCGTGGATAAGGTTGCCGCCAGTGGTGGCTATATGATGGCTGCAGTGGCTCATAAGATTCAAGCAGCACCTTTCGCCATTATCGGTTCTATAGGCGTATTGGCACAGTTACCAAACTTTCATCGTTGGCTTAAAAAGCATGACGTTGATTTTGAGCAAGTAACCGCCGGTGATCACAAACGAACGCTAACGTTATTTGGTGAAAACACAGATGAAGGGCGAGCTAAGTTTAAAGCAGAGCTGGAAAGCATACATGAGCAGTTCAAAGGCCATATTAAATCCTTCCGCAAAGATCTCGACTTAGATAAAGTCGCCACCGGTGAATACTGGACAGCACAAGAAGCTAAGCAATACGGCCTCGTTGACGAGCTCATCACCAGCGACGCCTGGCTGCAGGGGAAGAGTGATAGTCATGATATCTTTTTGGTGCGGTATGTGCAGAAGAAAAACATCGGCGAGCGGGTAGGCCGGAGTTTAAGGGCGGTGGTCAAAAACCTAAGTATGAGATAATGCGTGTTTCGTTGTTCGTACGCTACGCTGTTCGTTACTCGTGACTCGAAAAACAAACAATGAGCAACGAACAACGAACAACGAACAACGAACAACGAATAACGAATAACGCTTTTAGATATTAATCTTTTCGCGCTTCAAGCCGCTGTCTGGATTATTAAACACCTCTTCATCCAACCCACCTTCGCTCTTCGCGACAATCACACTGACCATCGCATCACCAGTGACGTTAACCGCGGTGCGGGTCATGTCTAGGAGGCGGTCGACGCCGATGATTAGGCCGATACCTTCAACTGGGAGGCCTACTTGGCCGAGTACCATGGCGAGCATGATCATACCGACGCCTGGTACGCCTGCGGTACCTACAGAGGCTAAGGTCGCGGTTAATACCACCATGAGGTAGTCAGCGATGGTTAAATCAACGAGGTAGACCTGTGCAATGAATACAGTGGCTACACCTTGCATGATGGCGGTGCCATCCATGTTAATGGTGGCGCCTAACGGCACGGTGAAGGAACCTACGCTGTTATGTACACCCATACGCTTAGTTACAGTTTCTAGGGTAACAGGCATGGTCGCGTTGGAGCTGGCCGTGCTGAAGCCAAAGATTTGTACTTCACGCATTTTCTTTAAGAAGATACGCGGACTCATGTTACTTAACCCTTTTAAGATGATCGGGTAAGTAACCAACATATGGATGAAGAGCACACCAAGTACAAGCAGGAAGTATTTACCTAGGCTGAAGATAGTCTCGAAAGAGGTTTCTGAGAACAGTTTGGCCATCAGTGCAAATACACCATAAGGCGCTAAGTTCATCAGAATGATTACCAGCTTCATGATGACTTCATTAAAGTCGTCAAATAAGGTTTTAACGCGGTCACCCTTATTACCGATTAACGCTAACGACACACCAAACAATAATGCGAATACAATAACTTGTAGCATATTACCGTTGGCAAAAGCGCTGAAAGGGTTGGTAGGGAATAGGTCGATAATGACTTGTGCTAAGGAAGGTGCGGCTTTGGGTTCGTAGGTAGCATTGCTGCTTAGTTCAATGCCGGTACCAGGTTGTACTAGAACGGCGATGCCGATGGCCAAGGTAATGGCAATGGCGGTAGTGACTAAATACAAGCCGACGGCCTTGCCGCCTAATCGACCTAGTTTGCTAGGGTCGCTTAATGAACAGGTACCGACTACTAGCGAAACGAATACTAGAGGTACCACAAGCATCTGTAGTGAGCTTATAAAAATTTGCCCAACAACGTGGAAGATACCATTCGTTAAATAACCTTCAACGAACGTGCTTTCGGGGAAAAAGGTTTTAAGCAACATGCCCAAAATAACCCCAGAAAACATACCGACTACGATGCGGCTGGTTAAGCTCAGCTTCTTTTTGTTTTCACTCATACTAAATCCTGTACTGATAAATTTGTTCGCTTTATGAGCGTTCAGTAGAAAAATCCGCTTTAGACTAGCAGAAAACTTTAGGCATAAGTAGCTCTGTCAGATAAAGGGTACAAAAAAGCCGAGTAATGAACTCGGCTTAGAATCGGCTTTTTCAGGGCTACATATACTGCGGTGCAAACCCGTTGGTCCAAAGAATCGCGGAGGTTACCATTAAAATAACCAACAATATCAAGCCCGCTGTTACTACTGAGCTTGAGTAGAGGAAACCTCGTTCTTCTGGAATATGCATCAATATAGGTACGCCGCTATACAGCAGGTATACCGAATAGGCGACGCCGGCTAAAAAGCCCATGGTGACAAACCATAACTCTGGGTAAAGCGCGCTGATACCCGATAATACGGCAGGAGTTGCGGTATAAGCTGCTAACTCAAGCGATTGGGTAAAGGTTGGTTTAGCGCCAAAAGTCTTGGCCATCCAATGCACTAAATAGGCGAGGGCGATGACGGCAAATAAAATACCGACATACATGATAACGGCCATAGTTAATGCGCTGGTATCAGTTAAGTAGGTTAACTCTCTAGCACCGATGCTCCAGCCAAGGTGTACCGAAGAGTAATAGGCGGTGGCACAGGGCACTAAAGCGATAAGTAAAATATGGCTTAATGAAAAACGCAAACTCTCGTGGCGTTGGTCAATGGTTTCCCACTCATCTCGCGGATGAGCAAAAAGGCCCCAAATGTGATTTAAAATCATGATGTACCTCAACTTCAGTCGTTGTTCGGTCATTATTATTATTGCTGGCGCTTTTTTAATCGCCTAAGCTCAATATTGGTTGGATTGGCAACATAGTCAAGCAGTTTGTGTGATAAGATCGCCTGCAATCAATGTTATTTTTGAGACTCCACGGTCGTGCCATACTCTGAATTATTAGCCCCTATTAAATCATTTCTTCATTGCGAAACCCCTGATGCTTGGGTGACTGTTGCGAAACAGCCCGAAATGTTACCCATGCTATTGCTGGATCACCTCGTGTGTGAACTTAAGGCTGGACAGACAGCTATTTGGCTCATACGTAAATATGCAGCTGATAAAGCCAGCGGTGATGCGCTGTTAAAATGGTTTGAGCCCTATGAAAACTTTGTTTATCTCAAGCAAGGCTCTTTAGCCACCTTGGCAAAACATGAAAAGTTAAGCAAAGCCATTATTCCTAAGAGTGATTCTGAATTTGGTCAAAGCCTGATCGACAAAATGGTGCTGTTGATAAAAGAAGAGCTGCACCACTTTTACCAAGTACTGGAGATTATGGAAGCTCGCGGTATCCAGTATCGTACGATTTCAGCCAGTCGCTATGCCAAAGGTATGATGAAGCATGTTCGTACTCATGAACCTGCAACATTAATCGATAAGCTCATTTGTGGTGCATACATCGAAGCACGTTCGTGTGAGCGTTTTGCCAAACTCGCGCCACATTTAGATAAAGAGCTAAGTCAATTTTACGTATCGCTACTACGGTCGGAAGCGCGGCATTATCAAGATTATTTGGCGTTAGCGGAATTGATTGCCGGCACAGATATCTCTGAGCGAATTGCGTTCTTTGGTGAGGTGGAAGCGGAGTTAATTACTACGCCTGATAATGACTTCAAGTTTCATAGCGGTGTGCCTGAACTAATTGATGGCCAGTCGCTGTAACCTCTAACCAACTGCCTTGTTCGTACCAGTCACCTAATACGATGCGTAAAGCTTGGCTACCATCGCTAAGCTTATGGTGGTGCTCATTGGGGCGGTGAGTGTGACCGTGAATCATTTGTTTGACTTGATGCTGTTCAAAGGTTTGAACCACGGTTTGATCATTGACGTCCATAATGCGCAGCTCTTGTTCAGTTAAAGGCTGCTGAGTTTTGCTGGATGCTCTCAGTTTTGCGGCAATTTTCATGCGGGTCGACAAAGGTAAAGCCAGCAACAGTTTCGTAAGCCACGGGTGGCGAATGATACGACGGAAACGCTGATACTTATGGTCATCGGTGCAAAGGGTGTCGCCGTGCAGTACTAAGGTTGGCGTGCCGTACAAATCAATGACACAAGTTTCAGGTAACAAGGTTATCCCAGTGCGCTGGGAAAACTGTGAGCCAATTAAAAAATCACGGTTGCCGGCAATAAAGAAAACCGGCACACCCGTTGCCGTGAACTTGGCCAACTCGGTTTGCACGCTTTGCACAAATTCGCTGGTATCGTCATCGCCTATCCAGGCATCAAACAAATCACCAAGAATATAGAGAGCCTCGGCACCTTGAGCCTGCTCATGCAAGAATCGCATGAACAAGCTGGTGATATCAGGACGTGCTGGACTTAGGTGTAAGTCCGCAATAAACCAAGTGGCCATTAGCGCGTATTATTCAACAATAGTAGTGCTTTGAATAACCACATCATCGGCAGGAACGTCTTGGTGGAAGCCTGCGTGGGTGGTGTGTACTTGCTCAATAGCGGTAACTACATCCATGCCTTCAACAACTTCTGCAAATACGCAATAGCCCCAGCCGCCTAAACTTTCGTTTTGGAAGTTTAAGAAGTCATTGTTATTAACGTTGATAAAGAATTGTGCAGTGGCTGAGTGTGGATCTTGCGTACGTGCCATAGCAACAGTGCCTTTATTATTTTTAAGACCGTTGTTAGCTTCGTTATCTACCGGAGCGTGGGTTGGCTTTTGCACCATCTCAAGGTTGAAACCACCGCCTTGAACCATAAACCCTTTAATAACACGGTGAAATAACGTGTTGTCATAAAAACCTTCGCGAACATAAGTTAAGAAGTTAGCGACTGTTTTTGGTGCCTCTTTTTCAAAAAGCTTTAGGGTAATGTCACCGTGATTGGTGTGTAGGGTAACCTGCATCAGAAATTGCTCCATAGAATAGCTATATTAATAAAACTAAGATATTTACCTGCCTAAGTTTAGCATTGTTTGTGACTAGGCTGCACCTTGCGTTATGATGAGCGCCTTAATTTTTTATTATGCCATGCTGTAAGACAGGAGCATCTTTGCATGTTGAAAGTATTTAATACGTTAACCCGCGAAAAAGAAGAGTTTAAACCTATCACTCCAGGTGAAGTGAAGCTGTATGTCTGCGGGGTAACCATTTACGATTACTGTCATATCGGTCATGCGCGTACTTATGTTGCTTTTGATGTTGTGGTTCGCTACTTGCGCTCGCGTGGTTACAAGGTGAATTACGTCAGAAACATTACTGATGTTGATGACAAAATCATTCGCCGCGCCGCGGAAAATAATGAAAGCATCGATGCAGTTACAGAGCGCTATACGCGTGCGATGCACGACGATTTTGATGCCTTAAATTTATTACGTCCAGATATCGAGCCGACGGTAACCGGGCACATGGGCGATATCATCAGCATGATTGAGACGCTGATTGCCAATGGCAATGCTTATATTGCTAGTGATGGCGATGTGCTGTTCGATGTTAGTACTTTTAAAGACTACGGTCGCTTGAGTCGCCAGAACTTAGAACAATTGCAGTCGGGTGCTCGCGTCGATGTGGCTGAAAGTAAAGATGACCCATTGGATTTTGTGCTGTGGAAGCAAGCCAAGGCGGGTGAGCCGAGCTGGCCATCACCTTGGGGTGATGGTCGCCCGGGCTGGCATATCGAATGTTCAGCAATGAATAAGCGCCATTTAGGTCCAAACTTTGATATTCATGGTGGTGGTGCTGATTTAATTTTCCCACATCATGAAAATGAAGTGGCGCAAAGCTGCAGTGCGAACCATAGTGAATATGTGAACTATTGGATGCATAGCGGTATGGTGCAAGTCGATGAAGTGAAAATGTCGAAGTCATTGGGCAACTTTTTCACCATTCGTGATGTGTTGCAGCAGTATGACGCTGAAAGTGTACGTTATTTTTTACTATCGAGTCATTACCGATCGCAGTTGAACTATTCTAAAGAGAACTTAGATCAGGCACGATCGGCGTTAGAGCGTCTTTACACGGCATTAAGAGCAGCACCTGGTGGTCAAGTTGATAACGACCTAACGGGCGCTTATGTCGATCGCTTTAATGCAGCAATGGATGATGATTTTAATGCGCCAGAAGCGATGGCGGTGCTATTCGAATTGGCGCGCGAAGTTAACCGCGTTGCTGCTAAGGATGCCGAGAAAGCTAAGGTGTACGCAGCCCAACTTAAACAGCTAGGTGGTTTGTTAGGGTTATTAGAACAAGAACCAGAAACGTTTTTACATGGTTCGGACGGCGATGACGCTGCGGAAATTGAAGCATTGATTGTGGAGCGAAATGACGCCCGCGCTGCCAAAGACTGGGCGCGCGCCGACATCGCTCGAGATAAGCTTACGGCCATGGGTATTGAACTAGAAGATACTGCTGAAGGCACCCGCTGGCGCCGCAGCTAATAATAAAAACGTGTTTCGTTATTCGTACGCTACGCTGTTCGTTACTCGATAAACGATCAACGGACAACGAACCACGAACAACGATGAACGATCAACGAACAACGATGAACGAACAACGAGGTATATATGGCATTCCCAAAGGTAAAGGTATTAGAAAATTACCATGCCGCAATGGATGGCGACTATGACGCCGTGGTATTAGTTGGAGATTACACGCAAGGCGTTCCTGACGATTTCGCCGAATACATCGACCGCGCTCAACAGTTTGATCAGCGCATTGGTAAAGAAGCTTTATTGATTGCTGCTGATGTCGCTGGTGGACGTTTAATTACGGCGCCTACTGGGCCATTAACTCGCGATTACGACGATGTGCGTAATGTGGCCGATGGTGCAGCAGCTGGCGCACGTATCGCTCAGCAAGCCGGTAGCACCAAGCCATTGCTTATTGTCTTTGGTGTGCCGCACGATGCTCGTTACGGGCAAGCTGAAGCAGTCGCCTACTGGGGTTTCTGCCAAGCATTATATGAGCCACTAGAAGCGCGCGAAGCATTAGGTGAAGACAGCATTGAGACAGTAACCGAAGTCGGCATCGTTGGTGCACTTAACGACACTTGGTTGCAGTCAGTGGAAGCAGGTAAACGCGTCGCTCGTGATTTGTGTGGTACTGAGCCAGAACGCATGGCGCCGGCACGTTTTGCCGAGTACTGTCAGCAAGCATTTGCACACACGCCGGTGCGTGTCACTGTGATCGACGATGTGCAGCAGCTCCAACATGAGTATCCGTTATTAATGGCGGTTGCACGTGCATCATTAAATGTTGAACGTCACTTACCGTGCGTGATTCGTTTAGAGTATAAAGCCCCGGCTGCCGAGCAAACCTTAATGTTTGCGGGTAAAGGTATTGTCTACGATACCGGTGGTGCCGACGTGAAAACTGGCGGTCACATGGCCGGTATGAGCCGTGATAAAGGTGGCGCCGCAGGGGTTGCTGGTTTTATGAAAACCGTGGCTGAAATGCGCCCAGATACAGTGAACGTGATTGCCGAGCTAGGTGTCGTGCGTAACAGTATTGGTGCTGAAGCCTTTGTCGCCGATGAAATTATTAAAGCGCATAGTGGTGTTCGCGTGCGTATTGGTAACACTGATGCTGAAGGGCGTTTAGTGCTGGCTGATTTGCTTTCACATTTGCGTGAAGAAGCGGGCGACTATCCGAATCCTCAACTCTTCAGTGTGGCGACCCTAACTGGTCATGCAGCGTTGGCGAAAGGCCCTTATAGTGCCTTGGTACCTAATGGTCCGGCGCGAGTTTCACAATTAGCTGAAAAGCTATGGGAAGCGGGTGAAGTGTATGGTGACCCAACTGAGATCTCATGGTCACGTCGTGAAGATTACGACTTTGTGCGCCCGCGCACTAAGGCCGACGATACCTTGTCGAGTAATAATGGTCCGTCAGCGACCACAGCTCGCGGTCACCAATTCCCTATGGCATTCTTAATGATTGCTGCAGGTTTAGACCAACACGGTAATGATAGCGAACAGCCGCTACCTTATGTGCATGTTGATATCGCTGGCAGCGGTGTTGAAGGTGGTGATTGGCAACATGGTAAGCCGACAGGAACGCCTGTTACTTGCTTTGCTGGGCACTATTTACAGCAGTAAGTATCAGCATACTGTAAATAAAAAAACGCCGGCTTATGCCGGCGTTTCTATTTCTATTGCATCCAATTCGGCTTTAGTTTTGCCGTGTGGCTGTGGCTGACGGGTCTTAGGATCAATGTGAACAAAGACAATTTCATCCGCCACGCAAATATTTTGCTTGGTTTGTTTGTTGCGTACGACGCAAGTTACGGTAACGGAAGAATTACCAACCTTTTTCACGCCAAGTCCAAACTCGACCACATCGCCTTGATAGGCTGACGTTTCAAAACTTATAGCGCCAATATGTTTGGTCACTAAACTTTTAGCATCGAGCTGACAAGCAGCATAGATGTACGCTTCTTCGTCAATCCATTCAAGAATTCGGCCACCAAAAAGTGAACCAGCAAAGTTTAGATCATTGGGCATCACTAAGCGACGTGATAAATAGCGCATCATTTTTACTCCGTTGGGAAAGCGATGCGCTAAGTATAAACTATTGCAAGTGACGGGTAAAAAAGTCTGTCACCATGTTGAAGCGATGGATTTTGGTTTCGCGGCCAGCTAAGCCATGGGCTTTGCCGGGGTAGGCCATCATTTCAAAAGGAATCATATGCTGTTGTAAAGCAGAGACTAATTTGGCGGTATGGGTGAACAGTACATTGTCATCTGCCATCCCGTGATAAATTAGTAATGGGCGTTCTAGCCGGTCTGCATAGGTGAGTACACTAGCGTTATGATAGCCATCAGGGTTGTCCGTAGGGGTGCCCATGTAACGCTCGGTATAATGCGTATCGTATAACGCCCAATCGGTTACCGGAGCTCCGGCAATAGCTGCAGAGAATAGCTCTGGGGCGCGTAAGATGAGATGTAACGCCATGTAGCCGCCATAGCTGTGGCCTAGAACACCAATGCGCTGCTCATCAACAAAGGATTGCTGCGCTAACCATTGCGCGCCGAGCTTTTGGTCATCAACTTCAAGGTTGGCTAACTGTCGATGAATACCGGTTTCAAATTGTCGGCCGCGGTTACCACCACCGCGGTTATCAAGTCGAAATACCACAAAACCTTGTTGTACCAAGTACTGCGTATAATAGTCGCCCCAGCTATTGGTGACACGCTGCGCTCGCGGTCCGCCGTGTACCAAAACGATAGCAGGAAAGCGTTGATTATCCGCAATCAATGTTGGTTTATTTAATTGATAATAGAGTCGCTGGCCATCGGCGGCGGTAAGGTGACCGAACTGCGGATAATTCCATTGACTCATAAAAGGTGCCAAAGGATGGTCGGCATCAATACTATTTTCATGGAGCCATGCGATGCGATTGCCCGTGGGACCATGCAAACTCACTTGCGGTGGTTGTTTGGCACTCGAGTAATAGTTAATGTAGCTGCGGCCATCTTGGGCAAATACAATGTTATGCATACCCGCTTCTTGGCTCAGCAAACTGGGTTGACCCGGCGCAGTGGTGCTCAAGCTGGCACGGTACAAATGGCGTTCGAGCGGCGTGTTGCGACGGCCGGTAAAATAGATAAGGCCAGTTATTTCATCCACATGGCTTAACGAATCTACCATCCAATCGCCACTGGTCAATTGCCGAATAAGGCTACCGTCTAGGCGATAAAGATAGAGATGCTTAAAACCGCTGCGTTCAGACGCCCACACAAAATGGCGTGAGTCGCTTAGAAAGTATAAATCCTTGTGCAAATTCACCCAGTGCGCACTGGTTTCTTCCAAAATCTTATTGGGCGCAGCGCTATCTAGTGGCTGTACAAAGAGGCTTAACTGCGTTTGTTGTCGATTTTGCCATTGATAGCTGAGTTGTTCGCTATTCGGAACCCATGCCACGCGGGCTAAATAGCCATCGCCATGGCGTTTGGGTAAATCGAACCAGTTTACTTTAAACGAAGGTTCTTCTTGTTCGGTCAAATCGTCAGGTATGTGCAGTACCCCTAAATCCACCAAGGCGTTATTTTGACCTGCGGCAGGGTAATGTTGTTCAACGAGTTTGGTAACGCCGGCATGCACATCAACACGTGCTGAAGCGGGGATAGTGCTCAAGTCGACTTTGGTGAGGGCTATTTTGCGTTCGTCTGGGCTCCACCAATAACCACACATACGTTGCATTTCTTCTTGGGCGATAAACTCAGCAGTAGCAAATTGCTCGGTTGGAGTTTGACGCTGGGTCAGCTGGAAAGTTTGCTTAGTGCTGACATCAATAAGCCACAAGTTAAAGTCTTGAACAAAGCTAATATAGCGCCCTTGTGGTGAGAAACGAGGGTCGGTGGCGAAAGTTTCTTCGCTGGTTATTTGTTCAACGCCGCCCGATTCAATGTCATACAGATATAACTGTCCGTTGATCGGGAATAGCAATTGGCTGCTGTCTGGCGCCCAATGATAGTCAATGATGCCAGTGGCTTGAATACGCATGCGCTCACGCCGCGCCTTTTCGACATCGGGTAACTGCTGTGCAGGTTTTATCAGTTCAGCGGCTGCTACCAGCAGACGATGCTGTTCTGCACGAACATCATAGATCCAAAGATCGTAAACATTAGGTGAGTCTTGGGAGCCAGCGAGATAACTAACATGCACACCTGAAGGCGCAAACTTTAGGCGTTTAGGTGCTGATGTGGTAAGTGCTGGTGCTGAAAAGATACGTTCAATGGAGAGCGAAGAAGGTACTTCAGACGGTGTCGCTTTGGCAACCGGAAGTACCAGCAACTGCAACACTAGCGATAGTGCGATAACGATTCGCATACCTGCAATGATCCTGTATAAAGTGTGTACCTTTACATTGTATCAAAGCAGGTAGCGAACCCCATGTGGCTGCGACCAAGCGCTAGCTGAATGCGCTAGAACTCGCCACGTAAACCAATACTAAAGTTGCGACCTCGAATAGGAGCATCGTCTTTTAAAAATGAACTGTGCACAAAACCAAGCTTATCGGTTAAGTTTTCAGCCTTCATATACAGACTAATGTTGTATTGGCTGAGCTGCTGTGGGAACCAGTTTACCTGAGCATCAAGGATGCCATAGCTAGCAGTGGTATCTTCTAAGGTACTGACTCTGGTTTGCTTATTGTTCCAGGTGTAGCTCAACTTCGATTCCCAAACGTCGGCTTGGTAGGTTAATTCAGTACCAATTCTTTGCGCCGGAATACGCGGTAAATTGTCGTGGTTATCACGAGCGCGGGCGCGAATATAATCACTAAAACCACTTACTTGCCAGGCGGAGTTCAGCTCCCAAACTGCCGCTAATTCATAACCATATAATTCAACATCACGCTGAGTATAATTAATGACTGGAAGCCCTTCGCCATGGTCATGGGCGTCGGTTTCTGTGTGTTCATCATGATCATCGTGGGCGATATCGCCGCTCATAAAGGTAGAGAAGTCATCGTAAATAAAGTTATCTACGCGGTTGTAGAAGGCTGTCCAATCCATATGGAACTGGCGGTAATCAAGGTGTAAGCCTAAGTCGATGTTGTTCGATTTCTCAAGCGTTGATTGACCTGAACTTGGTTCGATATGCAGATGATGATCGCTGACTTCGTGAATATCATAAGCTAATCCGAGCTCGTAGGTTTTAGTTGCAAAGTGCTCACCATTGGCTAACAGTTCGTTGGCTGACGGTGCACGTTGTGCATGACTCACGTTAAAAGAAACGAGTAAGTCGTCAGCGAGCGGGTAAGTAACACCAACAGATGCTGATAACGGCGAAAAGCTATATTCGTTCAAGCTTACTTCTTCATAGCGAGCACCGGTTTGCCAGTTAAACTTGCCGAACTGACGCTCTAAGAGCCAGAACAAGCCATGAGTACGGGTTAATGTTGGTGGCGTGTGCGCTTCGACACCGAAGGCCACTTGGTCTTGCTCGATAAAGTGGTATCCGAAAGCACCGTCCCAACCAGCAATAGGTTCATGGGTTGCAGTTAAACGCAGCTCATGTTGCTGGTTATTGAAGGTGGTCCCAACGGTATCGCCTTCAATTTCTGAATGCGAGTAGTCGGTATAACCGTAGCGCAGCTCAATGTTTTTGATGCCAGCCATAGGATCGTTCCAACCACCGTGAACTTGAAAACGGTTTTGCCATAGATCTGCGAAAGGTTCGCCGTGTTCATCAAGACCGTGGTCATCGTGGCCGTGGTCGTCATGCCCGTGGTCATGATCATGACCAGGAATTCCGTATTGCTGCTGCAAGCGGCCATAAGAGACACCGAAGTAACCGTTGTCGAGAATATAGCTAACTCCAAGGTTTAAGCCTTCAGCATCAATAAAACTGTTTTCGATACGGTCGATGCGTTCACCGTCGGTATTGGTAAAGCTAGGAACACGATAGTCTTCGCTACGACGGGCGAAGGCATCAGCATGCCAAACCATGTTGTTTTGGTCAGCGGTAAAGCCAACGGTAGCGTCTTTTAAGTTACTTGCGGTATTTAAGTTCATACCGAAGAAGCCTTCGCTGCCGCCTACGAAATCTTGGGCGATGCGGTTGTCTACAACGTTGACTACACCACCAATAGCGCCACTACCATATAGTAAGGTGGCAGGGCCGCGTAAAATTTCGATCTGTTGTGCAACTGAGGTTTCAGTGGTTACCGCGTGATCAGGAGAACCGCGCGATACGTCTGCTGAGTCTAGTCCGTTTTGCGTTATTTTAACGCGTGGGCCATCGAGGCCACGGATAATAGGGCTACTGGCGACGCCTGCAAAGTGAGTCGCATTGATACCTGGCTCTTTCGATAAGGTTTCACCTAAGGTATGGGCTTGACGCTCACGTAGACTATCACCCGCCATCACTGTTACTGGCTGAGCTGAGGCTAGAGCGGTGCGCGCCAGAGGGCTCGCAGTAATGACAATAACTTCGGTATCTTCGTGCTTATGCGCGTCTTGTTCATCAGCAACGGCCGAAAAAGTGGCCATGCCACTGAATAAACTAGTGACGAATAAAGCAAGAGGCGCTTTACGAAACTGCGGTACCATAATCCAAAACTCCATATTTGCATTGATGTGTAATGTTATAATGTAACAATATCACAATGGTTGATTTGGATGCAAGACATTTGCTTATTGTTGCACTGCGTTTTTCCCGATAAACTGCGTTGGTCTAAATCTAATCAATCTATTGCACACATAACTATGGATGTTCCACTATGCGCTTAATTTCTTATATTGGCCTAGCTGCCTTATTGCTGGGCGTTACGGCCTGTGGCGATGACTCATCGCAACCGCAGGCTCAGGCAAATACATCGGCGGCCAATGCTGTAAACATTCAGGCTCATTTAGAATTCTTAGCGAGCGATGAATTAGAAGGCCGAGATACCGGCAGTCAAGGCCATGAAATCGCTTCGAAATATATTGCGACTGAATTTAAGCGCTTAGGCTTAGAGCCGGCGGGTGATGAAGGAACTTATTTTCAACGAATTAAGTTTCGTCGCAGTTACTTAAAAGAAAACTCAGCTGGATTTACCGTTTTAAATGGTGATAGCAAAATTGCCTTCGATTATCCCAAGCAATTTATTACTGGGCCGAGTGCTTACAATGATGTAGACGATGTCACAGCACCACTGGTTTTTGTTGGTTATGGCTTGGTGTCGGAAGCTTTCGGCCTTGATGATTACGCCGGCTTAGATGTGCAAGGTAAAATAGTGGTGATGTTGACCGGACGTCCCGCTGATTTGCCGAGCGAAGAAGGCGCCCATTTGAATAGCAGCAAAAAACGCTTTGCCGCGGAACGTGGAGCCATCGGAATTATTTCTTTACACACGCCAGCACGGGAACAAGTGCGTCCGTTTGAAGTGAATGCCATGTACCAACGCGCGCCGCGGATGACTTGGTTGCAGCCTGATGGCACTGCCAATGCGCTCTACAAAAACTTAGTCGCCTCGGCCTATGTGCACTATGAGGCCGCTGAAAGTTTATTTGCTAACGCGCCAACAACTTTGCAAGCTATTTTCGAGGCTATAGAAGAGAACGAGCCGGTTGCTGGATTTGAGTTGAATTTAAGCGCTAACTTAACCCGCGCATCGCGTTTCGAAGAAGTAACCAGCCCTAACGTAGCAGCGATACTTCCCGGCAGCGATCCTGAATTAAAGCATGAGTATGTGCTATTTACAGCACACTCGGATCACATTGGTATTACTAAAGACTTGAGCCAAGATGATCAAATTAATAACGGCGCCATGGATAACGCGTCTGGTGTAGCTATTATGCTAGAAACCGCGCGTATGTTTACGCAAGCCGATGCACCCAAGCGTTCGATTTTATTCTTGGCAGTAACGGCTGAAGAGCGTGGCCTGTTAGGCGCTGATTACTTTGCCCATTACCCAACCGTACCTATTACCGACATCGTAGGAAACGTGAACTTAGATATGCCGGTGCTGTTGTATGATTTTGCCGATATTATCGCCTTTGGTTCAACCCATTCTAGTTTAGGCGACACTGTGGCAAAAGCGGCTGCGCAGTTCGATGTAAAGTTAAGTGAAGACCCTATGCCAGAGCAGGCTATTTTTACGCGTTCAGATCACTATGCGTTCGTTAAAAAGGGTGTACCTGCAGTATTCCTAATGACGGGCTTTACGGCACGCGATGAAAATCAAGATGGCGGCAAGATTTGGGGAGAGTTTTTTGCAGAACATTACCACCGTCCTAGTGACTCCACTGACTTACCTATTAACTACAACGCTGGTGTTGAATTCGCGAATATTAATTTCGCCATCGGCCGCGAAATTGGTAATGCTGAAGAACGTCCGCATTGGTTGACAGAATCCTTCTTTGCTAATTTAGAATAACGAATAAAGTATCGAATAAAAAAGGGGCTGATTAGCCCCTTTTTTTATTGCTTGTTTTATTGCTTAAATGGGCGAGCCAGGTGGTAACTCTGGGGCACTCGATAATGGCCATTCTTTGCCGGCAAACAATTGTTCTAGTGCATACACAGTAAAGTCTCGATGGGCACTCGCTGGCGCTTGTTTCCACGTGCTCAGTTGCTGCTGCAAGAACTGATAGAGTGGCGCTTTGACTACCGCAGATAGCGACTCTGTTTGGTAAGTGCGCACCATGGCATCTAAGCTTTCAAAGGCTAGTCGCTGGGTGAGTGAATCGGCTGCGCTTGCTTGTGCCGGAGTAATGCTGGCAGTGGCAATTTGCTGAAGCACGGCCATCACACTTGGTACCGCTCGTTGTTGACTATGCTGCTGGGCTAAACGTTCTAATCGTTCTGAGTTCAATAACAGATTTAAACTAAAGCGTGCCGTACTTGCCGCCATGGTATCAGTATCAGGCAGTAATCCAGTGAAGCCCACGAAACGCTCACGGTCAGTACCTTCGCCATAGGCAGGCGCTGTTAGGTACTGGTGTATATGTGTAGGTAATCGCAGTGTGTCGGCATTTAATGTGGTTGCGAGGGTACGCAGTGCACGTTGCTGCTGACTCGCATTCACCATCCGTACTGGTTTTAAGTGATCACCTTTCACACTGTATTCATAGTGCACACCGGCGAGCATTTTAACGGCCGCTTCAACTTGATAGCGATGGAGTAAGTAAATGGGTGCTAATACGTTTTGCAGCTGACTTAAAGGTTGGCCGTCAGCTAAGTTTGCTAAACCAAACTGCTCCAAAGCGGTAGCACGAACTGCAAGAATGCGTTCAAGTTCGGTTACCGCATCGCTGCCATTATCCCATAAGTGTGCATCTGGATGGGCACCACCTGCAGGGCGAGCATCTCGGTCGGAAATGAACTGCAATCCTAGCTCTTTATTCTTGGCGAGTACTGCAGCTGGGTCACCATCACCATAGCCGTATGCGACTACTTGTTTGTCCCAGATGCCTAAGCCTTCGGTATAAGCTCCTGCTAAAGATAAACCGCTACCATCGGTATTAATACTTATGAGCGGGTGCGGGTAATCCATAACTGACGCACGATCGTGACCACTGGCGGCAAAGTTATGGGCAATGCCGAGGGTATGTCCGATTTCATGGGCGGATAACTGACGAATGCGCGCCAAGGCCATAGCTTCAATTTTTTGCTGTAACTGTTGCTGTGTTGCTGCATCAAGTTGCTGTGCATATGGCGCCAATAAACCTTGGGCAATGAGCATATCGTGGCGCACGCGAAGGGAACCTAGAGTCACGTGACCTTTAATAATTTCACCGCTGCGAGGGTCGATGACAGAAGCACCGTACGACCAACCGCGGGTAGCACGATGCACCCATTGGATGACGTTGTAGCGCACATCCATAGGATCGGCATCGGCAGGCAATTCACGCACTTGAAACGCGCCTTTATACCCAATTTCTTCAAATGCTTCTTCCCACCACCGCGCACCGTCTAATAGCGCGGTGCGAACAGGTTCTGGCACACCAGGGTCCAAATAATAAATAATAGGTTCAGCCGCACTTAAACGATGACGAGGAATGTATTCAACTTTCATCGAAGCGCCGAGTGGGGCGGCATAATCTAAGTGACTTTCACTCCAAAAGCCGCTCTGTGGGTGGAATTTACGCGGCTGATAATTGTCATCAGGTAAGCGAATAAACGAGTGATGCAAGTGCAAGGTTAGGTGCTTAGCATCGGCTGCAACATCGTAAACATAGCGACCTTTAGGGGTGCCGCTGAAGGTGACTTTGGCTTCGAGTTCGGTGTTATCAGCAAAGGCACGGCTGCGAGCAGGATAAATCACCGACTGCTCCGGATTCAGCTGAAACTGGCCTTGCTCAGCGCGTTCAAGACGGCTGCTAACATTATGAATGTCACTGATTAAGAAAGGGGTGTAATCGATTAGTACAGCGTCATCATCTTTAGCGACCACAGTGAAGCCGGCGATCACAGAGCTGGCAAAAGCTTCTTGAATGCTGGCGCGTTCTGCTGCGTTGTCGCTATTGGCACGAAACTTGGTGTTGTGCTGCATGAGCAAAGCTTTATTGCCTTCGATATAGAAGCTGGCGAGACGCGTGGCACCTAGTTGGCCGCGATCTAAACCGATATCATTCGAGCCAAGCCCCCACGGAAGGCTGGTTTGAAAAATAAAGGACTCACCTTGCTTGGGCACGCGCAGGTAAAAAGCACCTTGTTCAGGGTCATGGTAAAAGGTAAAAAAACCTGAATGCGCATCAAAGTTAGCGGTATACTCCGCAATAGAACTTGTCGGTGACGCTGGTTGCGCACCTGTGACAAGCGAGTACATTGAGAAGAGCACAATTGCAAAAAGCTTAGCAATGCGTTGCATAGTTATAATCCACTGATTTGTTGGAAATTAAAATGTCAGACCCTCGTTATAACAAAGTCATCGAGAAAAGTAACGAACGCTCTACGAGTCACTCGGCAGGCGATACAAATTTCGAGTTAGATAGCAGACTTGCGGCGGACAGCTTTTTAGTGAAGCGGCTGGGCCTGTGTGAATTGCGTCGTTTTGATGATGTTCGTTATGACTGGCTGATGTTGGTGCCACGTCGTGCTGGCGTGATTGAGTTTGTCGAATTAGATGATAAAGACTCAATGGCATTGGCGTTAGAGGTTAAGCAGGTGTCCTTGCTGTTGCAGCAGCACGGGCAAGGGTTAAAGCTCAATGTTGGCGCGTTGGGTAATGTGGTTCAACAATTACATATTCATTTGGTTAGTCGGCATGAACAAGATCCGGCGTGGCCGGGGCCGGTTTGGGGGCATTCTCCGGCGCAGCGATTTACGCCGGAGCAAAAACAGTTAGAAGTTAAACGCTGGCAAGCTCTTCTTTGAGTTGTTCACACCATTGCTGAATGCGAGTTTCACTGAGCTCATATTGGCTATCTTCATCTAAGGCGAGGCCAACGAAGAATTCATGGTCGGGGGTTAGCGCTTTAGAGGCAGCAAAATCATAGTCGGTGTTGGGCCAAAAACCGACGCGAATGCAATTTTGGGTACCAGGATTTGCCGCAAGCTCATCATGCAGCATGCCCAAAGCATCTTGAAACCAGTCGGTGTAGCCAACTTGGTCGCCCATACCGAACAAGGCGACAACTTTACCGTTGAGCTGTAGATCTGCGATATCGCTCCAATGGCTTTCCCAATCCTCTTGGATTTCACCAAAGTCCCAGGTTGATAAGCCAAAAATAATAATATCGAACTCTTCAGCTTGCTTCAGTGGCACATCTTTGATGTTAAAAAGTTCGATTTCACCATCGGCAAATTGCGCCTGAATTTTCTCTGCGGCGATTTCTGTGAAACAGGTGGTTGACCCGTAAAATAATCCTATCCGTAACGTCATGTTGTCGTGCTAACCTGTGTTGCTGCTAGTTGAGCGCTTAAATGATGGCGCTAGTGTATCAGATTATCCTTATCTTATGATATGCTACGCGGCTCAAATTAAGGCACAAAGAAAAGGTAAGTATTGATGGCAGCGTCGGCAGAATTTAATGAATATATCGAACGGTTAGAACTTGTATTTGATCAGGTGGTAGAAACAGGTACTGACGATGAGTTGTTTGCTAGCGGTTACTTACGTGGTCACTTTGATTTGGTGGTGGCGCAGTTAGAGCTGCAAGAACAAGCTGAAATAGCTGCGGTTTTACCCGCAGTATATGCTTCGTTAGAACAGGCGAAAAATGAATTAGCGCCAGCCGACCAGCAGCTTATTGCGGCTTTGATGACTCAACTTGAAGACGTTGCGGAGCAAGTCGCTTAATTAAATCTGCAGCGAGTGGTGCCGGCTCTTGGCACCACTGTGCTACTAGCAGCTCTGCACACAATGGTGCACTGGTGTACCCCCTCGAAGCTAAACCTCCCAACACCCCTAATCCCGGCTCTAACCATCCCACTATAGGCAAATGGTCACGAGTGGTATTGCGTTCACTGGCACGTTGTCCGGTAATCTGTAAGTTCTCTGTCCAAGGTTGTGCCAAGTTATCTTGTAATATGGCTAAGTTTTCTTGATCGTCAGTTACTGTTGGCTGGCGCGCTTCAGCATTGCTATAAGTGCGGCTGTAAGTTGCCCCAACACAATGTTGCTGTTGCGCGGCAGGGGTAAAATAGCCTTTATAGCAAACCACGGTTGGGCAAGATTCGGTAACTGCCGTGCTGGCTACTTGAGTCACTTGCCCGCGAACATTTTGTAGGGGCAGCTGCCATGGTTCCAGCAACTTGGTTAGGCCAGCACCAGCCGCGAGCACCAAAGTCTCAGCGTCGTAATCGCCAGTTTCAGTAAAGATGCGCCAGCCACTACCATTCTGCTTAACCTGGGTGACCGGGCTAATCGTTTCAACCTTGAGTAAGTCTCCTGCCGCTGCGCAGATTTGCTGGACCGCCTGCACCGGCTCGAGCCAGCCGCCCCGAGGGTAGAAAAGCGCAGGGTGAGGAGGCAAGGCTGACCACAATTGTTGCGTTTCTTTTGCCGTTAAGCCATGCACGGTAAGGGGATGATAAAGCGCGTCATTAGCATCAAACTGCCCAAGAATCTTTTGCATTCGCTGCAGGCGTTTCGCTGTGAAGACGAGTTGTACCACTCCTGATTCATGCCAATGTTCAGCTAAAGTTTGTGCATAAAATTGCCGCGCATGATTAAAAGCACTAGCAAAAAACTGACTCACGGGTGAAAGTTGCGCCTGCAGTAAGGGGTATACAGCGCCTTGAGCGTTGCCGGACGCACCATCGGATAGTCCTGTGGTTAACAAGCGAACCGGAATGCCACGCCGGCTGCATGACCAGGCTAAACAGGCAGCGGCGATGCCACCGCCAACAATGGTGAGCGATTTGGCAGTGGTTGGTAGCTCAGCTTTGTTAATTTGGCCATGCAGCATTTCCCGTTTGCGGCCATACCCTTTAGCTTTGCTAACTTCGAATCCGGCGGCCTGTAAACCACGGCGTACGGCTCCAGCGGCGGTAAAGGTGGCAAAAGTAGCTTGGTTTCGGCAACTCGCAGCCATGGCTTGATACAAGCTTGGCTGCCACATATCTGGGTTTTTATCCGGTGCAAAACCATCTAAAAACCATGCGTCTACGGTATTGTTCGCCGCAGGTAACCAAGCAGGGAGTTGGCTATGAATATCACCGAACCAGAGATCGAGGGTAATGCGTCCTTGGGCCAAGTATACGCGATGGCATCCGGCTTCTGCTGCCGGATAAACGTTTTTTAGCGCCTCTGCAAGCGCTGCAAGCTCAGGAAAATGTTGCCATGAAGTTTGCAGATCTTCGAGTTCTAGCGGATACTTTTCAAAGGAAACAAAATGCAGTCGCAGCGATTTGGGTGCTTGTTGTAAAAACAGCTGGCTACAAGCTAAAAAGTTTAGCCCGGTACCAAAACCTGATTCCGCAATAACGAAATTTTCATGGCGATGAGTTTGCCAGCGCTGGGTGAGATCGTTATGCTTTAAGAATACATAGCGAGTTTCAGCTAAACCATCGTCATTACTAAAGTAAATATCATCAAACTCGATGGAGACGGGCAATCCAAGCTCATTAAAGGTTATTGGCGCTGGGGCAGGCTTTTTCACAAATAAAACTCAGTAAAAAGTAATGAAGTTAAGCGATAGTGTAACAATTTTTAGGTAAAAGTGCGGAAAGCAGACCACTTTTTTGTACAACTGGGCTACCATACTCGGGCGCTCAGCAAGACAGGAAATTAGAATGAGAAGAGCAGTGATTACCGGACTTGGCATAGTGTCAAGTATCGGCGTGAACAAACAAGAGGTGCTGGAGTCGTTACAAAACGGCCGTTCGGGCATCGAATTTTCTCAAGAATTTGCAGACATGGGGCTGCGTTGCCAGGTATGGGGACCAGTACGGGTTAACCCAGCTGATCATATTGATCGTAAAGCATTGCGCTTTATGGGTAACTCAGCCGCTTACGCTTATATGGCGATGGCGCAAGCGATTGAAGATGCGGGTTTAACTGAAGAGCAAGTATCTAACCCACGTACCGGCCTAGTGGTTGGTTCAGGTGGTGCTTCAGGTGAACATCAAGTAGCAGCAGCCGATACACTACGTGAGCGTGGTGTAAAGCGCGTTGGTCCTTACATGGTACCTCGTTGCATGGCGTCAACCACGTCTGCGTGTTTAGCGACCCCGTTCAAAATTAAAGGTGTGAACTATTCAATTAGTTCTGCTTGTGCAACTTCAGCGCACTGTATTGGTCATGCGTTAGAACTGATTCAGTTCGGCAAACAAGACCGTGTATTTGCAGGCGGTGGTGAAGAGTTGCACTGGACCTTAGGTATGGAATTTGATGCGATGGGCGCATTGAGTACGAAGTACAATGAAGACCCAAGCAAAGCATCACGTACTTACGACTCAGGCCGTGATGGTTTCGTACCAGCTGGTGGTGGCGGTATTCTAGTGATTGAAGAACTAGAGTCAGCATTAGCACGTGGCGCACACATCTACGCTGAAATCGTTGGCTACGGTGCCACTTCAGATGGCTACGACATGGTTGCCCCTTCTGGTGAAGGTGCGATTCGTTGCATGGAAATGGCCATGGCAACAGTTGATACGCCAGTGGATTACTTGAATACTCATGGTACTAGTACCCCAGTAGGTGATACCAAAGAGTTGGAAGCTATCCGTGAAGTGTTTGGTGATAATACGCCAATGATTAGTGCAACTAAGGCAATGACTGGCCACGCACTAGGAGCAGCGGGTGTTCATGAAGCCATCTACTCAATCCTAATGATGGAAAATAACTTCGTCGCGCCTTCAATTAACGTTGAAGACTTAGATCCAGCGGCTACCGGCATGAACATTGTTACTGCGGCAAAAGAAGCACAGTTAAATACAGTGATGTCGAACAGCTTTGGCTTTGGTGGTACTAACGCAACCTTAGTGATGCGTAAATACCAGTAAGCGAGCAGATATTTCATCTCCTTTTAAAAAGGTGCGCCACGGCGCACCTTTTTGTTATATGCTTTACAGTAATATTCTCTTGAAAGGACGCACTCATGCGTTTATTAGCTGACGCTAACATGCCATTGGTTGCCGAACTTGCGGCGCAACTTGTCGCTGCCGGTGAACAGCTAACGGTAACTCAATACGAATCACGTCAACCGACAGCGGCACAACTGGATGCAGTTGATTTGTTGATGATTCGCTCCGTCACGCAAATCGATACTAACTTACTTAGCCAAGCGCCTCATTTGAAATGGGTGGGTAGTGCCACTATTGGTACAGAGCACGTTGACCAACCGGCTTGTGCACAGCATGGAGTGCAATTCACCCACACCCCCGGCGTCAATGCGGCGGCGGTAGGCGATTACGTGTGTAGTGCGGTGGCCGCACACACCTTGCTTTTAGATGCCCCTTTGGCAGGGGAGGTAGCCATTGTTGGTGCCGGACATACTGGGCAAGCAGCAGCGCAACGACTGCAAGGGCTGGGTTACCAAGTGCACTACTATGATCCACCTCTTTATGAGCAAGGGCGCACCGATGTTCACGCCGACTGGCAACGGGTACTGAATAGCGCCGCCATTAGTTGTCACGTTCCATTAACTAACTCCGGTCGTTATGCGACTCACCATTTATTCGATGCCGACACTATTGAGCAATTACCGCCAGGCTGCTTACTTATCAATGCCAGCCGTGGGGCTGTGGTTGCAGAGCAGGGGCTACGTGAAGCCATGCAACGCGCTCAAGAGCTCTATGTGGTACTCGATGTGTGGGAGCACGAACCTAACATCGCTGCAGATTTGCTGCCGTGGCTACGCTTTGCCACGGCGCACATTGCCGGCCATAGTATGGCTGGTAAAGTTGGTGGTACCTTAGCATTGTTTAAAGCCATTCAGCCCTATTTACAGCAACCGCACCACTATCCATGTTTAACCGAGTTGTTACAGCACTGGCCAGCCGTTATTCAGCCCCATGTGTTCTATGAAGATGAAGCACCTGACTGGCGAACACTAGCATCCTGGGTGCTGGCGATTTATGATATACGGGTTGATGATTATAAATTGCGATCACAACCGACCACCGCGCAAGCTTTTGACCAAATACGGCGTAAATACGCGCATCGGGCAGAACTTTCCACGACGCTTATTTCAGGCGGCGAGTGGCGCTTCGAGGAAGCATGGCAAACGCGCTTACAGCAATTAACATTTACTATTGAATAATTCAGGAGCAAAAATGTCACGAGCATTTAATGTTGCGGTATTAGGCGCAACCGGACTCGTCGGTAAAAATACGATTGAGATACTCGCGGAGCGTGGATTTCCGGTGGCGGAGTTATTTCCATTAGCGAGTAGCCGATCAGCGGGTACTACAGTGACATTTAAAGGTGAAGAACTGACTATTCTTGACGCCGAAGATTTTGATTGGGCGGGTGTGGATATTGCATTTTTCTCAGCCGGCGGTTCGATTTCTCGTGAGTATGCACCGAAAGCTGCGGATGCCGGATGTATTGTAATCGATAACACGTCGGAATTCCGTTATGAGCCAGATATCCCATTAGTGGTGCCAGAAGTGAATGGCCATGCTTTAGCGGATTTTCGTAACCGCAATATCATTGCTAACCCTAACTGCTCAACGATTCAAATGATGGTGGCGCTGAAACCATTGCATGATGCCGCTGGTATTGAGCGCATTAATGTCGCGACCTATCAGTCGGTTTCCGGAGCTGGTAAAGAAGCGATTGATGAGTTAGCAAAGCAAACCGTTGACTTATTAAATGGGCGTGAAGTTAAAGTGGAAAATTTCACGCGACAAATCGCGTTCAACTGTATTCCTCAGATTGACGTGTTTTTAGATAATGACTACACCAAAGAAGAAATGAAAATGGTGTGGGAGACGCAAAAAATACTTGGTGACACCAGCATAGGTGTAAATGCGACTGCGGTTCGCGTGCCGGTATTTTTTGGACATGCAGAGGCGATTCATATTGAAACGCAACAGCCTCTAGACGCCGAGCAGGCAAAAGAACTGTTGCGCAATGCGCCTGGCGTGGTATTACTAGATAATAACAAAGATTTTCCAACACAAATTGGTCACGCGGCTGGGTATGATGATGTATTCGTAGGACGAGTACGTAATGATATTTCACACCCGAACGGCTTAAACTTGTGGGTGGTTGCAGATAACGTGCGCAAAGGAGCTGCCACTAACAGCGTTCAGATTGCGGAATTGTTGATTCGCGACTATATGTAAAACGACTAAGCCTTTCAAAGCGGTACCGATAATAAAATTCGATAATAAGAGGGAACCAGCGATATGAAACGGAATACTATGGCAATAGCCGCAAGTATGGTGTTCGCGCTAGCTACAACGTTGAGTTCAACGGCAAGCGCCAATTATGTGAACTCTAGTGCTGTACTTTTACTGCAATCTCAAACAGCTTCACGTTGGCAGGAAGACCGTTTTGGTCCTATCGTAAGTTCTGATACTTTGTGGTCTATTGCAACCTACTACAGCTCGCGACGAAACATCAATGTCTTTGAAATGATGGATTTAATCGTGGAGGCCAACCCTAAGGCCTTCCGCGATAATCGTCCGGATTTCATGCTAGATGGTTTCTATCTTGTGATTCCTCAAAGCGATGGCAGCGGCGCGCCAGTCATGCCGTCCGAGCCAGAACTTGAAGCTCCAGAAGAACTCGCCGCAGCAACACCAGAGGTTGATCCAGCGCCGGTGGCAGAGCCAGAACCCGTCGCGGAACCAGAGCCCGTCGCAGAGCCAGTAGCTGCAGGCGTGTCGTTAAGCGTTGAGGAGTTAACCCAGCTGCGCAATCAATTGGCAGATTCAATTGGTTTAATTGAGCAGTTGCAAGAAGAAAACAACTCTCTGCAAGAGCGCTTGACCGATGTCACCTCTGAGCTGGCATCGCTACAAGATAAAATTGCTGCGGAGCAAGTTGCCGAAGATGCATTAAAAGAACGTCTTGATGCTGAAATTGACGCTCAAGAAACGGGTGAAGCAACAGTCATTGCAGCAGTTCCAGCAGAAACTTCGACGGCCGAACCTCTACTTGCAGAGCCTCTCGTCGATGAGCCTGCGGTGGTAGAGCCTGAGGCAGAAACAGTAGCAGAACCAGAACCAGCAGCGGAACCAGCGGCAACACCGGCACGCGCGGAAAAGCCTGCAGCAGCGCTATCACGGCCTGTAAAATTTCGTGAGCCAAGCTTTGTTGATTGGTTATTACAACCGATGCAACTCACCTTAGCGATTATTGTACCTTTACTGATTGCGACCATTGTTTGGTACATGCTTTATATTCGCCGTATTAACCGCGAGTTTAGTAGCCCGTACAATGATGCTATTGAAGCGTCAGCGAAAGAGAAAATGGATGCCTCAGCCACTGACGACAGCACTCATGAAGAGTTTACCGCAGTGGATGAAGCCTTCGATCCGCTTTCAACCGCAGCTGATGAAGAGATTTCTTCACTAGATGAAGTGGTGGATGAACAATACGATGATCAACTCGATGTGCAAGTTGATGAAGAAATTGAAGAAGAAGAGTTAGAAGCTGCAGCGGAAGTGGAAGCGGAAGACGATGATCATGAACAGTCGTTAGACCATGCGTTAAGCGACTTTGAGTTCAGCATTGAGCAAGAAACTGAAACCGAAGCTCAACCAGAGGTTGACGAAACGACTGAAGACGAGCAATCGCCCAGCAATGAACTGGAGTTGGATGACAGCGATTTCTTAGCTATCGATGAGTTGTTAGAAGAAGCAGAAGCTGCTGACGACGGATTTGAGAATACGCCGTTTGATAGCGAAGCTGGCGGTATTGACGATGGCGCAGAAACTCCAATGGGAATGCTGGATTTAGCACGCGCTTATGTTGATATGAATGAGTATGAGTTGGCTCGTGCAGAACTTGCTAAAATAACGAAAACTGACGATGAAGAGGCTAAGCGTGAGGCAAAATTATTGCTTCAACAATTAGACGAACAGGGACATTAATGAGTAGTACGCGCATAGCGCTCGGGATTGAGTACGACGGTAGCCAGTATTTTGGCTGGCAACGACAACGAGAAGTAACATGTGTTCAAGAAGTTCTTGAGCGAGCGTTAACGAAAGTAGCAAATCAACCCATTGAAGTGACCTGCGCCGGACGCACCGACGCAGGCGTTCATGCCACTGGTCAAGTGGTGCACTTTGACTGTGACGCCAATCGTGCCATGCCAGCATGGACCATGGGCGTAAACAGTAACCTGCCAGATAATATTGCGGTGCGTTGGGCGACTCACGTTAGTGAAGAGTTCAGCGCTCGTTTCAGTGCCACAGGGCGACGATATCGATACATTATTGCTAATGGTCGCTATCGCCCTGCAATTCTCGGGCGAGGGCTGAGCCATTATCACCAGCGCCTCAACGAAACATGGATGCACGAGGCTGCGCAAGCCTTGTTGGGGGAGCATGATTTCAGTGCTTTTCGAGCGGCCCAGTGTCAATCGCATTCACCGAATCGCTGTGTGACCCATATAAACATTCAACGATTCGGCGACTTTGTGGTGGTAGATATTGCCGCCAATGCATTCTTACATCACATGGTTCGTAACATCGTTGGTACTCTGCTGGAAGTAGGTAAAGGTGCACAGCCTTTGCATTGGCCTGCGGAGTTATTAGCAAGCCGAGATCGTACTTTGGCCGCCGCTACGGCAAAAGCTGAAGGGCTTTATTTGGTGCAAGTGGATTACCCCAAACAATTTAATATACCGGTACTACCACCGGGACCTTTATGGCTGCCTAACAACTAAGACCACTTTTTGCTAAACTCCTAGTAGCGAATGTGCTTTAATAGGCGTCATTAAATGGGCGCATAGCGTCTTATAACCTGATAAAGATGAACGGAAAAATATGAGCTGGATTGAGCGAATTCTTGCAAAACCGAAAAGCAACAAACGCAGCGAGATTCCTGAGGGAGTTTGGGCCAAGTGCACCAGCTGTGATGCGATTCTTTATAGCGCTGATTTAGAGCGCAGCTTAAACGTGTGTCCTAAGTGTGATCACCATATGCGTTTACCTGCTCGCAAGCGTTTAGCAAGCTTTTTAGATGATGGCGTTGGTGAAGAAATTGGCGCTGATCTTGAGCCGAAAGATATTTTAAAATTTCGCGACTCGAAGAAATACAAAGACCGCATTGCCGCGGCACAAAAAGCAACTGGCGAAAAAGATGCGCTGGTCGCATTAAAAGGTAAGTTGAAAGGCATGCCGGTAGTTGCCGTCGCTTTTGAATTTAACTTTATGGGTGGCTCGATGGCATCGGTTGTGGGCGCACGCTTTGTGCAAGCCGCAGAAGAATGCTTGCGCACCCGTACGCCGTTAGTTTGCTTCTCAGCTTCAGGCGGCGCTCGTATGCAAGAAGCCTTGATGTCACTTATGCAAATGGCAAAAACCTCTGCTGCACTCGCGCGGATGAGTGAAGAAGGCTTACCATATATTTCAGTGCTTACCGACCCAACCATGGGCGGCGTGTCAGCAAGTTTAGCGATGCTGGGCGACATTAATATTGCTGAGCCTAAAGCATTAATAGGCTTTGCTGGACCACGAGTTATTGAGCAAACAGTTCGTGAAACCTTGCCAGAAGGCTTCCAACGGGCAGAGTTCTTGTTAGATCACGGTGCTGTTGACATGATTGTCGACCGTCGTCAGATGCGTAACCGAGTGGCAAGTTTACTCGCAAAGTTTCAAAATTTACCGGCAGTCGCTGACGAATTTTAGATCATGACAACACTGTCTCCTCCTTTACCATCAGCCGGGCTTAATGCCTGGCTGACTTATTTAGAGCGTTTACATCATCAGCCGATAGACCTTGGTTTAGATCGCATTAAAGCGGTGGCCGAGCAGATGCAACTAACGACACCTGAAACTTTGGTGATCACAGTTGCTGGAACCAACGGTAAAGGCTCAACAGTACGCTACCTCGAAACCATTCTATTGGAAGCCGGCTATCGCACTGGCGTGTATACATCGCCACACTTGCATCATTATGCAGAGCGCGTACGGATTGATGCGCAACTATTAGATGAAGCAGCGCATGTGCAAGCCTTTGCGGCAATTGAAGCGGCTCGTGGCGATATCTCACTCACTTACTTTGAGTTTGGGACCTTGGCGGCTTTATGGCTACTCAAGCAGCAAGCAGTGGATGTATGGATACTGGAAGTTGGTTTGGGTGGACGCTTAGACGCTGTGAATATCGTCGACGCTGATGTTGCTGTATTAACCAGTGTTGGTATTGATCACGTGGGCTTTTTAGGCGCCGACCGCGACGGTATTGCTATGGAAAAAGCGGGCGTATTTCGCCCTCATCGACCAGCGATCATTGGCGAGCCGGAGTTACCCGACGTGGTGATTCAGCACGCACAACAGCAACAGATACCGTTGCAGCGCGTCGGTTATGACTTTAAATACCGTGTGACCGATCAAGATACATGGCAGTTTACCAGCCGCGATATTGTTTTTAATCAGCTACCCATGCCGCAGCTACCGTTGCCGAATGCAGCGACCGCCATCGCAGCAATTGCAGCACTGCCACTGCCTGTGGCTGCACCAGCCATTCGTGACGGCTTAGTTAAGGCTAAAGAAGCAGGGCGCTTGCAGTGGTTAGCACCCAATGCAGAACGCCCCGCTGGCACCTTGCTCGATGTTGGACACAACCCACAAGCTGCTAAGTTTCTAGCAAAAGTTATTCGTCAACGCTATCCTAATTATCGCGTACTTGCGGTAGTTGGTATGTTAGAAGACAAAGACTTTTCCGGCACTTTGCATGAATTACAGAGCGTGGTAGATACTTGGTACTTTGCCGACTTAGATGAACCACGTGGGGTTAAGGCACAAGTGCTACAAAACGCAGCACCAAAGGCGGCGGTGATTGCTGGTTGTTTTGCTTCCGTTCCAGAAGCATTTTCCGCGGCACAACAACAGGCTAAGAAGGATCTTGAGCAGCAATCACTGGTATTGGTGTGCGGCTCGTTTTACACTGTGGGGAAACTACCTATAACGGAGTAAATATGGTTGCGCAATTGCAAAATCGCATAGTTGGAAGTGTTATTTT
>JBLWUG010000003.1:0-185551 GCA_048269045.1 Pseudidiomarina sp.
GGTCATTTCTAAATCAATCCAAATCAACCGATCAGCAGATGCCGTCATATCAGATACCTTTTCATTGGTTTTCATTAAGTTTAAAGCACTATTGTGCGTAATAATGTATGATCCTTGCCAGTAATAACTGGAACTTAATTGATGGCCAAACAACGCAAACTGAACAAAGGACAACTTCGTCGTGTCCGCGCTAACCAAGCCAAACGCTTGCAGCAAGTGGAACAAGACGATGCCGTAACAGACTCAGCCCTCGGTGCTGCAGAGTCTGGTATTGTCGTAAGTCGGTTTGGCCAACAAGCAATTATTTGCACGGACTCAGAGCCACACCTCCGCTGTCATATTCGCCGCACCGTTGACACACTCGTCTGCGGTGATGAAGTTGTGTGGCGACCGTTAAAACAACGCTCCGATGATGTTGCTGGTGTTATTGAAGCGGTTCAACCGCGCCGCACGCTGCTCAGTCGCCCTGACTATTATGACGGGGTGAAGCCGGTAGCGGCAAACATTGACCAAATCCTTATCATCTCGAGTGTGTTGCCGGCATTTTCAACGCAAATTCTAGACCGTTATATTGTTGCTTGTGAAGATATTAACATTACTCCGATCATCGTGCTCAACAAGTCCGACTTATTGGCCGAAATCAGTGCAGAAGAGCAACAGGAAATTACAACGGCACTCGCGATGTACGCTGACATTGGCTATCAAGTACTGCAAGTAAGCGCCAAGATTGAAGAAAGCCTCAGTGACATTCACCAGTTATTGGCCAATCATGTGTCTATTGTTGTCGGGCAATCAGGGGTTGGTAAATCCTCACTGGTTAATGCTTTACTGCCAGAGATTGACGCCGATGTAGGTGCAATTTCAGATGGTTCAGGTTTAGGCCAACATACCACCACAGTGGCAACCCGTTACCCACTTCCTATGGGTGGTGTATTAGTAGATTCGCCAGGCATTCGTGAGTTCGCTTTATGGCATTTAGAACCCGAACGTGTGGCACAATGCTTTGTAGATTTTCGCCCGTTTCTAGGGCAGTGTAAGTTTCGTGACTGTAAGCACCAGGATGACCCAGGGTGTGCTTTACAGCAAGCGGTAGATGATGGTGATATATATTCACTTCGAATGTACAATTTCCATCGAATTATTGAATCGATGACGCTAAAAAAGCCGTCTCGAGCAACATCTAGAGGTAAGAAAACGTGAATTGGGATAGGGTAAAAATTCAAGCACAACACTGGACTCCTAAACATGCCATATCACGGCTCGTGGGCAAGTTTGCGGCAGCGCGTGCTGGCTGGTTCACCCAGGTATTTATCCGTTGGTTTATTCGCCAATATAAAATTGATATGTCTGAGGCGATTCATGAAGACCCGCGTGCATTTAGTACATTTAATGACTTTTTTACGCGCTATTTGAAACCTGAATTGCGTCCGTTGTTGGCGCAAGAAGCTCACCAGTTTGCCCACCCGGTTGATGGTGCCGTAAGCCAGTTTGGAGATATCCAAGAAGGCCGCATCTTTCAAGCGAAAGGTCATGAATACAATCTAACCGAACTCATTGGCGGTGACCCGCGCGATGCTCATCCGTTTCGCGACGGTACTTTTGCAACCATTTATTTGGCGCCAAAAGATTATCACCGCATTCATATGCCTTGTGATGGCGTTTTGAAAAAAATGATTTATGTACCGGGTGACTTGTACTCAGTGAACCCACTAACGGTTGCCAATGTACCTAACCTGTTCGCTCGCAACGAACGAGTTGTGGCGATTTTTGAAGGGGAGTTTGGTCCTTTTGCGATGATCTTAGTTGGCGCAACTATCGTTGCCAGCATTGGTACCGTATGGTCAGGAACCGTTACTCCACCAACGGGCCCGAACATCCACAGTTGGGAGTATCCAACCACTGGTGACCGCGCTATCACCCTGAAAAAAGGTGATGAAATGGGTCACTTTAAGTTGGGCTCTACCATCGTCATGTTGTACCCAGAAGACGTTATCGATTTCGACACTGAGCTCGAGCCCGGTAGCGTAACGCGCATGGGTACTATCATGGGCGAACGCAAAAGCTAAGCCGTGTTAATTTTTGCGCATCGAGGAGCCAGCTTCGAAGCACCAGAGAATACTCTGGCGGCATTTGGCAAGGCTTTAGATGCGCAAGCGGACGGCATTGAACTTGATGTTTACCCACTTGCCGATGAGTGGGTCGTCTTTCACGATCGTTATCTCGCTCGTCTCACCGCTCACCCTGGTCGCTTATGCGATTTAACTTTGGCGCAAGTCAGAAGTTTGTCCATCTTTGGTCAACACCCCATTCCCACGCTAGCCGAAGCGCTTAGTTTTATTAACGGCCGCTGCCAGGTCAACATTGAACTGAAAGGCGCCTACCAGCAGCGCGGCTTAACGAAGCATCTAGAGCATGCAGTTAAGCACGCCAACTTTCAGCCCGAGCAACTCCTAGTATCCAGCTTTAATCATCATTGGTTGCGGCAACTCAAACAAGATCATCCACAGCAAAGAATTGGGGCGCTTACCACCTCTTGTCACTTGGATTATGCGAAGTTTGCTGAAGAGTTAGATGCGTGGTCGGTACACATTGACGTGGATTTTATTACCCCGGAATTTATTCTCGATGCACACCAACGGCAATTGAAAGTATTAGCTTTCACGGTCGACGAACCTGCCGACATGCAAGAACTGCAAAACTTAGGGGTAGATGGGATTTTTACCAATCATCCAACACTAGCAGCCAATGTCTTACGAGGGCTGCCGGTAACAGCCCTCGAATCGACTCAGTTGGATTAGTCTGCCCGAGTATTGGGGTATTCAAGCTCTAGACCAGCAAGCTCTTTAGACAGCCGCTCAGGCGATGATGTATTGCGTGCCAGCAGTGAATACAGCGCTGGTATCACAAATATCGTTAAAAATGCTGACAAGGCGACGCCACTAAAGATGACGATACCAATAACCATACGGCTTTCAGAGCCTGGTCCTGATCCTATAATCAAAGGTACGGCACTCATCAGCGTAGTGAATGCGGTCATCACGATCGGCCTTAAACGCTGCTGGGCGCCGCGAATTAAGGCGTTGTCAAAGCTCATGCCGGCGTCACGAAGCTGGTTCGCGAACTCGACAATCAAGATACCATTCTTCGCCGCCAAACCAATTAGCATGACAATACCTATCTGACTATAGATATTCATGGTGATATCGGTGAAGTACATGCCAATCATGGCTCCTAAGAACGCAATGGGAACCATCAGCATAATAATCAACGGGTGAATGAAGCTTTCAAACTGTGCCGCCAGTACCAAATAAGCAATTAGCAACGCCAATACAAACACAAAGATTACCGAGCTGCCGCTCTCTTTGTACATGAGTGACTCACCTTTATAATCGATGGTTACGTCGTCTGGCAGTTCAGTGCGCACGATGTTTTCAAGGTATCCTAATGCTTCACCTAGGGTATAACCGTCGGCTAAGTTCGCTTCGATAGTAATACTACGCATCCGGTTATAGCGATTTAGCGAGCCGGCGGTTGCGCGCTCTTCAATGGTCACCAAGTTCGATAACGGGATCAGCTGATTCGTTGAAGTAGAACGGACATAAATATTATCAATAGCCGTTGGGCTGCGATAATCTGAACGCTCACCTTCCAATATCACGTCGTACTCTTCACCTCGGTCGAGGTAGGTCGTGGCGCGACGCTGCCCCAACATGGTCTGCAATGTACGCCCAATATCGCCCACGGACACCCCAAGATCTGAGGCGCGTTCACGATCAATACGAATCAGCAATTGCGGTAATGTCGCTTTATAATCGCTATCCAAGTTCAATAAGTTCGGGTTTTCGCTCGCCTTCTCGATCACGATATCGCGGTAGGCTGCCAGTTGTTCGTAGGTATTCCCCTGCAAAACAAACTGCACCGGACGACCACTACCACCGCCTAAACCACCTCGCATGAACGCAAATGCTCGCACACCGGTGACTTCATTCAGTTGCTTCGACACCTCGCCCATTAGGTCAAAACTCGACCATTCTCGCTCTTCAAACGGAATGGTACCAACAATGGCGATACCCGAGGAGTTACCCCAACCCGGGGCGCGAATAATTAAACGGTCAACTTTGCCGTCATCAATATATGGCAATAAGATGCTTTCAATTTCGCGCATGTGTCTTGAGTTTGATTCAAAACTTGCACCTTCAGCGCCACGCACCATCACAAAGAAGGTTCCGCGGTCTTCCGGCGGCGCAAACTCTTGTTCAATCGACTGAATCAAACCATAAGAAACCACCCCAGATAACACCACCAATAATGCTGCCATCCATGGGTATTTGAGGGTTCGTTTCAAGGCCCGTACATAACCGTTTTCTAGTTTTACAAAGCCCCGATCGATGACTTTACCTAACTTGCTCGAACGTTCCTTACGCTTCAGTATTTTTGAGCTGAGCATTGGCGACAAGGTTAGCGCGGCAATACTAGAGAACGCCACCGCAGCCGCTATTGCGAGTGCAAATTCAGTAAAGAGTTGCCCGAGGTTGCCGTCTAAGAACGCTAAGGGCACAAACACGGAGATCAATACTAAAGTTGTTGCTACTACCGCAAAACCAACTTCGCGCGCTCCTCGGTAAGCCGCTAGTAAAGGTGGTTCGCCGGCTTCAATTCGACGATAGATGTTCTCTAGAACAACGATGGAGTCATCGACCACCAAGCCAATCGCCAATACCAGTGCTAGTAACGTTAAAAGGTTGATAGAGAAGCCCATGGCATATAAGGCAATATAGGAAGCGATGATGGCAACCGGTACCGTAAGTGCGGGTATCAACGTCGCTCTCACGTTCCCAAGGAACATGTAAATCACCACAACTACAAGACTCATCGCGATTGCCAAGGTGTTGTATACCTCGTCAATGGATCCTTTGATGAATATCGACGAGTCATAGCTCGGCACAATCATCATGGTTTCTGGCAAGGTTTGTGAAATCAGCTCGATCTCGCGTTTCACATTATCGACAACGTCTAAGGTGTTCGCCTTGGATTGTTTAACGATGCCAACACCAACCATATTAATGCCGTTACCACGGAAGTCGGTTTTGTCGTTTTCAGCTCCCATTTCAACGCGTGCAACTTCGGCTAAGCGTACTTGTTGACCGTCGTCACCACGTTTAATGGTTAAACGCTTAAAGTGTTCTGGCGTTAAATAGGTTCGAGCAACTCGCACGGTAAATTCACGGTCGATGGACTCGACCTCACCAGCCGGCAACTCTATATTTTCTGAGCGTAGGCGCGCTTCAATATCAGACACGGTAATCCCGCGGGCGGTCATGGCATCGCGGTCGAGCCAAATACGCATGGCATAACGCCGCTCTCCGCCGAGCTGTACCCGGGCCACGCCATCCACTACCCCAAGCCGATCGGCAATGTAACGGTTGGCATAGTCGGTCAGCTCCAGCACCGACATGGTTTCGCTTCGTAAGTTGTACCAAACGATAGTACTTTCATCGGAGTTAGCTTTAGAAACTTCGGGCGGATCAACTTGTTCAGGAAGGTTATCAAGTACCCGTGATACACGGTCACGAACATCGTTCGCTGCTGCATCAATGTCACGGGTTAAATTAAACTCGATACTAATTCTTGAGCGACCATTTCGACTACTCGAGTTAATGCTCTTAATGCCTTCAATACCGCTAATGCGATCTTCAATCACTTGGGTGATCTGGGTTTCCACGATATCCGCTGAAGCACCTGTATAATTGGTGTCAATGGATACAACTGGGGGATCAATATCAGGGAACTCGCGTAGCGGCAGCATGGAAAATGCCACCACACCGAAAACAATTAACAGTATGTTTATTACTGAGGCAAATACTGGGCGTTTTACCGACACATCTGAGAGCAACATGAATTAGTCCTCCCGAATAGTAACAGGCACGCCATTGCGCAAGCGCACTATGCCTTCAGTAACTACCTTATCGCCCGGCAATACGCCATCGATAATCTCAACAATACCTGGTTTACGGCGCCCCAGAGTCACTGGTACTTGCTGCGCTTTATTCTCGGCATCAATCACGTAAACGTAGGCACGGTCATCGATAGGAACTATGGTTTTTTCTGGCAAGATCATCGCGGTATCTATGCTGCGCAATAAGTTTACGCGGAGCAACATACCCGGGCGTAAGCGTTTATCGTCGTTCGGTATTTTTGCTCGCACGAGAATAGAGCGCGTTAACGGGTCAACGCGTGAATCAATACTTTGAATGGTGCCACGAAATTCTTCACCCGGATAAGCACCGCTACGTGCGGCTACTTCTTGGCCCACTTTTAAGCTCGCGAAAAATAGCTCAGGAACATTAAAGTCTACTTTGATCGGTGACGTGTCATCGAGTGTGGTTATGCTTTGTGAGGGAGAAACCAGTGAACCTACACTAACGTTGCGAATACCTAACTGGCCGCTAAAAGGAGCTACAATACGTTTTTTAGCGAGCTGAGTTTCCGCCACTTCTAATGCGGCTATCAATTCTTTAACTGCAACATCTTGTGCTTCAAGCTGCTGCTGCGATGCGGCGTTTTGGCGACGTAAATTGACCAAGCGTTGATACTGTCGATTAGCTTCTGCTAAGCGAAATTTGAGTTCGCTTACTTTTGCGGTTTCTTCGCGCGCATCCAGCTCGACCAAAAGGTCGCCGACCTTTACGGTATCCCCATCATCAAAATGAACCGCCATCACCACATCTTGAGTTTGTGCGGTCACGACTATGGATTCATTTGCTTGGGCGGTACCTATGGCTTCAATGACATCACGGAATTCACTCATTTCCGCTTGTTGTACGCGAACCGGAACAGGTTGCTGAGAACGTTGATGTTGCTGTTGCGTGTTGGCAAAACCAAAGAAGTAAGCCGCAGCCACAGCTAAAAGGACAATAACTAGTGAGATAGGGTTAAAGATATTTCGGATGGCCATAAATCCCTCAAGCACCACAAAGGTTGCGATAAAATATAAAACTATTGTAACGCAGTAGTGCTTGAGGAATTACCCGCTTACCGCCTGATAAGCGAGTTTTACCGCAAATAATTAACGATGGTAGGCAGGGCTGAGCTTATGAACAGCGTCAATAAACGCCTTAGCATGCTCCGGATCGACCCCTGGGTGGATACCGTGACCTAGGTTAAAGATATGCCCTGGACCTTTACCGTAGCTCTCCAAAATGGTCGCTACTTCTTGCTCAATTCGCTCTGGGCTCGCATATAACACGCTCGGGTCCATGTTACCTTGCAAGGCAACTTTATCCTGAACGATGGCACGGGCGGTGCCCATATCTGTTGTCCAGTCTACGCCTAGTGCATCACAGCCTGTTTCGGCCATGTCTGCCAACCAAGGGCCGGCGTTCTTAGTAAACAAAGTTACTGGTACTTGGCGACCATCAGCGTGACGGGTCAAACCATCAACAATCTTCTTCATGTAGTTCAGTGAGAACTCACGGTAGTCACGTGGGCTTAGTACGCCACCCCAAGTGTCAAAGATCATCAGCGCTTGTGCACCCGCTGCAATTTGTGCATTCAGATACAAGATAATCGAATCAGCAAGCTTATCTAGCAACATGTGCATGGCTTTAGGCTCAGCAAACAACATCTTTTTCACGATGCTGTAATTTTTGGTGCTGCCACCTTCAACCATATAGGTCGCTAAAGTCCACGGACTGCCCGAGAAACCAATTAGAGGTACTTCGCCATTCAGTTCACGACGAATGGTTCTTACGGCATTCATGACATAGCCTAACTCTTGCTCTGGATCAGGAATACCTAGTTTTTCAATTGCAGCAATATCACGTAACGGACGTTCAAACTTTGGACCTTCGCCGGTTTCAAAGTATAAGCCCAAGCCCATCGCATCAGGGATGGTCAAGATGTCCGAAAATAGAATAGCAGCATCAAGCCGAAAACGGCGCAATGGTTGCAAGGTGACTTCACAAGCCAACTCGGCATTTTTGCACAACGACATAAAATCACCAGCTTGCTGGCGTGCTGCCCGATATTCTGGCAGATAACGTCCAGCTTGGCGCATCATCCAAATAGGTGCGCGCTCGGTTGGCTGGCGCAATAAAGCCCGCAAGTAAAGATCATTCTTCAATTCAGTCATGGTGTTGTCTATCCATTCAAAATTACCACATCAAGGTGAGCTGCATTTTACCAGTTTTAGCTTTTTCTTTCTCGATCAATTTCATCCTTTACTTGCATGATTAGCTTATAAGCGATACTACCCGGCAACGGGATCTCAGGAAGCTTGTCAATATCGAACCAATTCCCCTCTTCCAACTCAAAAGGATCGAGCTGAATCTCACCAGATTTCCACTCTGCGGTGAAACCGACCATCAACGAATTGGGGAACGGCCACGACTGGCTGGCAACATATTTCGGGTTCTGAATCTCCACTCCCACTTCTTCCATCACTTCACGAGCGAGCGTTTGTTCTAGCATCTCGCCTGCTTCAACAAACCCAGCTAACACTGAGAAACGACCCGGTGGATGATGTTTGCCGCGTGCTAATAATATTTCACGGCCTTTACGAATTGCCACAATAATACAAGGAGATATGCGCGGATAGCAGCGGTGCTGGCAGCTATGGCAATGCATGGCCAATTCCCAGTCAACCGCTTGCATCCGCGCGCCACAGCGACCACAAAAACGATGTGTTTGAATGTATTCAGTCACTTGCTTAGCGCGTGCTGCCATCGCAAACATTAGTTCATCACCGCAATGCAGCACTTCTCGTACACTTTTGAACTCACCCAAAGCACTAAATTCGGTGTCGCCATAATCGGCCATAATTAAGTAACAGTTACGCTCACGCATTTCACCGATATAAACGGTTTTATATTCACTTAAATCGGGCATGGGTAATTCTGATAAGAAACCGTGGGGTGGTCGTTGTTCGTCAGGTGTTAAAAGAAGTTCGCCGCCAGAAACTATAAACCACCACGCAGGCTCATCTGCGGCAGGCTTTTGATAAGGTTTATTCATAACAACAAGGCACCTTTTTAAACAAAAATAGTTGACGATAGCTTAGCATCATCAGTAGATTGAATACTAACAGTCAAACGGAGCGAGCTATGTTAACTAGAAGTGAGCAAGCCAAGCAACGCTGGGCAGGTGTGGATACCACAATCGATACCTGGCTGCTTGAGCGGCAAAACCTGTTAATCGAGTACTTTAAGCTAGCAGGCTTACCGCCATATGAACGTGAATCACAAGCACTACCGGCAAAGCACGACATTAGTAATTTTTGTTCGCTGCTGATGGATTACATTTCAGCGGGGCATTTTGAAGTCTACGAACAGATCATAAAAAACAGTCGCTCCGCTCCTGAATCCACGCAAGCTTTGGCCGAACAGCTGTTTCCACTGATTAGTGAAACCACCGATTTAGCGCTCGACTTCAATGACCGCTACGGTCAGTTGGAGCACGATCACGAGCTCGATAACTTCGATCAGGCTTTATCTGGTTTAGGTGAGGTACTGGAAATGCGGATGAAGTTTGAAGATCAGTTATTGCATACGCTAGAGCAGCATGAGCTGCTCTAGCAGTATGACTAAAGATGACTAGTGTGCTTCCGATTCAGCAGCGACTTCGTCAACTTGCTTAATATCTAGCAGCTCAACTTCGAACACCAAAGTTGAGTTCGCTGGAATTAGGCCGTTACCTACTTCACGCTCACCGTAAGCAAGCTCTGCTGGAATAACAAAACGGTACTTGTCACCAACACCCATTAACTGCACGCCTTCTGTCCAGCCAGCAATCACACGATTTAGTGGGAATACTGCGGGCTCACCGCGCTCTAATGAACTGTCAAATACTTCACCACTAATTAACGTGCCGTGGTAGTGAACTTCAACAATATCTTCAGCCGTTGGTTTCACAGCATCTGCCGGGCCTACGCTTAACACTTCGTACTGCAAGCCAGATTCAGTAACAGTTACATCTTCACGTTGTGCGTTTTCAGCTAAGTAAGCTTCACCTTCAGCTTTGGCTTTACCACCTAATACTTCCTGGCGTTGTGCAGTTACCATTTCTTGCATGGCAACCAGTAGCTCTTCAGCTTCTTCTTGACTGATTTTTGATTCCGTTTTCACGGCATCGATAAAACCAGATACCACCATGTCGCGATTTAACTGAAAGTCCGCTTCTTCTTGGCGATCTAAAGTTTTACCGATAAAGGTTCCCACAGAAGAACCGAGGGCATAAGCCATTTTCTCACGTTCTTCCACCGGAGCAGCGGCAGAAATGGTATAGTTCGCTTCTGCACCGTCGGTGTTGGCATCTTTTTTGTCCATACAACCGGAAACGGCTAGTGCAACTAATGCCACGGCAAGTGGCGTTTTAAATGGTTTCATTCGTTATCTCCAGGATTGAAATCTTTGTCAGATTACGTTGTAATTTGTCGCGTCAACTATACTACACATAAATAGGGGCTGTTGCCTATGGCAGATCACCACAATCATCGCTTGAGTCAGCGCATCGCTGATTTAGAAAGCCAGCTCGCTTTTCAAGATGACACCATTGAAACATTGAACCAGCTAGTGATTCAACAGTCGACTGAACTTCAACAGTTGCAGCATAAGATGCAAGTCTTAGTCGATAAGTTCCGTCAGCTACAAGATAACGGCGACGGCAACGATTCCAAGCCCGAAGATGAGATTCCTCCACACTATTAAGCCGCCTTGCGCTTGACCCCGCCCAATTGACCCCGTATAACATTCATTTAACTTTTGCGGAGATTGCATGTCAGTTGAACATCCTATTATTGCGGTGACCGGCTCATCAGGAGCTGGCACAACAACTACAAGTCGAGCCTTAAGACACATCTTTCGATCGTTAGATGTGACGGCTGCGTTTGTAGAAGGGGATAGCTTTCATCGCTACTCTCGACCTGAGATGGAACTGGCGATTCGTAAAGCGCAAGAACAAGGCCGCCATATTAGTTACTTCGGCGCCGAAGCCAACGACTTTGGTCGACTCGAGGCACTGTTTCGAGAATATAGTGCAACTGGTACTGGCGAAGTTCGACGCTACTTGCACAACTTCGACGATGCTGTGCCTTACAATCAAGTTCCAGGGACTTTTACGCCATGGGAACCGCTAGCTAGCGAAACCGACTTATTATTCTACGAAGGGTTACACGGCGGTGTTACGGGCGAAGGTTATGATGTCGCGCAATATGTCGATTTACTGATCGGCATGGTGCCCATTGTAAACCTCGAGTGGATTCAGAAGTTACTCCGCGATACCTCTCAACGCGGGCATTCTCGCGAAGCCGTTACGCAAAGTATTGTGCGCAGTATGGAAGATTACATTCATCACATTGTGCCGCAATTTTCACGTACCCATATCAACTTTCAACGCGTACCTACGGTTGATACCTCAAACCCTTTCAGTGCAAAAGATATTCCTTCATTGGATGAAAGCTTTGTGGTGATACGTTTTCGCGGCATGAAAAATGTCGACTTCCCTTACTACCTTAATATGATTGAAGGCAGCTTTATGTCGCGCATGAATACCTTGGTGGTACCTGGTGGGAAAATGGTCTTTGCAATGGAGTTAATATTAACCCCATTGCTACAAGACATTCTTGAAAAGAAGCACCATGGTGGCACGGTCGACTGGTTAAGTCGTTAGTCTTTTAGCTAGCGCTTTCGACACTGTAACTATGGGTTACAGTAACTGCAGCTTCTAACATTTTAGCGACTGAACAATACTTATCTGCTGAGAGTGCAACCGCACGCTCAACATGCTTTTCAGCAACATCATTACCCGTCACAAAAAAGTGTAAGTGTATTTTTGTATAAACGGCAGGTACCGCATCAGCGCGATCGCCATTCACTTCACAACGTACAGCAGTTACATCTTGGCGAGCTTTCTCAAGAATACTTACGACATCCACCGAAGCACAGCCACCAGCAGCCATGAGTACTAACTCCATGGGGCTAGATGCTACTGATTTATTGCCATCCATAACTACGTGATGGCCAGTACCTGAAGTGGCCTCGAATACGAGGCCTTCTTTCCAACTAACTACTGCTTGCATTGATTCTGACATGACCAGCCCTTATAAACTCAAACCTGGTGCCAATTTTTCTGGCAACGAAACTTTGTCCGCTTCGACAGACGCAACTGGGAACGCACAATAGTCTGCCGCGTAGTACGCGCTAGCACGATGGTTACCACTTGCACCAATACCACCAAATGGCGCAGCACTGCTGGCTCCGGTGATTGGCTTGTTCCAGTTCACTATTCCGGCTCTGATGTGCTTAAAGAAGTGACGATAAGTCTCTTCGCTATCACATAAAATACCAGCCGATAAACCAAAGCGAGTGTTGTTCGCCTCTTCGATAGCTGCATCAAAATCGGTATAACGATAGACCTTTAGTAACGGACCGAAGTGCTCGATATCTGGCATCTCTTCAACGTTGGTCACATCAATAATGCCAGGCGTTACAAAACCAAGGTTATGGTCTTTCTGCAACATCCGCAGCAATACTTTGGCACCTGAATCGATCAGGTCATTTTGCGCTTTAACCATATCTGCTGCAGCTTTAGCAGAGATCATCGCACCCATGAATGGTTGTGGATCTGCATCATAGTCACCCACTTCAATTTTTTCAGCCACTTCAATCAAGCGCTTCAAAATTGCATCACCGTTGGCGCTATTTTCAATAAATAAACGACGCGCACAGGTACAACGTTGACCGGTAGTAATGAATGCCGATTGCACGATGTCGTGGACAGCAGCATCGACTTGCTCAACATCTTTAACGATTAATGGGTTATTACCACCCATCTCGAGCGCTAGGATCTTATCTGGGCGACCTGAGAATAGTTTGTGCAACACATGGCCAGTGCCTGATGAACCGGTAAAGAACAAACCGTCAATTTGCTGATGTGCAGATAACGCCTGTCCGGTTTCTACTAAACCTTGGACAAGGTTAAGAACACCTTTAGGCAATCCCGCTTCTTGCCACAACTTAACCGTAAACTCGGCCACGCTTGGGGTCATTTCGCTCGGCTTAAATACCACGGTATTACCTGCCAAGAATGCTGGCACAATATGGCCGTTTGGTAAGTGACCAGGGAAGTTATATGGGCCATAAACTGCCACTACGCCATGCGGCTTGTGACGAATAAATGCTTTGGCGCCTGGCATCGGATTTTCGACGGTGCCGGTACGCTCATGGTAGGCACGCTCAGAAATAGCAATTTTACCAATCATGGCACCAACTTCAGTGTTGGTTTCCCAAATTGGCTTGCCCGTTTCTTCAGCGATCAAGTGTGCGAGCTTCTGTTTGTTTTCTTCAAGCAATTCAGCAAAGCGCTTACAAATGGCCAAACGTGCTTCAAAGGTGCTACCAGCCCAATCAGCAGCGGCATGACGCGCAGCCATTACTGCCTCATCTACTTGTGCTTCAGTGGCTGACTTACCTTCCCACACCACTTCATTGCGCGCTGGATTAATCGATTGGAATAGCTCGCCTTCGCCAGACACCCATTCACCATTAATAAATAAATTTTGATCTGCCATTAGTTTTCTCCTGTCAAACTGACAACACGAACCATATCGCCATCTTCTACAAGTAATGCAGCGGCGCTTTCGGCATCTATAATGACTTGTTCGTTTTCGATATTGATTTTGGCTTGACCTGCGCGAAAGTTAGCGAGGTGAGTATTACTGATTATATAAGATACGCCATCAACGACGTTACCCACTTTTATAGGTAAGCGCTTACTTTCACGTATGGTCTTTAAATTTGATAGCTTGGCTTCAACGGTTGGGCCAGCGTCGAAGATATCAACGTAGCCGCCCCAAGCGAAACCTTCCTGCTCAAGCATATTTAAAGCAGGACGAGTATTCGGATGAACTTTACCAACCACTGCTTGCGCTTCAGCTGGCAGCAGTTTCACGTACACAGGTAGTTGCGGCATTAACTGCGCCACAAAGCTTTTTTCGCCAATACCGGTTAGGTAATCAGCCTGAGTAAAGTCCATTGAAAAGAAGTTTTCTTGCAGCCAACCCCAGAACGGTGATTCACCAGAATCGTCCGATACCCCACGCATTTCTGCGATGACCGTATCGCTAAAACGATTCTGAAACTCTGCCATAAATAACATTCTGAAACGTGATAGCACACGTCCGTTCATGTTTTTACGGAAGGGTTCTCTTAAAAATAAGGTACACAGCTCACTGACACCGGTGTAATCGTTGCACAACGTCAAAGTTTCTTGCGCATTATAAATGCCAAGCTCTTTTGAGTGGTGAATCACTTTACCCAAGCGGTAGTGGTAAAATGCATCAGACAGGCCAACAGCCGCCTCAATGCCACTACAACCAACAATTTCACCAGTGCTCGTGTCTTCCATCACGAACAGGTAGCCCTCTTCGCCTGGTTCACTCACATGTTCTCGTGCGAATGCTGCTTGAGCTTTGGCGATGCGCCGACGCAACAAGTCTTCATCAACTGGAAGTGAAGTGAAGCCATGACCTGACTCCACCGCACACATGTAAAGCGCCGCATAATCCTGCGGCGTTATTGGGCGAACCACAAACATAAACTGCCTCCGCGGTATTAACCGACGAGTTTTGCGATTGCTCGCTCAAAACGTGCCAGGCCTTCCAATACATCTTCTTCTGGAATGATTAATGATGGCGTGAAACGCACGACGCTTGGGCCTGCGACCAACACCATAACACCTTCTTCGGCACCAGCGTTCAAGAAGTCACGGGCTTTGCCTTGCCACTCGTCGCTTAATTCAGCACCGATCAACAAACCTTTACCACGAACATCTTTAAAAATACCGTAGCGGTCATTAATTTCTTGCAGCTTAGTTTTGAAAAGTGCTTCGCGCTCGCTTACGCCCTTCAGCACTTCTTCAGTGTTCACCACATCGAATACTGCTTCGGCAACTGCTGAAGCGAGTGGGTTACCACCATAAGTACTGCCGTGAGTGCCCGGCTTTAAATGCTCCGCAATTTCTGCAGTAGTCAGCATGGCACCGATTGGGAAGCCGCCACCTAATGCTTTCGCTGAAGCTAGGATATCTGGCGTTACGCCTAACGCTTCGTACGCGTATAAGCTACCAGTACGACCGAAACCCGTTTGTACTTCATCAAAAATTAATAGCGCATTGTATTTGTCACAAAGTGCTCGAACGCCTTTAACGAAGTCTGCATCAGGGCTAATTACACCGCCCTCACCTTGCAATGGCTCCATCATGACAGCACAAGTTTTTTCTGACATTAAAGCTTCAAGTGCAGCTAAGTCGTTGTAATCTACATGCTCAATAGCACCTGGTTTTGGACCAAAACCATCTGAATACGCTGCCTGGCCACCAACGGTTACGGTAAAGAATGTACGGCCGTGGAAACCTTTGTTAAACGCAATAATCTGATCTTTTTCAGCACCAAACTTATCTAATGCCCAGCGGCGCGCTAATTTCAATGCAGCTTCGTTAGCTTCTGCACCAGAGTTCGCGAAATAAACGCGGTCAGCAAAAGTCGCTTCAGTTAGCTTTTTAGCTAAGCGAATCGCTGGCTCGTTCGTGAATACGTTACTTAAGTGCCAAAGTTTATTGCCTTGCTCTGTTAGTGCTTTAACCATAGCTGGGTGACAATGACCTAAGCAGTTCACCGCGATACCACCAGCAAAATCGATATACTCTTTGCCTTCCTGATCCCAAACGCGTGAGCCTTCACCTTTCACCGGAATCATTTTTGCCGGGTTATAGTTTGGCACCATTACATCGTCAAACATGGCGCGATTAACTTGTTGTTTGTCAGTCATAGGGTCCTCATTGATTCATCTATTTGAGCAAGTTTGCGTGGCCGTATTATCGCAAATAATTGCGAGATTGTCGTGCTTACTGAAAAGAATTCACACGCTGTTTCATGAATATAGCTAAGCTTGCCAATGTGGTGCATAACTATGCATAAAGCGTGTTAATAGATGAATATTTAATAGAATTAATCGAGGTGATTTAGAAAGGCTCGAAAGATATCGTGGCCGTATTCAGTTTCAATGGCTTCGGGGTGGTATTGAACTCCCCAAATCGGTAAGTCACGGTGATGAAACCCCATGATTTCATGGTTCCCGCTAACATTTTCAACCCAGGCATCAACGACAATATCGGCCGGCAATGTAGCCGCTTCAACGAGCAAGGAGTGGTATCTCGCCACGCGAAACGTTGTTGGCAAATCACGGAACAAACCACCCTGATTGTGCTGCAAAACTGAGGTTTTGCCGTGCATGACTTGGCCAGCCCGCACAACTTTACCACCAAATACTTGCGCTATCGCTTGATGGCCCAAACACACACCGAGAATTGGTATTTCGCCAGCAAATCGCTCGATTGCGGCTAGTGAAATACCTGCTTCATCCGGGGTACAAGGGCCCGGTGATATAACCAACCCCGTTAACGGTAACGCCGCGATGTCAGCGAGGCTTATTTGATCATGACGAGTCACTTGAATGTCAGCGCCCAACTCGCGAAAGTAGCGCGCTACATTGTGGGTAAATGAATCGTAGTTATCGATCAATAACAGCATAAATTAAGGGCGCGGTACGAAACCGATAGCACGGTAAACTTTAGCTAAGGTTTCTGCAGCATGGCCACTAGCTGCTTCAGCACCTTGCTTCATCACAGCATTCAGATAATCCATGTTGTGACGATAGTCTTGGTAGCGTTGCTGAATAGGTTCTAGCATGGCAACTACTGCCTCTGCGGTATCGCCTTTTAAGTGACCGTACATCTTATCTTCATACTCGGGCACTAACTCGGCAATTGAGCGACCAGTTGCAGTTGATAGAATCGACAGTAAGTTTGAAACCCCCGGCTTCTCTTCTGTATCAAAGTAGATCCGAGCTTGTTCATCGGAATCAGTCACCGCGCGTTTCAGCTTTTTCGTGATCTTCTTAGGATCTTCTAATAAGCCAATGAAGTTATTCTGGTTTTCGTCTGATTTAGACATTTTCTTGGTGGGATCTTGCAGGCTCATAATGCGCGCCCCCACTTCAGGAATAAATGGCTCAGGAATGGTAAAAACATCACCGTAGATATTATTAAATCGAGTGCCAACATCGCGAGCGAGTTCTAAATGCTGCTTTTGGTCGTTTCCTACCGGCACTTCATTCGCTTGATACGCAAGAATATCCGCTGCCATTAACGCTGGGTAGGTAAACAAACCGGCATTAATGTTGTTGGCATGACGGTCTGATTTGTCTTTAAACTGCGTCATGCGGTTGAGCTCACCCATTTGCGTATAGCAATTCAGTATCCAGGCTAACTGTGCATGCTCTGGTACATGAGACTGCACGAAAATGGTACTTTTCTGCGGGTCTAAACCACAGGCCATATAAAGTGCTAAGCCATCTAAGGTCGCTTCATATAGTTCTTTAGGATCTTGACGTACTGTAATCGCATGTAAATCGACCAGCATAAAACGGCAATCATGCGTTTCCTGCATTTTCACCCATTGCCGTAGCGCACCGATGTAGTTACCGATAGAAAGTTGACCTGAAGGCTGGCAGCCACTTAATACAATAGGTTTACTCATGTGTAGTGAATTCCGTCAATGAAGTTAAAAGGTTAAACACTTGCTAGTTCTGCGCGCATCGCTTGAATCACTTGGGCGTAATCGGGCTGATTAAAAATAGCAGAGCCCGCAACAAACATGTCCGCGCCAGCAGCAGCAATTTCTGCGATGTTGTCGACTTTCACACCGCCATCAATTTCCAAGCGAATATCACGGCCGCTGGCATCGATGATTTTGCGCGCCTCGCGCAATTTGTCGAGCGTAGCTGGAATAAACTGCTGACCACCAAAGCCAGGGTTTACTGACATTAATAGAATAACGTCCACTTTATCCAGCACATAATCTAAATAATGTAATGGCGTTGCTGGGTTGAATACTAAACCAGCTTTACAGCCTGCCGCACGTATTTGCTGTAAAGAGCGATCAATATGGGTTGAAGCTTCCGGGTGAAAGGTAATGATGGATGCGCCAGCTTCGGCAAAGTCATCAATCATTTTATCGACCGGTTGCACCATTAAATGCACATCAATAGGTGCGCTAATTCCATAGTCTCTTAATGCCTTACAAACCATGGGGCCTATCGTTAAGTTAGGTACAAAGTGGTTGTCCATAACATCAAAGTGCACCACATCTGCACCCGCTGCCAAAACACGTTCAACGTCCTCGCCTAAGCGAGCAAAGTCAGCAGATAGTATCGATGGAGCTATTAGGTAATCAGACATAGTCACCTCAGATTTCTAAAATTCGGCATAGTGTAACAGAGCTTTATTGGCTTAGCAGTCAAAAATATACGACAAGAGTATTGGCACTAGAGGAGATATCCTGCTATTTTAGTAGCTCAATTATTAACCGAGTGTCAGCCATGAACATACGTTTCACGACTTTCATTATAGCTATAGGCATGTTTCTAAGCGCAGCTGCGCTGGTTCCTGCGTGGCAAGCTGAAGCAAAAAACTATACGCAAGAATGCGCAGAGTTGTTGGCTAAGCAAAATAAAGAAATCGTTGCTGACGTATGCGCTATCGAAGAAGATGAAGTTTCGTGGCTATCTTGGTTTAGCGGTAAAAGCCGTTCCGCTCAATTCCACTTTCTCGATTTGTTTGAATTGCTATTCGATTCTAGTAAATCGAAAGAATTCAATAATCCGGTTCGCTAACGGTAGCTATGGATAACTCGCGCAAACAAGGAATTTTGTCAGTTATCGCCAGTGTTCTCGCCGCCCTATTCGGGGTACAAAGCGAAGCGAATCGCCAACGTGACTTTGGTCATGGTAATCCGTTAACCTACATCATCGTTGGCGCTATCTTTGCTATCTCTTTTGTCTTGGCATTAGTTCTCGTCGTAAAGATGGTGGTTGCTTAACCAGCCACAACAATCCCCGAATGCCGCAGTAACGCATCTACTTTTGGCTCTCGTCCACGAAACTCTTTAAATAACGTCATTGCATCACGCGAACCACCGCGCTCAAGTATCGCTTCTAAGAAGTGCAATCCGGTTTCTTGGTTAAATATGCCTTCGTCCTCAAAGCGCGAATAAGCATCTGCGGACAACACTTCAGCCCACTTATAGCTATAGTACCCGGCTGCATAACCACCGGCAAAAATATGCCCAAAGCTATGCTGAAAACGGTTGTACTTTGGCGGCAAGCGTACCGCAACTTCGGCACGAACCTGATCCAATATCTGTTGAACCTGACTGCCGTGCTCTGGCTGATAGTTTTGATGAATACGTAAATCAAATAAACTGAACTCAAGCTGACGCACCATCTGCATGGCCGACTGGAAATTTCGTGCGGCGAGCATGTTGCTCAGTAAATCTTCTGGCAATGGTTCACCCGTTTCAAAATGACCGGAGATCATCGCTAGTGCTTCAGGTTCCCAGCACCAGTTTTCTAAAAACTGTGATGGTAGCTCTACCGCATCCCATGCCACACCGTTAATACCCGACACACCCGCCACATCTATTTTGGTTAACATGTGATGCAAGCCATGACCAAACTCATGGAATAAAGTGACCACTTCATCGTGAGTGAACAGCGCCGGCTGATCGCCGACCGGTTTATTAAAGTTACAGGTCAAATAAGCTACCGGAAGTTGCAACTCTTGCGTTGCTGTAATTCGGCGCACCGCACATTCGGCCATCCAAGCACCGCCGCGCTTGCCTTGGCGCGCATAAAGATCGAGGAAGAAGCTACCGCGGGTTACACCATGCTTGTCAGTGATCACAAAGTAGCGCACATGCTCGTGCCAGCGCTCTACGTCGGTTTGCTCTTCGATACGCAGGCCGAATAAGGTTTCTACGACTTTGAATAACCCACTTACTACTTGCTGCTCAGGGAAGTACGGGCGTAATTGCTCATCTGAAACTGCATATTTTTCTTGCTTGAGCTTCTCGCTAACATAAGCGACATCCCAAGCTTCAATCGTTGCCATGTCTAAGTGATCGCGAGCAAAGGCTACAACGGCTTCATAGTCTTGTTTTGCTTGCGGCAACGAATGAGTCGCCAAATCATTAAGGAAGCCTTCCACCTGTGCCGGCGACTCCGCCATTTTTGTGGTTAGCGACAATTCAGCGTAGTTGGCAAAGCCCAGCAGTTGCGCCAATTCATGGCGTAAAGCCAAGGTTTCATCCATGATTGCACTGTTGTCATATTGACCCGCTTGAGGGCCTTGATCAGAAGCGCGAGTCGTAAAAGCTTCATACAGTGTGCGGCGCAACTCACTGCTATCAGCGTAGGTCATCACCGGCAAGTAGCTAGGGATATCCAAGCTAAAGCGCCAGCCTGTTTGACTATGTTCTTCAGCCATGGCCTTAGCGGCAGCAATCGCGCTTTCAGGTAAGCCAGCTAATTCAGACTTATCAGTAACGAGGTAATGCCAGCTATCGGTCGCGTCGAGCAGGTTATTGCTAAATTGCGAAGATAAATCGGATAACCGCGTTTGGATTTCTGCATAACGCTGTTTTTTATCCTCTGGTAGCGCCACGCCCGATAATTTGAAATCACGCAAGGTATCGGTCACTACTTTCTGCTGCGCTTCTGATAACTCTGCAAAGCCAGCGCTTTCCTGTATTTTTTTAAAAGCGTTGTATAGTCCTTGATGCTGTCCTACATAAGTTCCATACTCAGCCAGCAATGGCAAACACTCGTCATGAGCCTGCCGAATCTCAGCGGAACTGACCACTGCATTAAGGTGCGATACCGGTGACCAGCTGCGTTCAAGCAAGTCATCCACCTGCTCCAGGGGCGCCACCAACTCATCCCAATGATCAGCCTCTGTTGCTAACACCTCATCAATGGTCGCCTTACAATCAGCAATACGCTGTTGAATTGCTGGAACAATATGTTCTGGTTTAATGGCCGAAAACGGGGGTAAATGGTAATCGCTGAGCAAAGGGTTTTGACTCATGAAGCATCCTCTTGAATAATGCATTAATGTATCTACTACTTAGATGTAGGGTTCAAGTAGCGGTTTATCAAGGCCGCCGCAAATCCAGTAACAAGGAATCATCATGAATAATCAACCAGGAACTTGGCTACGTCATGCCATTACAGGCGTTACCGCAGTCCTTTTTATTTCTGGCTGTAGCACCTTACCAGGTGTAAATGGTCATCAAGCACCGACTAAAAAGGCCGGCGAAGGGCAAGTTACATTCAATGAATTGTATGGCGAACAAACCTACAGCGCCCGCGGCGTGGGCCCCACGCGTTGGTTAGCTGATGGTAGCGGTTATACCGTACTTGAGCCGAACGACAACGGCGGGCACGATATCGTTCGTTACCACCCGGAAACCCAAGCGCGCACCATTCTCGTAAACGCGGATAATTTACGCCCCAATGACCAAGACTCACCACTGCAGGTGGCGAACTACAGCTGGTCTGATGATGGTTCTAAGTTACTTATTTTCACTAATACCAAGCGTTCATGGCGTACTCATACGCTAGGTGATTACTGGGTCTTCAATTTAACCAATAAAAACCTACAAAAGCTTGGTGGCAACGCCAAACCTTCCACCCTGCAATTTGCAAAGTTCAACCCGCAAGCAACCCGTGTTGCTTATGTGATGAACAACAATATCTACGTTGAGCAGCTTAATAACTCTCGTATTACAGCGTTAACCCAAGACGGTAATGACACCATTGTCAACGGTACCTTTGATTGGGTAAACGAAGAAGAATTTAGCCTTCGTGACGGCTTTCGTTGGAGCCCTGATGGCAAGCATATCGCCTATTGGCAGTTAGATACCAAGGGCACGCCGGTATTTACCATGATCAATAATACCGATGCGTTGTACCCTACGCTGAAAGAGTTTCCTTACCCCAAGGTTGGCGAAACTAACGCCAGCATGCGCATCGGTGTAGTTTCGAGCAGTGGTGGCAATACCACTTGGATGAAAATGCCAGGTGACCCGCGTCAGCATTACTTGGTTCGTATGCAGTGGGCAGGAAATAATTCGCAGCTATTGATTCAACAAATGCCACGTTCACAAGCCGTCAATAAAGCATTTTTAGCCGATATCAATAGTGGCAAGGTGCGCCAGCTATTATCTGAAACTACAGAAAGCTGGGCTGAATACGTTGATGACCTTGAGTTTATTCGGGCCGGTAGTGCGTTCACCTGGTTAAGTGAGCGTAGTGGCTTCCGCCATATTTACGTGGTCCAAAAAGACACGGGCCGAGTTAGTGCGATTACTCGTGGCAACTGGGATGTAATCGAAGTTCTACAAATCAATGAGCAGAACGGTTGGGTATATTTTATTGCTTCTCCAGACTCGCCTCTTGAGCGTTACTTATTCCGCGCCAGCCTAGACGGCAGCGGCAAACTTGAACGCCTCACGCCAAGCCAACCGGGCACCCATGCTTATCAGTTATCGGCAGATGCCAAGTATGCAGTGCATACTTTCTCTGACGTAAATACGATGCCTATCGTAGACATGGTGACCTTACCTGACCACCGCTCTATACGAGTCATTAAAACCAACCAGCAAGCGCAACAGCGTTTCGATGAATTGTCGCGCGGTGAATTTGAGTTTTTCCAAGTTCCAGCACGCGATGGCTTGATGCTAGATGGCTACTTGATGAAGCCCACTGATTTTGATCCTCGTAAAAAGTACCCTATTTTATTCTATGTTTATGGTGAGCCATGGGGACAAACCGTAGCTAATCGCTGGGAGGGAGAGAGGCTTTTGTTTCATACCTACCTAACCCAGCAAGGCTACATCGTTGCTTCTGTGGATAACCGTGGCACCCGTACTCCACGTGGTTATGACTGGCGTCGTTCTATTTATAAGAACTTGGGCGTGATCACGGTTCGCGATCAATACGACGCGTTACAAGCAATGCTAAAGCGATGGGATTTTATCGATGCTGATCGTGTCGGCATGTGGGGCCACAGTGGCGGTGGTTCACAAACTTTGAATGCGATGTTTCGCTACCCGGATGCGTTTCACGTAGGCATGGCCTTGGCACCAGTTCCTGACTTAACTTTATACGATACGATTTACCAAGAACGCTATTCAGGCTTGTTACCTGAAGCCGCAGCAAGCTATCGCGAAACCTCAGCTATTACGCACGCTGCAAATTTACAAGGTCAGTTACTATTAGTGCACGGTACTGGTGATGACAACGTTCATTTCCAAGGTTCTGAACGCTTAGTTAACGAACTCATTAAGCACGGTAAACAGTTCGATTTCTTTGCGTACCCGAACCGTACCCATGGTATTCGTGAAGGTGAAGGAACGACTCAACATTTACGCACCATGATGGCAGAGTTCTTAAAGGAAAACCTACCCGCCGGTGGCCGTTAATCCGCTTCTGCATAGTCAATAAAGTTTCGATTCAGCACGGTGAGGCCGTGCTGACGAAGCCATAATTCAGCCTCTTTATACGTTGCCGAATGCTTGGCAACCAAGGCCCAAAACGCCGGGCTATGATTAAACTCACGTAAGTGACACAGCTCGTGAATCACCACGTTCTCAACCACCCACTCAGGCGCAACCCACAATTTCCAAGTAAAACTTAGCTGCCCACCGCGGGTGCAGTGGCCCCATTTGCTGGTGAAGTTTGCCAGTTTCCAACCAGCAGGGTTCAACCCATGCTCTTTTGGCCACCGTGTAAAAAACTTATCGAGCCAAATTAGCGCCTGCTGCTTATACCAATCAATGATTATTTGGCGCGGTTCTTTATCTGGGTGACTACGCTTGGTGATAACGGCGTGCAGCTTCTCGCCATCACGCCAAACTTTTTTGCGCGTACCTTGTTGTACTTCAAGTTGCATAGGCTCGCCAAGCCAACGCCAACGTTCTCCTGCTTGCCAACTACGCTGCGGCAAACTTGCCAATTGCTGCTGTTGCTTTTGTTGGTGCTTCTCAATCCAGGCACGCTTCGCCATAACAAAGCCGTGGATATCCTGCTCAGCCATGAACGACGGTGCTTGCACGACAACTTCACCGCGCGTGATTTTTATAGCAAGTGTACGCCGACGTTGACTACGATTGATTTGATAGATGAGGCTCATCGTTATTTTGCGCCTATATTTAGCAAGTTAAGCGGGCTCGCAGATTGCACCTTGGTGGATTTTCAGCGATCATAGCTTTATTAAACTAAGTGCAAAAGCACCATAGCATGTAACAGGAGTACAACACATGACCCGACATTATGATTATTTGTCTATCGGCGCCGGCAGTGGTGGCATCGCGTCCGCAAACCGTGCGGCTATTCGCGGTGCAAAAGCTGCTGTCATTGAGGCAAAAGTAGTCGGAGGCACCTGTGTCAACGTTGGTTGCGTACCCAAAAAAGTAATGTGGTACGGTGCACACATCGCCGAGGCGATTAAATATAGTGAAGCATACGGATTTAACTTACAGCAAAATGAATTCGACTGGGGTACTTTAGTCAAAAACCGTGAAGCCTACATCAACCGTATTCACGGTGCTTATGCTCGTGGTTTTGAAAGCAATGGCGTCGACTATATTGATGGCTTTGCCACTTTTGTTGATGAGCGTACCGTTGAAGTAAATGGCGAGCGTATTACGGCCGACCATATTACCATCGCTGTTGGTGGTCGCCCGTCGATTCCTAACGTTCCAGGCGCCGAGTTCGGTATGGATTCAGATGGTTTCTTTGCCCTGACCGAACGCCCTAAAAAAGCAGTAGTCGTCGGCGCCGGTTATATTGCCGTAGAAATTGCAGGCGTCTTGCATGCACTAGGTTCAGATGCGCATTTGATGGTTCGTGGTGATCGCCCATTGCGTTACTTCGATAAAGATTTAACTGACGCCCTACTTGAGCGTATCGCACAAGATGGCCCGCAGCTCCACACCGGCTGCATCATCAAAGATGTTGTGAAGCAAGACGATGGCAACCTGACCATTCGCGCTGAAAATGGTGACACCATTAGCGATGTGGATTGCTTGGTTTGGGCCATTGGTCGTGAGCCTGCTACCGATAGTATTAATCTTGAAGCAGCTGGCGTAAAAGCTGATGAACAAGGCTTTATTCGCACCGACAAGTATCAAAACACCAATGTGCCGGGTATTTATGCCGTAGGTGATATCACCGGCGAGGCCCAGTTAACACCGGTAGCAATCAAAGCCGGCCGCTTACTAGCTGAACGTCTGTTCAATCCTGACTTGTCAGATGCGCACATGGACTACAGTCAAATACCGACCATCGTCTTTAGCCACCCACCTATTGGTACCCTTGGTTTAACCGAAGCGGAAGCTCGTGAGCTGCATGGCGATGACGTAACTGTTTACCGCTCGCAGTTTGCCGCGATGTACAACGCTATTACGCCACACCGTGCGTTAAGCACTTTTAAACTCGTATGTACTGGACCAGAAGAGCGCGTAATTGGTATTCATGGTATCGGTGAAGGTATGGATGAAGTGCTACAAGGATTCGCAGTTGCCATGAAGATGGGCGCAACCAAAGCCGATTTTGATGCAACCGTTGCCTTACACCCAACTTCCGCAGAAGAGTTTGTTACGCTAAGGTAGTAACTTAACCCTCATAAGGACACACCATGCGACCATTACATGTAGCTTTAGGATTTTTCTTAATTATAGGAATAGTCATTATGCAGCAACCCGTACAGGCAAAAGAACGTGTAGCAGGAGTCGGTGGTGTGTTTTTTAAAGCCGCAGATCCAAGCGCACTCGCAGCTTGGTATGAAGAACACCTCGGCGTAAATAAAACCCCAACCACTTATGATGTTGAGCCTTGGCAGCAAGAGGCAGGCGCCACCGTATTTGCTCCGTTTAGCGAGAACACCGAGTACTTTGGTCGCGAGAGCCAACAGTGGATGATTAACTTTCGTGTGCATAACCTTGACGCCATGGTCAGCCAATTACAGGATGCTGGCATTGAGGTTAAGGTCGATCCTGAAGTGTATCCGAACGGTCGCTTTGCTCGTCTTTATGACCCCGAAGGAAATCCTATTGAGCTATGGGAGCCTATACCGGCTAAATAATGCTCGATTTTTGTCTGTGAGTGGTACAACATTGTCTATACTTCATATTTGATAAATATTTGTATAGGGACGTTAATCCATGCCAATAACAGATAAAATAAAGCATGTGTTGCTATGTCTGGGCTTACTGCTTCTCTGCACGCAGCCCGCGACCGCTCAAGAATCTATAGATGGAATCTGGCGAGCAGAACATGAAGTTCAACCTGGCGTTAAGCTGGTGCTCGGAATCACCATCCGTGAAAATAGAATCACCTTCGACAGCCCTAATCAGGGCATGTTTGATCAACGTTTGAGCTACCAGCGCATTGACGGCAACCAAGTGGCCTTTAAGAATGCCGCTGCCAACTTTAGTTTTAACGGAACCTTGAAAGACAACACCATTGTCGGCAGCTTCACCCAAGGCGCAACGAAACCGCTTACATTTTATCGTCTAGATGACGTGGGTATTGCTCGCTTACACTATGAAGGTGCATACCGTGGGCGCTTAGAAGTTACTGCGGATTCCACCTTACCGCTAGTACTCAACGTAGCCGCCACCGCATTTGGCTTTTTGGCCACCCTGGATAGTCCTGCTCAACAAAGTTACGGCATTCCTACAAGCGACTTCACCATAACTGATGATACGCTGCGCTTTAATTCACCGTTCATTAACGCCAGCTTTGACGGCAAGGTTAAAGAAAGTGCTTATGTCGGCACCTTTACACAAGGCAAGCGGTACTCGCTCACGCTAAATAAGCCTCAAGCGGATAACCAAGCCATTAACTACAACCCTAAACTGGGTAAGCATGGTGGCGCTGTCGCCATTATTTCACCAGACAATATTTCGGTCCGTTTTTATGGTGACCACGATGCCAGTACGCTGTATGAAATTGGCTCGGTAACCAAAACCATGGTGGGTTATGCGCTCGCACAGATGGTGCAAGCTGAACAGGTGAGCTTAAGCACACCTATTGCTGACTATATCGCCGCGGCGCCCGCTGCACTGACGTTCGATACGCTATCAACCCATACCAGTGGGCTGCCACGACTGCCAGCTAACTTGCTGGCCGACGCCAACCCTCAGAATCCATACCAACACTACAGTCTTGAACAAATTGAAGCGGCTCTTGCAGCTGTAGAGCTTACGCCTACAACCTATGAGTACTCCAACTTTGGCTATGGAGTTTTAGCCCAAGCCTTAGCAAAAGCGAATGGAACCACCGTTGCAGATTTGTTTAAGCAATATATTTTTACGCCGCTCGCTATGACCCATAGCTTTCTAGCGCTCAGCGATGTTGAACCTAATGCAAACTTAGCTGATGGCTATAATGCAGCGAGCCAAAAAGTATCGCATTGGACGTTTGACAGCCTTGCTGGTGCCGGTGCGGTCGTCGCTTCCACTCATGACATTAGCCTGTATATTCAAGGTCTGATGAAAAAGGCAGGGAAAGGTGACCCGATGGTGGCAGCCATGTTAAAGCCTCGCCATCGCATTAGTACCTGCTGTGAACAAACCATGGGCTGGGTGTTAAGCTTTGACACCAAGCAACGAGCTTATGCCTGGCATAATGGGCAAACTGGAGGTTTTAGTAGCTTTGTCGGGTTCTATCTCGACGGTTCTCATGGTGTGGTCGTGTTAAACAACCAATCGATTCCTGTGAACGATGAAGCCTTAGCTTTATTGCTAAAAAAATAATCCCAATTAAAAAGGCCGCTGTGAAAACACAGCGGCCTTTTTTATTGCTGCTAGCTAATTATTTTATACCGAGCTCACGAAGTAAGTTATCGGCATTATCTACCACATCCATTTGCCACAGCATGAAGCGGGAATCCACTTGAATGGAACGGGTATTTTCAAGGTTGAAATCCCAATCCGAAATAATCGAATCTAAAGTTCCATCAAAAGCTAAGCCAACGAGCTCCGCTTTGCCGTTTAGCACGGCCGAGCCTGAGTTGCCGCCAGTGATATCCAAAGTTGCTAGAAAGTTAACTGGCACTGATTGCACCGACTCGGTGTAATAATCGCCATAGTTTTTAGCTTCAATAGCATCCAGCTGCGCTTGCGGTGCATTAAATTCGCCTTCACCGGTCGCTTTTGCAGTAATACCACGTAACGTGGTAAATGGTGTCCAGGCAGTGCCATCTTCATTTCCATGACCACGGCCTTTTACGTTACCGTAAGTAACACGCAATGTGCTATTCGCATCAGGGTATACGGCTTTGCCTTGTGACTTCATGTAGGCAATTTTTGCTTGCATGTAACTGGCATAAGCCTCTTGCACTAAACCTGCATGCTCTTCGGCTTTTGCTTCTTGCGCTTGATCGTGTTGCCACAAGGCAGCGGCCGCCCGCAAGAACGGGTCGTCACTGTTAGCAATCTGTTCTGGTGTTTGCGTCAGTAAAGCCGTACGAGCATCAGCACTAGTTAAGCTCGTTGCCGCATACCAGTCCTCGATTTTTTTACTCAACTGCGCAGCCGTCATTTTATCTTGCAAGCCAAGCGCCGCATCGAATTCAGCATTGCGTTGTGCCTTAGGCTGAGCAAGGTATGCTGTTAAAAAGTGCAAGTCGATTGCTTTTTCTACAGCAACATCAAAACTACGATCCAAGCCTGCAACATAAGCATTAAAGCGTGGTAAGTCACGTTCTTGATAGCCAGACTTGCGCTCTGCATTAGGCTTAGTTTGCTCATGACTTAAGCGGTATAAAGTGCGCGCCATGCTCAATAAGCGTGGGGTTGCTACTGCTAACGCATAGTCTTTACGGGCGCGTTCTTGGCTCGCTTTTAATAAGCGCTCGATTGCCTCTAAGTCATCCGCATAGGCGGCACGATTTTTACGACTGCTATTCACCCACTGTTTCAGAGCTTCATGCTCGGCCTGTTTGCGAGCGAGCAAATCACTATCGGCATAACTATCAAGCATGCCTTGGCGGTTTTTCATGTAGTTGTTTAAGCCCGCCACGCGGCTCGCATACTTCAACTCAGCGTCTTTATTATCCGCAGTTTGCTCGGCAATAATATCCAACGTTTGCTTAAAGCGCGAAACGGTATTTGGGTAGCTCCACTCAAAGGTGTTTAACACCTCTGAAGGTAAGCGATGACGGTTAGTACGCCCTGGATAACCCAGTGCCATCACGAAATCACCGTCCATGAGTGGTTGCTTAGCAATTTTAATATGATGCTCAGGTTGGTAAGGCACATTATCTTCAGAGTAATCGGCTGACTTTCCTTCTGGGCTTACGTAAGCACGGTAAAAACTGTAATCACCGGTTTGACGCGGCCACATCCAGTTATCGGTATCACCACCAAATTTACCTACGCCCTCTGCTGGCGCATGCACTAAACGAACATCTTTTATTTCTAGCTGCTTAATAAGATAGAACTCTAGGCCGCCATAATAAGAGGCAACAGTACAACGGTGACCTTCGTCAGCTTCACATTGAGCCACAATTGCTTTTTCATTGCGCTCAATTGCGTCCACTCGTGCTTTACCGCTTAATTTTTGTGTCGCCGCATCGATGACTTGATCAGTAACATTATCAACGGCCTTGGTTACAAAAATTCGGCTACCAGGAGCAGCGGCGACTTCATCACTCAATGACTGTGCTAAAAAACCATTGGTTAGAAGATCATTTTCGGGCGTCGAGTTATAGGCAATGCTGTGATACACACAGTGATGGTTGGTTGCCACTAAGCCTTGTGGTGAGACGAAAGATGCTGAGCATCCTCCCAAACTAACAATGGCTCCCATTGGGAACTCCGTCAGCTCAGTTAAATCTTGTGGATCAAGCTGCAACCCTGCCGCTTTTAGCTGGGAAGCAATTTCAGGTAACTGCTGTGGCATCCACATGCCTTCATCGGCAAGTGCTGGCGCGCTTAAAAGCGCAACTGCGAGTAGAGTCTTTTTCATAACATTGATTCGCTTTTTATTATTGGTGGTAAACTAGTCAATCATTCGCTGAAGTCGCCTTAATGTCAATTCTGAAAATGTAACGACAAATGTGTACATAGGTAACTGAGTGAATGTTAATTTTCCTGATTGACCTTAGTCGCAAGTTCATCAATACTGAGAGTATGTTCAAATATAATTATCGAATCATGAGCACTGCGCTCACATTTCCAATATCTGCCGGGTGCTGATCAGTATCCGGCTCGCTTGTTGACGCTTTTTTTTTAATCTTAATTTATCCTGTTTATATTGATGACACTTAGCACCCCAACAAAAGGGGCTGAGTTGTGGAGTAGATGATGCAAAACAAACCTGAAATTGTATTGAGCGCCGCAGATGTCGCTAAAATTGAAGACTATATCGAGAAAATGGCGAACGTTAGCTCGCAGGTTGAAAACCTCGAAGATGAACTGGCTCGCGCAAATATAGTTAAACATAGTGAATTACCGACCGATGTAATCGCTATGGGTTCACAAGTTTCCTTCAGAATTATCGAAGTCGGCAAAGAGTTTACCAAGACTCTGTGTTACCCACATGAGCTGACTGAGTATGCTGATGGTATCTCGATATTTGCACCTGTTGGCAGTGCCTTAATTGGTTTAACCAAAGGTCAAACCATCGAATGGCCACTCAATGGCACCGTTCGTAGTGTAGAGATCATTGCGGTGAACCAAGCGCAACCGAAGTAACGGCAATTATCATGGGGCAAAGCTACCAAATAGAGCTAAAACGCGTTTACGATAAACCATCGAGTGACGACGGTACTCGCGTATTGGTGGACAGGTTGTGGCCTAGAGGAATTAAAAAGATCGATCTAGGTCTCGACGACTGGTGCAAGGATGCCAGCCCCTCGAATGCGCTGCGCAAGCGCTTTCATCAGCAAAGCATTGATTATGAAACCTTTGTCCAACAATACTTTGCTGAGTTAGAAGCACACCCAGATTCGTTAACGCCACTATTAACTTATGCGCGAAAGGGTAAGTTGACGTTGCTAAGTGCGGTAAAAACCATTGAATGCTCACACGTGCCTGTGCTAAAACATTCAATTGAACAAGCACTTAAGCTTGAAGACTTTAAAGGTGGTGACGATTGTGACGACTGATTTTATAGAGGTTTACGATAACGCGCTTGCACCGGAGTTTTGTCAAAATTTCATCGAAACCTTTGATAATAGCTCACATCGCCAGCAGGGTCGCACTGGTGGTGGCGTCGATTTAGAGAAGAAAGTGAGTGAAGATTTATACTTAAACTCTCATGCTGAATACGCTGAGCAATTAAAAATCATCACCGCTGCCACTCGCAAGCATGCACTCGAATATTTTAAAAAGTATCGCTTTGCGCTCATTGCCCCTATCGCATTAAAAGTTCGCCATCCCAAAACTGGTGAGCCCACCAACCTAACTCACGAAAACTTCGACGAAGTTGGTGCCGGCAATGAAGAAGCCTTTATGCAGCTTCTCTATCGACTGGGTCCGATTCAAGCACAGAAATACCTAGCCAACAAAGGCAACTATAACTACTGGCATTGTGAAGTTTTTCCAGAGAAAAATAGTGTCGAAGCTCTACATCGCAGTTTGCTCTTTATGTTTTATTTGAATGATGTCGAACAAGGTGGTTCCACCGACTTTTACTATCAAAATAAAAGCATAAAGCCAAAGCAAGGCCGCATGGTGATTGCCCCTGGCTATTTCACTCATACCCACCGAGGTACGGTGCCGGTCTCCAACGATAAGTACATTCTGACTAGTTGGATACTCATGAACCCTGGCCAACAAATATTTCCGTAATCGCGCCTGGGTGACGCCGATCAACTCATATTTAATACCATCAATTGTATTTACGCTGCTAGACGCGGCGTTTTCTGCAATAATAAACGATCCGAAAACATAACTATTAGCGTGCTAGGAGAATGATTCAATGAAGAATCCGCTGTATATTCCTTATGCAGGACCGAATCTGTTAGAAACCCCATTGTTGAACAAGAGTAGCGCCTTTACGCGTGAAGAGCGTGCTGCTTTTAACCTGACGGGGTTGCTGCCTCCGCGCTATGAAACTATCGACGAACAAGTACAACGCTGTTACTTGCAGTACTCGAGCTTCGATGAAGCCATTAACAAGCATATCTATTTACGCGCCATTCAAGATAATAACGAAACCCTATTTTATCGCTTGTTAACCGAGCACCTCGAAGAAATGCTCCCGATCATCTACACCCCGACTGTAGGCGATGCTTGCGAACAGTTTTCGGATATTTATCGCAGCGCTCGTGGGCTATTTATCTCGTATGAAGATCGCGACCATATTGACGATATTTTGCGTAATGCTACCAAACAAAAAGTTAAGGTTATTGTCGTTACCGATGGTGAACGCATTCTTGGTTTAGGCGACCAAGGTATCGGTGGTATGGGTATTCCAATTGGTAAGTTGAGCTTGTATACCGCCTGTGGTGGTATCAGCCCTGCGTATACCATGCCCATTTGCCTTGACGTTGGTACCAACAACGAAAAATTACTCAATGACCCTATGTACATGGGTGCCCGCCATAAGCGTATTGAACAAGATGAATACAACGACTTCATCGACCGCTTTATGCATGCAGCGCGCCGTCGCTGGCCAGATGCCTTGATTCAGTTTGAAGACTTTGCACAGCCAAATGCGATGCCAATTTTGCGCAAATACCGTGACGACTTTTGTTGCTTCAACGATGATATTCAAGGTACGGCAGCAGTCACCGTAGGTACGTTGCTGGCAGCTTGTAGCGCTAAAGGCGTGCGCTTGCGCGATCAAAAGGTCGCTTTTGTTGGCGCGGGTTCTGCTGGTTGTGGTATTGCTGAGCAAATCATTCTGCAAATGGTTGCCGAAGGTTTGAGTGAAGAGGAAGCTCGTCGTCAGTTGTTTATGGTTGACCGTTTTGGGCTGCTGACCGAAGGCATGGAAGGCTTGCGTGATTTCCAACAAGCACTAGTGCAATCGAAAGAAAACTTAGAAGGCTGGCAGCATAGCGGTGACTATGCCTCATTACTGGATGTGGTTCATTGTGCTAAGCCGAGTATTCTTATTGGTGTTTCGGGACAACCAGGCTTGTTCACCGAGCAAGTAATACGTGCCATGCATCAATATACTGAGCAACCTATCGTGTTTCCGTTGTCGAACCCATCGCGACAAATTGAAGCTCACCCTGCACACGTTATCGAGTGGACCGACGGTCAGGCTATCATTGCCACCGGCAGCCCGTTCGAGCCGATTAAGTATAAAGGCAAAGCCTTCCCTATCGCACAATGCAACAACAGCTATATATTCCCAGGAATTGGCTTAGGGGTATTGGCAGTCAAAGCTCGCTCGATCTCCGATGAGATGTTAATTGCCGCAAGTAATACGTTGGCAGCTGAATCACCACGCGTTAAAGGTGAAGGCGAGCATCTACTACCCGCCATTACTGACATTGCTAGTGTGAGCAGAAAAATTGCCTTTGCCGTGGCCAAAGTAGCTCAAGAGCAAAACTTGGCACTAGAAGTCTCTGACGAAGCCTTGTTAGAAGCGATTGAAGCGAATTTCTGGACACCAGAGTACCGTAGTTATAAACGTGTAAGTATTTAACATTTCCACTAGCGAGACTGCCTCTTTCCTTGTATCTTCAATAGGATAATGAAGGAAGGAGGTAGGATGCTTAAATACCCATCGTGCTTGGTATTAATATTCGCGAGCATGATATCGACTTCTTATGCGCAAGATACTTCTAAAGATTCATCACAAAAAGAGGACCCCCCTCTCATTGATGAATTTCGCGAAGGCGTTACCGACACGGTCAATGCGTCGGCGCGCTGGATCGATTCTTTATTTGCCGATGAAATCGATCCCGATGCCTACAACACTGCGAGTGGGAGCTTAACCATCACCCCCGAATGGGATGAACACGATGGCTTTTCTCTCGACTCAAGCTTTCGTGCGAAAGTAGTATTCCCTCATGCCAAACGACGCTTTTCAGCGATCATTGGACGTGGCACCTTTGATGACTTCATCAACGATACACAAACTACGCGCCCATCGGTGATTCGTCGCGACCGTTCCGATGAAGAATGGATGCTCGGTCTTGGTTTTGACCCCTATGTCAAAGACCATCACAATCTCTCGTTTGGTGCCGGTATTCGTGGCGGGATTAAAATGGACCCCTATGTGCGCGCGCGCTATCGCTACGAAACCATTATCACCGAAGATACCGAGCTGCGTGTTCAGTCGGTCGCGTTTTGGCGTGATAGTGACGGTTTTGGTGTATCACAAACCTTCTCGTTTGATACCGCCATAAGCGACCACTGGTTCAATAAAGCATGGGTTCGCGGCACCTTTGCTGAACGTACCGAAGGTGTGCGCTGGCACTTCTCCGAAAAGCTCTACTACATGTATCATCATGAACGCGCTATTGGCGGTGAAGTGTGGTGGTATGGCGAAACCAAAGAAGCCATTCCATTACAAGATTATGGTGTTCGTGCTCTGCATCGCAGCCGCTATTCACGAGACTGGTTGTACTTTCAAACCTGGGTTGGTCTGCATTGGCCTCGTGAAACTATTGAAGAAGTACGCAAGCCTCGTTGGCTGGTTGGTTTTGAAGTAGAAATGCTGTTTGGTAACTAAATCCGGGCTTTGATTCATTTTTGCGCGCTATTCATGTAAAATTTGCGCCCTCAACTAAACTGTTGCCTATTCCCCACTAATAATCTAGAAGTGAATGTTAATGCTTAAATCATTGCACCAAAACTGGTTTTCAAACCTGCGTGGTGATGTCTTGGCAGGTATTGTAGTGGCACTTGCCCTCATTCCTGAAGCCATCGCCTTCTCTATCATTGCTGGTGTAGACCCTAAAATTGGTTTATACGCATCATTTTGTATCGCGGTCATCATTGCCTTTGTTGGTGGTCGACCTGGCATGATCAGTGCTGCGACTGGCGCTATGGCGCTGCTCATGGTCACACTAGTCAAAGATTATGGCCTTGAGTACCTGCTCGCAGCCACCCTACTTACCGGTGTACTGCAAATCATCATGGGTATGCTGAAACTAGGCTCTTTAATGCGATTTGTTTCTCGCTCGGTCGTCACCGGCTTTGTAAACGCACTCGCTATTCTAATTTTTATGGCACAGCTACCTGAGCTCACCAACGTAACATGGCACGTATATGCCATGACTGCAGCTGGGCTAGGTATCATCTACTTGTTCCCATATGTACCTGTGATCGGCCGTTTAATACCATCGCCATTGGTCTGTATTGTCTCGCTAACCATTGTTGCGGTACTTCTAAACTTAGATATTCGCACCGTTGGCGACATGGGCCAATTACCAGATACGCTGCCAATATTCTTATGGCCTGATGTCCCGTTAACCTTAGAAACTTTAAAGATAATCTTCCCATACTCTGCAGCTTTGGCGGTGGTTGGTTTGTTAGAGTCCTTGATGACTGCAACTATTGTTGACGACTTAACCGACACTGAAAGTGATAAAAACAAAGAGTGTCGCGGTCAAGGTATCGCCAACATTGGTGCCGGTTTAATGGGCGGCATGGCTGGTTGTGCCATGATTGGTCAGTCTGTCATCAACGTAAAATCTGGCGGCCGTACTCGCTTATCTACCTTCGTAGCCGGTAGCTTCTTAATGGTTATGATTTTGGTGCTCGACGAATGGCTAACCATTATTCCTATGGCTGCGTTAGTGGCGGTCATGATCATGGTGTCTATTGGTACTTTCAGCTGGGATTCCATTAGAAACCTAAGAAAGCTGCCTCTTTCTACCAATATTGTTATGTTAGCTACTGTAGCTGTGGTGGTGGCCACTCATAACCTCGCGCTTGGTGTTGGTGTTGGTGTTTTGCTTGCAGCGATGTTTTTCGCCAACAAAATTGGCCATTACATGCTGGTTAAGTCATCCATTAACCCAGAAGGCAATACCCGTACCTATGAAGTGATTGGACAGGTATTCTTTAGTTCTGCGGATAAGTTTGTTGACTCATTCGACTTTAAAGAAGCGCTCGATCATGTTGTTATAGACTTACATAAAGCGCATTTTTGGGATGTTACTGCAGTTTCAGCACTCGACAAGGTTGTCATTAAATACCGTCGTGACGGTGCAACCGTTGAGGTACGTGGCTTAAACGAAGCTAGTGCTACTATCGTAGACCGCTTTGGAGTTCACGATAAATCGAGTGCCGATAATATAATGGGGCACTAAGGAGAAGAGCCATGACACACGTAGTTGCCTGTATTGACGGAAGCCAATCTACCCCTGCCGTGTGCGATTATTCAGTATGGGCTAGTCAACAACTGTCGGCACCGCTGATGTTACTCCATGTACTTGATTCCAGCCGCTACCCCGTAGTGGCTGATGTCACCGGTACTATAGGGTTAGGTAGTCGTGAATTCTTGCTAGAAGAACTTGCTGAACTCGATGAGAAACGCAGTAAGTTAGCTCTTCAGCAAGGGCATCATTTATTGGAAGCAGCTCAATCTCGAGCTGCCACCGCTGATGTCGAGTCGATAAGCCTACGTCAACGCCACGGTGACTTGGCTCAAACCTTGGTCGAAATGGAAGCAGAAACACGGCTTGTAGTCATGGGACTGCGGGGTGAGGAAAGTAGTGCTGCAAATGCGTCTCCTAAACATGTTGGGAGCCAACTGGAAACGGTATTGAGAACGACGCGACGCCCGGTATTGCTAACGCCGACTGACTTTACCGCACCACGCAATCTTATGATTGCGTTCGACGGCAGCGAAACTGCGCAATCGGTTGTTAAAGCTGTTGCACAGAGCCCCTTATTCAAAGGCCTACCGATTCATGTGGTGATGGTTGACGCTGACACTGCTATTAACCAAGAAAAGCTTACTGCCGCGGTTACGCAGCTGCAAGAGCAAGGGTTTAATGCAGTTGCTGCGATGTTGTCCGGCGATATCGAACCGGCCTTACATCAATATCAACGTGAACAAAATATCGACATTTTAGTCATGGGCGCCTATGGCCATTCTCGTATTCGCCAGTTTTTATTGGGCAGTACCACCACAAATATGCTAAATAATAGTGATAGTCCACTACTTATTTTGCGATAACCATGTACGAAGAATGCATAGCTAGTCCACTTGGTCCCGTCGTGGTGCAAAGCCACGACGGTGTCACTATAACTGCGGTTAGCTTTACGACTGCGCCACCAAAAACTTCAAATCCTTCGGCAGCCACCCAAGCCGCCTGCGCGCAACTGCAAGAGTATTTTAAAGGTCAACGACACTCTTTCTCTTTACCATTAGCGCCCGTTGGCACTCAATTTCAACAGCAAGTTTGGCATGCGCTACAAAACGTTGAGTATGGCGCAACCGCAAGCTATGCTGACGTCGCTCGTGAAATTAAAAATCCGAAAGGTGTACGTGCAGTTGGCATGGCCAATAGCCGCAACCCCATTGCCATAATTATTCCCTGTCATCGCATTATTGGTGCTGACGGCAGCCTAACAGGCTACGCTGGTGGTTTGGATAAGAAGCGATGGCTTCTGAAGCACGAAGAGCACTGCTTAAGCGACTCAACGACTCTGTAAAGAACACGCAAAAACGTTTTCTTGATTTGCATAACGCGATGCTCTGCTTTTAACTAGGCTATCAACTTAGTACGGCGTCACTATGTAGTGACACTAACCCGGAGGTTCATCATGACACGTTTTATACTCGTGACATCGGTATTGGTGATCGGTTTACTCGCTTTCACTAGCCAAGCAGCATACGCACAAAATGCTCAGTCTTCTGCTCAGAAAAGCAAAAGCGAAGACGAAATAAAGGCACAACGCGAAGCACTTAGAGAGCAAATGATTGCTGAGAAAAAAGCCCTGCAAGAACAACGCAAATCACAACGCACCGGACTGAAAAAGGGCCAGAAAGACAATAAAGGCAAGAAAAAGTCGGACAACGGCGATAATTAATTCAGCGCTGCACTTAAAGCTTCGTTTCAGCTAAACTAAAGATCTATATAGATTCCTACAAAGCAGTTAACATCGTGTATAATTGTTGATCTTGTTTAATCTGAGGTATGAGCGAATGCAAATGGAGCAACCTAACAATCTGCCCAACTTGCCGGGGATGTTTTTTCGGTCACTGTTTACAGTGGCGCGTAAAGATGAAGCGGTAGAAGCGGCGTCTGAGATTGCTGGGGTCTATCGAGCTGTTGCTTTCAGTGAAGAACAGCTGCAAAGATATCACCAAGCCTTTGGTGGCTTTATCAGCGAAGTACCACTCACCTTAGTATACTGCCTAGCGCAGCGCGTTCATTTAGCCCAAATGCTTAGCGAAGACTTTCCTTGGCCAGCGCCTGGGTTGGTCCATGTGAGCAATAGCATTGAACAACACCTACCGGTTAATGTGAGCCAAGGCTTTGTTATGCAGGCCACAGTGAAGTTACCGGCTCGCGGGCCTAAAGTGTCACCGCGCCGCTTACGCCCGGTATTCAAGGTTGAATTTTGGCAAGATGACCAACTCATTATTACCTGCACCAGCCAATATCAGGTGATGCCCAAACAAAACGGCAAGCCAACTAAAAAGCGCGAAAAGAAAGTTACTGCCCAACCTGGTGAAGATTGGCAGGCCATTGATACTTGGCACCTAGATGCAGCTAGCGGACGCCAGTACGCACGCCTTTCTGGCGATTTTAATCCGATTCACTTACATCCTTTGGTTTCACGTTGGTTTGGTTTTAATAAGCCAATTATTCACGGTATGTATATGGCTGGTCGAGCCCAAGCTGAAATCGAACGCGCCGCTGGCAAAGCCATCAAGCGCATTGATGTGACCTTTAAACGCCCAGTACCGTTACCAGCATCCATTTCACTGTGGCAGAAAATGGATACCGAAAACCTTGAGCAGGGTTATTATCAAGTGTGCGGAAATACCGATAACCTGCAGCGCTTAGAAGGCCGCTTCCAATTCGATTAGGATAGTGGCTTCTTCCGCATTGCCTTAACATCACCACGCTTTTTCTTCCCTTCGATACGCCGCCGCTGACTCGCTTTGGTTGGCTTGGTGGCGATGCGTTTCTTACGAATAATATTCACACTTGCTACCAGCTCGATAAATTGCTCAAGCGCCATTTCCTTATTAGCCGACTGACTACGGGTTTCTTGGCATTTTATTATTATCTTCCCGCTGGCGGTGATGCGGTGGTCGCGCATCGCTAACAGACGGTGTTGATAAAACTCTGGTAGCGACGATGCACGAATATCGAAAATCAATTGTGCCGCGGTGGATACTTTATTTACATGCTGACCACCGGCTCCGCTTGAGCGAATGAATTGCCATTCAATTTCAGATTCCGGGATACTCACGCGCTGAGATATTTGGATGCTCGACATAACTACAATGCTCCACTACGCGATATACGCCGTTGCACGGCTTTAATGGTGAGATCAGGCTGCGCAGCAACTAACGTGAATTGAGATTTAGCTCGGGTAACGCCTGTGTAAAGCAGCTCTTTCGTAAGTATTGGTGTATCACGATCAGGTAGTACCATCACCGTATGCCCAAATTCAGAGCCCTGAGATTTATGTATGGTCATGGCATAGGCGGTATCAACCTGTGTGAGGCGACTTGGTAATACCCACCGAATGCTACCTTGGCTACTTTGAAATGCTACCCGCAGTGGCTCATCATCGCGACGCTGTAAGGCGATACCCATATCGCCGTTGCGCAAATCGAGACTGTAATCATTGTGGGTAACCATCACTGGCCGCCCTGCGAACCATCCTGTTGCATGAGCTGAATCACCATACAGCCAAAAAGTAACCAACTCATTCAGTGCATGTAGCCCCCAGTCACCTTGACGAATCGCCACCAGCAACTGAAAGGCACCGAGCTGCAATAAGATCTGCTCTGCCCATTGATCGAACTCATGTTCGTTTGCGGTCGCCGCCGGTCGCTGCGCTATCAATGCCATTAAAGGACGGAGTTCATCAATGACGAGTTGCCGGAGCTGATTGTTTTTGGGTGAATTTACAGCTAACGCGGCAATATTATTAAACTCAGGTTGGCTTGCTGCCAATGCTGCACTGTCGACCAGCCAGTTTTTTAACCAAGCTGTTTGTTGATGATTAATTTCATGCGCGAGTTTACCTATGCCTTTTTCTGCATCAAAGCGACGACTTTCATGCAGCATTACGGTGTGCTGCAAATACGGTTTGAGTGCGCCTGCAGTTGAGGTTTTGTCATCAGGAATAGGCACATTATTGGTGCTGTTTAACCACTCTACTAATTCCGTTGAATAGCCGCCAGCTTCAGCACCTGAACAAAGTTGCCCTAAGATGGCGCCAGCTTCAACACTGGCTAACTGATCTTTGTCACCGAGTAAAATCAGTCTCGCTGTCGATGGCAGTGCCTGGATAACTGCGGCCAGCATTTCGATATCCACCATCGACGCTTCATCAATAATCAGCACGTCCGCATGGATTTGATTACCGGCATGGTGACGGAACCCTCGAGAGTGAGCTTGCGTACCCAATAAACGGTGTAGGGTTACCGCTTCTGTCGTGATTAAGTGTTTTACATCATCAATCGATTGTAGAGTTTCTAGCTCATTAGAAATAGCTTCTGACATTCTTGCCGCAGCTTTTCCGGTTGGCGCAGCGAGCCGTATTGTTAGCGGTTGCTCGGTTTCGCGGAGGCGTTGTAGCGTCGCTAATAAACGCACCACCGTATAGGTTTTACCTGTCCCTGGCCCACCAGTAACTATGGTAAATAAACTTCGCGTTGCCATCGCACAGGCAACGCGCTGCCAACTTAGTTTATCGGTAATGCCGAATAGATCATCAAGGGTAGCTTTTAATTGCGGAACATTAATTGGCAGCTCAACAGTCATGCGCTGCTCGAGATCGTCTTTGATCCATTGTTCGTACTGCCAATAACGGCGCAAATAAAGTCGCTGCCCATCAAAAACGAGTGGCGAGTTATCAGTATTAACGGCCGTTGAAGCATTTAACGCGTGCTGCCATTCATCCGCAGACGCTTGTTGCAGCAATAGATGTGGCTCTGGGCACTCTTGTCGACTCAGGCTACTCGCGTACTCTGGTGGCAGTAATAAACACTCCCGCGCATTAGCAAATAATTGGGATAAGTCTAAACAAGGATGCCCATGAGCTAACTGATGGCTAACGAGCCCCGCAAGCGCTGCCACACCCTCGTGACGAGGCTCAGCATGCTGATATATATATTCCGCCAGCCCCACGTCGATAGCGCGAATCCAGTCGTGCTGCTGCCACGTACGCAATGTATCCAACATCTTCATAGGGTTGCCTCCTTGGCAGTCGTCATTTCCGTATCAAAGAGTGCAGCCAAAGATTCGATTAACTCGCGCGATGGACGATCAAAGAACGCGCCGCCAGTGTCCGCTTCAAAGCCTCGCAGAAATAAATAAACAGCACCGCCAACATGAGTATCATAATCATAAGTGTCGCCTAGCCGTGCTTGCAGCAGTTTGTGTAAAGCTAGGGTATAAATCACGTACTGCAAGTCATACCGGCTCGCCAATACTTTGTCACGCATCGCGGTCTGTGAGTAATAACTAGCATTGGCACCAAGGTAATTCGACTTATAGTCTGCTACATAATACTTGCCGTCATGCTCAAACACTAAATCGATGAATCCTTTCAACATGCCGTTGATGGTCATCGGTAACACTCGCGGCCGATCATGCTCAGGCATCAGATGCTTGCGCACCAGTTGATCGAGTTGCTGGGCTTGCACTGCGTTGGCGGCAAACCAAAACTCTGGTTCTGCTTGGTAATTACGCAATTGCGCGAGCGAGACCGACGTATCTTGCAATGGCAATGAGGTTGTTAGGTAACTCTGCAGCCAGTTGACCAGCGTTTCTCGATACTCCAACCAGGGCGCCATTTGCGTGCGCGCAACAACCACTGCCGTACAACCCTCCGTAGTTTCAGCAAGTTGAGCAAACCCTTCTTCAGCTGCATCTTCTAACAAATTATGAAGAAAAGTACCCGGCTCGGCCCCTTTGGGAAAATCATGTATGGTATTCGGTGTCGGAATTTCTTGCTCGTCAGGTGCGGTTTGGTCTTCATGCCAACCTTCCAACGTATTGATGCCTAACGTATCGTCTGCCGCCACCCACTCCCCATATTTTAGGGCGCTATAACTTGCAACCCACCACGGCTGTAGTCGATGGCTCGCAGGCATCTGGCAATAGTTAAAGTGGCGCACAGCGGCCGCAGGCGGTTGATAAAGGTCTTGCCGCTTTTCTTCGTGATAATGAATAACTTCACAATGTGGTGGTGCGACTAAATTCTGTAGCTCTATCGCACTATCAAAATCACCGGAAAGCAGATAATTGAGTGCGGTATTTTTAAATTCACGAAACGGTGCTGCACCAATATAGGTTGCATACTGCGCACGAGTAACCGCAACGTATAACTTACGAATATCTTCCGCCAAGCGCTCTTGGTCAGCTTTTTCTATCCCAACCTTATCGTCTTTGTCTAAAACAAACTGTAACTGCCCTTGCTCGTCATGATAGCTCGTGGGATAACTCACTCGAATCATTTTGGGCCAAACGTTACTAATAAAAGGTAAAAACACTAACGGGTACTGCAAACCTTTCGATTTATGAATAGTAATAACCTGAATCAGCTCGCTATCACTTTCCAATCGGACTTGCTGCTCGGCCGCATCCGTTCGGTTATTTTCTGATTGCGCCAGCTCAATATGCTCTGATAGATATCGCAGCAAGCCTGACATCCCTTCTGTTTGTGCGGATTGCTGCTGTAAAAGCTCGGTCAGATGCAGAATGTCAGTTAACTGACGTTCACCATTTTCTCGCTGTAATAACCGCTTAGGTACTTCATAGTCATGCAAAATACGTTGCAACATTGCCAGAATACCAAACCGCTGCCAGCGCTCGTGGTAGTGTAAGATTTGCTCCGCAAACGCATCCCATTGCACTTCGTTGTGCAGGTACTCATTAATGTCATGAAGGCTTAACCCTAAAATTGAACAGCTAAGTGCTGCTCGCAGTAATGCTGGCTCTCGTGGATTGGCACAAGCTTGTAATAAGATCACTAAATCAATTGCATAATCGCTAGCAAATACCGAATCTCGGTCGGATAGGTATACGCTGGCTAGCGAACGCTCTCGCAACGCATCGCGAACTAACTTTGCTTCTTTTGCACTGCTGACCAAGATTGCAATATCACTTGGCTTAACCCTATTCAGTGAACCTTCAGCATCTTCAAAGCCAGTGCGTTCATCACTAAGAATACTAACGATTTGTGCCGCAGTACGTCGTGCTATGGCGCGTTGCATATCGGTATCTTTTGGCTTTTTTTCTTGGGGAATCAAAACTTCTAGCTGCACTGCAGCTGGCTCTTTGCCGGCTTCAACGTAACGCTTTTTAAGACCGTTGGCCTGTACTTCAATAAAAGGAATCGGATCGACGTTCGTGGCAGGGTCGCGGAACAAAAACGCGCCTCGCTTATAGTCTTTGGCTTGCAAGAACAACGCATTACTTGCGTTGACCATGGCTGTGGTTGAACGAAAGTTTGTTGCTAACGTGTAGTGCCGCCCAGCGGTTGCTTCACGCGCTTTTAAGTAAGTGAAAATATCGGCATTACGAAACGAGTAAATCGCCTGCTTGGGGTCACCGATTAAAAATACCCCTTCGTCATCACTGGTGTTTTCAATCTCGTAAACTTTATCAAAAATATCATATTGAACCTGATCGGTATCCTGGAACTCATCGATCATTGCTACCGGAAACTGCTCACGGATGGTACGCCCCAGCATCGTTCCTTGGTCGCCAAGCAACGCCGCTCGCAACCTAGTGAGCATATCGTCAAAGCCCATTTCAGCGCGTTGTTGCTGCAAATGCTGAAAGCGCATGCGAATCCATTGCGCCGCATGTTTAAGCAATTGTGGTTTCGGTGATTGCAGCTGCGCCAATTCATGCTGAAAATCAGTCATAGCTTGCCACAGCGGATGTTCGGGTAGTGGTACGCTAAGTACCGCTTGCATTCCCTCTGTGGTAAGACGCTGCCAACCTGATTCAGGCTTAAGCGCTGGAATTAACGCTGCACAGTTATTATCAATATCAAATTGCCATTGCTGCAATTGTGCAACCCATTTTTCCACGGAAGCTTTCATCAGTTGGCGAGCGTTACTAATCTGCCCTTTTGTCGCTCTCAATCGTTCAATAATTTCAGCAACTTCGGTCGCCCATTCACCCCAAGGTAGCGAATGAAACTGCTCAATAATTTGTTGTTCGCGAGCTAAACCTTGAGTAATAACATCTTTAGGCGACACTAACGCCTCATCACCAATGTGCGCGATCAGCTTGCGAGCATTGTCATATAAAGCTTCAGGGCTAGAGAACTCGCCAATAAACTTCATATAAATGGGGAGTTCAACCGCTTCTAAAGGCGCGATAAAAGTACGCCAATAATCATCCGCAGCAGTTTGCCAATGCGCTTTGGTATCGGTATTTAACTGCTGTGTAAACAAACTACCACTGGCAAATGCATGCTCGCGAAGCATGCGGTTACACCAGCCATGAATGGTATGAACAGCAGCCTCATCCATGTTCAAAGCAGCATGCTCAAGCTGTTGAGCGGCCCGTTCAATGTCGGCAATTTTATTGCGCAGATCAGCCAAATATTCTTTATCGGTTGTTGCGCTAGAATCACGGAAATAACTCGCAGCCTCACTAAGCGTGGCTCGAATTCTATCGCGCAACTCTTCGGTCGCCGCTTCGGTAAAGGTCACGACCAGAATTTGTTCAGGGCTAAGCTGACACTCTAATACTAAGCGCACGTAGAGTGCGGTAATGGTATAGGTTTTACCCGTACCAGCGCTCGCTTCAATGAGCCGGCTACCGTGCAGTGGGAAGGTTACGGGATCGAGTGGAATTGGCTGATTACTCATGACTATTCTCCTCTTCAGCGAGCAACTGGAGATGATTTAGCATCGGCATATATAATTTGCGGGCCAGTTCATCGAAATGTTCTCCGGCGGTTAAAGCGCTATAGGTTGGGTAAAATCGACTCACGTATCGTTTAGTCTGTACTAATGGTTGGCTGATGCGGCTACCTTCTTCGTAGAGTGTCGCCGCTGCCTCGTGAGCGGCAATAACCTCGTCAGCTTCACACAAACTTGCCAATGTTCCGTGGTTTGCCAAGAGCCCTTCAAGCGCAGTTTCTAACTCAAGTGGAAGCGGTTCGAGTAATCCTATCTCCACGAAAGATAGCAGCTGGTTAATCGCTGCATTCGCGTCCTCGGTGGTCATCGCCGCGAACTTTAAAGCACCAACAGAGCCCAGTACCACCGTTTCAGTCGGCGCTAACGTATTAAGTAGCAAGTGCTCAACCCAAGCTTTCACCGCGTGCTTTGGTCGTGGCTCTAGTTTACTGCGCGTGGTATTGACTAATTTGGATGGCGTTAAACTTAACCACAATCGCTGACCCAGAGTATTTTCACGTAAACCACGAAAAGTTTGCTCGACCGCTAATCCCGAACCACTCAGTAGCTGTACCTGTTGGATACCCAGCGCTGACGGATAAATTTTGATTAACCGCGCAGCACGATCTAGCAGCCCCAAACTATAGTCCTTCAAGCTGTGTTTCATTTGCTCACCGGCGGCGCCCATCGGTAATAAGCCTTGCCGTTGCATGCGAGCCAAAGCCGCGTCGAGGTATGGCGGAAGTTGTTGTTCGCCATGCTCACTTAATTGCGTATATGCACCTTCGAACAGTGGTTGTAATAGTTGCCATTGTGACAACCCGTCAAGATTAAACAATTCATCGTCATAATCATTCAAACGAGTATTTGGGAAGTACACGTTGAAGCGTAAATTCATCAACAATCGCGCCGGTTCGCGTAAAAAGTCAGTCAGTTGTGAAACATTAAGCGGAATTTCAGCTGTCCAAGTTGGTAAGCGCAGGCTTGCTGGCTCTGTTGTTGGCGATTTTATATGCACGCCGTGCCATTCTTTCGCGTAAGTGAACAGCTCTCGATGAGCGGGTTCGTCCAATGAAAAATACGCCTCGCTAAAGGGTTGTAGGCGATGTTCTTGAATCCATTGCTGCTCGCCCCATAATCGTTGTAGATGTTCCAATAGTTGGCTCACTAATACTGAGGGCGGCTTTTCAGCATTATCACGAGCATTGTGCCCTTGCCAGCTTACGTAAAACATATCGCGAGCCGACAACAGTGCTTCGAGAAATAGATAACGGTCATCTTCGCGGCGTGAACGGTCGCCTGGTCGATAGTCATGTGCCATCAAATCGAAATCAAATGGCTTCTGCGAACGCGGATACTCACCATCATTCATGCCGAGCAAACAAACACATTTAAATGGTATGGCTCGCATCGGCATTAAGGTTGCAAAGTTAACGCTGCCCGCTAAAAAGCGTTGGTTCAAGTTTTGTTCATCCACGCGACTTAACCAGCTTTCAATCACCACTGTCAGTGGAATTGCCTCGTCAAAACCAGCTTCCACTGTCGCCGCTAGCCATTGCTCGAGGTGTTGCAGCAAACGGTTTAACAACAAAGTATCGCTATCACTTTCAGCAAGGAACAATGATTGCAGCAATTCACTTAAATAACTGGACCACTCTACCGGCGTACGCTCTTGTTTTAGCGCATTGAAATGCTGACTTAACACTTGCACTAAACCTAACAAAGCCCCTGCGGCTTCAGCTTCTAACCCTGCCACATCAGGATACGGCTCGACCCCATGCCAAGCGCTATTCAAGTCATCGATTTGACCGGTTGCGTAACCTAATAAAATTCGCTCCAATCCAAATACCCAGCTATTTTGACCGGTTGCGCCGGGTAGCCCTAGTGCTTCGCGATGCTGTTCATGCAACGCCCAGCGTACGCCAGCTTGCTCAATCCATCGTTGAAGTTGGGCTAAGTTTGCCGAGCTGATGTTGAAGCGATTTTGAATTGCAGAGACTTGCAGTAAATCAAGAATGTCGCTCGCCGTTGCTCGTTGTGAGCGAATATTGACCACATACTCTAACGCTATCAAAATTGGATGCCGGTGGCGGCTGCCTTGGTCGGCAATGGTGTAAGGTATATAACGCTGATCATCACGGTCAAGACGACCAAACACCGCATCTATATGCGGTGCATAAGCGTCGATGTCGGGCACCATAACCATGATATCGCGCGGTGTAAGATCTGGATGCTGGGCAAACTGCGCCAGTAAGTGATCATGCAGGATTTCTACTTCACGCTGTGGGCTATGGGCGCTATGAAACTGTAAACTCGTTGCCGGCTGTTGTGGAGACCAAGATGCACGCGATTCTTCTATGCTTCGCAAATGTAAAATATCGTCTTGTAATATCTGTAGTGCGGAAGGTTCTTCTGGGAGTTCGTGGTCAAATAGCTGTGACGAAAAGTAATTCAATTGCTCGCGTGCGGCAATTGATTCCTCGGTGAGCTCAAGCAATTTTATATAGTCACGCCCTTGCTTGCCCCAGGCTGCTAACAGCGGGTTTGCTTGGGTATGCAGCTCTTCTTGCGCCAGCATTCGTTTGGTATCAACAATGTGTGACCAGTGTTCTGCGCATGGGTTATGTACACAAAGAATAACCTGCATACACGAACTCAACGCGTTCAACAGCTCTAGCATTTGTTGCGGCAAACTGGAAATACCAAAAATAATCACCCGTTCGGGCAGTGAGTTTGGTCGCGTCGCTGGTGTGAGTTGGCGCGCTTTCTGGATAAAATCCTGATGTAAACTAGCACGGTTATTCCAGCGTTCGTTGCCAACATCGGCTAGTAAATAACGCCACAATTTAGGCTGCCAATAATTCTCTTCGGTCGCTGGTTCAGTTGCGCCTTCTGCCCAGCCTTCAAGCCAGTCGGCACGGTAGATTTGATACTGATCGTAAAGATCCGCTAGGCGCTCACTCAATTGGTAGAGCTTGCGTTGGCTTTCATCATCTTGAATATAAATTTTTAGCGGTTCAAATTCTGGCTCATCCAGATGCTTAGGTAGCACCCGCAAGATTCGCCAGGTTAGTCGGTCTTTATCAAATGGTGACGACGTAGGAAGTTCATTACCCAGCACTGCACGATAGGCACGCCACTGAAATCGAGCCGGTAAAGTAACATCGAGCATGGCCGCAATACCTGCTGCTTGTGCCAAATGCAACTTGAGCCACTGCGCAATACCGTTGGATTGCACCAGAATAGATTCCGTCGCTAAGGGCGCCAGCGGATATGTTTTGGTTAGGCTAACGACCAGTGCAGTTAGCTCTTCGAGTCGATGGCTATGAACAACAATCATTCCTGGCTTGATTTCACTCATTTGAATTCCTTTATCTATGTGACTACCATCGTAACTAATCATTAACGTTCAAACTAGTGGCGCTGCACAGTCGCCCAACGAGATATACTATTATGCGTATTCAATACTTTATTATGGGGCTGTTGGTATTTCTGGCAACTGCCTGCACCCCAGCCCAAAATGTTAGCGCAATTCCAGCTGAGTTAGTTGAGGTCGCCAATATCCACCACCCAGAATCTAACCGTTACACCAGCGGACAACCAACGATGCAGCAATTGGGTGCCTTTAGCGATTTGGGAGTAACCACAGTAATTAATTTGCGCTCGACCCAAGAAATGCAAGACATTCCAGAGCACCAATGGACGCATGATTTAAACATGAGTTATTACCAGCTTCCGGTAAGCTCAGCGGCGGATCTGACTCCTGAACTTGTGGCCGACCTGCATCAAATTTTGCAACGACATCAAGATGATAACGTACTCATCCACTGCGCCAGCAGCAATCGCGTGGGGGCCATGATGGCGCTTCGCGCTAAGTGGCATCAACAAGCCAGCACCGAAGAAGCATTAGCTATCGGCCGTCAACATGGGCTAAAAAGCTTAGAAAATCACGTCACCAGGCTTCTCAACCCCTAGTTTTATGGTAAAATTCGCGCGCAATTTTTGACCTCGGATTTACGCTCCGAATCGCCAAAGAAGGATAGATGAATGTATATTTGCGCTGCTCTCTACAAGTTCGTAGAGTTCAATGATTATGAAGCTTTTCGCGAACCTCTGTACAACAGTATGATACAGCACGGTGTAAAAGGCACCCTGCTGCTTGCTCGTGAAGGTATCAACGGTACTATCTGTGGCACGCGAGAAGGCGTCGATGCTGTACTCGACTTTCTTCGTAGCTGCCCAGAGTTTAACGACATTGAACACAAAGAATCGCCAAGTGATACCCAAGCGTTTTACCGCACCAAAGTAAAACTTAAAAAAGAAATCGTTACCATGGGTATCGACTGGGTTGATCCTAAGAACGTTGTCGGTACTTACGTTGAACCCCAAGACTGGAACGATTTAATTCGCGACCCTGAAGTTTTACTCATTGATACTCGCAACGACTATGAATATGCGGTTGGCACCTTTGAAGGTGCGATCAACCCTAAAACCGAGAGCTTTCGCGAGTTTCCTGACTACGTAAAAGAGCATCTAAATCCAGAACAACACAAAAAAGTGGCAATGTTCTGTACCGGTGGTATTCGTTGTGAAAAATCAACGGCCTACTTAAAGTCTATCGGTTTTAATGATGTTTATCACCTCAAAGGTGGCATTCTAAAGTACTTGGAAGAAGTACCAGAAGAAGAAACCACTTGGAACGGTGAGTGCTTTGTATTCGATCAGCGGGTAACCGTTCGCCATGGTCTTGAGCAAGGTGAATACGATCAATGCTACGCCTGCCGCATGCCAATTACCGCAGAAGAAATGCAGTCAGAGCACTATGTTCGCGGCGTTAGCTGCCCGCACTGCCACGATAAAACCACCCTTGAGCAGAAAGAGCGTTTCGCAGAACGTGAAAAGCAAATTCAGTTGGCCAAACAACGGGGTGAACAGCACATTCGTGATGGCAAACTCGATGAGCTCAATCGGGTTTAATGATTTTAAGTTTTAATTGATCTCTTCTATACTCCTTGTCGTAACAAAGTCATTAACTTTCTAAGACAAGGAGTATCTATGCAACAACTCAACGTGATTGGCCTCGACCACAAACATGCGGAATCATTGGCTGCACGCCTCAACGAGCTGCTCGCTAACTACCAAATCTTCTACATGAACGTTCGTGGCTTCCACTGGAATATTAAAGGCCAGGAATTCTTTGAACTGCACAATAAGTTTGAAGAAACCTACAATGACTTGCTCGTTAAGATCGATGAAATTGCAGAGCGAGTGCTGACCTTAGGCCAGCGCCCTATGCATGCTTACTCTTCTTACATTCAAAACAGCAAGATTCAAGAAGCTAAGGATATTAGTGATGGCAAAGCTTGTGTGCGTGCAATTTTGGATGGCTTTAAAATCACCATTAGCTTACAGCGTGAATTGCTCGACCTTGCTGGCGAAGCCGATGACGAAGGCACCTCTGCTTTAATGAGTGATTATATTAAAGAGCAAGAAAAAACCGCTTGGATGCTTACTTCCTACTTGGGTTAACAGCGGCTAATTTTGCTGATATGCTGAATTGAGTAGTACCGATATCCGAAAATAAATGATACATAACAAAGGACTTATCTTATGAATAAAGTTATTGGAGTTGTATTACTGGTCGTCGGAATTATTCTATTGTACTTTGGTTGGGAAGCGTACAATTCCTTTGCCTCTGATGTAAGCCAAGAGCTAACCGGCGAAACCACGGATAATGCAATGTGGTACCTCATTGGCGGCGTAGTCGCAGCTATTGTTGGCTTGTACGGCATTATACGCGGCAAATAGTAAGCAATTGAGTATGGCTGCCTAGTAACGGGCAGCCCTTTCTTCGTTACTGCTGCACATTCGGCAGTTTAAGTGCTCGCCAAGTCGCCAACAAGCCAAGCCCGATTAGCAATCCCATCACTGCTTCGATACCGACTAAAGTGTCTAAACCACCCAGTAGCATCCCCAACAATAAAATGACCCCGATAAAGGTATTAGATACCGCGGTGTACTGCGCTCGATTGCTTGAGTCCGCCATATCGAGAAGGTAAGTCGTTCGGCCTACGCGAGCACCATGATGCGCAACGGCAGCGGTAAATATTAAAGCCGCCGCAATCAAATGACTCCCAAGCCAGTCCGGCGCCCATATAAACATCGCTAAGGTTACTGTCATTACGCTAGTCGATAGCAATGCCGCAACGGCCATGACTTGTTCGCTAGCACGATCAGACCATAAGCCCCAAAAGCGGCCAGCTAACAAGCCAGCTAAGCCACTAGCCAGCATCAACCCGCCTAAGCTGGTTAAGGCACCGGAACCACTGCGCTGAATCATCACCACCATATATGGAATCGCAAAGGCCGAAGCCACTAATAAAGCTCGCGTAACCACAAAATGGCTAAAGTGTTTATCAGCCCACAGCAATTGTAGGGATTTAATTGCTTCTACGATGGCATTGCCGCCACCTTCGGTAGCCCCTTCAAGTTCCGGCACTTTGGCATAGACTATGGCAGCCGCTACCCATAAGGCGGCTGAGCCACCCAACAAGAACATGAAAGTTATGCGTTCTAAACCCGGCGTAAAGCTTGTCAAAGTCGGGCTAAAAATAATCACTAGCGCGACCACCACTGAGAGTAAGCCGGCAATTGAGGCAGCTAATCCAGACAGGCGTCCACGACGGGTTTTAGAAATGGTTTTGCCAAGTACATCTTTGATAGCAACTGAGCAAACTCCTCGTGCAATGCTAAACAGCACCAAGAAGCCAATGATACTCCAGCCCAACCACAGGCCGCGGGTTAGCACTATTGCGCACAACATCCCTATCAAGGCTAGCGCTTGTCCAATACTGCCAGCGACCCAAAACCATTTGCGTAAAGCATGTTCTCGCAATTGCTGGGCAATAATCAATTGCGGTAAAAGGGCTAACGATTCGCGAATAGGCACCAGTGCACTGATGAAAAATACCGGCGCACCCAGCGCACTTAACATCCACGGTAGTACAAGTCGTGCACTGACTAGTGCATCGCCTAATTTAGTGAGCGAAAGCGCCCAAAGGTGCAGCAGAAAAGCGCGTGGTTGATTAACGCATGCTGACTCAGGAATATCTTTACAAACTCGAGCATCTTCATCGTCCGCTAAAAATTGGTACACACGATCGCTAAGCTTGGTCATCGCTGCTCCGAACAGTTATTCGCTTTTAACCTGCAGGTGCTGGTGCAACTGGTACCAAAGCTGATTGATGGTAGTGGTGAGCTGCATCCATTGTTCTAATATACTCTGATTAACCTGGAAGCCTGCTTCCGCCTCATAAGCATTGATAAAAGTTGTTTGCTGCTGCGCATCAAAATCATTCGTTAGTATTGTGCTGGCAAGATCAAAGTAGCGATCGCCCATACCCGCATATTCCCAGTCAATAACCATGGGCGGTGTACTGGTAAATACATGATGAAAACCCAAATCATTGTGACAAAAAATCGGGTGCGTTCCAAAACCATCCATTAGCTTACGCTGCTGTTGCAGCAGCTCTTGAAAGTGACGTGATTGTTCGACGTCATAGTCCGCCAAAGCTTGGCAATAACCTTGTAAGCGCGAACGTAACGACCACACCGGAACATCGATTTGTAAACGATGAATATAGGCACTAACTTCAGCGAGTCGTTGGGTTTTTGTGCCCATTGATAAACTTGAGCTCGCCAAATCTGGCGCATCAATAAATGGCTGCAGCAACAACCCTTGCTCGGAGTCGTAGTACAAAACTTCGGGCGCTAATGCAAAGCTAGCGAGTTGACGCTGGACCAAGACTTCTTGATCACGATTCAAACCATAAGGGTGGTCGAAACGATAATGTTTAAGCACATAAACCGCCTGCGCAGTCGTTAGTTTAAACACATCATTGGCCACCCCTTGCAGAATAGGCTCTATTGCCGTGATATCTTTAATCGGTAAATCATCTAGCCAGTGCTGTTGCATACTTCCCTTTGCCTATGTTGCCACTGCCACATCGCGTATAAAATAAGGGCTATATAAATGGCGTAAAGCCCCGCAGTTTTCTCAAATCCTTTAAGAGCATAAAGATAAACGTAAACGCTATCAATAACGAGCCAGTATACCCAGTTAGAGAACAGTTTGCGGGTTAGTAACCAAGTCGCATAAAGACTAAATACCGTGGTAAAACTGTCCAGCCAAACTTGATCGGCATTGGTATAGCGCTGCATGAGCATAGCTACCCCTGTAGCAACAATCGCCAGCCCCGCGCCAATGACAAGGTGTCGGCTAAAACTAAAGCCTCGTTGCTCATTAGCCGCGTTGGCAGCGCTGCCGTACTGCCATTGCCACCAGCCATAACCCGCTAACACAATGTATATCAACTGCAATGCAGATTCTAAATAGAGCTGCACCGTGAACATTAAGTGCGCATAGATAGCGCAACTTAATGCTCCCGCTAGCCAACACCATTGCGATTGTCGCGCAGCTAAGAGTAAATACAGCAGGGCTAATACAATCGCAGTATTTTCCATCATTTCCCCTAGCTCTTAAAATGCATAGCGAGCGGTAAAGCCAACTCGACGCGGTTCACCTAGCTGTACATATGTTTTTGGCTGATACTCGTCACGTGGGTCATTGCCGAAATAGAAACCACGAATACCGTAGTCTTTATCGGTGAGATTGCGCGCCCAAACGCTCAAATCCCAGTTGGCCAGCTGCCAATTCACATGTGCGTGCACTAAGAATAGTTCATCACTATGACTCTGATGTGAATTTGAATAATAGAAGCCATCTTTCGCATCAATTTGCATACCTGCGGAAATGGAATCGGTAATCTGCCAAGTTGCCCCAGAATTGAGTTGGTAATTAGGCGCATGCGCTAAATCACGACCGCTAATATCCACACCCTCTTCGGTAATGAACCCTTGAATCTCGCTACTTAGCAAGCCAAGGTTGGCGTAAACTTTTAACGGTTCTGTCACTTGATACTGCACTTCAAACTCAAGCCCCTGAGTGTTGCCACTCGCCGCGTTTTCAATGTAACCGACAAACATTTGCTGGCGATTGACCCAGCTTTTCAGTTGGACGTTGCTGCGATCTTGGTAGAAAGCTGCCGCATTCACCATTAAACGATCATCCGCTCGGATAAACTTATAGCCAAATTCATAATTGGTTAGCAGTTCTGGGGCAAAAGTTGCTCGCTGCATTAGGTAGTCTTCAAGTTCTGGAAGGTTTTGACCTAGCACTTTTCCTAAGGCTTCGCCATTCACACCACCCGCTTTATAACCTCGTGAAACAGTCGCATACCACATTTGCCCAAGCTCTGGCGTGTAGCTTAAGCTGACTCGGCCACCCCACATAGTGTCGCGTGGTTGCTCAACAAGCTGGTTAGAGTCGCTATAAGGGTTGCTGTAACGCTCTGTGCGCAGTCCAGTTAGCAAAGTCCACTCATCATTCAAGTAGTGGGTTAACTCGCCGTAGACGGCGGTATGGCGGTTATTAAAGTCACTATTAAACACATCTTGCTGGCCAATATCCCAGTTGAGGAAGTCTCGACGCAGATTTTCGTCTCGCTGGTAGCGATAGACACCAACCACAAAGTCCGTCGGTAAGCCGAAGAAATCCATTGGCTCGGTACTTAACCAACGTGCTTCAAAAGTATGGTCGCGACGCTCTCGGATGTAGCTATCAAACGATGAGTACTCCCAACCCGGAGCGATACCCACATAGCTCCAGTCTTCGTCATAGCTGTAGGTGCTATCGGCATCAACAAAACTATAAGAAAACAGTAATTCACTGGCGTCAAAGCCGCGATAGTGCAACGCGAAGCGGGTTGCAGCCATAGACAAGTCGTCTTCGCCTGGTTCGTCAGAATAGGTATCGCGGTTGTTATCTAAGCTAAAGGCATCGTAGCCGTTATCTTGACGATATACGTGAGCGGTACTGCGCAGCTGCCAGTTTTGATTGAGGTCAGTAAATACGTTTAAGCGCAGGTTTCGTTCTGAGCGCTGTTGGGTATCATCTCGATCCAAGTAGACATTGCGCATAAAGCCATCATCACGCTGCTGATAAATACTTAAACGAGCATTGCCCAGAGTGCCCAGATTGCCACCCAGCGCTAAGCCACCTTCAATGCCGCCATAGTTGGCAACGCCAAGGTTCCACAACCCACGGAAATCTTCGGTGGCGCGGGTACTTTCCAGCACCAACATTCCAGCCATGCCATCAGCACCGAAACGACCACTTTGCGGGCCGCGATACACTTCAACTTGGCTGATATCAAAAAGCTGTGCGGCTTGCGCAAGGCCACTGTAGTTAATGCCATCAACCAGCATACCTACAGATGGGTTAATAGGATCAACGAACTGGCTACGTTCACCAACACCACGAATTTGGATAAATCGTGCGCGTGAGCTACCACCAGAAAAGTTTACGTTTGGAATTACATTTAATACATCTTCGAGATGACTGGCACCACGTTGCTGAGTATCTTCATGCGTTAATGTAGTGACACTGGTCGTGGTTTCATTCACGTCCATTTCACGAAATTGGCCTTGTACTGCAATGCGTTCAATACTTTGCAGTTCAGGTGTAACTGGTGCACTCAGAACGAGTACGCCTAACAATGATGTCATCATGGATTATTTCCTCAATAGCTGGTTCAGAAACAATCCGGTTCGGCAGGTTTAAAAATGGAGTATGATAGCTACCATCCCTACGCCAGTATTAACCGGATCAGGTGCAAAGGGTTAGCGCTTAAGCTTCTCAGCCGGTAACTATGTAGAAACCGGCACCCCTTGGTAATGCGGCGGCGAGTATAACAGAGCCGCCTAGATGAAGGCTAGTGCGTCGCCAAAAAGTTGGTTTAACGGTAAGCCTTGAGCATGAAAGTCATCTCGAATGACACGCGCCATTTCAAAGCGGCCAGCCACATAAACATCAGCTTCACTTAAATCTGACTGTTCAGCTAACACAGCATGATGAACCAAACCGGTTTCGCCATGCCAACCGTCTGGGGCTTGTTCCACAACTGGGCGGTAATGAACATTAGGGTACTGCGCGGCAAGCGCGCGTAACTCGGCATCCAAGTACAACTCTGCAGCTGTTCTAGCGCCCCAATAGAGGGTAATAGGTCGCACTGATTTTTCATGGATATGCGCTTGTAATATTGACCACGCGTAAGAAAATCCAGTACCACCGGCAATCAATATCAACGGCCGTTCACTGTCTTGGCGGTACCACGCTTCGCCGAGTGGTACTTCAACCTCTACCGTGCCTTGCTCTTGCATGCGTTCGAGTACTTCCATAGCGTAGGTATTGCCAGGCGTCGCACCAATATGCAATTCGAGCTGCTTGGTTTTCGAAGGACAGGAAGCAATGGAAAACGCACGCTTATCGCGTTCTCCCATAACTACTTGTAAATATTGCCCAGCCTGAAACTCTATTGCTTCGGGTAACGCTAAATTAATGCGAAACACCGTGGCAGTTAAGTTTTCAATTGCAGTGACTTGGCACAGCATATTCTTCATAAATTACGGCCTTCTTATTTATCGGTCGCTTGCGTATTAAAAATATCTAATGCATCCCAAAGTTCATCAACGCGCTCTTGAACAGCTTCGTCCATAACAATAGGAATGCCCCATTCGCGATCGGTTTCGCCCGGCCACTTATTGGTCGCATCCATGCCCATCTTTGATCCTAATCCCGATACCGGCGACGCGAAGTCGAGGTAATCGATTGGGGTATTCTCGATCATGACCGTATCTCGCGATGGGTCCATCCGCGTGGTCATTGCCCAAATGACATCTTTCCAGTCGCGAGCATTAACATCATCGTCACAGACAATCACAAACTTGGTGTACATGAATTGGCGCAAGAAACTCCACACCCCCATCATCACGCGCTTTGCATGTCCTGCGTATTGCTTCTTAATAGTCACCACCGCAACGCGATATGAACAACCTTCAGGAGGCAAATAAAAGTCGACGATTTCTGGATACTGCTTTTGCAGTAGCGGCACAAACACTTCGTTCAATGCCACGCCAAGTACTGCTGGTTCATCAGGTGGACGACCGGTGTAGGTACTATGGTAAATCGGATCTTTGCGCATCGTGATATGGGTGATGGTGAATACCGGGAAGTCATCCACTTCATTGTAATAACCGGTGTGATCACCGTATGGCCCTTCAGGTGCCATTTCATCGGGCGCAATATAACCTTCGAGAATAATTTCTGCGTGTGCTGGTACTTCTAAATCATTACTTACGCATTTCACCACTTCCGTTTTGCTATCACGTAACAAACCAGCAAAAGCATATTCTGACAGTGAGTCTGGTACCGGCGTCACCGCACCTAGAATGGTTGCTGGGTCGGCGCCCAGTGCAACGGCTACTGGAAAGTTCTTACCTGGGTTCTGACGTTTAAACTCTTGGAAATCCAAAGCGCCACCGCGGTGCGATAGCCAACGCATAATCACTTTGTTTTTCGCCAACTGCTGCTGTCGATAGATGCCTAAGTTTTGACGCTCTTTATGCGGCCCTTTAGTAATGGTTAAGCCCCAAGTAATTAGCGGCGCCACATCATCTGGCCAGCAATGCTGAATAGGTAACTGGGTTAAATCGACGTCATCACCGCTAAGCACAACTTCCTGACATGGTGCTTTCTTTAATTTTTTCGGCGACATGCTTAATACTTTTTTGTAGAGCGGCAATAAGTTTAAAGCATCGCGAAAACCCTTTGGCGGCTCTGGCTCTTTTAAAAACGCCAATAACTTACCTACATCTCGCAATGCCGTAACTGATTCTTGCCCCATGCCTAACGCGACACGGTCAGGGGTACCAAAAAGATTAGCCAACACTGGTATTTTATGGCCTTTCACATTTTCAAACAGCAACGCAGGACCGCCAGCTTTCAGCGTTCGATCTGCTATTTCTGTCATTTCTAGGTACGGACTAATCTCTTGAGTAACGCGTTTTAACTCGCCGCGATCTTCAAGTAACTTAATAAAGTCTCGTAAATCTTGATATTTCACGTTAGGACTCACTTTTTCGGAGCTTTTCAGCAAACAGGGGCGCAGTATAAATCTTTTTGAGTTAGTTTTCAGCGTAAGCGATTTCAGCTAAGCAGAAATAAAAAAAACGCCCATAAAGAGCGCTTTTTAACAATGCCAGTGACTATCGACTAACCTTTTTGGCGTTTCATCGCTTCAAAGAACTCATCGTTGGTCTTGGTCATTTGTAATTTATTGATGAGGAATTCCATCGCTTCAGTTTCGCCCATTGGGTGAACGATCTTGCGAAGAATCCACATTTTTTGGAGTTCGTCTTGAGTCGTTAATAACTCTTCACGACGCGTACCTGAACGGTTGAAGTCAATTGCAGGGAAGACACGCTTCTCAGCAATTTTGCGGTTTAAGTGAAGTTCCATGTTACCTGTTCCCTTAAACTCTTCATAAATAACTTCGTCCATTTTCGAGCCGGTATCAATGAGCGCGGTCGCGATAATGGTTAAGCTACCACCTTCTTCGATATTTCGTGCAGCACCGAAGAAACGCTTAGGCTTATGTAATGCGTTGGCATCAACACCACCGGTCAATACTTTACCTGAGCTTGGAATGACGGTGTTATAAGCACGTGCTAAACGAGTGATTGAGTCTAATAAGATGACAACATCTTTCTTGTGCTCAACTAAGCGTTTAGCTTTCTCAATCACCATTTCAGCTACTTGAACGTGACGGTTGGCTGGCTCATCAAAGGTTGAAGCAACAACTTCACCTTTAACCAAGCGATGCATTTCGGTCACTTCTTCAGGACGCTCATCAATTAGCAGTACCATCAAGACGCAGTCTGGGTGGTTAGCAGTGATGGATTGTGCAATGTTTTGCAGCAATAACGTTTTACCAGCTTTCGGCGGCGCTACAATCAAACCACGCTGACCTTTTCCGATCGGCGATGCCAAATCTAGAACTCGAGCTGTGATGTCTTCGGTAGAGCCATTACCGCGTTGCATGCGCAAGCGTTCGTCGGCGTGTATAGGAGTGAGGTTTTCAAAAAGGACTTTATTACGAGAGTTTTCAGGTTTGTCGAAGTTTACTTCGCGGATTTTTAGAAGGGCAAAATAACGTTCGCCTTCTTTTGGGGGCCGTATTTTCCCCGATACCGTGTCACCTGTGCGTAAGTTGAAACGTCGAATTTGGCTCGGAGATACGTAAATATCATCAGGACCAGCAAGGTAAGAAGAATCTGCTGATCGCAAGAAGCCAAAGCCATCTTGCAATATTTCGAGCACGCCATCGCCATAAATATCTTCGCCGCTTTTCGCGTGCGCTTTTAAAATGGCAAATATAATGTCTTGTTTACGTGCTCGTGCCATGGACTCGAGGCCCATTGACTCGGCAAGCTTCACAAGCTCACTGATTGGTTTATTTTTTAATTCAGTTAAATTCATAGAAGGGTAATGACTTTTGTGGCCAAGGATAATGTAATTAGTTTATTTTTAATCGAGGTTTCGACTGCACGAGTGTCGGAAGGCTGACACCCTGAAGAAAAGTTATGCAGGGAAAAGTAACATCTTAAATGAAAAACGTCCAGTTTTTCGACACAAAATATAGTAATTAAGAAGAAATGTTGCCTCGCAGTACACTCGAGGCAACATATTTGACGCAGATATTAATTAAATATTCTGATCAATGAACTCAGCCAATTGGGTTTTTGACAACGCACCTACTTTAGTACCAGCCAATTCGCCGTTTTTAAATAACAACAAAGTAGGAATCCCACGGATATTGTACTTAGGTGGGGTTTGGCTGTTCTGGTCTACGTTCAGTTTGCCGATAGTGATGCGGTCACCATATTCATTAGCGATTTCGTCTAAGATAGGGGCAATCATTTTGCATGGCCCACACCACTCTGCCCAAAAATCGACTAATACTGGTTTGCTAGAATTAAGGACATCGGCCTCAAAACTATCATCACTAAGCTGAACAATTTTATCACTCATGGTTATCTCCGCTGCTGAATTCGCGTAAAATAGTAAAACACTATTATTTCTGTTTTTGAATGTTAGCGCAAACTGTTATGCTTACGCTATGAGTAAAACACATTTAACAGAGACACGCTTCGCCGATCTCGACCTGCACCCGCAGGTATTAGCCGCACTCGAAAGTGCTGGTTACGAACATTGTACACCGATTCAAGCTTTAAGCTTACCTATCGCACTGACCGGCAAGGATGTTGCTGGGCAAGCTCAAACAGGTACTGGTAAAACTTTGGCGTTTTTAGTCGCCACTTTTACCACCTTGTTAAACAAGCCGCGTACCGGTGAACAACGATACCCTCGTGCCCTTATTATGGCACCTACACGTGAGCTAGCCATACAGATAGCTCACGACGCTGAGCCGCTCGCTGAGCACTGCGACATGCGCGTTGGTGTTATCTATGGGGGCGAAGGCTACGAATCTCAACGGCAAAAGCTCGAAGATGGCGTTGATATTCTAATTGGTACCACCGGCCGCCTCATCGATTACTATAAACAAGGTATTTATCAATTAGATAAAATCGACGTTGTAGTACTAGATGAAGCCGACCGCATGTTTGACCTCGGCTTTATTAAAGATATTCGCTATATGTTTAATAAAATGCCAGCTGCTGGTGCCCGTCAAAGCATGCTCTTCTCAGCAACGCTATCACAACGCGTGCAAGAACTCGCGTACGAACACATGAGCTCACCGACCAAAGTTGAAGTCGAGCCACTGCAAAAAACTGGGGCTCGAATCAGCGAAGAACTCTTTTATCCGTCTAAACAAGATAAAATGAAGTTATTGCTGACACTCATTGAAGAAGACTGGCCAGATAAAGCCATCATCTTTGCTAACACAAAACACGCATGCGAACGCATTTATCAATGGATGGGTGCTGATGGCCACCGTGTTGGCTTACTCACCGGTGATGTTCCTCAGCGCAAACGCTTAAAAATTCTTGAGCAGTTTACTAACGGTGAACTCGATTTCTTAGTCGCCACTGATGTTGCTGCACGTGGATTACATATTCCAGAAGTCAGCCACGTTTATAACTACGACCTGCCGGATGACTTTGAAGACTATGTGCACCGCATTGGTCGTACTGGTCGTGCTGGTGCTAGCGGTAAAGCGGTTAACTTGGCGTGCGAAGAGTACGTTTACAACCTGCCAGCCATTGAAGAATATATTGGTCATGCGATCCCAGTCACCAAGTATGCTCCTGAGCATCTCTTGAGTGATATCCGCACACCTCGACCGGCACACCGTCGGCAACGAGGCGGACGCCGTGGTGGGCAGCAGCAGCGCCGTAACCACAACCATCGTAAGCCACCAGCGCGATAGGAACAACAATGTCGCAGGACGCGCGTTTCGCAGCAATTGATTTAGGCTCTAATAGCTTTCACGTTATTATTGCCGAAGCGAAACGCGACGGTGGCTATCGTATTTTAAAGCGATATCGCCAGAAAGTTCGTTTAGCTGATGGTTTTAACGCTGACTTACATGTGAGTGAGCAAGCTATTCAACGCGGCTTAAACTGCCTTTCTCATTTTGCCACCCTGCTTCAAGACATTCCTGATACCCACATCCGCTGCGTTGCAACCGCAACATTGCGTAAAGCAAAAAATCGAGACCAGATCTTACCGCGCTTTCAATCGGCGCTACGTCAGCCTATCGAAATTATTAGCGGCGACTGCGAAGCTAAATTGATCTACCAAGGCGCAACCTTGGGCGTACACCAAGCTGATGTACCATTACTAGTGTTGGACATTGGCGGCGCCAGTACCGAAGTTATTGTCGGCAAAGGTACCCAACCGAGCTATTTAAATAGCTACGATATGGGCTGTGTGGTTTGGCAAAACCGTTTTTTTCCAAATCAGCAGATCGATGCTGATGCTTGTGCGCAAGCTATCAAGGCAGCTGAGCAAGCGGTTAGCGATAATGTCCAATTGTATCAATCGCATACTTGGCATAGTGTGCGTGGTGCATCGGGTACTTTTCGGGCGCTATACGATATTCTAGAACGCGATTCAAAGAACTCGCGCATAACCTCTGAATGGCTACAAAAAGTTATCGCTCAAGCCATTGAATTAGCTCACGTGAAGAAGCTAGGTCAACTCAATATTCGCCGCGATCGACAACCGGTATTTATGGGTGGGGTTTGTATTCTGATGGGGCTGATGAACCAGCTTAACATTGAAGAAATTGAGCTGGCTGATGGTGCTTTGCGAGAAGGGCTTCTCACCAATGTTTTAGCAGCCACAAACCAGCTCTAATAATTTAACTTAATCTAAGGTTATGCTTGCGCCTGCAATTGCCGCGCTGCAGCTTTTGCGAAGTAAGTTAAAATTCCGTCGGCACCCGCTCGCTTAAAGCCTAATAATGCTTCCAAAATAACCTCATCACTTAACCAACCATTGTGGATGGCCGCTTGCATCATCGCGTACTCACCACTGACTTGGTAAGCAAAGGTAGGCACTTTAAAAGTGTCTTTAACTCGACGTACGATGTCGAGATACGGCATTCCAGGCTTCACCATGACCATATCAGCCCCTTCTTCGATATCCAGCGCGACCTCGTGTAAGGCTTCATCACTATTGGCTGGGTCCATCTGGTAGGTCTTTTTATTTCCACCTTTTAAGTTGCCCGCTGAACCCACTGCATCACGGAATGGGCCATAGAATGCTGAAGCATATTTAGCTGAGTACGCCATAATTTGTACGTTCACAAAACCATTCGCTTCTAAAGCTTCGCGAATAGCACCAATGCGCCCATCCATCATATCTGAAGGTGCTATAACATCGGCACCAGCACGTGCATGTGATAGTGCTTGCTGCACTAACGCATCTTTCGTTACATCGTTGTCTACGTAACCAGCCTCATCGAGAATCCCGTCTTGGCCATGAGTAGTAAAAGGGTCTAGCGCAACATCAGTAATTACACCTAACTCTGGGTACGCTGCTTTAATTGCTCGAACTGCTTGTTGAGCAATGCCGTCGTCAGCCCAAGCTGCTTCCGCATTTAAAGACTTGTGCTCTAAAGGGGTTACTGGAAATAAAGCAACAGCTGGTATTCCTAGCTCGACTATTTCTGCGCACTCTTCGAGCAGCAGATCGATAGATAAACGTTCCACGCCAGGCATAGATGGAACTTGTTCTCGTTGTTGTTTTCCTGGTAATACAAACACCGGATAAATTAGGTCGGCAACTGTCAGCGTGTGCTCAGCCATTAATCGGCGACTAAAATCATGACTACGTAAACGACGCATACGACGAAACGGAAAGTGACTGACATGCTGCATAAATTGTCCTCAAGTTGGCGGTTTTCGTGGTGGCTTTGGTATGAGAGTTAGACTTAAGAGCTTGCCACTGCACGAATCTGATCGCGGCCGCCATTTTTGGCAAGATAGAGTGCTTCATCTGCGGCAGCCAGTAGCTCTGTCGGGTGATCATAGCCCCCCGATGCAGCAACAGCAACCCCTATACTTACGGTAATTTGCATCTCGCCATGGTCGGTATCGAACTTGTGTGAACGAATGTTCGAGGCCAGCTTATTTGCCATATCACGGGCGCCTTCCATGCTGGTATCAGGGAGAATCACGGCAAATTCTTCCCCGCCAAATCGATACACCGCGTCTCCAGCTCGTCGTAACGACAGACGTAATACTTGTGACAATTCGATAAGTATTTGGTCGCCTAGCAAATGGCCATAGGAGTCATTCAACGTCTTAAAGTGGTCAATATCGATCATAAGCAAGGCTAAGTCTCGTCCGTTACGAACGGCTCGTCTAAATTCACGCTTAATCTCTTGGTTCATGTAGCGGCGGTTATATAGCCCCGTAAGACCATCTTCATTACTGCGCTGTTCTAACGTTTTATTGGCGCTCTTCAATCGCGCTAAAGCACGTTGTAATTCACCGGTTCGTTGGGCAACCACATCTTCAAGTTCGTGATTCAAACGCTCTTTTAAAGCAAGTTGCTCCGCCCGCGATTCGTTGAAGCGCAACGCCAGCGCCCATGACAGCAACAGCACTTCTATCGCGGAAGCAAACATAATCACGTAACGCTGCGCAAAAACTGGTTCAACAATATCAAGGTAGCCCAGTGCGTTAATCGCGAGTGCTAGTAATAATACGCCAATAGCCAGGGTATAGATGCGAGCGTAAATCATGCCTCGATTCCAAAGCATCAAACCGCAGCTCAATAAATAGACGGAACTAAGTCCACCTATGACTAGAACATATAAGATCAAGGAGCCATAGGAATAGAAAAAACTGAGAGCAAATACACTGAGAAAAATAATGACCAAGCCTTTCAAGGTCGTGTGAATTTTAGTGCTATTTTTCCGAGTCTGCAGAACATCCATGGTCACAAAAGTGGTGAAAAGCAGCATCAGGCTGCCAATGGTCGTCACAATATGGTCTTGCAACCACACTGAGGTTGGCCATAAATATTGATAGCCAAAGCCATCCAGCCCCGCCATAAACAACCCGACAAAAAACGAATACGCTGAATAATTTAAGAAGCTTCGATCTCGCGTCACCAAAAATGTAAATAAGTTATATAACATCATGGTGAATATTAAACCGAAATATATTCCGGTAATTGAAAGTTGAAATTGTTGCTCTTCAATAAGTGCAACCGGATCCCAGATTTCTAAAGAAAACCGTAATGAACTCTCAGTTTTTACCCGGATATAGATATCGAGTGCCTCATTTGAAGGCAAGGGGGTTACGAAATTTTTATTAAGAACCGGGCGCTCATGAAAGGGGTAGTAATCGCCCATCACCACATGTTCAACAACTTCATTGTTAGATACAAAGTACACATCGATGTTATCCAGTAGCGGATAACCTAAGTGTAAAACGCGGTCAGAGTTTGCCGCAGGCACGTGAGTACGGAACCAATACGCGGTTTCAATATAGCCTAGATAAACACTTTCATTCGATTGAACAACATCCCATTTTTGAAATTCGGGATTGGATATTAAGCGATCAATATTAATACTTGGCTGTTCGGGCTGGTAGTAAATAGGTGGCCGAATCATATCTGCGCGAGCACTCGCCGCAGTTAGTAGCATCACTAACAATAGCAACCCGGATATACTGATACGGCTCATTAAGACATTCATAGCGCCTCTACTCTCCCGTGAAACTTATCGTGTTTTGCCACGCTTGTTCGGCAACGTGCTCAACTTCAAGCTCCAATATTCCAGCCAAGAACTTCCCAACCTCAGGTAAAAATCTGGGTTCATTATAAGCCGGTCTCGGCCTAATGGTTCGTGGTAGCAAATACGGCGCGTCGGTTTCCAGCACATAGCGATTGGCCGGAATATCTGTTACCGCTTGCTGTAAATCACCACCCCGCCTTTCATCGCAAAGCCAACCAGACACACCGATATAACAGTCAAGACTTAAATAATTAGCAAGTTCAGCATGGTCGCCGGTAAAGCAATGCGCAAGCATTTTTGGAATATCTTTGTGGAAATCAGTGAGATATTTTATTTGCTGCTGATGAGCCGCGCGTTCGTGTAAATAGACAGGCAGCTGCATTTCAGCCGCTATCTCTAACTGCGCGACAAACACTTGTTGCTGTACTTCAGCGGGTGAATAATTTCGAAAAAAGTCTAAACCGCATTCGCCGATTGCGATAACAGCGGGGTGCGCTGCCAATGTTCGCAATCGTTTTAGGTCATCGGGTTTAGCTTCTGCGGCATCGTGGGGATGAATGCCTACGGTAGCTTTTAAGTGCGCTGGGTAACGTTCGCATAATGCAATCGCTTGCTCGCTTTCTTGTAAATTGGTTCCAATTACAATTTGTCGAGACACCCCAGCGTCTGCTGCGCTAGAAATGATAGAGTCAGCTTGTTGATAAAGCTTACTGTTGGTTAAGTTTACTCCGGCATCGTACCAGCGCATATTGTCTTTTAAAGCTTAATCGATACGACGTACTTTCAAACGTCGATTGGTGCCGTCATGACTCAAGTAGAAGCTATTGAAGACACCACGCTCAATATAATATTGCGCGCCTTCCTTAAACAAAAACGTATCCGCTTCTGCTTGCTGCCAGGTTTGTCCACTTTCAGTTTCGATAATCCACAATCCGCGAAGGTTCTTTTTTCGAGATTTAATCGCTATCGTTTGGCGACCTTCGCTGTTTTGTTCAATTACTTTATGTTCTTTACCAAAGTTGTCGTTACGTTGAACGGCACTCTGTTTTTGTGCTGTCTCTGTGCTTTTGGTTGTGACCGCCACATTAGCATTCGCTGCTAACTCATCAAAACAAACGAGTCGTTTCAATGCATTGGTAATACTCGCACATTCGGCTAGTTGCTCTTTGCTAATGTCTTGCGCTTGAGCTGGGGTAGCCAATAAAGTTGCACTACTCATTGCAACTAGAGTGCAGATTGTAACCCGTTTCAACATAATGAATTCCTATCAATGTTCAGCTTGGTCTTGTTTTGTTTGTTCATTGTTTTGATATAGACCCGCAATGATTAAGCCAAGTTCAAATAAAAGCCACATCGGAATGGCTAGTAACGTTTGTGATATAACATCTGGCGGTGTTAGTACCATACCAACTATAAACGCTATAACAATGACATAAGCACGTTTTTCGCGCAACGTTTTGACGCTCGTTACTCCACTCCAGCACATCAAAATAATGGCAACTGGGGTTTCAAAGGCAATTCCAAACGCCATAAAGATGGCTAAAACGAAGTCAAGATAGCGCGCAATGTCAGTAGCAACGGTGATTCCTTCAGGGGCCGCACCCGCTAAAAAATTAAGCGCCAGTGGCAACACAACAAAATAGGCGAAAGCCACACCGGTGTAAAACAAAATGGAACTACTCACCAATAACGGAACAATTAAGCGTTTTTCTTTCTTATAAAGTCCCGGCGCTATAAATGACCAAAGCTGCCACAATAAAAATGGAATAGCCAGACTAATAGAGACAACAAGGGCGAGTTTAAAGGGCGTAAAGAACGGTGTTGCCACATCGGTCGCAATCATGGTTGCCCCTTGTGGCAAACTTGCCAGCATAGGCGCCGCTAAAAAGTGATATAAGTCATTTGCGAAAAATGCCAATACCGCAAAAATAAGGGCTACCACTAATAGGCTACGTAATATTCGCGTACGCAGTTCCAAGAGATGGTTTAACAACGAGGACGCATTACTCATCTTCTTTATCGTTCTTAGTTTTGTCGGCGTAAGGACGCTGTACTTGATCAGCCGCCGACTTCAATTCAGCGATAGAACGCTGTACCTCGGTAGGGAGATTATCCATACCCATGGTTTCAGCTTGTTTCAAATGCTCGTGTAGCTCTTTGATCCGTAACTCATGGTTTAACTCGTTTTGCACGCTTGAAGTAAATTGGCGTACACGCCCGATGGAACGCTGCAGCGACCGCAACGCACCAGGCAAGCGCTCTGGCCCCAAGACAATGAGCCCGAGCACCACTATTACGATGAGCTCCCAAAAGCCTATATCAAACATAACTTACTTATCTTTGTCTTGATCGGCTGCTTGCTTTTTATCACTTATCTCTTTTTGTTCAGTCGTTTCTTCGTCGCTTACAGACTTTTTAAAGCCCTTGATAGCTGAACCTAAATCACTACCAATATTGCGCAAACGCTTGGTACCAAACAACAAAAGAATGATTAGCAATACAATCAGAATTTGCCAAAAACTAATACCCATCCGAAACCCCTTATCTTATTTTGCTTTACGCCAACTAAGTATAACGCTTAATCCTGTCGCCACAGCGGCCAATGTCACCAGTGGCCACTTTTGTTCAGCTACTACCAAAACAACGGTGCTGATAATCATTGCAGCACTTACGATACCCCACCACAATCGACGCGTTTGCATACTGCGCTGCTGCATCATCTCGTGCAGCATTTGTTGCTGTAGTCGTGCTTGTTTACGTTGGGTGGTTAAATAATCATGAAAGAGCGCTGGCATATCCGGCATTTTTTCAGCCCAATAAGGTGCATTCTCTTTGACTGAGCGTAACACCGCGCGCCAGCCTAGTTGCTCTTGCATCCAACGCTCTAAGAACGGCTTGGCCGTTTTCCACAAATCGAGTTGTGGATACAACGTACGCCCAAGCCCTTCTACGTACAGCAAGGTTTTTTGCAGTAGCACGAGTTGTGGTTGTACTTCCATCTCAAACCGTCGTGCCGTATTAAATAAATTAACCAACACATGACCAAAAGATATTTCAGCCAATGGCTTATTAAATATCGGTTCACAAACCGTACGTATGGCTGATTCAAAGTCTTCTACGTTAATGTGCGCTGGCACCCAGCCAGAGTCCACATGTAGTTCAGCAACCTTACGGTAATCACGGTTAAAAAAAGCTAAAAAGTTTTCAGCAAGATAGCGCTTATCTTCACGGTTTAAGGTGCCTACAATACCGAAGTCTACGCCTAAATATTGTGGATTATCTGGATTATCACGAGAGACAAAAATATTGCCTGGGTGCATATCTGCGTGGAAGAAACTGTCGCGGAAAACCTGGGTGAAAAACACTTCAACCCCACGCTCCGCAAGTTTCTTCATATTCACACCATGGTTGTTTAGCGTGTCGACATCGCTAACGGGGATACCGTCAATACGCTCCATTACCATCACATTAGTGCGGCTGTAGTCGCTATAAACCTTAGGAATATATAATAAAGGTGAATCTTCAAAGTTGCGGCGCAGTTGAATGGCGTTAGCGGCTTCGCGCATTAAGTCCAGCTCATCCAACAACGTTTTTCGATATTCTTTGACGACTTCGCGAGGCTTCAAGCGACGGCCGTCAGGCAAATGCTTTGCTAGTACCGCGGCCAAGGTTTCCATCAAGCGTAAGTCGGCATCTATCGCACGACGTATATCTGGCCTTATAACTTTAATCACTACATCGGTGCCAGCATCCTCACCGGACTTTAGCCGTGCCGTATGCACCTGGGCAATAGATGCAGACGCCAACGGCGCCACCTTAAAGTCGTCAAAACAGTCACTAATGGAGTCAATAGCTAAAGCATCTTCAATCAGTTGCTGCGCTTGGTCACCAGGAAAGGCTTTAACTTTATCTTGGAGAATCGCCAACTCGTTGGCGATGTCGGCAGGTAGTAAATCACGGCGGGTGGACAGCATCTGACCAAACTTGACCCAAACTGGGCCCAGCGACTCTAAGGCTAAACGTAAACGTTCACCTGAGGATTTCTCTCGATGTTGATTACGCATCCAAAACAAACCGTAACGACCAATACGGAGAGTCCACGGTAACCAACGTGCCGGAATCAAGTCATCTAAACCGTAGTTTAAAAAGGTTTTCGTGATTTGGTAAAGTCGTTTCACCCGTATGCTCACAGTGCGTCCCTTGTTTTCAATCTACGTTCAAGCCGATCGATTTGTGCGCGCAATTGCTGTATCGACTCTTTAAAAGCTGCAAACTCATCATCGCTGATGAGAATTTGTTTTTCTTCGACGAGCGCGTCTCTAACCCATTGCTGTTGATCAATATTGGTTTGCTTGAGCCAAGTTTTACTGCGTTGGAAAGCCTGCATAATAAAGTGCGCAGGTACATCGCCTAAGCGCTCACTTAATTGCTCGCCCCAGTCGATATCCAGCTCCACAAACAAACGGCTAAACTGTTGAGCCAGTATGGGGTCGCCTTCAATATCGAGCGCATCCGCTTTGATTAAACGAGTAATGTTGGCGGTATCTCTAAGTTCAGGAAGCACCGCTAACCGGGTAATAATGTGGCAATCAACAGCTTCTTGATCGACCCAGCTCATTAACACGCCCGTTGCCGTAGCTTCTATGGTTAATGGCTTGCCAAGCTCCGTTAAAGTTACGCGCAGACGTTTTCCTGCTACTTTTTGCAACCGTTCGGTGGTGTTCGCATCTAAACTTAGCAAGTGGTTAGCAAGTGCTTCTACCACACTAGTCGGAAGTACCGTCCACAACATTAAAATTTATACCCACGGTGAAGCGCAACAATACCACCCGTCAAGTTGTGATAGGTCACTTGCTCGTAGCCCGCGACTTCCATCATGCTCTTCAAAGTATCTTGATCGGGGTGCATGCGAATGGATTCCGCTAAGTATTGATAGCTTTCTGCATCTCCAGCAACCAGCTGGCCCATTTTCGGCAGTACATTGAACGAGTAAAAATCATAAGCTTGGTTCAGCATGGGTTGCACTGGCTTAGAAAATTCCAACACCAGTAAGCGACCGCCTGGCTTTAGCACTCGAAACATTGATTCCAACGCTTTTTGCTTATCGGTAACGTTGCGCAAGCCAAATGCGATTGTAATGATATCGAAACTATCATCAGCAAAGGGGAGCTCTTCCGCATTTGCTTGCACATAACGGACATTACCAACAATGCCGCGATTGCGTAATTTATCACGCCCTACTTCAAGCATGGCATCGTTAATGTCGGCCAAAATCACTTCACCAGTTGGCCCTACTCGGCGTGAAAAAGCAGCGGTTAAATCGCCAGTACCACCAGCAATATCAAGCACTTTCATACCGCTGCGAACGCCACTACAATCGATAGTGTAGCGTTTCCATAAGCGATGAATGCCGAACGACATGAGATCATTCATCACGTCGTATTTTTTCGCCACCGAGTGAAAAACATCGGCGACTAAGCTTTGCTTTTCATTTTTAGCAACCTGCTTATAACCGAAATCGATGGTGTCTTGATTCGAATCTTTCATACTTCAGCCTTTTTATGCATCTAACTGCTAGTGTACTACGAATTTATGCTTGGGCGTAGTGATCTCGGCGCGGCAACCAACGCTGAATAAGCGCTTCAGCCTCATCGGGTGATTGCTCCCAAATGATTGCCGCCATGCTTTGCACTTCATCAAGCAAATGGCTGTGTTTCATGAGATCTGCCACCTTCATTTCGGTTAACCCCGTTTGCCGTTGCCCAAGCAATTCACCAGGCCCGCGTAGCTCTAAATCACGCTGTGCAATAACAAAGCCATCAGTACTATCGCGCAGCACGCCTAAGCGCTGGGTCGCAGTCTTCGATAACGGCGCATGATAGAGCAACACACAATGACTGGCAGCAGCGCCACGCCCAACACGGCCGCGCAGCTGATGCAATTGAGCTAGGCCTAAACGTTCGGGGTTCTCAATAATCATTAAACTTGCATTGGGTACGTCAACACCCACTTCAATAACGGTAGTCGCGACGAGCAAATCTAATTCATGTGCTTTAAATGCATCCATCACCGCTTCTTTTTCTGCACTCTTTAAGCGCCCGTGTACCAAACCAATGCGCAAATTGGGTAGTGCTTCAGCTAAGAGACTAGCCGTGTCTTCCGCGGCTTGGCACTGCAACGCCTCTGACTCTTCAATCAGCGTACATACCCAGTAAGCTTGGCGCTTTTGCTGGGTGCAAACCTGCTCGACTCGTTCAATCACTTGCTCACGCCGGGTATCGGGAATAGCCACCGTAGTTACCGGCGTGCGGCCTGGCGGTAACTCATCAATAATCGAGGTGGACAAATCAGCATAAGCCGTCATTGCTAACGTGCGCGGAATCGGTGTGGCGGTCATGATTAGCTGGTGGGGCTGATAGCCCTGATCGATACCCTTTTGGCGCAGCTCTAATCGTTGATGAACACCAAAGCGATGTTGTTCATCAATAATCACCAAGACTAAATTTTTGTAGGTCACCTCTGACTGAAACAGCGCATGCGTACCTACAATTAACTGCACCTCGCCACTGGCAATAGCCTGTAAATTTGCTTGGCGCTCTTTCGCTTTTTGCTTGCCTGCTAACCAACCAACGCTGATCCCTAAAGGCTCTAGCCATTGGCGAAAGGTTAATCCATGTTGTTCAGCAAGTATCTCTGTCGGCGCCATTAAGGCAACTTGATAGCCTTGCCCAATTGCGGTCAAGGCCGCTAACGCCGCGACTAAGGTTTTACCTGAGCCGACATCGCCTTGCACCAACCGCATCATGGGTACATCGCCAGCCAAGTCTTGTTGAATTTCTCGTACCACACGGGCTTGAGCTGCGGTGGGTTCAAATGGCAACTGTGCGAGAAATTCTTGCTGTAGCTCTACTTTGGGAATAATACTGTGCGCTGGATGCGATTGCTTTAATGCGCGCAGCTTTAATAGGCTGATTTGATGCGCAAGTAGTTCTTCACTGGCAAGCCGCGTCTGAGCGGGATGGGTACCTTCCATGAGCTGCTCTAAACTCGCGTCTAACGGGGGACGGTGAAGCGTACGAATCGCGGCTGCCAAAGAAATACCACCTGGCCGCAGCGACTCAGGTAATAGCTCTGGCAACGCATCCTCGTTAAGAAAGGTAAGTGCTTGCTCACTTAGCTTTCGCAACGTGGCTTGTTGGACACCTTCAGTAGCTGGGTAAACTGGCGTTAACGCCGTTTCGCCCAATTCCGGAATTTCGCCGCCAATGATTTTATATTCTGGATGAATCATATCAGGGCCTTGCAGGCCGCGACGCACTTCACCGAACAGCTGTAACTGGGTACCTTGGCTAAACTGCTTTAACTGCGCCGCACTGAACTGAAAAAACACCAACGTCAAAACGCCACTGCCATCTTTGACGCGAACTTTCAGCATGCGCCGACGACCATACGCCACTTCAGCGTTTATCACCTCGGCAATAACGGTGGCGCTTATCCCTTGCTGTAGCGTTGCTATTGGGTAAATACGCGAGCGATCTTCATAGCGCAAAGGCAAATGAAGAAGGACATCTTGGATATTCTGCAGTCCCAACTTATCCAGCCGTTCCTGCATTTTAGGCCCAACGCCTTTGAGTGCACTTAACGGAATTCGATGTAAACCATCTTCATTCATCGTTTCGCACTCCGAATTTGTTGCCACCAGTCCTCGTCAGCAATGATCTCTCCTTGTTCGCCAATGGCAGGGTAAGCAATATTATTTTGTTGGCATAAATGCGCAAATATCGGGTGCCCTCGCTCAAATAGTAATCGTTGCCGTTCATGCTCGGCAATGGTGGCGCGCTGGTACATGCCAGCGCTATCTCGTTGCCGTTGAGCTTCATAAAGAATCACAGCCGCAGCCACGGATACGTTTAACGATTCTGCCATGCCTACCATAGGCACCACCACTTGATGATCGGCTGCAGCAATAGCCGCTGCAGTTACGCCTTGGCGTTCTTGCCCCATAATAATAGCCGTCGGTTTGGTGTAATCAATGCACCGGAAGTCGACCGACTTATCACTCAGGTTGGTCACCACGACTTGCATCTTCTGTTCGCGAAAGTGCTGCGCCGCATCATTAAAGTTATCATGATCGCGCACAGTTACCCATTTATTGGTGCCTACCGCAGCTCCCAAGCGCATTTTCGTGCGCTCTTCATACCAAGTAGCATGGATTTCATGAATACCCACAGCATCAGCCGTGCGAATTAACGCTGACAGGTTATGAGTTTTATGAACATTTTCTAAGCACAGCGTTAAATCAGGCTGGCGTTGATCGAGTAATTGATTGATACGCGCATATCGTTCCGGTGACATGGTAGCTTCCAATTGAGTCTTTTTTTATAGGTAGTGATTAGGCGCATACCAGTATAACGATATGGACAAATTAACCCTAGTAATTCGTTTTTAGCTAAAAATTATTATTGGCATCAATCCCTGAAAATTGCATACTTGAAGTCACCATTATTGGAATAAATCTTTGGAGTTCGAGGTATGAAGGTTTCATCATTAAGCATGGCTGTATTGGCCAGCGTCGGCTTTTTCACCACCGCAAGCGCACAGCAACCGGTGCAAATTTCTGACAGTCTAGAGCAAAAAGTTATTGAGTGGCGTCGCGATATCCACCAACACCCCGAGTTGAGTAACCGCGAATTTCGTACTGCTAAAGTTGTTGCAGATCACTTAAAAGCGCTGGGCTTACAAGTACAAACTGGAATTGCACACACTGGTGTTGTTGGCGTATTAAAAGGCGGTAAGCCAGGCCCTACGATTGCACTGCGTGCGGATATGGATGCCCTACCAGTAACCGAACAAGCGGATTTACCCTTTAAGTCTACCGTGGTTTCCGAATACCGTGGCAAAGAAGTGGGCGTTATGCATGCCTGTGGTCATGATTTGCACGTAGCCATGCTTATGGGTGCTGCAGAACAACTAGCTGCCATGCAAAAGGACGTTGCGGGTACCGTCGTCTTCATTTTCCAACCCGCAGAAGAAGGCGCACCTAAAGGTGAAGAAGGTGGTGCTGAGTTGATGTTGAAAGAAGGCGTATTCAAACAACATAATCCTGAAGCGGTATTTGGTATTCATGTAATGTCAGCGGGCAACACCGGACAAATCGGTTATCGTGAAGGTCCATTAATGGCCTCGTCCGATCGCTTTGAGATTCGCGTAAAAGGCCAACAGACTCACGGCTCGCGCCCTTGGGGTGGTGTTGACCCTATTGTAGCCGCAGGTCAAATCATCAGTAACACCCAGGCCATCGTTGCCCGCCGTATTGATATAACCAAAGCGCCAGCAGTTGTTAGCTTCGGTATTGTCGAAGGTGGAGTGCGCAACAACATCATTCCTGACGAAGTTTATTTAGAAGGTACTATCCGTAACTTCGATATGGAAAACCGCGCTCAGATTTTTGAGAACTTAAAAACTACTGCTGAAATGACTGCGAAAGCTACAGGTGCAGAAGCGCATGTGCATATTGATGAGGGCTATCCGGTCACCATTAATAATCCAGAGTTAACCCGTAAAATGCTGCCAACCATGCAACGTGTTGCGGGCAAAGAAAACGTAAAAGTGAATGAATTATTGACGGGTTCAGAAGACTTCTCGTACTTTGCGCTCGAAGTGCCTGGCTTGTTCGTATTTTTAGGCATTACACCGCCAGACCAAGATCCTGCAACAGCGCCAAGCAACCATTCGCCGTTCTTTACTGCTGACGAAGCTGCGTTAAAAACCGGAACCGAGCTTTACGTAAACTGGGTATTAGATTACGCAAAGCTCTAACAAAAGGGGCTTAGGCCCCTTTTAGCATTTCCCGAATTACTTTTTTATCGATTTTCCCGACACTGGTTCTTGGAATTTCATCCACAACCTTGATGGTGTCGGGAATCGCCCACTTCTCAATCAAGCCCTGCTCGACAAACTGTTGCATAAACTCGACAACCGCGTCACGACTGAGCTCTTGGCCTTTAGTCGTGGTAATAATCGCATGCGGGCGTTCATCCCACTGTTCATCTGGCAAGCCTACAACCGCGGTCATATCAATTTCAGGGTGTTGGCTGATCAGGCTTTCAATATCCAAAGATGACACCCATTCACCACCGGTTTTAATCACATCTTTGATGCGGTCGCGGATATGCAATGTGTAGGAGGCATCAATGGTGCCCACATCGCCGGTATGCATCCAGCCGTTTGCCCATAGCTCTTCGCTCTTTTCTGGTTCATGTAAATAAGCCTGAGTTAACCAAGGCGTGCGTACAACAACTTCGCCCATAGCTTCACCATCATGAGGTAGGAAGCGACCACGGCTATCGATAATGCGCATGTTGACCAAAGGTACTGGTTTACCGGTTTGAATACGCTCTTCAACTTGCTGTTCTTGAGTTAAAGCGTCTGCATTCATTGGCATCCAAGTGGTGCTCAATAAAGGACAGGTTTCCGACATGCCATAACCGGTATAAATCTGAATGCCTCTATCCATGGCTGCACTTGCTAGGCCTGCAGTTAGTGCGCTACCGCCAATAAGTACCTGCCAGCCACTAAAGTCGATAGCGCTAGCTTTTTCACTACCAAGAACCATTTGCAAAATAGTAGGTACACAGTGTGAAAAGTTAACCTTCTCCGTCACAAATAGCTTTAATAAAGTCGCAGGTTCATAACGCCCTGGATAGACTTGTTTCAAGCCCATCATGGTGGCGACATAAGGTACGCCCCAAGCATGCACGTGGAACATCGGCGTTATCGGCATGTATACGCTCGAAGCCTGCATCAACTGCATGTTGTCGTTCATGCTCAGCGTCGAGGCCAGCGCCATGGTGTGTAGCACCAATTGACGATGCGAGAAGTAAACGCCTTTCGGGTTACCAGTGGTACCCGTGGTGTAGAACATAGTTGCGACAGCGTTTTCGTCGAAATCCGGGAAGTCGTATTCCTTGAGTGCGCCACTCATCAAGTTTTCATAGTCACCAATGGTTTCAATGGGCGACTCAGGTGCACTTTCGCTATCGCTCAATTGAATGTACTTTTCAACCGTCGTTAATTGGCTTTTCACACTTGCTAAAAGCGGCAAAAAGTCATCATGCGCCAACACAAATTTATCTTCGGCGTGATTCATGGTGTACACAATTTGCTCCGGCGCTAAACGCACGTTTACCGTGTGCAACACAGCACCAATCATTGGTATAGCAAAGAAGCATTCAAGGTATCGAGGCGTGTCCCAATCTAACACTGCAACTACATCACCTTGCTTTACACCTGCTTCAGTGAGTACGTTCGCTAAGCGTTGTACCCGTTCATTAAACTCGGTGTAGCTATAGCGCTTACCATTATTACCACCGACTATTTCTTTACCAGCACCATAGTGCTGGCTCGAAAGTAATAATTGCTTAATAAGTAAAGGATACTGGTAGGCCTCATCCGTAGGCTTAAGTAGTTTTACAGACATTACTCTTCCTTATTATTCTCATGTTTAATTTTTCGCGCACTACCACTTACGGGTTACTTCATAAATATCAGTGCGTCTATCTTTCAAGTTGGTTACCGACCCTTCATGGTGCAGGTAACGTAATTCATCTAAGTTCAAATCTGAAAATATAAGTTGTTCGGTGTTCGCGGTCGTCTCTGCCAAGATGGCGTCATAAGGGAAGGCAAAATCAGACGGCGAAAATACCGCCGATTGCGCGTATTGCACATCTAAGCTTTCTACTTGCGGCAGGTTGCCCACGCTGCCGCATGTGACGACATAACATTCATTTTCGACGGCTCGTGCTTGCGCACAATGACGTACTCGTAAGTACGAGTTTCGCGTGTCGGTCCAAAATGGTACGAACAAAATTTCGAGGCCTTCGTCGGCCATCAAACGACCTAACTCTGGAAACTCGACATCGTAACAAATCAGTATACCAACCTTGCCGGCGTCGGTATCAAATACACTGACTTTGTTACCCCCCTCAATAACCCAGTCGCGTTTTTCATGGGGCGTCACGTGGATTTTTCGCTGCTCTTCAATGGTACCGTCGCGGCGGCACAAATATGAAACGTTAAAGATCACGTCATTTTCATTCACCGGCATTGAGCCGGTAATAATGTTGACGTTATAACTGACGGCCATTTGCGACATTTCACGAGTAAATCGTTCTGTATAGCTCGCTAGAAAACGTATAGCGTCTTTTTGTTGGCCTTTATCGGTGAGGCCCATGAGTGGTGCATTAAAAAACTCCGGAAACACAGCAAAATCACTTTGGTAGTTTGAAATAGCATCGACGAAATACTCCACTTGCTTAAGCATTTCTTCTACCGATTCAACTGACCGCATTTGCCACTGCACGGCACCCACTCGTACGTTGCGAATTCGGCTGCCTAATATATTGTCCGATGGCTCATACAAAAAGTTATCCCACTCCAGCAAAGTCGCAAAACCTGCTGAGCGTTTATCTTCGGGCAAATACTTACCTAATAGTCGCTTTACGGTAAAATCATTGGCGAGTTGGAACGTTAAAATCGGATCATAGATTTCGCGGCGGTGAACCCCTTCAATATATTGACCCGGCGTCAATTTATCGGCGTACTTGTGAAAGTTAACGATGCGACCGCCGGCGAGAATCGCTTTTAGATTCATCTGACGACACAGTTCTTTACGTGCATCATATAAACGTCGTCCGAGTCGGTAGCCGCGATAGTCTGGGTGAATAAGCACATCTAAGCCATACAACGCATCCCCTTTGCGATCATTAAGAATGTTTTCACGCGCATCCATAAGATCATCATAGGTGTGGGGGTTACTAAATCGCGCATACTTAACTTTCACGGTGAGCGCCACACCCACCAATTGCCCGCCATCTTCGAGCAAGATTTGGCCCTCTGGAAACTCCTTGACCAACTTGAGAATGGTATGTTCACCCCAAGCACCACCAATATCAGGATAGACTTTATCCATCAGTGCTTTTAACTGGGGATAGTCTTCAGTTCGCAAGTTACGTAATTGCAGGTGCAGATCATCGGGGCTCATAGACGTCCTTCGCTTTGCTGTGTATAACTTCAATAAAGGTAAGCCGAATACGCAAAGCTTGCAACGAATAGATAAGGCGTATAAGCTTCTGGACGTCTAAACCAAAACAGTACGAACAAGGATTCTTATGTCACAGCCTGCCAGTGCCAAAGCGCTTCTACCTTTGGGCTTATTTCTCTCACTATTTCTTGGTACCGGTCTTTACTTTCAAGCAACCGGCGTCGATTTTGCTTTTTATCAACTCGCCAGCCCGGTCGCGATACTGCCGGCAATTATTCTTGGTGTATTGCTAAGCAAAGAGCACTTTGAAGAGCGCATTAATACTTTTGTTGCTGGTGTTGGCGATCGCAATATAGTCACCATGTGTATGATTTATTTGCTTGCTGGTGCTTTCTCTACTGTGGCAGCCGCCACCGGCGGCGTAGATGCCATGGTTGCACTGGGCCTAAACGTAATTCCAGCGGCCTACTTATTGCCAGGCCTATTTATTATTGCGGCCGTTATTTCGACCGCCATGGGTACTTCCATGGGTACACTAGCAGCGCTAGCTCCAGTGGCGTTGGGGCTTGGTGAGGCGGCAGATATTAACTTAGCTTTGTTGGGCGGTGTACTGATTAGTGGCGCGATGTTTGGTGATAACTTGTCCTTCATTTCCGACACCACCATTGCTGCGACGCGCACTCAGGGTTGCGCCATGAAGGATAAGTTCAAAGCTAACCTCAAGATTGCTATTCCAGCGGCAGTCATCACGTTAATTTGGCTATTTACTTATGATACCGGTGCAGTGCCACCTGCAGTACCCGAAGCTAACTTATGGCTCAGCGTACCGTACTTTCTAATTATTGTGTTGGCGGTATTAGGTCTGAACGTATTTGCGGTGCTAACACTCGGCATTATCTTAGCTGCCGCCTTTGGTATGGCTACTGTTGGCTATGAGTGGGTGGCTTTCAGCAAAGACATATACGAAGGCTTCACGAGCATGCAAGAAATCTTCTTGTTGTCGTTGTTGATAGGTGGTTTATCTGCTCTTATTCGTCAGCAAGGCGGGTTGCAGTTCCTTGCTAATACCGTTAGCAAAGTCACAGGAAAGCTCTTTCGTCACTCCCAACAGCGCGCTGCTTTTGGCGTAGCCGCACTAACCGGGCTAACGAATTTCGCAGTCGCTAACAATACCGTCACCATTTTACTTTCCGGTGAAGTGAGTAAGCGTCTAGCCGAAGAAGGTGATTTAGCACCTCGTCAGAGTGCAAGCTTACTCGATATTTTCGCTTGTGTAGTGCAAGGCGCATTGCCCTACGGCGCACAGGCCTTACTGATCGGTGCGAGTTTCGGCTTATCGCCACTTGAGGTGAGTTTGAATACCGGTTACTGCTTTATTCTTGCGGGCGTCGCTATCGCGATGATCATCTGGCGCAAGCCTTTAGAAAGCCGCGCCAGCGAGGCTGCTGCTTAGTTGGTACTAGGCAGCTCCATAATCCCATCCATTTCAACCTGCGCGCCTTTCGGCAACGCTTTAACGCCAATGGCAGCGCGCGCAGGATATGGGGTTTCAAAGAATTCAGCCATGACTTCGTTGACCACAGGAAAGTTACTTAAGTCGGTCAGATAAATCTGCACTTTCACCATATCTTGCAGGCGGCCACCCGCTGCTTCACAAACGGCGGCAAGGTTTTTAAATACCTGTTCAGTTTGAGCGCGAAAATCTTCACTCACAAACTCCATGGTTTCAGGGTGCAACGGAATCTGCCCCGACAAGTATACGGTAGTACCAATTTTTACCGCTTGCGAGTAGGTGCCAATAGCGGCAGGCGCATGTTCGGTATCAATAATGACTTTAGACATAAGCTCCGTCCTAACAGTTACTTCCTTAAGCGCCAAACACGTTGAACATTTGGCATTTTACGAATGTTTCTTAATACGTCGGCCAGTTGCTTGCGACCAAGCACGCTTACCGAAACATCAATATAGTAAACATTCGCGTCTAATTCTTCTGTTTTCAAACCATGAATATCACAGCCAGCATTTGAAATGGCTGCCGTCAGTTTCGCTAACGCACCTTGATGGTTCACAATTTCAACGCGAACTTCAGTAATAAATTCGGCATCAACCTGCTCTTCCCACTGTACCGGAATATAGCGACCAGGCTCATCCAAGTAGCCGCGTACGTTTTTACATTCGCGGCGATGTACAACTAAGCCTTTACCCGGGCTAACGTGAGCAATAATGTCATCGCCTGGAATTGGTCGGCAGCACTTCGCAAAACTTAGTAGCAAACCTTCAGCGCCACGAATGGCTAAAGAGCTACGTGATGTTGACGCGGCTTGCTCATCTTTAAGTTGTGAAAGCTCACCTAACAAGCGCTTCGCTATGGCTATAGACATCATGTTGCCCAAGCCGATCTCGCGTAATAGCTGCGCTCTACTTTCCAGCTTCACTTCTTGCAGCACGCGGTTAAATTCTTCTTCGCTTAGGTCGTTATAATTCACAGGGCCTAAAGCAGCGCGTAGCAGGCGCTCACCCAAAGCTTCTGCTTCACGTGATTCTTGCCCTTTCAGGTACTGGCGTATTTTTGCGCGCGCCTTTGCCGTCACAGCAAAGTTAAGCCAAGCAATATTCGGACGCGACGCTGCGGCCGTTTTAATTTCTACGGTTTGCCCAGTTTCCAGTGCTTTCGACAATGAGAAAACTTTGTGGTTTACGCGTGCACCAATACAGGTGTTACCAATGTCCGTATGCACTGCATAAGCAAAATCGACAGGTGTAGCACCTTGCGGCAATTCAATAATGCGGCCTTCTGGCGTAAACACGTAAATCTCTTCAGGGAAGAGTTCAGATTTTACGTTTTCAATAAATTCAAAAGCGTTACCGGTGCTTTGCTGTAGCTCCAGCAAGCTTTGCATCCAGCGCCGGGCACGAACTTGTGCGGTGGTGCCAGAGCTTTCTTCTTCTTTATACAGCCAATGCGCAGCAACCCCGCGATCCGCCATTAAATTCATTTCTTCCGTGCGTATCTGCACTTCCACGGGAATACCGTGCGGCCCTTTCAATGAGGTGTGCAACGACTGATAGCCATTCGATTTAGGAATCGCGATATAGTCTTTAAAGCGTGTTTCAATGGGCTTATATAAGTTGTGCAAAGCACCCAGTACGCGGTAGCAAGTGTCGACTTCATCCACAATCACACGGAAAGCGTAAATATCCATCACTTGTTCAAAGCGCAGCTCTTTATGCAGCATTTTTTGATAGATGCTGTACAAATGCTTTTCGCGTCCTAATACTCGCGCTTTAATGCCGACATCAGCAAGGCGTTTTTCCACTTCTTGCTGAACCCGATCAACGAGCTCGCGTCGATTGCCTCGCGCCTTCTTTACTTGTGATTCCAACAAGCGCGCACGCCACGGATACAAGGCATGAAAACCCAGTAATTCGAGTTCGTTCTTGATGTCGTGAATACCTAGGCGGTGAGCAAGTGGGGCGTAGATTTCTAAAGTTTCGCGAGCGATGCGACGGCGTTTATCAGGGCGCAGATGATTGATGGTCCGCATATTGTGCGTGCGGTCAGCCAACTTAATTAGAATCACTCGAATGTCATGGACCATCGCCATGATCATCTTGCGAAAGTTTTCTGTTTGCAGTTCTTCTTTCGAGTTGAATTTAATTTTGTCGAGCTTGGAAACACCCTCAACCAATTCAGCGACAGTGCCGCCAAAGGCTTCAGCGAGATCTTCTTGAGTGAATTCAGTATCTTCGATTACGTCATGCAGCAAGGCTGCCATTATGGTTTCGTAATCAAGCCGCATATCCGCGAGGAGGCTCGCAACGGCTACGGGGTGGGTAATATAAGGTTCACCACTACTACGTTTTTGCGGTTTGTGCGCCTCTGCGGCCAGTCGATAGGCCGCAGCAGTGCGCTCCACCTGCTCGGGCGGAAGGTACTCAGCTAATTGTTGCCTGAGGCCTTCAAACAGATACACCCGTCTTACTCAAGTCCACGAACTGCGTCAACGGCTGCCAGTTCTTCAGCTTCCTGTTGTGCGGCTTCAGTGCGCTCTTCAGCGTCAAGACGTGCGGCGTCAATTTTACCAGCTTCAATTTCACGTAGTGCAACAACGGTTGCTTTCTCGTTGTCTTTCCACGGAATTAATGAGTCTTTGCCCTGAATTGCTAGTTGACGTGCACGACGTGCTGCAACAAGGACTAAATCAAAGCGGTTGCCAATACGGTCAACTGCATCTTCTACGGTTACGCGAGCCATGTTTACTCCAACATTGTGGGCGGGTCAGGAATTATACGGATTTACCCGTCATTCGCCAAGAGATCTTTAAGTTTAGCGGCATGACGCACTTGCTGCAATGCCATTCTATAGCGCTGCGCAAACACAATATGTTCGAGCTGCGCCAGCGATTGATCAAAGTTATCATTCACTAATAAGTAATCAAATTCATGATAGTGAGACATTTCAGCCTGAGCTTTCTGCATTCGTTCTTGGATGACCGCCTCGCTATCTTGAGCACGGCCACGCAGACGTTGCTCTAAAACTTCTAAGCTCGGGGGTACAATAAAGATAGATTGCGCTGAAGGGTGACTATCTCGCACTTGGCGAGCACCTTGCCAATCAATATCTAAAAACACATCAATTCCGGCCGCCAATGCTTCGGCAATGTACGTGCGCGACGTTCCATAGTAGTTCCCAAATACATGGGCCCACTCATAAAACTCATTATCTGCTATCTTTTGTTTGAACTCTGCTTCCGTTAGAAAATGATAATGCACACCATTTTCTTCACCCGGACGCGGAGCGCGAGTGGTACAGGACACAGACACTTGCAAGGAGCCATCGGAGTGGCGGTCAAGCAGAGCACGAATTAAACTAGATTTACCCGCCCCGCTTGGAGCAGCCAAAATAAATAAGTTACCGTCGGTAGCCATTGATGTTGTCATGTAATCTTACAATTTTTAAGCTTGATAATAACCGCGAAGCATAGCATGTTGGAGGTAAAGTAGCGATACCTCAACGCTATCGAACAGGAGAATCATCATGGAAACAGGTTGGATCATTTTAATCGCGATCGTCATTTTAATGGTGTACTTGGTTGCTATCTACAACCGCTTAGTACGCTTACGCAACCAATTTAAAAATGCCTTTGCGCAGATTGAAGTCCAGTTAAAGCGTCGCTACGACCTTATCCCTAACTTGGTAGAAACCGCTAAAGCGTACATGAAACATGAAAGTGAAACGCTTGAAGCCGTAATTCAGGCGCGTAATCAGGCCATGTCAGCTTTACCGCAAGCCAAGCAAGATCCAACCAATGCCGGCGCCATGCAGCAACTCAACCAAGCTGAAGGCAGTTTGGGTAGCGCGCTAGGCCGACTCAATGTGGTGATGGAAGCTTACCCAGATTTAAAAGCCAACCAAAATATGATGCAAGTATCGGAAGAGCTAACCAGTACCGAAAACCGTGTCGCATTTTCACGCCAAGCTTTTAACGATGCAGTGATGACTTACAACACCTACAAGCAGTCGTTCCCGCCAGTATTGTTTGCCAGCTTCTTCGGCCACGCCGACGATGCCAACCTACTTGAATTTGAGGATAGCGCTAGCATTCAAGCGGCCCCACAAGTTAATTTCTAATTGACCTGAACAGGAAGCAATAATGGTTAACTTCTTTGAGCATCAGCAGCAAGCAAAACGTAACACTGGCTTGCTGGTGACGCTTTTTGTGGTGGCATTTCTACTGATTATTGGCTTTGTGACAGCCCTTGCCGCCTTTATCATAGGTGCCGTGCAGGTTGGGCAGCAAGGCGAGTACCAGTTTTCAATTCAACCTTTGTTGATGGTGAGCGCCATTGTCGGCGGTAGCATACTGTTGGTGATGTTGTTTAAGTGGTTACAGCTGAAGCCTGGTGGCCATGTGGTTGCTGAAAGCTTAGGCGGTGTGCGTATCTCTCCCGATTCGCAAGATCCACTAGAGCGACGTGTACTCAATGTTGTTGAAGAAATGGCAATTGCCGCCAACATGCCTGTACCAGCGGTCTATATTCTTCCTCACGAACAAGGCATTAATGCTTTTGCTGCCGGTTATGAAAGCAAAGATGCAGCCATTGGTTTAACGCAAGGTGCTGTTGATACCTTTTCTCGCGAGCAGCTACAAGCAGTAGTGGCGCACGAGTTTAGTCATATTCTCAATGGCGATATGCGTTTAAACATCCGCCTGATCGCGGCGCTTGCTGGTATTTTGGCTTTAGCTCACGTAGGTCGAGTCATGCTTTATTCTGCGCGCTTCAGCTCGCGCCGAAATAACAAAAACGCATTACCGCTGGTGGGGCTTGGCCTATTAATTATTGGCGGTATAGGCGTGCTGTTTGGCAACATTATTAAAGCGGCGGTAAGCCGTCAGCGCGAATACCTTGCCGATGCCGCCGCAGTGCAATTCACCCGCAATCCAGAAGCCTTATCAGGCGCATTACAGCAAATTGGCGCACGCACCCATGGTAGTCGCGTGGACCACAAAAATACTGACGAAGCTGCACATATGTTTTTTGGCCAAGCCTTGAGTTCGTGGTTCACGTTAATGGCGACGCACCCACCGCTGCCCAAACGCATTAAACGTATCCAGCCGAGCTGGAACGGCAAGTTCCCGCCCCCGCAACAGGCTTTTGCAAAAACTGAACAAGAGCAAAAATCTGAACAAGCGCAACCTAGTGCGCTAAATCGATTAGCTAGCCTAACTTTGCCGGCGTTGTTGCTAAGTCGTGTTCGCTCACCGCAACAAGCTCCACAGTTTATTCGCGATTTAATCGTCGGTCATATGGTGGGCGATACGCATCCTGAGCTGGAGAAACTCGATGCCGCGCAGCAGTTGGCATTGGTTGAATTAGCTATTCCAGCGCTAAGTATGGCAAGCAGCTCTGAGCGTTTAAATTTACTGAAAGATTTAGAGGATCTAGCCAATAGTCATGATTTGTTTCATTGGTGCCTGTACCAGTTACTCGCTCGCCAATTGCTGCCCAGCGCTAACTTTAAAAAGAAGCTCGATAATGCTGCGGCTATGGCTGCCACAGTCGTTGCGCTGACGCGTTCTGAGCAAGAACAAAGTATTGATTTCAAACAGCTCGAGCTCGCTTTGAATACCTGTAAAGGCTGGTCGCCAAAAGCGAAACAAACATTGATTGAAAAATGGCTAGAAACGATTCAAGAAGATAATTTTATTTCTGATAACGAGCGGAAACTCGTTGCCGCCATGTGTGCATGCATTGAGATTCCGCTACCCGATGAACTACTTAACGTTGCTGCAGCATCCAGCCATAAATCTGCTGATGCATAGGGTTGTCAACGATGCCCATAATTGGGTGAATGCGGTCGGTAACTTCTTGCACCTGAATATAGTTAGATTGTAGCGGCTGCAAATAGTCGTAAGGAGCTACGCCGTCACGTCGACTTGCTAGTACCAGTGTAGGAACTTGCAGTGGCGGTAAGGTTTTTCGAATATCGAGTTGCTCGGGTGTCAGTGCTAGGCGATTTAATGCGCCTTCAGCGCCCTTCCGTATTGCTTTATCGCCGAGCAGTTTAGCTTTGTATGGGTGGGATGCATGAGCAACTTTCAACACCGCATCGCTAAATTCACGCATCGGCGCAAATAGTATTAGGCCGGCAATGTCATGACGCTCCGCAGCAATATGAGTCGCGGCAATCGCGCCCATTGAAAAGCCAGCAAGGTACAGCGGATGCGGTCGTTCACGCGCAGGCAAAGAGTCAATCAAAGTATCCACCATGGCTGCATCCAACACGCCAAAGCCCGGCTGATCAAAACTCGATTCACCGTGGCCGCGCAAATCCGGGATAACCACATGGAAACCAAGAAAGCGAAAGTAAGCAGCTTGCATCGCCATGGTCGTCTTGTCTGCGCTATAGCCATGCAAAAGAATGATGGTGCCACGCTGCACCACGACAATATCTTCGCGCGCTAGATCGAGTAACAAATTTTGTTCTACATCATTAATATGAAGCTTAAATTCCTGCTTTATCGTTTCGCTTTCTAATGACTCTGCGCCATATAAATAACGCGTGCAACCACCTAAATGTGGCAAACAAAATTCTCGACTTTCAAACCCAAGCTGCTCTAGCATACCGGGTTCTAAGGATATTTTGACACCTGTGGAGCGGCTAAGCAGCTGTTTTTCAACCAAGGTGGAACACCCACTCAACACTCCAATCAATAAGAAACTAAAAGCAAAAGGTATTAAGCGCGATAGCATTGCAGTTCCATCCCTGATTCAATGGGTAAGCTTGAGATTGTGGTCTCGATAATAACAGCTCTTTACGTAATTCAAAGACTCTTTACCAAACGGCGCGAGAGTACAGCCATTCGCGATTATGGTGTAAAGTAAGGCTTATATCGTTTGTTCATCATAAAATTGAGAGATTAATCATGCCTAGCTTTGATATTGTGTCTGAAATCGACAAAGTTGAACTCACCAACGCCGTTGACAATGCTACTCGTGAGCTAACTACACGCTTTGATTTCCGTGGTGTCGACGCGCGTATTGAATTGAAAGACTTCACTGTGACCATTACCACCGAATCCGACTTCCAGGTGCGTCAGATTCAAGATATTTTCAATAACCACTGTGCCAAGCGAAATATCAGCTTAGCGGGCTGCGACATCTCCGATGAACCTGTCCATAGTGGCAAAACGTACAGTATTGATATTACTTTTAAGCAAGGTATCGATCAGCCATTAGCTAAGCAAATTACTAAGCTAATCAAAGACAGTAAAATAAAAGTGCAGTCGTCTATCCAGGGCGATAAAGTTCGCGTGAATGGTAAAAAGCGTGATGACCTGCAGCAAGCGATCGCGCTGTTAAAGAACTCTGATATTGAGCTGCCACTGCAGTTCGAAAACTTCCGCGATTAAGCGCAAAGATACCGTTGGATACTAACTCCTCATCATGTCCGCTGTGTCAACATCAGCACGCTGAACACTTTTATACGCAACCATCTGGACCGCTTCAGCATCGCCAGTATTGGCGGTGCGAACAATGCTGGCTAATTTTTGTACCGCCACAATTTCAACTCTCGCTAGAGGAAGAAAAAGCGCGCTATGACCAGCATCAAAACGATGCCAACGACCTCGGCTACCGCAAGTTTTTACAGCGTTTAGTCGAGCCACTTATAGCGCGCCTACCAGCCCAGGCTCAAGGGTTAGATTTTGGTTCTGGTCCCGGCCCCACACTTTCGTTGATGTTACGTGATGAAGGGTTTGGCTGCATCGATTACGATATTTTCTATGCTCATTATCCCGATCGGCTCACCACCACATACGACTTTATTACTAGCACCGAAGTAATTGAGCATGTTAATCAGCCCCAACAAGTATTCGAACAGCTATTAGCCTGTTTAAACCCTTCAGGTATCTTAGCTATCATGACACAACGATGGCTCTCGAAAGAACGCTTTATTCGGTGGAATTATCGTAATGACCCCACCCATATTTGCTTTTTTCATGAGCAAACTTTCCACTGGTTGGCCAAGCGATACCAACTAAGCATCGACTATATCAGTGATGATGTGGTTATACTGATCCCAACGAATAACGAATAACGAATAACGTCTCTCTATCATTTTTGACGCAAGGAATTAAATTTATGAGTTTACATTGGCAAGAACGTCGCTCGGAAAGCCCTTTAAATAGGCCGGGAGACTTGCGCTCACCGTGGCAGCGTGACCGAGCCCGTGTGCTTCATTCGGCTGCTTTTCGACGGTTGCAGTCCAAAACTCAAATTATGAATGTGGGGGAAAATGATTTCTATCGTACGCGCCTCACCCACTCCTTGGAGGCCGCTCAAATTGGTGCCTCTTTAATTAATCAGTTGCAGCAAGTCTCGTCCGCAGAGCACGCCGCGCTGCTACCCGATCTGAACCTCATGGAAACCTTATGTTTAGCCCATGACATTGGTCACCCGCCGTTTGGCCACGGTGGCGAAGTCGCGCTTAACTACAAGATGCTTAACTCCGGTGGCTTTGAGGGTAACGGACAAACTTTCAGAATCGTCGGTAAGTTAGAAGCTTATCACCCCGATCATGGCATGGATCTTACTCGCCGATCGCTACTCGGCTTACTAAAATATCCAGTACTTATGCCGAAGCTACCAACGCCAGATGCGCATTCGCAGCAATCGGCTAGCCTGACTCAATGGAAGCCAGCCAAAGCATTGTTTGCTTGCGACGCTGACCTACTCGATTGGGTACTCGAACCACTCTGCGCAACTGACCGTGATTTATTTCAACAAGTAGATACTTTGGAAGCTGCGCCTTGGCAACGCTCATTGCATAAATCTCTAGATGCGTCGCTGATGGAACTTGCCGACGATATCGCTTATGGCGTACACGATTTGGAAGATGCGGTGGTTACCGGCACGTTAAACGCACACCAATGGCACGCGCACTTGGATAAAGTGCTTGCTCAGCTACCTGATCATCTTGCCGAATTAATGAGTAAGTTAAGTGAGCAATTATTTGCTAACGAACACCACCTTCGTAAAAACGCCATTGGCGCTATGGTTAATATTTTTGTTACGGCGATATATCTTGAAGAAGCCATCCCTAGCGCGAAAGAGCCATTGATTCGATTCAATGCCACACTGCCCGATGCGGAGCGCTTTTTATTAAATAGTTTAAAGAAAGTGGTCTTTGAGCACGTTATCAATGACCCTTCCATTCAGCAACTCCGCTATCGCAGCCAAAACATGCTATTGGATTTGTTTACCGCACTGCATTCTGAGCCACATCGTTTGCTACCTCGAAATACTCGGCAGCGCTATGCGAATGCAGAGGAGCAAGGTGGGCAAGTTGCAGCTGATCGAGTGCTTTGTGATTACGTTGCGGGGATGACGGATGATTACGCGGAACGCATGTATAAGAATCTATTTGTCGTATAAAACTTCACGCTCTTTCAACCAAGTTAACATTTCGCGCAGTGGCTGTGGACGAGCGAACAAGAAGCCCTGCATATAGTCGCACTTATGCTGTTGCAGAAAGTCATACTCGGCTTCTGTTTCAACGCCTTCAGCAACGGTAGCCAAGCCTAACTCATGAGCCATGGCTAAGACACCTCGAACAATGGCCGCATTACGAGGTGAGCGATGGATATTTGTAACAAAGCTGCGATCTATTTTTAATTTCTGCGCAGGGATTTGATTCAAGTAACTCAAGCTAGCATAGCCGGTACCAAAATCATCGAGCGCGATATCGAGCCCTAAGTCACGTAACTTATTTAACAGCGCGAAAATTGATTCGCTATCATGGATGATAACGTTTTCAGTTACTTCAACAACCATTTGCCCCGGTTGAACATTGTAATTCGCCAGCACTTGTTCGACACCAGAAATAAAGTTGGTTCGATAAAACTGTAAAGGCGAAAAGTTTACATTAACCTTTGATACCCCAGCATCGAGCAATTGGCTTAAATCTTGGCACGCACGATTCAATACCCACTCACTCACTGCGATGATTTGTCCCGTTTTTTCTGCGATAGGAATAAACTCTGCTGGGGAAATGTAACCAATGCCAGGATGCTTCCACCTTAACAAAGCTTCAACGCTATCGGTTTCACCGTTACTTTTAACAATAGGCTGGTAGAACAATTCGAAATAATCGTGTTCAAGAGCCTCTTGTAGTTGCGTTCGTCTCTTAAGGTGCAATTGCATATCCACTTCGAGTTCAGCAACAAACCATTGAAAACCATCTTTACCACAACGCTTCATTTCCAACATAGCGACATCGGCGTGTTGAAGCAGATCAGCAGCAGTTGTAATGCTACTATCGTTCGCAGCAATTCCTATAGCTGCTGTTAGAGACAGATCGATTTCGTCAAAATTAAACGAACGACGAAGCTCTCGCAAGATGCTATTTGCTACATCCTCGACGCTCTTGTTCGAATCGAAATCATCTAGCAATACAACAAATTCATCACCGCCAAAACGACCCAAAAATGATTTAGAAGGCAGTGCATCATTGATGCGTTTTCCAGCTTCAATCAATACACGGTCACCCAGACTATGCCCAAAGCTATCATTGATAGCTTTGAATCCATCTAAATTAATAAGCAATACGTGAACGCGGCCGGCAGAAACCCTGTCATTCACTAACAATTCGGATAAATACTGTTCGAGTGCGAGTCGATTGGGTAGCTTAGTCAGCTCGTCATGCGTGGCGCGAAATGCAATCTCTTGCTCGCGTTCGAAGCGCGCAGTAACGTCACTTAACACACCAACAAAGTGTGTAACCTCGCCACTATCATTGCGTATGGGCGAAACCATCATCTCATTCCAAAAATGAGAACCGTCCTTTCGATAGTTGAGAATAACTTCTTTTACTTCCTCTTGAGCTTCAATCGCCTTATCTATTCTTTGCACGACTTCTTGACTGGTCAGTTCGCCTTGCAAAATATTACACGTCTTCCCTAGTATTTCATCACTCTCATATCCTGTCATTACTGTGAATGCCGGGTTTACGTAAACAGTGGGGTACCCAGCTTGCTTCGCATCAGCAATCACGAGACCGTTCGTGCTGGACTCGACGCTACGGCGGAGTATTTTTAGCCGTGATTCGTTTTCGCGTTCTTGTGTGACATCTTTGGCGATTCCGGTAACCCCTGTAATCACTCCGTTCACTTTTATAGGCGTGCTAGAAACGTTGAGCGTTCTCTGCATACCCGAAGTTGTGTGAACCCTAATCTCGAAGTGTTGTGCCTTTCCTCTCGCTGTATTTATAAAAAAGCTGCGCGCGCGTTTTACATCTTCTTCGACCACAAGTTTTTCATAACTTTTTAGATAGACATCTTGCGCCGTACACTCAAGTAACTTTTCGCCAGCACGATTTATGCGCAGAACACGCCCTTCGAGGTCAAGGATAACGACTCCATGCAGGTTATATGTAAATAATGAGTTTGCTTGCTGCTCACTCTGCTCCAGATCAACTCGCGATTGATGCTGCATGATGATTAATGCGAGTAGGTCTCGCGTTCGCTCTAATAATAATACCTGCTGCTTTGTCGGTAATCCTTCACTTTCGTTATAGACCGCAAAAGTACCTAATAGCTTAGATTTATTCGGCGAATAAATCGGCAATGACCAAGCTGAATGAAGCTTTCTTTCCTTAATCACTTCCTCCCAATTTTTAAAGCGCGGGTCATTGATCATATTACTCACAAATATAGGCTTACCCAGTGCGGCAGCGCCGCCGCTGGCACCATAATGTTCAGAAATAGGAATTTCTTTAACCGACTGTGTAAAGTTTTTGGGTAAGGTATTGTTCGGAACAATCTTTAAACGCGTGCCTTCTTCATTGGCCAGCATCACGGAAAGATAGCTTCGCGGTAATTGTGAATCTATGAAATCACAAATATCCGCTATTTTATCTTCTAGAGGTTTATCTCGGGCAAGCGAAGACAAGGTGTCGTAATTTAATTCGACGAGCCGTTGTAAAGTCTGACGTTGGCGCCGCGACCGCGACCATACGATTATCGTAGTTAGCAAGAATATTGCCGCAACCAGCAATAAAAACTCCGCTGTCCACAGTGAACCAAGTAAAACTGATGACATGGAATAGTTGAGCCTAGATCAATATTAATTTAAAAAAGTGTTACTTAAATATTGTTGGCGATGCGTAAATTATCAAGTTTTTAATTTATTATTTATAGATTTTTTTACATTTGAGAATGCTGTTGGAATGCTGTCGATAGCATATATATAAACTTATTTATTGTGTAAGGAAGTACGCTTCTTTAGCCAAGCTAAAGTTTCTTTTAACGGTTGAGGTCGAGCAAACAAATACCCTTGAAAGAAGTCACACTGATGCTCGAGTAGAAAATTGCATTCAGCTTCAACTTCAACGCCTTCTGCAACCGTTAATATGTTTAGCTCTTGAGCCATTGCTAGCACTCCACGGGTAATAGCTGCATTGCGAGGCGTGTTGTGAACATTATGAATGAAGCTGCGATCAATTTTTATTTTCTGCACGGGAATTCTATTCAAATAGCCCAAGCTGGCAAACCCAGTACCAAAATCATCCAGTGCAATCTCAATGCCGAGTTCATGCAAGTTATTTAATAAGTCTAAAACCAATTCACTATCATGCATGAGAACGTTTTCTGTAATTTCAGCAACTAGCTGGCCGGGTTGAACATTGTAATCGAGAATAACTTGCTCAATGTTGCTAATAAAGTCACCTCGATAAAACTGCATCGGTGAAAAGTTGACGTTAACTTGTGGTACTCCAGCATTTAAAAGCGCTTTTAAATCACGACATGCCTGATTCAGTACCCACTCGCTCACAGCAATAATTTGCCCCGTTTTCTCAGCTATAGGAATGAACTCTGCGGGGGAAATATAACCGAGTTCGGGATGATTCCAACGTAATAACCCTTCAACACCACTAATCGCGCCAGCCGGCGTTAATATGGGTTGATAAAACAATTCGAATTGCTGCATTCGAATCGCTTCTTGAAGCTGTGCTCTGCGTTCGAGCTGTAACTGTAAGCCGTGCTCTAAATTAGGGGTATACCACTGATACCCATTCTTACCAAAGCGTTTAACCTCAAACATCGCCATGTCAGCATGCTGCACTACCTCGGCAAGGTTATTTACATGTTTATCGTTCATGGCGAGGCCTAGAGCCGCTGATAGTGATAAATCGATTTGATCAAAACTAAATGGTTGATGAAACTCTTGCATCACTTTTTTCGCGGTTTCTTCGACAGCGAAAGCTGATTCCCTATTGTGCATAATCACGACAAACTCATCGCCACCAAACCGCGCCAAAAAGTCCCCAGGTTCCAAGACCGCCCTCAGACGTTTTGCAGTTTGAATCAGCACATAATCGCCTAATTTATGCCCAAAACTATCATTAACTGGTTTAAACCCATCCAGATCGATAAACATCGCGTGAATACTACCCAGCTTTAAATCGGGACCAGCGCTAAGTTTGGTTAAATGTTGCTCTAGAGCCAGCCTGTTAGGTAGGTTAGTTAACTCATCATGCATAGCTCGATAAGCCAGCTCTTTCTCTCGACTTATCCGCGCAGTTACATCACTTTGCACGCCAACAAAGTGAGTCACTTCATTGTTATCATCGCGAATTGGAGTGATGACCAATTCGTTCCAAAAGGCCGCGCCATTTTTATGATAGTTAAGTATGGTGGTCTTAATTTCACGCTGCTCTTTCAAAGCATTTCTGATTCTGCGCACGGTCTGCAAATCTGTTCCTTTGCCTTGCAATATTTTGCTATTGCGACCGATGATCTCCTCTTCTGAATAACCTGTAATTTCTGTGAAAGCCGGATTTACATAGGTAACGGGAAAGCTTCTTTTACGAGCGTCACAAATCATGACCCCGTTGGTGGTTGACTCCATACTACGCTGTAAAATATTCAACCGCTCTTCGTACTCAAGTTGTTGTGTTACATCTTTTGCAATGCCATGTACTCCCGTGATTACTCCATCAACAATGATCGGTAAATTCGTAATATGCAGGGTTCGTGAATGGCCAGAGCGATTGGTGATGTGAATTTCATAAAACTGTGGATGCCCAGAGATCGTAGCTTTAAAATGCTTCCTCGCGCGCTCTTTGTCAGCTTCGACAATCAAAGACTCATAGCTTTTTCCGCACACCTCTTTGGCTGTATATTCAATCAAGCGTTCGCCCGCACTATTTAAACTTAAAAAGTGACCTTCTAAGTCAAGGGTAAATACTCCCTCAGGGTTATATTCAAATAGTGAATTTGCATGTTGCTCACTGCGCTCACGGCTTAAGTTATCTTGGTGCTGTGCCACAATTAATGATATTAAATCTCTCGCTCGCTCGAGTAGAACTAATTGCTGATCTGAAGGTAAACCTACGTAGCGATTGTAGACTGCAAAAGTTCCTAATATTTTCTCGCTATTGGGAGAGTAAAAAGGTAATGACCACGCTGATCGCAGCGTGTGTTTTTTGATCGAGCTGCGCCATTCCGCAAACCTGTGATCTTTTGTCATGTCTTCGACAAACACCGGCTCACCCAATGCCGCTGCTGCGCCACTCGATCCGCCATGCTCTGCAATCGGAAGCTCTCGTACTATATGTAGAAAGTTATTCGGTAGTTGAGCGATAGGTAAGATTTTTAAATGCGTTTCATCATGATTAACAATCATCACTGAAAAATAGCTATGAGGTAAATGTGATTCAATAAACTCACAAATATCTGAGAGCTTTTCAGCCAATGGCTTATTTTGGGCGAGTGAGCTTAACGTGTCATAGTTCACGTCAACGAGTTTCTGTAGTAGTTGGCCTTGTTGGCGTGCGCGCCACCAAAAAGCTATGGAAACTAGTGTCAGTATTACTGCTATCAGCAAGAATAACTCGACCGACCACAGAAATACCGATATCTCTATTGGCATGTATGGAATTTATCCGAATGGCTAGTTTTAGTTTACATTGCCTTAACTATTGACAGGAAACGCAAAATAATCAAATTTTTCACATTTTTATTTCTTTTAGCGTTACACTAAATGTTATTTACTTTAGCCCTTAATGAAACCATGTGGCTGGATATTTATGACAATAAAACGGAGACTTCCATGCACCCATTTATAAAAACATTAGCAGCCACCCTATTCGCGTTTACGCTCGTTGCCTGTGGCGGACAACCAGAACTTGACGCATCTTCCGATGCAGCATGGGAAACATCCATTGAACAAGTGATGGCTGAGTTGACGCCTGAACAGCAGCGCCAGCTCGAAGAAGATCTAACAACCATAATTATGGCCGGTACCATTAATGCTTTTTCTCAAGGGTTAGATCAGGGTAGTGAAGATTTAGAAGCGCATTTGTTGAACTTGGTCGACGGCAAAACCGCGAAAGAGATTAACGAAACTGCCAAAAAGCTTCGTGAAAATATGTAAATAGTTTGGGGCAAGTGTTACTTGCCCCTTATTTTATACTGCAGCAGATGGTCGTTGACTCATTACATCGTACCAAGCTTTTAAATGTGGTAACGATTCATCAACATGCAGTTTAATGACTCGAGCAAAAGCAGCGGTGGTAAACGCGTTGATATCTGCGGCGGTAAAATCATCGCCTAAAATAAAGCGTTTCCCTTCCAAATGAGTATTTAAAAACTGCATAAAATTGACAGCCTTACCATAGCAGTCTTGCCCGTACTCCGGAAAACAAGTCATTCGATCTTTAAAATAGCCTGACGTATGTTGGAAGCACATACCAACGGGAGCCATGTAATAAAAGTCTATCCACCGAATCCACTGTTCTACGAGCGCCTTTTGTTCGGCTGACTTACCTAAAAGCGCAATTGTTTCTGGGTGCGCTTCTTCTACATAACGACAGATAGCCATGGTTTCAGCAATGCTAGTACCGTTATCAAGCTCAGCTACGGGTACCTTTTTCATAGGATTGCGTGCAATAAATTCCGGGGTAAGGTTTTCCCGCTTGGTGATATCAATTTCAATGCGTTCAACCTTATCCAGTAACCCCTTTTCAGCTAAAAACATACGCACACGACGAGGGTTTGGGGCTGATGCCGTTTCATAAAGTTTCATAACCACTCCTGATTCACAAGGTAACTCCGGCGAATAATTACCGGGTAGGTGCTACTCGCGATGCAAGTTCTGCGCTATAGCAAACTTGATTTCCTTGATTTGCTTTAGCTACATATAACTCCACATCGGCTCGTCGAATCGCTGAATCTTGATTGTCTCCAGCGAGAATCGAGGCTACACCTATGCAGACAGTTAAGCGACCTAAGCCTGCTTTATGATAATCGTGGACGAGATTTAAGTCATACACTTGCTTGCATAGCTCTTCCGCGACAAGCGGCTGCTCAACCAGTTCTTGCAGTGGCAAAATAACCGCTAACTCTTCGCCGCCGTAGCGATATGAAGAATCTGGAAAGCGTTCGCTAAAACAACGACTAATCTTCTGCAGTGCTTGGTCACCAAATTCATGTCCATAGTTATCGTTATACTCTTTAAAGCTATCAATATCGACCATGATTAACACATGATTTATTTCATCCTGTGCTAGCAGATTTTCTAGGTCAATGTTGAACATGCGACGATTTTTTAGATTCGTTAACCCATCCATACTTGCTAAGTTTTCTAACTGACGGTTGGCTTGCGCCAGCTCTTCTGTTCGTTGCGACACTTGGAACTCTAGCTCTTCATTGTGGGTCAGAAATCGTAACGCAGACGTTCTAAAAGCATTTAAAACCAAACGTACCTCACCATATGCATGCGAAGCACTTTCTCGGTCGCGTAACACATCGCGGTAGTTTTCTTGGTCCAGCATCGAAGCAACCTTTGCAATAGCGCGCAATGGTTTCGAAACGTCTCTTGTCACTAGCCAATACACCATGACCAATATCATTAAAACAATAGCCGCGCTAACCATCACCAACTGTAGCGGTAAAGCTATCGCTTGCTGCCGCAACGATGATTCTGGATGAATTGCTACATACCACCAGCCTGGGCCTTCCAATTGGTAAACCATAACTAAGTGATCAGGGATGATATCGGTCAAAACAGCGCCGTTAGCTAATTCTCCAAAGCTCTGAAAGTGCTCATAAACCTTGAGATAAAACGGGTCTTTGTATGTGGCTGGTGTTAATTCTCGCGGAGATTCCAGCTGTTCTCGCGCTAAGTTCGAAGCAACAATTAAGCCACCAGAGCTATTTAAAACCAATGACGTCGATTGCTCGTTGGGTTGTGCGACTAAGTCTGAAGTTAAAAACTGTAAACCCACATCAAAGCTTGCGTTGGCAAGATGTTGCTGGGTATTCGCATGGTCAATTGGCCGCTGGTAGGTGATCGTCCAATAGCCCGCTGATATATCGTAATACAACCCCGTCCAATTTGGTTTGCGTTCCGGGTTCTCCTTTTTTAGCGTGGAACGAACCACTGAGTAATCAGTAATATCTAAATCTTTATCTGCCACCAGCCCCCACGGATGTTCAGTGGAGTATTGAACTAACACGTTTTCAGGTAGGGTGATGTGGCTATTGACCACAATATGACTCCACGCTGGGCTAACTGAGTTCAGTGCCAGTTGCGCAGCCAACGCGCGATTCTTCACATCGTTGGTTAAAGGTTCAGAGCGGGGGCCGACAAATGAGGTTAGGTACGTAAACTGACCTTCATCAAGCGAAGTGCCGTAATAAAAATCAGGATGTAATCGCCACACCCCAGGAGAAGTTTCGTCGTACCACTGGTCAAATTTAGCGACCCACTCGGGGCGCTGCTGTAGCCACTGTAACCGTTCTAAGAACACGTTAGATAACGTAACGGCATGAGTTTCAATGCGACCAAAAAAAGAGTTGTTTCGATGTAGCTTGATCGTTATTTCGTGTTGCAAATGCGCTAATTGATTATCTTTAACACGTTGATATATAATCACAAAAATAATTGAAGATGCTACTAATACAAAAAGCAGCGACCACAAGCTAACGCGCAACAACACTCGTGTCGCAACACTGTTCTTATGGCTGACACGACGTTCCTTGGCGCGACGATCCATGCGTATTATTCCTAGTATTCATATGTTTATTGGGTATGACTTAACGCTCTTCGTTTAGTTACCCCCAGCGCTAGTGCATATTTGAAAGTAGTATATGACCTGTAATACTGCCACTATTAAGCGTACAAGCGTTCATGAATAATATGAGCCATGGTCTTAGTCACAAGAGAAACTTCATATGAGCTTACACGTCATCTCTCACCCTTTAGTGCAACATAAATTGGGTTTAATGCGCCAAGAAGGCATTTCAACCAAGCATTTCCGCGAGCTCTCCAACGAGCTGGGTACTTTGCTCACCTATGAAGCAACGAGCGATTTTGAGCTCGAGACACATACTATTCAGAGCTGGAAAGGCACTGCCCTCGATGTTACTCGGCTAAAAGGCAAGAAAGTAACGGTCGTCCCCATTTTGCGAGCTGGTATCGGCATGCTTGATGGTGTGCTTGATCTCATTCCGAGCGCCAAGGTTAGTGTGGTCGGTCTTTACCGCAATGAAGAAACGCTAGAAGCCGTGCCTTACTTTGAAAAGTTCGTCAGCAACATTGATCAGCGCTTAGCCTTAGTCATAGATCCAATGTTAGCTACCGGAGGCAGCATGATCGCTACCCTCGACATGTTGAAGGAACATGGCTGCCATAATTTGCGTGTGTTGGTTCTGGTTGCAGCTCCCGAAGGCGTTGAGGCTGTTCTTAAAGCACACCCGGATGTAAACATTTATGCGGCTGGCTTAGATGAACGACTCGACGAGCACGGTTACATCGTTCCTGGCCTTGGCGATGCTGGTGACAAGATTTTCGGCACCCGTTGAATTTAGGTGCTTTTTTAATACTTCGTAAGCTTAAGCTGTGGTAGGATTTTGTTCTTCAATAAGAAAAATTATAACTCCAGGATTATCTCATGGCTTACGATTTTGGTTCACAAAGCTTAGGTATTAAAAACCCGTTTAAAAAAGAAGGCGCGCTGCGATTAAGTGGCGGTATCTTTATTGCGTTGATTGGTGTCTATGCGCTGTTGCAAGTCACCTCTCACATTGACCAACAGAACCTGATTCACGCATGGATACATGCAGCGACAGGCTTTTTACTATTAGTTGCAGGCTTACGCCGCAGCGGTAGTGGCCTCATGCAATTGTTCAAGTTTTTTGTGGGCCGCTCAGTGCCATCATCGTTAGCCAAAAACTTAACGAAAAGTGAGCGTGATAACGCAGCAATCGAAGCCCAACAAGGCTCGCTTGCGTACAGCAGCAGTACCTTGGAATCCATGCTCATGGGGCGTAAAAACGCCACCTTTACCGAGCCGAAAGGTTGGATGGGTCGGTTGGTGCATTCAATATTCCCACGCCTAATATTTATGCCATACCCGATTCGCAACGTCGTGCAGGAAGTATCTGCGGCAGTGATCACAACAGTGGTCGCCTTTATCGCGTTTGGCTTAACCTACTTTGTGGCTTCCAGCGGGCTTGCCGGTGCCGCAGGCCACATTATTATTCCTGCATTCTCGTTGTTGTTACTCATTTACTTGGTCATGACCTGGCGTAAAGCGGCGATTAACGCCAAGCTAAATCGAGTAAAAGCACTGCAAACTGCCAATGCAGCTAGTGTTGCTAAGATCATCGCATTTTCGATTATTTTCCCAGTGCTGATTGGTCTCGCCCATCACTACATGCAAGGCAGTATTTCTTATGTCGAAAGTGACCTTAAGGCCTTTACCGACAACCTTGAACAGTTCAGTGCATGGCCACTCCTGTTTTTGCTAATTACTCTCGCAGTCGTGATTAGCGGTTTAGTGATGATCATGGTGAAAGGTCGTACCGAGCAGATAAGCACCACCACCGAAGTGGCTGAGTATCGTGAGAACCTACAAGAATCGGTGCACCCAAACGAGATTTTCATCAACATCGAAAATATCGTCCTTGCGAATCGTCGATACAAAGAAGTTCCTAACCGTACCTATATTGATTTCAACCCAATTTTAAATGAACAAAGCCAAGGCAAAGGTGACTTTTCTGGCGAATTGCTGATTGAAACCCAGCCCGCCTATAACCAACCTGAAAGCCAACCGGCTACCGATACAGTTCGCATGGTGTCTACAGCACTGGCGCAAGTATTGATTGCCGTTGGTGCAGTACTATTTTTCATGTTGGCAGGCAAACTTACCGGTGTGATTGAGTACTTCAACATCGATACGATGTCTATGGGTAGCCAAGATGCAGCGGCGTTGTTCGGCGAAACTCTTACTGCATTATTTGGATTGGTTTCGGTACTTTTTGCCTTTTTAATTATATCGATGATGGGAAGATTGCTCGAAGGCTTTACCCACATTTTCTGGGCAGAGATGCAGTTTACTTCGCTACTGATGTATATGAAAACTGAGGGTACTTTTACCGAGTCTAAGATCTCCACAGGCATGTCAATTCACGACTCTACACGCAGCGAAAACGTGATTGTGAAGTCATCCATTACGCCGTGGATTGTTAGCTCAAGAATCGTCACCAGCACCTTCGCTAGCAGCGGACAAAACAATGTAGAAATGCCACGTTACGTCATGTCGATGCACAAAAACGAAGACGAACTCAACATGATGGTCGACGAGATCCGTACCTTCCTACGCGGCCGTGAAACTATTGCTGGCTTCACCAACACCAAAGATTTGCAGCAGGCTGAGAATATCCTGCGCGTGAATCAAGCCTCTCGTGGCCAAGACACCGATACGCGACTGTCTCATAAAGAAGATGAAGCGGCGGCGGGGTTTTTGCGCAATGAAGAAGAGGAAGCGGAAAAGTAAAAAGTTAAAAGTTAAAAGTTAAAAGTTAAAAGAGAAGGGCCGCATCGCGGCCCTTTCTTCATTTATGCGTACGTATATAGCGACTGAGGTGATAGGCACACATGTGAAGATCTTCTTGTGCTATGCGGTCGGGTGTTTCCCATAAAAACCCTGAAATCATTCGAGGATTAATAACCGCAACTTCAGCTGACTTCCCAATATCGGTTGTTTTTATAAACCAACCTGGATAAGTAACAATCCCCCTTACAGGAAAGCGTTTACCCGTAGACTCCTGCAGCAATTGTGATAGCCATTTCGCCGCCGCTTTTACTTGGGTAACAGGATCCCCTTTAATCGGCTTACCCTGCCGTAATATCGTTCTACCGTTATAAAATAAAACTGTACTGCCCTTGCTTGGCTTAGACATGGTTTTAGTTTCGATCACATAAATGCCCGTTGGGTGGATAACTACATGATCGAGATTAAAGCCATCTGCCTGTATGTCATGAAACACTTGAGCTCCGCTCGTGCGCAATCGTTCCAAATATTGACCCACAGCCTTCTCACCGTCTAACCCGAGATATAGCTTTTTAACTTGTTTGCGCACGCCCACAAAGCGAAATAAGCAATATAAACTAAATAAACCTCCAATCACCGTCACAACAATCGGATTTGGCTCAATTTCTTTATACCACCTCCACCACTCTAAGAAAGAAAAGGTAACCATAAACGCTATCATAACACCATAGAACATCCCTTTATCAATCAATAAATCTTGAGCACGTTGCTCCAGAGATTCGCCCGGATTTCGCAGTGGTTTATCTTTAATTGGTGACTTCATTCCTTTGCTCCATAGCCGCATTTATAACGACGTATGAACTGCCATCCTAATCACACGCTCAATTAACATACTACCAATAATAAATTTAAAGTGTAGTTACTGATAATTTGCGAGGCTTTGGCCTAAAATATACAACTGACTTCGATTACTTTGAGGGTGATATGGCGAGAGCGCACGCGGTACATATTTTGGTGAAAACGAGAGAGGAAGCTGAGGCTTTGAAAAAGCAGTTGGCGAGTGGCAAGCGGTTTGCGGAGTTAGCGCGTAAGCATTCACTGTGCCCGTCGGGTAAAAAAGGTGGTGACTTGGGTGAATTCACTCGTGGTCAGATGGTGCCAGCTTTTGACAAGGTTGTATTTGGAAAACCTATATTAGAGGTTCACGGGCCGGTAAAAACCAAGTTTGGATGGCATTTAATTAAAACACTATCAAGGCTTTAGCATTTTTTTTAACTAAATCGCAGCTATTATCTTGCCGCCTTTTTTTCACTGGTTTATAATGGCAATAGAGCATAGCTGCAAGCATGCACAATTCTACTAATTCGGGCTTCCAATGCCCGCATAATGTTTACTAATACAGGCGACGGCTAACAAGCCGGCTCCGTCGATTACGTCGAAACCGCGCTGCACGCGGACGTTATTAAGAAAGATTCTACTGATCTTCTGCGTTTACCCCTGCCTGAAGGGAAATTCCGCAAAGACTCAGTGGAAGGTGCTGCGCTGGGCTTTTTATAAGGTACTTGGATATATGGCTACAATTTCTGCTACGGCTGCACCATTGCGAGCAACTCCGGAATCCGGACATTGCTTTGATGCCAATCGGCATTGGGCTGCCTCGTTGACGTTGGGGTTTTGCGCGTACCCAGAAAATGACACCAGCATTACTCGGATGAATACATCTCGCCACTTTGGGCCGTTACGAGTACAACGGCCATTTTACCCCGAAGGGCGCGATGGTTGTTGTCATGTCTATATTTTGCATCCGCCTGGTGGTGTAGTTAGCGGCGATGCACTGCACATTGATGTCACTGTTGAAGCCAACGCACACACCCTCATTACCACCCCTTCGGCCAACAAGTTATATAAGGCTGATAGCTGCGGTGTGGCATGGAGCCAAACCACGCATTTGAAAGTGGCTGACCAGGGTATTTTAGAGTGGATTCCACAAGAAACCTTGGCCTTTGATGGCTCACGTGGTGAACAGATATTTACCATTGAGCTTGGCGAACAAGCTAAATGCTTAGGCTGGGAAATTCTTGGTTTAGGCCGTCCTGCTAGCGAGTTACCTTTTGCTACCGGACATATCGAACAACGCTTTGAATTAACCCGCAATGGCAAGCCTCTGTGGATTGAACGTCAAAATTTAGACCCGACGCACCCGCGCTTTGTGGGCAAGTGGGGGCAAGGCGGTGCGACCGTGCAAGGCACTTTGTGGACGGTGGGGCTCGAGAACCCTACTGAAGCGGTAACCGCACTTCGTGAACGGCTCACCGCAACCAACCGATGGGCGGTGACTTACCGCCGCGGCGTATTACTGATTCGTTACCTCGGCAATGAGCGTAATGAAGCTTGGCAACTCTTTGAACAAGCTCGGGAAGTTCTTCGTCCCTTACTAACCGGACACCAAGCTACGGTGCCCCGGATCTGGTTAACCTAATTTTCTACTGCTCAGGTGCACTAATCCTGTGGCAACAATCATCTGATCGCCTATGCTTAAAATCATAGGCGATCACAGACTACTGCATCGAAAACTATGGAGTTCGCGATGGAATTAACACCAAGAGATAAAGATAAATTAATGCTTTTCACTGCCGGCTTACTGGCAGAACGACGCAAAGAAAAAGGTCTAAAACTAAACTACCCTGAAGCTATAGCGTTCATTAGCTGCGCCATTATGGAAGGTGCTCGCGAAGGTCGTACTGTCGCGGATTTGATGGGCGCTGGTCGCGAATTGCTAACTCGCGATGACGTGATGGATGGTGTGGCTGAAATGGTCGAGTCTGTACAAGTTGAAGCGACCTTCCCCGACGGCACCAAACTCGTAACCGTTCATAATCCAATTGTATAAAGAGGTTGGTCATGATTCCTGGTGAATATCAGTTACAAAGCGGAGACATTGAACTCTGTGTTGACCGCGAAAGCTTTACTATCAATGTTGCTAATACGGGCGATCGCCCCGTGCAAGTAGGTTCTCATTATCACTTTGCCGAAGTGAACTCGGCACTGCGCTTTGATCGTGACAAAGCCTATGGCCATCGCCTTGCTATCGCAGCAGGTATGGCTATTCGTTTTGAACCCGGTCAAAGCCGTGAAGTGTCATTAATTCCCTATTCAGGCAAACGCATACTTTACGGATTCCGCGGAGAAGTAATGGGGCCTATCGATCAGCAGTCTAAGAGGGAGTCTGAATAATGAAGATTTCTCGTCAAGCATATTCGGACATGTATGGCCCAACAACGGGCGATCGCATTCGTCTCGGTGATACCGAGTTGTGGATAGAAATTGAAAAAGACCACACGCATTACGGTGAAGAAGTCATGTTTGGTGGCGGTAAGGTCATTCGTGATGGGATGGGCCAAAGCCAACGTTGTGACGATGCCGTTATGGATACCGTAATTACCAACGTTATCATCATTGATTACTGGGGCATTGTGAAAGCGGACGTCGGCCTTAAAAATGGTCGCATCGCTGCAATTGGTAAAGCTGGTAATCCTGATACCCAACCTGATGTTGATATTGTCATCGGTCCTGGTACGGAAATCATTGCGGGTGAGAATAAAATTCTGACTGCTGGTGGGGTAGATACCCACGTGCACTATATCTGCCCGCAACAAGTTGATGAAGCCTTAATGAGCGGCCTCACTACCATGATTGGTGGTGGCACGGGCCCAGCAACGGGTTCAGTGGCAACCACGCACACGCCTGGCCCTTGGCATATTGGCAAGATGATGCAAGCCGTTGACGATTTACCTATCAACATCGGCTTTTTAGGCAAAGGCAGTGCGAGTAAACCTGAAGCGCTAGAGCAACAAGTACGCGCCGGTGCGATGAGCCTGAAGATTCACGAAGACTGGGGTGCGGCGCCAGCATCAATCAGCAATGCGCTTGATGTCGCAGATAAGTTTGATATCCAAATTGCAATTCACGCGGATAGCTTGAACGAGTCTGGCTTCGTGCAAGATACTATCGCAGCTTTTAAAGGGCGCTGCATTCACACCTACCACACCGAAGGTGCGGGTGGTGGTCACGCACCTGACATTATTGCTGCTTGTGGTTACGAGAACGTTTTACCGTCATCAACCAACCCGACGCGACCGTACACCATCAACACCGTTGATGAGCACCTCGACATGTTGATGGAATGTCACCATCTTGACCCGAATATTCCCGAAGATGTCGCTTTTGCTGACTCACGTATTCGCCGCGAAACCATCGCAGCGGAAGACATTTTGCACGACATGGGTGTGATTTCGATGATTTCATCAGATTCACAAGCCATGGGCCGCATTGGCGAAGTAGTCTGCCGTACCTGGCAAACCGCTCACAAAATGCGTGTTCAGCGTGGCTTGCTGCCTGAAGATCAAGAGCGCGGCACCGATAACTTCCGCGTGAAACGCTACATTGCGAAGTACACCATTAACCCTGCGATCACGCACGGTGTTGCTCATGAAGTTGGCTCTATCGAAGTCGGCAAGCTGGCAGACCTGGTGTTATGGAAACCAGCGTTCTTTGGCGTTAAGCCTTCGATTATTTTAAAAGGCGGCATGATTGCAGGCGCTGCCATGGGTGACCCAAATGCGGCCATCTCAACCCCGCAGCCGGTTCATTACCGTCGCATGTTTGGTGCATTAGGCCGTGCTGCTGCAGCCACACGAATGACTTTTGTGAGCCAAGCCGCAATGAATACTGGCCTCGAAGAAAAGCTCGGTCTTAAAAGCCCATTAGTCGCTTGTAAGAACGTTCGTCAGGTACGCAAGAGTGATATGAAATTGAACGATGCTAGCCCTGAAATCACAGTTGACCCACAAACCTATGAAGTTCACGCCGATGGCGAGCTACTGACTTGTGAACCGTCAACTGAACTGCCACTAGCGCAGCGCTACCATCTGTTTTAATCAGTTTCGAAGGATACATCAATGCTAGAGATTACCGAACGAGTAGAAGGCCAAGTTAACAGCGAAGTGCTGGATACTCTGACTTTACCTTACGACTTACGCACCCGTGGCCGCTTGCGCGCGGTCACCGATGGCGGTCGTGAAGTTGGCTTATTCCTTGACCGTGGACAAGTACTGCGTGACGGCGCCCTATTGCGCGCCAAAAGCGGCGAAATTATTCGTGTTCGTGCCGCCGATGAATCGGTTACCAGTGCATATATTGAGAATGGTTTGCCATTGGCACGCCTTTGCTATCACTTAGGCAACCGCCACGTGTCTTTGGCTATTGGCTACGATGCCGACGGTCGCCACTGGGTTCGCTTCCCTCCTGATCATGTTTTGGAAGAACTTGCCGTGCTGCTGGGTGCACAACTGACGCACCACGAAGCGCCATTTGATCCGGAGTCTGGGGCTTATGCACATGCCGGACGTGAACATGAACACGCACATTAATAACCACGATGCAGAAACCAGCGACCTAGCGTTGCTCGGGCTGATGCAGCTCATTAGCCCTGCCTTACCTATCGGCGCCTTTGCATGGTCGCAAGGCCTTGAAAGTGCGTTCGAGTTGGGTTGGGTAACTAATGAAAAAGAGCTTGGCGATTGGCTGGAAGGCGTTTTAGACGATGGTTTAAGCCGTTGTGAATTACCTGTTCTCGCACGCATCCAGCACTGCTGGGCTACTCAAGACAGCAAAGGCTTAGCGTACTGGAATGAGTGGTTACACGCGAACCGTGAAACCGCTGAGCTCAATGATGAAGACTTGCGCTTAGGCCAAGCTCTACTGCGACTACTAAAAAGTTTAGAACTTGAGCCACAAGCTGATAAAGGCGATGCAGAGGTTCCGAACGAGCCTGGCTACGTGACTATATTTGCTTGGACTGCGCATCAGCGTCAGGTGCCTGTACGCCAGACTTTGCTTGGTTTCGTGTGGGGCTGGTTAGAAAACCAATTAGCAGTAGCTTGTAAAGCATTGCCACTCGGTCACACCGCAGCGCAACGTCTAAATGAGCAGCTGCGCCCGAAAATGGTAGCAGCCGTAAATACCGCGTTGGCACTTGCCGATGACGAGTTAGGCCCAATTTTACCGGGTTTGGCGCTTGGCAGTGCCCAGCATGAAACCCAATATTCAAGATTATTCCGAAGCTAAAACTTTCGAAATCACAGAAGGACAAAAAATAATGACACAATGTTTACGAGTCGGCGTCGGTGGCCCAGTAGGCTCTGGTAAAACAGCCCTATTGCGCCAGCTATGTAGCGCTTTAAAAGACCATTACAACATTGCAGTGGTTACCAACGACATTTATACCCGTGAAGATGCTGACTTCTTGCTCAAGCATGAAGCCCTGCCTGCAGATCGCATTTTAGGTGTTGAAACCGGCGGCTGTCCGCATACTGCAATTCGTGAAGATGCCTCCATGAACTTGGCCGCTATTGACGACTTGCAATCGCGTCACCCAGGCCTGGAATTGGTTCTAGTTGAATCTGGTGGCGATAACCTCGCAGCGACTTTTAGCCCTGAATTATCAGATTTAACCCTATACGTTATTGACGTATCTGCGGGCGACAAGATTCCACGTAAAGGTGGCCCGGGTATCACTAAATCTGACCTGCTAATCATCAACAAAATTGATATTGCCGAATACGTCCATGCGTCTTTAGACGTGATGGAACGTGACTCGAAAAAAATGCGTGGCGAGCGCCCATTCGTATTTGCCAACCTGCATGACGGTGTTGGCTTGGAAGAAATCATCAGCTTCATTTTGAAGCAAGGAATGTTACCTGAGCGTCGTCCAGGTAAAGCCTAATTTAACAAACAATTAAACGGAGAAAACCATGAAATTAATCACCAAGTTATTAGTGTCTGTTGGCCTAATGTTCACTGCCACCGCAGCGTTTGCTCACCCTGGGCATGGCTTGCACATTCATAGCGACTTTTTAGGTGGCTTAATTCACCCACTAATGGGTCTTGATCACTTACTAGCGATGATCGCGATTGGTTTTTGGAGTGTTCGCCAGAATTCTTCCATGAAAAACTTTACCCCATTATTCGTAGTTGCGGGCATGGTCATTGGCTCAGTAATTGCAGTTAACGGTATCAGCCTCGGTGGCGTCGAAACTGGCATCGCCATGTCAGTATTACTGGCCGGTGTGTTAATCGCGACCATGGCTAAATTACCAACAGCTGTTGGCGGAACTTTAGTTGCTTTGTTTACCGTTACTCACGGCTATGCACATGGCGCTGAAATGGCGGCCGGTTCAAGCTTAATGAGCTACATGGCTGGTTTCATCATTGCTACCGTAGCGCTGACCCTTATTGGTCGCGGTTTAGGTGCTTTGATGATGAAAACTAATAACCGCTTTAGTCGTGCTTTAGGTGGCGCTGTTGCCGTTATCGGTGGTGTTTTAGCCGCTAGCTAATCGGTTTTTATTCGGCAAGGAGGGCTGAGACAACCGACTATTTATTTAACGTGGTTTACCAACCCGGTAAGCCACGTTTTTATATCATATCAATGAGGAGCTGTAACGATATGAGTAGTATTATCAAGGTTTCACGCAATACTGACAACGCACCGAAAAGTGCCGTATCGTCACAAACGGTCGCATTCTCGCACTACAACAACATTTCTGCACAATTACCGGTTGATCCGAAAAGTGGTGAGCTGGTAGCCGGTGATGTTAAAGCACAAACCAAGCAATGTCTTACCAACTTAAAAGCCATTGTAGAAAGCATCGACCACGTAATGGACGATGTGGTAAAAGTGAATATCTTTCTGAAAAACATTGCCGATGTTGAAGCCGTCAACGAAGTCTATTTTTCGTTCTTTGGTGAGTACTTACCAACGCGTACAACGGTTGCAGTAGCTGAATTACCGCTAGAAGGTGCGCTCGTACAAATGGACGCCATCATCTCTAATGGTGAAGGTACTGCGCCACAAGCACCATGCGAGCTGGTTAAAGTTGCTAAGAACGCGGCAGATGCGCCAGCGAGCCCAGTATCTACCCATACTGTTGCTTTCTCTCACTACAACAACATCTCCGCACAGTTACCTATCGACCCGAAAACCGGCAAATTGGCGGCGGGTGGCGTGAAAGAACAAACCGAGCAGTGTTTGCGCAACGTGAAAGCAATCCTTGCCAGCATTAACGTGCCGCTCGACGACATCGTGAAGATCAACGTTTACCTAAAAAACCTGTCTGACATTGAAGCTGTGAACGAAGCTTATACCGCGTTCTTCCCAGGTTCAGCTATTGCTCGTGCAGCAGGCTACGTGCCAGCACGTACCAACTTTATTGCCGCTGATTTACCTATGGGTGCTTCCGTACAAATTGATGCCGTGGTTTCTCATGGTGACGGCACGCCGCCGCAGGCAGTGGAAGATCGTCGTGGGATTGTGATCAAAGCGAATAATACGGATGCTGCACCGAAAAACCCGCTGTGCACCCAGACTGTTGCATTCTCACACTACAACCATATTTCAGGTCAGTTACCTTTAGATGCGAAAACTGGTGAAGTGGTCGATGGTGGCGTTGCGGCACAAGCGAAACAATGCTTAAACAACATCAAAGCTATTGTTGAAAGCATTAGCCATGTGATGGACGACATCGTTAAAGTGAATATTCAACTCAAAAACATGGCTGATATTGAAGCTGTGAACGAGGTGTATACCACCTACTTTAATGGTGAGTTACCAGCACGAACCACGGTTGGTGTATCTGAAATTCCTATGGATGCACTCATTCAAATCGATGCAGTAGTGTCTAACGCTGAAGGCACCCCGCCAGCGGCGTAACCCATATTGCCACCGCTTCGGCGGCGGCATCCATCAAGCTTAACACTTCTTTACAAACACGGACGCTACTTTACGCTATGGTCGCTATAGTTACGCTGTATTCTATGTAGGAGATTATTATGCGTAGATTATTAACGATAGTAGGTATAACCGCTGCTTTGGCAACGCCTTTTGCAGCTCAAGCTCACCCACCGCACGCCAATGGGCACGCTTATGGCCATGCGCACAAACATAAATATGTGCATGCTCATAAGTACCATAAAAAAGCGGTTCGCAAGGCCCAAAAGCGTTACCACAAAGCGCTTAAAGCCGCACACAAGCACCATGTTAAGCACCATCATTATGATAAGCCGAGAGTTCGACTTAATATTAATGTGAATCTGTAACCAGCGGCAGCACCCGATCATCAAAATCGATATTGGTTATTGGGTGCTCAGGCCCCTTGTAGTGGCGAAACCAAGTTGACAATATTGTGGTTACATGGTCAAAGTTTCGCTGCAGCTCGGTCACCGTCTGCAATTCGCCAAACACTGGTTCCCCCGATCGCACCGCAATAAATTTGTCGTCAACTTCGCCATCATCCAGCATGGTCATGCGACCAATAATGCGCACGGGCAATTGCATCCCCCGAGGTAATGGTTCACCGAGTACAATCACATCAAAGGCATCGCCATCGCCGCCATCTTCCTTAGCAGCTAGGGTGTTGGGTAAGGCTCCGTAATTCGCCGGGTAGCCCAAATAATAGACTAGCCGCGGCTGACCATCTTTAAACTCCCACTCTAAAAACTCTGGGTTTTGTTTGTTGATCTGCCACTTTTCATGGCTACCTGCAGGTATTTCAATGACGGCCATCCACTCGTTATTCTCGATGCCCGTGGTTAGCGCCGGTAATATTGGCTGTTCATAAGCTGACAGTTTGACTAGCCCCATTTGCTTTGCGGTTTCGCTATTAGGCCCAACTGGTGTATCGAGTGGCGTATTTTGCAACGCCTGTGCCAAAGTTTGCAGCCAGCGTGAGTAAGCCAATGGGTCAGTAACGGTAGGAGCTTCTGGTAAGCCCGGTTGTTGCCGCAAATAATTTGCCCAATAAAACTCGATGAAAGGAATGGCAGGTTTTGGTTTATGCCAGTAGCTCCCACGCAAATGATACATAGCGCCGCGCCATGGGTCATCGCGTAAATAAGCTCGCCCCAGGGTATTCGGTAGAGCATCCGGCTGCATTAGCTTTCCGGTCTCATCATATAGCCAAGTTTGATTGCTTTCTTGCAACCATCGCCAAAAACTAGCGTCATCCATAGCGGATTTATCAGCCGTAACTTCTACTTTAACCTTCTGTTCTGCGCCCAACGGACTGAACTCAAGCATGGCGCTGAACATATGGTGTCCATCCGTCAAATAGTATTGTTTACGAGGCCCCAACACTGCTGTTTTTAACGGCTGCTTCGTTAAATCCTTAATAAAAGCTTGGGGTTGCTGTTCATATTTAACGACTCGTTCCGCTACTTGCTGGTGCGAAATAACGGCTTGTGTTGGGCGCAACTCACTAAGTGACACTTCAACAACGCTTCCCTGTGCGGTAAAGCCAGAACTAAGCAACACAAACACGGCAAACCAAACTTTACGCATCCCTAAACCTCTCCTTAGCAATCGATAATGCCTATCCTAGCTCCTCAATATGACATTCCGATGTCATATTTCTGTCACCAATTGTGACTCATCGTGTAACAACTCCGTCTTACTATCCGCAGCGCTTATATCTATTCAATTTACTCTAAAGGAAGTCAGGATGTTTTATCTACGAGGGTACCGTCGTTCAGTTGTTGCTAGCAGTGTGTTTGCTGTATTAATGGGCTCAACTGTCTCTGCTGCCCAAGCAGCCGACACTGATAATAATAATGTTGCTGTCGATAACGACATTGAAGTCATTCAAGTTACCAGCCAACAAGATGCCAGCGATCGCGCGTTAAACGAATACCGCGATGCCAACGCCATTTCTAACTTTATCGCTGCTGACGATATGGGCCAATTCGTCGATCAGAACGTTGCTGAGTCGCTACAGCGTTTGCCAGGCACTAGCCTCGCGCGTGACCAAGGTGAAGGTCGATTTATCAGTATTCGCGGCATCTCACCAGGCCTTAACACTGTTACCTTAAACGGTGTTCGTGTTGGTACGCCTGAAGACAGTTCACGCGCCGTTGCGTTAGATGTTATTCCTACCGGCTCAATAGAAAGCATTTCTTTAGTTAAAGCGCCGACCGCCGATATGCCTGGCGATGCCTTAGGCGGCGCCATTGATGTGAAGTCGCCGTCGCCTTTTGATCGCAAAGAACACAATGTGCACTATCGCTTAGAAGCTTCGCACAATGAGTTGAGTGGTAATACCAACCCCAAGTTACAATTAAACATCGCCGATGTCGTCACTGATTCTTTTGGCTATGCCTTTGGTTTGAGTCACCAAGAGCGTGAGCTTGAATCTGATAACGTTGAAGCTGAATACGATGACGTGGACTTCGCAGGTGACGATGTATTCTCAATGATTGAGTTACAACAGCGAAAGTATTATGTAGCACGTGAGCGCACAGGCGCCAACTTAAACCTAGAGTATCGACCAAGCGATAATAGTCTCTTATATGCAAATACTATCTACAGCGAATTCACTGATGCAGAAACCCGCCAACGCAGTGTTTTTTCGTTTGAAGACGGCGATTTAACGGCTTTTGATGGCGTCAGTGGTCGCGTAGATATGCCTGCCGACAGCATTAAGCGTCGCATTCGTTTCCGCACCAAAGAACAAGATACCCTTGCCATGAATATTGGTGGCGAGCATAGCCTTCCAGATTTGACGCTAAGTTACCGCGCTGGCTACTCGAAAACCCGTGAGCGTGTTTTAGATGAAAACGAAGGCCGCTACGAATACACCGCCGATGACCTTAGCGCCGAATTTAACTTTGGCAGTGGTTTACCGTCGTTCACCATGTTTGAAGGTAACCAAATCAGCACGCGCCACCTCGACAACAATAACTTCGTTTTAGATCGGGCCGTACTCGAACCTAAACTCATTGATGATGACGAGTTTAGCTTTGGTATTGATGCCGAATTACACAGCGCCTTGGGCGTTGATGCACTAACGTTAAAAACCGGTATCGATGTACGCATGAAGCAGAAAGTTGCAGATATCGCTGAGTACGAACTTAGGGATGTTCCCGCAGCCAACCTTGATGACTTAACCACCAGCTCGCCAAGCTATCAATTGGGCAACTTAGGTGACGGTATTAGCAGCGCAGAGTACATCGCTTACTATCAAGCCAATCAAGACTTGTTCAAAGAGCGCCCTAAAGATGTTGTTGAAAACCGCGCTCTACGCGAAGGTCAAGACTACGATGCAGATGAAAATGTCTATGCGGTATACCTGATGGGTACTCTAGACCTTGACCAAACTCGTGTGATTGCCGGTGTTCGTGTAGAGAAAACAGAGTTCGATGCCACTGGTAAAGAGCTAACTTTCGATAACGATGGCGGCTTAAGTATTGCCGATCGCTATGCGAGCAGCAGCTACACTAATGTGCTACCTAGTATTCATATTATTCATGATATTAACGATGATATGAAAATACGCGCCGCATGGACGAATACAATCGCTCGCCCAAGCTTTGGGGACATTACTCCTCGCGCAGAGATTGATTTAGAAAAACAGCGTGTTGAAACTGGTAACCCAGATCTTGACCCGTATGAAGCCATGAACTGGGATTTAATGTATGACTGGTTCTATGCCGACAGCAGCGTATTATCGCTAGGTGCGTTCTATAAAGACATTGATAACTACATTGTTAATACCTTCAGCACTACCGACCCGAACTATGAGGATTTTCGCGTAGAGCGCCCAACTAATGCTATCGCTGCCTCGGTGAAAGGTCTTGAAGCGAATTGGTTACACAGCTTCAACGACGGTGCGCTACAAGGCATGCTGGTTGGCGCCAACCTAACGCTTTTAGATACCGAACTTGAGTTGTTAGAGCGGGAAAATGAGACGTTCTCAATTCCTGAGTCTGCTGATACCACCGCCAACCTTTTTGTCGGTTATGAACGTGGTCCTTTGAGTACTCGCCTTAGCTTTACCTATCGCGACAATTCATTGGATGAAGTGGGCGATGATACCCGTTATGACATTTATACCGCTGCACACACGCAAGTCGATTTTACACTGTCATATCGTTTATCAAAGCAACTTGAGTTAGTTTTTGAAGGCACTAACCTGAATGATGCCCCACTAGAACTATACCAAGGCAGCTCAAATTACACTCTGCAACACGAAGTGTATGGCCGCACGTTCTCATTAGGCTTCAAGGGCAGCTTTTAATCCAGGCTGTTGCTATCAATCCAAATGGCCACCGCTGCGGCGGTGGCTCATTGTAGAGGCTATGCACGCCAATGAAAGAGCCCAGCAGTTCGGCCTAGCGTTCGAGCCATACTGTAATAATCAGCAGGTTTTTGCGTAGCACCGTAGCAAACATGCAATGGCAATAAATGTTCTTCTCGTGGGTGACAGAAACGCGCTTCTGGCGCTCTATCCCAATGAATTAACCGTTGTTCTCGATCTGGTTCAGTAATTTCACTGCTGCGAATTGTCGTTTTTAACCAATTTTCAAAAGCCAAGTTACGACGTTCAATATCTGCATCATTAGGATTAGCAAATGCTCGCATATTATGAAACGAGAACCCCGACCCGATTATCAGCAGGTTTTCGGTGTCGACGTTTTGCAATGCCTTACCGATAGCAATGTGCTCTGAAGGGTTAAGGTTCGCTTTTAACGATAACTGCACGACCGGAATATCGGCCTCAGGGTACATCAACTTAAGCGGTACGAACACGCCATGATCTAGCCCGCGCTCTGCATCGGAATTTACCTGAATACCATTGGCCGTTAGCACTTCAACAACGCTTTGCGATAAAGGCTCGCTACCCGGTGCGGGGTATTGAATTTTATAAGATTCTGGTGGGAAATTATAATAATCGTATAACAGCGATGAAGTCGCGCCACTCGTCACCGTAACTTGGTCAGTTTCCCAGTGTGCACTGATGACTAATATAGCGCTGGGCTTTCTTAATCGCTGCGTTATATTCGTAAGTTGGATCACCAACTCATGATGTTGAGCATCGCCCAGCAAGGGCAATGGGCCCCCGCCGTGCGATACAAATAATACTTCATGATTAGCGTTCATTCGACTCTACTTCTTACTATCTAATTTACTTGCAATAGCGTTATCAACCGATACGGATCCGCCACCTAAGAAAACAAGTGCAGCCGTTGCCGCCAGTAAACTTAAGGCGAATTCGTAGCCGTTATTAGCCATAAATAGCCCATGCTCAAAATGTACGCTAAAAATAGCCACGACCATGGTAAATGCCGCTACCAATGCAGCAGGTCGGGTTAACAAGCCAAGAATAAGTGCTAAACCGCCAGCAAACTCAGCTAGGCCCGCAAGTAATGCCATTAAATACCCAGGCTCTAAGCCAATGCTCGCCATCCATTGACCCGTACCTTCAAGCCCGTAACCACCGAACCAACCGAATAGTTTTTGCGCGCCGTGGGCAAACAAAATAATACCAATAGGAACGCGTAAAAGTAGTGCACCGACGCCAGCATTACTCATTAATAATGTTTTCAATTTTTTCATCATTATCTCCTTAGTTAAGATGCTGCACAGTTTAATACACCCATAAATCTTGATTAATATTCCTGCAATTGCTTTATTATCAACATTACGTTGTTAATGTATTAGAGGCATTTATGGATCAACTTCAAACGATGCGAACCTTTATTAAAGTAGTAGAGGAGGGATCATTTAGCCAAGCCGCTGAAAAACTAAAAATTTCACCACAATTGGCCAGTAAGTATGTAAATCAACTTGAGGCGCACCTAGGCGTTCGCTTACTAAACCGAACCACTAGGCGACAACATTTAACTGAAGCCGGTAGTGCCTACTTTCAACGCGCGCAACAAGTTGTTGCTGATATTGAAGATATGGAACTACAACTTAGCGACTTACAGCAAACGGCTCGTGGTGAATTGCGTATTAGCGCCCCTGTGTCGTTCTCAATGCACTACTTGGCGCCGTTGCTATACGACTTTCAGCGTCAATACTCAGGCGTAAGCATCGACTTGCAACTTAACGACCGCAAAGTAGACATTATCGATGAAGGCTTTGATATTGCATTGCGAATTGGAAAGTTAAGTTCATCATCGCTGGTGGCTAAACGCTTGGCTCCAGTACGCATGATGTATTGTGCTTCACCACAATATCTGGCCGAACATGGAACACCACAAAACCTCGACGAGCTAGAGTCTCACCACTATCTTCACTATAGCTATATGGATGAAAGTAAGACGCCAAGCGCCATCAGCAAGTTACGCAGCAATAATGGTGATGTGCTCACCGCAGCAGCTCGAGCAGGTGCGGGCATCATTGTGCAACCTACATTTATTGTTGCTGATGCCATTCGCTCCGGCGACCTCGTACCTATTTTGCAAAACTATGAACCTGAGCCTCTTGGCCTATATCTTGTATTTGCCCATCGCCAGCTACTGGCAAGCAAAGTTCGAAGTTTCATTGATTTTGCGGAGGGGTATTTTGGTAATCCACCGATTTGGGATAGAGATTAAAGCCGGCCACAAGCACCATCATTAACCAGTGGCAGCACCACTTGAAAGCGTAGCCCACCCAGATTGGAATGGGTTACGCATACTTCCCCACCCAGCATCACTGTTGCCGAGCGCACTATCGCTAAGCCGATGCCAGCACCACCTGATGCGCGATCACGGGCCAGCTCCGGCCGGAAAAACGGCTTAAAGAGTTCGCTAAAGTAAGTTTTGGAAAGCCCATCACCATCATCTGCCACGGCTATCGCAATTGAATCGCCTTGCCGCTCGGCACTGAGAACAACTTTGCTATTCGCATAGCGCACCGCGTTATCGAGTAGGTTATTAAATATTTTATGAAGCAATTGCGGCGATGCCATAACGCTAGCATCAGTAAGAAGTGGCTGCTGCTCGATGGAAATATCGCGTTCATTGAGTTCAAAAATCTCGGTCGTCTCCGCTAGCAACTCATTAATAGAGCATGCTTGATGCTTTGGTTTTTCGATGCTTTGCCGAGACAATTCCAGTAGCTCGCCCACCAATTCACCGAGCTGTTCGACTTCTTTTTGAATGCGTTCCACCTCACGACTCTCGCCTTGTTTACGCTGCAATAAGGATGCAGCCATACCAATTCGCGCCAGCGGCGAGCGCAATTCGTGAGACACATCAGCGAGCAAGCGTTGCTGGGCGGCAATGGCGTCATGGGCAGCCTGTGATACTTTATTTAAAGTAACTGCCAGGGCACCGACTTCATCACCACGCTGTACCAGTTTAAGCGCAATTTTCGCATCGAAATCACCACCCGCCATGGGCTGTGCTTGTTGCTCAAGCTTGGTTATGGGCCGCGATAACTGCCGCGCCAGCAAATAGGAGAAGACCAACAAAACGGCCATTATGCTAAATACCAACACCGGTGACAGCGCTAGCCATTGCTGTACTTGTAACTTGCGCGCCAGCTCAGGAGGTACCGGAATAAATATCGCGCCACGGTTGTCGCCAACGGTAACCAGCATTGGCCCTGCGACCCAGTTTCCACGTGCTTTAAAGAAAGCCGTTTCGCCCTGCGCCATCTCATCATCTGTAGAAACTAACCAACCTTGCGTGCGTGCCAAGTGAAGATGCATTCGCCGATTTAGTCGCTGCTCGATACGCTTGCGTTGAGCCTCAAGGTACACTCGTTGCTCGGCATTAGGCTCTATAGCACGATCGGCATTTAATCGCACCAATACAGCAGTAACCAGCGATATCGTAATCACCGTAACTGTGACCCATGCAAAGGTTCTGTAGAAAAGTTTCATGCCTGTTCCTCAACGGCGTCGGCCCATAAGTAGCCTTGCCCTCGACGCGTGACAATAGGCACTTCAGGAATATGATTACCAAGCTTTTTACGCAGCTGGCTGACATGCATATCAAGGCTGCGGTCATAAGGTAGTTGCCGCCGCCCAAGCACCGCCCGCGAAAGCTTGTCTTTGCTTAGCACCTGACCTGCGTGCATCAGTAACTCATGTAGCAATTCAAATTCAGTACCCGTCAAACTCACTGTCTCATCGGCTACGCTTACCGTGGCGCGTAACTTATCAAGAGTTAGCTCGCCCGACTGTAAGTGTCTTATGGTTTGCGGTTGCGTAGACGTATGAAAGCGCCGCATGACCGATTGGATACGCGCAATTAGCTCAGCATCGGTGAAAGGTTTCGGTAGATAGTCATCGGCACCCGCATTGAGGCCACGAACCCGATCGGCCGGATCACCTTTTGCGGTGAGCATGATCACGGGCACCTGGGTTGTTTTTCGTAGTTGTTCCAACACCGCAAACCCGTTCAACTCCGGTAGCATGACATCGAGCAACACCACATCAAAGTTACCTTCTAAAGCCGCGTTCAAGCCTTGCTGCCCCGCAGCCACGTGGGTAACTTTCATATTCTCGTAACCCAACAGCTCGGTCAGCATATCGGCCATAGAGATATCGTCATCAATCAGAAGTACGTTGAGCACTGGGTGTTCCTTATCGATTCATTACTCAAGTTAGTGTACGTTAATTATTTGATGCCAGCATAAATGTTGACACTTCTTTACAAATACAGACTTTTGTTTACTTACAGTTAGTTATATTAACTTTGCACATACTTTAGGAGATCAACATGCGCAACACACTAGTAATTATCGGCGCTACCCTTGCATTAACGGCGTCACTGTCAGCACAAGCTATGCAAGAGCTTGAATTCGAGCACGAGCACAAAGACGTTCATAAGCACGTGGTCATCAAGAAAAGTTATGAAGGGCTCGATTTAACCGATGAGCAAAAACAGCAACTCAAAGCGTTACGCGAGCAACATAAAGAAGGCCGCGAAGCCATGCGAGAAGCACGTGAGGCTGAGCGCAAATGGATGAAAGAAAAAACTGAGCAGCTCATGCAGCAAGAACAGTTTGACGCTCAGCTAGCCGCAGAAATTGCACAGCGCAAAGCCGAAAACGAACAAAAAGCCACGCTTAAGTATTTAGAGCACAAGCATAAAATGCAGCACGTATTCACCGACGAACAGCGTGAAAAGCTTAAAGATGCCAAGCGTAGAGTGAAGAAGCGAGTGAAGGTTATTCGTGAGTATTAATAGTTAACGAACTACCGAATACTCATGAAATAGACGAGCTGATAAGGGGTGCTTTAGTCGCCATGTAATATTCATGGGCTGAGCACCTTCACTTTTTACCAATGACACCGGCCCACACGCTCGATAAGGTGAGTCTTTATCAACTCGAACAAAAAGTTGAAAGCACCAGCCATTTGTATTGCTTTCAAGATAGCGACGCCCAGTTGGCGTTCTGGGAGAAGCAGTATTTTGCGTTTGCCAATGGAACAACTCTCGACTAATCGCATAGTCATTGTAGGCCACGCCTTCATGCAATGCGTTTTGCTTATCCAAGGTAACAAATAATAACTCAAGTTTATTATCAAGATCGCGCCAAACGCCGGCTTGGTGTGGCGAGTAATTCTCTTCTGTGTAGTACTCCACCGATGTAAGTATTTCACGAATCTTATAGGCACTATGCAATTTTAAGCCACTCGATTCTAGTTCTGGAAGTTTCCTAAATTGCTCATTTGTTGCGGCATCTAGCGCTTCTGCTAATTCACTCAGCTCTTTCAATAGCTCTGGCGCTGTCCGCAAACCAGCCATAAGACCTTCTACAGTTTGTACGCCACTACCTCCGCAAATTTGATAGGCCAGCATTAACGCTCGCTTTTTGAAAAGTGGATCACTTTGTAAAGAGTCAGATCCTATCGCCTGCATAACGTTGAGATAGTCTGTGTCGTCAATATGTAGTACATCCTTAAACCTTCTATTCAACCACTTTTCTTTCTCACCAAGTTCGCCTTTGATTAGCCCTGCGTCCTGTTTTAAACGAGTCCAACCGGCAGCTCCGCTTTTACGATAAATATCGCGAAGATCTAAAGCTTGTTCTTGTACAAACTCACCTAGTTTAATTTCATTGAAACCGTGTCGAGCACTATATGTGTGTAGCTCTGCTTGCAGGCGTATCCAGTTCAAATTAACTGCTTGCCGCAGACTTCCTAAAATTTGTTCACGTGCCTGTTTTTGTAGTTGAAGATAACAACCCGGTGGTAGCTGACCAAAGCCGTGTTCTACCCCATCTATTACTTCGCGGCGAGTTAGCCCGGTAATCGAGCTGTAAAGAATGTCGAAACGAAAGTCACTTGAGTACTGACCTACAAAGTCTAAAACTAAGCAGCTATCTTTATTTTCATATAAGCGTAACCCTCGACCAATTTGCTGTTGAAATAAACTTGCGCTCTGAGTTGGTCGTAAAAGAAGTAACGTATCCACAAAGGGCAAGTCCACTCCTTCATTGTACAAATCAACAGTTACGATAACGTTGATTTCCTTTCGCTCCAATTGTGTAGGTAGCTTACGTCGCAAATCCTTCTGTGTACTTCCTGTTACCAAAGCAGCTTTAATGCCACACTTTTGAAAGTATTCGGTCATAAATTCAGCATGAGCAATTGAAACACAGAATGCTAAAGCACGGCATTCTTGAATCGAGCTAACATGTTCTTCCCAAGCTCGTACAATAGCCATAGCTCTTGCCTTTTCGCCTGTCAAAAGGTTACTTAATTGCAAAGCTTCATTCGCGGATCGCCAATTTACTTGGGTATAATCCACCCCATCAGCACACGCGTAATACTCAAAAGGAACCAACAGCTGTTGTTCCAATGCATGCCATAAGCGCAGCTGAGCGGCTGGGCTACCATCTGGCCGCATATCAAAGTGACGGAGTATACTTTGGCCATCCCCCCGTTCTGGTGTTGCAGTTAATCCAAGTAAATATTTAGGAGTCACTGCTTCAACTAATGAAACAAAAGTGCGTGCTTCTATATGGTGGCATTCATCAATAATCACCATATTCCAGAATCCGGCACCTAGTTTTTCAACCAGCTTTCGGCTATTTACGCTTTGTATTGTCGCAAACAAATGATTAAAAGAGTCAGGCTCATGTCCACCGCCAAGGTAATCACCAAAATTGCTATTTCTTAATACATGCCGAAAGGTTTGCAAAGATTGTCGTAAGATTTCCTCTCTGTGTGCAACAAACAACAATCGAGGCTCACCTCCTTGTTGCTGGCAGATTCTCTTATAGTCTAGTGCCGCCATTACCGTCTTTCCGGTTCCTGTCGCTGCAACCAACAAGTTTTTATAGCGACCATGGGCACGTTCATTTTCAAGTTGATCTAAGATAATTTGCTGAAAAGGTTTCGGCTGAATATCAAAAAAGGTAGTTATTACGTCTGCGTCTTGTCCTCGGCCTCCACGCTCTCTAGATAGCGCTTCTTTTAACTCAGCTTGGTGAGTTTCGTTGTGAGGGTCATAGTGCTGAAACTCATCATCTTGCCATAATGTTTCAAAGTGAGCTCGAGCTCGTTGATATAATAAAGCTTGTCCTTTTTCGGTAAACTTCACCGTCCATTCAAGACCACCCATCAACGCTGCGCCGGACAGGTTAGCACTACCTACATAAGCTGATCCAAATCCTGTATCTCGTTCAAATATCCACGCTTTAGCGTGCAGCCTGTTACGCCGCCCATCTAGGGATATTTTTACCTCACAGTTGGGTAGTGATGCCAGCATATCTACTGCTTTTTGCTGGGTTGCACCGACATAAGTTGTGGTAATAATGCGTAACTTAGTGCGTGAGCGCTGATTCGCATCAATTGATGTGATCTCACGCAATAGATCTATAATTTTGCGAACCCCAGAGACAGTAATAAAACTCATCAACATATCTACGTGACTACAATTAGATAGTTCAGCCTGTAACTCGTGGAATAGCGCTGGTGAATCTTTACCTGACGTAAACAACCACGGCTGAGCCATTCCTACTTGGGGAAGATTCACGATTTCAGTTGGTTGATATAATGCTCGAAGTACCTTCGGGGGAGCTATATAAGGCGCATTCAATTCAAGATTTGCGTTAGTTCTGGCATAGACAATTAAATCGTTAAGGAATTCGATTTGTCGAAAGAGCTTTTCGTCTTCTGTACCACCGTTGTTGCTTACTTCAGCAAAAACGTTTGATATTTCCTCAGACAACACTTCTGCTAGGTGCCTACTACCGGATCCGTAGTCAAGCTTTTCACTGATTTCTAAAAAGCCAGATTCATCAATTGCTTGCTGTCCATCAGCATTAACAAGCATCTCATAAAATCCGTCTTTCATTACTTTCTTCCTTGCATATCTGGTTAACTATTAAGGTGCCAGGTAAAGCAGTAATGAGCAAGTCTATAAAACTCTAAACAGTCGTTAATTTATGCTTATCATAAAATAAATATTGCTTAATATAAAACATCGGTCTATTATTTAATCATCATTAATTACGAGAAGACCGATGACTACTAATACTCAAAAGTTACTTAGCCTTTGCGCCATACTCTTAGCTGTATTGTTTCCAATCTATTGGTTTACGGCTTTAGGAGGCGCGATACAAAATGCAGAAGTGGCGCTGCGCCAAGATCTAACTAGCCTGGATGGGTGGGATTTTTTACTACTCGTTATCGGGGTTTTAGAGATTGTCGTTTATCTTGGATTGCGCCAGTTCTTCCTTAACCAAATTAACGGCGGCTTACCGGCGACGCTGTTACTAGTTTTGGCAGCACTCGTTGCTGTGTTTCATAGCTCGCTCTTGATTGATTTAACTGCGGGATTGAACCTGATCGTGCTTTCCGCAAGTTTCATCAATTCCATTGCTATCGCATCGGTGGTTATTTTGGCTTTGCATGCAGTAGTGCTGCTAGCGCTGAGCATTACGCTCTTAACACGGTTCTCTGATTTATCCCCATTGCTCAAAGCATTTACCTGCGTTGCTCTGATCGCTGCGGTGTGCCAAATCTCTGTGTTTTTCGCACTACTTAATCTCATTTTATTCCCCATTCTAATGTTAATCACCGCCATTCACTTTTACAGCGGTGATACCACAGTAGAAGTGGTTTAACGCACTGAGGATAAAATGAATATTCGTATCAATCTCGATGTGGAAATGGCGCGCAATAAGATGTCGCTTACCGAATTATCAGAGCGCGTAGGCGTTTCGATGACCAACTTATCGTTGCTGAAAACTGGCAAGGTGAAAGCGATACGCTTTAGTACGCTAGAAGCAATTTGCCGGGAACTGAACTGCCAACCTGGGGATATTTTGGAGTATGTTTCAGGCTGAGTGTGTTTGGTTAGGCCGTTGTTTCATGTTTAAAAGAGCTGTCCAACAACTCAACATCGGCCTCGCCAACTTCTACCCAGTTATTACTGCCTTTTTCGACCATTACACTGTTGTACAAGTGCCAAATGTCGACTTGTATGCTGGCCCCATCACTAATTCCTTATGAATTATATTTTAGTATCTATCTATCGCATTTCGACCAGCGCATGAATCACTGTGCTGACATGTTTGCCGCTAACCATATCTTCGCCGAAGCTTTCGCATAGCGTTTGATCAATAGCCGCTTCAATAACCATATCTTGCTGTAATCGACGATAGACGCTTCGTGCAATGAACATATATTCGTCGAGACACTCGTTTTCCATACAGCCCGTATGCATAGGGTCTGCGTTAAAAAACGCATCGTTGATGCTTTCTTCGCTGATTCGCTTTAATTGCCTTGAAGGCCGCGGGCCAACATAACCTCGGCGATCGAGCTCCGCATGCAAATCTTCTAGCTGCTGCTGACGTTCACTCATGGATAACCAGTTAATATCAGGAGAAGTTTGGATACGTATCAGTAAATGAATGATGCGGTGGGTAGAAATGGATTGCTTCATTTGTCCTCTCTGCGGCTAATCTCAATAGCAGCAATGATAAAGACAATATATGACAGAATGTGTCGCGCTTGATTTAGAACGTACGCGTGGGGGGTACCTCTACGTGATCAGCGGCATCGTGTTGCAAAGCCCGGGCAAGTTCTTCATAAAACTTTACGCGAAAATCTTCAGGTGCTTTTACTTTCAAGTAAGGTGAGCGCGCCAGCAACCACTGGATTAGATTAAGCGTGAAAGGCACGGTTACGGTCATATTAAAGACGGTATCTCGGCCATCAGCCGGCGTTATTCTTTGATGTTCACCCAAGTGTGAGTCTTCCACTTCTCGGCGTACTGAGTTAAATATTTCTAACTGCAATTCAAACGGCTCGCCATATCGAAAGGCTAGCGCTCCACTTTCTTCATAGTCCGCCAAGTTAAAATTCTGAACTCGTGGCTCATCAAACAAGGTATCGCGAACTTTGCTAATACGAGAAAAAGGTAGCTGCCGAATTCGGTCATTACTATGAGCACGACAAATTAGATAAGGCACGCTACCCCGATAAAAGATACTTAATGCCGTAACGGTAAGTTCTTGTGCGGGATCGCCTTGATGGCTGTGGTATGCGACTTTAATAACGTCTTGGTTCAACATCGCGCTGATGAGACGTTGGTAGATCGTTTTATTTATTTGGGGTGGCTTTAAATGGTGAGAAGCTGGTGCAACACGCACGCGCTTGCTCCAATTCGCAGCGGCGGTATCACTTTTGGCTAGCTTACTTTGGGCGCGCTTAAAAAGGCCTTTGAGCGGGCTTAGAATATGGCTTGGGGTGATCGAAGCTAACTGCTTTTCAGCAACCAATAAAGCCAGCGCTACTGAATCTTCAATATCAAACAGCTTGTCAAAGTCTGTGCGATCAATATGCCAAACATTATTGTCATCACGGTAAACGCCAAAGCTTCCCTCAAGCGAAGCCATATCGCGCTGTACCGTTCGACGGTCTGGTCGCTTTAACGAAAACTTCTCATGAACATCGAGTAATTCGGTAATAGTTTTCGGGCCGCTATAGAGCGCCTGAATATAATGCACCAACCGAATTGCGCCTTCCTTGTTTGAGCTTTTCCGAAGCTCTGCCTGCTTTTTTCTTGTTATAGGCATGCCTTTGCCCTTTTTTGTTTTTAAGAGAAAAAAGCGCCGCAGAATATCCACGGCGCTGTAATTACCTTACTTATTCTCAGCAATATAATCGTTTACAAACTGCTCAAGTACGTTCAGCGGTACTGGACCGTGGGCAAGTACAACTTCGTGGAATTCTCGAATATCGAAGTTCTCGCCAAGTTCAGTTTTCGCTTTTTCACGTAGCTCAACAATCTTGTTCATACCGATCTTGTATGCCGTTGCTTGGCTTGGCATTACGACATGACGCTCAACCATCTTCACCACGTCACCCATTGGGTTCGGTGTGTTGGTGGAGTAAAACTCGATGCCCTGCTCGCGCGTCCATTGCTTCGCATGAATACCGGTATCAACCACTAAACGAACCGCACGCCACAACTCCATCGCTAAGCGACCAAAGTCTGAGTATGGGTCTTCATAGAAGCCGATTTCTTTTGGCAACAGCTCGGTGTACAAGCCCCAACCTTCTGAGTACGCGGTATAACGACCGAACTTACGGAACGATGGAATCCCTTCAAGCTCTTGCTGAATCGCAATTTGCATGTGGTGACCTGGCAATCCTTCGTGGTACGCCAAAGCTTCCATTTGGTAGGTTGGCATAGAGCGCATGTCGTACAAGTTCGCGTAGTAAATACCAGGGCGTGTGCCATCCATGGATGGTTGCTGATAGAAAGCTTTACCTGCAGACTTCTCACGGAATGGTTCAACGGCTCTGACAACCAAGTCAGCTTTTGGCTTGGTGATAAACAGCTCGTCTAAGCGCGTGCGCATCACGTCAATATAAGCGGTTGCTTCTTCAACGTAGCGAACTTTGGATTCAGGTGTGTTCGGGTAGTAGAACTCTTCATGGGTACGCATGAACTCGAAGAAATCCTGCAACGAGCCTTCAAACTCTACTTTCGCCATGATTTCGCGCATTTCACCGTGAATACGCTCAACTTCGCTTAAGCCAATCTCGTGAATTTCATTGGCGGTAAGGTCAGTCGTGGTGGTGCGTTTCAGTGCGTTGTTAAAGAACGCTTCGCCGTTAGGGAATTTCCACGCGCCGTCTTTGGTGTCAGCTTTTTGCTCGAGATCTTTCACCATAGCAATTAAGCTTTCGTAAGCTGGCTTCACACCGTTAAGCATGGCTTGCTTAGCCGCTGCTTTTAGCTCATCGCGCTTAGCAGCGTCAATTTCTAACTTATCAACTTTCGCCGTAAAGTCAGCCCATAAAACACTAGCTTCACCATCAGTAAAAGGTGCGCCTGTAATAATATTTTGGCTATCGCTAATCACGTACGGATACACAAACTTCGGTGCCATAATGCCTTTGTCAGCACGGATTTGTAAGTTATCTTCAAGCTGGCTAAACAGCTCTGGTAACTTCGCTAAACGTGAAATATACGCTTCGGCATCAACTACATCAGCAATGGTATGCTGGTTAATAAGCAACGCGGCTACGCCCGAGTGCATACCAAACATTTGGTTCACCGGATAGTTATGATGACGCCATTGGTAATCAGCGATTTCTTGCTCAAGCTTCTGCTTTTGCAATACCCAGCTTAAGTGCGTTTGCTCATCCAGCTTGCTTTCATCGATAGCCATTACTTTGGTTAACTGCTGTTTTTTCAGCTCTAAGTTTTCTGCGCTGCGCGCTTCTGAAATATCGTCCCACTTATCTTGGTCATCTTTAATACCAAGGCGCGTTTGAAACATTGGGCTGCGCATGACATTTTCCATGAAAATGTCTTCAAAGATTTGGTTTGCCTTCGCGGATTCAGATTGGACTTGTTGTGCCATCTGTACTGAAGACTCTGCAGAGCCGTTTTGCGACGACGTGGCCATGTTGTCTGAACATGCGCTTGTGGTCAGCGCCAACGCAATGGCCAAAGCAATACGTTTCTTCATGAGCATGATGAAGTTCCCTTTGTTGTAAATGAATAGTTGTTTTTGAATGTGAGATAGCATACCGCAAAGAAGTCGATAGCGCATAGTTTGGGGAGCGGATGGATGCGATGAACGTAATAAATAGAGCTTTCAATAGTCAGTGCAAAGCCTTTATAGTGGGTGTAATGTTTAATTTTAGTTAATTGGCGATGTCGACAACCTATGGACAAAACCGTGAGCTATTACACGCGCAATGCGGAACAGCTTGCCGAACAATACGATAGTCTTGACCCCGAACAGGTGCATCGCGACTGGCTTAGCGAAATGCCAAGCGAGGGTATCGCGCTTGATATTGGTGCGGGCTCAGGTCGTGATGCGCGTTACCTTGCTAGCAAAGGGCTAACCGTTTATGCCGTAGAACCCGCCGCTGGCATACGCGAACGTGCGCAACAATATAGCCCTAATCCCAACATACATTGGCTAAACGATAGCTTGCCAGACCTCAGTCATGTGCAGAGGTTACAGACTAAATTTGATCTCATTCTACTAAGCGCGGTGTGGATGCATGTTCCACCGTCGGCGCGCAAACGCAGCTTTCGTAAACTCAGTTCATTATTAAAACCGAATGGAAAAATGGTGGTATCACTGCGCCATGGCAGCAGCCCAGACGAGCGCGTGATGCACCCAGTCTCGGCCGATGAGCTCGCCGACTTTGCCCGCCAACAAGGGCTTCGCTACAAGTTACTGCAGCCACGCACTGATGTGTTGCAACGCCAAGATGTGCACTGGCAAACCGTTCTGCTCACACTACCTGATGATGGCACGGGCGCCTTCCCGCTTCTGCGCAATATTGTTATTAACGATGCTAAAGTATCAACCTATAAAGTTGGCTTGCTCCGCACTTTACTTCGAATCGCCGAAGGCCATCCTGGCGCGGTGCTAGAGCGCAATGCGCAAAATGTTGTATTGCCCATGGGATTAGTCGCACTGTACTGGTTGAAGCTTTATAAACCGCTGGTCGATATCTATGGCATGCAGCAAGGCAGCGGCCGTGGGCTGGGCTTTGTCAAAGACACAGGTTGGCAATCCTTAAAGCAATTCAACGCCAACGACTTTTATATTGGCCGATGTGTTTTTGATAACGCTGAAGCCACCAGCTTATACCGCACACTGAAAGACATTGCATCGACCATTCGTAACATGCCGGTGAAATACATTACCGTACCAGGGAGCGAAGCGGGCGTTTTCCATGTTGAACTTGGTCGTTCTCGCCCGCCCAAAGAAGCCTTACTATTAGATAGTGAATTCTTTACATCGTTGGGCACCTTTCATATACCGGTTGCGATTTGGGAGGCGCTAACCACCTACAGCGTGTGGATAGAGCCGGCGCTAGTGAATGAATGGATTAACTTAATGGAAGGTTATACGCTTAATCGACAGCAAGCATTTAGCAAAACAGACTATTTACAAGCGCTGCTTTGGGAGCATCCAGAACGCAGCACCGCTCGCGTTCGCAGTCGCGTCGAACAACTTGCGGAACTAAGCGATGTTGCCTGTTGCTGGTCTGGCGGCGCCATTAAACTGAATGATTACGCGATTGACCACGCCTTCCCCTACGCGCGCTGGCCCAACAATGACTTGTGGAACTTACTACCAACAAAAACCAGCATCAACGCAACCAAATCAGACAGACTACCAAGCAGCAAACGGCTATTAGCATCACGTGAGCTGATACTTCACTGGTGGCAACGTGGCTGGAATGAACATCAGCGTGAGTTTTTTATTCAGGCCAACTTTGCCCTGCCGGATTTATCCCCACAAAACCAAAGCTACACCGACGTTTTTGAAGCGCTCACCTTTCAACGCAACCGCATTTATCAAGTACAGCAATTGCGGGAGTGGTAAAGGAGAGATTACTATTGAAGAATGAAAGCTTTGTAGATGATGTTTTAAGAAAGGTTGGCCGGAACGTTGTTCTGTTTCAACAACTTGAACAGCTACTTAAGTTGATTGTGGCAAACAGCCACTTTGCTGGCGCGGCGCATAAGATCAAAGCAATACAACATGAACAGGAAAACAAAGTAAATAGGCAAACCATGGGGATTTTGGTGGGCCAATATGTTGAAAACTCAAACCCATCTTTAGAGGTCGCCCCACGAGAGCCTGAACCACTCGACGAAGCGTATATGTCATTCTCTTTTAAGATTGGGTGTGATGAAAGCTATTATCTAAGCCAGAAACAAAATCTTGCTCAACTAGTCTCAGACAGAAATGATCTGATTCATCACCTATTGCTTCGATTTGACTTGAAGTGTGCTAAAAGTTGCGAAACTTTAGGCAAAGAACTGGACGAACAAGCCGACAAAATTAGGCGTGAACTTAAAAGCATTAGTTCAGTTGCTAATGATTTATATAAAGGCCGAAACGAACTATTCAAAAAGCTGAGTGAGTTGTTGACTGACGAATCTTTATGGACATCGGAGTGAACAATAAAATAGTCGAACAAATCGGGTAAACAAACTATCAAAGGACGTTAAATGATCCCAAATTATCAAGAATTCATGCGCCCATTGCTTGAAGTTGCGTTAAAAGCTAATGGAAATGAAGTTAAACTCAGAGATGCTATCACTCAGATCGCTGATAAACTTTCACTTTCTGAAGCCGAAAGAGAAGAAAAACTACCCAGCGGAAAACAAAGTATTCTTGATAATCGTGTCGGATGGGCAAGAACCTACCTGACCAAAGCTGGTCTACTTGAATCAACGCGCAGAGCGCATTTCGCGATCACACCACGCGGCAAGAAGGCCCTAGAAGATCCAGATATCAAGATCGATAATGCTTATTTAAAACAGTTTGATGAGTTTGTTACTTTTACGCAAAAAAGTAACGATACTGAAAAAGCTATCGAAGTGGATGGCTCAGACGAAGATATTACTCCCGACGAAGCGCTTCGTTCCGCCTACAAAAAGATTAATGATACTCTTATTGCAGAAATATTAGATCGTACCCGCAAAGTCACTCCCGCATTTTTTGAGGAACTGCTGATCGAGCTATTCGTCGCTATGGGCTATGGCGGTGCTGGTGAAAATAAAGCTCATGCTTTAGGTAAGTCAGGTGATAACGGTGTCGACGGTGTTATAGATCAGGACCCGCTTGGCGTTGATCAAATCTACATTCAAGCTAAACGATATGCCGAAGGAAATAACGTAAGCTCAGGCGATATTCGAAACTTTTTTGGCGCTTTGAATCTTAAGAAAGCACACAAGGGCATTTTCATTACCACATCAGACTTCACCGTTTCAGCGATAGAAACAGCAAGCAATCTCGGAACGAAAATAGTACTTATTAACGGGAACAAACTTGCAAAGCTTATGTTGCGATACAACATTGGTTGCCGAGATGAACAAGTATTGCACCTAAAGAAAATTGATGAAGAGTTTTTTGAGGGCTGAGTCGGTTATGAAAGCGCTAGTTTTATGGAGAGTACTGACGAATTAAATTTATTTCTACAGTAATACAGCCTTTGGGATATTCTCTTTTAATCCCATTAAAGTTGCTCACCACGACACATCTTGTCGCCCTGATCGGTACACTCTGTAGGTGTTCCAATTAATAGAGGGGGAAGATTTGCAAAGAAATAAGTCTTTTACCGAAATGATTACGCTGGGGCAGCTTCAATACAGACTAAATTACACCGGCTATGATTTTCAGCTTGCTTATATCAATCAATTTATTGGCAATCGCCGGCGTGTTGATTCTGGTTTTTTCTTTTACGGCGATGAGCCCGACCTAATCGTTGATGATTTACTCCTAAATACCAATGCATTTGCTTTAATGGCTACGGTTATGCCAATAATGGCCAGACGTATGGCCGAGCAGCAGCCGCTGTCATTTACCTTAAAAGCCAATACCAACAGAAAAGTTAAACCCTACAAGCGGTTCGCTCAGCGACTTCATCGCTATTTAAGTCATCTCTATGAGCTAGAGTTCGACGACGAAGGGGCTGAGTTTCACTACCGCAAACAACCAAAATCAGAGCGAACCAATCTACCTTTGCCGCCACTAAAAAATAAATAATAAGGATATTAAATGTACGACATCATTGGTGACGTCCACGGCTACGCTGACAAACTTGAAGCACTACTAAAGAAGATGGGCTATCAAGAAATAGATGGGGTTTATCAACACCCCGAACGCATATTAGTTTCTGTTGGCGACTTAGTTGACCGCGGCCCGCAGCAGTGCCGTTCGGTCGATATCATCCGCGCGATGTGCGAGCACGGGTTTGCATACTGCATTATGGGCAATCACGAATTTAATGCAGTCGCCTGGGCGACAAAAGACCACAAGGGCAACTACCTGCGAGAGCACTCGGCAAAAAACCGCAAGCAACATCAGGCATTCTTAAACGAGGCTAAACAGGATCCGGCGTTGTATCGCGAAACCATTGCATGGTTCAAAACATTACCCTTGTATTTAGACTTGCCTGAGCTGCGCGTGATTCATGCTTGCTGGCATCAGCCGTCATTAACCATTCTAAATAAGTACGCAACGAACGGTGTATTACATGATGACGCTTGGGTCGCAGCAAGCACCAAAGGACATGAGTTGTATAACGCCATAGAAGTGCTTTGCAAAGGCTGGGAAGTGTCCTTACCCGACGGCTATTCGTTTTTGGATAAAGATAAAAACAAGCGAACTGAAATACGCACCAAGTGGTGGCAAGAAAACGACCCGAGCTATCAAGGCCTAGCTATTGGCGTCCATGATCTATCTTGCCTGCCCGCTGATAATATCCCTGGTGACGTCATGCCCGGTTACGACAATAAAAAGCCTCTTTTTATCGGCCATTACTGGATGAAAGGAGCACCCAGTTTACAGTCAAACACCATCGTCTGCGTTGACTGGTCTGTGGCCGACGGCGGAGAAATGGTCGGGTATCGATTAACTGGGGCTGCGCTTTGCAATAGCCAGTTTTGTTCGGTTTAATTGATACGAAGCTCAAGCGATCCTATCAAAAGCACCACTAACCGTTTAAGTATCGAAACTTAAACCAACGCTTTCGTTCTTCGATTGTTGTACCTACAACAGCGGGACATTTGTACGCAGCGTGAGCATCCCAGCCCCATGGCCAGCGTTTGAATGTAAACTGCTTGCAGGCCGGACATACTTTTGAAAAGTCACCGGAATGAATCGGCGCAGTTGTTATAATATGCTGCGCGGGCACATGTATCGCATCATTAGTGCTTATATCACCATAAATTTCGCGTTGCTCTTTGGGTAAGCTTGCAACCCAAGCTGCGCTATATGCATCCACCTTGTCATGAAGAGCGCCAGCCGCAATAGCTCTAATATCATTAAATTCGTGCGCTTTAGGCCAGCCCGTATATTGACTCAACGCGTTTAATTGCTGCTCTGCAACACCCTGTTTCGATTTATGTGAAACATTCGGTAGTAACCGTCTAATGGTTGCTTGTGGGTATACTTCAATTATTGGATACGACTCTCTTAAAAGGCGCGCAATCTCAAACCCTGCGAGCATCCATAATTGCATGGAATGGGGGATTATAGAGACAGCGCCACCGGCACTCAAATGCACCTGCGCTTTTTGCTTTATGCGAGCAAACTCTTCCGCCGATGGTGTTTTATAGCAACTGATGCCCGCACGATTTAATTCGCGCTCTGCGACACGATAATCAATTGCCGAGATTCGTGGCACAAGAGGCGAATCTAGTGCAATACACTTAGGCAATAGAGATAAGTCAGAACAAACATTTTGAATGTAGTCATAAACTGACTGCGCATACGCTTTACAAACATCATCGATGATTACACCTGAATTACCAGGCCCCAAAGGAGGCTGATGAATCAAGTGCATAACTGGTAACGGCACCAATCGATGTTGTTTTTTAACAGCAAATACAATCGCAATCCTTTTGGATTTTCCACAGGACACATCTATACCGATGTACGCTTTTTGCATAGCTTTAGCCTTTTAGTTGTATATGACTTATGCAGTGCTCGCGTTCTTAATATAGTGGAGTTTAGGGAGTCTAAGGGGCTAGTACAATGAGTTTGGATTGCGCGCGTACATTGTGTCAAACTTTGTAGTAGGTTCTACTTTTTAATGACGAGATGTTGTATTACACCCTTTAAAAGTCCCTTGGTAATAACATTAATGGTAAATGAACTAGCATAGGCGGTCGCCTTTTTACGCCATAGCTATAATTGAATTGAGAATATAGACTCTCGTTGTTTTTGCTTTCGCCATCGGCTTTTAGCAGCCCATCTAGACCTTCAGCTAGGTCTGATGTCGTTACGACTAAGCCGAGCGACAAACGCTCTGAAAGATCTATTTCTTCACTTTTACCCATTATATTAAGAGCTTGCTGACGCCTATATTCCTTCGGTGATATTTCTTGATTTAATAACTCCAGAATCGATATTGCACTAACTAGCTCATTAGGAAAGTTTTCATAATATTCAGGATCTCCATTAATCATGAACACTATAGTGCGGCCTTTCAAATTGAATCTTGGAACAACATCTTCAAATGCTTTGTCAAAAAAAACTGGCAAACTTTCACGTTTGTGGGAAGCAAAATACCCTTCATCCGTCAGGTTCAATTTTAAAAAGATTACTTTTATATCGTTATTAATACTTGCCAACGCAGAAGTAATATCGCTTCTGTCCCAGACATCAAACACGGCAAATTCGATACCATAAATAGAGGATAAGAGTTGAGGAAGCGACAAATCATCATTTGTCGGTTTTTTAATAAACAACGTTTTGTTAGCGAAGCATTCCAAAGCTATATGTCGTTCGAAGTAGTGTTTTGTTGTTTCAATCCAACCATGTGCTGTAAGTGATGATAAAACTTCAATTTCTATTTTCTGTTTGAGAAACTTAACTGACATAGGGTTTTTAGCTAACAGCTCTCGCAAATATCGATGAATCGACGATTCTATCGTTCTACTCTCAAATATTTCCATTGTAATAAAGGAAACAAGGCCATGAATCGCTAGCGAGTACAGGCAAATTTCAATATTTAACTTACTTTGGTTTCTTTGCAACCAATCATCATCGTTTTTCAGCATATGGCTTAGCAAGCCTAAGCGATATCTAGCCTCCTTAAAGTGCTCCAAAATTACACCATGAAACTTCGAATAATGGGATGACTCTATAAACACAAGTGACCACTCACTATTATTTATAAGCTTTTCTGATTGGTACACGCTTGAACGCATCGGCTCAATTATTAAAACCCCTTTTGGGTCATTAGATATTTGGTCCGTTGTCAAAATTGCTTGCGCGGTAAAAACTAATCGCTTGAAACTTTGTAACGCAGAATAGGCTTGATGATATGCTGGATCTTCATTTTTGACGGCTAACTTGGAGAGTTCATTTGCTTGCTCTTGAAGCTTATTCGACGACGCCTGTAAAACTTCGGTATTCTTAGCTATTGATATTGCCACAAAGGCTCCTGCAAGCCCTACAGCTGTGGCAAAAGTAAGCGCGACATATTCAGAAATTAACGAAGCAACAACATGGGTTCTGCTTTCACTAGCACTCCCTCTTAACAAGAATTTAAGCACAATTCCATCGTTTGCAATGTCTATTAATAACCAAACTGCTAGTACGGATACTATGAATAATATTAATGAAAAAGCTTTTGTGAATTGCTGATGATACCTTAACGTCTGCTCTTTAGTTTTTGACATTTTTAAGATGCCTCAAAATGTTTTTATTACTCATATACTTGCAGAGTTTGATCGCTAAAACAATCGCCATTTTTCGATATTTAGTTATTTAAGGGAAATAGAAAGGGACACTGTTTCAAGGGTTACTTAAAACGATAACTCGATAGAGAGCGAAGTGCTGTCTCCGCTTTAGAAATATCAGATCGCGATTTGGTTGGACCATCTACAATTCTACCTAGGGCCGCAGCAGACTCGGTATCCGTAAAGCACCATGACTCTGGTGTATTTCTTACTTCCGCCACAGCCACAGCTCGCTATACATCAACGGCACTCGTTATGTGTCCACATGTTGGACTGTGAGGACCAGGAAAGGCACTAACTTCATCGTCGCGAGTCATATAAAAAGATACCGAGGGTCTGGTCATACTAATAGCCTTTGATATGCGACTGCTGAGTCGAGAAAATAAATTTCAAGTAAGCAGATGGTATTTAAGTAATCTCGCAAAGCTTCACTTTTTAAAAGTTCTCTTGAGCGCCTTTTTTATTTCTGTCTGTGCGTACTCTAGAGCTAAAGCCTTACCTTCATCCCTAGCAACGTCAATTAGAGCATCGTAATCATTAACCTCGTGACAATTTTGGCACTCAACCATATCTCCGGACACATATTCTCGATCAGTATCCCCCTCTAAAAGAGAATCACAAAATAAACATTTCAACTCAATTGAAAAACTCTGATTCTTCATTTGTCATTACGCTCCAAAAAGATTTAATGAAAACGTCAAAAGAGCGATCAAGAAGCCTAAAACGACGAACAAGCCTTTATGTTCTTCCACGTAATCAGATGCCTTTTTGAGTACGCTTCGATTAGCTTTCTGCTCTTCAGATTTTCGCTTTGACCTTGCTGCGCCAACGCCTTTTGGCGTAATTCTTAAACTGCCGTATCTACCAGAGCCAAGAGTTGCATGCTCAAGCCACTCTTGCGCTAGGCACTTGTCGGTAGCTTTCTCGAGCTCGGAAAGACTATATGACGTTTTGTTATCAGTGTTTACCTGATCTACAAGTTCTTGATCAACAGAAAACATTACGATCTTATACGTCGACCCAGTCGATTCCATATAATCAATCACATGATTGAGTATTTTAAATTCTGGCAAAGTTTTCCCTCCGCATCATTGGGGATGGATGATTGTTTCCATACAAATGTCTGCTAATCAAATAAAAAACCGAGGGAAATTGAACTGGTGGGCTCTTCCCGTGAGGAGAACTATCTGAGCGGGGGAATTCAAACTGCGCTTTACCTCGTATCCTTGGCGACGCTTATAATTCTTAAGGTGACTTTACATCACCTTATTCAGTTGAGCAAATTTCGAACTACCCGCTTGGTTCAAAACTTATTTGCGGAGTCGATATACGGGAATAGGCACGGGCTCAACACCCATGGGTGACAGTGTTGATTGCGCGTATTCGCACCAATATGGCCATACATTATAAGGAACGTTAAAGCGCCCAAACTCGCGCAAGGAATCTTCGCTGATATCTTCTTTCATCACACAAATTGCGCTGGAACTCGCCACTCTGTTCCTTCTTGATACATCTCAAACAGCGCTTGAAACTTAAGGGCTACTGGCCCGCATGTGTGCAGGGACATGCCTCATAGCTCTTTTATTAGAATAAATCCGTGCATGTAAAATAATTTACTATTAAATCTTAACCTTCCAGTAAGAAGCTAATAACCATTAAGCTACCATTTTGTAACTTATTAGCAGATTCGACTCTTTTAGCTCTGTTTATAAGGTCATTAAAATTCATAGAAACTGCAACCTCATGGCCAACATTGACTACGCAAAGAAAAGCCAATCAAGCTAGAAATCGAACGGAAGCTTGCGTAGCTAGAGGCCCTGCTTGCGGGAGTCTTATTTGTGAAATAATAATATTTGAACGAAGTGATTTATGGCTTTGTGTGTTATTTTGTCATTTCAACTTAAAAAATTGCTTCTCAAGTATTGAGTGTTATTCTAATGACAATAAATAAATTTATTTGGAGCGAACAGTGATTAAGTGTCACCTCGCAAGGCTAATGGGCGAGCATAAAATGCGAATTGCAGACGTTGCCAGAGAGACAGGATTGAGTAGAAATACCATCACCCTACTCTACCGTGAAACAGCGCAGAAGGTAGATCTTGAAGCAATAGATAAGCTTTGCATTTTGTTCAACTGCGAACTCCATGAGTTACTTGAGCAAGTGAATTGCTCGGAAAAGGCGACAAAAGCCAAGAATCAAAAAGGAAACTAAATGGCCATTAAGAAAACTGAACTTTACTCTTCTCTTTGGGCCAGCTGTGACGAGCTGCGTGGCGGTATGGATGCCAGTCAGTACAAAGACTATGTGCTGACCATGCTCTTTATGAAGTATGTCTCTGATAAGTACAAAGGCGACCCTTACGGCATGATCGTGGTGCCACAAGGTGCCAGTTTTGACGATATGGTTGCCCTGAAAGGCGACAAAGAAATCGGCGACAAAATCAACAAAGTCATCAGCGCGCTGGCCGAAGAAAACGATCTCAAAGGAGTCATCGACGTTGCCGACTTTAACGACGAAGACAAGCTTGGCAAAGGCAAAGAAATGGTTGACCGCTTAGGCAAGCTGGTCGGCATTTTTGAAGGGCTAAACCTTGGCGATAACCGCGCCGATGGCGATGACTTACTGGGTGATGCCTACGAATACCTAATGCGCCACTTTGCTACTGAATCGGGCAAGTCCAAAGGACAGTTTTATACGCCATCCGAAGTGTCACGCATCCTCTCTAAAGTGATTGGTATTGATAGCAATACCTCGCAAGATGCCACTGTTTATGACCCAACCTGTGGTTCAGGCTCGCTATTGCTAAAAGCCAGTGATGAAGCGCCGCGTGGCTTGAGTATTTTTGGCCAAGAGATGGACAACGCGACCAGTGCCTTGGCGCGTATGAACATGATCCTGCATAACAACGCCACCGCCAAAATCTGGAAAGGTAACACCATTGCCGACCCACAGTGGAAAGAAGCAAACGGCCAATTAAAAACCTTTGATTTCGCCGTGGCCAACCCACCGTTTTCCAACAAAAACTGGACCAGCGGCATCAATCCTAATGACGATGAATTTGGCCGTTTCAGTTGGGGGATACCGCCGGAGAAAAACGGCGACTACACCTTTTTGCTGCACATCATTAAAAGCTTAAAAAGCACCGGTAAAGGCGCGGTCATTCTGCCTCACGGTGTTTTGTTCCGTGGCAATGCCGAAGCCCGTATTCGTGAAAACCTGATTAAACAAGGTTACATCAAAGGCATTATTGGTTTACCCGCCAACCTGTTTTACGGCACCGGCATTCCTGCCTGTATTATCGTGATTGATAAAGAGCACGCGAACGCTCGCAGCGGCATCTTTATGGTCGATGCCAGCAAAGGCTTTGCCAAAGACGGCAATAAAAACCGCCTGCGCAGCCAAGATATTCACAAAATCGTCGATGTCTTTACCAAGCAGCTAGAACTGCCGCGCTACTCGCGTATGGTGCCGCTCAGTGAAATCGCCAGTAACGACTACAACCTCAATATTCCGCGTTATATCGACTCCAGCGAACCGGAAGATTTGCACGATTTAAGCGCCCATCTGCAAGGCGGCATTCCAAACCGCGACATCGATGCCTTAGAGCGTTACTGGCAAGTCTTCCCGAGTATTCGTGCGACTTTGTTCAAGCCCGCGCGTGAGGGCTACAGTGAAGCCTTGGTCAAAGCCTCAGAGGTGAAAAGCACCATCCTCAACCATGACGAGTTCAAAATTTTTGCTGCACAAAGCCTTGAACCCTTTACCGATTGGGCGCAGCGTTCAAACCTCCACGCCATAGCGCAAGATGAATCGCCAAAACAGATTATCCATCGTATCAGCGAAGACCTGTTACAAAGCTATGTGCAAACGCCACTGCTGAGTAAATACGACATCTACCAGATCCTGATGGACTACTGGGAAGAGGTGATGCAAGACGATGTGTACGTGCTAGTGCAAGACGGCTGGCCAGCAGGCAAAGTGCTGCGTGAGTTAGTCGTCAAAAAAGGTGAAAAACTCAAAGAAACGCCTGATCTAGTGATTGGCAAAGCCAAATACAAAGCTGAACTGATTCCACCGGCGTTAATCGTGGCGCGCTTTTTTGCCGCTGAACAAGCTCGAGTGGATAACCTGCAAAGTGCGCTGGATAGCGCTAGCCAAGAGCTAGAAACCTATCTTGAGGAAAACTCGGGTGAAGACGGTTTACTAAACGATGCGCTGAACGATAAAGATAAAGTCACCAAAGCTACGGTGACAGCGCGGTTAAAACTGACTACCGACCCCGATGAAAAAGCTGCGCTGAAACAAGCCAAAAAACTGTTTGATGCTGAGGCTAATGCCAAAAAAGCCGTTAAAGAAGCGCAAGACGCGCTCGATTTAGCGGTATTTCAGCATTACCCCAAACTCAGTACAGATGAGATCAAATCCCTGATTGTGGAAGACAAATGGCTGGCAACGCTTGAAAGCCATATCGTCGCCGAAATCGAGCGTGTCACCCAGCAACTGGCCAATCGAGTCAAAGAGTTGGAAGAACGCTACAGCGAACCTCTGCCAGCTCTTACCCAATCGGTAGAAAATCTGAGCGATAAAGTGTCGGGACACTTAAAAGCCATGGGCTTGGAGTGGACGCTATGACAAATTTTTCGGGAAAAAATTTGAACGCCGCCTGCGGCGGCCCGCAGGGCGGAGGTATGGATAGCCGACGTAATGGAGTAGCGGAAGTAAGTTCCGAGTATTTAGCGGAAGCGGCATCAAGTGTCATTCCAGTGGGATACAAGCAGACGGAAGTTGGGGTGATTCCGGAAGATTGGGAGGTTGTATGCTTCGATCAACTCAAAGATAAGAAGGATAATTGGGCTATTACTGGAGGCCCGTTTGGTTCCAATTTGAAAGCATCAGACTACACCGAAAATGGGGTGAGAGTTATTCAACTCCAAAATATTGGTGATGGTGTATTTAAAAATGATGACTTCGTTTACACCAGCTATAAAAAAGCAAATGAGCTTATATCATGCAACATTTATCCAGATGAGATAATCTTATCTAAGATGGGTGACCCAGTTGCGAGGGCATGTTTAATTCCTCACTTCCATAGCCGCTATGTTATGTGTTCAGATGGGATTCGTCTTAAAGTTGATAGTCAAAGATACTCTGAAAAGTTTGTTTTCTATTTCTTAAATTATCCGCTATTTAGGAATCAGGCTTTAGATGCCAGTACAGGGTCAACCCGTAAACGAATCGGGCTTTCCGAGCTTCGAGATATTTTATTATGTGTACCACCCAAAGAAGAACAAATCGCTATTGCCAATGCCTTGTCTGATGTCGATGCCTTGATCAGCGAGCTGGAAAAACTGATCGCCAAAAAACAGGCAATCAAAACCGCCACCATGCAACAACTCCTCACCGGCCGCACCCGCCTGCCGCAATTTGCGTTGCGCGACGATGGCACGCCCACAAATTCTTCGGGAACGAATTTGGACGCCGGAACCGGCGGCCCGAAGGGCGAAGGCCACGACGGCCTTCGCAAAGGCACCAAGCCAAGTGAGTTGGGGGAAATACCGGAGGATTGGGAGGTAATGAGACTTGGTCACTTGGCAAAATTCTTTAAAGGTTCTGGTCTGCCCAAAAGTGAGTTATCTGAAAGTGGAAAAATAAAATGTATCCATTATGGACAATTATTTACAACTTATGGGCCAAAAATTGACAGGGTCATATCGAGAACCCAAAACGTTGGGATTGTAACGTCACAAGAAAATGATGTGCTTATGCCTACATCGGATGTAACGCCAAATGGCTTAGCGACAGCTAGCTGTATAACTGAAACAGGAGTAACCCTCGGTGGTGATATCCTGATTATTCGATCTGATAAGCAAAAACTAAATGGTGTTTTCTTTTCGTATCTGGTTAATGTCTTACGCGATCAGGTTATGCAGTTAGTCACAGGCTCAACTGTTTATCATCTATATGGTAGTGATATGGCTAAGTTTGAATTTGCATTTCCGTCAAAAGAAGAACAAACCACCATCGCCACTATCCTTTCCGATATGGACGAAGAGATTCAGGCACTGGAACAACGCCTTGGCAAAACCCGCCAAATCAAACAAGGCATGATGCAAGAGCTGCTGACGGGTAAGACGAGATTGCTTCGAGGAGTGGTCAATGACTAGGGACAGGGTTGGTAAATTACTCTATCACTTAACAAGTATCGAAAACTTAGATTCCATTTTTCAAAATGGTCTGCAATCACGTAGTACGTTGGTAGCTGGTGGTTTTAACGATGTGGCGGATGCAGATATAATTAATTCACGTCAGCAATATAATCTAGATCGGTATGTTCCGTTTCATTTTTTTGCTAAAAGTCCATTTGATTATGGCGTCCAACGTTCTCTGCCTGAGCAGCGTTTGGCTTTAATCGCGGTGCGCCGAACGATTGCTGAAGCTAATGACTGGCGGATAATCCCACGTCATCCCCTTGCGCGAGTAGGATATGAAATATTAGATTATGCGGATGGAATCGAAGCTATTGATTGGGAATTAATCGCCACGCGAGATTATGACGACCGCGAGTGCAAACTAGCGTGTATGGCTGAATGCTTGTCACCCAATACGGTACTTCCAGAGAAATTTTTCAGCATTTACTTGAGAAACCGAGTCGATAGAGACTTTGTGATAAATTTGGCTAACAGACATGGAGTGACGTGTCACATAAACATATCACCAAATATGTTTGCAGGTGATGCAAATGTATGATTATCGCAAAACTTTAAATCCTAAAAAGGCACTTATTTGGCGTATTGTACACCGTGATAACATACCTTGGGTTTTAGATAATGGCCTTCACTGCGGCAATAGTCAGGTTCAGTCTCCTAATTGGGTGCATATCGGTAACCCAGAGCTGATCGTAAAAAGAGCAGCTCATCCCGTTCCGGCGGGCGCTGGGGGGTTATTAAATGATTATGTCCCTTTCTATTTCACGCCTTTTTCTCCGATGATGAAAAATATTCATAGTGGATATGGCGGGATTCAACAGCGGTCTAATGATGAAATTGTGATTCTGGTGTCTAATCTGTATCGCGCAAAGGAATTGGGTTTGCCGTTCGTGTTTACCGATGGGCATGCATATTATGCGTGGTCAAATTTCTATACTGATTTAGCATATCTTAGTGAGATTGACTGGCCAATTTTGCAGGCGCGTGATTTTAGGAGAGATCCTGATGACCCTGCAAAATTTGAGCGCTACCAAGCTGAAGCCTTGATTCACGAGCATTGCCCGGTAACTACTCTACAAGGTATGGTGTGTTATTCGAAAAAGACAAAAATGATTTTGGATACTTGGTTGGATGAGCGCCAAATTGATATGCCAGTATATGTAAGAACAGGGTGGTATTTCTAATGATTCATTACACACAAGGTAATTTGCTAGATGCCAATGTCGATGCGTTAGTCAATACTGTTAATACCGTTGGCGTGATGGGTAAAGGTATTGCTCTAATGTTTAAAGAACGCTTCCCCAAAAATATGCAAGCGTATTCTAAGGCCTGTAAGGTGGGGGAGGTAACCACCGGGAAGATGTTTGTCACGCATACGGGCGAATTGATAGGTCCTCAGTGGATTGTAAACTTTCCAACGAAGCAGCATTGGCGTGCAAAATCTAAGATGGAATGGATAGAAGATGGTTTAGATGATTTACGTCAATTCATTCTAGAGAATCGTATACATTCCATTGCAATTCCTCCATTAGGTGCAGGTAATGGCGGACTCGAATGGCAAACTGTTAAACCTAAAATTGAGCAGGCTTTGGCGGATTTAGAAGGCGTGGAAATATGGGTGTTTGAACCTACAGACAAATACCAGAATGTGGCTAAAAAATCAGGTGTTAAAAAGCTAACTCCTTCTCGCGCGTTAGTAGCCGAACTCGTAAGGAGATATTGGATATTGGGCATGGAGTGTAGTCTTCTCGAGATTCAGAAACTGGCATGGTTTTTACAGCGAGTTATTGAAGCAAAAGGATTAAAAAACGAACTAAAGCTTAATTTTGTAGCCAATAATTACGGCCCTTATGCTAATAATCTCGAGCATCTATTAAATGCGTTAGATGGTAGTTACTTAAAGTCAGATAAACGTATTCCTGATTGTGACCCGCTGGACGTGATTGCCTTTAATGATACCCAGAAGAAACAAGTTGAAGTGTTTTTAAATAGTGAAGGCAAAGTATTCCTGCCAGCCCTTGAAAAAGCTAGCGAAGTCATTGATGGCTTTGAATCACCTTTTGGTATGGAGCTGCTCTCTACAGTGGATTGGTTATTGGTTAATGAGGGATGTGAGCCCACGCTAGAATCAATCAAGCGCGGCATTACCGAGTGGCCGGCGGGCAAGAAATGGGGTGAACGTAAACTAACTTTGTTCGATGATAGAAGCTTGCAAATAGCCATTGATCGCTTGAACTCTGTAGCGTTCTCTTGAAAGGAATATTTGAATGTCGAATGTAGGCCAGCGTGAGCGCGCTACCCAAAATCGCATCGTTCAGTTTTTTCAAACTGACTTAGGCTATCGCTATTTAGGCGATTGGCAGGATCGCGCTCATAATAAAAATATTGAAGTGGCTATCCTCGTTGATTGGCTAAAAAAACGCGGTATCAGCGAGGCGTTGATCAATCGTGCTATTCGCCAATTGGATACGGCAGCAGCGCTGGGCGAAGGTAAAAAGCTCTATTACGCCAACAAAGAGGTTTATCGCTTGCTGCGTTACGGCGTGAAAGATAAAGAAGGAACGGGCCATCTCAACGAAACCGTGTGGCTGATTGACTGGAAGAATCCGGAAGCGAACGATTTTGCCGTTGCCGAAGAAGTGTCTATTAAAGGCGAAAACAAAAAGCGCCCAGACATTGTGCTGTATGTAAACGGTATCGCTCTGGGTGTCATTGAATTGAAACGCTCTTCCGTGTCTGTTTCAGAAGGCATTCGCCAGAACCTCGATAACCAAAAGAAAGATTTTATTCGTAACTTCTTTACCACTATGCAATTAGTGATGGCGGGTAACGACACGCAAGGCTTGCGTTACGGCACCATTGAAACACCAGAGAAGTACTATCTCGAATGGAAAGAAGAGGTAGAAAACGGGTATAGCCATAAGCTCGATTTTCACCTGAGCCGCGTTTGTAACAAAGCGCGCTTGCTGCAAATTATCCATGATTTTATTGTTTTCGATGCGGGTATAAAAAAAACCTGTCGCCACAATCAATTCTTTGGTATTGAAGCGGCAAAACGCCATATCGCAAGGCGAGAAGGCGGCATTATTTGGCACACGCAAGGTTCTGGTAAAAGCCTCACTATGGTGTGGCTGGCCAAATGGATACGTGAGAAGGTCAAAGACGCTCGTGTGTTGATTGTGACCGATCGCACTGAGCTGGATGAGCAGATTGAAAAAGTGTTCACCGGTGTTGAGGAAGATATTTATCGCACCAAAAGCGGTGCCGATTTGGTCGCGACGCTCAATCAGCCCAACCCTTGGTTGGTTTGCTCTTTAGTCCATAAATTTGGTCGGCAGTCTGATTCGGAAAACGATACCGCGACGGATGAGTTTATTGCCGAGTTAAAGAAATCGCTACCATCGGATTTTAAAGCCAAAGGCGATTTGTTTGTGTTTGTGGATGAATGCCACCGTACTCAATCGGGCAAGTTGCACGAAGCGATGAAGTCCATTCTGCCAGAAGCCATGTTTGTTGGCTTCACCGGCACCCCCTTGATGAAGAAAGACAAGAAAAAATCGGTTGAGGTATTTGGCCCTTACATTCATACCTATAAATTTGATGAAGCCGTGGCCGATGGTGTGGTGCTTGATTTGCGCTATGAGGCGCGAGACATCGACCAAAACGTCACGTCGCAGAAAAAGGTCGATGAATGGTTTGAAGCCAAAACTCGCGGCTTATCTCGATTAGCGAAAACCCAGTTGAAACAGAAATGGGGCACCATGCAAAAGGTGCTGTCCAGTAAATCGCGTTTGCAGCAGATTGTGAATGATATCTTGCTGGATATGGACACTAAGCCACGCCTGATGGATGGCTACGGCAATGCCATGTTGGTCTGCTCTAGTGTCTATCAAGCTTGTAAAGCTTATGAAATGTTCAGCCAAACAGATTTAGCCGGCAAGGTGGCTATTGTCACCAGTTTTCAGCCGACCGCTGCGAGCATTAAAGGGGAAGAAACCGGTGAGGGCTTAACGGAAAAGCTCTTTAAGTACGATATTTACCGCAAAATGCTTGCGGATTACTTCGAGCAACCGGAAGACAAGGCCGCTAACCGAGTTGAAGAGTTTGAAAAAGAAGTTAAAAAACAATTTATTGATGAGCCAGGGCAAATGCGCTTATTGATCGTGGTCGATAAGTTGCTGACTGGCTTCGACGCCCCTTCGGCTACCTATTTGTATATCGACAAGCAGATGGCTGATCACAACCTGTTTCAGGCCATTTGCCGCGTGAACCGCTTGGATGGCGATGATAAAGAATACGGTTACATCATTGATTATAAAGACCTATTTCGCTCTCTCGATAAAGCGATATCTGATTACACTCAGGCTGCGTTCGATGGTTATGACAAGGAGGACGTGGCTGGGCTTCTGAAAAACCGTTTGGAGCAAGCGAAAATAGACTTAGATAATGCGCTTGAAATGGTTAAGACGCTCTGTGAGCCAGTAAAATCGCCTCGCAACACTGAAGATTATATTCACTACTTTTGCGGAGAGTCTGGAACCAATCACGAAGCCCTACCAGAAAAAGAGGCTCTGCGATTAACCCTATATCAAACCGTTGCCAAGCTTATTCGTGCCTACGCTAATGTTGCGAATGAAATGTCTGATGCAGGCTATTCAGAAGACCAGCAATATAAAATTCGTGGGGAAGTGAGTCATTTCGAGAAAGTTAGAGATGAAGTGAAGCTTGCCAGTGGCGATCTTGTTGAAATGAAACGTTTTGAGCCAGCCATGAGACATTTGCTCGATATGTATATTCGTGCAGACGATAGCGCCGTATTGATGGATTTCGAAGATCTTGGGCTTATCGAGCTTATTGTTGAAAAGGGACCAGACGCTATTAATGAGCTTCCAGAAAGCATTCGAACAAGTCAGGAAGCTATGGCGGAGACGATCGAGAACAACGTTCGTAAAACGATTGTTGATGAAAATCCAGTTAATCCCAAATACTACGAGCAAATGTCGGTTTTACTTGACGAACTGATTTTGCAGCGACGTCAGCAGGCAATTGATTATCAAGAATATCTAGAAAAACTCAGGGAACTCTCAAGAAAAGTTATTCGCCCTAGCACAATGTCTGCTAACTATCCTCCGTCGATTAATACGGCACCCAAACGAGCGCTATTTGACAACCTTGGTGAGGATGAACTTTTGGTGACAAAAATTGATAATGCTATCCGGCTCACCAAGAAAGCTGATTGGATAGGCGACCGCTTTAAAGAGCGTGAAATAGCAAATGCAATTCGTGAGGAGATTGTCGGATATGACGTTGATGTTCAGACAATACTAGAACTTGCGAAAGCGCAAAAAGAGTATCAATAATGGCAACTGTCGATATTGGCACTATCTCGGTTCAATTAAATCGAAAGCCTATTAAGAATCTGCATATCAGTGTATTGCCTCCGGATGGCAGGGTTCGTGTGTCTGCGCCACAAACGATGACTGATAATGCGATTCGCAGAGCGGTGGTCAGCCGAATTCCTTGGATCAGAAAACAACAAATTCAGCTCGCCGCTCAACCCAGGCAGTCAGAGCGTGAAATGGTAAGTGGCGAATGCCACTATTTCTGGGGGGTGGCATATCGGTTAGAGGTCATTAAAAGCGATAAAAAACCAGAAGTGCGGCTTGATCGGAAACGCTTGGCTATGACTGTTCCAATTACTTATTCGACAGAAGAGAGATTGCGACTGCTCAATGATTTTTACCGAACTGAAATCAAGCAACGAATTGCGGAGTTATTACCAATTTGGCAAAAACACGTCGCAGTGGAAGTTTCGTCTTGGATGGTTCGCAAAATGAAAACGAAATGGGGAAGCTGTAATTCCGCACGCAAGCGAATTTTACTTAACCTAGAACTAGCCAAAAAGCCCCCTGAGTGCCTTGAGTATATTTTGGTACACGAACTCGTGCACTTGCTGGAAAGACGCCACAACGAGCGATTTAAAGCTCATATGGACCGGTTATTACCTAACTGGCGTGAGCGTCGTGCTTTGCTGAACAACATGCCGCTGGCGCATGAGGATTGGATTTACTGAAGGTTTAAATAAATGATAGATCAATTAATTAAATTACTGCGAGAGTCTGAGAGTACTGCTTGGGTTGCGGAACAAATCAAATATACGCTTTCGCAAGGTAAGTCAGTGACCTATAAAGATGCGGCAAAAAGTAAAGACTTCTTTAAACTTGAGTCAAGCGATATTTCAAACAGAGATCGAAAAAAACGAGACTCATATGAGACCACAAGACCATACACGGAAGCGGAGGCACGAGAATTGACAGTTTCTGCGCTTCGATCGTTGTTTTTAGATATTCCATGGTTTCAGTTAAAGGCATTTATGAACCTCAATGACCTCGGGATCGATGTCGGCGAAATTCAGTTCGTTGAATCGGAAAAAAATATTGATTTCATTGAATATCAAGTAACTTTTGATCGGCAGGCTAATTACTCATTAAAGCTTAGAGAAGTTAAACTGTCCGAAGCTGACGCCATGTCGCGGTTAAACGAATTTTTGGAGTTGCTTTGTAAATGATGAATATTAATGATGTACGAGAAGCATACCGACGTATTTTAGGCGGACATGTCCCAGTGAAGTCAGCGGGACAAGCTAATGATGCATTTGAGATCTATGTCTTATCTCTTATCTTGCGAGCGGCAAAAGAAGAAGGTGCAACAATTCGGTTCGAATCACGAGCTAGTGCCCGCACTCCAAACCCACTTACCTTTAGAATTTCTCCCGGAGCCGTTTACTCTCGCGTTAAAGATTACTCTCATGCGGTAATTGATTTCCCAAATGGGTTGGCCTACGAAGCTCATTTAGGAGTCTATCTTCAAGGTGCAGCCGGTGTATTGCATGAATGTGATGTTCTTGTATTAGATCGAGATGAAGGGTTGTTCTGCAGGGCTAACCAGGTGCATCCCAAACGCAATTCAGCATCGATTACAGCCGAATGCAAGTTTTACGCTGGTAATATAGGAATAGAACTTGGGAGGCAATTTCTTGGACTTACGACTGACTTGGGCAAGGACGAGCGATTTTTTATCAGCAATAGTGCGGGAAAATCAGTGGACCGAGTGCTAGCGCATCATAAAAGAAAAAGGTTCTTTGGATTAAATACCTCGAATAAAGACTCAGAGGAGCAAGTTGTAGCATTGTTCCGTAGTGCGTTCAGAGATCAAATTGCTCGTCGCAGATAAAGCATTTTTATAAATAAATTGAGGCGCCTATAAACATCCAATCTATTTCGGTAAATTGTTCACGCGTGAAGTCGAATATTAAAATTTAATGAGATCAGCCTTGTCAATCCCGGTTTGGCTTTTGTGGCTTTAACGGAGGAAAGGAACCATGCTTGCATTTAACAGAAACCAGAGTAAAATGCTCAGCCCGGAAACTTTGACACTATATATGGTGTCATAATGTCTGGAAACTTATTGAAAGACACACTAAGCTTGTTTGAGAGTGGGAAAGCGTTGCGCTGCAAAGATGTCATTGCAGCGCTTGAAGGGCTTGGTTTCGAAGTGCGAGATGGTAAGCTTGGTGGGCATAAAGTTTATGTTCATGGTGGCCTAGATGAGTTTCGTTCGAGTGCATTTAATTGCGATCACGGTAAAAATCCGCAAATAAAACCGGCCTACATTAAAAAGATAGTGAAAGTATTAAAGCAGCATGAACAAGAGCTCTTAGAGTTACTTGGTGAGAAATAACGGGAGACTTGTATGGACGCAACAAAGTACAACATAACAGTACGTAAGGGCGTATTCTCAGGCGAAGAGTGCTATGAAGCGCGTGTGCTTGAACTGCCTGACGTTGCTGAATACGCCGATTCTTTCGAAGAGGCTTATGAATTGGCGATTGATACGGTCGAGACAACCGCTAAGATTTTTGCCGAGAAAGGTAAAGATATGCCGGTTCCTTTTGAGCCCGCAGATGACTTCAGTGGCCGTGTGACGTTAAGAATGCCCAAAACCATGCATCGAGCGTATTCACGCATGGCAGAGATTGAGGATGTGAGCCTAAACCACTTACTGGTGAACTGCCTCTCGTATGCGCTTGGTGCGTTTAATCTGAAGTATCAGGAGTATACTGATTCCGATCCAAATATTATTCCGCTCAGAAAGCAATCACCGAAAGTGAAGAGTGTCAAAGCCTTACCGATCGGTAGCTCGCAACCAACTGATGAACTTCAATATGCATGAACCATTAAAGCGCGCAATTAGCGCGTTGCAGATAACCGATGTCTACTTAAAAAGCTCATCAGTAAATACCAAGGAACAATGGGATCCCAAGCGAGCAGATATTAGTAGCCTTAAATATCAGTTCCTGCATGTGATTGATAAATCTGAAATCATTGATGTTGAAGAAAGTGAAGGGTCAGACAACGATAAGGTAACGTCAAAGAGCTTTTTTTTGGTTTACATTACACTCGGCAGTCGGGTTGTTGATCAAAACGCATCTGAGGGTGAAGGTGACAAGAAGCACGCACAAGAACCGTTCGCGCAAATTGAAGGTACCTTTGTAGCTGAGTACTCAATCAGTGATGACTTCAACAAATCCGATGAGGAAGCGTTGAAAGCGTTTGCGCTATCTAATGCCAGTTTCCATGTTTGGCCTTATTGGCGTGAATACCTTATGTCGACCTGCACTAGATTGAACCTTCCAAAGATACCTTTACCAGTCAAACAGTTCACCAAGAGTTAGTTATTGAATCATGCAATGCGTAGGGTTTCGCCGGAGCTTTTTGGTGGATAAATTCACGATTATTCACAAATTATGATGTTAAATAAATGACTTATAGAGATTAAGTCCGTAGTTCGATAATAAGATCCATCACAACAGTTTGATTCAGACACCGAGCCCAGCTTTGCGGTTATCTTGGAGCGAGGTAGCGAGGAGTCGTTCAAGCCTGCTAAAGACCAATTCAAGATGCACTACAATCGCGGCTGCGAACACCCTGAATATGCACCTGACTTTATCGCAGAAACCGCCGACTATGTTTTGATGATTGAAACCAAAAGCACCCAACATCAAATAATACCCTGCATACTGAAAAGAATTGAGCAGGATTATTTTGTGTGCACCCAATCCCTAGATAAAATACATTATTGTTTTTGACAATCTTTCCAAAGCCCCCTTCCGTTCCTCATAATAATCATACCGGTCATAAATACCTTCAACGCCTTTCAATTACACGTACGCCAACGGCGCCACTAAAGCCTAACGCTTACACTTGGCGGCCAAAGGTACGGCGTAAATCATGTACGGTTAAATGCTCTATGTCCCCCATTAAATTAGGTTAAGGACGTTTACCCCTTCGCTTGCATGTAAAATCAGTCAATCACATAGCTAGGCAGTGATATCAAAATATCTCAGCATTACACACGCGTAGCTAAACAAGAAAGCTTCAAAAACAGCAAAGCCCTTTATTTAAAAGGGCTTTGTCTGTATCAGGTAAATAAAGAATATTCAGTAAAACTACTCAATATTCTGTATCTGCTCCCGCATCTGCTCAATCAGCACCTTCATTTCCACCGCAGCAGCGGTGATCTCGGCGTTAATAGACTTCGAACCGAGCGTATTCGCTTCGCGGTTGAATTCTTGCATCATAAAGTCGAGGCGTCGGCCGCAGGCGCCGCCTTTGCGGAAGATTTTGCGGGTTTCGATGACGTGGGCTTTGAGGCGGTCAAGTTCTTCGGCAACGTCGAGCTTCTGCGCCAGCATTACCATTTCGGCTTCAAGGCGTTGTGGGTCGAGTTCCACTTGGGCTTCTTCGAAGCGGGTAACGAGCTTTTCGCGTTGCCAATCAATGATTTCTGGCATGCGGCCGGCCACAAAGCTAACTTGCTCTGAAATGCCTTCGAGGCGCTCTTCAATCATGCGCGCTAAGGCTTTACCTTCGCTGGTGCGGTTTTCAATGAACTCTGCTAAGCAATCATCGAAAGCGCTCATCACGTCGGCTTGAATGGCATCCATGTCGTCTTCTTGCTGGGCGACAACGCCAGGCCAGCGCAATACGTCTAATGGGTTCAAGTACGCGCTTGGGCTTTGTGAGGCAACCCAATTGGCAGATGAGATCACGTTTTTGGCGAGCTCTTCATTTAAATTTAGGCTGCCTTCTACTTTCTGCTCGATGTGCAAACGTAGGTTACATTCCACTTTGCCGCGCTGCAGTTGTTTACGCAGGCGTTCGCGCAAGCCATTTTCGAGGCTGCGAATTTGTTCGGGTAAACGGAAGTAGGTTTCTAAATAGCGCTGGTTTACTGAGCGCATTTCCCACACTGCGGTGCCCCATTCGGCCTTGAGTTCGTGGCGCGCATAACCGGTCATGCTTTGAGTCATAACTGTTCCTAAATGCTGTAAATTGGCTTCAGTTTACCACTGAATTCGGGCACATACATCTACCCCATAATTCTGTTATAATTTTCCACCAATCTAATCATCGTATAAAGAGGCTTTCCTATGCGTCCAAGTGGCCGTACCGCACAGCAAATTCGTCCTGTAACTATCACCCGTAACTTTACCTGCCACGCCGAGGGCTCGGTATTGATTGAGTTTGGCGATACCAAGGTGCTTTGCACCGCCAGTGTTGAGCGCAGTGTGCCACGCTTTTTAAAGGGGAAAGGTCAGGGTTGGGTTACTGCTGAATATGGTATGTTGCCGCGCTCGACGCATAGCCGCATGGACCGCGAAGCGGCACGTGGCAAGCAGTCGGGTCGTACGGTGGAAATTCAACGCTTAATTGGTCGCTCGTTGCGCGCCTGTGTTGATATGGCAGCGTTGGGCGAGAACACCATTACGATTGATTGTGATGTGCTACAAGCCGACGGCGGTACGCGTACGGCAGCCATTACCGGCGCTTGTGTGGCCTTAGTGGATGCGCTCAACTGGATGCGTAAAGAAGGCATTGTGAAAACCAACCCATTAAAAGGTTTAGTAGCTGCAATTTCTGTAGGTATGTACAAAGGTGAGCCAGTGGCTGACTTAGACTACCCAGAAGATTCAAACGCAGAAACTGACATGAACGTGATCATGACTGAAGCCGGTCACTTCATTGAAGTTCAAGGTACTGCTGAAGGCGAACCGTTCTCGATGGAAGACATGAACCAAATGCTGGACCTAGCCCGCCACGCCATCCGCGAGCTCATGGACCACCAGAAACAAGCCTTGGCTTAAACGATCAACCACCAACGATCAACGAACAACGAATAACGAGTAACGCTCTTAAAGGTCTACCCATGAAACAGTACCAAAAAGACTTCATCGCCTTCGCCATCGAGCGCGGCGTTCTAAAATTCGGTGAATTCACCTTGAAATCGGGGCGCACCAGCCCGTACTTCTTTAATGCTGGCCTCTTCAATGAAGGCGCAGATTTAGCGCGCCTAGGTCGCTTTTACGCAGCGGCGCTTGAAGATAGTGGCGTAAACTACGACATGCTGTTTGGCCCGGCATACAAAGGCATTCCCATTGCCACGGCAGCGGCCATTGCACTCTTTGATCAACACCAGAAAAACGTGCCTTACTGCTTTAACCGTAAAGAGAAAAAAGAACACGGTGAAGGCGGCAACTTGGTTGGCTCTCCGCTTAAAGGCAAGGTGATGCTGGTTGACGATGTAATCACAGCAGGTACCGCGATTCGTGAGTCGATGGATATTGTGCAAGCGAACCAAGCCGAGTTAGCTGGCGTGCTGATTGCGCTCGATCGTCAAGAAAAAGGTCGTGGTGAATTAAGTGCCATTCAAGAAGTTGAACGCGACTTTAATGCCAAAGTAATTAGCATTGTGCAGCTTAATGATGTGATCACCTACTTACACGATAGCCCTGAACTGGCGCAACATTTAGATGCGGTTCAAGCCTATCGTGCAGAGTACGGTATTGCTTAAAAGGTTTCGGGTTGCCAAGTGATGCCAATACGCGCATTCATTACTTGGCACTCGCCGCCTGATTTCTGGCGTAAGGTGCCATCGTCACCTACCACCATAAGTCGAAATTCACTCTCAATTAAGTTGAACTGATCACGCTTCTGGCATAACAAGCGTAATGAATCGACCACGCCGCGATTATTCAAAAAGCGCGTGGTTGGTTGCTCTTGCACCACGTCATCACGCTCCGCGAACGTCACATTCTTAATATCGCTATTCACAAACTGGCCAGTCGCGCCAGCGGTTAAGTAGTGGAAGCTCGCAACCACTGACTTATCCATACGCTGCGCGCCCAAACCAAAGAACACCCCACGCTCTCCAAGCACTTCAAAAGCACCGGTTAATACGTTAACCGCCAATGCCGTGCGGCTATCAATACCCACTGCCATGGGCGTATTCGATGCTGCGGCAACGTTCAGTAAACGGCCATGACGGCCTTGATCAGAAAACTGGCCATCGAGGCTTCCGTAAGGGAACAAGCCAATACCACCGAGTGGGTGATAGGTGGTGGTTTCTGAGTTCATGTTGCGTGGGCAGCTTTGATCTTTGTCACAACTGTACGGCTGTGCTTCGCCGGCAATAGCACCGCTGCGCATAGCTTCGGCACTACTGCCGCTACCAACCATGGCTAAGCCCGTTAAGGCATTCACAGCGTCGCTGTTGGCACCCACGACGAGGCGCTTCGCACGCATTTTAAAGTAAATGGACTTGAGCAAATCAGTCGGTTGACTCAACGGGTTTAAAAAGGCTTTACGTACCAAGTTTTGATCGTGGCCAACAATAAATATTGCATCGGCAGCATCCACCAGTTCAATACCTTTGAGTGGGTTATTACAATACTCAAGCTGCTCTTGGTGACGCTGTGGCATCACCCGTGCACGATTGTAAGCGCCCAACTCTTGCTGGCGAATGGTATCGAGCTCGGCACATTGTTTAGTGCGCTGGGCGGTGTTTACCGCTGCATCAATGGGTAGCCACTCAACGATAGCACCGGCTTCACGAAAGGCGCTTAAATAAGGTGCTACAGCGGTTAAAGGATCACGTTCGCCGGCGGTTGCGACTAAAATACGCGGTAAGTCTTTGGTCGGGCGAACCAGCGCCGCTTGGCGAATAAAGCTTTCGAGGATGCGACGTTTGGCTGGAATCACCATTTCATCTAAACGCGCGGTATCTCGTTTACCAGTAGGTACCGGCATCTCGAGATAGTCGATAATTAAGTTCCACTCATATTCCGACAAGTTGTCGTACAAAAAGCGCGTGGCACGACGGGTGAACTCTTCGAGAAATACGCGCTCCGGCAAAATGGTTTCATTCACGCGGCTGCGAATAATGGTAATGGCATCGGCCACATCATCACGAGTTTGACGACGGTGTTCTGGCCACAATTCGTCGCGCAGCAGCGGCTCAACGTATTTATGCGTCAGGTTCAAAAAGCGGTCGGTACGCATGGTATCGCTATCAATCCAACTGGTATCTTCACAGTGGTTCCAGGCCATGCTCGAGCACAGTGCCAAATCATCGCCAGACAAAATTAAGTTGTACGTTGGGCCATTGCTCGGCTGTGCGCTCGCACTGATACCGCTACCAATCATCATTAACCCACTAATTAGGGCGATTCCTAAACTTTGCTTCATGATCCAACTCCTGCTGCTAATGGCGCCCAAGCTATAGACAACGCGTCCAGTAGTCAATTAAGTTTAGCTTCTTTTAGTGCTTTGAGCTGATATACTTTAATTTGATTTTAAGGTGCAGGGAAACGAATTTATGTGGCGCAACTTATTCAATCCAAAAGCATTCCGCCATGGGTTATGGTCAATGCTCATTGTCACCTACATGAGTGTGGCCCATGCGAGCCAAACGTTGGTGTTTCGCGACCCTGATCCCAGCCCACTTTCAGCAGCCGTCAAACAATCCCTTGAAGAAGCCTACGCCAAACTCGACGTGCAACTGCGCTATGTTGATATGTCGCGTAGCCGTAGCTTAGTCGAAGCGGATAATGGCCGTATTGCCGGTGAACTGGGCCGTTTGCCGAATGCTGGCGATGATTTCTCTAATTTAGTGCGCAGTCACTTCCCGCTGTTTGAGTTTCAAATTGTGCTCGTTGCCGACCGACGCTTTTGCGGGTTATGTAACTTCGATGACGTTGACAACCTTGCCTATATCAATGGTCAGCAAAGCTCAGAGTTTATCATTGCTGAGAAGAACTACACCGGTCCTACTGTGCAGGTCACAGACACCCAGCAACTGCATTTAATGCTCACCAACGAGCGCGTTCGCGCGGTGTTGATTAACAACTTTGAAGCCCGGGCATTGGGTTATTATGAGGAACCTAATCTTATAGTCGTGCCCTTATTGCACGCGCAAGGTTACCACTATCTCAATAAACAACACGCCGATTTAATGCCAAAAATCGATGCCGAACTTGCCCGCATGAAAGCTTCGGGCCGTCTTCAGGAGATTTTTGATCTGAACGGCGTCTTCAACGATTTGGTGCATAGCTTCGATGAGCCACCTTCGTTTCCTGCACTCACGGCAGCATCTGGATTATGGCCTACGTTTACAGAAATTGATGGCAGCGGTAAGTACTGGCGGGTACTCAAACTCATATTTGAACCCGTTAGCGAGAACCTTGAACTGCACGCCGGCACCTTCCAACGTGCGGTCGCCGGACTTAAAGAACAGCGTTTCGATATCTTGATGGGGGCGAACTTACCACAGGTTCGCAGTGACGGCATTCAGTCACGCAACCATATCGACTACGACCGTGACCTCTATGGGTTTACTCTTACCGAAGAAAATCGGCAACGCATGCTCAAAGGCGAGCTTGATAGCCCGGTCTGCTTTGTCGCCGGCTATACTCATGAGCGCTACCTACCCGCCTCCACACGATACTACCGCGCGGCTGCGAGCCTCGATTGCTTCGCTATGCTGGATATGAAGCGCGTGGGTGCTGTGATTACTTATTTTGAAAACCAACCGGATTGGATAGATAGGCCTTACGTTGCTCACAAACTCCGTGATGCTGAACCCATTTTCGCCTTATTCCAAGATACCCCTGAAGGTCGTTTAATGCGCGACTGGTTTGATCAACGCTTTTACGAGCTGGTGGAATCAGGCAAAATTGCAGATATTTACGCACCGGAAGATATCCGTCGCGCTCATTTTGACGTTCACTTACCGGGCGACAACCCTTAGAGATTTGTATGTTTCATATCGCTTTACACACGCCAGTGATGCCCGCCAATACCGGCAATATAATTCGGCTTTGTGCTAACAATGGCTGTGCCTTACATTTAATCGAGCCGCTGGGTTTTGATTTTGAAGAAAAGAAGTTACGTCGGGCCGGCCTCGATTATCGCGATATCAGTAAGGTCGCGCGTTACGCTGACTTTGCGGCGTTTAAAGCGGCTATGGGTGAACGTACCATTTATGCTTGTACCACCAAAGGCAGCAGTTGCTACACCTCGGTGCAGTTTAAGCCCGACGATGTACTGTTATTTGGCTCGGAAACTAGTGGCTTGCCTGAAGATGTCATGGCACAAATCGAGCCGCCGCAACGCATCAAGATACCCATGATGCCAAACAACCGTTCGCTTAACTTATCCAACTCGGTCGCGATTATTAGCTATGAAGCTTGGCGCCAACAAGATTTTCTGAACGCGGTTCAACCATGAACACGCATTATAGCTTTTGGGTAAAACTCGCCACGCGCGCCTCAGTGTTTGTCGCATTGATGCTCGTGATCGTTAAAGCGGGTGCTTGGTTAGCTACCGACTCGTCGAGTATGCTCGCTTCCCTCACCGACTCCATGCTGGATGTATTAGCGAGCTTGTTTACCTTCTTCGCGGTGCGTTACGCAGTGCAGCCAGCCGACAACGAGCATCGCTTTGGCCACGGCAAGGCCGAATCATTGGCAGCACTGGTGCAGTCGGCATTGATTGTTGGTTCGGCGCTACTGATCTTGGTGCATAGCTCGCAGCAGTGGCTACAAGGCTCGCCAGTGGCTCAGCATGGGCTCGGTATTTATGTATCGCTGTTTGCCATTGCAATCACGTTAGCCCTAGTTATTTTGCAGCGGGTAGTGATTCACAAAACAGGCTCAACGGCAATTCAGGCTGACTCGCTGCATTTTAGTTCCGACCTGGCTTTGAACACAGCGGTTATTGCCGCCTTACTGTTTAACGCTTATGGCTGGTATTGGGCGGATAGCGCCTTTGCGATTCTTATCGCTATATTCTTGGCCTATGGTGCCTGTCGCATTGGCTGGCATGCGTTTCAAGATTTAATGGATCGAGAATTACCCGATGATGAGCGGCAATTGGTGATCGACACCATCAACAGCGTTAAAGAGATACACGGATTTCACGGGCTACGCACACGCTCATCAGGGCCGGCGCGATTTGTTCAGTGTCACATTGAACTAGAAGATGAGCTGAGTTTGGTGGCGGCCCACGAGATTGCCGATGAAGTGGAACGTCGCGTTGAAGCGTTATTCCCGCAGACCGATATGATTGTGCATGTCGATCCTTTATCCGTGGTCGCTGCAGCTATGGCTGAAACCAGTCCAAAACTTGCTGTAAAGCCGGCTGACGATAGCGATCAGACTCCATAAACAACTCATGCTTGGCCTCAGGTATCAGCATGAGCTGACTCTCTGCTGCCGCTAACTGCTGCACAAATACCTGCTGTTGGTCGTTACAAACCACCTTATCTGCCCCAGCTTGCAGCAATAATACCGGCACCTCTATCTCTGCTGCATGTCGATGTGCTGCACGAATCGCCGCATAAGCTTGCGCAACCCAGTTATAGGTTGGCCCGCCTAATTGCAGTGCAGGTTCGTTTTTATAGGCATCACGAAACATTTGATAACGCGACTCACTGTGGGTGAGTTCATTTTCATCGAACGGCACATAGCGATAGTCGCCCATACTATAAAAGTACCAGGGTGTTTTAGGCGCCAGCCAGCGGTTTAACAAAGCTCCTGATACCGCCATGGTCTGCACCCACCAGCTTGGCGTACTTCCCGTAACTAACCCTAACATTGGCGCGGACAGCACTGCCCGTTGAATTTGATGGTCATGCTGCGCCAAATATAAACTGCCGATGGTGCCCCCCATGGAGTGGGCTAATAAATACTGGGGTAAATCAGGGCACTGTGCCGTTGCTAGCTTAGCGACGGCGGCTAAATCCGTGACAAAATCTTCAAACTGATCGATATGTCCGTGATGAGGGTTATCACTCAAGCGGTCGGAAAAACCTTGTCCGCGGTGATCGAGAATGGCCACCGCATAGTTGGCTTGGCTGAGGTTCCACACCAATTCTTGATATTTTAACGCGGCTTCAATACGGCCTGGGCTAATAAGAATAAGGCCTTTCGCATGGTCGGGGCGATGCATATACCAGCGCAGTTTGATGCCATCAGGTCGTGTCAGCGTATAGCTTTCAACCTGTTGCTGCCAAAACGGCTGAATCTGTGAGATATAAAACTGAATCCACTGGGGGTCGTCATCAGCTGGATACATCCGCACTTAGCTCCTCATCCTTGTCGACTACAACGTCGTTCAACGGCATATGAATGGATACTTCTAAGCCGCCTTCCGGGTGGTTACGGGCTGTGACTGAACCACCAAGTACATTTGCAGCACGTAAGCTTAACGCCATGCCTAAACCAACGCCAGCATTATGATGGCGCGACGGGTCGCCACGGAAAAACGGTTCAAACAACTGTGCTAATTGGTCTTCTGGCACCCCATTGCCGTAATCACGAACCTTGATCGTAAAACTGGTCGTTGATTGCTCACAGCTCATTGCAACCTGATTCGGTGAGTACTGCAAGGCATTACGTACTAAATTCTCCAGCACTAAACGCAGCAACTCTTCATCGCTACCCGTGGTTGCCCAATCGCCTTCAAGAACCTCCACGCGTTCGCCAAACTCTGCATTAACATAGCTTAAATCGGCGGCTAAGGTTTGCGCTAGCGCGTACGTATCGATGGTTTTTGGCTGCAACTTCACCAAGCCGTTTTCTAAACGCGATAATGACAATATGCGTTCAATGATGGTGCCTAAACGGTCGACATCACGGCTCATTTGCGCAAAGTGCGGATTGTCATCATCATCTATATCATCTTGGCTGAGCATGAGCGCAACCTGCATTCGTGCCAGCGGTGAGCGCAGCTCATGAGACACATCACTTAATAAGCGACGTTGCGCATCACGAGAAACGGCCAGATCATGAGCTGCCGATTCCAACGCCCGCGCCAGCTCACCGATTTCATCAGAGCGTTTGGGCAAGCGTTTAAGTTTGAGGTTTTCTGCACCCTCACCAATTTCTTGGGTTGCTTTCGTTAAACGCCGAATCGGACGCACTAACCACACCACTAGCAAGATCGCGATACTCAGGCTGCCGAAGAATAACGCCAACGTTTGAGAATCTTGTTCTTGCTGGTCTGACAGTAGTTGCTGTTCTTGCTCCGCTTCCGTGAGCGGCCGGGTGAGTAGAATACGCTGACCTTCCAATTCAAACGGGCCCAGCAACATGTTATTGCCAATGCGTAGCTGCTCAGGCGACTCGGCTTGCAGCTGTTCTAATAATCGGCGCCCGTAGGTATTGGCTAAATTGGGTTCTAGCTGCAGCCGGTTTGGCCCAGCTTCCGGTGCAACGGCAGCGGCAACGCGGTAGTTACCAGCGAGTAATCGGCCGGGGGTTAACGAACTAAAGGTGTCGGGGTCACTTAATAATGGAGTTAGGGCTTCTTGCACTTCAACGGCGAGTGGGCTGGCCGTTTCAGGTTTGCTGTACCAAATTGCAAGAAAGTAACCGCTGGTAGCCACCACCAATAATAGTGCCCAAAAGAGCAACAATAATCGGAGCGTGAGCGACTGATACCAGCGGATTTTCATGGGCAACCTAATTAAGCGAGTTGCAGTAAGCGATAGCCGCGACCACGCACGGTTTGAATGCGCTCTGGGTTATGGCTGATTTTTTTACGGATATTACTGATATGCACATCGAGGCTACGATCGAACGGCGCGAGCTGGCGGCCTAGAGCAGCAACAGACAGCTGATCTTTGCTGATCACTTGGCCTTTGCCCTGCACCAACGCACGTAAAATATCGAACTCTGTCGGTGTTAATTCAAGCGCAACATCATCGCACAGCACTTCATTTTGTAGCGGGTTCACGTAAAAACCGGCGTACTCAAGTGGCTCAGGCGTTACTGAGGTGTTCGGCGTGCGACGCAATAAAGCTTTCACCCGGGCAACTAATTCACGCGGATTAAATGGCTTCGGTAGATAGTCATCGGCACCCAGTTCCAGGCCCTGCACCCGATCATCATCATCACCGCGAGCGGTGAGCATTAGCACCGGCGTACTGCGAGATTGTTGACGAATACGTTGCAACAGTTGGAAACCATCAATGCCGGGTAGCATGACATCGAGCAGAATCAAATCGTAAGAACCACTCAGCGCACGTTGTAAACCCATTTCGCCATCAGCGGCCAATGCGAGTTGGTAGCCTTCCTTGGTTAAAATCTGCTCTAGCATGCTGCTTAGTTCAGCATCGTCATCGACTAATAATATTTTATTCATGGCTGTTATTGTCCTGCATTTATAGTTGTGTACTGCATGCTCTTAATTATGTAAAGAATAGCAGAGCCTTAACACAGGGTTTACTGAACTTTTACGAACTCATTGAGTTTACGCGTTAAAGTGTTGCGACCCCAACCTAAAATTCGGGCAGCCTTTTGTTTATGACCGTCGGTTTCCGCCAATGCCACATCGAGTCCAACTCGCTCCAGCGTCTCAATCATGGCATCTAAGATGTGCTCATCTCCCGCGGCAATTCGGCGCTTAAGTTCAGCACGCAACTGACCCTCCCAAGTACTATCAACCGGAGGGCTAGCAGCCTGGGTGGGTTGCTGTAAAGCATCCGGCAAGTCCGTCGCTTCAATCACGGCACCTGGTGCCATCACGGTTAACCAACGACAGGTGTTTTCTAATTGCCGTACGTTGCCGGGCCAGTCTGCCTGTTGCAGCAGCGCTGCGGCGGCAGTGCTTAAACGTTTGCTGGTTGCGCCAAGTTCAGCGGCCGCTTGCTGTAAAAAGTGCTGGGCCAACTGTGGAATATCACTGCGACGCTCCGCTAAGGTGGGCAAAGTAATGCGAATCACGTTGAGGCGGTGCATTAAATCTTCACGGAATAAGCCTTCTTCTACCCGTTGCTCTAGGTGCTGATGGGTAGCGGCAATAATGCGAACGTTGACGTTCACCGGTTGATAGCTTCCCACCGGGTAAAACTGCCCTTCTGCCAGTACTCGTAATAAGCGCGTTTGCACCGCCAACGGCATATCGCCAATCTCATCTAAAAACAACGTGCCACCGTCGGCTTGCTCAAAGCGACCCTGACGTTTAGCGGTGGCGCCCGTAAAGGCCCCTTTTTCATGACCAAAGAGTTCCGACTCAATCAGATCAGCTGGAATCGCCGCCATATTTAAGGCAATAAAGGGTTTATTTTTACGCGGGCTATGTTGGTGCAAGGCTTTGGCGACCAGCTCTTTACCGGTACCAGACTCCCCATTAATTAACACGGTAACGCTGGAGTGCGATAAACGCCCTATGGCGCGGAACACTTCCTGCATTGCCGGCGCAGAGCCGATGATGCCACGCACTTGATCTAAGGCCTCGCTGGGCGCTGACTTATCGCGCTCGCGTTGCAACGCCCGGGTAACCGTATGCACTACATCATCGATATCAAAAGGCTTGGCTAAGTATTCAAAAGCACCACCTTGAAAGGCATTCACTGCCGAGTCTAAATCCGAGTGGGCGGTCATCACTATTACAGCCAGATCAGGGTAATGCTTGCGTACAAAAGCTAGCACGGCGAGGCCATCGTCACCCGGCATGCGAATATCGGTCAGCAACACTTGTGGTTGGGCGTACTCTAAGGCGGCATAGAGTTCAGTGGCTGCGCTAAAGCTGCGCGTTGTTAGCCCGGCACGTGCCAAGGCTCGCTCGAGCACCCAGCGAATCGAGCTGTCATCATCTAGGATCCAAATTTCAGCCTGACTCGTCATGCTTCGCTCCGTTCTGCACACAAGGTATCAATGTAGGGTAAATAAATCCGAAACTCGGTATGTTGTGGTTCGGTTTGTACTTCGATTTTTCCCGCGTGGGAATGAATAATGCTTTGCGCGATCGATAAGCCTAAGCCCGTGCCACCGGCACGGCCGCTCACCATCGGGTAAAACAGCGTGTCTCGCAGCTCGTCGGGTACACCTGGACCATTGTCTTGCACTACCACCACCGCACACTGACGGTAGCGTTTGCCATACAAGGTTTGCTGGTGGGCAATGCGAGTGCGCACAGTAATTTGTGCCTGTTCGGTTTCTTGTAAAGCTTCACAGGCATTCATCACCACATTCAGTAACGCTTGCTCCAGCTGCTCTTCGGCCATGGCCAGTTCCGGTAAGCTTGGGTCATAATCTTTTACCCAGGCGATGCGCTCGCCAGCACCGAGTTGCGCCACTTGCAATACCCGTTCAAGCAACGCATGAATATTGGTCATCGTCGATGTTGGTATCTGATGAGAGCCCAGCATACGATCGACCAAGTTACTCAAGCGATCGGCTTGGTTCATGATCAAGGTCGTGTATTCACGCAACTCATTGTCGGGTAGCTCGCTTTCCAGCAGTTGAGCGGCGCCGCGGAGCCCACCCAGCGGGTTTTTAATCTCATGAGCCATACCTCGCACCATACTTTGTGCGGCGAGCAACTGTTGCTCTTGTGTGGCTTCTTGGTTGATCCGCTGAATTTGATCCATTCGGCGCAGCTCAAGCAACACATAAGTTTCGTCGCTATCATCGAGCAGCGGCTGGGCATTCAGCTCGATAGTCATCCGCTGCCCATCGTTAAATACTAACGTGACCTCGCTATCGGCCACTGATTGCTGTTCATGTAAGGCGTGTTTCAAGGTGCTTTCAGCTAAGCTGCAGTAACTAAACAGGCTGAAAAAGTAATATTGCTGTAAGCGCTGACGGCTACCATCAAGAATGGTTTCAGCTGCGGCATTCATGTAGTTAATACGTAACTCTTGATCCAGCACCACCACCGCGGTCATTAATTGATCAAGATGAGGTTGCACCAAGTTGGTGCAATTATCGTCCGCCACCGCCGCTTCCTACTCGATTGAGAATCGACGCCCGTAAAACGTAAACAACGACGCCTGAGGAACGCGCAACTTCTTGGCCTTCTTCATCGTATATACGCACCAGCAGTTGGTGCTCGCCGCGCTCAACATTTTGTAAGGTGGTCGAACGGGAATTCAACCCGCGCCACACGGAAGTATTGTCTAGCCAAACTTCAGCAGCATAGCCTTCAGGCAATTCTTCCGGTTCGGTCACCCAGCTTACGGTCACGTCGCCAGTGTTGGCTCGAATCGGTGCTTCGTTCTCTGGTGAAGTAATGCTAACGGCAATGGCTTCAGCCGCATCGCCAGTCGTGGTTGCTGCAGTGGGTGTGGAACGCTGAACATCTTCGGCAAACTGCGTGGCAGGAACAGGCGCAACCTTGATGGGTTGCGCTTCTGGAAAGGGTTGGTCGGAGTAGGTCACCGACCCATCGGCATTGGTGCGCTTATAGATTTGCTGAGCGGGTGCAGCGATAACTACACCCATGAACAACACTAAAAGTACCGCTGAGAAAGCTTTCATAAAGAACCTCCCAAACACCTTTCACAGTGTGTTTACGCAGGATTAATTTACACGCTGTAGTACATATCAAACTCAATGGGGTGCGTGGTCATTTTCAAGGTCATGACTTCTTCGTGCTTCAGTTTGATGTACGCGTCAATCATGTCATCCGTCATTACGCCACCAGCAGTTAAGAACTCACGATCTTTATCCAAAGCTTCCAATGCACCTTCCAGTGAATCAGTCACGGTTGGAATTTCTTTCGCTTCTTCTGCAGGTAAGTCGTACAAGTCTTTATCCATAGCATCGCCAGGATGAATCTTGTTTTTAATACCGTCGAGGCCGGCCATTAACAAGGCAGCGAAACACAAGTACGGGTTAGCTGCTGGGTCTGGGAAGCGTACTTCAATGCGGCGTGCTTTAGCGCTTGCGACCACTGGAATACGAATCGACGCTGAACGGTTACGAGCTGAGTACGCCAACATTACTGGTGCTTCGAAGCCTGGTACCAAGCGCTTGTATGAGTTGGTGCTTGGGTTACAGAAGGCATTCAATGCGCGCGCGTGCTTAATAATACCGCCGATGTAATGCAGTGCCATTTCGCTCAAACCGCCATATTGATCGCCGGCAAATAAGTTCTGACCATCTTTGCTGATCGACATGTGCACGTGCATACCTGAACCGTTATCGCCAACTAAAGGCTTCGGCATAAAGGTTGCAGTCATACCGTACGAGTGCGCAACGTTGTGCACCACGTACTTGTAGGTTTGAATTTCGTCTGCTTTTTTCACCAAGGTGTTGAAGCGGGTCGCTACTTCGTTCTGACCAGCCGTTGCCACTTCATGGTGGTGCGCTTCAACCACTAAGCCCATATCTTCCATTACGGTACACATGGTGCTACGAATGTCGTGCGCTGAATCCACTGGTGGTACTGGGAAGTAACCGCCTTTCACACCAGGGCGGTGCGCCAAGTTACCGTCTTTGTACTCTTTACCTGAGTTCCATTTCGCTTCTTCCGCTTCGATTTTGTAGAAGCTACCGCTCATGTCGGTGTGGAAACGCACATCGTTGAATAAGAAGAACTCTGGCTCAGGGCCAAACAATGCCGCATCACCAATATTAAGGCTGCGGAGGTACTCTTCAGCGCGACGGGCAATCGAACGTGGATCGCGGTCGTAACCCTGCATCGTATCTGGCTCAAGAATATCGCATACCACGTTCATGGTGATTTCATCGGTGAACGGGTCAAGTACGATAGAGCTGCAGTCAGGCATTAACACCATGTCTGATTCGTTGATGCCTTTCCAGCCACCAATGGACGAACCGTCAAACATTTTACCTTCTTCAAAGAACTCTTCGTTAATTTGCGAAACCGGAATGGTGATGTGCTGTTCTTTACCTTTAGTATCGGTAAAGCGCATATCGACAAACTTCACTTCATGTTGCTCTATAAATGCCATTACGTCTTGTGGGGTAGACATGTGATCCTCCGGAATCGCAAGTGTCAATAATTTAAAGAATTCAGTATAACGTGACCTCAGCTATAATGCTGAGTCGATTTTCACGCCAGTCGCCTCTATCTAAGCAATTGCTGTGCCATTTTAGTTATTTGCTTTATAAACAATAACTTATAAAATAACAGTCCGACCACTCAATGATTATTGGCTTTTATTGCACCATTGTAGTGCATGTTCATGCACCACTCTAGTGCAAAAAGTGAGTTCCGGAGAAAAAACTAGCGTTGAAATCGTCTAACGCGTATAATACGCCGCTATTTTAACCAATAGTCAAAACTCTTTTGGTTACCATCTGAGGAACCTTCCTCTCGTTTTTTACAGGCTTTATTAATGACTATTCAAGCGACCGAACTTTCCAAGTTGCGCAACATAGCTATCATCGCGCACGTAGACCACGGTAAAACAACCTTGGTTGATACACTACTTCAGCAATCCGGCACCTTAGAAAGCCGTGGCGACGCTGAAGAGCGCGTGATGGACTCTGGCGATCTTGAGAAAGAGCGTGGCATTACCATCTTGGCGAAAAATACCGCCGTAGATTACAAAGAATTCCGTATCAACATACTAGATACGCCTGGACACGCCGACTTTGGTGGTGAAGTAGAGCGTGTTTTATCGATGGCTGACTCAGTCATCTTGGTTGTTGACGCCGTTGACGGCCCAATGCCGCAAACGCGTTTCGTCACCCAAAAGGCTTTCGACCACGGTTTGAAGCCGATTGTTGTTGTTAATAAAATCGACCGTCCTAACGCCCGTCCAGACTGGGTTATTGATCAGGTTTTCGACTTGTTTGATAACTTAGGCGCAACCGACGAGCAGCTCGACTTCCCAGTGGTCTATGCATCAGCACTAAATGGCTGGGCGACCATGGATTACAACGATCCAAGCGATAACATGGATGCCTTGTTCGACACTATCGTTGAAAAAGTATCGCCACCAGACGCTGACCGTGATGGTCCTTTGCAGATGCAAATCTCACAGCTCGATTACTCAAGCTACGTGGGCATTATCGGTATTGGTCGTGTGAAGCGCGGCACCATTCAAGTTGGCCAGCAGATCACTGTGGTTAACAATGCTGGTGAAACCCGCAACGCTAAAGTCGGTAAAGTATTTGGTTACTTAGGTCTTGATCGTCACGAAACTAACGAAGCAAGCGCCGGCGATATCATTGCAGTAACTGGTTTAGGTGATTTAAAAATCTCTGATACCGTTTGTGCTGCCGGTAACGTTGAAGCTTTACCAGCGCTGTCGGTAGACGAGCCAACCGTAACTATGACCTTCCAGGTCAACACCTCACCTTTCGCAGGTAAAGAAGGTAAATACGTTACTTCACGTCAAATCCTTGAGCGTTTAACGCAAGAATTGCGTCACAACGTAGCGCTACGTGTTGAAGAAACCGACAACCCAGACCGTTTCCGCGTTTCTGGCCGTGGTGAATTACACTTAGGCGTACTCATTGAAAACATGCGTCGTGAGGGCTTCGAATTGGCGGTTTCTCGCCCTGAAGTAATCATGCGCGAAGTAGACGGTGTTAAAGAAGAGCCGTTTGAAAACCTAACCGTTGATATTGAAGAGCAACACCAAGGTTCAGTCATGGAAAAGCTTGGCTTACGCAAAGCTGAAATGACCAACATGAGCCCAGACGGCAAAGGCCGCGTGCGTGTTGACTTTGTTGTACCTAGCCGTGGCTTAATCGGTTTCCAAACCGAGTTCATGACCTTAACTTCAGGTACTGGCTTGCTTTACCATAGCTTTGATCACTACGGCCCGCACAAAGGCGGTGTGATTGGTCAGCGTAACAACGGTGTGTTGATCTCTAACGCACAAGGTAAAGCGCTAGCTTATGCATTGTTTAACTTGCAAGAGCGTGGTCGCCTGATGATTGGTCACGCGGAAGAAGTTTACGAAGGTATGATTATCGGTATTCATAGCCGTTCAAATGACCTCACCGTAAACTGCTTGAAAGGTAAACAGCTTACCAACGTTCGTGCTTCTGGTACTGACGATGCGCTGTTGTTAACGCCACCAATTCGCATGTCACTTGAGCAAGCACTTGAGTTTATCGATGAAGATGAGCTGGTTGAAGTAACCCCTCAATCGATTCGTGTTCGCAAGCGCTTACTTACTGAGAACGAGCGTAAACGCGCGAGCCGTACTAAAGATGATGCGTAAAACATACGCATACTGAAACAAAAAAGGCACCTCAGGGTGCCTTTTTTATTCCTTTAAATTTTATTCGTTTATCGACATCACGCGCCAGTAATATTCACCGCCGCGATCTGCAACTGAAAACTCATCACCGAGCTGTAGGCCTAGCAATTGCATACCTACTGGTGACATATATGAAATACGAGCCAATTCAGGGCGAGCATCACGGGGTTCTACTAATTGGATTTTTACTATTTTTCGAGTATCGAGGGGTTTTAACGAAATTTTCGTACCCACTCGAATCTTTGAATGTATGCGTGAACCCGGTCGCTCAAGTAGTTCAAAGCGACTGAATAATTGTGATAACTGAATTGGATCAGACAGCACCCGCCATTCCTGGCACTGAAACATAGGGTGATATAAACCTGCTTCAGATTTGTTTATACCGAACATACGCGCAAGCACGGCGAATCCTCCTACCGAACTAATCACGACACAATGCTGATTAAGGGTGAAACAAATCTAACTTTCGAGAGTCGCCAACTGCACGAGGTGCAATTGACTAAAAAAATTGGAAGGTGAGCGAAGTACGTTGAATTGAAAGCTGTACTTAAAACTGAGTTGCTCCCATAGCGACTTCTAACTATACAGCCTGGCAATCAATAACTCAATATGACTTAAGCTATAGCGCAGCCCTAGTAAACACTGGGCTGCGGCAGTACGTAGTAAAAAATTGAGAAGAAATGAAACACACTTCCCGCCAGTACAAAAAGGTGCCAAATTGCATGGTGGAAGCGCAAGGATTTCCACACATAAAAAATGACACCTAAGGTATAAGCGAGGCCACCGCCTAACAGCAACAGTAAACCTTGAAGTTCAACGTTCTCAAGCATCGGCTTAATAATTAACACGGCCATCCAGCCTAAGCCTAAGTACAGTGATAGCGATAACCATTTGCGCCTCTTAGAGCTCGCGAGTTCAAGTACCACACCGAATGTAGCGATACTCCATACTACTGCTAATAAGCTCCAACCCCAGGCACCGCGGAGGTTCACCAACGCGAACGGGGTATAGGTTCCGGCAATGAGAATATAAATCGCCGCATGGTCGATTTTTTGAAAGAAGGCTTTGATATGAGGCCAAGGAAACGCATGGTAAAGCGTTGAAGCCAAATACAATAATATTAAGCTCGTACCATATATTGCTGCACTCACCACATGATAAATATCACCGTAGGTACCGGCCCAGATCAACATAAACACTAAGCCGACGATGCTCGCGAGCGCGCCTAAGCCGTGGGTGAGTGCGTGTGCGACTTCTTCCGCAATGCTATACATCACATTGTTGCGGCTACCTACTTTCTTCATAAATCTTCTCTTTTAGGTTCGTAATGCCCTTTGGCAATATTCTCAAGGGCGCGCATAAATAATTCAAACTGCCGCTCGTTTTCATAATCGAGGTGATACTTGTTATGAAACTCTAAAGTCATACGCACGCCGTGCCCTTCAAGGAACACTGTATAACCATCGTGGTCAGTGTACACGGTAATGCCATCGAGTGTATGTTTACCTTGTTCTGCTTTCCCATACTGATGAACTTTTTCAAAAGCCTCTAATACTAGTCGTTGATTGATTTCATTACGCATGAGCTTTCTCCTCGTTCTTTATTATACATACACATATGCATGTTTAATCTATTTAGTTTATACTATAGCCTCATTAAATGACTGTAGGGTGTATTGTGGCTCGTCGTACTAAAGCTGATGCGTTAACAACTCGCACCGATCTTCTTGACGCTGCTGAAAAGCTATTCAGTGAGCGTGGTGTATCCAACACCTCGATGATGCAAGTTGCATCAGCGGCGGGAGTTACTCGCGGGGCAATTTATCATCACTTTGAAAATAAACTCGATCTCATCAATGCGTTGATGGATAGAGTTAAATTGCCTGTGGATGAAATGCGCGATGAGCTGGCCAAAGCTCACAAAGGTGAGCCCTTAACTGAAATCCGTGTTCGCTGTATGCATATCATCGAACAGGTGCAAAATGACGAACATACCCAAGCATTGGTCAACATTCTCCTACATAAATGTGAATACGTTGATGACTCACTGCCGATTCATTTGCGCCATGTTAGCGGTCGCAATGACTGTATTGATGACTGTGTAGTGTTGCTCGAGCAAGCCAAAGTCAATGGCAGCGTCCGCAGTGATCTCGATGCAGCAGCCGCCATTATTGGGTTGTTTGGTCTGGTTGACGGGCTGTTGTATAACTGGCTGCTAGATACCAGTTATTTCAAACTCATGCCCACCGCTGAGCAAAGTATCGATACCTATCTGCGCGGCCTCAAGTAACCACGCTAACTCCCCTGATTCAAAAACTTAGTAATCAATTCTGCGTCGAGCTCGGCAATACTTTCCGCACTAGCATGAGGGCAGCTTATATACATAGGCGCAACCCAGCTTTGCACGGTGGTCATCACCGTCGATAGTTGAGTCAGTGCTCGCATTGCCCCTAAACGCCCCGGTGAAGCGCCCGCTAAAAGTATGGTGCGACCTTGCCAAGGGTTTTTATCAGCACGTGTACACCAATCGATAGCATTCTTCAGCAGCGGCGGTAACGACCCGTTGTATTCCGGCGTGACCATCACAATTTTATGGGCTTCATCAATCGCCGTAATTAATTTTTGTATATTTGACGGCACGCCGTGTTCTTGTTCATAGTCACCCTGATAGATCGGGGCATCCAGCTCCGCCGCTGGGTACAAATGACATACATGCCCTTGCGCTTGCGCAACCTCGTTAATGCGCTGTTGTAGCATCCCATTAAACGACCCTTTCCTGCTGCTCCCTGCAATCAACAAATACTTCATCAACATCGCTCCTTGCTTTAGTTATTTGAGTAAAGCCTAGCCTACTATATTATTGAGTTATTGTTATAGTGATAATCTACTTGGATATTAGGCGTGGCTATGAACCCTCCGCAAAAAGATTGGCAACACCGTTGGCACGAGCGCTTACGCAGCGCATGGCGTTTCTTAAAGTACTTTGGCAAACGCTGTATAGATGACCGTATTACCATCATTGCTGGCCACCTGACCTTTGTCAGCATGCTGGCATTGGTGCCCATGATGGTGGTGATGTTTTCGGTTTTTGCGGCATTCCCCATGTTTGCCGAACTGCGCGAACAGCTCGAAAGCTTCCTGTTTGCCAACCTTATCCCCACTTCTAGCGAAGTTATCAGCGAATATATGAATAAGTTTGTGGGTAACGTTTCCAAAATGACCACGGTGGGGGTTATTTTTGTCATTGTGGTCGCGATCAACCTGATAAGCACTATTGATGCCACCATGAACCGTATTTGGCGCAATCACAAACGCCGCCGCTTGGTGGTGGCTCTTGCCGTGTACTGGATGATTCTTACCCTGGGCCCTATCTTAATGGGGTCGGGTATGGCGGTTAGTTCTTATCTGATATCGCTAACGGCATTTGCGGAAACGTACGTGTCTGGATTGCGCACTACGTTACTAAGTGTGGTTCCGCTACTGACCTCCATCATTGCTTTTATGCTGCTCTACGTACTGATGCCGAATCGCGTGGTACGCGCCCGTCATGCCTTTTGGGGGGCCTTACTCGCCGCAGTGCTATTTGAGCTGAGCAAAAGTGGCTTTGCCGCTTACATTACGGCCTTCCCAAGCTATGAAGCCATCTATGGTGCTTTGGCGGCCATTCCCATTTTGTTATTGTGGATCTTTGTATCATGGAATATCGTGTTGCTGGGCGCTGAACTCACTGCGAGTATTGAAGAGTTCTTTGCAGCCCCCACATCCGCAACACCTCCATCTGAGCAAGGACAGGAATGAAAGCATTAATCCAGCGAGTGACCCAAGCTCACGTTTCGGTGAACAACGAAACCATTGGCGCTATTGAACAAGGCTTGGTGGTACTCTTAGGTATCGAGAAAAATGACAGCCTCGCCACGGTTAAGAAACTCGCCGACAAAGTCGTGAACTATCGAGTCTTTGCCGATGCCAATGATAAAATGAATCTCAGTGTCAAAGACATTGCTGGCGGCTTGCTGGTGATCTCACAATTTACGCTGGCTGCGGATACCAATTCCGGTCGACGCCCCAGCTTTTCCAGTGCCGCGCTTCCTGAGCACGCTGAGTCACTTTATGAGGCCTTTGTTGCCGAAGTACGTGCGCAGCAATTAACAACGGCTACAGGCTCCTTTGGCGCTGATATGGCGGTGTCTTTAACCAATGACGGGCCGGTTACGTTTCTGCTTAACGTGCCAGCATAAGGTTAGCTATGTATAAAGTGATTACCCCCGAAACTCCGGAGCAAATTGAAGCCTACTACGATTTGCGTTGGCGTGTGCTGCGCGCACCTTTTGAGCGGCCGCGTGGTTCGGAACAAGATGAATACGATACCGTCGGCTATCACCGCATGGTGATCAATAGCGCGGGCGAAGCCATGGCCGTTGGCCGCTTGCACTTTAATAGTCCCGACGAAGGCCAAATACGCTTGATGGCTTCAGCTCCTGAGCATCGTGGCGAAGGTCACGGCGTGGCTATTGTGCACGAGCTTGAAAAAGTTGCACGAGCGGAAGGCGCCAAACGCATTATAATTAACTCGAGAAACGCGACCTTAGGCTTCTACATTAAGTGTGGTTATGAAGTGGTCGAAGAAGGCGATATGGTCTCTAATCCACGCGCCGAACATCAGTTGCGAAAAACGCTAACTGATTCTAACCGCATCATTTATCGCCCCAGTTGGTGTTTAGAATTAGAGAACACTTGGCATCAAGAGATTCCGATTTCTGAAGCGATGGGTATTCGTATTTCACAATACACGGGCCGCGAATTTGAAACTCAGGCGATGCTTTCACGCAATATAAATGTACACGGCACCATGTTTGCTGGCAGTATTTATTCACTTGCAACCTTGACATGCTGGGGGCTACTGCACTTACAATTGCGCGAACGACAACTGGACGGTGCTGTGGTGCTTGCAGATGGGCAAATTCAATATCACAAACCAGTAAGTCAAGAACCGCACGCGCTCGCACGTTTGGCATCAATGACCGGTGATTTATCCAGTCTCAGCCAGGGTAAAAATGCGCGCGTGACTTTGAAATCTCAGGTTTTTGACGTGGATAATCCCGTGGCAGAATTTACCGGTCAGTTTGTAGTACTCGCTAAAAAAGAATGATCAGAAGGACGTAAACATGAGTGAATTGTTATCCGCCCAGCAGTTGTTACGCATCCGCAGTAAACTTGAAACCGTTGTGAATGACCAGCCGAATACCAAGCAGGCAGATTTAGCTGAAGCGGCGTTACAAAGAATTCGTTGTGGAGAGTATGGTTATTGCATTGAATGTGGTGATGAAATACCTGCAGCACGCCTAGCGGCAAAGCCGGCAACCCCAATCTGTTTGGATTGCCAAGCTTTGCTAGACGATGAATAGAGAACGCTTACACGTCCTCTAGAATCGCTCCCTCAGTAACGATGCCGGTAAACTTGCCGGCATCTATTAATGCCGCAATGGCGTTAATATCTGGCGCGAAATACCTATCTTCATCGTAAAAACTTACCTTTTCACGTACCCACGCATGCGCTTGCTCAACCGCTGGAGACGCTTGTAGCGGACGGCGGAAGTCCAAACCTTGAGCGGCTTCTAATAATTCAATCGCCACAATGTCACGCACGTTGTTCGCAATGTCGGTTAGTCGACGGGCGGCAAAAGTTGCCATAGACACGTGATCTTCTTGGTTTGCAGACGTTGGCATGCTGTCTACTGACGCCGGGTGCGCCAAGGTTTTGTTCTCAGAGGCTAATGCAGCTGCGGTAACCTGCGCCAGCATGAAGCCTGAGTTCACGCCACCATCGTTAACCAAGAATGGCGGTAAATTGCTCAAGTGATGATCAATTAAGAGTGCACTGCGACGCTCAGATAAAGCACCAATTTCACTACCTGCAATCGCTAGAATATCGGCCGCCATCGCTACCGGTTCAGCGTGGAAGTTACCACCAGAAATGATATCGCCATTATCACTGAACACGAGCGGGTTGTCCGTTACGCCATTCGCTTCACGTACCAGTATTTGGCTGGCATGAACCATTTGGTCAAAGACTGCACCCATAACTTGCGGCTGGCAACGTAATGAATAAGGGTCTTGTACTTTTTCACAGTCGACGTGAGCTTCGGCTACGCCCGAGGTATCACCTAGCAATTGACGGAAGCTTTGTGCCACCGCAATCTGACCCGGCTGACCGCGAACGGCATGAATGCGCGCATCAAAAGGTGAGCGCGACCCCATAGCTGCTTCAACCGACATCGCACCAGTAACCAAGGCCGCATTGAACACATGCTCAAGCTGAAATAAGCCATGCAGAGCCAATGCCGTCGACGCTTGGGTACCGTTCAATAAGGCTAAACCTTCTTTCGGCGCCAGCACCCTAATTGGCGTTAGGCCTGCTTTCGCCATGCCTTCTTCAGCAGGGTAAATTTCGCCACGGTAGCGAACTTCACCTTCGCCAAGTAACGGTAAAACTAAGTGCGCTAACGGCGCTAAGTCGCCAGACGCGCCTACCGACCCCTTGCTTGGTACACAAGGATAAACTTCGTGGTTTAGCAGCTCGATTAAAGCATTAATCACTTCTGGTCGAATGCCTGAGTAGCCGCGGCTGAGGGAGTTGATCTTCAGCAACAACATTAAGCGCACTACGGTGTCGCTCATTAACGCTTGCACACCAGCGGCGTGCGATAGCACGATGCGACGTTGTAAATCTTCTAATTTCTCTGGTGGAATACGCGTATTCGCTAGTAAACCAAAGCCAGTATTAATGCCGTACACAACTTTACCCGCGGCCAACACATCAGCAACGGTTTTCGCCGAACGTGCAATGTCAGCATGTGCATCTTGGTGCAAGCTTAACTGTTGCGGCTGCTGCCACCATTGGCGTAACTGCGATAAGCTCAGTGTTCCGGGCTGTAATTCAAACGCCTGACTCATTATTTGTTCTCCATCATGGGTAAATCTAGACCCTGTTCACGGGCACAGTTTTCAGCAATTTCGTAGCCAGCATCGGCATGACGCATAACGCCTGTACCAGGATCGTTCCATAACACTCGGCTTAGGCGTTGGTCGGCGGCTTCAGTACCATCGGCCACAATTACCACTCCCGAGTGCTGTGAATACCCCATGCCAACACCACCACCGTGGTGCAAGCTCACCCAAGTCGCACCACCCGCAGTATTTAGCAAGGCGTTCAATAATGGCCAGTCAGAAACTGCATCAGAACCGTCACGCATGCTTTCAGTTTCACGGTTCGGGCTAGCTACTGAACCTGAGTCGAGGTGATCACGGCCGATAACAATAGGAGCTTTCAGCTCACCATTTTTAACCATGTCATTAAAGGCACGAGCAATGCGAGCACGATCTTTTAGACCAATCCAGCAAATACGAGCTGGTAAGCCTTGGAAGCTAATGCGCTCACGTGCCATGTCGAGCCAATTGTGTAAATGCGGGTCGTCTGGAATTAGCTCTTTCACTTTAGCGTCGGTTTTATAAATATCTTCCGGATCGCCTGACAGTGCTACCCAACGGAACGGACCAATTCCTTCGCAGAATAATGGACGAATATAGGCGGGCACGAAACCTGGAAAATCGAAGGCGTTATCCACACCAACATCTTTCGCCATTTGGCGGATGTTGTTACCGTAATCGAGTGTTGCTGCGCCTTTGGCTTGTAACTCAAGCATCGCTTTCACTTGTACCGCCATCGACTCTTTCGCCGCTTGTACAGTGGCTTCAGGGTTAGTCTGTTGTTCCGCTTTATACTGTTCAAGTGTCCAACCCTGTGGCAAGTAGCCGTGTAAAGGGTCGTGCGCTGATGTTTGGTCAGTTACCACATCAGGAATCACATTGCGCTGTGCGAGCTCGGCGAACACATCCGCAGCGTTACCTAACAGCCCCACAGAAATTGCCCGGCCTTCGGCACAGGCGGTTTCGATCAACGCTAAAGCTTCATCCAATGAAGTGGCTTTGTGATCGAGATAGCGGGTACGCAAACGGAAATCAATACGTGACTCGTCCACTTCAACCGCTAACATCGAATAACCCGCCATAGTCGCAGCTAGTGGTTGAGCACCACCCATACCACCTAAACCACCGGTAAGTACCCAGCGGCCTTTGGTTTCGCCGTTAAAGTGTTGGCGCGCAACTGACACAAAGGTTTCATAAGTGCCCTGTACGATGCCTTGCGAGCCAATATAAATCCATGAACCCGCAGTCATTTGGCCATACATGGCTAAACCTTTTTTATCGAGTTCATTAAAGTGTTCCCAGTTCGCCCATTCAGGCACTAGGTTAGAGTTAGCAATGAGTACACGCGGCGCATCTTCATGGGTTTGAAACACGCCCACAGGCTTGCCCGATTGCACGAGCAGCGTTTCCGTCGGTTTTAAACGCTCTAATACTTCAACAATTTTGTCGTAAGCTTCCCAGCTACGCGCCGCCCGGCCAATACCACCGTAAACCACCAAAGCATGAGGGTGCTCTGCTACTTCCGCATCGAGGTTATTCATCAACATGCGTTTCGCGGCTTCAATCTGCCAGTTTGCCGTTGTTAATTCCGCACCGCGATCAGCGCGGATGGTGCGGCTTTCGTCTAATCGAGTAAATGTCATAATGGTCTAGCTGCTCCACTGAGATTTAAAAGTTAAATGCCCGCCTAACACAAATCGTGAACCTGGATGCGTCAAAATGGCGTAAGTAACAACACCTTGATCACTCCACGTTCGACGAACAATACGTAAGCACGGCTCGGGCTTATTCAATTGCAGCCATTCACAGGCTTGCGCCGACGGTGATATGGCTTCGATTTGATGGCTTGCCTCGGTTAACGGGGCTTCCACAATTAGATATTCATGAGGGGTAATTTGATTAAAATCTTGGTCAAGATATTGAGCAGCGAGCGCAGGGTTTACATAGCGCTCTTCTACTTGCACCGGCACCCCATTTTCCAGATGCGTTATCACCGAGTAAAACACATTATCACCATCTTCTAGGTGCAACTGTTCGGCGATTTGCAAGCTCGCTGGTATTTGCCGCAATACGTGGATGCGCGCACTGTACTCGTGATCACGACTACGAATTTCATCAGCAATGTTCCGAATTGCCATGAACGACGTTTGTGACTTTAACGGTGCCACATAGGTACCCGAACCTTTACTACGAATAACTAGCCCTTCATCGGCCAGTTCTTGTAAGGCTCGGCGTGCGGTCATACGACTCACGCTAAACTGCTGCGCTAACGCGTTTTCAGAGCTCACCGGATGTTGCTCGGGCCACTCGCCAGACGCGATTTTGCTATATATATGTTGTTTAATGACTGAGTACTTTGCCACAAAATACCCCACTATTCCGTTAATAGGCGACTTTAAATAAGTGTGATAGAGTGTAGGCAAGCTAAATTGTATATACAAGCGTTTTATGGAGAAAATATGACGGCATCAGCAACTCAAGTGATTCACAACGTGCGCTTAGCCACCATGGTTGGTGAAGGTTATGGCCTAGTTGAAGATGGCATTATTATTATTATTGATGAACATATTCATTACGCTGGGCCGCGTACTGAGGCCCCTTCGGTTAAAGTTGCGGAGTGGATTGATGGTGCCGGTGGCGTTGTTACGCCCGGCTTAATTGACTGCCACACACACTTGGTTTGGGCCGGCTCGCGCGCCGATGAATTCGCGCAGCGATTGCATGGCGTGAGCTACGCTGACATTGCCGCCCAAGGTGGCGGTATTGCCGCAACCGTGCGCGCAACGCGTGCCGCTTCAGAAGATGAATTAGTCGCCGCAACCCGCCCGCGTTTAGAAGCCTTGATACGTGAAGGCGTTACCACGGTTGAAATCAAATCAGGCTATGGTTTAAGTCTTAACGATGAAACCAAACAACTGCAGGCAGCGAAGCGTTTAGCCGCAGAGTATCCGGTATCGGTGGCGACTACTTTGTTGGCCGCGCATGCGGTACCACCGGAGTTTAAAGATAACGCGGATGGCTATGTCGACGAGGTCGTAAACACTATTATTCCCGCCATCGCCGAGGCTAAGCTAGCCGACGCTGTCGATGCCTTCTGTGAAAATGTCGGGTTCACGCCAGCCCAAACGGAGCGCGTGTTCCAAGCTGCACAGCAACATCAATTACCGGTTAAACTGCATGCCGAACAACTCAGCAATCAACATGGATCAGTGTTAGCCGCCCGCTATCAAGCGTTAAGCTGTGATCATTTAGAATATTTGGATGAAGCTGGTGTGCAAGCTATGGCAGCGGCAGGTACGGTCGCAGTGTTATTGCCCGGTGCGTTCTACTTTTTACGTGAAACCAAGCAACCACCGTTAGCTTTATTACGTCAACATGGTGTGCCTATCGCATTAGCTACCGACGCTAACCCAGGTACCTCGCCGATATTAAGTCTGCAGCTGATGTTACAAATGGGAGCAACGTTGTTCCGCATGACGCCCGAAGAGTGTTTACGTGGGGTGACTGTGGCTGCTGCGCAAGCGTTGGGATACCAAGACCGTGGCCAACTGGTTGCCGGCGCACGGGCAGATATTTGTTTGTGGAATGTGACCGACCCGGCAGCGTTAACTTACCAGTTTGGTACCAACCCGTTAGTAGCGTGCTGGCATCAGGGCGTGCGCCGCTGATGCCCATGTAAATAGGCGAGCACCAACTCACTGAGTAGTTGTGCACAAGCCATATCACCAGCTTCGCGCCCGGAAGGGTGCAAGCTCGGTGCCGCTTCGGCCAAATGTAAATAGCGTGTGGCTGGCAAGCTGGCTAAGCGCTCGACCAAACTATAACCATGCGCAATGGAAAGCCCATTAAAGTTAATCGCGCTGGCAGGCACGCCTTGCAATGAATCCACATCAATCTCAATGCCTAACGGGCAGTTCCATGCGCGCGCTTGCGCAACGGTGGCTTCTAATTCGCTAGCCCAGTCATGCAGATAGAGCTCGTGTACGCTGCGGTAAGTAAATTCTGCATCGCTTAATTGCTTCAGGCTATCGGCATTGTTTTTACCTTCGTGCAAACCTACGACATGATAGTGACTTAAAGTTCTATCCATATAGGCATAGCTAAACCCGTTGCCGCTGTGGCGGCCTTCGAGCGCACGAAAATCAGAGTGTGGATCGAGGTTAACAGCGCCAATACTTTGCTCGGTCGCTGCTGCTAACGCGGTGATCAGTGGGTACGCATTGTTATGGCCACCACCAATAAGAATCACGTCAAAGCCTTGCTCAAACAATGGTTTCAAAATGTGAATCACCCGGTGATCGAGCATTTCACAAATCGCTCGTAACTGCATCACGTCGGCATCGTTATTGGTGCGCAGGGCATCCGCTTCTTGCTGTAAATCCGCACAACTGACTTCGCCTACCATCAGCAATTCATGGTCGGCAAGATAAGGTGTGGCTTGTAAGTTTGCGAGCCCTTTTAGCGCAGCATTGAAGGCGTCTTCAGCACCACCACGACCTAAGTTGGCACGTGGGCCAATGGATTCAGGTACGCCCACAATGGCAATCCGTTGACCTTGCTCCCAGGCTTCCGCCAAGGCGCGTTGGTAAGTTTCGCTATCGGGAATATTAGGTAGGCAGGTAATGGTTTGCCCAATTTTAATTTCGCCGCTGCGTGGCTGGCACCATTTAGCGGCGTCAATTGCGCTTAAAAACATAGTGTTATTCTATATCGAGGGGCTCTGGTGAAATGATAACGCCAGTGCTATCGGCATACAAATGATCTTCTGGCAAGAAGGTAACACCACCAAAGTTAACGGCGACATCAACTTCGCCAATGCCTTCACTGATGGCACCTACAGGTATCGAAGCGACGCCCATAACACCCATGTCAATTTCATCCAAGGCATCAACATCACGGACAGCGCCGTAGCAAATGATACCTTCCCAGTCGTTATCGCAAGCGAGTTCAGCAATAGAAATATCAATCAATGCACGGCGCTCAGAACCACCACCATCAATCAATAACACTTTACCCGTGCCTTGCTGACGCACTATATCTTCAATAACGCCTTTATCTTCAAAGCATTTCACGGTAACCAGCTGGCCACCAAAAGAGACTTGGCCGCCATAATGGATAAACATCGGTTCCACTACGTCGACCATGTCTGGATAAAGATCGCAAAGTTCAGATGTGTTGTATTCCATTGCCGTTTCCTACTGTTAATTTATGCCACAGTATAGCTGGAAATACTCTAAACAGCAGCTACTTACAGAATAAAGCGACTGAGGTCTTCATTTTCTGCCAGCTCACCTAAGTGCTTATCGACATAAGCAGCATCGATGGTAATGCTTTCGCCCTGTAAATCGCTAGCACGGAACGAGATATCTTCCATTAAACGCTCCAGTACCGTATGCAATCGGCGCGCACCAATATTTTCGGTGGTTTCGTTCACATGAAACGCGGTTTCGGCGATGCGCTGAATACCATGGTCCGTAAACTCGACGGTAACACCTTCAGTTGCCATTAGCGCTTTGTACTGGGTGGTTAACGATGCATTCGGCTCGGTTAAAATACGCACGAAATCTTCACTGGTTAAGGCGCTCAGTTCAACACGAATAGGTAAACGACCTTGCAGCTCTGGAATCAAATCTGACGGCTTCGACATTTGAAACGCACCCGATGCGATAAACAGAATATGATCGGTTTTTACCATGCCGTGCTTGGTTGATACCGTCGTACCTTCAACCAAAGGCAATAAGTCACGTTGCACACCTTCACGAGAAACATCGGGGCCAGAGGTTTCACCACGCTTACAGATTTTGTCCATCTCATCGAGGAATACAATACCGTGTTGTTCCACTGCGTTTAATGCTTGTTCCTTCACATCTTCCGGGTTCAGCATTTTCGCGGCTTCTTCTTCCACCACATGCTTGTAAGCATCTTTGATTTTCATTTTCTTCGGCTTGCTTTGACCGCTACCGATATTTTGAAACATGCTTTGCAGCTGTGATGTCATTTCTTCCATGCCTGGCGGGGCCATAATCTCAACACCCATTTGCGCCATGCTTAAATCAATTTCGATTTCTTTATCGTCGAGCTCACCCTCACGTAATTTTTTACGAAATACCTGACGAGTATTCGATTGGTCACGTGGTGCTTGCTCAGTTTCATCTGCCCAACCACCCGTTTTTGCTGGCGGTAACAAGGCATCTAAAATGCGCTCTTCCGCAGCTTCTTCGGCACGAAAACGAACGCGCTCCATCATTTGCTCGCGAGTTTGCTTGACTGCGGTATCGGTTAAATCACGAATAATAGATTCAACTTCCTTACCGACATAGCCCACTTCGGTAAACTTAGTGGCTTCAACTTTTAAGAATGGTGCGTTAGCTAGCTTCGCTAAACGACGCGCAATTTCAGTTTTACCGACACCCGTTGGGCCAATCATTAAAATGTTTTTTGGCGTGACTTCTTGACGTAAATCGTCGCCCAGCTGCATCCGGCGCCAGCGATTACGTAGCGCCACCGCGACGGCTTTCTTGGCGTTATCTTGGCCAATAATGTGTTGGTTCAGTTCATCAACAATTTCTCGTGGGGTCATATTAGACATCAGCGACAGACTCCTGCTCTTCAATAGTTTGGAAACCGTTGGTGTATACACAAATGTTGCCCGCAATAGTTAGGGCTTTTTCAACAATTTCACGTGCGCTTAAATCGGTGTTATCGAGTAATGCTGTCGCCGCAGATTGGGCAAAAGGACCACCTGAACCAATAGCTATAAGATCGTGCTCTGGCTGAATGACATCACCATTACCGGTAATAATTAACGACGTATGCTTATCAGCGACGGCTAATAACGCCTCCAATCGCCTAAGGGCGCGATCAGTTCGCCAATCTTTGGCCAGCTCAACAGCGGCCCGCATCAAGTTGCCTTGGTGGGCTTCTAGTTTCTTCTCGAAACGTTCAAATAGGGTAAAAGCATCGGCAGTTCCGCCTGCAAAACCAGCTAACACTTGGTCTTGGTACAAACGGCGCACTTTGCGTGCGTTGCCTTTCATCACGGTGTTGCCAAGTGAAACTTGGCCATCGCCACCGATGACAACTTTGTCACCGCGACGGACTGATACGATAGTAGTCACAAATACGTCCTCTTGGTTGCTATGAACCAGTTATGAGGACGAATTCGCAAAATTCAATGGTAAATCTATTCCCAATTCCAAATCATGCAACCAAAAATATTCGCGCGACCTAACTTATGACGATCACGTTCGGCGTCACGTTTGGTTTCGTACGGCCCCAACATCACACGGTGCCATACGCCGTTTTGCCCATCCGTAGAACGGACAAAGGATTCTAAGCCGGTCATCGCAATTTTCGCGCGCATTTGGTTAGCATCATCAATATTGCGGAAAGATGCACACTGCATCACCTTAGGTGGCCCAACCTCGCGCTCTGGAACATCGACAATAACTTCTTGGTTTTCCAGCTCTTCGATGTATTCCCATCGCTCCACCGGTTTTTTCGGCAAGGTTTCCTTGGGAGTTTCTTTTACTTGAGGGGTTACACTTTGGGTTTGAGACGCTGGCATCGAATCGTCGCCTTTGCCTGAAATGGTCATTAATAGCCACACAAATCCACCCACCAAAGCGATGGCAACAAAAACCACTAGCCAAGGCACCGGTTGCTTCACAGGTGCTGGCTTCTTCTTTCGGTTCGTTCGTTTTGCTGGGCGTTTACGATTTGCGTAATCCATTACTACATTTTCTCAAGCGTTGATATGCCTAACAGCTCTAAGCCAAGGCGTAAGGTTTTGGCCGTTAATGCTGCCAACTTTAAGCGACTGTTACGAATCGCCTCGTTATCACTTTTCAGGATTGGGCAGGCCTCATAGAAGCTCGAAAAGGCACCCGCCACGTCGTATAGATAACCGCATAAGAAGTGCGGCATCGCTTTATCGGAAACACTATGAACCACTTCGTTGAAGCGAATCAAGGTGTTGGCTAAAGCAATTTCGCGTTCATCTTCGAGTACGAAGCTACCAGTTACATCATTGATATCTATACCAGCTTTGCTGAAGATACTAAACACTCGAGTGTAAGCATACAGCAAGTATGGCGCGGTATTGCCTTCAAAGCTCAGCATGGTATCCCAGTCGAAAATGTAATCGCTGCTGCGGTTCTTAGAAAGGTCGGCATACTTAACCGAGCTGATGCCAACCACCTTGGCAACTTGCTCTTGTTCTGCCGGAGTTAGTTTGGAATTCTTTTGCTGAACCAAATCGAGGGCACGTTTTTCAGCTTCATCGAGTAAATCAGCAAGCTTGGTGACACCACCATCACGGCTTTTATAAGGACGACCATCTTTACCCATGACCGTACCAAAACCGTAGTGATCCATCTGTAAATCAGCACGTGCAAAACCAGCTTTCTTCGCTAGGGTGAAAATCTGCTGGAAGTGTAATCCTTGGCGCTGGTCGACAAAGTAAATTAAATGGTCACCGTGCAGTTTATTCTGGCGGTAACGTACCGCTGCTAAGTCGGTTGTGGCATACAAGTAACCGCCACCTGACTTTTGCACGATTACTGGCAATGATTCACCTTCTTTATTTTTAAACTCGTCTAAAAACACACATTGTGCGCCCTGGTCTTCAACCAACAAGCCTTGCTCACGTAAGTCGGCAATAACTTGTGGGAGATCGTCGTTGTAGGCACTTTCTGCCATCACGTCGTCGCGGGTTAACTGCACACCTAAACGATCATAAACGTCTTGGCAGTGGCTTAACGATACATCAATAAATTGCTGCCATAATTCGCGGCACTTCGGCTCACCTGATTGTAGGGCTACCACCAGTTCCCGCGCACGCTCAGCAAAGGTTTCGCTTTCGTCAAAACGCTGCTTGGCAGCTTTGTAAAAGGTTTCAAGGTTGCTGAGTTCCATATCAAGATCAGCATTATCGAGCTCTTCCATATGGGCTAGCAGCATACCGAACTGTGTACCCCAGTCACCAACATGGTTCTGCGGTACCACTTTATGGCCTAGTAATCTTTTCACGCGCGCTACAGAGTCACCGATAATGGCCGAGCGCAAATGCCCTACGTGCATTTCTTTCGCTAGGTTTGGTGACGAGTAATCGATGACCACAGTTTGGCTGGTAGCGGCTGGTAGTACGCCTACATTGTCGTCAGCCAATGCCGCTTCGAGCTGGTCAATTAACTGCTGTTGGTTGACGGTGAAGTTAATAAAGCCAGGGCCAGCAATATCTGCTTTCGCGAGCAGATCGTTTTCTGGCAACGCCGCGATCAGAGCTTCTGCTAAAGCACGCGGATTCATTTTGGCCGGCTTTGCTAGCATTAAGGCCAGGTTGGTTGCAAAGTCACCGTGACTCTTATCGCGCGGTCGATCTAATTGCACTCGTGGTTGTGCATCAGCAGGGATAGTGCCCTGTTGTTTAAGTACATCGACGGCGGTGGTGAGTAGCTGTTCCAACTGATCTTTCATTAATTTGAGCCTTAAAACTTAGTGACTAGCGAATGGTGATTTGTTTTCACACATTTTACGCTGTTGGGGGCAGAAAAAAAACTGCTAGGTGAAGTCTTGCGGATCTATATCCAGCGACCAACGAACTTTACGCAGTATGGCGACCGACTCAAGCTGTGGCAATACATGCCGCAACAATTGCGTTCGCAATCCTCGTTGCGAGCATTGTACCAGCAATTGGTAGCGATAACGCCCAGCACGGCGTTCCATTACCGCAGGAATTGGCCCTAATACCATCAAATTATCTAATTTCGGGAAATACGCAGCAATCGCTTCCAATGCCTGTACCGCAAGGCCGGCTTCAGTGGCTTCGGCGCGAAACAGTGCATGTTGTGAGAACGGTGGCAACTGCGTCAGTTGCCGTTCTTGCAATGTCGTTCGCGCAAAGTGGGCGTAGCCATTGTTCACTAGATCTTGAATGAGTTCATTTTCTGGGTGGTGCGTTTGCAGTACTACAGTACCCGGCTTGCTAGCCCGGCCCGCGCGCCCTGCAACTTGGGTAAATAATTGGCCTAAGCGTTCTGCAGCACGGTAGTCAGCGCTGTACAATGCGCCATCAACATCCAGTAATGCCACCAAAGTAACTTCCGGAAAGTGATGGCCTTTAGCGAGCATTTGGGTGCCGACCAATATTTGAAATTTGTTTTCGTGGGCATCTTGAATGTGCTGTTGCAAACTGCCCTTGCGACGGGTGCTGTCGCGGTCGATGCGCAGGACTGGGTATTCAGGGAATAGCTCTGTTAGTACTTGTTCAAGCTGTTCGGTACCCACGCCGCGCCCAACCAATTGCGTCGAACCGCAGTCATGACATTGCACTGGTATTTGTTGCTGTGAGCCACAGTGATGACATTGCAGTTGGCGACTGCCTTGATGCACGGTGTAGTAGGCGTCACAACGATGACACTGTGCGAGCCAGCCGCACTCATGGCACAGCAAAGCTGGAGCGAAACCACGGCGATTCAAAAACAGCAGTACTTGCTGACCGGCCTGCAGTTGTTCACGCATTAAATCGATTAACGGCGTCGATAAACCGGCTTTTACCGACAAGCCTTTGATATCCAACACCACATTTCGCGCCGGCTTGGCATTACCGGCACGCTGCGTAAGCTGCAAGTAACCGTACTTATTCGTCAATGCATTGTTTAACGACTCTAACGAAGGCGTGGCTGAACCAAGAATCACCGGCACTTGTTCTTCATGGCCACGCATTACCGCTAAATCACGTGCGTGATAACGAAAGCCTTCTTGCTGCTTGAGCGAGTTATCGTGTTCTTCATCAATAATGATCATGCCCAAGTCATAGCAGGGCGTGAATATCGCCGATCGGGTACCGATAATAATGGCAGCGCTGCCTGCACGTGCATCGAGCCAAGCATCAAGCCGTTCACGATCCGTCAACGCCGAGTGCAGCATCACCACCGGCACGTCAAAACGCTGCTGAAAACGGCGCAGGGTTTGCGGCGTTAAGCCAATCTCGGGCACCAGCATGAGTACTTGCTTACCGCGTCGCAACACATCGGCCATGGCTTGCAAGTAAACTTCGGTTTTACCGCTGCCCGTTACCCCTTCCAATAAATAGGTTTGCGCTTGTGAAGCTGAACCAATAGCGGCAACCGCTAAGGCTTGCTCGGGGTTTAACTGCAAGGGGTCGGCGGCGATCTTGAATGCCCAAGAGGCGCGCGCAGCGGGCACGTGCGTTACCGCCTCAACCATGCCTTTTTCTTGCAGTGCCTTCAAAGCACTGGGCGTAAACTCTTCAATGCGAATATCGCGCTGCAACAAGTCACGTTGCTTTAGCGCCGCCAACAAGCGTTGCTGTTGTGGGGCTCGCTTTAAATCTTCAAGTGCCGTCGTCTGCCCTAATTCGGTTGCGGTATAGCGAGTCGTCGCTTGATAACTGGGCGCTTCACCTTGGCGCAGTAGCGCGGGTAGTGCGTGATTCAGCACTTCACCAAGTGGATGTTGATAATAATCGGCGGCAAACTGCAGCAGCTGCCACAAGCCTGTTGGCCAAATCGGCTCGTCGTCGAGCACTTCGGTAATTTCTTTGCGCTTGTATTTGTCATCGGGAGCGTGATTTTCGCCCATGCAAATACCAATTAACTGGCGCTGACCGAAAGGCACACGAACACGCGCACCTATGGCTGGTACGCTAGAACTGTTATAATCAAATAGCCGTAGCAGAGGCACGGGCAGCGCAATTTGAATGACATGATGCATGAAAAGCAGTTTACATCACTCTGATACAAGAGGGAAAACTAAAGCGTGATGCGAAAAACTTAATGGTTAACGCTGGAAAGTTCTTCACATTCGCTTAAACATTAGTTACAATTCGCGCCCTAAATTTTGAGCGATTGGATGAAAATCCAGCGCATTTTGTATTGATGTATTTGCATGGTGCTCGGCAACGGATCGGGTGGCGATGCAGCCTAATTGAGGTAACCCCTATG
>JBLWUG010000004.1:0-183037 GCA_048269045.1 Pseudidiomarina sp.
TTTGGCAGTGACACCGGGAACACTGAAGTTGTCGCTGAAATGATCCAGAAAGAATTGGGTAAAAACCTTATCGACGTGTTTGATATCGCCAAGTCCACCAAGGAAGATATAGCATCTTATGATCTGCTTATGTTTGGTATTCCGACCTGGTATTACGGCGAGTCCCAATGTGATTGGGATGACTTCTTCCCAGATCTGGAAGAGATAGATTTTAATAATAAACTCGTAGCCATTTTTGGCTGCGGTGACCAAGAAGATTATGCTGAGTACTTCCTCGATGCGATGGGTACCTTACGTGACATCGTTGAAGCACGTGGCGCGATCATTATTGGACATTGGCCTACAGAAGGGTATGATTTCGAGGCCTCAACAGCTTTAGTCGATGATAATCATTTCGTAGGCTTAGGGATTGATGAAGACCGACAAACCGAACTCACGGAAGAACGCGTACAAAAGTGGTGTGCACAAATTCGAGAGGAAATGGGCTTAGATCAATTGGTCTAGGCGTTAACTATTGATTAATGGCAGCCAATTTATTATGAGTAGCAACGACGAATTACAGCTAAAAAAAGCCGGTCTAAAAGTTACTTCACCAAGGATTAAAGTTCTTGAAGTTCTAAAAGATCCTGACAACCAGCACATTAGTGCTGAAGACGTTTACAAAATTCTATTAGAAAAAAATGAAGAAATTGGTTTAGCGACCGTTTATCGCGTACTAAACCAATTTGACGATGCAGGTATCGTCAGTCGCCATCACTTTGAAGGTGGCCGATCGGTGTTCGAATTAAGAGATAAGGATCATCATGATCACCTAGTGTGCTTAACCTGCGGTCACGTTTTCGAATTCGAAGATGACCTGATTGAAGCACGCCAATTAAAGATTGCTGATGCCAACAATATTAAGCTGACTAATCACAGTTTATATCTGTATGGCCACTGCAAAACACCAGATACCTGTGATAATAACCTTCATAAAGATTAATCATTCGTATTACCGAGCGCGGCTACAAAACCGCGCTCCTCTTCTTACCTATAGAGAATCAATTATTAAATGAGTTTCCGCGAACTAGGCCTTGCGCCAGAAATTTTAGCCGTGCTTGAAGAGCAGGGTTACAGTGAACCTACCCCTATTCAACAAGAAGCTATCCCACCAATTTTAGCAGGCCGTGATGTTATGGCTGCGGCACAAACGGGAACAGGTAAAACAGCAGGTTTCACACTACCAATCTTACAGCTCATGAAAGACCAAGAGCGTGCGCGCTCCAATCACATTCGTGCGCTGATTTTAACCCCAACTCGAGAACTTGCTGCACAAGTTGCTGCAAGTGTTGAAACATACAGCCGCGACATTGAACTGTCTTCTGCGGTGGTATTTGGTGGCGTTGGCATCAACCCACAAATGATGAAGCTGCGTCGTGGGGTTGATATTCTTATTGCCACACCGGGTCGATTGCTTGATTTGTTTCAACAAAATGCCGTGAAATTTAGCCAAGTGGAAACACTGGTACTAGATGAAGCTGACCGCATGCTCGACATGGGCTTTATTCACGACATTAAAAAGATTTTACGCTTGCTACCTAAAAAGCGTCAAAACTTGCTGTTCTCAGCAACTTTCTCTACAGAAATTCGTGCGTTAGCGAAAGGTTTGGTGAATGATCCTGTAGAAGTGTCGGTAGCACCGCCTAATACGACCGCAGAGCGCATAAAACAGTCTTTGTATGGTGTTGAGCAGAGTCAAAAGACATCGTTGCTGGCACAGCTGCTGCGCCAACTAGACACCCCGCAAGTGCTGGTGTTTACGCGCACCAAGCATGGTGCTAACCGTTTGGTTAAGCAACTCGACAAAGCTGGCTTTTTAGCTGCTGCTATTCATGGCAACAAAAGCCAAGGCGCACGCACCAAAGCCTTAGACGATTTTAAGAAAAATCGGGTGCAAGTGTTAGTCGCCACTGATATCGCCGCACGCGGTATCGATATCGACTTACTGCCTTTAGTGGTTAACTATGACCTGCCGAACGTCGCCGAAGATTACGTTCACCGTATTGGCCGTACCGCTCGTGCGGGTGCTAGTGGCCAAGCGCTGTCTCTAGTTAGCCCGGAAGAAGTGAAGCAGCTCAAAGGTATCGAACGTTTAATTCAACAAACCATTGAACGTCGTACTATGGAAGGTTTTGCACCGGTAGATTTAATCAAAGGCCGCCCTGCCCCGAAAAAGCAGCCGCGTCCGCCTCGTTCACCACGCCGTAGTAATAAACCAAGTAATAAGCCCGGCAACAAAAAAGCCGCTGACTAACCAGCGGCTATTAATTGCATAAAAGCCACTACAAGCTAGTAGTGGCTTATTTTTAGCGCTAATCCAATCCAACTTGCAGCTCAAGATCTCCAACTTTCAACAGGTTCCAGTTTGGCTGAACTGCCTGTACATCCCCTAACTCTATGCGACTTTTAATGGAGCTATGGTTATCAGGATAACGAGTAGCCATGTGTATAGAGTGCCAGCCGTTATTGTTTTTGAGCCACATTTTGGCGGTGAAACTGTAATTACTTTCTTTGATAACAATAAATTCAGCGACCCCATCATCGTTTAAGTCTTGAGCTAATAAATAATAGCTAAACTCGCGAAAGTTTAACCACGGGTGCTGCGTTTCTTCCTCAAATAAAACGGTTATTAAATCTTCAGAGAAACTGTCTTTATTGGGCCAATACGTCAGCATTTCCTCGAATTCAGAACGTGAATCGATGTTACCTGCATCTTGGTTCTTCGCATACAAACGATCAATGATGGCGACGGAATCAGGTGAAACGTCCTGCAGCTTTTCCTTCAAGTCTTGCAAGCCTAAATACCCCTGACGACCGAGCATACTTTTGAAATAAGCATAGTCAAAGTCTTCAACACTAATGTCCCCGTCATGTAAACGAGCGAGCTGGTTGTTTGCTGAAATGCTTTGAAAGTTTAATATGGGGGTGTTTACGAGTAGCATAAACCCAAGAACTACAATGCCCATTCTAATGTTAACGAAGCTACGAATTTCTAGCCATGCGTCTCTTTTTTTCAGTATTCCAGCAAGGTAGCCAAAAGAAAAACAAGTAAGTAATACCCATACCAGAACTGCCCAGCAGCGCTCAACGGTCAACCCATATTGGTCGATGCGCAACCAAATTCCATAAGCTGAAATAAAGCTATAAATTGGCAGTAATGCAACACCGATTAACACCAAGCGATGCAGATATAGATTGTAAGATCGCTGTTTTGATTCATCTTGATACACAGCATTAACGAAGAAAAGTAACAGTGCCTGCAAACACATTACCAGCAAACTACCAGAACCAGTTTTCCACAACGTATTAAAACCTGCGAAGGGTAAGGTTATTAAAAAACTTAAAGAGACGATGGTTAACGCTGGTAGTAAAAACTTGATAAGGGTTTGAAGAATGCTGGCGATGTTGTCGGCGGTATGAATGATATTTCTGAACACTATGATGGCAAATCCAAACGCCACCGTTTGCACCGGTATTACAAACCAACTTTCGTTTAGTAGCTCTTTAAAGAAATTAATCTCTAGAACAGCAAATAACCCTGCTCCTAAGTTTAGGATACCCCAAAATATACCTATAAATATCCAACACTCTACGAAGATGACAAAGTTTCGCCAAGACAGCTGAAATAACGAGTTATAACTTATTTTTTGATTATTAATGTATTGTTGGATATACATTAAAGCCTTAAATGAGGCTAATAGAGCGGTAAAGAAAAATATGCCTAACGCGAAATGGTTGTTAATGAATTCTTTGGGTTCTTGCTGAAATCCGACATAGGCCCCCAACAATGATAAAACGATAGAAAAAGGAAGGACAAACTTAAGGGTCTGCTTAATATTAGTTTTAGTTATGCACAGTAGAGTCAATAATGGCAACGCGATCGCTAATGTTGTTAGGGAGATCATCCATACCGGCTCTGATGCAGGCCATACGTTAGGTTCAACACTTTGATAAAGTAACGTAAGTACAAGGCCTTGCAACAGTGAAATTATAATTATAAGAGGCTTTGGTATTTGATCGTTCATATCAACCCGTCCAGTTGTTACAATAAGGTTGATATACTAATACCATAAAAAACAAAGAGCTGCCATCCTGAACAAAGATGACAGCTCCAACTTCGTTTAGCTTTCTGACCAGGTATCACGCAAGCCAACAGTTTGGTTAAACACTAAGTGTTCACTGCTGCTGTCTTTACTGTCTGCACAGAAATAACCGATTCGCTCAAACTGATAAGCTTGCTCAGCTGCTGCAGTTGCTAGCGAAGGTTCAACAAAACCCTTTTGAATGGTTAAAGAATTCGGGTTTAAGGTTGAGAAGATATCTTCTTCCGCTGCCGGGTTAGGCACTTGGAACAAGCGATCATACAAACGGAATTCAGCCGCTTGTGCATGATCTTTTGCCACCCAATGGATAACACCCTTCACCTTTCTACCGTCAGCTGGTGCCTTACCTAAGGTATCTTTATCATAGGTACAGTAAATCGTTTCGATATTACCTTCGGCATCTTTCTCAACACGTTCAGCTTTAATAACATAAGCATTGCGTAGGCGAACTTCTTTACCTAACACCAGGCGCTTATATTTTTTGTTGGCCTCTTCACGAAAATCTTCCGCTTCAATCCACAGCTCGCGAGCAAATGGTAAGTCGCGTTTACCCATGGTTTCATCGTTCGGATGATTGGGCGCTTGAATGGTCTCCATTTCGCCTTCTGGGTAGTTCTCAAGTACAACACGAACTGGATTAATCACCGCCATTGCGCGTGGCGCATTGTGGTTCAAGTCATCGCGAATGCATGACTCCAGCATTCCCATTTCTACTTGGTTATCCATTTTCGTCACGCCAATGCGCTGACAGAACTCACGAATAGACGCTGGGGTATAACCGCGGCGACGCATACCAGCAATAGTTGGCATTCTTGGGTCATCCCAACCACTAACCTTCTCGGCTTCGACCAGTTCATTTAACTTGCGCTTACTCATAATGGTGTATTGCAAGTTCAAACGAGAAAACTCAATTTGCTGTGGATGACAGTCAATGCTGATGTTTTCGAGTACCCAGTCGTAAAGGCGACGGTTATCTTGGAATTCCAAGGTACATAATGAGTGCGTAATGCCCTCAATAGCGTCGGAGATACAGTGGGTAAAATCGTACATCGGGTAAACGCACCACTTATCACCAGTTTGGTGATGCTCGGCATGCAATACACGGTAAATTACCGGATCACGCATACACATAAATGGTGAGCTCATATCAATTTTTGCACGCAGTGATACTTCACCTTCCTGATACTTACCAGCGGTCATATCTGCGAAAATCTTTAAGTTGTCAGCAACTGGTGTGTCACGGTAAGGACTGTTTTGACCTGGCTCTTTTAACGTACCGCGAAGCTCACGCATTTTCTCTCGGCTCGAGAAGTCACAATAAGCTAAGCCTTTTTCGATTAGCTCAATTGCATAGCCATGCAAACGGTCAAAGTAATCTGAAGAATAGCGTGGCTCTGCTTCCCATTGGTAGCCTAACCAAGCAACGTCGTCTTGAATCGAATGAACATAGTCCACTTTCTCTTTTAGCGGGTTCGTATCATCGAAACGCAGGTTACAGGTACCTTTATAATCTTCAGCGATGCCAAAGTTTAATACGATCGATTTCGCATGCCCTATATGTAAGAAACCATTAGGCTCTGGTGGAAAGCGAGTATGAACCTCTGTGTGCTTCCCTGATGCTAGATCTTTGTCAATGATTTGACGAATAAAATTACTACGAGGCGCTTCGGCTGCCATGAATATTACGTCTCCAGTTATAGACCTGAAAAATATGCGTTATGATCGCAGTTTCTGTTAGCGGGCGCAAGGATTAACCATGCACGCCAAAAAATCGATAGACGCGCTGTAGCTCTTGCACAGCTTGCGTCATAGGTATCCAATTGAAATGAATTTTAGTCCCTGGTCCAGCTTGAGCTAATGCACAAATACCCGACCAGCTTAACACGCCTATTTTAGGGTAACCGCCTAAGGTTTGGCGATCTTTCATCATGACGATCGGTTGGCCATCAGGCGGTATTTGCACAGCCCCTACTGGCAGCGGTTCTGAGATGATTTGTTCATGCTCCCAAGAAATCGGCAGATGACCATCCAAGCGCACGCCCATACGGTCTTGTGCACTACTTGCAGTATATTCCTGCTGCACCAAACGCTTGTGCATCGCTGGGCTAAACTGCTCGTGTTGCGCTACAGCGGCAATATCTAGTGTAACCCTGTCGGTTACTCTAGGAATGAGGTTAGAGTGAGGCGTACGTGACCAAGAACTGCTCGGTGGCTCAGCTTGTGCTGCATAGAGTATATCGTTCGTAGCTATGGGACGACCGTCCCCGTGCAAGCCACCTAAACCATCGCGCATTACGGTAGCTACGCTATTGTAAACCGCCGCCCCAGAAAAGCCACCTGCTACCGCTAAATAACTGCGCAAGCCATGTTGACCTGGCTGAATAACCAATTCATCACCCGCCCGAACTGCAAAGCTTCGCCATGGGGACTGCAACTGCTGGTTTAACAGCACCGCGCCGGATTGCCCGGTTACCGCGAATACCGCATCATTCAGTATCTGCGCCTTAAAACCACCCGCGGTAACTTCTATCTGCGCCGAATTAAAGTGATTTCCTAAGATTCGATTCGCCCACAAAAATGAGCGCTCATCCATAGGTCCACCGCAAGTAATGCCGCGCGCTAATAAACCAAAGCGGCCAAAATCCTGCAGCGTTGCCAACAATCCTGCTTGTATGACCTTAATCACGGCAGTCATTGGTGTTGCCTTTGTTGATATTCAGCAAGACTTATTTCTTGGAACTGCACGCGATCATTAGGCGCTAATTGCGGCCACGAACTCGCCCGCCCAATCAAATTCCAGCCGCCAGGTGAGGCTTGCGGATAAATGGCTGTTTGTTGCAACGCTATAGCTACACTACCTTGTGGGACTCGTTGTCGCGGCGTATCTAACCGTGGTACATGCAGGGCTGGGTTGACATCACCCAAGTAAGCAAATTGCGGCGCGAACCCAAGCGCATAGACACGATACTCAGGCGAGCTATGCAACTCAGCGACTTGTGCTGCTGATAAGCCGGTTGCCGCACACACCCGTGCAAGGTCTGGTGCTACCTCAGGCGCATAACACACTTCGATTTGATGCAACTGGCCCGGCTGAAGCGGTTGGCACCATTGGTCGTTTGATAGCACCGCGCGAACGGCTGCAATCACCTCATCATGACTCGCTTTAAGCACATCAAAATACACCATGACTGAATGATAGGCAGGCACCAATTCTTGCAGCCATGCAGGTGCTTGTTCATTCAAGTAGTGGGATAACTGGTGAACTTGATCATTCACTGTCGGCGCAATGCGTTGTTCAAAACTGATTTGCACCGCATTAATGGCAGCAGCTTTAATTGCTGGCATTTAACGCCTCTCGAATGGCGGCCACAGTAGCGATGGACTCTGGATTGTCACCATGCACGCAAAGGGTATCCGCTATGATTATTATTTCACTACCATCAACGGCTTTAATAGCTTGCCCCTGGGCGATGCGTTTCGACTGCTCTAAAATTTCCGCACGCGTTGTCAGTACTGCGTCTCGATGAGAGCGCGAGCGCAGTTGACCATTGGCTTCATAACGACGATCGGCAAAAGCTTCAAATAACAATTCAACATCGTACTTTTGCGCGAGCTGTTGTTGCCAGCCCTGCTCAAGTTGTGCCAGCGTCACTAGTTGTAGCTGTGAACTATGGCTAACATTAAATTCAGCAATAGAACTCACCACGCTCTCAAACAACTCGGGCTGCTTTTGCATATCATTGTACAAAGCTCCATGAGGCTTCACGTAGCTCATGCGCGTGCCGCTGGCTTGGCACAGTGAATTCATCGCGCCTATTTGGTAAAGCAAAATAGCCCGTATCTCGTTATGGGTGAATACCATCGACCGCCGCCCAAACCCTGGGATATCGGGATATGCCGGATGGGCGCCAATTTTCACCTGATACTGTTTAGCTAAGGCTATTGTTCTTGCCATTATTGCTGGGCTGCCGGCGTGAAATCCGCAGGCGATATTAGCCATATCGATATGCGGCATAACGGCGGCATCATCTCCCATGGTCCAAGCACCATAGCTTTCGCCCATATCGCAATTTAACCACATAAGTTTAGTTACACTCTCTTTGTATTATTGCGCTAACGCATAGGTTAGCGCTGCAATCACTATTAATATAATAGGAAATAAAACGATGGGCGATTGATACCAATTAAGTTTGCGGCGCTCAAAATTGGCAGCATTCTCCCGCTGCTCTTCAATACTCGGTCGCTGTGCAGTGAGCCAAGCAATACCTACTGCTGCGGTCATGACCCCGACAATACGATAGCTCATCACTGCGTCTCCAGCCGGGGCTAACACCAACAGCAATAATCCTGTTACGATAACGGCTAGTGCTGCAACGCGTTTGGCAATACTTGTTTTCATTTTTATAGTTTCCTTAGCGTTTGTATGTAGTATAACCATACCACCATACGCAAATAGAAAGATTGAAGAAAGCATTGAAGAAAGATATTGGACTAATTAAACGAGCAATTAATCGCGTCGCCTCTTGGTTGATGACGGCGGCGGTTATTTTGATCGCTATATTTATCACGGTCTTCATTTATAAGTGGGTCACTAAAGCCCCCACTCCTCCATCGCAAGCCCAATGCGTACAGCAGCAAGTGTTATCTATTCAGAATAGTGATGCTGAAGTGCATAACTATCTATGTCAGCGTGGACGCTCGGAAACTTGGCAAGGATATGAAGTGTGGTTGTATGAACGCAACCAAGATCAGTGGTTACGTATTGCCACGGCTGAGGACCAAGAATGCTTGGCCATGGATACCCGTAACAATGGAAGCTTAACGCTGTTATATAACGGCAGTCGGGGTGGTGTTCATGTTGCTAAAAGTTCAGTTATTTATACCAGTAGCAACAATAAACCGGCCACGCTGAGCGTTCATACTCAGCGCATCGACGCGTGTTCACGACCGTAATTGGAGGTACTTGATTCTTGCTGGGCATACAACATGCGCAATAAACCAGCCCGCTCTTCGAGTTGCGGCCGCAATAAAATCTGCTGATATAGAGCTATATTCGCGCTACAAATAACCTCCGGCTGATCGCGATAGCGTTGCGGCGCATTTAACGCATCGATATATTCCGCTGATTGTTGTTCAAGCTGCGCTAGAATCGACTGCATGCTCAATTCAGTTTCAACAGTAATCGGCTGGTTAACTTCTTGCGTGACGTCCGTCGCTTCAATTAAATCAACCGCTGCTAATTCAAAGGTATCTAATAGGTTTACCGGAATACCATCACTTCTATTGATAGTGTTGTTGTGCCAATCGGGATATAGGTAATCCACACAGCTGTTAGCATTGGTGTAATTTAAGTAATTGAGTATATTTAGTTTGGTTTGCCAGTACGTAACAAGCTCACGACTCGGCGCCATCACTAAATGGCGCGCCGTAATGGCTACATCTTGTGGGTGCGCAACCGTTGAGGACGCAAACTGATCGGCTTCGGCTATCGTATGAATCACATTAGCTGCGAGTAATTCAATGTGGCTTGGATACCAGAGTCGTACATGCTCCATATTCAAAGCACGACGCGTAAAAGGACCCGCTATCCCCTGCTGCTGATATGCCTCGCGGAAACGTTCATGGGTTGCCGCTGGAATTTGTACGCCTTGGGTATTGGTATACAGGCTATTAAAGCCCAGCAAGCCACGTTTGCCTATATAGCGACGGTCGCCAGCCAAGAATGGCAATACACAAATGCTAGAGCATTCTGTCGGCACGTAGGTGTTTAATTGCTTCATTTGAATGAGCTTATATAAATCAACGCCTTCGGCGATAAGTCCGCCACTAGAATTGAGGTGAATGACCCGAATGTTAGGATATTTATTAAGCATCGCAGCCACTGCTCCTGCGGCTCCAGTTTGTAATCCTCCACTCAATTCTAACTCGGTGCCATTCGCCAGCACGCGCATGGTAAATTGCTGCGCATGACCACCATTCGAGCTAAGAATCACATCATCTTGCACTAGCGGTAAGCTGAATTGGTAAACTTCAAACAATAAGCGACTTAGTGCTAATAGTACCCCGAGCTTCGCGAGCCATGCCCAAGCGGGTTTGCCGCCTTGCGCCGGGTACCAGCTTGCTGCCCGCCAAATGCCGACAAATATCCAAATAAGCAATAATGCCGCGAGTAACAACAACGCTAGCTTCACCACGCCTAATGGTCGCCATGCTAGACCTAACAATTCCGCCGCCGCAGTTAAAGCAGCTATACCCAGCACAATAATCACCGGCAGTAATACGCCGAATACCCAAAATGAGGTTTTTAGCGAGAGTTCTCCACGCCAATGCCGAACTATTAGTGATTTAGTTCCACGAGCCATAATTGTCTCTTATTATTCTAAACTATTGAAAACGAGGGTCAGATTCACAGGGAATACCATTATTATTGTCATCCAATTGAGTATTGGGACAATTCTCAAGAAAGTACTTCGCTTCTTCCATAGACTTCATTTGCGTACAAAATTGGCGACTGTCGCAGCGAAATTTTTGCTCCGCTTTAGTTACAGTACCTTTAACCGTTTCTACAAGCTCCCCGAGTGAACCTTTTTGCGGGGGTTGTTCTTCCGGTTTTTTACTTTCATAGAGATTCCACGCTGCAAATACCAAAGCAAGAATTAGGATCAGCTTTTTCATATGTTTTTGACCTAAGGTTAGCGCAACTTTATAAATTCCCTTCCTTTAGCCTAGTCTAGTGATTGCTGTTCAACAAGCCGACAGATGTCATATAGCCAGCTGTTTTAAGGCAAAAAAAAAGCCACTCCCGAGGGAGTGGCTTCGTGGGTTGCTTAAGCTAAGCTTACCAACCAGTTTTTTCACGTAATGCTTTACCGATATCGGCAAGGCTACGTACAGTTTTAACACCAGCATCTTCAAGTGCAGCAAACTTCTCATCCGCTGTACCTTGACCACCAGAGATAATTGCACCGGCGTGGCCCATGCGCTTACCTGGAGGAGCAGTAACACCAGCGATGTAAGAAACAACTGGCTTAGTTACATTGTGCTTAATGTACTCAGCTGCTTCTTCTTCAGCTGTACCACCGATTTCACCGATCATTACGATAGCTTCGGTTGCAGGATCTTTCTCGAACATTTCTAAAATGTCGATGAAGTTTGAACCTGGGATAGGGTCACCACCAATACCTACACAAGTAGATTGGCCGAAACCTTCGTCCGTGGTTTGCTTAACTGCTTCATAAGTTAAAGTACCTGAACGCGATACGATACCTACTTTACCTGGCTTGTGAATGTGACCTGGCATGATACCAATCTTACACTCGCCTGGGGTGATCACACCTGGGCAGTTAGGACCAATCATACGAACGCCTTTATGCGTTAAGTATTCTTTCACGAACATCATATCCAACGTCGGGATACCTTCCGTGATACATACGATTAGCTCGATACCTGCGTCTGCAGCTTCAATGATTGAATCTTTACAGAAAGGTGCTGGTACGTAGATAACTGATGCCGTAGCGCCAGTTTGCTCTACCGCTTCACGAACAGTATTAAATACTGGCAAACCTAAGTGGGTTTGACCGCCTTTACCAGGAGTCACACCACCAACCATTTGCGTACCGTATTCAATCGCTTGCTCAGAGTGGAAAGTACCCTGACCGCCAGTGAAACCCTGGCAAATAACTTTAGTATTCTTATCGATCAAAATAGACATTATTGACCTCCTGCCGCTGCAACCACTTTCTCAGCCGCGTCAGATAAACTTTCTGCTGCGATGATATTCAGGCCACTTTCTGCTAATTTCTGACGACCTAGTTCTGCGTTGTTACCTTCTAAACGCACAACTACTGGTACTTTAACGCCAACCTCTTCTACTGCGCCCATGATGCCTTCAGCAATCATGTCACAACGAACGATGCCGCCGAAAATGTTAACCAATACTGCGCTTACTTCGTCGTCTGACAGGATAATTTTGAATGCTTCGGTTACACGCTCTTTAGTAGCGCCGCCACCAACATCTAAGAAGTTTGCTGGCTCGCCGCCAAACAACTTAACGATGTCCATGGTGCCCATTGCTAAGCCTGCACCGTTAACCATACAACCGATGTTGCCATCAAGCGCAACATAGTTTAGTTCCCACTGTGCTGCTTCTGCTTCGCGCGCGTCTTCTTGCGAAGGGTCGTGCATTTCACGAATCTTCGGCTGACGGTATAACGCGTTGCTATCGATGTTGATTTTGCCGTCTAGGCAATGCAAGTTACCTTCATCGGTAATCACTAGCGGGTTGATTTCTAATAGTGCGAAATCGTACTGCTCAAACATCTTCGCTAAACCTAAGAAGATTTTAGTGAATTGCTTCACTTGCTCAGGGTTTAGGCCTAGTTTGAAGCCAAGCTCACGACCTTGGAAAGGTTGCGCGCCAACAGTTGGGTCGATAACAGCCTTCAAAATTTTCTCTGGCGTTTCTTCCGCAACTTTCTCGATTTCAACACCACCTTCGGTTGAAGCCATGAATACGATTTTGCTGGTAGAACGATCTACAACTGCGCCCAAATATAGTTCGGTAGCAATATCAGTCAGGCTTTCAACCAAGATTTTAGTAACTGGTTGGCCATTAGCGTCAGTTTGGTAAGTTACTAAGTTCTTACCTAACCAGTCGCTGGCAAAAGCGCTAACTTCGTCCAAGCTAGATACTAATTTAACACCGCCCGCTTTACCGCGACCGCCTGCGTGTACTTGAGCCTTAACAACCCAACGTTCACCACCGATTTTTTTGGCAGCTTCAACAGCTTCTTCAGCAGTGTCTACTGCGAAGCCTTCAGATACTGGCAAACCAAACTCTCTAAAAAGTTGCTTGGCTTGATACTCATGCAAGTTCATGATGTTCTTCCGATTCGTTTAAACAACAAAGCAGCCATGTGGCTGCCAACCCGAAATATCGCGCATATTTTACCGATTTACGCGGAAAAAATACAGCCGCTAATGCAATTGATTCGCAATAGCGGCTGCATAATTTGTTAAATGTCCAACAACAAGCGCTGTGGATCTTCTAACAATTCTTTGATGGTGACTAAGAAACCTACTGATTCCTTACCATCGATAATGCGGTGGTCGTATGAAAGTGCCAAGTACATCATTGGCAGAATTTCTACTTTACCGTCTACGGCCATTGGGCGATCTTGAATTTTGTGCATACCCAAAATAGCGCTTTGTGGTGGGTTTAAGATTGGCGTTGATAACAACGAGCCAAACACACCGCCGTTAGTAATGGTGAAGTTACCACCGGTCATGTCGTCCATGGTTAGCTTACCATCACGACCTTTCAGTGCTAAATCACGGATACCATTTTCCATTTCGGCGATACTCATTCTATCGGTATCACGTAATACTGGAGTCACCAAACCGCGTGGCGTTGATACCGCGATGCTGATGTCAAAGTAGTTGTGATAAACAATGTCATCACCGTCAATGGAAGCATTTACTTCTGGGAAACGCTTCAACGCTTCGGTCACTGCTTTCACATAGAAACCCATGAAACCTAAACGAGTATCATGACGTTTCTCGAATTCGTCTTTGTACTTCTTGCGCAAATCCATAATTGGCTTCATGTTCACTTCGTTAAACGTCGTTAACATAGCCGTTGCGTTTTTCGCTTCTAATAAACGTTTCGCGATAGTTTTGCGCAAACGTGTCATAGGTACACGTTTTTGCTCACGATCACCCAGCGCTACTGGTGCAGCTGCTGCAGTTGATGCGCTTGCGTCTTTCTTCACACCTGACTTCACGTGTTTCTCCACGTCTTCCTTAGTTACCCGACCACCTTTACCGGTGCCTTTTACATCAGCAACGGTCAAGCCTTTTTCGGCCAACATGCGGCGTACCGCTGGGCCTGCAACTTCGCTGTCGCTTTCGTCGCTAGTCACTTCTTCTTTGGCTGCTGCTGGAGCTGCAGCCGCGCTTGCGCCCGCTTCAACAGTACCAATAACATCGTCAGCACCAACGGTAGCGCCTTCTTCATGCTTGATTTCAACTAATACGCCGTCTGCTGGAGCTACAACTTCCAACACTACTTTGTCAGTTTCAATATCCACAAGATTCTGGTCACGAGTTACCGCTTCGCCTGCTTTCACATGCCAAGTAGCGATAGTTGCGTCAGCAACAGATTCTGGTAGCTGTGGTACTTTAACTTCTAATTTCTCACCACCACCTGAAGCTTTCTTAGCTGCTGGTTTATCGGCTTGTTTATCGGCTGCTTTAGCGTCAGTCTTTTCAGATTTCGCTGCTGCGCCGTCGCCTTTCTCAAGCTTTCCAATAACTTCTTCGGCACCAACAGTGGTGCCTTCCGCGGCAAGAATTTCACCGATTACACCATCTTCAGGCGCAACCACTTCCAACACCACTTTGTCAGTTTCAATATCAACCAGATTCTGATCGCGTGAGACTTTGTCACCTGGCTTTACGTGCCATGTGGCAACCGATGCGTCGGCAACGGATTCTGGTAATTGTGGTACTTTTATATCTATAGCCATGGTCAATTATCACCTATTTAATGGTTAGCGCGTCATCGACTAATTGTTGTTGCTGTTTATTGTGCTCAGCTAAATAACCTACCGCAGGTGCAGCTGATGCAGCACGGCCAGCATAAGTTAGTTGAGCGCCTTGCGGAATCGAAGCCCAGAAATGATGTTGGCTGCTGTACCAAGCACCTTGGTTCTGAGGTTCTTCCTGACACCAAACAAAATCGTCTACATGCTGATAATCCTTCATGATTTCAGCAACTTCGTCTGCAGGGAACGGATACAATTGTTCGATACGAATAATTGCAACATCCTCTTGTTCACGCTTACGCCGTTCTTGCAATAAGTCGTAGTAAACCTTACCTGAACAGAATATCACGCGTTTTACTTTTTTAGCGTCCAAAGAATCGATTTCACCAATCGCACTTTGGAATACACCAGTGGTGAGGTCGTCGAGCTCAGATATCGCCAATGGGTGACGCAGTAAAGATTTTGGCGTCATGACGATTAGCGGACGGCGCACCGGGCGTAGTTGTTGGCGACGGATCATATGGAACACTTGTGCAGGTGTCGTTGGTGCACACACTGACCAGTTGTGGTCAGCAGACAACTGCAAGAAGCGTTCTAATCGTGCCGAGCTATGCTCAGGACCTTGCCCTTCGTAGCCATGTGGCAGCAACAGTGTTAAGCCGCATAAACGACCCCACTTTTGCTCACCAGAACTCAAGAACTGGTCAATAACAACTTGGGCGGCGTTTACGAAGTCACCAAACTGAGCTTCCCACATTACTAATGTTTTCGGCTCTGCAGTGGCATAGCCATATTCAAAGGCTACCACTGCTGCTTCTGACAGTACCGAGTCATAAATTTCGATTTGGCCTTGGCCCTCTCGAATATTATTCAGTGGCATGTAAGTGCTGGCATCGTTCTGGTTGTGCAATACCGCATGGCGATGGAAGAAAGTTCCACGGCCTGAGTCTTGCCCGGTTAAACGAATGTGTACGCCTTCATCGACTAAACTTGCGTAGGCTAGAGTTTCTGCGAAACCCCAATCGGCCGGCTTTTCGCCCGCTGCCATTTTTAAGCGTTCATCGTAAACGCGCTGTACGCGCGAATGTAATTTGTGCTCGCTTGGCACTGTGCTTGCAGCCGTAGCTAGCTTTTCAATCTGCTCGCGACTAATTTTAGCATCGTATTTCACATCCCACTCGTTGCCGATATAGGATTTCCAGTCTGACGAAGGGCTCTTCACTTCACGCCATTCATCAACCACGATTTCACCTTGGTCAAGCAAGTCGCGATAGCTGCTAATCAAGCCTTCGGATTCATCGGCTTCGATAACCTTGGCACTTTGTAGGCGATCAGCATAAAGCGCACGCGCTACTGGGTGCTTTTTAACTTTGCTGTACATCAACGGCTGCGTTGCGCTTGGCTCGTCAGCTTCGTTGTGCCCGTGACGGCGGTAGCAGACTAAGTCAATCATCACATCACGCTTAAAGGTGTTGCGATAATCTAGTGCTAACTGAGTGACAAACACGACCGCTTCCGGATCATCGGCATTCACGTGGAAGATTGGTGCCTGTACCATTTTTGCAATGTCAGTACAGTACTGAGTTGAACGAGTATCTTCACGTTTTGAAGTGGTAAAGCCAACTTGGTTATTCACCACAATGCGAATGGAACCACCAACTTGGAATGCGCGCGTTTGTGACATGTTAAAGGTTTCTTGAACGATACCCTGACCAGCGATTGCCGAGTCACCATGGATAGTTACTGGTAATACTTTAGAACCAGTCTTGTCGCCTAAGCGATCCATGCGGGCACGTACAGAGCCCATCACCACTGGGTTAACAACCTCAAGGTGGGAAGGGTTAAACGCTAATGCTAAGTGTACATCACCGCCTTTGGTGGCAAAGTCTGAGGAGAAGCCTGAGTGATATTTAACGTCACCCGAACCTTTGCTCAGCGAGTTTTTACCAGCAAATTCGTCAAAGAGATCTTGTGGTCGTTTACCCAGTACGTTGACCAGAACGTTTAAACGTCCACGGTGCGCCATACCGATGACCACTTCTTTACCGCCTTGCTCACCGGCACGATGAATCAAAGCTTTAAGCATTGGAATCAGGGCATCGCCACCTTCCAATGAGAAGCGTTTTGCACCTGGGAATTTAGAGCCTAAGTACTTTTCTAAACCATCAGCTGCAACTAATTCTTTTAAGATGCGACGTTGTTGTTCAGTTTGAAACTCAGGACGACCACGAATACCTTCGAGGCGTTCCTGAATCCAACGTTTTTCGCGCGTAGAAACAATGTGCATGTATTCGGCACCAATGGAGCCGCAATAGATATCATTAAGCACATTGTAAATCTCGCCAAGCTTCATGGTCTCTTGACCTACCGCTAACGAGCCTACGTTAAATTCTTGGTCAAAATCACTTTTTGACAGGCCATGGTGCTCAAGCGCTAAATCAGGTACCGCTTCTTGTTTCCATAGATCGAGCGGGTCAAGATTTGCATGTTGATGCCCACGGAAACGATACGCGTTGATCAGCTGCAGTACTTTTACTTGCTTCTGATCTGGAGCGCCCGCTGTGCTTCCTGCTTGCTTTAGCTTATTTTTAGCTAAACTGCGGAACTGTTCCCGGATTGCGCTGTGCTTGGTATCATCGCCCGCCCCCTCTTGCGGCAACTCGTCAAAAAAGTTGCGCCACTCGTCACTGACCGATGTCGGATCGTCGAGATACATCTCAAACAACTCTTCGACATAGGCCATATTACCACCGGCCAGGTGGGAAGTTTCTAGCCAGGCTTGCATTACGCCGTCTTGCATCGCTGTTCCTTCACACTCGTTTCATAAAAAAATAGCCATCCAAGCTGGATGGCTATTTCGATACAGCTTGGCCACAACTATAGCAAATCAGTGCAAGTTAATTAAATTGCACGATTCAATAGCATGGATTTGATGTGTCCAATAGCCTTCGTTGGGTTTAACCCTTTAGGGCACACGTCTACACAGTTCATGATGCCGTGGCAACGGAAAACGCTAAAGGCGTCATCCAATTCGCTCAAACGCTCTTCAGTCGCAGTGTCGCGGCTGTCGATTAAGAATCGATAAGCGTTTAACAAGCCTGCTGGGCCGATGAACTTGTCAGGATTCCACCAGAATGATGGGCATGACGTAGAGCAACATGCACATAAAATACATTCGTACAGGCCATCCAATTTAGCGCGGTCTTCAATTGACTGTAGACGCTCACGGGCTGGAGGCGTTTTATCTTCGTTAATCAAGAATGGCTTAATCTTTTCATACTGAGCGTAAAACTGGCTCATATCAACGATTAAGTCACGAATGACCGGTAACCCTGGTAACGGACGAATCACAATTTTCTTATCGCCACCTTTCAAGGCAGAGATTGGGGTGATACATGCCAAACCGTTTTTACCGTTCATGTTCAGACCATCTGAACCGCACACACCTTCACGACATGAGCGACGGAACGCCAGTGTTGGGTCTTGTTCTTTTAATAGTAACAACAAGTCCAGCACCATCATGTCACGATTAGCATCGACTTCTAGCGTGTAATCTTTCATGTGTGGCGCGTTATCAACATCTGGGTTGTAACGATAAACTGAAATATTCAACTTCTTCATCGTTGTCACCTAACCTTAGTAAGTCCGCGCTTTTGGCGGGAATGCTTCGCGCAGCTTCGGCTGCATGTTCACTTCACGCTTAATGATTGACTCATTTTGCGGACAATAAACGGTATGCGCTAACCAGTTTTCATCATCACGATCTGGGTAGTCTGCGCGACTGTGGGCACCACGACTTTCGGTACGGAAGTTCGCCGCAACCGCTGTAGAGTACGCAGTTTCCATCATGTTATCGAGTTCCAGACATTCGATACGCTGGGTGTTGAATTCAGCACTGGTATCGTCAAGACGTGCATTTTTCAGACGCTCGCGAATTTTCTTCAGCTCTTCTAAACCTTCCGCCATAGCTTTACCTTCGCGGAATACAGAGAAGTTCATCTGCATGCAGTTTTGTAAGTCTTTCTTGATCACTGCTGGATCTTCACCGTCTTGGTTATTATCCCAACGGCGAACACGCTCAAGTGCAGCATCAATATTTTCTTGTGAAGCTTCTTTAGCTTGCGCCAAGTCAGCCATGGCGTCGGCTAAGTGTAATCCGGTCGCACGGCCAAAGACAACCAAGTCTAGTAGTGAGTTACCACCAAGGCGGTTCGCACCGTGAACAGATACACAAGCGATTTCACCACAAGCAAATAGACCATGAATTGGGGTCGTATTGCCCTGCTCATCAATTTGTAATGCTTGGCCATTCACGTTTGTTGGAACGCCACCCATCATATAGTGACAAGTAGGAATAACTGGAATTGGCTGTTCCGCTGGATCAACGTGAGCGAAAGTTTTCGCCAAGTCACATACGCCAGGCAAGCGACTTTCAAGAACTTCACGACCTAAGTGATCAAGCTTCAGTAATAAGTGTGGACCTAATGGACCATCAAGGCCACGACCTTCACGAATTTCGGTCATCATTGAGCGAGCAACAACGTCACGCGAGGCTAAATCTTTCGCGTTTGGCGCGTAGCGCTCCATGAAGCGTTCACCATCTTTGTTCAAGAGGTAACCACCTTCACCACGGCAACCTTCAGTTACCAAGGTACCAGCGCCGGCAATTCCGGTTGGGTGGAACTGCCACATTTCCATGTCTTGTACGTTAACGCCTGCACGAATCGCCATACCAACACCATCACCGGTGTTAATGTGAGCGTTCGTGGTTGATGCAAAGATACGCCCTGCACCACCAGTCGCTAATACAACAGCCTTAGCTTTAACATAGAAAATCTCGCCAGTTTCAATGTTTAGCGTAGTTACGCCAACCACGTCACCGTCGTCGTTTTTCACTAAATCTAACGCATACCACTCAGAAAATACGGTGGTTTTGTTTTTAACGTTTTGCTGATACAGCAAGTGCAACATCGCGTGACCAGTACGGTCAGCCGCTGCTGCGGTACGTGCTGCTTGTTCGCCGCCAAAAGCTTTAGATTGGCCACCGAAAGGACGCTGATAAACTTTACCGTTCTCAAAACGAGAGAATGGTAAGCCCATGTTTTCCAGTTCCAGAATTGCTTCAGGACCGGTTTTACACATGTACTCAATTGCGTCTTGGTCACCAATGTAGTCCGACCCTTTTACGGTATCGAACATGTGCCATTCCCAGTTATCTTCATGGGCGTTACCCAAGGCGACAGTGATACCACCTTGCGCAGATACCGTATGAGAACGGGTTGGAAACACTTTTGACATTAGGGCACAGGTCATGCCCGACTCAGAAATTTGTAATGCGGCGCGCATTCCTGCACCGCCAGCACCGATAACTACGGCATCAAACTCAAGTGTTTGTACGCTCACTTAGACACCCTCCACTGGCCACACAACCAATAAACCGGCTAACCAGTAAACGATTAATGCAACACAGACCACATATTGAAGAAAAGCTCGTAACCCAGATTGCTTGATATAGTCGGTTAGTACTTGAAAAATACCAATCCAACCATGAATCAAAACAGCGGTTAACGTCAGCATTGTAAAGATCTTCATGCCTACATGAGCGAACAAGTTCGTCCACACTGCGTAGTTGATTTGTTCTACCGATACCATGAAGCTCACCATGAAAATGGTGTAAAGCGTCAAGATAATTGCCGAAGCACGTAGCAAGATAAAATCATGACTACCCGTACGGCCAAACGTTGAAACTGCTTTTACCATAACCACACCCCGGCTAATGCTGAAAGAATGATTGCTAATACGAATACGCCTTGAGCGCTGCGGCGGCCTGAATCAAGCTCTTCCCAACAGCCCATATCCATAACCATGTGACGTACACCTGCAAGCAAGTGATAGCCCAAAGCGGTTAGGATTCCCCAAGCGATAAATTTAGCAATGAAGCCAGTCATCAAGCTTTGAACAAGTTCAAAACCTTCAGCTGATTGCAGTGAAGTAGCTAGTGCCCAGATCAAAAAACCAACGCCGCCTAACATGATAACGCCAGAAACGCGGTGCAGAATTGAACTGATGGCTGCAGCAGGAAATCTAATAGTACTTAGTTCTAAATTAACAGGTCTTTGTTTTTTCACGATTGTTGTGCCTTTACCAGAAGCATATGCATATGCTCGGAACTTCAAACATCTCCTCACGAGAGGACCCTGTGAGATCGCCGCCAAAGTATATAAGCCATGGCGGCGAATTACAATTATCTAAGACGTCTTTCCATCTAATATCTTAATTTAGTAAATATTCGACCAAGACAACAAAAAAATAGGTATAATGGCAACCCTACCTTAGTCGTATTTTGTCTGTCACAATATCGTCGTATAACCTAGCATAGACGAGCCAAAAGTTGGTACAACCAGCTAATCACGCTAACACGCAAGAACACTACCCAACTTTTTGCACGTTATCGATGCACTGCTATCGCTTAAACGACTGTTTGAATTGACAGGCACGGTTAAGATCAAGTAAATTCTATCGCCCTAATAAGTGATGAAGCAGACTTAGACAAGGAGATTTCCTTATGGCTGATCGTAAAGCCACCCTGCAGATTGACGGCCAATCCATTGAATTGCCAGTCTTATCTGGTACAGCCGGCTATGATGTAATTGACGTGCGTACACTAGGCAAGCATGGTGTTTTCACGTTTGACCCTGGCTTCTTAGCTACGGGCTCATGTGAATCAAAGATCACCTATATCGATGGTGACAAAGGCATTCTTCTGCATCGCGGATATCCAATTGATCAGCTTGCGACTCAAGCGGACTACCTCGAAGTATGTTATATGCTCATTCATGGCGAAGCGCCAACTGAAGAGCAATACAGTGAGTTTAAAACGACCATTACTAAGCACACCATGGTTCACCAAGGTTTGCATAATTTCTTTAATGGCTTTCGCCGCGATGCGCACCCAATGGCAATGTTGTGTGCAGTAACTGGCGCATTATCATCGTTTTACCACAACGACCTTGATATTCATGACGAGCAAGCTCGCTTGCGAAGCGCTTATCGTTTGGTTGCTAAAATGCCAACCATTGCAGCGATGGCGTATAAATTTAGCATCGGTCAACCATTTGTGTATCCACGCAATGACTTAACTTATGCTGAAAACTTCTTAAATATGATGTTCTCGGTTCCTGCCGAAGAGTACAAGATTAGCCCGACCATCGCGAAAGCTATGGACCGCATCTTTACTTTACATGCAGACCACGAACAAAACGCGTCAACGTCTACGGTACGTTTAGCTGGTTCTTCTGGTGCCAACCCATACGCATGTATTGCGGCTGGTGTAGCATCATTGTGGGGCCCTGCGCATGGCGGTGCAAATGAAGCTTGCTTGCGCATGCTGAAAGAAATCGGCAGCGTTGAAAACATTCCAAAATACATTGAGAAAGCGAAAGATAGAGACGATCCTTTCCGCTTAATGGGCTTTGGTCACCGCGTTTATAAAAACTTTGACCCGCGTGCAACCGTTATGCGTGACAGCGCACACGAAGTATTGCAAGAACTTAACGTGCAAGACCCACTACTTGATGTAGCCATGGAACTTGAGCGCATTGCGTTAGAAGACCCATACTTTATTGAGAAGAAGCTCTACCCTAACGTTGACTTCTACTCGGGTATCATTCTGAAAGCTATCGGTATTCCAACCAATATGTTTACCGTGATCTTTGCGTTATCGCGCACGGTCGGTTGGATTTCACACTGGCATGAAATGATGGGTGAAGCGAACCAGAAGATTGGTCGCCCACGTCAGTTATACACCGGCTCACCAAAACGTGATTTTAAACCTATTAAACGTTAAGGTTTAAAACAGACATAAAAAAAGCACTCCTCGGAGTGCTTTTTTATTAGTTGTCTAATAATTGTCGATTCGCGCGTTCTAAGTCGGCTTCGGTATCTATGCCAGCTGGCGGCGCCACCATGGCTTCGGCCACATGGATACGCTCTCCGTACCAGAGCACACGTAACTGCTCTAAAGATTCAATTTGTTCAATAGGGCTTGGCTCCCATTCGATATAGCGCCAAACAAACCCTGCTCGATAGGCATAAATTCCTACGTGACGGCGGTAATTAGCTTGTTCAGTTATTTTATCTGCCGCCATACCATCACGTTCAAATGGAATGGCCGCACGGCTAAAATACAAAGCGTAGCCATTTACATCGGTAACCACTTTCACCGCATGTGGGCTTTGCACTTCTTCTAATGACTCTATGGGTACTGCTAAGGTTGCCATCTGCGCTTGTTTTTGATTGGCCAGGTTATCTGCAACTTGGCGAATGATTTCTGGCGGAATAAAGGGTTCATCGCCCTGCACATTCACCACCACATGATCGTCTTCAATCGCCAAGTAATCGATAACTTCAGCAATCCGCTCCGTACCTGATGAATGGTTTGGAGAGGTCATCATAGCGCGGCCACCAAAAGCTTCAACAGCATCGACAATGCGTTGATCGTCGGTGGCCACTATCACTTCTGCAGCACCGGCTTCAGCAGCACGTTCATACACGCGTTGAATCATTGATTTATCGCCAATCATCGCCAAAGGTTTGCCGGGCAAACGTGTTGACGCATAACGCGCGGGAATTATTACTGTGAAACTCATGATTTCACTTGCTCCAATTCATCGTTGCTGAGGGTGCGAGCGGCATTCGTTAATAGCATTGGAATGTCATTTTTCACTGGAAACGCGAGTTTATCACCGCGACAAACCAGCTCTTGTTTATCCTTGCACCATACCAATTTACCCTTACAAAGCGGACAAGCTAAAATCGCCAAAGTACGTTCATCCATCGCCATGGTTACTCCTTCGTTAAACGCTGGGCTAGCTGTTGCCAAAAGTCATTTTTAAATTCTGCACGAACCGGCAAATAATACCAGTTTTGGCGCGCAAAACTTTGGCATTTTGCGGCATCTTTTTCGGTCATTAATACGTTAGTGTCAGCAGGAATCTCTGCAAAGTCTTTAGCGCTGAAGGCATAGTGGTCGGCAAAAGCTAAGGTGCTATCCGGCACAATATTTAAACTTTGCAGCGTATTAAAGAAACGTTGTGGGTGCCCAATTCCAGCAATGGCAATCACGCTGCCGTCTGCCGCTAATGAAACGGGTTCGTCATCGATAACGCGGCGCCACGCCTGTGGCTGCAGCTCAAAGCGATAACCATGTAGGTGTTCAGCTCCACCATTTTGCACCACGATAGCACCGCTTGTTAAACGCTGTGGTGACTCTCGTAGCGGCCCCATGGGGAGACGCCAGCCATTACCAAGCCCACGTTCGCCATCGACGACAATTAGCTCTAGGTCGCGCTGCAACGCGTAATGTTGGAGGCCATCATCACTAACGATAATATTGATGTTGGGGTGTTGCTCTAATAGATGCTCAACTGCAGCTTTGCGGTTTGGCGCCACCACGACAGGAATTCTGCTGCGACGCGCAAGCAACAGTGGCTCATCACCGCATTGGTTTGGATCGCTGGTGGGCGTAACCAGCAACGGAAATGGCCCTTGTCCGCCATATCCGCGGGATATAATACCGGGTTGATAGCCACGTTGTTGCAACCAGTCCACCAGTGCCTCTGTAACCGGCGTTTTACCGGTACCACCAACACTGATGTTACCTACCACAATAACGGGCACAGGCGCTTTATAAGAGGCCTTTAAGCCACGATTATAGAGCCAGCGTCGACAGTTGCTCACCCAGACGAATAGAGCCTGCAGCGGCCACAACAACCACAATAGCGGGTGTAGCTTAGTTTGGTACCAAGCTCGCTGCAGTGACATTAGGTGGCTCCACCATTAAATTGCAGGCTATACAGTTGATGATAAGCGCCCTGTTGTTCAATCAACTCGCTGTGATTTCCGCGCTCGATGATTTGCCCTTCTTCCATGACGAGTATTTCATCGGCATTTTCGATCGTCGATAATCGGTGAGCTATCACAATTGAGGTGCGGTTTTGCTGTAAACGCTTCAGTGCTTTTTGAATATGGCGTTCTGATTCAGTGTCGAGTGCTGAGGTTGCTTCATCGAGAATTAAAATCGGTGCATCACGCAACAAGGCGCGGGCAATGGCAATTCGCTGGCGTTGACCGCCCGACAGCATGACGCCGTTTTCGCCAACCATGGTATCCAAGCCGAGTGGCAAGCAATCCGTGAATTCCGTAATACAAGCTTGCTCAGCCACTTCTCGAATACGCTCTGGGCTTACATCTTCATGTGCGCCGTAAGCAATGTTATTCGCGATACTGTCATTGAACAAAGTGACATGCTGAGAAACTACCGCAAATTGACGGCGCAAACATTTAAGTTTGTAGTCATAAATATCTTCGCCATCCAGAAGAATTTTACCGTGCTGAGGTGTATAGAAACGAGTTAACAAGTTGGAAATGGTCGATTTACCACTACCTGAGCGCCCTACCAAAGCTAGTATTTTCCCCGAACCTACTGAGAAGCTAACATCTTCAAGCGCCGGTGACTCAGTATCATCGTATGAGAATTCGACGTGCTGAAACTCAATATTACCAGTGGCTCGATCAATGACACGACGACCGGTATCTTGTTCTTTTTCTTCATCTAAAACTTCAAAGATACTCTGGGCCGCGGCAATCCCGCGCTGAAAGTCACTGTTAACTGAAGTTAGCTGCTTTAGCGGTCGTAGCAGCATGATCATCGCTGTCAGTAAGGTAGTAAATGCACCCGCTGATAGTTGCTCAAGCATGTCTGGAAAGCTAGCCAGTACAAAAACCATGGACAAACTAAAGGACGCGATCAACTGAATCACTGATGTGCTCAGTGATTGTGACGTAATCAGCTTCATATTTTGATTACGGGTAACGTTGTTAATGTGCTCGAAACGATCAGACTCACGCTTCTGACCTTCATACATCACCACCACTTTATGGCCGTTAAGCATTTGCTCGGCGGTGGTAGTGACATTCCCCATAGCGGTTTGAATGCGCTCTGAAACCTTACGGAAGCGACGGGACACAATAGCGACCACTTTGGCAATCAGTGGCCCCACAATTAAGAACACTATGGACAGCTGCCAACTGTGATAGAACATCAAGCTTAATAGCCCGATAACAAAGGCACCTTCTTTAATTAATACCAACACAGCACGGCTACTGGCTTCGGCTACTTGCTGCGTGGTATAGGTAATTTTAGAAAGGAGATCACCCGTTGAATGGCTATCGTGGAAGGACACTGGAAGTTGCATCATGTGATCAAACAACTGCTGTCGCAAAGTGGTCACCACGCGAAAGCCAACCCAGTTTAAAAAGTACGTGGAGATAAAGTTAAATAAACCACGGGCAACAAATATAATCGGAACAAATAATGCGCCATAAATTAAGATTTTTGAATTTTGTTCAGTTAAGCCATCATCAATGAGAGTTTCGATCTGCGAAAAGAAAAAGGTATCTACTGCGGCATAGCCCAGCATTCCTATGATGGCTAATATAAAGGCAGGTCGGTACGGCTTAATGTAGCCCAGCAGACGTCTTAAGGTCCGTTTTTTTACTGTTTCTACGCTCATGAAATTCTTATTTAAGTCTACGAATATAGCTATTCTAACCGTTTTCCTTAGGTACTGGCTAGTTATCTGCGTCGAACCATGATCCTATTGCCGCCGCATAGGGCTGTGAAACCTGCCATGATGCACCGTTACTGGTTAAGGTAATCTGCCCGCCGACGGCAGTATCAAGCAGAGGGATGCCTCGCCTTTCCAGGCGCTCCTTCACGGCTTCGCTGACCATGCCATAGGCATTGTTCCAGCCTCTGCTCGCAATGGCTAACTCGGGTTGCACATGCTGTAAGAAGTAATCTTCCGATGAACTGTTGCTGCCATGGTGAGCTAACACCAAAATATTCGCGTCAAGATTATTTGCGTGCGCTAGCAACTCGCGCTCGGCCCGCTTAGAAATATCACCGGGTAATAGCACGCTAAATTCTTGATACTCTATTTTTAGCACACAAGAGTCATCGTTATATCGATTAAACGTGAGGTGTCGTGGGTGCAACACGTGCCATTTTACGCCACGCCATACCCCCCTTTGACCCGCCGCACATACCGAGCCTTCATTGCTGCCGTACCAGCGCATGCTTGGGAATGACTGTTTCAGTGACAGGCTACCACCGCGATGGTCATTATCGGTATGACTAACAAAAGCCAATTCCGGAGTTAACCGTCGCTGTCGCAAAAACGGGATAATAGATCGTTGTGCCATATCACCACCGAACTCCCAGCTGGCACCAACATCAACCAGCAGTGCGTAACCTTGGCGTTCGATGACCACCGCGCTGCCCTGTCCTACGTCCAGGATATGAACTTTCACATCACGTTGTTGTTTAGCCAGCTCGTGCTGAATACCAAAGGCTAGTAGTACAGTTAAAGTGCACGTTACACGATATCGCAACCGCCAGGGCAGTAGCCACAGGGTTAATAAACTGCCCAGCCATAATAAGGGTAGCGTTTGAGTCGCGGGGAGCCATTGCCACGATTCCTGTGCCAACCAAACAAGAGCTGGCTCCAGTAGCACTATCGGCAGTTCTGCGAGCTTTAATATCCACGCGGCCGCTATGGGTAGATGTAAGATAAGCAGAAATAATCCCAGTAACCCTACTGGTAACACCCATACAGAAAACACTGGAACCAAAATCAGGTTGGTCATCGGGGCGAGCACCGGCAACCCTCCAAACCACATCAGCGCGAGGGGCCATAACGCCAATGTGAGCATGAGCTCAAGCCGCCACAAGCCAATCAAGGCGCGCCACTTTCCTTGATAGCTAAGCCAACGCCAATTCATGATTAAAATCGCGGCGACCGCTGCAACCGACAACCAAAACCCTGATTGCAATGGCGCTAAAGGCTCAACCACACAAACCACAACTATGGCTCTAAGTAATATGCGTGAGTGCGGTGTATAAGCAGACCATTGTTTACAACTAGCGATAACTGCCAGCATGGCAAAGGCTCGAACGGTGGCTGTGGCAAAGCCAGCAAGCCAGGCATAACCAAAGGCTAATAGCAGCGCCAGCCATAAATTTAACATCAACACACTGGTGCGATCACGCGTCTGCCGACGCCGCCCCAATCGAATGCTTAACCACCGCCCAAGAATAAAACCAAAGCCGGCAACCAAACTTAAATGCAAACCCGATATGGCAATTAAGTGCGCCACCCCGGTTCGTTGGTACGTTTGCCACTGACGATCCGACAACAACTGCCGCTCACCCAGTAATAAAGCCGATAAAATAGGCGTTTGTGCTAGGTCTAAGTTCCGTAATCGATTAAACAGCTGCTGCCGCAGCGTTGTAGTTCCTGCTATTTTCTCGCCTGCTTGTATCGTTCCTAGCGCTCGAATGCCGTGACTTAGTAAATACCGGTGATAGAGAAAGCCACCTTCATTGCGCACCCCTTGCGGGCGTTTCAGCCGCACCTTTAATCGCCAAGTCTCTCCGGCTTGCGGTTGCGACTGCCCTTGCTCAAGTTTGGCTTGATACCAATTAAGGCGAACTTTGGGCGGATTTTGCAAAAGGATGTCGTTAACGTGCAGTAAATGGCCTTGTACGCGCCATTGTTGCTCTTTGATGTGGGGAATCTCGGTAATTTTTAGTATAATAACTAGTGACTGATTCTCCCACGCTTGTGGAAGCTGCCAGGATTGACTCAAATAGGCATTGCCAGAGCCCCATCCAATACCGCACAATACGCAAGTTAAAATAATGGTCATCCTGCGCCATGGCTGGTACAGGAGATATAATCCAGCAATCGCAGCGGCCAATCCAAGCCACTGTAAAAGAGTCAAAGGTTGACTCAAGCTGAATGACAGCGCGTAACCAACTAATCCCGCGCACAACCACCGATCCATGGATGCTGTACCTGAGATAAAGAACCGTTAAGGTCAGGATGTAAAATGCCGAAAAAATTTATTCAGCGCATAATGCCTAGTCACGACTCCATTAAAAACAGTCGTAGCCTAAAAGTATTTGGAAGTTTGCTGCATGATGCCAACCTTTGGCACCTTAACCGACGCTCTGCCGCCGGCGCTTTCGCTGTTGGCCTTTTCTGTGCGTTTATTCCGGTTCCTTTTCAAATGCTATTAGCTGCCGGTGCGGCGATTCCCTTCCGTGTGAATCTCCCGTTGTCGGTAGCTTTAGTATGGATATCTAACCCGATAACCATGCCGGTGCTCTTTTACTTTTGCTATTTAGTCGGCGCCTGGATTCTGGGTCAAGGTTCGCAACCTTTCGCATTCGAGCTTTCTTGGGCTTGGCTCGGGCAAAGTATTACCAGTATTGGCCCTGCATTCCTGCTCGGCTGTTTAATCATGGCAGTGGTTAGCAGTATCGTTGGCTATTTTGTCATTAGTTTGCTGTGGCGCCAATCGGTAGTCAGCGCGTGGCGCCAGCGCGCCCTGCGCATGTTACAGAAAACAAAAACTAACCACTAACTGCTTGTACTACCGATGTTTTCGATGCTCGCCACGCAGGGTATATGGTTGCCACTGTACTCATAATTAAAGCAACCAGAGCGACCATTACCACATCTATACCGTGCAGTTTAACTGGAATGTCCGTGACAAAATAAACATCACTGGCTAATAGTGATTTGCCAGTAAGTTGCTGCGCTAGAGCAAAAATATCTGGAAGGAACAGCGTTAAAGCAACGCCTGCGATAACCCCAAACAAAATGCCCCAGAGGCCATTTTGAACGCCTTGCCAAACAAACACTTTCATAATGCTGCGCGCACGCATGCCCATGGTGCGCAATATACCAATGTGTTTTTGCTTTTCTTGTACCGTCATAATCAATGTCGACACGATATTAAAACAAGCGACCGCCAACACTAATATAAGCACTAAATACATCACCAAACGCACCAATTGAATATCTCTATAAAGATGTCCTTGCGCGCGCATCCAATGATCTAAGTAAACATAATCATCGATTTGATAGCCAATTTCAGTGGCGACGGTTTGTGCTTTGAAAAGGTCGTTAACGTCCATCTCTACCGCGCTCACACCGGTTTCTAAACCCACCAACTCACGCGCTACGGGTAAGTTTACATACGCAAAGTGATGGTCGACTTGGCCACCAAAAGTAAAGAATCCTATTACTGGTAACCGTACGCGCTGCGGTTCACGGAAATCGCCTGTATGAGCCACGAGAAACATGACATGGTCGCCGACTTCTAGTTGTAGCTTCGCGGCAAGTTGACTGCCAAGCACTACGCCTCGTGACTGTTCATTAAACTGCTGCCACGTGTCTTTTGGCATATATTGTTCAATGGCTTGAGGCAACTCAGGATCAATACCTTGTACCTGCACACCGGTAAACTCTGTACCCTTTTGCACCATCGCTTGGGTGCGAATAACCGGTCGCGCAGCAGTGACATTGGGGTGCTCTTGTCCCAACTTTAATATCCGATCAACATCACTTAGACCACCTTTGACTGCCGTAAACTCAACTTGTGGAACTAAGCTTAAGAAGCGTTTTTCTAACACTTCTTCAAAGCCATTCATTACGCTCAATCCCGCAATGAAAACCATACATCCCAAGGCGATACCGACCGTTGATGATGCTGAAATAAAACCAAGGAAACGGCTTCGTTCACGACGCCCGCGAAAGCGGCGAGCCAATTGCCAATTTAAGCTCCACGGCGCCATTATTCGTTAACTCCAGCGACCAACATTTGCTTGGCAGTCAACTGCCCCTGATGAAGTTCTAAGGTACGTGGTAACTGCTCTGCTAGTTGACGATCGTGAGTCACGATCACAAAGGCGGTCGCCAATTCACGATTGAGCTCTCGTAGTAACTCAAATACTGTATCCGCGGTTACATCATCAAGGTTACCTGTGGGTTCATCGGCGAGCACTAAACTAGGTTTATTTGCCAATGCGCGAGCGATTGCAACCCGCTGGCGTTCACCGCCCGAAAGCTCAGCGGGGCGATGTTGAGCGCGATCGGCTAGCCCGACCCGTTCCAAAAGTTCTTGCGCACGGATATTGGCTTCACGCCCATTAATCCCGGCTATTAGCAACGGCATGGCAATATTTTCGAGTGCATTAAACTCAGGAAGCAAATGGTGAAATTGATAAATAAAACCCAATTCTTGATTACGCCAATCCGCCAGCTTCTTTGCGGACCATTGTCGAATCGACTCGCCCCGAAACAGAATGTCGCCTGACGTTGGCTGATCGAGCCCGCCCATGCAATGCAATAAGGTGGATTTACCTGAGCCCGAACTCCCTACTATGGCGAGCATTTCTCCGTCGTTGATGTGAACATCAATACCTTGCAATACATGGAGCTCTCGCTGCCCATCGGCATAGCTACGGCTTATTTTTTGGCACTGCATTAACATATCAACATCCTTTATTATTCGTATCGTAGCGCATTTGCGGGTTGTGTTTGGCTCGCTCGCCACGCTGGATACAGCGTCGCTAAAAGTGTGAGCATCAAAGCTGCAGCAACAATGAAGGCGATTTGTGCTGGTTGCATCAACACCGGCAGTCCGGTTTGACCAACGAAACTTAAATCCACCCCGAGAAACACAATAATTTCATTCAAGTAACTGGCGAGTAAAACTCCAATCAACAAACCGCTTAAACTGCCAATAACTCCGTTCGTTAGCCCTTGCACCATGAACATCGCGTACAAACTTTCGTTGCGCATACCCATGGTTTGCAGAATAGCTATATCTCCACGCTTATCTTGAATCACCATCATTAAGGCCGACACAATGTTAAACGCGGCTACCGCAATAATGAGCCCCAACATAAAGCCAATCATGCGTTTCTCCATAGATACCGCATCAAATAACTCGCCATATTGGTCGCGCCAGCTACTCACTTGATAGGCTTCGCCCAAGTGTTCACTCAGCACAGTTGCCGCTGGAATCCCCGCAAAAGGATCATCAAAGTAATAGCGTACACTAGATACCTGATTCGGCGGTAACCTCAATAGTCGTGCGGCATCGGCGCCATGCATAATCAGCAATTGACTATCTGCTTCAGAATTCATCGCCACAATGCCGACAATAGTGAACTGCCGCTGCGCTGGCATTAATCCCAAGGGCGTATAAACACCACCACCTGCAGCAATCACACGGAGTTTATCGCCAACCCAAACATCAAGCTCTTGCGCTAATGCCTGGCCAATTAAAATTCGGTACTCACTTGCTTGTAATTGCTCCACCGAGCCACTGCGCAGGTTTTCGATAATTGGCTGCCATTGAATAGCTGCCTGATCTATTTCTGGAAATAGCCCTTGAATCATTACCGGGCGTAACTGCCCTTCGCTTTGCACCACGCCAGGCGTCGATACTTGTGGTACCACCGCTCGCTGCCCAGCTACAGCGGGCAAGCCTGCCGCCAATGATTCCCACTCGGCTAAACCCGGCTGCTGCGCTGAGGCGACCGTTAATTGTGGCACCACGCCGAGAATGCGCTCTTTCAATTCTTGTTCAAAGCCATTCATAACAGAGCCCACAACAATCAGCGCTGCCACGCCAACCAGAATGCCAGCAAGTGCAAAGCGATTAATAAATCGGGTAAATCGGTTGCCGTGTTTGGCACGGCTATAACGAACACCTAAAAAGAAGGCCGCTGAATTAAACATAGTTATCCCTAAGATTCGATGCGCAGCAAGCATAATTAAAACTCGCGCCTGATCCAAGCGCCAAGTTCAGGTATACTTTTCGCAGAAACAAATCGTTAGTTGTCGAGAACCCATATTCGCATGAGTAAGCTGTCAATATTATCACCGCCAAAACCCAGTTCAGCCGCCAAAGATCTCACCTGGCACAACCTCACTGGAAGTAGTATTGCACTCGCTATCGGGCGGTTAATCGAGAACCATGATGGTCCTTTATTAATAGTTACACCTGATGCACCTCAAGCACATCGTCTTGAACATGAAATTCAATATTTCACACCCAGTTACCAACAGCAAGTATTGGTGTTTCCCGATTGGGAAACGCTCCCTTACGATAGCTTTTCACCGCATCAGGATATTATTTCTGAGCGCTTAAGTGTATTAGCGCGGTTACCAGAGATGGATCGGGGCGCGTTGATAGTCTCGTTAAACACTTTGTTGCACCGGGTGGCACCTTCTGACTACGTCACCAGTCAGACCTTGCAGCTGCAGAAGCAGCAAAAGTTAGACATTCATGTTTTGCGAAAACGTCTTGAACGCGCTGGCTATCGTCATGTTGCTCAAGTTATGGAGCACGGTGAATTTAGCGTCCGTGGATCCATCCTCGATTTATTCCCAATGGGGAATTCAACACCTTTTCGATTAGACTTTTTCGATGATGAACTCGATTCAATTCGGGAGTTCGATCCTGACACTCAATTGTCATCAGCAGAAATCGATAGCATTAATTTGCTGCCTGCACATGAATTTCCCACTGATGATATCGCTATCGAAGCATTCCGTGCGCGCTATCGGGAGCAATTTGGCGCTTCCAATGAGCGCGAATCGGTTTATTACCAAGTGTCGAACCGGCAGCTTCCTGGTGGCGTAGAATATTATTTACCGTTGTTTTTTGAAGAAACAGCAACACTTTTTGACTACTTGCCCGATAACACACTCCTCATCACCCTCGGTGATCTGCAAGCAAGTTTAGATAGCCTTTGGCACGATATACAGCAACGTTATGAGCAGCGCCGCTATGATACTCAGCGCCCGTTAGTGCCACCACAACAGCTGTTTTTACCGGTCGACCAAGTTCACGCGGCGTTTAAAAATAAAGCGCGGATCCGCGCGCTCGTCCCTGATGATAAACCCAAGCCGGGCCCACAAAACTTTGCCACGCTGGCGTTAGGTGAAATCGCAGTAAACCACCAGCTCAAAGATCCGGTGCAAAATTTACGCAAGAAATTGGATGAGTTGAGTCAGCAAGACTATCGCACGTTGTTTTTAGTCGAATCAGCAGGTCGCCGCGAAATTCTCCGTGAGCTGTTAGCGCCGTTGCAGCTCAACCTCAATGAGTTTAATAGCTTTGCAGGCTTCATTGACAGCGATGCCCAGACTGGTATTGCCGTTGCACCGGTGATTAATTCATTCGTGCTACAGCAAGAAAAGATTGCTGTTATTACCGAAACTGAGTTGTTGGGCAACCGCGTTGTTCAGCGCCGTCGTCGTGATCAAAAAGCCACCATTAGCAATGAGCAAATGGTGCGCAACTTGGCGGAACTCAATGTCGGTCAGCCGGTAGTGCATATTGACCATGGTGTTGGCCGCTATCAGGGCTTACAAACCCTTGATGCCGGTGGAATTACTACCGAATTTGTGACCATTGAGTATGCCAATAACAGCAAGCTTTATGTGCCAGTAGCCGCGTTACACGTATTGAGTCGCTATAGTGGCGGTGAAGAGTCCAGCGCGCCTTTGCACAAGTTGGGCAACGACCAGTGGGAAAAAGCCAAGCGCAAAGCTGCTGAAAAAATCCGTGATGTGGCAGCTGAGCTATTGGACGTTTATGCACGTCGCGAAGTAAAACCTGGCTTTGCTTACGCGCTTGATAACACTGAATACCAACGCTTCGCCAATAGTTTTCCATTTGAAGAAACCGATGACCAACGTGCCGCTATTGCTGGCGTACTCGCCGATATGCAAAGCCCGCGTGCTATGGACCGTTTGGTTTGCGGTGATGTTGGTTTCGGTAAAACCGAAGTTGCAATGCGTGCAGCATTTGTGGCCGTTAACGGCGGTAAACAAGTTGCCGTATTAGTGCCAACCACCTTATTGGCGCAACAACACTTTGAAAACTTCAAAGACCGTTTCGCTGACTGGCCTATTCGAGTAGAAGTGTTGTCTCGGTTTAAAACCGCGAAACAAACAAAAGCTATTTTAGAAGACATGGCGAACGGCAAAGTCGATTTGATCATTGGCACCCATAAATTACTTAGCGCTGATATCAAATTCAATGATTTGGGCTTACTCATTGTGGATGAAGAGCACCGTTTTGGCGTGCGTCAAAAAGAAGCCGTGAAAAAATTACGCGCTGATATCGATATTTTAACGCTGACGGCTACGCCAATACCTCGTACCTTAAACCTAGCGATGAATGGTGTTCGTGATTTATCAATCATTGCCACCCCACCCGCGAAGCGCTTGGCAGTAAAAACATTTGTGCGTGAATACGATGAACCGACGATTCGTGAAGCGATACTGCGTGAAATATTGCGTGGTGGTCAGGTCTATTTCCTCCACAACAATGTTGAAACCATCGAGCAAAAAGCCGAAGACATTGCGGCCTTGGTGCCAGAAGCTCGAGTGACAGTAGCCCATGGTCAAATGCGCGAACGTGAGCTTGAGCGCGTTATGTCTGACTTTTACCATCAACGTTTTAACGTGCTGGTCTGTACCACTATCGTTGAAACCGGTATCGACATTCCTAGTGCCAATACCATAATTATGGATCGCGCCGATCATTTAGGTCTCGCGCAGATGCACCAACTCCGTGGCCGCGTGGGTCGTTCGCACCATCAAGCTTACGCGTATTTGTTAACACCAAACCCTAAACGCATGACCAAAGATGCGTTGAAACGACTCGAAGCGATTTCTCAACTTGAAGATCTTGGTGCTGGCTTTATGTTGGCCACTCATGACTTAGAAATTCGCGGTGCAGGTGAACTGCTAGGTGACGAACAAAGCGGACAAATTGAATCCATCGGCTTCACGCTATATATGGAAATGTTAGAACAAGCAGTAGCCGCGCTGAAGTCAGGTAAAGAACCTTCGCTCGAGCAACTATTTAAACAACAGTCTGAAATTGAATTGCGAATTCCAGCGCTACTTCCTGAATCCTATATCGGCGATATCAATATGCGTCTTAATCTCTACAAGCGCATTGCCAATAGTGATAACAGCCAGGCTTTGCATGAGATTCAAGTCGAGTTAATTGATCGCTTTGGCTTATTGCCTGATGCCGTCAAGAATTTGATTCGCGTAACTGAAATCCGCAACCGTGCCGGCCAGTTGGGCATTAAGAAGATTGATGGCAGCGCTCAAGGAATGAGTTTCGAATTTGCCGACGATACTAAAGTTTCACCGGTTCTGCTGATTGGGTTGATTCAAGATCACCCACAACAATACCGGCTCGACGGCCCTAATCGTTTACGTATTCTTATGAAAATCGAAGATACTCAAGCCCGCTTGAAACTGGTAGAGTCATTACTTGACGAATTTGCACGAGGGTAATCATGACGTCTTGGATCAAAAAAGGTTGGATATTGCTCGCTGCGGGCTTATCACCATTAGCCATCGCACAGGATTCGCCGGAGAACTGGCGCTGGTTTGATGTCGAAGTGCTGGTGTTTAAGCATAACAACACAGCAACTTTAGAAACCTTCGAATGGCTACCACCACAGCAGGTGAAAGCCACCTATGATTTGCTAACGCCATTCTATGCACCTAACGTATGGCCGCTATTGTTTGATATTCCTGCGTGCCCTGAAACTAGCGATGAAATTTCAGCAGCAGCCATCGCCGCACAAAATAAAGTGATCTGCGCTCGCCAAGACGAAGTTGATTTAAGTAAAGCCATCTATTGGTATCAACCAGAGCACATGCTAAGAGCACTCGCGCAAGCGCCAGCAACAGTCGTTGATGGCTTTGGTGGCGATATGGAAACTGCCACAGCACCTTTTATTTTATCTGCTGAAGAGCTTGAATTGACAGAAATGCGCGAGCAGCTACGCCCACGACAAATCGGCGAGCCCTTGTTGCACCTCGCCTACCGTACGCCGGTGTTTACCCGTAACCAAAACTATCGAGTCCGATTATTTGGTGGGCGCAATTATGGGCATGAGTTTTTGCCAACGGGATACTTGATCCCGCCGCTGCAAGAAGTCGAGCAAACAACTACTGAAGTTACGCCAAAGCCAGTACAAAATGCAGGATTGCCAGACACATTTTTTGATGAGCTCAAGCAATTATTGAAGCGTTCAGAATCGTCACTGCATTTAAGCTACCAAGATCACGGCACCCCAAACCCACCGCCACTACTCGAGCCTCGCACCACGCGTGAGCGTACGCCTACAGTGTGGGAATTAGACGGCAGCTTGCATATATTCTTGGTTGGCAACTACTTGCATATTGAAAGTGCGCTGGAATTGCGCGAACCCGATGCGGTTACTTTTAACCAGCAAGAACTTGCCGGCCAATTAGAGCAAGCACTACAACCAGAGTCCGGTTCGCGATTCTTACGCCGCTACGAGTTAAATCAACTGCGTCGCGTGATCAGTCATGAAACCCATTATTTCGATCATCCGAAATTAGGCCTGGTGGTGCAAATCCGCCGCACCGATCGCTCCGCACGCCGTTAAACAGGAATCACTATGGAAAAGTACGAAGAACTGTTGCTGGCGTTACGGAAAGTTATTCGCGCAACGGATTTATACTCGAAGCAACTCAATAAATTAACAGGACTCACAGCACCACAATTGCTAATTCTGCGCGAATTGGCGGCGGCTCCACAGGGCATTACCGCCAGCGAAGTCGCACAGAATATTACCCTAAGCCCTGCCACTGTGAGCAATATTATTGATCGGCTCGAACTACGTGAATTAATTTATCGTGAACGCAGTACCACCGATCGTCGCCGCATAGTGTTGTCATTAACAGAGCAAGGCAAGACCCGATTAGCTGACGCGCCACGACCGCTACAAGATCACTTCATTGATAAGTTTCAATCGTTACAAGATTGGGAGCAATCACAGTTAGTGGCTGGTATGCAGCGCATTGCCGCCATGATGAACGCAGAAAAACTGGATGCTGCGGATATTTTAGAAGTAGGAAGCTATGAACAACAAAAATTTAGTTCGTAATGGCATTTTAAGCTTAATTTTTCTAATCGGTGGCTGCGCCTATGTGCAGCAACCACAGGCTTGCCAAGTTTCTACTATCCCTATTTCGAGTGTGCAAGGCAGCGGCGCTAAGTCTCCTTTAGTCGGACAAACCGTCACTGTGCGCGGTATTGTTACTGCCAATTGGACCCAACCACATGAGCTAAATGGCTTTTTCATGCAAAGCCTGCCCGCTGATGATGATAACAATGACAAAACTTCAGAAGGTATCTTCGTATCCACGACCGGCGCTCAGCAAGATTTACGTCCGGGCCAAGTGGTTTATGTTGAAGGCGTGGTAAACGAAGTCAATCGACTCACTCAACTGCACCAAGTTACCGCTATTACCCGTTGTGGTGACACCGAGGATTTGCCCACACCTATCGCGCTGAAGCTTCCAATCGACAAGGTGAGTAACTTGAAAGCCTATGAAGGGATGCGCGTGGTATTTAAACAGAACTTGGTGGTTAATGGGCATTACCATCTAGTGCGCCACGGCCAAATTGACGTGGCCCACGAGCGTTTGTACACGCCGACACAAGTTGTTGCTCCTGGTGAGGCTGCGCGAGCACATGCCACCTACAATAATCGCTCACGCATTGTCATTGATGATAACTTAGCCCCAAAGCCTGCCAACATTAACATTCCCGCACCAGGGCTTAGTGCCACAAATACGATTCGCAGCGGTGACCGCTTAGCACCAGTCACTGGTATTCTTAGCCAATATCAACAGCGCTATCGACTGCAACCAACCAGCCCTATTCAAATCGTTGCGGCGAATGAGCGCCCTGCTGCACCCGCCTTGCCGGCGCCGAACACCGTTCGAGTTGCGACCTTTAACGTGCTGAATTACTTTAATGGTCGCGGTAAGAATAAAACTTTCCCGACCCAACGTGGCGCGAAAACCAAAACTCAATTTCAGCTTCAGCACGATAAAATTATTGCTGCACTGGCAGCTATGAATGCCGATATTATTGGCTTGATGGAAATCGAAAACGATGGATTCGATCAGTACAGCGCTATTGCCGAGTTAGTAACGGCTCTGGCTGAAGCGACCAATCAGCCGTGGCAGTTTATTGGCCATCAGAACAATAAAATCGGTTCCGATGTCATTACTAATGGGCTTATCTACCGCGCTGACCGAGTTACCCCTGAAGGTAACGCTATCATTCTCACCGATGGCCCATTTGAATTTCGTAGCCGCCCGCCGTTAATTCAGCGTTTCAAACCGCACAACACGGTCGAAAACTTGGTGGTCGCCGTTAATCATTTTAAATCCAAAGGCAGTTGCCCGAAAAATGCGGCTAACCCCGATGCTAACCAACGCGACGGTCAGGCCTGTTGGAACGCCACGCGAACACGCTCAGCCCAACAACTCGCGACCTTTATCGATAGCCACCCTGAACTGTCGCGCTATCCATTGCGTGCTTTAATCGGCGACTTTAATGCCTATGCCCAAGAAGATCCGATTCAAACGCTATTGAAACAAGGCTATTACAACCGTATTGATGTGTTTAATTCCAACGCTTATAGTTATGTATACGATGCTCAAGCAGGAAGTTTGGACCATATATTAGTGTCATCGGCATTGGCGCCACGCGTCGTCGATCAACAAGTATGGTTTATCAATGCCGATGAGCCGGCAGCATTGCAGTATGGCTATGCGAAACAACAGCCGAATTGGTATGCGCCTACTCCGTATAGAGCTTCGGATCACGACCCAATTTATGCTGATATTCAATTTTGAGGAAAGCTATTTGTGAGAACAGGTTTCGGCCGCGTCGTATCATTACAGACCATCTATGCCGCGCAAAAGCGCGACCAAGATGCCCAACGGAGCCTGTTTGAACAGTTTCAACAACCCGTCATTCGTACTTTATACGGTTTGTGTCAAGATACCGAGCTAGCTAAAGACTGGGCACAAGAAGTATTTATTACGGCATTCAAACAATTACCTAAATTGAAGCAAGCTGAAGCATTCGGCGGCTGGCTCAAACAAATAACCATTAATTACGCCATTAGCCAACTACGTAAACAAAAGCTTCAGTTCAATGATGGCATTCAGATTGATGAGATTGCGACGGCCGACGGCCAAGATTCTGTTGACCGGCTCGTCCACCTCGATGATATCGAAACCTTTTTAAGGAAACTCACGGCGCAAGAACGAGTCTTAGTATGGCTATACTTAGTAGAAGACTATAGCCATGATGAATTAGCAGCCATGTTTCAGTCGACCACGGTGGCCATACGCCAACGCTACCACCGCGCCTTGACGAAACTCAAACAAGGAGCCCAACATGAAATCTAATGATGAGCTAGCGCTGCAAGAACAATTAACGCAATGGTCCGAAGAAAAGACCGCGGAGATTGAACTGCACTGGAATCAGGTTAATCCGCTCCAACGCACGGATAAGCGTTGGCGCTGGGCGTGGCTGTTAGCGCCTGTAGCAGCCGTTTGGCTGTGGCAAGTGATTCCCACTCAAGCACCGGTTTACGCGCCGCCTGCAGCGCTAGACAGTACGCCAATGTTATTGGCGGGTAATTACAGCTTAGACCGGCTTGATCGCCAAATTCAGCATGCCTTAGTCTACGGTGATGATGAACAAAAGCTACAGCAATGGCTCAAATTACGCCAATCGCTTCAACTGCAAGAGCAGCTGCTATGAGAACAAGTATCTATGCCATCTTCATCGGGCTTCTGTTTAGCGGTTCTTGCTATGCACAAGCAACGGCAGAAGAGCGCATTCGTGCGCAGGTTCGTGAGGCCGTAGTGAACACCAGTAAACTTTATGGCTCACAAACAACTATTACCTTAAGTGAACCCATACGCAGCTATGTCGACCTAGGCGCTATTATCCGCCCCGATGGCAAAGTGATTCTAGTGCGGCACGACAGCATTGCCGCTGATATGGCATTGCGCAAAGATGATATTGTTTTGCGCGTTGATGATATTGAAGTTACCCCAGCCACCTTTACCGAGGTCATTGGCTATCTCGAATCGCTCGATCATGCGCAAGCCTTCCAATTAACTATAAGTCGTGATGAGCAAACGCTTGAGCTTGAGGGTGTTGCGAAAGCAACCGTGGTTCCCGGTTGGCAGCTGGTGGTCGACAATGCCTTTAATGAACTTGACCTGACCACTAGTGCGCGTAAAGCATGTGGACGAGTCAGCGTATTTCAGCAGCCGCCCACGCTGCACGATTTATACCCTGCGGTTATCAGCTCTATCGACGGCAAGCCCGTTCACGATAGCTCAGCAATTATCAAATTAACTGCGGGCGACTATACCCTAGGCGTAAGCGAACTAATCAGTGCAAATGATTATCAGCGACCACGCCAAGCATCACGAGAAAAACTAATCGAGATCACACTGCCTGAAAATATGACGCTGCAACTAGCGGCTTACTATTCTTCATCTTCCTCTGCAGCAAGTGAATGGCGACCAAAAGTCTGGAAAAGGCGGTCACAGCCTTGTCAGGGTCATTAAACTGTAATGCTTCTGTGGTAAAGTAGGTGGTTATATTTCCACGTATTTTGCAGTGATTCTACAGGACCTACTATGCAGTTTATTCAACGCTCCGCGCTAGTTTTAAGTGCGGTATTGTTCGCTTCTAGCTGTGCCACTAGCACTGATCAAGCCACTTCTGACGCCACCAGCCCCAATATTATCTATATGATCGGCGATGGTATGGGCTTTGAATACATTTCTGCGTATCGCTACGCCGTTAGCGAACTCGGCGCTGACCGACTAGCAACGACGCCTTTTGATGACATTCTCACCGGTGCTGCGACAACCTACCCTGCTGATAATACTTGGGTAACAGATTCAGCCGCCAGCGCAACTGCTTTGGCTACTGGTTTCTTAACTTACAATGGTGCCATCGGTGTCAACACTGACAAAGAAGCCCAGCAAACTTTAATGGAAATCGCCCGAGAAAATGGCTGGCCAACCGGCGCCGTTGCTACCGTACAAGTAAACCACGCAACCCCTGCAAGTTTCTTTACCCACCACCCTTCGCGCAGCATGTATAACGAGATAGCTGATTCATATGCGCAACAGATAAGCGCAGGTGATTGGAGTTTCGATGTGTTGCTTGGTGGCGGCTACCAGTATTTTAATCGTGATGACAAAAACTGGTTACCAAAATTAGAGGCTCAAGGTCTGCACGTGTTAACCGACGCAGCCCAGCTTGATGAGCAAGTGGAAACGCCAGTATTAGGCTTGTTTGCCCCTTCTGCACTACCCTACGCTATTGATGATAAGCCTGGGCGACTGGCGAATATGACCGAGCATGCATTGCGCCTACTGACCACGAAATCTCAGCAAAATGGCAAACCTTTCGCATTAATGGTTGAAGGCAGCATGATCGACTGGTGTGGTCATGCCAATGATATCGCCTGTGCAATTCATGAAATGGCAGACTTCGCAGCAGCAATTGATGTGGTCAAAAACTATATGCAACAGCACCCGAACACGCTATTGGTGATTACCGCGGATCACTCTACCGGAGGCTTAACCTTAGGCCAGGGTGGCGAGTATGCGTGGCACACCGATAAAGTTATGGGTATTCAAGCGTCTCTTGAAGCCATGGGCACAACACTCGTAGACTTACCGCGTTCAGAATGGCGCGAATATTTACAGCCGGTACTGAATCTTGAGCTCACCGAAGCAGAGTGGCAACGCATCGAAGCGGTTGAGATTTCCGACACCTTAACCGGTCGTGCTCGTCACCGTCCGTTGCGTACCTTGCTCTCCGCTATTATCAGTGAGCATACCCGCACCGGCTGGACAACCACCGGCCATACCGCTGTTGATGTGCCTATTATGGCGGCAGGACCAGGGGCTGAAGCCTTTCACGGTTACTTAGACCATACTGATATCGCCAAGCGACTGATCGAACTGGTGCGTTAAACGCACCAGCCCAGTTCATTAGCGCGCTGTTGCGCTAGTGCCGGTACGTCGGTTTTGACAAAGTGATGGTGCAGAATCTGTACGCCCAACATATGGTTGATAATAGCGTCTAGCTGCACCTTCTCATCCACTGGCACCTGCTCATCTTCATGACGCGCAAAGGTTTCTTCCACTTGCGCATAATCGAGCAAACCTGCTGCTTCTACTGCTTCCTTCGATAAAAACTGTTCAGCAAGCTTGAGTACTGCCTGCCATTTTTTCGGGTCGGTATGCGCTGGTGGTGCCATAAATGCGAATTTCTCACGTTTATACAGAGTTTCTGGCAGCAAGCCTTTCATCGCTTCGCGCAACACGTATTTTTCTTTAATTCCTTTAATACGTAGGTGTGGCGGTACGGTGAATGCGAATTCCGCCAAATGATGATCTAAGAACGGTGGTCGTGCTTCCATTGAATTGGCCATATCGACGCGATCGCCGCCCCAGGTCAGGATCTGCCCTTCCAGCATGGTCTTAATCCAGACATACTGTGCACGATCGAGCGGGTGTCGATTTTGCAGCATTCGCTCGTCAAGGGTATTGGCTATCGCTTGCCCTGGATCATAATCTTTAACCTGCTCGCGACGCGGTTTTGCAATCAACTTTAACGCGGTGTCGGAACAGGATAACCAAGGTTGCACACAGCTTGGCGTAAAGCCGATTTTGGCATTAAAAGCCTCACTAACAAATTCTTCGCGCGCCAGCATGGCACCTTTGAATAGCTGGTTATTCTTTTGCAATAGCTCTTGCCATGATTTGCGCTCATTCTCAGGTAAATGATCAAGCCCATGCAAAAACATATCATTGCGAAAAGCTGGATAGCCCGCAAAAAGTTCATCTGAACCTTCGCCGGTTAACACGACTTTATAGCCAACCTGATTCACCTGTTGGCTCATTAAGTACTTGGCGACGCCTAAAGTGTTATATATGGTGCGCTCAGTGTGCCAAATCGTTTTCACAAAGTGATCATACAGGTCATCAGCATTAAGCCGCATAATATGATGCTCAGCGCCCGTTGCAGCAGCCATTTCCTCAGCTATTGGTGTTTCATCATAAGCATCGGAGTCAAAGCCAATGGTAAAAGCTTTAACTGAGTTTTGCGTAGCGGCCGCAGATAAGCCAAGGATGGCGCAAGAATCAATGCCACCGGACAAGTAACAGCCGACGGGTACATCTGCGGTTAAGCGATGTTGTACGGCCTCGAGTAAGTGCTCACGCACGCCATCAATATATTCTTGTTCGTTAACCTCATCACCTGGGTATTCATGCTCGAGAGGAAAATCCACATCCCAGTACTTTTCTTCACTGATGTGCAACTTCCCTTGCCGGCGTTGCACTTTGACCACATGCCCTGGAGCAACCTGTTTGATGCCTTTAAAGGCCGTACTGCCTGGCACCATAACTTGAATCAGTTGGTGATATAGACCTTCCGTTGAAAACTCTCGCTGCACTTCAGGATGAGCAAATAACACTTTGAGCTCTGAGCCAAACACGACACCTGATTCAGTTTCAGTGTAATAAAGCGGCTTAATCCCAAAGCGGTCGCGCACGAGATATAGGGTATCTTCATTCTCGTCGTACAAACTAAAGGCAAACTCACCACGCAAGTGCGTTAACGTTTCTGATAAGCCAAGGCGTTGATAGAGGTGCAATACAATTTCAGTATCACTTTTGGTTTTAAATCGCGCCCCTTGCGCTGTTAAATCGGCTCGAATCCGTTTGAAATCATAAAACTCACCGTTATGAGCCAATAATAACTGACCATCTGCTGATAGAAATGGCTGGCGTGCGCGCTCTTCATCTAAGTCAATAATGGATAATCGCGCATGACTAAAGCCAACGCCGGTGGCATCTTTGACATGATAGCCATAACCATCAGGTCCACGGTGGTGCATGATGGCGGCCATGTTAACTAAGGTTTGCGCTGCTGGTGCTAATGGCTGCTGATTAAAAATTCCTGCAATTCCGCACATACTTCAAGCTCCTATTTTATACGACGTCTATCACGCGCTCAGTTCGTTCTACCATGCAAGTTAGTAAAGCCATACGTAAGAACACGGCGCCCCGCGCTTGGCTGAAATACCAGTTGTGTGCGGTGTGGTCGAGATCCGTTGATAACTCTTCGCCTCGTGCCAATGGATGTAAAATAATAGCGTCAGCCTTTAATGGTGATTCGGCAGAGAGGTAAAACCCTGCCCCGCCATAAGTACTCACGCTATCACCTTCCCAAGATATGGCGTTGATATAAACCACATCTAAGGTGGGTAATACCTCGTTAAGCTGCGTACTGGTACTGATTTTAATCCCACGCGCTTCTAATTCTTCTTTTTGCCCTGCACCAAACAATTCTCCTGCGCTACTGGCATCATGAATAATCACCAGCTCTGCTACCGCGTGTGGAAATACTGACAAGCTTTTTAGCAAGCTACGAACGGTGCGCATTTTGTTGGGTACGCCAATAACCCCAATGCGTACTTTGGCATTACTTGATGCGTCAATGAGTTCAGGACGCCATTTAAAGATGGCATAAAGGTCCGCCAAGGCTTGGGTTGGATGCTCATCCGTACCATTGCCGGCGTTAATGATAGGAATTCGTAGTGAATCCATCATTTCTAATAGTGAGGTATCACAGTTATCTCGTAACACCACGCAGTCACCGTAGTTATTAAACATTTCGGCCACATCAGCTAAGCCTTCTCCTTTCGCGAGGCCGGTAGTTGCACGATCGGTGATGGACATGATGTCGCCACCTAAACGGTGCCACGCGCTTTCAAAAGACAATCGCGTGCGCGTGCTGGGTTCGTAAAAGGCACTGATAAGAATTTTATTTTGCAGCGGCGAGCTGAAACGTTTGGGGTTACTTTCAATTTTTGCCGCCAACCGGAATAGCTGTTTCATGGTGTTCTGATCAAACTGATCACCAGACACAATGTGTTGCTTCGCTAAAGGGAGTAGAAAATCTCCTTCTTCCTGTATCGCACGCAGCAAAGCCTTGGGGTGAGCATCGCCATAAATATCGGGGCGCTCGCGATCAAATGAAACATCGTTCAAGTTCATAATAATTACCAAAGTTGTTTTGAAATATAATCTTTTAACCACAGCCCCAATAATATGATTGGAGCGCAGCCCGCAAGCAGCACACAAACAAGAATAAGAATGCTAAACCCTGTTATACCTAACATGAGTTACTCCTGTAGTTGTTGCCAACTGAATTCGTTTCGGCTTTGCCAAACACCAACACCGCAAATAGTTGCTGATACTAAACAAGATACTAGGGCTGCCACGTAGAACCCAATGGCAAAGTATGCAATTAACCCTAGTAGCGTACCTGCAGCCATAGCTGCGGTAGCATAACGGCCTGATAATTTTGGCTGATACAGCCCCAATACCACTGGGAAAATGGTGCTCGCCACAAAGGCTCCGGCAAAGTTTAAAAGAGCGCCTAAAGTGGCTATTTTAGGTAGGCAAAATAGCCAGGTTGCCACGCCCAAGAATAAAATGCTCCAGCGGTTCATACGTAGCAGTTGGCCATCGGTCGCCTGCGGTTTTAATTTTTTATTGTAGATATCACGGGTAAATAAATCGGCGGTAGCTGCGAGTAATGAATCCAGACTTGAAGCCAGCGCTGAAAAGACCACGATAAAGACAATAATGCCACCGGCCTTACCGAGCACCTGTGCTGCAACCATCGGCCCGACCATATCGGCGCCGGGCGGATAGATACCCAATTGCGGTGCAGCTAGTGCGATAAATCCTGTAACTATAGGAATAGGAAGCCACAAGAGGCCACCTAACAGGTAGGCTTTGAATGCAACTTGTTTACGGAACGCCAATGCGCGCGACCACCACACATTGGAGTGAAAAATTTCGCCTAAACCAAAGAAGATGTTGTTAAACAAAAACATCAAAGCGGCGGGGAAAAGTAGATCAAGTAGCTTAGGGTGATGCGCACTAACTTCTTGATGGATGCTTGCTAAACTCACATTATCAATTAGATACCAAGCGATACCCACCACGCCAATGATAATAATCAAGGCTTGGATAAAGTCGGTTGCGATAACGGCGCGCAAGCCACCGAATAAGGTATACCCGACGCAAATGGCTAAAATCGCCGTCATACCGATGTGATAATCTAAGCCGCTTAATGCTTCCAATAAGATGCCACCGGCCATACCTAAACTTACCAGCCAGCCAAACGCATAAACCACGGAAATAATCAGAAAAACCCACCATGCTGCGTGCCCGTAGCGTAAGCGAATGAAATCACCGGAGGTATAACCCTTGGGCATGAGTTCTTTGATGCGCGCGGCCAGTGGTGCAAATAGGATTAGCCCCAGTGCCGCAAAAGAATACCCGACCATTCCCCACACACCGAATTGGTAGGTAAGTTGCGGTGCAACTAAGGTGGTATTACTGGTAACCCAGGTCGCCATTGCGGTGGCAGCTGCTAAAGCAAAGCCTACGTGGCGCCCCGCTAAAGCAAAATCTTCATGGCTTTTGTTGGAACGCCCGAGATACCAACCAAAGGCTACCCAAATAAAGCCAAACAGGACTACCAGTAGTAATCCAAGCTGTGGATTCAAAGCAAAGTCTGCAGCTTCAGTCATTGCGAGCATCCTTATTTCTACGCACATGCAATGTCAGTACTAGGTACACCAATACCATAAATAGCGAAAGCCCGAGGCCAAACAAGCTCAGAGCTTGCCACAAGGGATAGTGACGCACCTCAATCATTACGCTGGAGCTGAATTGCTGATTTTCGTTGCGCAAGCGCAGGTAATAATGACCATCTGCAAAGCCCGACAAGGTCATACTTTGGAAGTCAGCAAACCACTCATATTCTGCCGAGATCTCGCGAAAGTCAGCGAATTGCGATTGTTGCAACCACAAGGGTTGTTGCGGCGGTTGGTCCGTATTGACTACAAAGTAACCTTCTCGGCTTAGCTCGGCTACCAAAAGCTGTGGAAATTGATTATGGTGATATTGAGGGGTGCTTAATGACTGCGCAGAGAAGCTCCGCGCCAGCGGCGTGAGAAAAAACAACAGTGAGATATAGATAACTAACCGTGCGCGGTTTTGCACTAATCCTTCCTGTAACTCATTAAGAGATACAGGCTAACAACTGAGGTAAATCATTGCAACTTGGGGTATGCTAATTAAGTGTCTGTATAAGGGTAAAAAATGACTCGAGTTTTTCTTTGTAGCATGGGCGCTAACTTAGCACCCGAACTTAACTTTGCTAAAGCTCGCGAGCAGCTGAGCCCATTGGGTACGGTTTATTACTCGCGCGCTATCTATACCAAACCCGTGGATATGGAATCCAGCAATGATTTTCTAAACGCCTTGATGCTGGTGCAAACGTCAATGGACGCCAGCACCTTAAAACAACACTTCAATACTATAGAAGTATCACTAGGCCGCGATCGAAATGACCCACAAAGCGCGTTCAAAGATCGCCCCATAGACCTAGATATTTTGTGTGAAGTGCAAGGGCAACAAAGCTGTTGGAATATGGTTCCAGATTATCTGCAAGATACCATCCCTACCCTACGTGGAATTTTAATGGCATTGGAAATCCATGAATACAATTAAATACGCAGTGATTACAGGTGCAGGACGTCGCTTTGGTTATGCGCTAGCGCAAACCTTACTCGATGAAGGCTATCGCATTATCGCTCATTACAATACTTCGAAAGAAGGCATTGAAGACTTGGAAGAGCGTGGCGCGACCGGCATTCAAGCTGATTTATCCAAGCCCGACCAAGTCGCTAATTTAATTAAGGAAATACAAGCAATTACACCTACGGTAGACCTGCTTGTTAATAACGCATCTTGCTTCTTCGATAACGATACCGTGAATCAAGATGTGGACCACCTAAGTGCTGTGCTTAACGTGCATATTGCTGCCCCCTATCAACTGATTCAGGGGCTTACCCCACAGTTGAAGGCAGCCTCGCCAAGTGTGGTTATCAATATCACGGATATTTATACCGACAGCCCAGCGCCTGATTATTTGGCTTACTGCGCCGCGAAAGCTGGCCTCGCCAACTTGACGCAAGGCTTTGCAAAAACACTTGCCCCTGAGGTGCGCGTGAATGCCATTCAACCAGGGCCTATATTGTTTTTGCCTGAGCACGATGTTGAACATCGTAACCGCGTGCTCGCCGAAACACCTTTAAATATTGAAGGCGGTCTTGAGCCTATGCTGCAAGCGGTTAAGTTTATACAAGACAACCCTTACCTCACCGGCAGTTCAATTAAAGTTGATGGTGGCCGTGCGTTGAACCTATAAAAAAGCCGAACATAAAGTTCGGCTTTTTATCATTGGCTACGCTTTTATGCGGCGAGCATCTGACGTAAGACGTGATGTAGAATCCCGCCACTACGATAATAGTGCAGTTCGATCTGTGTATCGATACGACATTTCACCTCAAACTCAACCGTTGAGCCATCGGCTTTTTGCGCAACGACCTTCAAGTTCTGTGCCGGCTTGAGCGAATCATTGATACCCAAAATACTAATCTGCTCATCACCCGTTAAACCATGGGCTTGTGCACCTTCGCCGCCAATAAACTGCAACGGTAATACACCCATACCCACCAAGTTAGAACGATGAATGCGTTCAAAGCTTTCAGCAATAACTGCTTTAACGCCTAACAAAGTTGTACCTTTAGCTGCCCAGTCGCGGCTTGAGCCGGTACCGTACTCTTTACCTGCAAGCACCACTAATGGCGTGTTGTCTTGCTGGTACTTCATGGCGGCATCATAAATCGACATTTGCTCATTACTTGGTACATGACGGGTGTAACCGCCTTCCACGTCATCGAGCATCATGTTTTTTATGCGAATATTGGCAAAGGTACCGCGCATCATCACTTCGTGGTTACCGCGACGGGAACCATATGAGTTAAAGTCTTTAATCGCGACGCCATTTTCTTGCAGGTATAAACCTGCTGGTGAATCTGGCTTGATTGCACCGGCCGGCGAGATATGGTCAGTGGTAATCGAGTCTCCGAATACCGCCAGCACCCGCGCGTTCTCAACATCTTTTAACGCATCTAAAGGCTTGGCTATATCAACGAAATAAGGAGGATTCTTCACATAAGTTGAATCATCGCTCCAATTGTAAGTTTTACCTTCACCCACTGGAATCGAGCGCCAGGTGTCATCACCGGTAAATACTTCACCGTACTCTCGACGGAACATATCACCATCAACATGGGCCACCGCTTCCGCTATTTCAGCATTACTTGGCCAAATGTCTTTCAAATACACTGGATTACCATTTTTATCAGTACCCAGCGGATCTTTAGTTAGGTCAGTTCTCGTCGTACCCGCTAATGCATAAGCAACCACCAGCGGCGGCGATGCTAACCAGTTCGCCTTAACGTCTTGGTGAATTCGACCTTCAAAGTTACGGTTACCCGACAGTACCGAGGATACCGTTAAGTTGTGGTCACGAATCGCTGCGGTAATTTCATCGGATAACGGACCCGAGTTACCAATACAGGTTGTACAACCATAACCCACTAAGTTAAAACCTAGTTCATCGAGGTATTGAGTTAAGCCGGCGGTGGCGATGTAATCGGTGACCACTTTTGATCCCGGTGCCAAAGACGACTTCACCCATGGTTTACGCTGTAAACCGAGTTCGACCGCTTTTTTCGCAACTAAACCGGCGGCCATCATCACACTTGGGTTCGACGTGTTGGTACATGAAGTAATTGCAGCTATCACTACGTCACCGTGAGCTAAACTGTAATCGGTACCTTTAATGGGTACTTTTTTATCCTTCTCGCCACTTTGCCCCGTGGTATCCAAATACAAATCAAAAGCCGAGCCAAGTTGCGGCATGCTTACTCGGTCTTGCGGACGTTTAGGGCCTGCAAGTGACGCTGTAACCGTGCTTAAATCTAATTCTAAGCTCTCAGTAAATACCGGCTCATTGTCGGTTTCACGCCACATACCTTGAGCTTTACTATAAGCTTCAACCAGGTCGATCGTGTCTTGATCACGACCTGACAATGCTAAGTAGCGAAGGGTTTCTTTATCGACGGGGAAGAAGCCACAAGTAGCACCGTATTCTGGTGCCATATTGGCAATGGTTGCGCGGTCTGCGAGTGGTAAATTATCCATTCCAGGGCCATAAAACTCTACAAACTTACCTACCACGCCCTGCTTTCTCAGCATCTGGGTAACGGTTAAAACTAAGTCTGTTGCGGTAACCCCTTCCGGCAGCTTACCAGTAAATCTAAAACCAACGACTTCAGGAATCAGCATAGATATTGGCTGACCTAGCATGGCCGCTTCAGCTTCAATACCACCGACACCCCAACCTAACACACCGAGGCCATTGATCATGGTGGTATGCGAGTCGGTGCCTACTAAGGTATCGGGCATAACATAGTGTTTGCCATCTACCTCTTTGGTCCAAGCTACTTTAGCTAAGTACTCCAAGTTCACTTGGTGACAAATACCGGTACCTGGTGGCACCACACGGAAATTTTCAAAGGCTTTTTGACCCCAACGGAGGAATTGGTAGCGCTCAAAGTTGCGCTCCATTTCAATTTTCACGTTGGCTTCAAATGCTGCTTCTGAAGCGAATTTATCGACCATAACCGAGTGGTCAATAACTAAGTCGACATCAGAAAGTGGATTAATTTGGTTTGGATCTTGCCCGGCTTTGGCAACGGCATCACGCATTGCGGCTAAATCGACCACCGCAGGAACACCGGTGAAGTCTTGCATCAGCACTCGCGCCGGTCGATATTGAATTTCTCGAGTTGATTTGCGCTCTTGCAACCATGCGGCGACAGCTTCGATGTCGTCTTCTTTCACGGTATCGCCATCTTCATTACGCAGAAGGTTTTCCAGCAATACTTTCATGGATACCGGTAATTTAGAGGTATCACCAATTTTAGTGAGCTGCTGCGCCGCCTTAGGTAGGCTATGATAATGATAAGTTTTACCGTTTACTTCTAGTGTACTTAATGTCTTCAGGCTATCGTTACTAGACATAACTAACTCCTTCTCTAAACGATGCGTCTGATAAGCTTAGTCACAATATTGTGGTTCAGCCATAGCGCAAGTTTATATCCACTATGAGTGCTCTATATTCAAATATCAAGCAACTAACAATTTGAATTGTTGAGCAAATTTATTTTAATTTTACAGCGCAGTGGTTTCTCCCTCTTGTAGCTGCGCAAGCAATACATATAATGACACATCAGACCTCTTCATCAAGGATAGTCATGAGCCAAGTATTAAACGATTTACTAAATTTACTGACGTTAGAAACTATCGAGCAAGGTATCTATCGTGGGCAAAGCCAAGATTTAGGTTTTGGTGCGGTGTTTGGTGGTCAGGTTATTGGTCAAGCTCTCGCAGCAACCAAAGCAACACTTCCCGAAGATCGCAAAGTGCATTCTTTGCATAGTTACTTTTTGCGCCCTGGCGATGCACATAACCCGATTGTCTATGACGTTGAGGTCATTCGTGATGGTCGCACTATTTCAACGCGCCGCGTGCAAGCTATTCAGCATGGCAAGCCCATCTTCTATATGACCGCGTCGTTCCAAATCGACGAGCCCGGCTTCGAGCATCAAGACACCATGCCTGAAGTACCAGGCCCAGAAGGATTGATTTCTGATATTGATATTTATCGTGAGCATGCGGATCTTATTCCCGCAAAGATTCGCAACAAATTCATTTCGGAAAAGCCGATAGAAATGCGTTTTGTAACTGCAAATAACCCGTTTAAACCGCAGAAAGATGAGCCAACGCGCCATGTTTGGTTGCGCGCCAACGGTGCCATGCCCGATGACTTCCGAATTCACAAATATTTGTTGGCGTACGCATCTGACTTCAATTTCTTACCAACGGCGTTGCAGCCTCATGGTCGCAGTTTTGCCGAACCAGGCATGCAGTTAGCGTCTATCGACCATTCGATGTGGTTTCATAAAGATTTCCGCATGGATGATTGGTTACTTTACTCTATTGACAGCCCGGTAGCGGTTGGCGCGCGGGGCTTGGTGCGCGGGCAAATCTTTACTCGCGATGGCACTTTGGTGGCATCGACCATGCAGGAAGGTCTGATTCGTCAAACTAAGTAATAACCATTAAAAAAGCCGACAATTAATGTCGGCTTTTTTATTATCGACTCTGTTTATGCGCCGAGCATAAAGAAGAATCCTGCGATTGCAGCACTCATCATGTTTGCCAAAGTAGCAGCGATTAACGCTTTAATACCCAATCGAGCAATATCATGACGGCGGCTCGGTGCCATACCACCCAATCCACCTAGCAAAATAGCAATGGAAGAGAAGTTAGCAAAACCGCAAAGTACAAAGGTAATAATAACTTGGCTATGCGGGCTTAACTGATCTTTGTATTTAATAAAGTCGAGATAAGCTACGAACTCGTTGATTACCAACTTTTGACCAATGAAACTACCTGCGAGCTGTGCTTCATCCCAGCTAACACCCAATACATAGGCCACTGGCTGGAAGATGTAGCCAAACAATTCTTGTAACGATAGGTCTGGGTAGCCGAACAAACTACCGACCCAACCAAATAAGCCATTTACCAGCGCAATTAAAGCTACGAAAGCAATCAACATTGCACCAACGTTAATGGCTAACTGCACACCGCTAGAAGCACCTGCTGCGGCGGCATCGATAACGTTGACTGAACGTTCCTCTTGCTGCACTTTTTCAGCGCCAGCGGCTTCAGACCTTTCAATAATTGAATCTAGATCTTCTCGCGGCTTTTCAGTTTCTGGAATAATAATTTTGGCCATGAGTAGACCAGCTGGAGCCGCCATAAAGCTTGCCGCGATGAGGTATTTAAGCTCAACACCAACACCTGCATAACCAGCTAAAACTGAACCTGATACTGACGCCATACCGCCGACCATAACCGCAAACAGCTCTGACTTAGTCATGCTAGCGATAAATGGGCGCACCATCATTGGTGCTTCGGTTTGGCCAACAAACACGTTGGCGGCGGCCGACATGGATTCTGGGCGACTACTACCAATAGCTTTTTGTAATCCACCACCAAGAATTTTGATGATCCACTTCATGATTCCAAGATAGTAGAGCACTGAAATTAGTGATGAGAAGAACACGATGACGCTGAGTACTTGAATAGCAAAGACAAAGCCTGTGTTTTCTGACAACAACCCGCCAAACATAAAGTCGATACCAGCGTTGGTATAGGATATTACGGTTGATACACCTTGGGCGACTGCATAAAGAACATCTTGGCCAAAAGGTACATAAAGAACAAATGCGCCTAAAGCGAGCTGTATAGCAAAAGCACCACCTACGGTACGCCAACGAATGCTTTTACGATTAGAAGACAGCAAATATGCAACGAGAAGGATAACGATAATGCCAAGAAAACTATTCATAAATAAAGAGACCGTTGTTTTTATTCAGCCAGCAATTGGCGAATTTTAGATTTAATGAGATCAATTGCGATTTCATTTTGACCGCCACGAGTGACTACCAGATCGGCAAATTGCTTCGAAGGCAAGATAAACTCAAAAAACGCTGGGCGAACAGTCTCTTCATACTGCTCTACAACGGACTGAATAGTACGACCGCGCTCTTCGACGTCGCGAAGCGTTCGTCGTAACAAACAAATATCAAGCGGAGTATCCATAAATACTGAAATATCGAATATTTTCCGCAAATTGGGGTCATTAAGAAGCAAAATGCCTTCTACCATAATGACTTTACCAGGGTTAACTTTAATTGTTTCTGGAAGACGTGTATGCGTTTTGTAGCTGTATTGCGGCATGTGTACTGCTTCGCCGCGACGTAAAGACTCGAGGTGCTCAACTAATAACTCATGCTCAAATGCTGAAGGATGGTCATAGTTGGTCAATTGACGCTGCTCAAAGCTCAAATGACTTTGATCTCGATAGTAAGCGTCTTCAGCTAGTATTGCGATTCCACGCCCACCCAGCTCAGCGACAAGCTCTTGGTAAACGGTTGATGCAAAGAGGCTTTTTCCAGAAGCAGAGGCACCTGCTATAGCGATTATTGTTGTTTTACCCACGTGATATGTTCTTTCATTTGCTCGACAACAGCCGCTAATTATCCTTGATTCAGAGGGGAATTGGAAGCGCTGTAAAGGAACCGCAAATTTTTGACCAATCTTGTTACAATTTCTAATCAACAAATGAGTTACATATACCAATCAACTTGTCTATGATTGTCTGGATAACTTTAAACAAAAGGGATACATCAGACTATGCGTTTCTCGAAAACTTTTACTGCAGTTGCAGTGGCAACAGTGTTGTTAGCTGGCTGCCAGAGTACTGCCAATCAGCAATCAACCAAATATAGTAGTGTAACAATGGCGCAACAGAACTTACCTGCCGTTGATATCGCCTATGAAAGTTTTACGTTAGATAACGGCTTGCGTGTCGTGGTCCATGAAGATCGTAAAGCACCTATTGTAGCGGTTAACGTTTGGTATGCGGTTGGCTCCAAAGACGAAAAAGAAGGCCAAACTGGGTTTGCTCATTTGTTTGAACACTTGATGTTTAACGGCACCGAAAACTATGACGATGAATATTTCGGTCCTTTTGAGCGCGCTGGTGCCACCGATATGAACGGCACCACCAACAACGACCGTACCAACTACTTCCAGAACGTTCCTACCCCTGCCCTAGATATGGCGCTATGGATGGAATCGGATCGTATGGGCCACCTTTTAGGTGCGGTCACCCAAGCTAAACTTGATGAGCAACGTGGCGTTGTGCAAAACGAAAAGCGCCAAGGTGAAGCGCAGCCTTATGGTCGCGTGTTCGAGTTCTTAGCGGCTCAAACCTTTCCTAAAGGTCACCCTTATTCATGGTCAGTGATTGGCTCACTCGAAGATTTAGATGCTGCTTCACTTGATGATGTGCATCAATGGTTTAATGATTACTACGGTGCTGCGAACGCGGTTGTCGTTCTAGCGGGCGATATCGACGTTGCCACTGCTAAAGAAAAAATGGAAAAGTATTTCGGCCATATCCATGCCGGTAAACCATTACAAAAATTAGAAAGCTGGGTTGCTAAAGGTCAAGGTACGAAACGTGCCACTATGGAAGATCATGTTCCAGCACCACGCTTATATAAAGTTTGGAACACCGCAGAAATGGGGACCAAAGATTCAGAATACTTGGGTCTTCTAGTCGATATTCTCGCCGGTGGTAAAAACTCACGCTTATACCAACGCCTTGTTTATGATGAGCAGATTGCCAGTATGGTATCTGGGTTTAACTACTCACGAGTTCTTGCAGGACAGTTCTTTGTTATCGCTGACGCCAAACCAGGCGTAGAGCTTGAGCAAATTGAAGCCATTGTTGATGAAGAAATGGCAAAACTTATGCAAGAAGGCCCTACTGCAGAAGAACTTGCACGCGTTAAGTTCAGTAAAGTTGCTCGCTTTGTGCGTGGTGCTGAACGAATTGGTGGTTTTGGTGGTAAATCAGATATTTTAGCTGCGGGTGAAGTTTACCAAGGCAACCCTGGTGCCTATCAAGAAGCCATGAAAACTATCCAAGCAGCAACTCCTGCTGATCTGCAAATGGCTATGAAGCGCTGGCTCGACGATGGTGCCTTTGCACTTAATGTGGTACCTCAACCGCGATTCACGCCTGGTGCAGAACTTGCGGACCGCACAGAATTGCCTAAGGTCGGCGAGTTACCAACGTTAGATTTGCCGCAATTAAATACCTTTACCTTATCTAATGGTCTCGAAGTCGCCTTAGCAGAACGCCATGACGTACCTACGGTACAAATGAGCCTCGTATTCGACAGTGGCTATGCTTCTGACCTAGGTGGCAAAGTAGGTACTGCGAGCTTCGCTATGAGCATGTTACGCGAAGGCACGAGCAATCGCGGTGCATTAGACATCTCACGCGAGTTAGAAACTTTAGGTACTAACTTATCGGCTTCTGCGAGCTTAGATAATTCAACGGTCACCATGGATAGCTTGGTCACTAATTTAGCACCGAGTCTCGATATCTTCGCCGACATTGTTATGAATGCGACCTTTGCCGAAGATGAGATTGATCGTAAGCGCGGTAACTGGATTGAAGGCATTAAAAAGGAAAAAGCGCAGCCGACTAACCAAGCTCTGCGTATTCTCCCAGCGCTGCTATTTGGTGATGAACACGCCTATGGTGTGCCGTTAACAGGTTCTGGTACTGAAGCTTCAATCACCTCACTAGAACGTGCTGACCTAGTTAGCTACCGTGACACTTGGTTACGTCCTGACAATGCCCGACTGGTAATTGTAGGCGCAACCACCGAAGCTGAAATCAAACCGTTGCTTGAACAGAAGCTAGCAACCTGGACAGCTCCTGAGTCTGAAAAACCACGCAAAGCATTCACTGCTATTCAGCCACAAACTGAAAGCCGCGTGTTTTTAATCGACCAACCAGGTACGCCTCAATCGACTATTTTTGCAGGTCACATCGCACCTTCAGGTCGTGCTGCAAATGCCGAAGCTATCGATGCGATGAACACCATCATCGGCGGCAGCTTCACCAGTCGTTTGAATATGAACCTACGTGAAGATAAAGGTTGGTCATACGGTGCTAGAACTTTATGGTTGAACCCTGAAGAAGCAGGCTTATTCCTCGCTCTAGCTCCAGTGCAAACGGATAAAACGAAAGAGTCTATCCTCGAAATCGTTAAAGAGCTTGAAGGTTACGAAGGCTCGAATCCAGCCACTCAAGACGAACTTGAAAAAGTACAGTCAAACAAAACGGCTAAACTGCCTGGCGCTTATGAAACCAAGCGTGCGTTGCTAAGCTCTATTGTTAGTACCTTAGAGAAAGGCAAAGATATGGCATGGTTAGAAGGTTATGCCGACCGTATCAACTCACTTGATGTGGAGACGATTCGAGCGGTTGCACAAGATGTGATTCGTACCGAAGCTTTAACTTGGGTTATCGTTGGTGACCTCAGTCAAATTGAAGATGACGTACGCAGTCTTAATTTGGGCGAAGTCGTGTTATTAGACGCGGATGGTAATTCGCTATAATACTTCGACAGTACCAACAAAAAGAGCAGCTCTAAACCAGCTGCTCTTTTTTATTGGTACAAACCAAAGATGCGATTTGAATTTGATTTTTGCCGCGCCTTTTTGCTTCATACATAGCGTCGTCGGCGGCGCTTAATATTTCTGAAACTGTGTAAACCTTTTCAGCATCATCACAGTGACATACGCCCATTGACATGGTTACGGGTAGTTCTTGCTTATCAAGATCGGCCACAATACTTTCACGTACCCTGCCAAGCACCGCAAGTGCATCGGCTAAATTCGTGCCTGGATGAATAGTGGCAAATTCATCACCACCAATTCTGGCCACAAAGTCAGAACCCCGACAGTTAGTTTTTAAACTATTAGAAATGTACTGTAGTACTTTATCACCCTTGGCATGCCCAAGCGTGTCATTGACCTGCTTGAAGTCATCTAAATCTATAAAGCACACAGCAAACTCAACACCATCGCGCTTCAAGCGTTCTATTTCGTCATTAAGTACTTTGACAAAACTACGTCGATTCTGCAGTCCAGTTAAATGATCGGTGAGCGCAAGTTGACGCTCGTTCTCCAATTCGCGTCGGATTCGCTCTTCGAGCAATATATTGGGGGTCGCATCTCGAACAAAGGCAATCGCATAAGGCTGATCCAGTTCTACATGACTCAGCATAATTTCGATGAAGAAGCGGCTGCCATCGGCGCGCTCACCTTGTAATTTCAAACCCGTGTTCATTGGGCGAGTTTGCGGCGCGGCAAAAAAACTGGCGATGTGATTATCATGTTTGTCACGAACATCACTAGGCACCAGTTTATTTATCGATTGCCCAATGAGTTGCGTATTACTTTTATAGCCAAACATTTGAGTAAGCATGTGATTGGCTAAGGCTATAGTACCGCTAGTATTGATAATAACTGCTGCATCCGGAATCACTTCAAGCAACTCGCGAATTGATTTATTTACATTTGTTCTCGTTCTGAAAATCATTGCTCTTGTTTCTTTTTATACATCTTAGCGTCAGCATTTTGCATTAACGCATCTATGGTTAGCCCATCCTGAGGGAACAGTGACCAACCTAAACTCGCCGAAATAGATATCTTGTTTTTTTGGTAAATTATTGGAGCTTCTATCGCCTCAAGTACTTTGTCGCATTGCATTTGCACAACGCTTGGATCGTCAATACCTAAAAGCACGACAATAAACTCATCACCGCCTATTCGAGCCACTGTATCGGATTCCCGAATTGCCTGTTCTAAACGCTCGGCAGTGGTTCGAAGCACAAGATCGCCTACAGTATGGCCCCGCGTATCATTTATTGCTTTAAATGCATCGATATCGATTAATATTAAAGCAAATGGCATGGATTGTCGCTGATTTAGGGCGATTAAATTTTGTAACCTATCAACTAAGGCACGGCGATTCGCAACATTCGTTAAAGGGTCATGCATTGACTCCATGTATGACGTGCGATACCAAACAAAAAGAGTGAATAGAATAAGATACATTGAGCAGACAAAAGGGTAGCCAAGCAACCTGACGCGCTGTAATCGCCAAAACGACTCGGACTGCTCAATATTTGTTTTTACAGCGAGCTGCCAACTACCACTGACAAAGTTAACAAACTCGGTAAAATCAAAACTTTTAAAAGTCGCGTCCGTGCCTAAAAATATTTCACCAGCACTGCCGAGCCCATCTTGACCACGAATAGCTATCTCGTATTTTGCCAGCAAGGCAGTTAAACCCGTGGTTTGGTAGAGCTTCTTTATGTCAATGACAACAGCCACTACGCCCCAATATGCGTCTTCATTATGCACGTGGGAATATACGGGAACGCGAGCAACCAGCCCACGACCACCTTGCAATAAATCGAAAGGCCCTGCTAGCACAACCTTGCCAATCTTTCTGACGCGCGCAGCCGCGTCAGCTTGGCTCGGATCGTTTGCATATACCAATCCCAGTGCTGCCTCATTCCCTTTCAGTGGATATACAAAATTGATGACATTGTCGGGGGCGGCGGTAAAAGCCCTAATGGTAGAATTAGGATCAAACACGCTTTCGCTAATCATTGCCCAGTTGTCAGGACCGCTATTAGGGTGCGCGATAATGTAGCTGACCAATGCCCAACTATTGAATATTGCGGTATTTATTTCCGTTTCTAAATTCGCCCGTAACTCAGTTAACTCCAACTGAACTGCATTGAGTTTCTCGCGTTTTAGCTGGACACGATTCAGATCATGAAAGTGTTCAATCGCCAAAAACGAGAACATCAATGTACCGGATATCATGAGCAAGAAAAGTAATCTTCTTGTTTTAGCCGTTAGCACGGTGTTTCCCTATTTAATTTTACTTATTCTATTAAAAATAAGTACAAACTAAACATTTCGCAAATTAGACAAGGTATTAGACGAGCAAACAATTAATACATACACTACAAGTTAAACAATGGCTGCATAAGAATTGCTATATCTCATGAGTTCATCAATAAAACTAAGGCTTATATTGCTCATTGCCTTTATGCAAACAGCTTGTACCTCGTACGGTGTGATTGATAACTCATCACAGCTCGAGACTAACACCAATCAAAACTACTCTTTGCTTGATTATCACTCCAAGCACAGTCGATCTGACGACATCACTGTAATCTTGTCGTTTTCTGGTGGTGGCAGTCGTGCTGCAGCTTTATCTTACGGAGTGCTCGAAGCACTCCGCGATACTCAGATCAATATCGACGGCAGACAGGTTCGATTGCTCGATGAAGTCGACATGATTAGTGCAGTATCTGGAGGTAGCTTTACGGCCGCCTATTACGGCCTGCATGGCGACCGCATCTTTAAAGACTACGAAGATGACTTTTTGCGTCGCGATTACGTCAGTGAATGGTTATATGGCTTGGCAAGCCCTTTTCTCTGGTTTTCTTCTCGCGGCCGTACCGATATTGCAGCAAATATCTACGAGCGTCGGCTGTTTCAGGGGGCTACTTTCGCTGACTTAAATAAAAACGACACGCCGCTCATTATTATTAATGCGACAGATTTGGGCGGCGGCAACCGCTTTTCATTTGTCCAAGAATACTTCGACTTACTTTGCTCTAATATCGCTGACTACCCACTAGCAAGGGCTGTGACCGCCTCGTCTGCGGTACCCGTTATGCTTAACCCGGTGGTACTTAAAAACCATAAAGGATGCCTAAACCCCGTGCAGAACTACTTGCGGGAGCTTAATGTCGATGCCTTGCAAGACGCAAAACTATCTCAACACCTCATTGATACCGTACAGGCATTACGCAGTTATAGTGAAAAAGACGAGCGCGAGTTCATACACCTTGTCGATGGTGGAATTACTGACAACCTAGGTCTTATGGCTCTTTATGAAATGGTAGAAATTGGCGGCGGCATCAAAAAGTTTATGGAGCGCATTGGTAGCCGCCCTTCCAAACGTCTAGTCATCATTTCAGTCAATGCTTCAACTAAACCACGCTACAACATTGAATCGACCAACGAGATCCCTGATATTGAGCCCACAATCAATGCAGTGACTGATACTCAGCTACATCAATACAATGCCGCTACCATTAGCTTAATACGTCGCAGCATGACGCGATGGAGCGAAGAGCTTACCAATGCAGGTAGCCCGGTTACGCCTTACTTTATTGAGTTAAATTTTGATGGGGTGCCGCAAAAACAACGCAGAAGCTTTATTAATCAAATCCCCACTAGCCTGTCCTTAAGTGAAGAGCAGGCGGATGTATTGATCCATGTGGGGAGTGAACTGCTTCGCTACAACCCTGTTTTTGAACAGCTAAAAAAGGATCTTGAAGACTAAGTTTGATTAAGCCACTTCAGTTTCTGCAGGTGGCTTCACTGCTTTTGGTTTCGGCTTAGCCGGGCGTTTCGCACCTAAAGCAATTAACACTTCATCGCGCTCTTTTGCTAAAAACATGGCTAAATCTTCTTGTTGCTGTTCAGCTTCAACGATTCCACTAGACTCTAAGAGCGGAATCAAGCGCTCAACCATATCTAGCATTTTGTCATAAGCATCAGCTTCAGCCTTCGAAGTAAACGTCATTTTTTCAACCCCGTCGCGAATAACTACATATTGAGTCACTACTGCCATTGAAGATATTCCTCGTTGATTTGATTACTGTTTATTTATACAGTATCAGTATTTGAAACGCAACCTCGTGAGGCTTGAATTAAGATATTTCGAGGCGTGATTTGGTAGTCTACAAACTCCCGTACTTGGGTGTGATACCCCTGCTCTTTTAAGTATTCGATGCGGTCGTAAATCAGCCATTTTTCAAGCGGTCGTCGAAACACATGACGAACCGCATCAATTCGTGCTGCTAGCAGTTGCCGTTGTTGCCCGCGCTGTAAGTATTCTTCCCAGCTAACATCAACCGGCAACTGTATTTGATGTTGGTCTGCTGCCCACTTTGCAAATTCACTGAAGCATCCAGTAAACCAATGCTTGCCTACAGAGCGCAATGCACGGTATTCAATATCACCGGTAATATCAGCACGCAAACTATCGTAAGCCAAACGCCAAGTCACTTCTGTACGCCTGAGCCGTGCTACTCGACTGCCAGAAGTAACTTGCCCTTCAACACTTAACTTTAAATCGTGACGCGATAGCTTGAGGTTTAGCTGTTGTCCGGCTTTGGACAGCGGTTGATATTCAGGTGTGCTAATTAAATGATAACAACAAGGGACCACATGCAGGTGCGGTACTTGTTTCTGAGTGCCTTTTATTAACAACTCCACATGTAAATCACCACAGGCATGTAAAGCCATTACATGCTGTGATTCATTCAGGTGGTTGGCTGCTTTGGCCTCCATTACATCAGTCGGAATAAATTGCTGCGCCACCGAATGGTCCCGCGCCAATTCCTCCCCAGCATCACACAGCTGCTGTTGCCACTCCAAACTCAGAACTTGGGCGTCAGTTGCAAAGCTATATAATCGGCCCAAATGCCCTTTGCCCGCACACCATTCAACCGCAACTGCGGGAACTCCAGTTTGCGGAATGTGATTAATAAACGCTTGAATTTGGGTGAGTTTACGGCCACCAATACCATTGGTTAGCCAAAATGGGTACGTCGGAACCGTTTTGTTTATGGCATCGTCAAAGCCGCTCGTTAACTTGAATCGTTCTGGAAAGAACTCACCAAAAACTTGGCGCTGACGCTCCTTACACTGGCCGATTGCGTCAATATCGTCGAGCGAAAGCTGAGATAAGCGAGCATTTAAACTCTCATTGCGCCAAGGATAGTTGCGAAACGAAAAGGGCACCACCTGCCAATACGCTTGGTACTGCTGCAGTACTTGAGATACTGCGTTAATCATTGAGTTGAGAAGCGTCAGTTACAGGTATCGTCCAACGAGTGGTTTCCACGTGTTCACCAAAAATTGTTAACTGAAATACGTCACCGTAATCGCGCTCGGTAAGGTCAGGTGCCTCACCACCTGCAGCACGAACAATATCAGGCACTGTATTACTATGCCCTACAATTAACGCATTATGGCCGCTGTTAACGATGGCTTTAATTAAAGCGCTGCCTTCGCCGGCCGCGTAAGATTCGATGGTAAGCGAATGACTTTTAGCAGTGGGTGCTGCCGTTTCTTGTGTGCGTCGATACGGTGTCGAGTAAATTTTTTCCAGATTAAAGTGTTTAAACATTTCAGCCATGACTTCAGCACGCTTTTGCCCCAACGCTGATAGCTGTGGGTCGGATTGGTTTTTCGCTTTCTCAGCGTGCCTAACCACCCAAACCGTCACATCTTCTGCCGCTTTACTCATGAAGGGTACTCCTAAAGCAATTAACATTATTAAGAAAAAAGGTTTATTCATCGGTGCATACCTGCGTATAATTTAGCCATAATAATAAGGATAAAGCACATGGATAGTAGCAATGTTCATCCCAAACGACCTCCATTCTGGCGTGTAGCCCAGCGTTGCTGCATTGTTGCGGGCGCTATTGATGTCGGCTTTCTATTTCTATTTCTCAAACTCGACTCACCTATTCTTGCTTGGGTAAACATTATCAGCGTGGCGATGTATTTTTCGGCCTATCACGCATATGGCCGCCGCTTAAACGCTGTCGGAACCGCTTTAATCTGGACCGAAGTCATACTGCATGCCGCATTAGGCATTGTCATGATCGGTTGGGACAGCGGCTTCAACTACTTTCTTTTGGTCTTTATTCCCGCTCTTGCAGTGAGTTTAAGCCCTAAAAAAGCCGTAATATCTTTGTCTGCACTATGGTTCTATTACGTCGGGCTTTATTATTACTCCGTGGTATTCGAGCCAATCCAAACGCTATCCGAGTCCAGCTTACTTATCGTAAACATCTTCAACTTAACCGTTGTATTTGGCATTTTTGCTTATTTAGCCTTTTATTATGTGCTGACCATTTCGTCGGTACAACGCAAGTTACGCGAGCACGCCACCACAGACTCAATGACGCAACTATACAACCGCCGTTACATGAATGAGCGACTAAAACTTGAAGTCGAACAATCGCGTGTCAATGCTACCCAGTTATCCCTGCTACTGTTAGATATCGATCACTTTAAACAAGTAAACGATAAGCTTGGTCACGACGTTGGAGACAACGTTCTTGCTCACGCTGCTAATATATTGCGCGCCGAGCTACGGCCCAATGACATTGCCTCTCGCTGGGGTGGTGAAGAGTTTCTAGTTATTTTACCAGAATCATGCAAGCAAGATGGCGTTATCGTAGCTGAACGAATACGTTCAGCATTTAATAGCTATGACTGGCAAGCAGTTACCGGCATAAATATGCAAGTTACTGTTTCTGTTGGTGTGCATGTTATGGCGCCCAACGATAGTCTTGCTGAAACCATTAAAGCGGCGGATAAAGCGCTCTACAGAGCAAAAGATAATGGCCGTAACCGCATTGAAATTAGTACGTTGGCTATCACGACATAAGTATTAATTCAATAATAAAAGTGGTGGTATTTAGTAATTCTTACATAATTATGATAGTATCTTTCCCCGTTCAGAGGACTCTTTACTAGGCCTCGCCATCTCTCGGTTAAGTTCAAAAACTTGAACGACAACTGCTTTATACGTGCTAACAGCAAAGTAAATAATAATTAAGCTGATGTACGGCATTAACGAAACCGCTCGCATTAAATAGTTAGCGCGTAACTATGGGCGGTAAAATAGGAGTAATAATGTACCAGTTTTCGACAATGGCAATACTTATTGTCTTGCTCGCTTTTTACGGGCTAACCTTTCTACTCACCTTACGTATTAGTAAAAAAGAAGAAAACGCAGATGGCTATATGGTCGCCAACGGATCCGTCGGATTCAGTATGTCTGCAGCCAGCATGACCGCAACTTGGATATGGGCAGCATCATTCTACGCCGCCGCCAGTTCTGGTTACAAATATGGGCTTTCGGGAGCCATTCATTACGGATTATGGGGTGCGCTCATGATCTTGTTTATCTACCCTTTTGGCCGACGATTCCGAAAATTAGCACCAGATGCCCACACCTTGGCAGAAATTATGCACGCTCGCCATGGCAGCTCTAGCCAAATGATTCTAGCGGGCTCTAACGTGGTAGGAAGCTTAATTAGCTTAATGGTTAACTTTACCGCCGCTGGTGCATTGGTCGATATTTTATCGCCGCTCAGCTTTCAACAAGGGGTCATGATTGCCGGTATTGGCGTCCTATCATATACGTTCTGGTCAGGCTTCCGTTCTTCTGTATTCACCGATTTTGGTCAGTTAATTGCCATGGTGGTCGCGGCAGTGATAGTCATTCCAATGATCTTTTTCGAATTAGGTGGATCAATGCTATTTGAGGTTGGCCTACCCAACCTAACAGCTCAGCAAGCGAGCTTCTTTTCAACCGACGCTATACTTGAACAAGGCGCGCCTTTCTTTGTTGCAGTTCTCGCCTATGCCATCGGTAATCAAACCATCGCGCAGCGCTTATTTGCGGTTCGTGAAGATCTCATTAAACCAAGCTTTATTACTGCGACCATTGGTTACGGCTCTATCGTCGTTGGTTTAGGCATGTTAGGTTTATTAGCGCTACTAGCAGGTATTCAACCGATTGATGGTGAATTGAACAACCTGATTCCACAAATGGCGGCAACCTATTTGTCACCGGTTATGGTAACGCTGCTGTTCGTGATGATTATTGGTTCACTATCGTCAACGGCAGATTCAGATTTGTCGGCATTGTCGGCCATTATTATGACCGACGTGTATGGCAAGCATTTAAGCAAAGATAAGCCCTGCCCCAACATCATGTTGTGGGTTGGTCGTATGACCATGATTGCAGCCACCGCTTTAGGGGTGATTTTTGCTAGTTTAAAACTCGATATATTATCGATGCTTATCTTTGTCGGCGCACTTTGGGGCGCTATCGTATTTCCAGTCATTACTAGTCTGTACTGGAACAAAGTAACCAACAAAGCCTTTACCTCAGCTGTTGTTGTGGCTTTCGTATTATTTGTATTAGCGCGTTTCGAGCTTGTACCTATGGAAGGCACTATCGCTTTCTTCTACGAAGTTATCGCCACAATTGGCGGCGCGGTTGTTATTGGCTTAATGAGTTTTGGTTTCTTTGGCAGAAGAGTAGGCCTCGCTCTCGGTGTTATCACCGGTGTTGTGATGTTCTACTTTACTATTGGTTTCTTACGCGATTATTTAGTTCTTGTGAGTTCACTGACCGCTTATGGCGCCAGTGCTGTCGTCTGTACGTTAGTAACGCTCGCTAGCAAGAAACCAGCTTTTGACTTTGATCTTATCGATCAACGCGTGGTTGACTTTCACGCCGAACAAAAATAAATAACGGAGAACAAAATGTCATCTACATTATTAACTGCGTATGTATTAGTTTGGCCAGCAATCGCAAGCATGGTATTTTTAGTTTTATGTGGTGCTTGTGTTCGCGATGTAATACTCGCGAGAAAACATAATCGTTCAATGGTTTAATTACACAATATGACTATAACCAGCCCTTATGCGGCATATGAAAATGCCTTAGCAACTGGGTTTAAACAAGACCCTGCACAGTATCAAGCTGTGCAGGGTCTTGAACGTTGTTACCAACAGCTTTTAGTTAACCAACCACAAATTCAAGGCGTTTATTTATGGGGCCCAGTTGGGCGCGGTAAAACTTGGCTCATGGATAGCTTTTATAAAAGCTTAACCGTACCTGCCAAACGCCAACACTTTCATCACTTTATTCGTTGGGTTCACCGGAGATTATTCCAGTTAACCGGACAAGAAGATCCCCTGCGCATTCTGGCGCATGAACTCGCTGCTGAAGCCCGAGTTATTTGTTTAGATGAGCTATTTATCAATGATATTGGCGATGCCACTTTATTAGGCCGGCTGTTCCAAAACCTCTTCGCAGCAGGATTAGTATTAGTAACTACCTCTAACCAACACCCCGATTCTTTATACGAGAATGGCTTTAATCGCGAACGCTTATTGCCAGCAATCGATGCCATCAAAACGCACATGCAAGTGCTTAGCGTCGACGGCGGTGAAGATCATCGGTTACACCCTGGTGAAGCCTATACTCGCTACTGGGTGAACAACCCTCATGCCATTGCTGAGTTATTTAAACAGCTAACCAATCAAGATGGACACCAACAGCCGTTGCAACTGGCACACCTAAGTATTCCAGTAATCAGACGCACCGAACAGGTACTTTGGTGCCGGTACGAAGATTTGTGCGAACAACCCTTAGCCGCTACCGACTTTATTGAGCTTTGCGATCAGGTTTCTCATATATTACTGAGTGATGTGCCCCAACTATCGAGCAAAGTGAGAGATGTGGTTATTGCGCGTGGCACAGAAGATGGTGCGGCGCTGGTAGCCGCTGGTGATCGTGAACTCCCGTCACTATCGCGCCACGATGATGGCGTACGCCGTTTTATTGCACTGGTCGACGAATGCTACGACCGCAACATTCCTTTATACATCGACGCCGCCGTACCGCTCAACCAGCTGTACGAATCAGGTGCCCTCGAATTCCCTTTCCGCCGCACCCACAGCCGCTTAAGTGAAATGCAGCTGGCAAGGTTTGGGTAGTAAATACGAGTAGTTAAACCTCTGCACCCGGTGGTTTAATCAGTGATTCTGCGCTCCATTTCAAATTTAATAGCGGCGACCGGGTCTGGTAGTTCCATTGGAAAATGCTTCGTTTCATAAGCTTCAACCAGTGTAACCATCACTTCTAACTTATCACCTTCGGGTGTGTTAGGCTCTGCAACCATCAAGGTTTCTATATCCTTTAATGCCGCTTGATAGTCAACATCATTTTTAATTGGTTTGATGTCCATAGATATTCCTCCGGCACTTAAATAGATTGAGCATCAATCTTGTCATAACTTTCGTGGTTTCCAATGAATCGGATATAGACCACGCGATAGCTATAGTTAATCCACACAACAAGACGATACTTGTTACCACCAATATTAAAAACCACACGCCCATCCCTTAATATGCTGGCATTTCCAAAGTCTTGCTTTACATCCGTTGGCGTAGCCCAGTCAGCTACCATCGTATCTTGATTCCATGTCTTATTCCCAAATTGGGACTAAGGCAAGCGAGTTGTTCAATTATTAGTCCTACAAGAAGTAACTTTGTCTGTTTTACAATCTGAAAAAATCATAAGATGATTATTTGATAGCTTACGGGACTTGAACATGCTTAACATCATCCAGCCAGAATTATCATTTAAAGAAAGCTATAACGCCTACATAAAAGAGCTGGGTGATGAAGAACGCTACCCCTTCCCGCTAGACTATGACCACAGTAACTTTGAAAGCATGCTAAAGCGCATCAGTGGACTTAGCACAGGCCTATCTATTCCTGAAGGGATGGTGCAAAGCTCAACCTATTGGCTGATCGACAACCATGAAATTATTGGCTGCACTAATATTCGCCATTATCTGAATAAAGAAATTGAACATTGTGGCGGGCATATTGGCTTAAGCATTCGACCTTCGCATCGCGGCTTGGGTTTGAGTAAAACACTACTGACTATGAGCATTGAAAAGGCTCGTGAACTCGGCGTGAAAACCATTCACATTCACTGCCATACCAACAACGCCGCTTCGAAAGCCATGATTGAAGCTTGTGGTGGTGTTTTGCACTCGAAGGTGTTGGTGGGTGATGAAGAGATAAGTCGATACCGGCATAAAAAAAAGCCGCTCGAATGAGCGGCTTTTTATGGTGTTGGTGGAGCTGGCGTCAATCAAACAGTGTCGCTTAACGCACTGGAATCAAGCAACTCTACAAGGAGAAAATATTAATACCCCCAATAGTACCCCCTCGCATGGGTGGCTAACCTATATTAACTAAATTTAATATTTAGCCCTGTGAGCAGGCTTCATCGAGCTCTTTTAAATACTTATGTGCTTTGGTTAACGGAAAGCTATAAATGTCACTTCGTTTATTTAATCTAACGTATAGCTGCGTAGAGCCCATTGCTTGCGTTATAAATCGCTTAGCATTACCACGATACCAAGCATTCTTATACTTCATAATGTTCATAAACCAATCTGAAGTGATAGCTTTTCCTGCTTCTTTGAACTTATAAGTAGTAGAAATCAACATTCCCTCAGCATTAGGCATCGCCTCGTCAGGAAACATGGTTCTCGTACTACCCAATTGTATGCTTACTTGCTCTCCACGATGACATGATATAAAAAGCGTCCCATTCATTCCATCAGATGTGTTCGATACTATTGATATAGTTGATACAACCCCATTTGAAAACTTATCGTTTTTTTTATCAAACGTCACATTTGCCAGAACTTCAGGGGAAACATAAAGACATAAAGTAATTATTGTTAGCAACCGTTTCAAGACAGCCTCCGTTATTATAAAAACTACTTTTAAATCCAAAGCTGTTAAATTCGCAGATTTAGAAAGCGCATGAAGACAGGCAGAGTTACCTGACTAAGATAATGCTTATATTTTAGGGGATTAGGGTTTAAGTATATTGCAATATTTGAGGTGCTCACTTACTTTCAGCTTCGATTTAGGACTAGCCCCGTATTAAACAGGGGCACACTAAATGATCAAGTATTCCTACGGGTTCTACTCAGGCTTTACGCTTAAAAATAAATGCCGCTAGGCACGACAACTTAATAAATCAAAAAGCCATGCGGCATATTTACGTATTATTTACTGCTAACCATCGCATGCACAGCCTTTCCCTTTATTGCAGGTTTTGCTACGAGCGATACAACTATCACCACAAGCCTTACCTTTGCGACATATCTTACAACACTTGGCCGATAAGTCTTGGGTATTAGGAGACTTAACGCCAAAAGCAAGATTTATTTCCTCTGCTACTTCACTACATTCAACTTGGCTGGGTTGAGATGATGCGTTGAGTTCAACTTGGCTAGATGTAGCATCTTGTAAAGCATTGGCCGGAAACGCGTTTAAACTTAGTATGATACTAATCAATAGAATAAAATGCTTCATTGTATACCCTTTGTTACCTTAACGTTAACCCTTTGTACATAGTACAATGGTGCATATTCTTCAAGTTTTAAGGGTGACTTGTCTCTTCTGTGTCTATTTCGCATATGTGCGTTACTCAACCTAGAACAGTAGAAATTATTGTGTGGTGACCGTCGTTGTTATCTGTGAAGTAGTTTTGCCTAATGTTGTCGAGTTCTTCAGATAAAAACTCTTAGTAAAGAGGGGGGCTATCAATGAAATCTATTCCAATGATTTATAACGGGGGGAGGGAGTATACTTGTCTTCAGTCAGTTTATAAGTTACTAAGGACGTACTAAATTATGAAATTAGCCTTGAGGTTAGCTTCAGTCTTTTGGCAATTTTTCAATGGCTTAATATTGAGGTTGATGTATTAGAAGATACCTACTTATATCCATAGCAGTATATAAGAGTTGGGATGAGTTAAGGCTTCGAGATTTAACAACTACAATTGAGGTTAAGGAAAACCATGAAAACTGAAAAATCAAATATACGTTTTTTAAAGCATATAATTATGATTGTCGGTGGGATCGCTTTAACTGTCCTAATTCTCTTCCTTATTGCTTTTGGGGTGCAGGCATATCGTTTAAATTGGACTATAGCCGATAGTCTAACTCCATTTATTGACTTCGGAATATTATTGGGTTCAGTGCTGACACCTTTGCTCGCATTCACTTCAATCTATTTATTGTGGCAAACTTTAATCATTCAAATGAAAGAGCTTAAACTCAGCAGTTCGAGTTTACAAAAAACCTCCGAAACAACTCAGCATATACTTGAACAGGAAAGAAAACTCTTTGAACTTCGCCTCTTAAGTGAGCATTTAGAGAACAGTACGACAAAAATTCAAAGTTTAGAAGATGGTTTAGAGTTTCAGGGAACTGTCAACCCTATATCCGGAGCGTACAGCTCTCAACATGGTTTTAAAAAGATTACCCAACTCATCGAAGAAAATAAAATGGAAGAAGCGGCTGAAGTTTTGAGGCAAGTTTTAAGTAAGGGTGGCTTAGATTATGAAGTTAGATCATGTCTTAAAGATACGATTAGCTATGGTATTGATGCAGTCCGCTATTACGACTGTGGAGGAAATTTTAGACATATATTAACTATTGTTCATTCTCTATTAAAAGTTACTAAACCTTTTTATGACTATGAAGAGGAATATATAGATCTACTAACACCATACAATCTCAGACGAGAAGTTAATACTCTAAATAAACTTCACTCCAAGCTATATAAGTACTCTGCTAGCTCTGACGATTTTAATTCAAATACGTTAAATTGAGTCCAGAAACAAAGCTTTATAATCACATTATACTACTCCAAAGATAACATAAGACAATATGAAATAGCAGACAATAAAAAACCCAGCATTTAGCTGGGTTTTTATACCATATTAGACAATATGGATTTGGTGTTGGTGGAGCTGGCGGGAGTTGAACCCGTTCCATACCTACAAAATTCAATCAATTATAAATCCTTTTTTTCTAGCTATTCGTTCATTTATTCCGAGTAAATTATCAAGCTCTTCATTATCTAACTCTTCTAGAATAAACCCTTTTAAATTTAATGCGCCAATTTGATAAATGGGACAAATTGATTTTGCTTGATCTAATAATAAGCCTGCGGCTTCAGGTATAAAATAGTTGAGCCCCATTTGACAAACTAGTATCGTTTCGTCTGTGAGTACTAAACACCGATCAGTTAAATGCACATAGTTCATAAATTGATGAACGTCATTCATATCTCTAAATTCGAATTCTAACTTGCTTGGGTCCTTTGTTGACGGCACTTTATAACATTCATGGTATAGTTTGTTCCGTAGTCGCCACATCTCACAAATCCCTTCAATGGCAATTAAGTGCTGTGACAAAATTGTAATCGACTTTCCTTTTACCTCATTTGGCTTATTTTCTATGCCACGTGCTTCATTTGGAGATATTAAAGCACCCGTAAAGCTTAGTTTAGATACTAACTGTCTTATTTCATATGCCTCAAACTTAGGAATATAAGCTATATATGGAATATTTACATACCTATTAAACTTTTTATCGGCCCCCTCTACCTCCGCGAAATAATCTTCATAATTTTTTCGAATTCCTAAAAATGCGTGCGTTATGCTAATAAGCATATTTTGGAATTCATTTATAATTTGAGCTCTCTGCACGTCATAATTAATGCGTTCTACTTCGCGCTGTAAATCATTATTATACATCGCTACGGTTCCAATAATAAAAGAGCCAGTTATAGCAAGAAGTTCCGGTATAAAAATTGAAAGAACTAAAAAAATAATAACTAGTGCAAATAATGTTCGCGTTATCATTCCTGAAATAATTATTCGATGTAAAAAATATTTTGGAATTAAGCGCTTAACTAACCCAACGTCCATATACTTTCCTTATCATTCCCCAATCCTTGTGCCCTAACTGCCGGGCTACCCACATCGGGTTCTCTCCGCTTGTTAACATGACTGATGCGTAGGTATGTCGACACGCATATGGTTTTATATACCTGACCATAGCCTTTTTAATTGCAGGTTGCCAATAGCGCTCTCGAGGTACGCCATCATACTTCCATCGTTGCTCCGTTTTAGGATCACGAAATACAAAGCCCGTTCTATTTGGTATGCGGACTAACACTGCATGCGCTTTTTCGTGCAGCTCATGTGTTCTATTGCTTCCAGTTGTCTTTGTGCCTGTTTTACGCCCTTTCACGATTGATTCGCGAATAAAAACAACGCCTCGATCTAGATCAACGTTTTCCCAGCGCAAACCTATTTGCTCACCTGTTCTCAACCCTGTCCAAAATGCGAACTCATAAAAGTCACGCGCATATCCCTCAGGCAGTGCCGCCAAAATGCGTTCACGTTCGTCTGAATTGAACGGCTGAACTTCTTTACGCTCCACTTTCATCCGCTTCACGCTTTTCATTGGGTTGCGCTCGATGACGTCGTCAAACACCAAAAAGTCGAATGCTTGGCTAAGTAGGCTTTGCACCTCATTCGCCGTTTTAGGATTGAGCGTGGTCTTGGTTTGCCATTCTCGAAAGTCAGACGGCTTGAAGTCACTTACACGAATATGACCGAAATTAGGGATAATATGATTATCCATTCTTCCGCTATTCGCTTTTAACGTGCTGTATGCCCAATTTTTATGGCTTTGCTTAAACCACTGCTCACACATTTCCGCAACCGTTAGCAATGATGCCTTGTCATTTGACAGCTCATAAGCATGCTTACTTTCGGGAAACTCCCGAGCATAATCAAACTCACCAAACTGTATAAGCATCACCACTCGATCTCGTTTAGCCTTTACTCGTTTAATATTCTCAGGTGACGGTGCAACACGAACGGTTTCGCGGCAACGGCGACCATTAAACAAAAACTCCATACGAATCGATTGCTTGCCCAGGCTAATACCAGGATATCCAGAATTTATCACTAAGTTAGCCCCTCTCTACCCATCGTTCGTATTCAACGATATTGATATAAAGGCGACGGCCACGCTTAATAAAGTGCTTGGAGATCATCCAGCGACCATTACGCACTAAGGCATATACTGATTTGGGGGTAAAGCCCGTTACTTGACAGAATTTATCAAGCCTTACCCATTTAATAGGTAATTTCTGCATTTCTTGCACCAAAACGCTTAGAGCAGCTAAAAGCTGCAATCCAACCAAACGCGCAGAACAGAAGCTCTGTCGATACGCGATGCGAATTAGGCTGTCTTTAACTGGGCTTGCGTTGATATGCAGAAATATAAATTGATAGTGTAGTCTTATTAAGTTTGTGGCGATGGGGCCCTTATATGCCACCGCCTCTGCTTTTTTAAAATTTTTAATATATAGTGTGTGTTTTTTAGACAGCCACGAATCAACCATAACCAGCACCCAACATTATGTCAACACTCAACCTGAAACTTCGTAACAAACTCAGATTTTGTGAATTGGCTTACTGATGACTGAAATTTAACGATTAATTCCACTTCATCATTCATATCCAATAAGCCGACAACTACGCCTATCTGGCTGATCGTTGGCGACTCTGTGTCTAATGGATGCACCGCGCAATGAATAAGCTCAACGGCCTCGGCATGTGTGAACGTCATGTTTTTTATGCCTAATTTTTTACCCATATTCTAATCGCCTTTAATTACCGTACAGTTATTTACACAAGTCCAAGGCCACTTCATCGATTCAGCCGACCTTTGGTCGGCTAAACCGCTTCAGCGGCTCAGTAAAAACCCCATTCAGCATTCGGCAGACGACTTCGCTACTTTTTTGCGTTTGCAGGGGGCTGGCTTCTGTCATTTTGGAATGATTTTCCTATCGCAGGCACCACGTAATCTCTCGCTTTACGAGTGCTGTTTATTTTTAGTCACGCTAGTGCCACATCACTTGTTCTTCCGGTGGTTCTGGTATCGATACGCAGTACCAACGCTTTACTCTGGTCAGTACCTCATACCTAGACGACTTCAAACCAATTACACGTGGTCGGCGCGGTTCTCCGTAATGATTTAGGTTCTTTAATTCGTGTTCTGCGACGTCACTATCAGAATTGGAATATAACGGTTTGACTTGATATTCAGCCATTTGACCTACCCCGCCCATCAATAGACAAAATGCGGCCCAATTGGATGAATCCGCGGCTTGTCGAAGTGCTTCTAGTTGTTCATCTTGCACAGGCTCGGGTAAGCGTCGCAGCTCTCGCCAGACCGTTACACTCGGCCCACCTATTTGGGCAAATTTACGTATACCATAGGCAGAAGCCCAAGCACGAGTGCGCCGCGCGGCCATCCCGCCGCCCGCGTCGCACACGTTTGCACCTTTTATGCCTGTAATATTTTTTGCTATATATTTCGCGAGATAACCAGCCGCCGATCCTTTTTTTGGATCAATATCCACGAAATTTACGCGATACTGGTTAGCACCCTTTTCATGCGCGCTATCTTTGAGCGCGTAATGCTTAATTACTTTCTTGAGCGGTTTTAACTGTTCAGGCGATACAAACAGCAATATGTGCCAATGAGGTGTGCCATCATGATTAGGTTCGGCAACGCGCATTCCATAAGGTGCGATGTGTGAACGTGATAGCTTCGCTCTAATTAGTTGCCAAACGTGGTTTAAGTAATCATGGGCTTGTTTCGGTGACGTGCCATCAAACTTCGGGTTGGCTTTACCGCTGGCTTTCATGATCGGGTGCATTCTTGACGGTGTGCTAATGGTGGCCATGACCGCCACATGATTATATTGTTCGGCTACTTGCTCAAACCCACGTACGCGCACCATCCATTCTGCGAACAATATATCGGGGTTGGTTATATTGTGTTTACTAATCTCGGCAAGGCTTACGTGTTCCCCATCTTCCGAAACTAACATACTGCGGTTTAAGAATTCTTCACTCTTAACCTGCGATTCTTCATATCTCGCCATGGTTTTATCACCGCAGTACAAACCGCGCCGCGCACTCACTAAGTGCAGTAATCGCTCTACCTCGGCGATAGTTTCGTTACTCTTTGCGCGAATACGACGCAACCAAAAAGCGCGGTCACTTAACCGCTTTAATATCGCGTCATCGCTAAACTTCAATTCACCCAATTGATACAGCGCAAAGCGTTGCATACAAATACGCAACGCCATGTCATGGGGGTACTCACTGCGGATTTTGCGACAAGCGGTCGCTTGGGTATTGGCAAAGTGACTATGCGTATCTGGCTCTGACAAATTGAGATCCTTAATACGTACAAAGTCTTGGATGTCGCTCAACAATCGATTTGCTTGCGCCAAGTCATAGCGCTCGTAATCGCGTAAAACTCGATTTAGTAAGGTATTTGGAAGTAAAAAGTTGGCACCAAGCGTACATAAAGGGGGGGTGTTTTGGGCTTTTAGGGGGTATTCAAGGGTACTCGAGCGAACTTGCTCAACCAACTGAAATAGGCGCAGCGCCTTGTTATTGCTAGGAAAAGTAGAGCCAGCGCGGTGTGCGCTGGCTCTGGCATTGGTGGAGCTGGCGGGAGTTGAACCCGCGTCCGCAATACCTACATCCTCGGTACTACATGCTTAGTCTAGTCTTTTAGTTAATCACCAAGTCGCCGACAGACAGGCTACTTAAGTGACGATCCCGATTAGTTTTAACGCTTTGGCTACGGGCGAAGCCTCCACGCGAGTCTGCTTTGGGGTGAACCGAGTGATCCTAGTCTCACAGACAAAGCGCTAGGGCTCGGGCATAGCGGGTTATTAAGCCGCTAGAGCGTAGTTGTCGTCGTTTGCAACTATTAAGTTGAGGCTTTTTACGAGGCCTGCCTCACCTCGGCATGCACCTTGGGTTTCGTGTATCCCGTCGAATCCATATCAGCCCCTAAGGTTATATATAGTATAACATTATCCCTTGCAGCTTGTCAGCTAATAGATTGACTTCTTTTAAGCTGATATATCAGTTGCTTTGAGGTACAATTCGACGGTTAAGTAATACTCCCTGCCATCAGCGAACACGAAAGAGGAGCCCGCCCTATGTTGCGCTTATTCAGCATTGCCGACAATGGCCACATTCAAGAAGTATTAAGCACTCACCCTACGCTTAGCGAAATTCGTGAAGCGGCCTGGATCGACGCCGTTGAACCCACCGACGAAGAACGTGAGTATTTAAGTAGTTTATTGAAAGTTGAACTGCCAGAAACCGACGATGTTGATGAAATCGAAGCGTCAGCGCGATGCTTTATTGATGAAGCAGGCTTACACGTACACGCCCTCTTCCTGGCGCCGGTTGATGGTCGGCATAAAACCGTTTCTGTTGCCTGTATATTGCAGAATATAGATGGCCGTTACCGGTTAATTACCATTCGTGATACTGAAGTGGCAGACTTTAGATTATTGCGCATGCGCGCTCGTCGTGGGCAGGTGCTATGTAATGATGCTAAAGAGCTCCTCCTGCTGTTACTTGATCAAAAAATTGAAAACCACGCGGATACGCTCGAAGACATCCATCGTGCTTTAGAAGATGTAAGCTACTCAGTGCTGGAAGATGATAATTCCGACATGGAAGAAGCCATTGGTCAGTTGGCCAAGCTTGAAGATAGTAACGGGAAAATGCGTTTGTGCTTGCTTGATACCCAGCGTGATGTGTCGTTTTTACTGCGCCATATCAGTCAGATCAATATTTCACGTGAACTATTGCATGAAATGAATCGTGACTTAGAAACTCTGATGGCACACACGACATTCTTGTTCGATAAGATAAACTTCTTAATGGACTCTACCCAGGGTTTCATTCATATCGAGCAAAACCAAATCATCAAAACTTTCTCCATCGCGGCGGTTGTGTTTTTACCACCAACGCTAATCGCTAGTATTTACGGGATGAACTTTGAGTTTATGCCGGAGCTGGCCTGGCAATTAGGTTACCCTGGCGCAATTATTGCCATGTTACTTTCTGGTTTCGCACCTTATTGGTTCTTTAAGCGCAAAGGTTGGCTGTAACTAAGAAGCGGCACTTAGCACGACCGCCGCTTGCTGTTTTCTTTTGCCAAAGCCATAGGCTCGGCGAAAGGTAGCAAGCGGAATCGGCAAATACTGACGTTCTGCCGGCGACTGCCAAGGAAAGCTATCTTGGTCAGGGTCATTGATATAAATATAAGATTCATCAGCTGCGCAAATGAGCACCCAATGGGGTGCTTTGCTGGCATCAAACACATAAGTGCTGATCAGCGCCATCACCAACTTCCCCTCATCTAAATCTTCAATCAACTCAGCCAAGCTGTAATCGCCGATATGAATCGGAACTTGTGCTTGTTCTAGCGCGGCAATATCGGCATCTTGAATGCGCGCCATAATTTCTTTTTTAGTGAGGGAGCGCACCGAATCTAACAACAATGGCCCTGCCTCACTGACTCGAAGTTCAACCTGTAAACCGCGTTTCAACGCCGCTCGGGCTAACCCATGAGGGCCACAGCCACCATGCCCTGAGGTCATGAATATGGTGGTGGCCTCACGCCAAATTTCTAGTTCTTCATGGTGTGCATTATTGGTTGGTATATCAAAATGTGCCATAGCCATTAATAAACTGGCTGGGCCGCAGGTAAATTCAGTGGTTTGGGTGCGGTACGGCGCTAGGCGCTGTTTCTTTAAACCGCCAGCCACTGCATCAAATCGCGGTAAAAGTTTTTGCAGAACCACGGCATCGCTGGCATCTTCGTAATATTCTGCGCGAATTTCCATGTCGTAGTAGCCAGCACGGTGATACATGCTTATGGCTGCATGGTTATCTGTTTTCACTTCCAGTCGCAGAAATAAACTAAAGTGTTTGTCGGCATCGGCCTCTGCGGCTTCAAGTAATTGACTGCCATAACCACGGCGACGATGGTGGGGAGCAACAGCTAAGGAATAGAGTCGCGCGAGCTCTGTCGCTTGACGATAAAGAACGATGTAATAACCCACGACCTGTTGGTTCACGAGCATGACCTTAAAGTCACCTATGCTTTGATCGATAAAGCGACGAAAGCTGCGTCGACTTATACGGTCAGTATCAAAACTTGCCGTTTCAATTTGTTCCAGCGCATCCAAATGTTCGCGCTGCGCAACCACGATCTCTACCGAATGATTTGTGGGCATAAGTTTTTTGGAATCCAACTAAAATTGTTCCGTTTAAGTGGATAGTATATCGCACAGCGGCGGCTAAAGTGATAAACTTGCGCGCAATATTTATTGCACGAGCCGAGGAAACCCGTGAGCAATCAAAAACCATCACTAAGTTACAAAGATGCCGGTGTCGATATTGATGCAGGTAATGCCCTGGTTGAACGTATTAAAGGAGTAACCAAACGCACCAAACGCCCTGAAGTTATGGGTAATATTGGTGGTTTTGGCGCATTGTGCGAACTCCCTACCAAATATAAAGAGCCGGTATTAGTTTCTGGAACCGACGGCGTTGGTACTAAATTACGCTTAGCTATCGATCTACAGAAGCACGACACTGTAGGTATCGACTTAGTAGCCATGTGTGTGAATGACTTGATTGTGCAAGGTGCAGAGCCACTGTTTTTCTTAGATTACTACGCCACTGGCAAGCTTGACGTTGATGTCGCTGCAGACGTAGTAACGGGTATCGGTGAAGGTTGTGTACAAGCAGGCTGTGCATTAATCGGTGGTGAAACTGCTGAAATGCCGGGCATGTATTCACAAGGCGACTACGATATCGCTGGTTTCTGTGTTGGTGTAGTTGAGAAAGCCAACATTATTGATGGCACTAAAGTTGCTCCAGGCGATGCATTAATTGCTTTAGCATCCACCGGCCCTCACTCAAATGGCTACTCTTTGATTCGTAAAATCATTGAAGTTAGCGAAGCTGATGTTGCCAACGAACAGTTGGATGGCAAGCCATTGTCTGAGCACTTATTAGCACCGACTAAAATCTACGTTAAATCTGTGCTCGCGATGTTAGAGAAATATGAAGCGCACGCTATTTCACACATTACTGGCGGCGGTTTCTGGGAAAACATTCCTCGTGTTCTTCCTGACTCAGCAAAAGCGGTTATCGATGGCAGCAGCTGGGAATGGCCACTGGTATTCAATTGGTTACAAGAAAACGGCAACGTGACCACTAAAGAAATGTACCGCACCTTTAACTGTGGTGTCGGTTTAATCATGGCAGTACCTGCTGACCAAGCCAATGACGCTATTGCCCTGCTACGTGAGCACGGTGAAGATGCATGGCAAATTGGTGTGGTAGCAGACCGTAACGGCGACGAACCTCAGGTAGAAATCAACGAATGAAGCGTATTGTCGTTTTAATTAGCGGTTCTGGTACCAATATGCAGGCCATCGTTGAGGCCTGCCAAGCTCAAAAAGTTGCTGGTAACGTTGTTGCTGTTATTAGCAATAAAGCTGGCGTGGCTGGTTTAGATAAAGCCCAAGCAGCAGGCATTGACACTGCTGTGCTTTCGCACCGTGATTTTGACACTCGTGAAGACTACGACGCCGAACTTTTGAAGCTGGTTGATAGCTATCAGCCAGATCTGGTAATTCTTGCCGGCTTCATGCGTATTCTTACCGCCGACTTTACCCGTCATTACCACGGTCGAATGCTCAATATTCACCCGTCACTCTTGCCTAAGTATAAAGGTGTGAATACCCACCAACGCGCACTCGATGCTGGTGATAGCGAGCATGGTGTTAGCGTTCATTTCGTGACTGAAGAGCTTGACGGTGGCCCGGTGGTATTACAAGCCAAGGTGCCGGTGTTCGAAGGTGATACTGTGGATGAGCTGCAAGCACGTGTTCACGTGCAAGAACATGCAATCTATCCGCTGGTGGTGCAATGGTTTTGTGCTGACCGCTTAAAGCTTACTGACCACCAAGCCGAGCTTGATGGCCAGCGACTAGGCCCTGCCGGATACGCTGAAGACTAATTAGTTTTGTAATCGACGCAGTTGCAAGGTAGCTACTTCCTCGCCATCATCGCGCTGCGTCATTTGTACCAACACATAATCCAATTCTGGCGCAAACCAATAGCTAGTTTCGCGTGATGAATGTTCGCGTACCCGTTCTACTTTTATTGCTGTTACGGCACCGTAAGGTAGTTGCAACTGCTCTTCACCGATAATGCGATAGCGCATATCGTCACTGCGACCTTTCTCGTCGAGCACCACGTATTCCAAAAGCTCGTTGCTTTGTGTTTGCAAATCAAATCGCAGTTGCTCAAGATGCGAAGCCTCATCAATTCGCTGCTCTTGCCACTCTACCTCAACAATTGCGCCGTTCTTGGTATTGATAATTTGCTTAGCTGCATAATCAAAGCGACTTGCAAAGCTCTTATTACTGCCGGTACCGCTACGTTTGTAGTCAAATTTCTCGCTTTTTACCTGGCCATCAACAAAGTTAAACTCAGTCCAAAAGCGACGGCGATCAGACAGAAATAACAAGCTAATTTCGGTTTCGGTATAGAGCTTGTATTTATTACTATCAGCTTCTTGTTCAAGCTCGCGCAGCGCTTCGCCGTAATTGCTACTTCCGCGCAGCACGTCATAGTGTGCTTTATAAGGCAAAAGCTCTGCCGCTTGGGCAGGTACCGCAAAGGCACTCGAAATACTTATAACAAATGCTACAGCGCTAAATATTACTCGCATTGAGAACATCCTATGAATTCATTCAGTTACTGTTAAGACCTTAACACAGCTAAAAAGTTTACCCACTAAATTCACTTGAAAATAGCTATTAAATTGACTACGCTCGTGGTAAGTTTATCTGGTCTGACCTCTGAAAAACTATAATGGAGTCTGAATATGAGTGTCGCCTTTTGGGTTATCGCCACCATCTTGGTTATGGGTGGCTTTGTGTATTTCCGCAGCTCGCTGTTGGTCACTAGTGTTGCGCTAGTTGGCATGTTCGCTATTGGTAGCTGGATGGATATTGTTGGTCCAGTACTGTGGACGCTACTAGCTGTGGTGTTGTTGCCACTTAACCTTACGCCTTTCCGCAGAGGTGTACTTGCAAAATATCTATTGGGCGCGTACCGCAAGGTTATGCCTGAAATTTCGGAAACTGAAAAAGACGCAATTGACGCAGGTACAACCTGGTGGGAAAGCGAGCTTTTCCGCGGTGCGCCTGAGTGGAGCAAATTGCACAGCATTCCAAAAGCTGAGTTAACCGCTGAAGAACAAGCATTCCTCGACGGCCCATGCGAAGAAGTATGTAAAATGCTTGATGACTGGGAAGCCAGCCATGAGCTTGCCGATATGCCAGAGCATGTTTGGCAGTACCTCAAAGATCAGAAGTTCTTCGCCATGATCATTAAGAAAGAATATGGTGGCTTAGAATTCTCTGCTTACGCACAATCTCGCGTGCTACAGAAGTTAGCGGGTGTAAGTACTATTCTTGCATCAACCGTAGGGGTTCCTAACTCATTAGGCCCAGGTGAATTGCTACAACACTACGGTACCAAAGAACAACGCGATTACTACCTGCCACGCTTAGCCAAAGGCTTAGAGATTCCATGCTTTGCCTTAACCAGCCCTGAAGCAGGTTCAGATGCCGGCTCTATCCCTGATACTGGCGTCATTTGTAAAGGCCAATGGGAAGGCAAAGAAATTGTAGGTATTCGCCTTAACTTTAATAAGCGTTACATCACCTTAGCGCCGGTTGCGACCGTGCTTGGTTTAGCGTTTAAACTCTATGACCCAGATAGCCTACTCGGTGATACCAAAGATCTTGGCATCACTGCAGCGCTGATTCCACACGATATAGAAGGCGTTGAAGTTGGTCGTCGCCACTTCCCATTAAACGTCCCTTTCCAAAATGGTCCAATTCGCGGTACCGATGTATTTGTACCTTTAGACTACATTATTGGTGGTGCCGAAATGGCCGGTAAAGGCTGGCGTATGCTGGTTGAGTGCTTGTCAGTGGGTCGTGCTATCACCCTGCCGTCGAACAGTGCAGGTGGCGTAAAGTCATTGGCTGTGGCCACTGGTGCTTACTCATACATTCGTCGCCAGTTCCGCTTACCGGTAGGTAAAATGGAAGGCGTACAAGAAGCACTTGCCCGTTTAGCTGGTAACGCATACCTCATGGATGCCGTAACTACCCTATCCACCAAAGGTATCGACCTTGGTGAAAAACCATCGGTGATTTCTGCCATTGCCAAATACCACATGACGGAAAAACTTCGTGAGTGCATGGATGACGCCATGGATATTCACGGTGGTAAAGGTATCTGCTTAGGCCCAAGTAACTATTTAGGCCGTGGCTACCAAGGTGTTCCTGTTGCCATTACCGTTGAAGGCGCGAATATCTTAACCCGTAACCTCATGATTTACGGCCAAGGTGCCATTCGTTGCCACCCCTACGTGTTAGAAGAAATGCTTGCCTCGGCAGAAACTGATGCTGAAGGCTTGAAACGCTTTGATAAAGCGATCTTTGGCCATATTGGCTTTGGTATGAGCAACTTTGTACGCTCATTAACCCATGGCCTTGGCTTCTGGCGTTTTACTAACACCCCGTATAACGACAGCACAGCAACTTACTACAAGCAAATGAACCGCTTTAGCGCGAACTTAGCGTTGCTTTCTGATGTTGCTATGGGTGTGTTAGGTGGTGAACTTAAGCGTAAGCAACGTATTTCAGCCCGCTTAGGCGACATGCTGAGCTACCTATTTATTGCTTCTGCAACATTGAAGCGCTTTGATGACCAAGGTCGTCCGCAGGAAGACTTACCGTTAGTGCATTGGGCGTTACAAGATACCTTGTACAAGCTTCAAGAAAGCCAATTGGCGTTGTTAGATAACTTTGGCCCTGTCGGTAAAACCATGAAAGTGGTGATGTACCCGTTCGGTCGCTTTGTTAAACGCCCTTCCGATCGTTTGGATAGCAAGGTTGCTAAGATCTTATTGCAACCCAATGCGAGCCGCGACCGTTTAGTTGAAGGCCAATTTATAGCTCCTGAAGGTCACTTTGGTGTGTTAGAACAAACCTTGCGTGATGTCATTGCTGCTGAAGAACTGTTTGATCGTGTTCGTAAAGCAGCCGATGACCGTCGCATGCCATTTATGTTCTTAGACCAAGTGGCAGCTAAAGGTAAAGAGCTCGGTGTCCTTAATGACGAAGAAGTTGCCCTGTTAGAGCGCGCAGAACAAGGTCGTCTGCAAGTTATCAACGTTGATGATTTTGCGCCTGAAGACTTAATGGCGGGTAAGGCTGCACGTAACTTTGCATTAAAAAACGCTAAGATAGAATCGGCAGTCGCATAAGCATTAATGGACTGTATTTTCCCTCATTCAAGGCCAGCCCTCGCGGTTGGCCTTTTTTGTGTGTACAATTCAGCCCTTAAAATTAAAAACGAAATCTATATAGGAGCTGAAATTGCATGACGCAAGCATCCTCGACGCCGCAAAAACGCGGTGCATTTACGCGCTTTCTTGATACGGTTGAATACTTAGGCAACTTGCTGCCGCACCCGATTACCTTATTCGCATTGTTTGCTTTAGGTGTGGTGGTGTTAAGTGGTATTGCTAGTTATTTTGGCCTCAGTGCCCAAGACCCTCGCCCAGGTGGCGCTGTCATTGAAGTGGTCAGCCTCTTTAACGCTGAAGGTTTACAACGCATCGTTACTGGCTTAGTAACTAACTTTACCGGCTTTACGCCCTTAGGAACGGTACTGGTTGCCTTACTAGGTGTCGGTATCGCTGAGCGTTCAGGTATGCTTTCCGCTGCTATGCGCGGTTTGGTGATGAATGCACACCCGCGTATGGTTACCATTGCAGTCGTATTCGCTGGCGTCATATCGAATACAGCTTCTGAACTAGGCTATGTGGTGCTAGTACCACTTTCAGCCATGATATTTCATTCCTTGGGTCGCCACCCTTTAGCTGGCTTAGCGGCGGCATTCTCGGGAGTGTCCGCTGGGTACAGTGCTAACCTTTTGATTGGTACGGTCGACCCGCTATTAGCAGGTATCACCACGCAAGCGGCTAACCTCATTGACCCTGACTACTACGTTGGCCCAGAAGCGAACTGGTACTTCATGATGATCTCGACCTTATTGATCGCAGTCATGGGTACCGTGGTTACAGAAAAAATTGTCGAACCTAAACTGGGTAAATACGACCCTAGCGAAGCCACTATTAATTTAGGCGAGCAAAACATTGAAGCCTTAAGCCCGATTGAAAAGCGCGGCCTTATCGGCGCTGGTTTAAGCTTTCTATTCCTAGGAGTTTTACTCGCGCTCACCGTTGTACCTGAATGGGGTATGCTGCGTAACCCAGAAACTGGTGGTGTTGCAGGTTCACCCTTCTTAAAAGGTATAGTCACCTTTATCTTTATTACCTTTGCGATTCCTGGTTACGTATACGGCCGCATCACTAAAGTCATGCGCAGTGACCGCGATGTTATCGATGCCATGTCTGAAAGCATGGGTACCATGGGCATGTATATCGTATTGGTATTCTTTGCTGCCCAGTTCGTTGCCTTCTTCGGCTGGACTAATTTCGGTAGTATCTTTGCGATTAAAGGCGCAACCTTTTTACAAGAAATCGGTTTAACAGGCCCTGCGGTCTTTATTCTGTTTATCTTGATGTGTGCCTTCGTAAACTTAATGCTAGGCTCAGCGTCGGCTCAGTGGGCCATTACCGCCCCAATCTTCGTGCCTATGTTGATGTTAATCGGCTATGCGCCAGAAGTTATTCAAGCGGCCTATCGTATCGGTGACTCAGTAACCAATATTATTACGCCAATGATGAGTTATTTCGGGCTGATACTTGCCGTAGCTGTGAGGTATAAGAAAGATACCGGAATCGGCACTATGATTGCGATGATGTTGCCTTACACCATCGTATTCTTATTAGGCTGGAGCGCCTTGTTCTTATTCTGGGTGTTTGGTTTAGATATGCCGGTTGGTATCAATACACCGACCTACTACACGCCGTAACTAGATAAGAATTGATGAAACGCCCGCTTTATCGCGGGCGTAGTAATCGATAAACAGTCAACGAAGCCATTCCACAAGTCCCCATCACAAATACCATCGCTAGCGGATTGTAATGCCCTGCAACGTTTACCAGCGCTGAGATAATTCCGGCAATTAAAAACTGCAAGCTACCAGTTACTGCTGAGGCCGAACCCGCGCGTTCTTGCTGCTCAGCCAGTGCTCCCGCCATGGCATTGGGAAACACCATACCGAGCGTACTAATGTACAGAAACACCGGAATTAATATGCCCCAGAATCCCCATTCATAGTAACCAGCTGCGAATAAGAGCAGCGAAACTGCACCTAATACTGGCAGTGATTTATTTAGTATTTTCCGCGAGTCGTAGCGGCGTAACAGCCAAGCGTTAAACTGCGCTAAGCCGATAATGCCTATCGCGTTAACCCCAAATAACCAGCTGTAATGCGTCGGTGCTAGATTGAAGTGCTCAATAAATACCAATGGCGACGCCGTGATATAAGCAAACAATCCCGATTGTGATAATCCACCACTTAATGAGTAGCGAATAAAGCTAGGATCGCGCAAAACACCCCAATAAATCGGCAAACTGCTACGAATTCGGATCGCCTTGTTAGGCGCTCGTGTTTCAGGTAATCGCACGTGAACCACAGCCAAACAAGCAACGGCCAATGCCGCCACGATGATGAATATCGCATTCCATCCCAATGTCACAGTTACATAAGCACCGATCAATGGCGCTAATATAGGTGCGATTCCCATCACTAAGATCAGTAAAGAGAATACTTGGGCAGAAGCTTGCGGCGTGTATAAATCACGCACCATGGCACGCGCAATAACCAAGCCAGCACAGGAACCAATAGCTTGGAAAAACCGCAAAACTATCAAGGATTCGAGATTAGGCGCATAAGCACAGGCGATAGACGTGATGATATACAGCACTAAGCCAAAGTATAACGGTGGTTTACGACCGAATCGGTCACTGGCCGTGCCATACAGCAACTGGCCGATAAACAGCCCCAAAAAGAAGGAGGTTAGTGACAGTTCAACGCGGTTAGTTTCGGTATTGTAGCTATCGGCAATGTCACCGAAAGCTGGTAAGTACATGTCGATAGATAGTGGGCCGAACGCTGTTAACAGCGCCAGCACCACCACTAATAAATCAAAGCGTGCCGTATCTGATACTTTGTTTATGGTCATTCATTAGCCGTATAGTTCTGAGTGCTATGTTGTTTCGGCCGTTTTATTATTTTTTGAGTACGGGCCCAGTCGACAAAAGATTGTGCGTAATCTACAAAAGTATCATTCACCCGTCCGTCGGCATAGATATCGGCAAGTTCATGCCAACCATCGCGCCCCATCGACAGGAAGCTATTGGTAATCATTACATAAGTTTCGGAGTCAACTAAAGGCAGCCATTGCCCCTGCTGATTCACTTCAAGATTAGTTACCCGGTTACCGTCTGTGGCGGTTAGGTCCACATCAAAGCGAATTCCGGCACCATGTGGGTAGGCACCATCAGAACCCCCAGCAGATAACGCATAAGCAAGGGCTTGCTCTAACACCAGCTTCACTTCTGTTCCGGTAATTTGTACTTCCACCAAGGTATTTGCAAATGGCAGTACATCATATACGCCAGCAACAGTCAGCGGGCCAGCTTGGAACTCACCACGAACACCACCACCATTTTGTAAAACAAAATCAGCTTGCGGTGCGCTATATAAAAACGCTTGAGCAACTGCGCTGTGAGCATCGGATTGACGCCCCAGGCCACAATCTTCAGAAGTGGCAACGCCCATACGGCGCATGCATAAACGCTCATCGACAATGGCAACTACTTGTTGGGTGAGCGTGTCCAACTGCTGTTGGTATTGAACCAGCAGAGCTTCCACTTCTGGATCAGGCGTGACAACTGAGATCAGAGCCTGCTCAGCTAATACTGCAGGAACTTCAGGAGTGAGTAACAAATGCGGTTGACCACCACAATTGCTAACTTCATCACCATTGAAATCGATAACGAGCTCGCCAACAACTTGGCTGTATTGCCACGCATGAACAATACATACTGGCGCACCCTCAAGGTTATTAACAACCGTTGGGTAAGGCCCTTCTTCTGGCAAGCCATACTGGCCATAATCACCGAGCAAGGTATGTGAATCACCACCCACAATAAAATCTAACGCCGGCAGTTTTTGCGCTAGCTCAATATCATTTTCATATTGGGTGTGGGTTAGCAAACCAATTTTTTCGATGCCTAGAGCACGAAGCTTTTCGATATAAAACGCGGCGGTTTCGTATTCGTCAGCAAACATGGTGGTTTTATCGGGCTGCGACGATTGCTTGGTCTTGATAGCTATATCGAGACCGATTAAACCCACTTTCTCCGTTCCCATTTTAAAAATGGTAAATGGTTGAAAACTATCCCAAGGGGTTTTTGGCGTTAATGGTGAAACACCAACTTCAGGCTTCACGTTAGCGGCCAACACTGGCGTACCGCAATCGCCTTGGGCTAAGGCATCTAAGAAGAACTTTAAGCCTTTATCGCCGTTATCAAATTCATGATTACCTAGGGCAAAAGCATCAAAACAAATTTGGTTCATCAGTTCAGCATCAGCGGCGCCAGCAAACAGCGTATAGAACAGAGTACCAGCCACAGCATCACCAGCGTGGAGCGCTAACGCGTGTTTATGACCTGCTCTTATTTGCTGTATTTTAGTCGCCACGGCGCCAAAGCCACCGCTTTGAACTTGATAAGTTTCGCCTTCATGTTCAATCACAGTGCGATCATGTGGCGATAAATGAGAGTGGTGGTCATTAATATGAGCAATAGCTAGTTGAAACGGTTGCGCAGGCTCTTCCACCTGCGCACATCCCACTAAACTTATTCCTGATATCAGCAATGCTGTTTTTAGTATGTTTTTCATATTATTTGATTAAGCCGATTTCGCGTAATCGCTCCATTAAATAATCATCAGCCGAAATAGGCTCAAACTTTTGCGGATTCTCTTCGTTAATACAACTTTCAAGCGGGCTAATCATCACGTCTGGATTAAAGTGCAAGAAAAATGGAATCGAGTAACGTGATTTTGCACTATAAGGTGCCGGTGGGTTAACCACACGGTGGGTCGTTGACGGCAATACGCCATTGGTCATGCGTTGCAACATATCACCGACGTTACAAATAATAGCACCTTCGATAATAGTTACCGGAATCCAGCTACCATCTTTAGCTAATACTTCTAAACCTGGCTCACGTGAACCGACCAATAAGGTCAACACATTAATATCTTCATGAGCACCGGCGCGCACTGATGGCGTGTCTTCATCAATAATTGGTGGGTAGTGCAACGGGCGTAGAATCGAGTTACCAAAGTTTACTTTGTTATTAAAGAAATCACGTGGCTGCTTCAAGTACACAGCTAGAGCTTCTAATACTTGTAAACCTAAAGCGTCAAGCGCTTCATACAACTTAAGAATCTTTTCTTTAAATTCAGGCAACTCTGCTGGCCATACGTTAGGTGTCAGCTGCGGATACGGTGCTTCACCTTCAAGTTCACGACCAACATGCCAGAATTCTTTTAAATCAACGTGCGTCGCATCTTTTGCGATTTCAGTACCAAAAGGCGTGTAGCCGCGTGCACCGCCGCCACCTGGAATGTGATATTGCTTTTTCACGTCGTCAGGTAAAGCAAACAACTCACGACAACTATTCAGTGCATTCTCGATCAACTGCTGATCAATACCATGTTGAGTCAATGCAACAAAACCATTAGTTTCATAGCCTTCGCCAACGTGTTGGGCAAAAGCATCAAAATCTTGACCGTAAAGGCTCATGTCAATATGAGGGATTGATTTCATGAATATAATTTCCAAAAGCGCTAAAATGAATCATTAATCTGATGTGTAGGTAAATAAGGGGTAAACCAACTTCCTTATACATGGCACGCTTGCTACCTTTATCCTCAGATTTTAGCAAAAACTGTGGGAGATCACGATGACATTGCAAAAGAATCTTGTTGTTTCTTTATTAATTGCTGGCGGTATGCTCGCTTCAACCACTGCGTTCGCACAAAACGCAAACACGAATTCACAGCGCGGTCATTCAGCGTACAACTATGCCAGCCTCGGCATTGCTGATCATGACGGTGGTGATAGTATCATTGCTGAAGGCTCATACACCTTCAATAGCCCGTACTTTGTTGGCGGTTACTATCGTAACTTTGACACCAACTCATCTTCTAGCGCAGATGCGTTAGCCGTTCGTTTAGGCCGTTACTTTTGGCTGAACAATGGTTTAACTGCTGACTTCTCTGGTCGCGTTGGACACATTGATATTGGTCCTTTTGATAGCAACTTCTACGGTATTGAAGGTAATTTGCGTCAACGTGTTGATCAATTTGAATTTTACGGTGGTTTAGGTTGGGTGAATTACACCAGTGGTGGTTCTGATAACCAATACCAAATTGGTGTGAATTACTTCATTGACTCTAATTTGTCGGTTGGCGTCGGTTACCAAGATAGTGAATTTGGTGATGGAATTCGTCTACGTGCAAGTTACCACTTTTAAATAAATAAGGTATGCTGTGACACATTGCTTAAGCCCTATTAAGGAACGCTTTGATGTCACAGCTACCCTCCTTTCTACAAATGTATCGCGAACTCATTGCGATACCTTCAGTCTCTTGTTTAGACCCCAGCTGGGATACCAGTAACAAAGCTATTATCGACAAACTTGGTGGCTGGTTTGAACAACTCGGCTTTCACATCGAAGTTAACGAACTCAAGCAGCAATCGGGGAAATATAACCTCTTAGCACGATACCTCCCTGCCGATGCAACTGAAGGCGGTTTACTGCTTTCTGGTCATACGGACACCGTGCCATGGGATGAAGGTCGCTGGACCCAAGACCCGTTTGAATTACGCGAAGCCGATGGTCGCATTTACGGATTAGGCACTGCCGATATGAAAGGCTTCTTTGTCTTTGTTATCGAAGCGCTACGCCAAGTCGATTTAACCCAATTAAAGAAGCCGTTATATATTCTTGCCACCGCCGATGAAGAAACCACTATGGCCGGTGCGCGCGAACTATCGGCGTTTAAAAACTTTAAGCCTGATTACGCCATTATTGGTGAACCTACATCCATGACTCCTGTGGTGAGCCATAAAGGGCACATGACTGAAGCGGTGCGCATTACTGGTAAAAGTGGCCATAGCTCTGACCCTGCCGCAGGCATCAATGCCATCGAAATCATGCACGACGTGATTGGCGAACTACGCAAGGTACAGCAAGATTTTCGCGAACGCTTCCACGATAACACCTTTGCAGTGCCCTATCCGACCTTGAACTTCGGTGCTATTCACGGCGGCGATGCGGCCAACCGTATTTGTGCGTGCTGTGAATTGCATATTGATATTCGCCCCTTACCTGGTATGGCAATTAGCGAACTGTACGACCTCATCGACCATCGTCTTGAACAGGTGAAAGCACAATACCCGGGCGCCGTCTGCTTAGCTTCAATGCACGAGCCAATTCCAGGCTATCGATGTGATACCGATTCAAAAGTGGTGAAAATTGCTGAAGAAATTACTGGCAATGCTTTTGAGCCGGCAAATTACTGCACCGAAGCCCCGTTTGTGCAAGATCTTGGTTGCCAAACCATAATTATGGGGCCGGGTAACATTGCTCAGGCACATCAACCCGATGAGTTTATTCAGGTTGCTGAGATAAAACCTGCTCAAGCACAGCTACAGCGCATCATTGAACGCGTCTGTTTCTAATCGGACTGCGCCGCTGCGATAGCGCGCGCAACCGGTGCGAAACTGCGACGATGAATCTTACAGGCACCATGCTCTTCCAGTGTCTGTAAGTGGGCTTTGGTCGGGTAAGCTTTATGTTTGGCAAAGTCGTAGATTGGATATACCTCATGCCACTCTACCATTTGTCTATCCCGTTCGACTTTAGCCAAAATCGAGGCCGCACCAATACAAGCTTCAATGGCATCACCACCGACGATAGCTTCTGCAGGTACACTCAGCTCGGGGATACGGTTACCATCAACCAGCACTTTCTTTGGAGTCACCGGTAAGGCTTCAATGGCTCGCTTCATGGCTAACAGCGATGCCTGCAATATGTTAATACGGTCTATTTCTTCAGCATCGCACTGCGCAATCGCCCAATACAACGCCTTCGCTTTTATCTCTTCGCTCAACAACTGCCGTTTTTTCTCTGAAAGCTTTTTGGAGTCAGTAATGCCCTCAATCGGCTGTGTGGGATCTAAAATTACTGCAGCAGCGACAACTGGCCCTGCAATGGGACCGCGCCCTGCTTCATCTGTTCCACAAATCATGATTTCACTCTTGTTGTTGCTTCCGTGTCGGGTATGATACTTTCGTCTTAGTCATAATAACAATTAAACAAGGGGTTTATCATGTCAGGTTCGCAAGAATCTCCCTCGCTATTGAACCGGATGCTCGATACGGTTGAAAAGGTCGGTAACAAATTACCCGACCCAGCGGTCATGTTTTTTGGGCTACTCATTATCGTTTGGGTGGCAAGTTTTCTATTATCAGGCGTTCAGTTTGACGCTGTTCACCCGTTAACCGGCGAACAAGTTGGCGTCACTAACCTGTTGGCTGGCGACCAAATGGCGCACTTCCTCGCCAATATGGTCAACACCTTTATGGGCTTTGCGCCATTAGGCGTAGTACTCGTCGCCATGTTAGGTGTCGGCGTTGCCGAGCGCAGTGGCTTTATTAACGTTGCCATTAAGCTGATGTTGAACGTCACGCCCAAGGCATTACTAACACCGGTACTTATTTTGGTGGCGATTGTTAGCCATACTGCTGTTGATGCTGGCTACGTACTCGTTATTCCTTTAGGCGGTGTTATTTTCTACGCAGCTGGTCGTCACCCATTAGCGGGTATTGCTGCTGCGTTCGCCGGTGTGTCTGGTGGTTTTAGTGCGAACTTTGTACCTTCAGCGATTGACCCGTTAATCCAGGGTTTTACGCAAAGTGCCGCGCAAATTCTCGACCCAAGTATTCAATTAAATACCTTAAACAACTACTTCTTTACCTCAGTATCCTCAATTATCGTGGTGCTGGTTGGTTGGTACTTAACCGACCGCGTTATTGAACCGCGTCTTATTGCTAACTCAAAAGTAGACGGTGACCAAGAAGGTATGCCGGTACTCGATGATGTTACCTCGCGTGACCGTAAAGCCTTCTACGCGGGTGTTTTAACCATGGTTGCTGGGCTTGGTGTGTTATTGTGGGCATCTTTGCTCGAAAACACCCCACTGGCCGATGCTACTGGTGAACTTGCGTCATTTTCTGCCCCATTGATGCAAATGATAGTCCCCTTAATCTTCTTGCTGTTTGTACTGCCAGGTATCGTTCACGGCTATATTTCCGGTAACTTTACCAACTCGCAAGATGTCATCGGTGCCATGACCAAATCAATGGAAGGCATGTCGTATTACGTAGTTATGGCATTCTTCTGTGCGCTATTCATTAAAGCTTTTGGTGATTCTAATTTAGGTACTTTGCTATCCATTAAAGGTGCCGGTTTCTTAAGTTCATTAGAGCTTTCCGGTGGCGTAACCATGGTAGGTATTATTCTACTGGTTGCCTTTATTAACCTCTTCATTGGTTCAGCGTCGGCGAAGTGGGCACTAATCGCTCCTATTTTCGTGCCTATGCTGATGCAATTAGGTTATTCGCCAGACTTAACCCAAGCAGCGTACCGTGTTGGTGACTCAGTGAGTAACATCATTACGCCGTTATTGCCGTACTTCCCGTTAATCGTGTTGTATTGCCAACGTTACGTTAAAAATACGGGTATTGGCTCGCTAGCTGCCATGATGCTGCCGTTCTCACTAACATTGTTAGTTGTGTGGTCGGCCTTCTTGATTATTTTCTGGACGCTAGGTATTCCACTAGGTTTCCAAGCTAGCTACGCATACCCTGCTGGTTAACCTGAGAATCTATAATGACCTACTTTCAAGGAAAAACCGTATGGTTAACCGGTGCCTCTTCAGGCATCGGTTTAGCCATGGCAGAACAATTAGCCCAAGCCGGTGCACATTTGATTTTAACCTCACGACGCCAAGCAGCGCTGGAACAGGTTAAAGCTAACTTGCTGCACCCTGAACGCCATCGCGTCTTAGCATTAGACCTTGCCCAGCCTGAACAAGCTGCTAATGCAGCCGCCAGCGCCCTCGGCGATCAAGTCATCGATATCTTGATCAACAATGCTGGTGTTTCGCAACGTTCAGCAATTATCGATACTGACCTCAGCGTCTATCGTCAATTGATGGAAATTGATTATTTTGCCGTGGTCGCACTAAGTAAATTAGTCTTACCACGCATGATTGAACGTAAAAGTGGTCAAATTGTCACGGTTTCCAGTGTCGCTGGTAAAGTCGGCACCAAGCTACGCAGTGGCTACAACGGTGCTAAGTTTGGCGTGATTGGGTTTATGGATTCGCTGCGCGCTGAAACTGCTGAGCACAATCTCGTTGTGACTTCGATACTGCCTGGTTTCATCAATACCCAAGTTGCGCATAACTCATTAACGGGTGATGGTTCCGCGCTAGGAAAAGAAGATCCCGACAATGCTGGTGGTATTTCAGCCGAGGAATGCGCCCGTAAGTCGCTACAAGCGATTGCAGCAGGTAAAGCCGAGGTTGTGGTAGGGGCTGGGCTGTCTAAGCTCGCTCCGTTGCTGCAGCGCTTTGCACCTGGATTGGTGCGCCGCATGATCGCAAAACGCTAGAATTAATTTTCTAGCGTTACTAGCATAATGCGATTCGTACTGCCTTGATGAATAAGTAAGTTGCCATCGGCGGTTTTGCGCATATGTCTAATAATTCCCGCGTAAATGTCGCCCGACGGAATCGCCCAATTCTGGAAGCTTTCCGTTTGCGGATCAAAGCGAACTAATGCATCAGGGCGCATCGCCGATTCGTTGTACCAAATCACATCGTTCACCACCGCTATGGCATAGGGATGCGACTTAGCACCACTTGGCGATGGCCATTCTTTTACTGCGCCAGTGTTTGGGTTAAAACGGCCTAGCCGCCCTTGGCTTGAATTCACATACCAAATCATGCCGTCGCTAGTGAGATCTAAACGGCGTACTTTGGTGTTGTCGCCGGGTAGTTTATATTCTTTAAGTGCCATGGTTTCTGGATTAACCTCAACCAAACAGTTACTGCCATTACAAGCCACCCAGAGTGTGCCATTAGCATCAATTTTAATGCCATAAGGGCCCGCGTTTGGCGTCGGCATAGGTACCAGTGTAACTTCCCCAGTTGCCGGTATTAACCGCCCTACTTGATTACTGTGTTGCAAGGTAAACCAAAGCGTACCTTTGGCATCGAAAATAGCACTATGGGGATCCCGCGCGCTTGGGGCTGGCATTGGGTATTCGGTAATTTCTTCAGTGGCCGGGTTAAAGCGACCGATCGTTCCGTTTTTATTACCGGTGTACCAAATATTGCCCGCGGCATCTGCGGTCACAGTGTGCGGCATTGCGTTAGCGGGTAAAGTGAACTCCTGCATTTCATCGGTTTTGGGATCAATACGACCAATCACATTCCCCCATTGGCCGGCCCACCAAATTGAGCCGTCAACGCTTTCTACGGGATCACGAGGGCGCTGCCCCAACGTTGGTACCACCCACTCTTTAAAACTGATCACTTGATTGCCATCAATCAAAGTAGGCTGACGTTTATTATTAGGTGGGAAGTTGGCGGCTAAATAGTCGCTAAGCAATGTCGACGTATCTTCGGGTAGATCGATCATGGTACTAATGAGCTCTTGCCAACCTTCGCGACTGTAACCCGAACTGTAAACGATGCGATTGGTATTGTGACAAGAGCTACAGAATTGTTCCGTAAGCTGTTTACCCTCACCGTCTGGCAGTGTATTTGCCTGCGACGGCGCGGCTGATAACCCAATCCAACTGCAAACCCCGAACATCAATGAAGTGAATAACGTGATTCTCATTTGAATTCCCCAAACCATTAGGTAACTGGTGATCGTTATATAAACGATTTAACTACAATGCGCCAATTAAAGGTAGACGGCTAGACATCCAAAACGAGTTCTGCTATCGTAGGTTTTGCATTAAGAGTAGAGCAATGCTCTCGCCAACCTGCCAGTCTGGGTAAGGTGGTTACTAAGCCAAGCTTAGGATGTGCCTGTCGATGTCAGGAACCATCAGACACACATAGCATTACTCTCTTTAAATGCGTTGATCTTTCATTTAAGGAGAATTTCATGAGTCACCCACATAACTACGATCGTAAAACCGCACCTAAAGCTTATTTAAAACGTGTATTTATTGAATCACGTCCGCGGCAAATAACCTTTGCCGGAATGATCGGCGGCTATCGCATTAATGTGTTGGAGTTAACACAGCATTATCATGCTTTAAAGCGCGGTAACGCTGAGCCTATTGTTGCTCATGCCATTTTGCATGACGTCGATGGTGTGCATCGCATTCGTGGCACCGTTAAACACTACATTTTAATAATTGATGACCTACCCATCGCTTGCTACGACACCGAAGGCCGTTATATTGGAAATGCCGAAGATGAGGTTATCGAGAACGAGGTTGGGGAAGCTCGAATTGCAGGTAGCACAACTAAACTAAGAATCGTGTAGCAGATAATCAGCCATAAAAAAACGCGGCCGAAGCCGCGTTTTTATTTGTAGCTGTAAAGAGCTTTTAAACCATATGCACAAGCATTGCGGTTGGATCTTCAAGATACTCCTGCCAGCGCTTGTTAAAGCGAGCAATAGTACCGCCATCAATAATACGATGGTCACCCGACCAGCTTGCGGTCATGATTTTACGAGCCACAACATTACCTTGTGCATCGAAGCGCGGTAACTCTTGGACTCGGCCTAATGCCACAATAGCTGCTTCAGGCTTATTGATTATTGGAGTTGCTACAGTGCCACCGATAACGCCGATATTCGAAATGGTAATAGTGCCATCTTTCATATCTTCTTGCGCCACACGGCCATCACGGGCCGCTTGAGTTAAGCGCGTTACTTCGTTAGCAATGTCGATAATGCTCTTGTTCTGTACCGCTTTGATATTAGGTACCAATAAACCTATTTTGGTGTCGACCGCCATACCAATGTTGTGGTCGTCAAAATAAGTGATTTCAGTACAATCATCATTCACTTGAGCATTCATCAGTGGGAATTCTTTTAACGCCAACGACATGGCCTTGATAAAGAATGGCATCATGGTGATGCGAATTCCATCATCGGCATAGCGCTGTTTTAGCTTTTCGCGGAGCGCGATCACGTTGGTTAAATCGAATTCTTCAGCGTAAGTAAAGTGCGGTATGGTACTTACCGAGTTCACCATAGCCTTCGCCATCGCAGCTTTCACGCCACGAATAGGCTCAACGCGCTTACCACCACCGGTGGTCGCTTGTGCTGGTGCAGCAGCAGCGGCTGGTGCGCTCGCAGTATCACCTTTAGCAAAAGCTTCAACATCAGTTTTCATCACGCGGCCTTTGGCACCTGAGCCTGGCACTTTACTAATATCAATATCAAGCTCGCGAGCACGACGACGTACCGCTGGGCTAGCAATGGCTTTGCCTTGGCGTGCAGGCTCTGCCGCTACAGCTGTTGCTGTTGGAGCTTCAGCCTTTGCAGCTTGAGCTGCCGGCTGTGGTGCTGCTTGAGCGCCGCCAGCTACACGAATCGCAAACAGCGGCTCATGAACTTTAGCAATTTCGCCTTGCTGGTAATAAAGCTTTTCAACCACACCGCTTTCTTTAGCTGGAATCTGCACCAATGCCTTATCGGTCATGACATCAACCACAGCTTGGTCTTCTTCGATGGTGTCGCCTTCTTTCACTTGCCATTCAACGATTTCACATTCAACGATACCTTCACCAATATCTGGCAAGATAAAGTCAGAAAGGCTGCTATTATCGCTTGCAGCTGGTGTAGGTGCTGCTGCCGCTTCTGGCTCGGCAGCAGGTGCCGAATCGCCAGAATCAATGGCAAACAATGGTTCGTGAACCTTGGCAATATCACCTTTCTGGTAATATAACTTCGACACCACGCCATCTTCTTTTGCTGGTATTTGGACTAAGGCTTTATCCGTCATCACATCAACCACCGGCTGATCTTCTTTAACGTTGTCACCTTCTTGCACCAACCACTCAACGATTTCGCATTCTACGATGCCTTCGCCGATGTCAGGTAAGATAAAATCTTTACTCATATCAACAGGCCTCTTAGTAGGTCATGGAAGCTTTGATGGCTTCATAGACTTTCAAGTGATCAACGAAGTACTCTTTTTCATGGCTCAGCGGATACGGGGTATCCAAGCCACAAACGCGAGCGATTGGCGACTCTAAATACAAGAAACACTCATCTTGAATAGTTGCTGCTACTTCACTGGCAAAACCGTTAGTTAATGGCGCTTCTTGCGTGACTACTAAACGGCCTGTCTTACGTACCGATGCCGCTATGGTGTCGATATCCCACGGCAATAAGCTAACTAAGTCGATAACTTCACAGTCAATGCCATCTTTAGCTGCCATTTCAGCAGCTTTTTCAGCGATTTCAACTTGCGCGCCCCAAGCGAGAACCGTGATGTCTTTACCTTCTTTAACCACGTCCGCTTTACCAAGCTCGAGTGTGTACTCTTCTTCTGGTACTTCACCAACAGACGCACGATATAAACGCTTCGGCTCCATAAAGAGCACTGGGTTATCATCGAAAATCGCGCTTAATAATAAGCCTTTTGCCATGTATGGGTTACGTGGCATAACAATCTTCAAGCCCGGAGTGTGAGCGAAATAAGCTTCAGGAGACTGAGAGTGATAGTGACCACCTGCAATTCCGCCGCCATATGGGGTACGAATCGTTAAGCCGCCCACATCAAACTCATTACCTGAACGATAACGGAACTTTGCCGTTTCGTTTACGATTTGGTCAAAGGCTGGAAAGATATAGTCCGCAAATTGAATCTCGGCTACCGCATAGCTACCTTGCGAAGCTAAACCATTGGCGAAACCTAAAATACCTTGCTCAACTAATGGCGTGTTGAAGTTACGGTGACGACCGTACTTTTCAGTTAATCCTGATGTGGCACGGAATACACCACCAAAGGAACCGGTATCTTCACCAAAGCTATACACTTTATCGCTTTTTGCCATCGCGATATCCAAAGCGCTATTGATGGCTTGTAGTAAATTCATTTTCGCCATTATTGGTCACCTCCATCAATGCGTGACGCCGTTTTAGGATAGGCCTCTGGATACTTACGAATGTGCGCTTTAAGCGCTTCAAGCTGGTCTTTCAGCTGCTTCGTTGGCGTATCATATACGTCGTTAATTAACTCATCGATGTGTGGCACTGGAATGGTTTCAGCGGCCTTCAAGGCTGCTAACACTTCGGCTTTCTTCGCATCGTAGTTAGATTGGGCATCTTCTGCAGTTACCCATTTTTTCTTTTCTAACCACTTCTGGAAACGCTCAACCGGATCTTTTGCACGCCATGCGTCTTCTTCTTCACGGCTACGATAACCGGTCGGATCATCTGAAGTTGAGTGCCCTGCCATGCGGTAACTCATACCTTCAATTAATACAGGTTCGTTATGCTCAACCGCCAATTCACGCGCCAGCTTAGTGGCTTGGTAAACAGCAAATACATCGTTACCGTCAACGCGAATAGTTTTCATACCGTACGCAACACCACGAGGGGCGATACCATCACCAGCGTATTGCTCGCCTTGTGATGGCGTAGAAATTGCGTAGCCGTTATTACGACAGAAGAAAATGACTGGTACTTTATATACCGCAGCCATGTTCAAGGCAGCATGGAAGTCACCTTCAGAGGCAGCACCTTCACCGAAGTAACAAATAGTACATTGACCATTGTTATCCATCTTTTGACCATAGGCATAGCCTGTGGCTTGCGGGATCTGGGTAGCTAATGGCGACGCAATCGTCATAAAGTTTAAGTCTGCACAACCGTAGTGCACAGGCATTTGACGCCCTTTACCCAGATCGCGCTCGTTTGAGAACAACTGGTTCATAAACTGTTCAACGCTAAAACCACGGAAGGCTAAAGCACCTTGTTCGCGGTATTGCGCCATAATCATATCGTTAGCGTCTAATGCCGCTGCAGAGCCTATGCTCGCAGCTTCTTCACCTAACGATGAAAGGTAAAAGCTAATACGTCCTTGACGCTGGGCGGCAATCATTCGCTCATCAAGAATACGGATAAACTGCATGGTGTCGAAGATCTTCAACGCCAAATCTTTATCCATTTCTGGTAGCTCTGCGCCTTTTCGTACAGTTCCGTCTTCTTTTAGAATTTGCAGCATTGGAATCGTTAACGCCGAACCATCAATAAAGTTCGGTTCCGTCACTATATCCAACTGATGTTGTTTATCTTTAGCCATAACTTTCTCTTTCTAAGAAAAATTGCGCTCACTTTACCTTTACGTCAACTTACATGCAAACTCAGCGCTTACGTATATTGCAAAATCAGACCAGTTTTAACTGCTCCATGGTGATCGGAATTACCGTCAATAACGCCCGCTGACCAATAGCTACATTGGCGTTGGGGAATATAATTCGTTCACCTTTTTGTTCGACTTTATACTCAGTCTCACCATCAACCGCTAACACGAAACCCTGCTCAAACTCAGTGAAATTGGCAACTGCATTAGGAAAGTTCAAACGAAAATCTGTTTGGGTGCGGTTAATGGTGCGGCATACGTCGTACACCGAATGACGGCTCGCATCAAACTCCGGCAACTCCAAATCAACTGTACTAATAAGTTTACGAAACATTTGGTCTGCAGCTACAAACCGCGACATATCGTTTTCACCAAACGGTCGAACTTTACCCAATTCTACCGTAAACGCATCAGCCTGGTGTTCATTGACACTATAGTAGCTAAAGGTGGTTGTGGGTTCCTGATTGAGTAAAATTGTATCAACACCACACTCAGCAAAGAACGTCAGTTGCTCTTTTTTGTACGGCTTACCATTTGGGAACGGATAGATCGCAAATTTCTCATGTTGTGAATCGCGAATCGCCGTGTGCAGGTCATAATGATAGCGCTGCTGTTGCTTAAAGAACTTCGCCACGTAGCCTTCCACTTCACCAGCTCGCTGATGTTCAGGCGTTGCGCCTTCGCGATGAGCACCACTGAAAAGGCGGTTCATATTCATTTCAACAAAGCGCGTGCCCTGTAAGATTGCAGCAGGGTTGGCAATGATAAACAGTGTCCGCTGTGTAACTTTAAGGCGCTCGGCCAAAATGTCGTGCAGCATATCGCGCAGCAACTCTATAGGCGCGGTTTCATCACCATGCACGGCGCAAGAAAATACTACATCTTTGCCCTTCGGCTGGGCTGGCTCGACGACTATTATCCCATAGTCCCAAAACTCAACTTGGGTGCCATCAGTCAGCGTATGCGTTTGACCGACCACGTCGTCACCGGTGTAAGGGCTAAAAAGTTCAGCTAATGGTGCGTCCGGCTGCGCTTTCACTGCTTGTGAAACCGACCATTTAAGAACATCTATATTCACTGCTTGTCTCCGTCTTTCACTAGCGGCGCTGTTGTTATTGGCTCTGCGGTTGGCTCTAGTATCGGCTCTTCTAATTCAGGCACTATCGGGCCCGGTACCCAACCTTTGGTTGCTAATAATGCTCGCAAAACCCGCGAGCGGAATTCACGCCGATAAAGTACGTACACCACAACAGTGGTGGCAAAAATAAATAGGTATGGATGTAAAAACCAGCATAGATACGCCAATGCAAAATAATACGCTCGCAGTCCGTTATTATATTCGTGACCCGCCTGATCCAACACTTTTGCTGTTTTACTAACGAATACTTCGCGCTGCTCGTCATTAAAATCGGTACTTCGATATTGAGGGGCAGCTCCCATGAGTACGGAAACGAAGCCAAATTGACGTATAGACCAGGTAAACTTGAAGAAAGCCAAGACAAAAACTAGCGAAAACACCGACAGTTTAAATTGTACTTTGTCGGCTGAGGTGGCTGCCGTAAAGGGGATAGAGTCGAGCACTTCAACCACAGTATCAGCAGAAGCTAAAAGAGTAAGAACACCCGCTAATACAAGCACTGTTGATGACGCAAAAAATGTTACTGTTCGTTCCACATTCCCTAGCAGGGCAGCATCTGCAATTTGGTGCTCTTTGCGGGTCAGGGTGCGCATCCAATCAATTCGCAACTGTCGAAGAATATGCGACAAACTATAGGTTGTTCGTGCGCGTAAGCGCGCAAAATGAGCATAACCGAACCAAGCCACAGCATAAAACACTAATGCGAAATAATCAGTAAGCGCTAAATTCATTCATGACCATCCTATGCCAGAACGCTGACGCAAAATGCGTCAGCGTTTATAACAGTATAAGGTCTCTAGTTTAACATTATGTGACAGAGTTTTCTGTCTCTGTTTTTGGTGGTGGTGGTGTTGCTAAACCATACCAACTAAACATGGTTCGCATATTGCGTTTGAAGTCGTTCAATATGAGGTACAAGCAAGGAATCAAGAGCAAGGTAATAACCGTTGCAAATAGTATTCCGAAGGCTAAGGAGATAGCCATTGGTATCACCAATTTAGCTTGCATACTCGTTTCTAGAACTATCGGTAGCAAACCAAAGAACGTCGTTAATGAAGTCAGAATAATGGCTCTGAAACGTGCCGCTCCGGCTTCAGCTACCGCTTCTCGAAGATCGACGCCATTAGCTCGGGCACGGTTTACATAGTCCACCATGACTAACGAGTCGTTCACCACAACACCGGCAAGTGCAATAATACCGAACAAGCTAAGAATCGATATCGGCATGCCCAACACCCAATGCCCTACTACTGCACCGACCATACCAAAAGGTATTACCGACATAATGATCAGCGGTTGGCTGTACGAGCGTAATGGAATTGCCATGAGTGCATAAATCGCAAAGAGTGCCAAGATAAAGCCAACCGCTAATGAGCTGGTTGCTTCTGCTTCATCTCGCGAAGCACCTTCAAGCTTGGTTTGTACCGTAGGGTATTGATCCAATATTGCCGGCAACTTCTCAGACATCACTTGACGTACTATTTGGGATGGCTCTACGCGATCCTTATCCACTCGCGCTCGTACGTTGACTGAGCGTTCACGGTTGATTCTCGTAATAGTGTTGTAGCCTTTAGCAAAGCGCACGTTAGCAAGTTCAGTAAATGGAATTAGTGCGCCATCGCTAGTGCGCAACTTCATCTCTTCCAAGTTACCAATAGATTGACGCTCATTTAATGGGTAGCGAACCATCACTCGAACTTCTTCGTCACCGCGCTGAATTCGTTGTGCTTCAGCCCCATAGAATGCGTAGCGAACTTGGCTAGCGAGTTCTTGTAAACTGATACCCATAGCTGTAGCTAACGGTTTTAGCTCCAAGATAATCTCATCATTACCTTCGCCAAAGGTATCTTCAATATCGAATACCCCATCAAATTGTCCGAGATCTTGCTTGAGTAAGTTCGCGGCTGCCGATAAATCATTTAAGTTTTCACCGGTGAGTTGAAACTCAACATCGAAGCCACCGCCTCCGCCAACACTACCGCGGAAGTTTAGTGATTTAACGCCAGCAATATCGGGGACTTGTTCGCGCCAATCATTAATAAAAGCGAAGCCGTCTATATTATGCTCATCACCTTTTTTAAGTTCGGTCATCACCGTACCGCCGCTAGTACCGCTCATCCAAATAGTAATATGGCGAACGATGCCTTCACCTTCTTTTTCTGCAATCTGTGCGTCAACACCGCGCAGTGTGCTTTCAACGGTTTGTAGTGCTCGAATCGTTGCTTCTTCTGACGATCCTGGCTGCATTTCAACGCGAGCCTGAATAAAGTCGCCTGGAATATTAGGGAAGAATACCCAACGCACCGTACCACCCGTTATTAAACCAATTGAAATAATAAACATGGCAATAAAGGTCGCGAGCGTGGTGTAGCGGTAGTGTAAACACTTCTTCAAGAACGGCTGGTAATATTTGCGTACGAAATATTTAAGACCGTTCGCAATTTTATTACGGACGCGTTGGAAGCGGTTTTGGGTTTCGCCGTTTGATTTTGAATATTTAATCCGCGAAATATGCGCCGGTAAAATCAGCTTGGATTCAACCAGTGAGAATGCCAAACAAAGAATAACGACCCAGGCGATAGATTCCCAAATGGCACCCATGCCGCCCTCAACCATCAGCATAGGCACAAATGCGACCATGGTGGTCAGTACCCCGAAGGTAGCTGGCATCGCAACTTTTTTCGCACCGGTAACGACGTTATCTACCGATTGGCCATACTTTTCAATTTCGGAATACGCGCTTTCGCCGATAACGATGGCGTCATCCACGACAATACCTAACACTAATATGAAGCCAAATAATGAAATCATATTCACTGATATATCGAACATCGGTAGTGGCATCAGGGCAATAGTCCCGAGGAAACATACGGGAATACCAATCATGACCCAAAACGCTAATCTTAACTGTAGGAATAATGACAGCATCAAGAAGACTAAGAAGCCACCAAACATCATATTACCTAACATCAGATCAAGGCGATCTTGCAGGTAATAAGATGAGTCCCCCCAATGGTCTAGATTAACTTCCGGTGGTAAGTCTTGTTTCTTACGTTCGACGTAATTACGCACCGATTCAGCAATTTTCAAATCGTTTTGGTCGCCCACCGAGTTCACTTTTACAAAGGTAGATGGGCCATCGTTAAAACGGGTGAAACGGCGACGTTCGACAAAAGTGTCTTGAACTTGCGCAATATCGCCTAACGTTAGGCGAGTACCGTCAGGGTGATTGATCAACGTAATATTTTCGAACTCATTGCCAAAATAAGCTTGGTTGTTCGCCCGCAATAAAATGTCACCGTTAGGCGTTCGTATTGAACCCCCAGCCACATCTATTGAAGTGCCGCGAATGGCTCGAACAATATCTTGGAAACTCAAGTTATAACGCTGTAGGTCTGCTTCAGAAATCTCGACCGCGATTTCATAATTACGCTCGCCGATAACTTCTACGCGGGTAATACCGTTTATTTTCTTTAAATCATCTCGAATCGATCGTGCCAATTCTTTTTGGGAGCGTTCATCCATTTGCCCGTAAATACTTAGCCAAATAACGTCCCGCTGCGGGCGTATTTGATAAATATTAGGCTTCTCAATTTGCTCCGGGAAACTCGGAATGGCATCGATCTGCATTTTGATTTCATCCATAACTACTTGCACATCGTAGCCATTTTCGATTTCAATCGTTAGCGATCCTAAGCCTTCTCGAGCTGTTGAAGTTAGACGTTTAATGCCATCTACGTCTTCAATTGCATCTTCGATACGAACTAAAACACCTTGCTCAACTTCCTGCGGAGCCGCTCCTGGAAACGGCACTTGCACGCTGAGCATGTTTAACTCTATTTCGGGGAACATTTGCTTACGCACTTGTCCCACCATGAAAATACCAGTGATAATAATCAGTGCCATCAATAAGTTGGCGGCAACGCTGTTATTTGCCCACCAGGCTATAAAACCCTTTTTCGGATCAATGTCATAATTACTCATCACTCGACTCCTGCATTTGTGCAGTTAGCGCTTGACCGGTTTCCGCGGTTTCTTGCTGCGGTGGCAATGGATCGCCAAGTACGCGAACCTTCATGCTTGGCAGCGCATTAGGCACTTGTGTCAAGACCACTTGGTCACCTGCATTCAGTCCAGCATTTACAATTAGCTGATTTTCTTCACTGCGTAACACGCTTACTTCACGTTCAAACAAGCGACGCTCTTCATCAACCAACCACACCTTACCGCTAATGGTCATGGCATAGCGCGGTATAACAAATACATCTGCTGCTTCATAACCTTGAATACTCAAACGTACAAAACGGCTAAAATATAATGGCGTTTCATGAGTTTGGCCAAGTTGATTGTAAGGGTCTTGGACTTCGACCACGCCATACATTACGCGGCTGTTGTTATCGAGTACGCCTTCACTGCGAACTAAGTTACCAAACCAGCGATATTCTTGACCCGCCACTTCAGCCACTAGCTCTACTGCTGGAAACGCACCATTATGATTCGCCTCTGGCATATCGATATAGGCCAAATCGCGATCACTCAGTGGCACCCGTATTTCGGCAACTTCAGAACCGTATAGGGCCGCAACTTTAGTATTCATGGTAACGAATTGCCCCATATCGACGTTTTTACTTTGCATAATTCCATCGAATGGCGCGCGAATCACTGTGCGCTCAAGGTCTCGTTGGGCTTTCGCAACGGAAGCCTGGGCAGACTGCACTGCAGCTGCAGCACTAGCTACCTGTGGTTCGCGTATTCCTAACGCTGGAATATCGCCCATTTGCAGCGATTCCCACTCATCTTTAGCTACTTTAGCGCGCGCACTTTCTTCGGCGAGATTAGCTTTAGCTTGTGCTAAGTTCGCTTTCGCCGTTTGCAACGCTACTTGGTAGTCTGCAGGGTCAATGGTCAATAGCACATCGCCCTTTTTGAAAAAGCCACCATTAACAAAGTTATCAGCAATATCAATGACCTGCCCAGTTACTTGAGCAATGATATGAGTGCTGATTTTTGGGTTAACATTACCCTGTCCGGCGATATTGAACTGCACCGTTTCTGGTTGTACTTCTAGCGTCTCCACCAAAACTGCTGGGCGCTCTTTCGTTCGCTCCGGAGGTTGCGGGCGTAATGATGTCATTACCACCACAATAACGATTGCAAGAATAATGATTAGCGGGGGAAGCAATGCGCGTTTTTTAAAAGCCATGATTTGTTGTTTCCGTAATATAATTGTTATGCACTTTTATATTATGGCGTATTCTTGATCAAGGCGTTAGTAACAATGTGTTAGCAGTTGTAAATGGCCTAACCTTTTAAGAGATAGCTTTCACCGGCTTCAATAGCTCGGGGGCCACCAGAGAGCAGGACTACGTCGCCTTGTTGCAAGGTGAAATCGTCGCGAACCTCACTCAACTCGATGTCTTCTCGGCGAATCGACTTGACCTGTATTTGTAAGTCTTCAAGGTTCAATTCGACTAGTTTATGACCACATGCAAAGGCGTTCTCAGGAAGTGTTACCGCATGTAAAAATTTTAACCGGTCAATTTTCTCAGGATCCATATCCGTCGTTTCACCGGGGTAAAACCCATGCATATCACCATAGTGAGAGCGGCGCGCGTGATCAAGGCGAGTAAGTATGGTGCGAATAGGTACCCCAGAGCGGCTTAATATTTGCGAAACCAACATCAAACTTGCTTCTAAGCTATCTGGAACCACCTGCGTAGCGCCAGCCGCCATGATACCTTTCAGCTCTGCATCATCACGACTACGAACGATTACCGCAGCGTGTTCATTAATGGCGCGTATGGCGCGTAATACATTCACGGCCAAATCATCGTCAGCGAAACTTATAATAATCAGTTCAGCTTCTTCAGCATGCACTGCACGTAAAATATCACGCCTTACCGCACTGCCGAAAAACACTTTTGAGCCCCCGGCTACCGCTTCTTGTACCCGTTTAGGATCGTGATCGATAGCGAGATAATCGATGCCTTCATTGGTTAAGAATCGCGCAACAGTTTGCCCCACGCGTCCAAATCCTAGAATTAGTACCCGTGATTTTTCATCCTGTGGCTCAGGTACATCAAGTGGTACTTCTGGTTCATGCAGCCGCAATAGTGGTTTAATCAGTGAATTACAACGCTGAATGGCGAGCGGTGTTAGCGCCATACCAAACACACCAATACCTACAATCACTGAGGCCAGCTCGGCGGGCAATAACTGGTACGTTAATGCCAGTGAAACTAAAACAAATCCGAACTCGCCCATTTGGAATAACATCAGCCCGGCACCCCATGCATCTTCTTCTTTTTCTCGCATGAGCCCAGCAACAAACCTCACGGCTAGCACTTTTGCGATGCCGATAAGCAACACTCCCAATGCTATCCAGTGCAAATACTGGAAAAACACATCCAGATCGAGCTGCATCCCGACCGTGGTGAAGAATAATCCCATCAGGATATCTCGAAACGGACGAATATCGGCTTCTAGCTGATGCTTATAATTGCTTTCACCCAGCATCATGCCCGCTAAAAATGCTCCGAGCGCCATGGATAAACCAAACAAATGAGTCATACCACCGGCAACAAGTGCTACGAGCAATGTCGCCAGAACAAACAGCTCATCCGTACGAGATTTAGCGATTTCTCGAAAAATCCGCGGTAACGCCCACTTGCCGATAGCCATGAGCAGCAACACCACGAGACTGCCCTTTAATAAAGCGAGTCCGAGGGTTTCCCATATTTGCACATTACTTGATGACGCCAATAACGGAATGATAATAAGCATCGGCACTACGGCAATATCTTGAAACAGCAGAACTGCAACCGTCATTTGCCCCTTTCGTGATGCCAACTGTGACGATTCGCCCAGCTGCTTAATCACTACCGCGGTGGAGGATAATGCTAAAGCACCACCAATAATAAAAGCGGTGCTCCAATCAGCGACTATTAGTCGAGCAAAGCCAGAGAATATAATGGTCGATAGCACCACTTGACCGGCACCAAGACCAAATACATGGCGTCGCATGGCGATCATTTTAGGAAGGGAGAATTCTAAACCGAGTGAAAACAACAGTAAAACAATGCCAAGCTCGGCGATAAAGTGATATTCATCGGGATCATGAATCCAGCCAGTAATATCAGGGCCAGCAATAATGCCGGCCACTAAATACGCTAAAATCGCTGGCAGTTTAAGGCTTCTAAAGGCCCATACCAGCAATACCGCAATGGCTAATAATAATAGAATATCGGTAAACGCACTATTCACTTGGCTTCCTGAGTCTGTATAAACCTACACAGATTAACGATAGACCAATTAACGTCGTTAATTGAATTATTTCGCCCAGGATAAAATAAATTAATATTAAAGAAATAAATGGACTCAAGAAAATAAGCGTCGATATTTGCGCGGTTTTGGTAGCTAAGCGCATCGCAGTTAGCCACAAGAAGAAGGTCAGCCCCATCTCAAATAAACCCACATACATTCCCGCCAGCAGTCCAGCTAACTCAATCTGAGGTAATGGCTGAGGCGACACGTATGCTTGCACCAATAATATTCCTAATAGCCAGAGTACGCCCCAGGCAAAGCACCAGAATAAAGCAGGAATAGGTTTGTCGGTGTTTTTGGTATTACTTAACCAGTACGACGCCCACAGTAAGGTGCTCAGCAACGCTAAACCAATACCAAGCCAATTCGTATTGGCAAAATCCCACTGCCCGCCCGTAGCAATTAAGAAAACTCCACCATAGGCGATAAGCATGGCGCCGAGTTCTCGTTTCGTGAGTTTTTGCTTGAGGAAAGGCACTGCCAGCAATGACATGGTTATCGCCCAGGTATAATTGATCGCCTGCGCTTGCTGCGCCGGAAGCTGGTCATAAGCGGCAAATAACACCCAATAATAGGCGGCAGGATTCACTGCGCCTTGCAACGCATAAAAGCGATAACGCTTTATTCCTAAACGAAAGGTTTCCTGCCAACGGCGCTGTACCGTCAGAATCGTCGCGAAAGTTACCAAGCTTGTCACCGCGGCAACAAATAATAGCTGTAACGGTGTTAAATAGTTCAAGGCGAGTTTGAAGGCAGTGGCAACCGTCGACCACAGTAAGACAGCTGCGAGCGCGAAGATAACAGCTTTCTGTTGGTTTTTTTCCATGAGTTTACTTCTTAGACAGGAATGTGAGTGTTAACAGTCGATCTTTACAGCTACTAGTATGACGGATGACTTGAAAAGTACCCCAACGCACTTGCGGCTTGGCATCATTAGTTGTGTGTAGCATTTGCTGCCGTAGCTGCTCTAACTGTGCATAGGAAGGCATGCGTGCACCTTGGGTTTCAATCCAAAAGCGTAACGCCCCACGCTGCAACGCTAGCGACTGCTCAACGAGCCAATTCGTAGCTAAGCGCCCTTCACTATCAATATGTGGTTGCACGCGTTCAGCGAGCAATTCAGCTTGCAAAGCTTGAGATTCCGCACAGAGTTCAGTGCTGCGAAGCAAGGCATCACCAAAGTGCGGCCAGCGCTCTTCAATTTTTGGCACTATCTCATGACGGAAGAAGTTTCTGTCAATATCAATATCGTAGTTAGTATCGTCTTCAATCCAGAATAATTCGCGACTATGTGCATAGGCATAAATTTCGTCTTTACTGATGGTCAGTAAAGGCCGTACCCAGGTTTGATTATTTCTGGGAGCAGTGGCTGCCATCGCCGCGAGCCCCTTTGGTCCCGCTCCGCGTTTTAACTGCAAAAAGAAGGTTTCGATTTGATCGTTACGGTGTTGGCCGAGCAAAAATACCGCATTGTCTTGTGCAATTTCAGCCATCCGCGCATAACGGGCGTCACGCCCTGCTTCTTCAATACTAATACGTGCCCCACTCGCGACTGCTAAGGGTTCGCATACCATCGGGAAGTTCCGGCGCTCACAATCGGCGATTAATCCCTGCGCCCATTCTTCTGATTTTGGGTGAAAAGCATGGTCGAGATGTATAGCGAGATATTGGAATTGCGGGTGTTCTTGTCGGTAGCGATCAACGAGATCCAGCACTGTTTGCGAGTCTGCACCGCCACCTAGGCACACCACGATTTGCTGACCATCAACTAATTCGAGGTCAGCCAGTCGCTGTTTAAGAAGAGAATATAAAGAGGCTTGTAGAGCCAAGCCTCGATTGTTATTAACAGTATCCAAATGTCATTAGCTTCTGATAACGCTGCTCAAGTCGGGCTGCACTATCCACACCGCTTAAAGCATCCAAGTCTTCGATAAGTTGACGTTTCAATCGTTTTGCCATTTCTTCATGGTCACGATGAGCACCACCAACAGGTTCTTCAATAATGGTATCGATTAAACCTAATTCTTTCGAGCTTTGTGCTGTTACGCCCATAGCTTCTGCGGCCAATGGCGCTTTTTCAGCACTTTTCCAAAGAATCGATGCGCAACCTTCCGGGGAGATTACTGAGTAAGTTGAATATTGCAGCATGTTCACGCGATCGCCAACACCAATGGCTAAAGCACCACCAGAGCCACCTTCACCGATTACAGTACAAAGAATTGGGGTGTTCAAACGCGACATGACCTTCAAATTACGGGCAATGGCTTCTGATTGACCACGTTCTTCAGCACCGATACCAGGGTATGCACCCGGGGTATCAATAAAAGTTATGATTGGCATTTTAAAACGCTCAGCCATTTCCATAAGACGCAAGGCCTTACGGTAACCTTCTGGCTTCGGCATGCCAAAGTTGCGACGAATCTTTTCTTTGGTTTCGCGGCCCTTTTGATGACCAATAATCATAACTGGACGGCCATCTAAACGTGCCGTACCAGCGACAATGGCTTCATCGTTAGCGTAGGTGCGATCGCCAGCAAGTTCATCAAAGTCATCAAAAATATATTTGATGTAATCCAGCGTGTAAGGACGCAAAGGATGACGTGCCAACTGTGCAACTTGCCACGCGCCTAAATCACCAAAGATTTTGGTGACCAATTGCTCGCGTTTTTCTTGCAACTTGGTTATCTCTTCTTCAATTGAGATGTCAAAGTCACCTTTCTCGCCTACTGCTTTTAACTCTTCGATCTGGGCTTGCAGCTCTGCAATAGGTTTTTCAAAATCCAAAAATTTCAGACTCATTATGGCTCCCGTTTGCCATTAAAATTCGAGTTCAACACTGTTCGTTCCGAGTTGCTGTTGCAACTCATACAGTAATTCATCGGTCGGTGTAATGTACCATTCAGTACTCACTTGATAGTTCGCTTGTAAGTCGGGGCGCACATAGCGAATGCGTAGCGGACACGTGCCCTGCTTAAACGGTTCCAGTGTGCTGGTTAGCTGCTGCAACCCTTTACCCTCTAATTGTTCCTGACGTAATGTTAGCTTCAAAGATTTGGCGTATTGTTCACGCATACCAACAATAGTCATTACCTCGCGCGCCGTCATTGTATTGGCTGACGAGTAATCATCAAAGCTGACCTCTCCTTTAATGACTAATATTTGATCTTTTACCAGCAAATGCTGAAAGCTTTCAAAGTCTTTCGCGTAAACTCGTACATCAAACCGCGCTGTTTTATCATGTAACGTGACAATTGCCCAGCGTTGGTTTTGGCGGTTCATCATAGTGCGTATATCTACCACTAAACCAGCAACGGTTGTCATTTGGTCACGACGAGTAGGACGCACATCAGCCAAAGCACAAGATATATAGTTACGTAACTCAGTACGATAGCGGTTTATTGGGTGCCCGGTTAAGTATAGTCCAAGCGTTTCACGCTCGCCTTCTAGCCAGGTGACCTCCCGCCATTTGGGCACTTGCACAAATTCATGCTCGATGGTGGTGTTCTCATCGGTGCTGGCAATGATGCCAAACAAGTCTGACTGCCCGATCTCTTCAGCGCGCGCATGCTGGTCAGCTTGGCGCATCGCTTTTTCTAAACTAGCCATGGTGGCGGCTCGATGCGGGCCAAGAGAATCCATGGCGCCAGCTTTAATCAACCGTTCCATAACTCGACGGTTTAACTTCTTACGATCGACACGATTACAGAAATCAAAGAGATCGGTGAAAGGTCCGCCTTGATTTCTCGCCGTCAGAATTGCTTCAATAGGTGCTTCACCCACGCCCTTAATGGCGCCAATACCGTACACAATGCGTTGCTGTTCATCAACGGTGAACTTAAACTGCCCCATATTTACATCCGGCGGCAGTAACTCGAGCTTCATGTTTTCGCATTCATCGACCAAAGTCACGATCTTGTCGGTATTGTCCATATCGGCCGACATCACCGCTGCCATAAATTCAGCTGGGTAATGGGTTTTCATCCAGAGTGTCTGGTATGAAACTAAGGCGTAGGCTGCTGAGTGTGATTTGTTAAATCCATACCCCGCAAACTTCTCAACCAAGTCGAAAATTTTGATGGCCAGATCACCATCAATACCGTTATCCCGCGCGCCTTGCTCAAAGATGGCACGTTGTTTGGCCATTTCTTCCGGCTGCTTCTTACCCATAGCACGACGTAGTAAGTCAGCGCCGCCGAGTGAGTAGCCGGCAAGAACCTGGGCAATTTGCATCACTTGTTCTTGATACAGAATGACCCCGTAAGTCGGTTCCAATATGGGTTTTAAAGATTCATGCTGATAGTCTTTATCTGGGTACGAGATTATTTCGCGCCCATGTTTTCGATCGATAAAGTTGTCAACCATGCCCGATTGCAGCGGTCCTGGGCGGAACAACGCAACCAAGGCAATAATATCTTCGAAACTATCTGGCAGTAGCTTTTTAATCAGCTGCTTCATGCCTGATGATTCCAACTGGAACACCGCGGTTGTTTGCGCCTTTTTCAGCAGCGAAAAGCAGCGAGGGTCTTCGAGGTTAATTTTAGTAATGTCTATCGGCTCTAAATCTTCTTTAGCACGATTGGCATTCACCATATCCAATGCCCATTGGATAATGGTTAAAGTTCTGAGTCCTAGAAAGTCAAACTTAACGAGGCCGGCCGCCTCAACATCATTTTTGTCGAATTGAGTTACCGGGTGTTTACCCTCTTCATCACAATACAGTGGTGAAAAGTCGGTAATTTTATCAGGGGCTATTACAACACCACCAGCGTGTTTACCGGCGTTACGTGTTACGCCCTCTAATATCCTCGCCATGTCGATCATTTCACGAACATCGTCGTCTTGTTCGTAAATCTCAACCAGGTTGGGTTCCACTTCAAAAGCTTTGGCGAGCGTCATACCGGGATCGCCTGGTACCAATTTGGTAATACGATCGACAAAACCGTATGGGTGCCCCATGACACGGCCTACGTCGCGTATAGACGCTTTCGCCGCCATGGTACCAAAGGTAATAATTTGCGAGACCGCGTCACGGCCATACAGCTCGGCGACGTGTTCGATAACCTCATCACGACGGTCCATACAGAAGTCGATATCGAAGTCTGGCATGGATACCCGTTCAGGGTTCAGAAAACGCTCAAATAATAAGTCGAGTTCGAGTGGATCAAGATCGGTAATTTTTAGTGCATAGGCCACCAGTGAACCGGCACCGGAACCACGCCCTGGCCCCACGGGTATACCATTATCTTTTGACCACTGAATAAACTCCATCACGATCAAGAAATAGCCCGGAAAGCCCATTGCGTTGATAACATCTAACTCTATTTGTAGACGTTCGTCGTATTCGGGACGTTTAGCTTGGCGTTCTTCCGCGTCAGGAAATAAGTCGAGCAGTCGCTCTTCGAGGCCTTCTTGAGAGCGTTTGACCAAATATTCAGCCGTGGTCAACCCACCTGTTGGAAATTCAGGTAGTACATATTCGTCAAGCGTTACGGTAACGTTGCAGCGCTTAGCGATTTCCACGGTGTTTTCTAACGCTTCTGGAATGTCGGCAAACAGCTCGGCCATTTCTTCGGCACTTTTTAGATACTGTTCGGCGCTGTATCTTTTCGGACGACGGCGATCATCAAGGGTATAACCATCAGCGACCGCAACTCGCACTTCATGCGCATGGAAATCTTCGGCTTTTAAAAACACCACTTCGTTGGTGGCCACCACCGGCAAGTCATACTGCGCCGCGACTTGTATTGCAGCATGGCAATAATCATCTTCACCAGCTCGGCCCGTACGAATCAATTCTAAATAATAACGGTCTGGAAAGTGGGTTTGGTAAAAATTGATAGCTTCTTGCGCTTCATCGGGACGGTGCTGTATTAATTTGCGCCCTACATCGCCCTCACGGCCTCCTGAGAGCAAGATCAAGCCTTGGTTGTGCTCAGCTAGCCATTCTTGGTTTATACAGGGACGGTGGCGTCTATGCCCGGCTAAATAACCACGACTGATCAACTGAGTTAATTGTTGATAACCAGTATTGTCCATCGCCAAAGCAGTTAGGCGAAATGGGTCTTCCTGGGAGTCTGGTTGCCAACCTTGTGGCAGCACCCATAAATCGCACCCAATAATAGGTTTGAGCCCAAGCTCTTGGGTGGTGCGGTAAAAACGCACTAAACCACACATATTCATCTGATCGGTAATTGCCAATGCTGGCATGTTTTTGGCAGCAGTCGCTTGGCAAATGGGCTTAACTTTGGCTAAGCCATCAATCATTGAAAAGTCGCTATGCACGCGCAGATGAATGAATTGAGGTGATGATACTGAATCGGTCATGAACCACCGTGAAATTATTGAACGCTAATATTCGTTTATTGTGCCGTATGCAGCAAGCGATGTCATGCCTTGAATATTAAATCACATATTCTAGCTGCTTATGCGTTGACTATATTTTAACCAGATACTAACCTGAAAGTTAATATTCACAAATTCCTGAAGGAGCGACTTGTGAAATTAAAACTACCTGCAATGATAATTATAATAGCGAGTTACCTCGTCTTATCTCCATCTGCATTAGCACAAAGTGCCGGTCCTTCTTTTAATTATGTTTCTGCATCTTATCTTAATTTGGATGCCGTGGATGAAGATCTCAACGGTATTGAGCTCGAGTTTAATACCAATGTGGGCAACGCTGTATTTATTCTCGGTGGTTTAGACATTGCGAATCAAAACAGTATCGATTATTACAGCGCTGAAATCGGTGCTGGTTATAAGTTGTATTATGACAATTTAACCGCTTGGTACGTTGGCGGTTCGGTAATAACGCAAGAAGTTGACGTACCAGGTGTGGGCTCTATCGATGATTCTGGTTGGAGTGTATTTACCGGAGTGCGGCACCGCTTGAATCAAAAAATAGAATTAGATGCCTATGTTCAACATATTGATATTTTCGACGATAGCGACCAAGCCATTAACTTGGTCGGTTCGTACTTTTTTAGTCCTAACTTAAGCGTTAAAGCGGGATATACCCGCGTTGACGCAGACAATTCAGCGATGAAGATAGGATTTGCTTATCACTTTTAATCGTCGCGACGTTCATCGCGGCGCACTTCCTGCAAGGCGCTGGCCACTAAACCGGCCGGCACCGCAACAATGCCTAATCCGAACACAATAACAAACGCAGTAAACACCTTGCCGCCAACGGTAATCGGATACACATCACCATAACCCACCGTAGATAGCGTCACCATGGCCCACCACAAACTGTGGAAAATCGACGCAAAAGCCTCAGGTTGAACTTCGTTTTCAAAGTAATAAATACCCACCGCCGACAAATAAACCAAAATCAACGTCGCTATTAAGAACAGAATTACTTCTTCTTTCGCGAGTTTCACTGCTTTACCAAAGCGGGCTACCGCTGAGTTATAGCGCTGCAGTTTGAGTAATTGAAATAAACGAAATAATCGGAAGGCTCGAACGGCTTGTAAGTTAACGCCTAGCGTTAAATAGAAAGGTGCAATGGCTAGAAAATCAATGATGCCATAAAAACTAAAAATGTAACTTAGCTTCTTTTTTGCTGCATAGATTCTAAAAATATATTCAGCCGTAAAGATAATAGTAACCACCACTTCAATCACAAACAAAACAAATAAGGTATTTGCGCTTAAGCCTGGGATAGTTTCTACCGACATCGATAAAACGGAAATAATGATTAGACCCATGACAAAGACATCAAACTTTTGTCTAAACACACTATTTACTGTTCTAAATCTTGAGATCAAGCTCATAAGATAAGGTTTCTTGTTAGTTTGGATTTAGGTAAATACTACAACGCACCGATAAAGCAGCCAATACCTTCTTGTTTAAGAGCATCTAATGCTTCTTCTAATGCGTCTTGTTCAGAAGCAAATTCATCTTCCCACAAGGTGGAGTTATTTCCTTCATCAACAATTTCTAATAACCAGCCTTCGTGGTCTTCAGTACGATAGATATCTATCTGTACGGTTTTACCATCCACGGTGTAAGACTGCGTTAGTGCGCTTTGTATAATCTCTTTATTGTCGGCCATGAAGTTACCTCTTGTTATTGGTGACCCTAAAACAAAAACCGGAGCATAAAGCTCCGGTTTGCATCATTAAATTAGCGCGGCTAATTACTAATTACAAACTAGCTAAAGCACTATTTAAAGTAGCTGATGGACGCATAGCTGTCGAAACTAACTCGCCATTTGGCTCAAAGTAACCACCGATTTCTACCGGTGAGCCTTGTACTGCGTTCAGCTCGTCAACAATTTTAGCTTCGTTTTCAGTTAAGAATGCAGCTAACTTGCCAAAACGTGCTTGTAGTTCAGCATCTTTCGTTTGTGCTGCCATCGCTTCCGCCCAGTACATACCTAGGTAGAAGTGACTGCCACGGTTGTCGATTTGACCCAACTTACGTGCAGGTGATTTGTCGTTCTCTAAGAACTTCGCTGTCGCTGCATCTAAAGCATCTGCCAAAATTTGCGCGCGAGCGTTGTCGGTGCGTTGTGCTAAGTGCTCAAGTGAAGCTGCTAGCGCCAAGAACTCACCGAGAGAATCCCAACGTAAGTAGTTTTCTGCAACAAACTGCTGCACGTGCTTAGGTGCAGAACCACCAGCGCCCGTTTCAAATAAACCACCACCGTTCATCAATGGTACGATTGACAACATCTTCGCAGAGGTACCTAACTCCAAAATTGGGAATAAGTCTGTTAGGTAGTCACGTAACACGTTACCGGTTACCGAAATCGTGTCTTGACCAGCTTTAACGCGATCCAAAGTGTACTTAGTTGCTTCGGTTGGCGCTAAAATGCGTAAGTCTAAACCATCAGTATCGTGGTCTTTTAGGTATTCATTAACTTTCTTAATGATCTGAGCATCGTGGGCGCGATTGGCGTCGAGCCAGAACACTGCTGGCATACCGCTTAAGCGTGAACGGTTTACTGCTAACTTAACCCAATCACGAATTGGTGCGTCTTTCACTTGGCACATACGCCAAATGTCGCCTTGCTCAACATCGTGCGAGAATACTGTTTCACCCGCTTGGTTTAATACCACGACGGTACCAGCAGCAGGGATTTCAAAAGTTTTATCGTGCGAGCCGTATTCTTCGGCTTTTTGCGCCATCAAACCAACGTTAGGTACTGTACCCATGGTTGCTGGGTCGAATGCACCATGCTCTTGGCAGAATTCAACCGTGGCTTGGTAAACGCCGGCGTAACAACGATCTGGAATCATTGCTTTAGTGTCTTGGGTGTTACCGGCTGGGTTCCACATTTTACCGCCGTCACGAATCATCGCTGGCATTGAAGCATCGATAATTACATCGCTTGGTACGTGTAAGTTAGTGATACCCTTATCTGAGTTCACCATCGCTAAATCTGGCTGGCTGTTATAAACCGCTTCAATGTCTGCTTCAATTGCTGAGCGCTCGTCAGCAGGCAAATCAGCAATTTTAGCAACCACATCACCAAAACCGTTGGTTGCATCAACGCCTAGCTTTTTAAAGGTGTCTGCGTGCTTAGCAAATACATCTTTAAAGTAAACGCGTACCGCATGACCGAACATAATAGGGTCAGACACTTTCATCATCGTTGCTTTTAAGTGCAGCGACAACAACACGCCTTCTTCTTTAGCTTTCGCGGTTTCAGCAGCAAAGAATGCTTGTAACGCTGCTGCGCTCATGCGCGCTGCGTCAACGACTTCACCTTCTAAAACTTTTACTGAATCTTTCAGTACCGTTTCACCTGCTGCGGTTTTTAACACCACTTTCAGGTCGTCGGCTGCAGCAAAAGTTGTTGATTGCTCGCTGCTGTAAAAGTCACCGTCGCTCATATGTGCAACGTGAGTTTTTGAATCTTTGCTCCAAACACCCATACGGTGCGGATGTTTTTTCGCATAGTTTTTCACTGATGCTGGGGCGCGGCGATCAGAGTTACCTTCACGCAATACTGGGTTTACAGCTGAACCCTTAATACGGTCATAACGTGATTGGATTTCACGCTCTTCGTCGGTCTTTGGCTCTACCGGGTAGTCAGGCAAATTGTAACCTTGACCTTGCAATTCTTTGATGGCTGCGATCAACTGAGGAATCGAAGCACTAATGTTAGGAAGCTTAATGATGTTCGCTTCTGGCGTTTTCGCCAGATCACCTAACTCTGCTAAAGCATCGCTGATACGCTGCTCTTCAGTTAAAAACTCTGGGAAGTTGGCAATGATACGACCGGCCAAAGAGATATCACGAGTCTCCACGCTAACACCAGCGGCGTCGGTAAATGCGCGAATAATCGGTAACAAAGAGTAAGTCGCCAAACGTGGCGCTTCGTCAGTTTCAGTATAAATAATCTTTGAACTATCAATCGACATAGTGATTCCTATACATTAGTTCAGGACGGGAAAAGTGCGCCGAATTATAGCAGCATCAGGTAAGAATCACTAGTTTTGACAAGCTCAAAAAAAAGGCGCTGACTGGTATCAGCGCCTTCTCTTAATGTCCTCATGCAAAGCTTAGAACTTATAGTTTAATTTTCCGTAAACAAAAGCTCCACGCGGGTTATGTACTTTAGAAGCATAACCATAGAGGTCGCTGTCCGCATCACCAATAACGAAAGGTGGATCTTCATCCAACGCGTTATTAACACCAAAGGTTAAGCGCATGGCATTACTTACGTCGTAACGTAGTTGTAAATCAAGTAATGCTTGGCTATCAACCATACGGGCTTTACTGGCTTCAACATCTGCCGGTGCTTGATAGTCTTCAAACTCACCGATATAGGTGATTGAAGCTGTTGCGCCCCAGCTTTCACGAGCCCAATCTACCGCGGCTACCCAACGGTGTTCAGGATAGTTGTACTCGCCAGCATAATCGATTCCGTTTTTCTCAAACTTGTTTAAGAAAGCCCAATCAAATGACCAGCGTAGGTCACCATAATTGTCTAACGGCATCTTATAATGCGTTGCGAAGTCAATACCTGTCGCTTCTTGTGAGCTGATATTAATATAGCTGTTCAAGAGGCGGCTCAACTGACCTAAAGACTCACCTGGTAGTGGTGCTAAGCGAACACAAATAGTGCTGCTTTGATTATTACACTCGGCGTCATAAACATTTTGATAGTCGTTTCTATCTATTTTGTTGTCTTGTGTAATGGACCAAATATCAACACTTAAGTCCCATTGCTCGTTCACTTGCCAAATACCACCAACGTTCCAGCTTTCTGATTCTTCAGCCTCAAGATTCGGGTTACCACCAAATACTATGGTGTAATCCGTTGATGCACAGGCTGGGTTATTTGGATCAGCTACTGGACAGCGGTACGTATCAGTAAAGAACTGCGACACTTGTGACGGACCTAAACCAATTTGCGCCAGTGAAGGTGCCCGGAAGCCGGTTCCTGCTGAAGCTCGTAAGGTTATATCCTCATTCACTCGCCATTGAATAGTGGCTTGTGGGTTAGTACTGGTACCGAAGTCACTGTAATCATCATGTCGAGCGGCTAGCGATAGTTCGAGGTCATCTGTTAATGGCACCAAGAACTCAAGGTAAACCGCCCACTGATCGCGTTGGGCAGCTGCCGATACTGATTCAGTACCGAAGATGAGCCCACGTTGGAACTGATCATCAGGGGTATCTCGAACATCTTCATCGCGATATTCAAAACCTGCGGCCATCGATACGGTTTGGTCACCAAGATCGAATGCTTCACCGGTTATGCTCATATCCACGGCGGTTAAATGAGACTCACCTTGTCGCACTAGGCTTGTGGTAATTGCATCAATCACACTATCTGGGTTGGTCACACCGCCAAAAGGGTTGTAACGACCAGCGTTAATTTCTTGCTGTAAAAAGTCGGTACGTACCCAACCTTGGTCTTTGCTACCCGACTGCAGCGAACGGCTACGTGCTTTTTGTACAGCAACATCCCAGTTCCAATGATCAATATGACCACGCAGTCCCGCTACCACTCGTAAGGTATCAGATTCAACATCCCAGACTCGGTTACCGGCATCTACCGTACGGTACCGGTTGATATCAACAAACTCACCAAAAGGGTTGTCTGGATGGTTGGCTGGAACCGATAAACCAGCATCACCGTCTAATGGCGTTGCTGCCCCACCCGCTTTTGAGCGGTTATGCTGTGCTGAAAACTCTGCGTAGGCTTCAACGTCTGAGGTTAGCCAACGGTTCATGAGCACAATAGCACCAACACGTTCAGCTTCAGGAATGGTCTGCACATGAGGGCCATAGTCATACACACAAGTTTGGCCGATGGCATTTTCCGGTGGACAATCAGGATCAATAACCACTTGGCCGTTCAGTATGAAGTTACCTGGGTAACCACGTGATGAGCGGAAGTCATTACCACCATAAGGGCTTTGGTTAGCGGTACCAAAGCGGCCCATTTCATAACCAAAAATAGAGGTGTTTTTGTAGTAATCGAGAATTACGGTGGTATTTGAGGTGTCGTTACCCGTACCCCACACAGTACTGACACTGGTTTCATCATAATTAGGGCCAGTTGTACCACCATGGCTTAATGCAATCTCAGCACCTTCATAGTCTTTGCGAAGGATGACGTTCACCACCCCTGCAACGGCATCAGAGCCATAAATTGCAGACGCACCATCTTTAAGAATATCGATACGCTCAATGGCGGCAACAGGAATGGTATTAATATCAACGAATGAGTTTGCCACGCCTTCGGCAAACGCCGACACGTTAACACGACGACCATTCACCAATACTAAGGTTGCATCAGCACCAAAACCACGCAAACTTACTGCGGCACCACCGTTCGCTGTGGAGTCTTGGCTATTACCACGCGTTGAGAATGTACCCACACCGGTGGCAGGGTTCCTTTCGAGGAGTTGCTGCAAGTTTGAAAAGCCGGAAGCTTCAATGTCGTCACGAGTTATGACATCTATGGGTGATGCCCCTTCAAGATCGGTGCGACTAATGCGTGAACCCGTTACGGAAATGCGTTCATCTGCTCGCTCATTTGCTTCAGTACTGTCTGACACATCCTGTGCCATTGCGGGAGCATGACAAAACGCGCCTATAGCTGCCGCGCATAGCGACAACTTAAAAAACGAAGTGTTAGTGTTCATAGTTTTCCCTGCCATTGTCTGTAAATGGACCCAACATCTTTTTGTGTTGGTAAACAAATGTATTGCACAGATATGACAATGTTGCAAACTTATGAACAAGTGAATATTGCAAACGAAATAGAAAAGCCCACCAAAGTGGTGGGCTTTTAACGCTTTACAACGAGTGTAAAAGTTTCGTTAGGGTTACTTCTCTTCAGCTAAACCACGACGAATCAGTAACGCATCTACTTCTGGTTTACCACCGCGGAACTTCTTGTACTGAGTCATTAAGTCGTTGCTGTTACCTTTCGACAAAATAAACTCACGGTAGTTATCACCATTTTCGCGCGTTAAGCCACCATTGTTTTGCATGTGTGCAAACGCATCAGCAGCTAACATTTCTGACCACAGGTACGCGTAGTAACCAGCTGAGTAGCCACCTGAGAATACGTGTGCGAAGTAAGTTGACTTGTAGCGTGGTGCAATGGCATCAACAGCCACACCGTTTTCTTCAAGAACTTTAGCTTCAAACGCAATCACGTCATCAATAGCAGCGGCTTCGTCTGAACTTAAGGTGTTATAACCTAAATCTAGTAAAGCTGACGCCATATACTCTAGGGTGTTGTAACCCATGTTGAAGTTTTTGGCAGCAAGGATCTTGTCCATTAACTCTTGCGGAATCGGCTCACCAGTTTCGTAGTGAACAGCGAAGTTGTTCAGTACTGAATCATCAAGAATCCAATCTTCTTCAAACTGTGATGGGAATTCTACGAAGTCACGTGGTACTGAAGTGCCTGACAATGATGGATACATAACATCAGAGAACAAACCATGCATGGCATGACCCATTTCGTGGAATGCCGTGGTTGCTTCATCAAAGCTCAACAAAGTAGGGCCATCAGCCGCTTTAATGATGTTCATGTTGTTCAACACCACTGGCTTGTTATCTAACAAGTGTGATTGCTTCACAAATGAGTTCATCCAAGCACCACCACGCTTACCGTCACGGGTAAACCAGTCGCCATAGAATAAACCTAGAACTTCACCGTTAGCATCGGCTACTTCATAAACGCGGATGTTGTCAGCATAAGTTGGGATGTCGTCACGCTGAGTAAAGGTAACGCCATAAAGTTTGTTCATCGCGAAGAACACACCGTCTTCGATAACACGATTAAACTCGAAGTACTTTTTCACTTCGCTTGAGTCGATAGCATACTTCTCTGTACGTACCTTCTCTGCGTAGTATGCCCAATCCCATGGTTGAACTTCGAAGTCACCGCCTTCGCGCTCAATCATCGCTTGAATTGCTGCTTGCTCTGCTTCAACGCCTTCAACAACCGCTGGAACTAAGTCGTGGAACATTGCTAATGCAGTTTCAGGGCTACCTGCCATGTTGTCGGCCAGCACGTAGTGTGCCCAGCTTTGATAGCCAAGTAACTCTGCTTTCTTCGCACGCAGTTCAGTTAAGCGCTTAACCAATGGACGGTTATCTGTTGCGGTGTTGCCGCTACCACGGTGTGCCGAGGTTTCCCAGATACGTTGACGTAGTTCACGGTTTTCCAACGATGCTAAGGTAGCGTGGCGAGTGGTGTTGACTAAACGAATCGCATATTTACCTTCATGACCAGCATTAGTTGCCGCAGTTGCTGCACTATTAATTGCTGACTCACTAAGCCCCGCTAACTCTTCTTTGGTGTCAACGATGATCAAGTTCTCATCGAGCAACGTCATTAGGTTGCGCTGGAACTCAGTCATTAGAGAAGAGATTTCTGTGTTTATTTCACGGATCTCTGCTTTCTCTGCATCGTTTAACTCGGCACCTGAACGAACGAAGCTTTTGTAGGTTTCTTCAGCCAAACGCAAATCTTCGCCAGTTAGCTCAGCGCGATTGTCGTAGATTGATTTAACGCGAGCAAATAAGTTTGCATTAAGGGAAATGTTGTCGCGGTGTGCAGATAGCATTGGTGCAAGTTCACCCTGCAACGCGCTCATCTTGTCATCACCAGCCGCGCTAACTACGTTATAGAAAGCTGCTGAAACACGGCCCAATAACGCGCCTGACTTTTCTAATGCCGCAAGCGTGTTTTCAACAGTTGCTGGCTCAGAATTGTTAGCAATGGCTTCCACTTCTTTTGCATGGGCTTCAATACCGGCTAAGAAAGCTGGCTTATAGTGCTCAAACTTAATCTTAGTAAAGTCCGGTGCTAAGAATGGCAGCGTACTTTCTGCGTAGAACGGATTGCTTTGGTTGAATTCAGCAACGGCACTTTGTTCGGTTTGTGCGTTCTGACCAGCGGTTGAGTTCGCATCTTGATCTGAACAGGCTGCAACTGAAACTGCTGCGCCAATTGCAATAGCTATTAAGCTCTTGCGCATAATGGTTATCTCCCTAGATAGATTGATTTAACCAAACTAATGTACCTGTCTCGACGCCAAGGCTCAAGAGCTATTCACAGCACATTCCAAACGCTTTAACGGTTTAATCGATTATTCAACAAGTAAAGGGTGAATTTTAGACAACAGAAAAAACAGCAGCGGCTGTTATTGGTATTTTAAAGGGGGAGTAAAGCTAAAGAGATGGCGGAGTGGACGGGACTCGAACCCGCGACCCCCGGCGTGACAGGCCGGTATTCTAACCAACTGAACTACCACTCCGCAGTGGTATGACTAACTCAAGGAAAGTGGCGGAGCGGACGGGACTCGAACCCGCGACCCCCGGCGTGACAGGCCGGTATTCTAACCAACTGAACTACCGCTCCGCTTTCCTCATTCTGAATCACCCTGTTGGGTAACCCTGAATTCGGAGCGAATGATACGAGTGAGCGGTACTGTCGTCAACTCTTTTTTCACGGTTTTGAATCGTTTGCTGGAAAATTCATCAAAAGAGGCAGTATTCAAGCAATTTCCCTGCGCTAGTGCTTCCACAGCGGGTTCTTCAATAGCTTTAAGCGTTCTTCATGAGCCGTCTCTTCAGCACTAGTCGCGCGCACTACTTTTAACGCTGGCTTATCAATAATCGGTGTCCAGCCTTTACTTAATTCGTTACTACCGCCTTTATTGCTCGCTAACTCTAACTTCGTTTGCCCACCGGTCATCATCAAATAAACATCGGCCAGCAATTCGGCATCCAACAGTGCGCCGTGAAACGTTCGGTTCGAGTTATCGACACCATAGGCACGACACAAAGCGTCGAGACTATTACGCTGCCCTGGCCGCATTTCACGTGCCATCACTAACGTATCTAAAATAGTACAGTAATCAGTGGTTTTACCGATATTTCGACGCAGTAACTGAAACTCATGATCCATAAAACCCACATCAAACGGCGCGTTATGGATAACCAGCTCACTGTCTTTGATAAATTCTAAAAACTCATCGGCAACCTGCGCGAATACCGGTTTATCTTGTAAGAATTCATTGGTTATACCGTGAACTTCAATTGCTTCTTGCTCGACAACTCGCTGCGGGTTGATATAAACATGGAAGCTTCGACCGGTTAATTTACGATCAATCACTTCGAGCGCACCGATTTCAATAATACGGTGCCCCTGCGCAGGATCTAACCCTGTCGTTTCAGTATCCAGAACAATTTGGCGCATGACAGTCCTTTTACACAGTGAAAAGCGAATAAATGCAAGATTAGCATTTTACTTTTTCGCCACCACTCATTAGTCTTGATGATTCTCGCAACAGCGCACTTCAAGCGCGACTCATTACGGATTTTTTATATTATGCAGCAGAAGCCCGTTTACATCTACACCGATGGCTCTTGTTTAGGAAACCCTGGACCAGGCGGCTATGGTGTGGTTATTGAATATGGTAAACATAAAAAGGAATTAGCCGAAGGCTTTAAGCTAACCACCAATAATCGGATGGAGATGTTAGCTGCTGTCAAAGGACTCGAAGCACTCACCCGCCCTTGTCAGGTGGTTTTAACCACCGATAGCCAATATTTAAAGCAAGGGATTCAAAGCTGGATACATAATTGGAAGCGCAATGGGTGGCGCACCTCGAATAAAAAGCCGGTCAAAAACGCCGATCTCTGGCAAGCCTTAGATCGCGCGCAAGAAAAACACAAAGTGCAGTGGGAATGGGTAAAAGGTCACGCCGGCCACCCGCAAAACGAACGCTGTGATGAACTCGCTCGTACCGCAGCTGAAGGCAAAAACCTTGCTGAGGATAAAGGCTTTAAGCCGGACTAACATCCGGCTTTGTTAGTTTATTCACCTGCTACTTGTGGGTACTTCGCAGTTTCCCAAGCTTGCATACCACCGGCTACAGATATCACTTTATCTTTATCAAAACCCATCCGTATCAGCGACTCGGCAGAAAGTGCGGAGCGCCCACCAGTTCGACAAATTAAATACAGTGGTTCTGCAGCCATGCGTTGCAAAGCATCATCGTAGCCAGCAACGTCTGGGTGTTGATGGATTTGCATTTCTAAAACGCCACGCGGCATATTCACGGCTTGATGAATGTGCCCTACTGCATACTCAGCAGGCTCACGCACATCAATAACCCGGGCGCCTGCAGCTACTTGGCGTTGGAGTTCTTCGACATCGACTTCATTAACCTGACTTTTTGCTTTGGCGCAGAGCTCTTGTGGACTCAACATATACTTCTCCTTTTGTATTCTTCGCACACTTTACTTAACTCGATGTGCAACCGGCATGCTATGCATGCGTGCTTTGACTCGATTTGAGACCCGAATCGTGGTCAGCGGATATTCTCTTTTGCGAGCAATGATATAATACATCGCGCCCACTTGTGGTACCCAAGATGACAGTGTTCGTAAGCCCCGATCGGCGGGCTGTAGTTTCTCGCTTAACCAGCTTGGTGCTATATAGTCACTGCTAACGACTTCAAAGTTCAATAATGCCAGCCAGTCATGAATGCGCATCTTACTGAAATAACGCCCTTGCCAAGGGTGGCGACGCGCGTTCCCTGGCCACATACCTGTTAACATTGCCGGACTCAATGGATTAAAGCCCGCTAAAATCAAATAACCATCGTTGGTTAAGCTACGGCTCATCTCTCTTAATACTTGGTGTGGATCGCGCTCAAATTCAAGCTTAGCCACCAACATTATTGCATCCAGACTGTATTCTGCGAATGGCCAATACTCAAGGTCGGTTAACACATCTGCAGTACCGGAACTTGCCGCACTAAATTGGTGTCGTACACGTATATCAGGTAGATTAAGTTGTTGAGATAATTGCCCTACGTGTACTAAATAATAACCAAACACCTTCGCGAGATGTGGCGTTAGTGCTAAGCCCAGTTGCTCAGCCAGCCATTCTCCGTGAGGTAACTGCGACCACCGCTCGGGTGCTAAAGGTGCGGTGGCAAGACGAGGCGATTTAAATATCATGCTTTGCTCCGACCTAAATGAAGGGTTAGACGAAATAAAATTATTCACTTCAACCTAGGATAGTAATTATGTTGGTATCCGCGATTTCCGCTTTTAATGATAACTACATTTGGGCACTTCAGCCACAGCATGGTGCACCAGCCATTGTAGTCGACCCCGGCGACGACCAGCCGGTACGAGAATGGTTACGGCAACAGGACGTACCTTTAGCCGGTATTTTAATTACCCATCACCACTGGGACCATATCAATGGCGTATTGCCGTTATTGCGCGACTATTCAATTCCAGTTTATGGGCCACGTAACCCGAATATCCAAGGTATCACACACCCATTGGAACACGGTACTCGATTTACACCACCTAGTTTGGGCCGTGACTTTCAAGTCTTGGAAACCCCTGGACACACCCTCGATCATATCTGTTTTTATACACCGGGGTATTTGTTCTGCGGGGATACACTGTTCTCTGCTGGTTGTGGTCGTATGTTTGAAGGCACTGCTGATGTCTTTTACCGATCTTTACAGTCTCTTGCTGAACTCCCTCCAGAAACAAACGTATACTGCACCCACGAGTATACGCTCGCAAATATTAAATTTGCCCGTGTTGCTGAACCTGAAAACCAACGCCTTATCGAATATGAACAACAAGTCAAAGCGTTGCGTGAACAAGGTTTAATAACATTGCCGAGCTCGATTGAACTTGAATTAGCAGTGAATCCGTTCATGCGCGCCAAAAATACCGACGACTTCGCCCGTTTACGCCAGTGGAAAGACAATTTCTAATGCCGTAAACTGCCAAGCGTTACAATTATGGAATGATGTACATGAAAAAATGGTTATTTTTAGTAAGCTTTACCAGCTTAATCAGTGGGTGCTCATTGTTGCCTAGCGACGATGCCACCAATGAATCGACCGAGCCTAAATCAGTCACCACCCCCGCTAGTTCGAGTGTGGACACTACCGCTGGTAAAGTAACCAGTACCATTCCTACTGCGGAAATTTCACCGCAAGAAGAACAAGATATTTGGCAGCGTATCCGGCGCCAACTTACGCTTGAGGTGCCAGAAGTTCCGCGTTTAGTCAGCCAGCGTAACTACTATTTAGATAACCCCTACTACATGGAGCGCATCGCTCAACGAGCAGAGCCTTTCATGCATTTGATCGTGGAAGAAATCGAGCGCCGCAATATGCCACTAGAATTGGCATTATTGCCGATTGTCGAGAGTGCATTTGATCCTTTTGCCTATTCTCATGGGCGCGCTGCCGGTATTTGGCAATTTATCCCGGGTACCGCGCGTCACTATGGTTTGGGGATTAACTGGTGGTACGACGGCCGTCGCGATGTTTACGCTGCTACTCATGCCGCGTTAGATTACTTAGATGAGCTGCAACAGCGTTTCGACGGCGATTGGCTACATGCATTGGCTGCGTATAACTCTGGCCAAGGCCGTGTCGCTGGTGCGATTCGCCGCAATAAAAAAGCTGGCAAATCAACCGACTTTTGGTCTCTCGATTTGCCTCGTGAAACACGAGCTTATGTACCTAAGTTGTTAGCACTGGCTGACATTCTTCGTCATGGCGAAAAGTACGAACAGAAGTGGCTGCCTATTCCTAATCAGCCATATCTCGCGGTGGTGAATGCTGAGTCACAAATTGATTTAGCCACGGCAGCAGAAAAGTCAGGTTTAGATCTTGATGAGTTTCATCATTACAATTCGGGCTTTAATCGCTGGGCGACTGATCCAGAGGGGCCACATCGCTTACTTTTACCGATTGAAAATGCCAACAAGTTACAACAATGGCTGGCTACGGCTGATAGCAAAGAATTAGTACAATGGACCCGTCACAAAGTGAAATCTGGTGAAAGTTTATTGCTCATTGCGAAGCAATACCACACCACCGCCAATGCCATTCAGCAAGCCAATAATATTAGTGGTCATCTGATTCGTGCCGGTGATCATTTATTAGTACCGGTTGCCACGCGTGAGCTCAACGAATACAGCTTATCAGCTGATCAGCGACTGGTATCGAAGCAATCGCAAAGCCGTGGTGCTTACAAAATCGAGCATGAGATTGTTCGTGGCGATACGCTTTGGGATATTAGCCGCCACTACAACGTCAACTTACGCTCACTCGCTAGCTGGAACAGCATGGCGCCAACGGACCCATTGCGTCCAGGCCGTACGCTTGCAATTTGGCTGAAGAATGAACAAGAAGCCAGTAACGTTGTACGTAGCTTCCACTATCAAGTGCGGTCAGGTGATTCGCTAGCGCGCATTGCAGCGCGCTTCAATGTTACGATCAAAGACATTGAGAAATGGAACCAGATTAGTCGTGCAAAGTATTTACAGCCGGGGCAACAACTCAAACTCTTTGTTGATGTCACCCGACTGGATTCTCAAAGCTAACTTATTAATTTCACCAAATCATCTTCGCTGAGCACTTGCACGCCAAGTTGCTCAGCTTTGGTGAGCTTAGATCCGGCGTTATCCCCAGCGATCACAGCCGTGGTTTTCCCCGAAACACTTCCCGACACTTTAGCCCCACGAGCTTGTAGTGCTTGCTTGGCTTCATCTCGTGTCATTTGACTCAGCGTACCTGTCAATACGTAGGTATTCCCCGCCAACGTTGCTTCACTTTCTGCCAGCTTCTCGACCTGCGGCCAATGTATGCCTAGCTCTAGTAATTCTTGAATAACTTGCTGGTTATGCGGTTCGCGGAAAAATTGAGAAATATGACTTGCAACTATTTGACCAACATCTTGCACGGTTTCGAGCTGCTCAATACTAGCCGCCTGCAGTGCTTCAAGTTCAGTGAAATGGGAGGCTAAGTTAGCTGCCGTCGCTTCGCCGACTTCTCGAATGCCTAAGGCATATAAGAAGCGTGCAAATGTCGTTTCTTTACTCGCAGCAATAGCGGCGATCACTTTACTTGCTGATTTTTCGCCCATGCGCGGCAAGTGCGCCAGTTCACGACTACGAAGTCGATAGAGATCTGCCGGGGATTTCACCCATTCCCGTTCAACCACTTGCTCAATGAGCTTGTCACCGAGCCCATCAATATCCATAGCCTTGCGCGAAGCAAAGTGAATAATGGCTTCTTTACGCTGGGCTGCACAAATTAATCCGCCGGTACAGCGTGTAACGGCTTCACCTTCAACACGCTGCAGTTGCGAGCTACATACAGGACAAGTTTCAGGAAAAACAATCTCAGCAGCGTCTGCCGGCCGTTTATCCGTTACCACCTGCACGATTTGGGGAATGACATCGCCGGCACGGCGCACAATAACAGTGTCACCTATACGAATATTTAAACGTTCGATTTCATCGGCGTTATGTAAAGTTGCATTGGATACCACCACCCCACCAACTGCGACTGGTTCCAGCCGCGCTACTGGTGTTACTGCACCCGTTCGGCCAACCTGGTAATCCACACCCAGTAATTGGGTCATTTCTTCTTGGGCCGGAAACTTACACGCAATGGCCCAGCGCGGCGCGCGCGACACAAAACCGAGGTTACGTTGTTGGGCAATGACGTTTACTTTGAGTACCACACCATCGATTTCATACCGAAGTTCAGCACGACGGTTGAGAATGTCATTAAAATAATCTTCGCAACCCTCTAGGTTTTTAACGACCTTAATTTCATCGCTAATCGGCAGCCCCCAGCTTTGTAATTGCTGTAAGCGCTGTTCATGGGTGCCTGCTAGCTCAGCATCATCACTCACCACTCCCATACTGTAGGCATAGAAGTGCAGTGGTCTTTTCGCAGTAATACTTGAATCAAGTTGGCGTAAACTTCCTGCCGCTGCGTTGCGAGGGTTCGCAAATACTTTCTCATCGTTGGCGAGTGCCTCTTGATTGTATTTCTCGAAGCCTTTTAACGGCATAAACACTTCGCCGCGTACTTCTAAGCGGGCCGGATAATCACCTTCAAGCTGCAACGGTAGGTTACGAATGGTACGCACATTAGCGGTGATATCTTCACCGGTTTGACCATCACCTCGAGTGGCGCCTTGCACTAACTTACCCTGCTCATAAAGAATACTTACAGCAGCGCCATCTAGTTTAGGCTCACAACAAAACTCGATATCTGATTGTTGGTCGAGGCGTTCCTGCACTCGCTGGTAAAATGCACTCAATTCATCCACAGAAAACGCATTATCTAAGCTGAGCATTGGCGTTTCATGTTGCACTTGGCCAAACGCAGAAAGCGCTTTGCTCCCCACCTTTTGCGTCGGTGACTCGGCACTTTGCAATTGTGGGTGTTGCTGCTCAAGCTGTTGTAACTCGCGAAACAAGCGATCATATTCAGCATCGGGAACCGATGGCTGATCCAACTCGTAATATTCACGGTTGTATTGAGTGAGCAGGCGGCGCAATTCAGCGACGCGCTGAGAAGCTTTGTTCTCAGCGTCGGGTTGTTCAAAAAGTTCGTGGTTCATAACTACATTTACGGCTGTTTAATGAGGCGCTTCCGCTCAAATTCACGAATGCGTTGATGGATATGTTGGGCTGCCTGACGGGTAAGTGGATTACGATGTTCATCCATCACTTGCCCGTGATTAACCGCTGCTGCGAGCTTCGATGCAGCATTGTGCATCATGGTGAAAGCTTGCTTTGAATCACCTTTAATTGGTAACGCTAAAAATAACGCTACTCCCTCGGTTTGAAAAGTTTCGATGCGATCGATATCAAAGGAACCAGGGTTGAACATGTTGGCTAAACTAAATAGTACCGGTCCGTTGCCTGCGGTATCCACATGGCGATGGAATATATCAAACTCACCAAACTTAAAGCCCAGCTCGGTCATTTGTTGTAATAAAATAGCCCCCTGGATATCACCTATCACATGCAGAACGATCACCTCTTCCGGCTCTTCGGTAAGCACCGGCTCGTCTTCATCGGCTTCGACAGGTAAATCCATACTTTGCTGAGTAGGAGCTACTTCTGGCGCTGGCGCCGGTTGAGGTTCGCTTGTACGCGTCACCGGTGCATCTTCAGGATCAGCTTTCAACTCTGGCATGTCGATTTCTGGCTCATCGTTGGCACGCATGGTCGTCGCTTCTGGTGGCGTTGATTTGCTTTGAGAGGCCGTGGCTGCATGCTTTTTCACGACTCGCACCGGGCCGACGCCCTCATCAGAAAACCCTGTGCCGCTTTCGCCGGCTTGGCGACGCTTTTGATCAATGGCTTCGGCTTGCGCACGCTGCCTTTTGTCATTGCGACGAATCGTCCACATTCCATGCCCTATAATGGCTGCAATTAGCATTAATCCGCTGATACTGAATACAATTTGCATCGTGCTCATAACATGCTACTCATTGGCTATTAGTCCCTGTCCTTAAGACGCTTCGGTAAGCGCCACTGCTTCATCGATGTCCACGGCTACTAAGCGTGAAACTCCAGCTTCCTGCATGGTAACACCCGCTAAATGCGAAGCCATTTCCATCGCTACTTTATTATGACTGATATAAATAAATTGCACACTTTGTGACATTTCTTCAACTAAGCGGCAAAAACGGCCGACGTTGGCATCATCCAATGGTGCATCAACTTCATCCAATAAACAAAACGGGGCCGGGTTTAATCTAAATATGGCAAAAACTAATGATAAAGCGGTTAGCGCCTTTTCACCACCGGAAAGCAAATGAATCGTACTATTCTTCTTGCCGGGTGGTCGAGCCATGATGGTGACTCCGGTTTCTAACAAATCATCATCGGTTAAATCAAGGTACGCACTACCGCCGCCAAATACTTTCGGGAATAGCTCTTGCAAGCCCAAATTTACGGCATCAAACGTTGTTTTAAAGCGCTGTCGTGTTTCGCGGTCGATTTTGCGAATCGCCGTTTCTAATGTTTCCAGCGATGCGGTTAGATCATCGTTTTGCTGATCTAAATAATCTTTGCGTTCCGCTAAGGTTTCACTCTCTTCAATCGCAGCCAAGTTAATGGCACCCAAGCGTTGCACAGCTGTTTGTAATCGTTCTAGTTCAGTTTGCCAAGCTTTTTCAGTAGCAGAGTCGTCCAACTGCTCAAGAATTGGCTTTAATGGCTGTTGCATGTCCTGCAACACGGCTAAAACACTACGACTGCGCTCTTGAATGGTGGCCATTTCCATCTGACTACTTTGCAGTTTATTTCGTGCACTATCAATCTGCGCTTGAATACCATGAGCACCTTGACTCACATCATTGAGTTTGGCCTCGTGTTCGCTAAGCTGGTTGCTCCACTTACGGCGCTCTTCGTCAACGGTTTCTCGACGCTGAATCAGCTCTTCTAATTGCAGCGCCAGAATTTCTAACTGCTCGTGCTGTTCGGCATCTGGCAATGACACTTGTGCCAGTTGTTCTTCCACCTGACGCTGCTGTTGTGCGGTGCGCTCCAACAAATGCCGCTGGTGCTGTAATTGTGTCTCTATTTGTTGCGCTTGTACTTTAATCGTATGTAATTGTTGCTGGCGATCAGTCATCGCTTGGCGCAAGTCACCACGTTGTTGTTGCAGCTCATTGCGGCGTACCTGCCATTCATCATCGTTGGTTTGCGGCTGTTCAAGCTGTTGCTGCTCGTAAATCAGCGCTAGTTCTTCTTGCTCTAGCTGTAATTGTTGTAGCTCTTCTTGCCATTCCAACTGTTGCGCGTCGAGCTGAGAAAGCTTTGCTTGTAGTGATTCGCGCTGCTGTTGTTGCCAACGTTGTTGCTCGCTCAAGCCAGCAAGGTGGGCTTGCACCTCGGTCAATTGCGCTCGTATCACTTGCAATTCTTGCTGCTGCGACTGCCGCTCCTGTTGCAATTGTTCGCGGCGCTGTTGATTGGCGTCAAGTTGGTGCTGATATTCCGCAATTTCCAATGTAACCGCTGTTAGCTCTGCTTGTTGCAAGATGGTACTGTCGGCAGCTTCTACTTGCACCGCACGGTATCCTGCTTGCGACCAAAACTGTCCTGCTGGCGTTATCGCGCCATGCCATTGTGGCTCCCGAATTAGCTGTTGCGCTTCATTGGCATCCGCAGCTGCAGCAATACCATGTAGGGCTGACCACTGCGCCAGCTCCCCGGTTACTTTGCTGGCTAAGCTTTGACGCGGCGCCGCTTTTGTTGCATTCAGCACCACTAACTGAGCACCGAGTTGTTCCGGCCAGTCACTTGGAGGCTTAGCTAAAACCCAAGCGTTCATCCAAGCTTGCGCCACTTGTTCAACCGCAAATTGCCAGTCGGTTTCTATGGCTAAGAGTTGGTGCACTTGCCCAAGGGGTTTCACCTCATGCTGCGCCAGCCAAGCGCCAACCTGCTCCGGCCAATCGTCTCGCTGTTTATTCGCTAGTAAATGTTGTAGCGAGCTTTGCTTCCCTACCGCTTGCTGTTGCTGCTGCGCAAGTGCTTCACGATCTTGGTTGAGCTGTTCGAGCTGTTGTTGAACATTTAGGTAAGCAGTTTCTGCAGCTTCAACTTTAGCCTGCAGCGCAGTTTTGCTCTGCTCTGACTCGGCTAATTCTTGCGTCAATTCACTATCATTGAGCGAGGTCAGCTCCACAGCTAATTTGTCTTTCTGCTGGGCGCCAGCAGTTATATCATCTCGGATTCGCTCAACTTGATGGCGCAAGCGTTGTTGTTGCAATTCAAGTTGCTGGGCCTGCTCGCGTTGCTGCTGTTGGGCCTGCATATGCGCTTGATAATCATCTTGCCATTGCAGCCAGGCTGTTTCATGTTCCTCATAGTGAGCCGCAGCTTCTGCATGAGCGGCTTCAGCCTGTTCAACATCCGGAGTAATCAGCGCTTGCTGCGCTTCCAGCTCTTCTAATTGCTGCAGGTCTTCACTATGAGTTTGTGCTAATTGAGTACGTTCATCTTGCAGTTTTTGACGCTGTTGTTCCCGCTGCTGTATCTGTTGTCGCTCGCTATGCAACTCATGCTCGGTGCGCGTGATGTCATTGCCGAGTTGATAGTACAATTGTTGCACTTCATCGAGTTTTTGCTTGGTTTCAGCTACCGCTTCACGCAGTTCTGTGGTTCCACGCTCGCTGCCACGCAATGAAGCTACCCATTGTTCTAATTCAGTTTCTTGAGTTTGAATAGTAACGCGTAAGCTTTCGGCCTGTTGTTCATAGGCTAACCAACGCAAGGCTTGTAACTCTGCTTTGTACTTTCGTTCTTCGCTTTTTAAATCTTTATAACGACGAGCTGCCGCGGCTTGGCGTTGTAATTTTTCTAACTGTGAACCCAGCTCTTCACGCACGTCGGTCAAACGATCGAGGTTATCGCGGGTGTGCTTCATTCGATTTTCAGTTTCGCGGCGGCGTTCTTTATATTTTGAGATGCCCGCGGCCTCTTCTAAAAACACCCGCAGTTCTTGCGGCTTCGACTCGATCAACCGCGAAATCATACCCTGCTCAATAATAGCGTAGCTACGCGGACCTAAGCCTGTGCCTAAAAACAGGTCCGTGATGTCACGACGGCGGCACTTACTATTATTTAGAAAGTAATCCGACCGGCCATCTCGGGTCACTAAGCGTTTAACCGATATTTCAGCATAGTTGGCATACTCGCCTTGAATACGCCCTGAATTATTATCGAACACCAATTCAACGCTTGCTTGAGAAACAGGTTTTCGTGCGCTTGAGCCATTAAAAATAACGTCGGTCATGGCATCGCCGCGTAGGTTTTTGGCTGAGCTTTCACCCAGCACCCAACGCACCGCATCGATGACATTTGATTTTCCACAGCCATTAGGCCCCACCACACAAGTCATTTGGTGCGGAAAAGGGACAGTTGTAGGGTCAACAAAAGATTTAAAGCCGACCAGTTTTATGTGTTTTAGGCGCATTTATAATCGTTATTTTTCGCTAGATAAGGCTACTGTCATCATGACGTTAGTCTGCAATCGACATTAGCAGATAATTTCTTTATTTGTAATAGTTTTACACGTTCTAGAAGCTTGTCATGTTATTTTACATTTTTTATGGACATGTCAAGACCAGTGCTGGCTATACTGCAACAGACAATTAAATATTAAGGACTAAAATAGCATGGTTTATAGTGATTTTGGTGGCAGCTATGTCGCACGTGGGCTCGAGTTAGCCTTTCAAAAAGGTGTACGTCGATACGTCATTATTCCACTGTCGATCAACATACTGCTGTTTACCGCTGCAATTTACGCCACACTTCACTATACCGGCTTTTTGGTGCAAGAAATTCTTGCACTGCTACCTAGTTGGTTGCAGTGGCTCGAAATTCTTATTTGGCCACTGGTCATACTCGCCGTCGTTTTGGTGTTTGCCATGACATTCACCAGCGTCGCCAACGTTATCGCGTCGCCTTTTAATAGTTTATTGGCGGAAAAGGTCGAGTATAAGCTGACTGGTATTAAACCCATCGATGGTGGCGTGCGAGGCATGATAAAAGATATTCCACGCATCGTTGGTCGCGAATTTCAGAAAATCATCTACTTTTTGCCGCGCGCTATTATCTTCGGTTTGCTGTTTTTACTGTTACCGATTGTTGGCCAAGTATTATGGTTTTTATTTTCGGGTTGGATGATGACAATACAATATGCGGATTACCCTTTCGACAACCACAAAGTGCCCTTTAAACATATGCGCCGAGAACTCAGTGCGCGGCGCGGTAAAAGCTTATCTTTTGGCTGCATCGTTGCTTTTCTTGCCACCATTCCATTGGTGAACTTAATGCTGATTCCCATTGCCGTGTGCGGTGCCACGGCAATGTGGGTTGATCACATTAAATTTAATCGACTAGCTAACTAATAGTGTTATTCATCATCGGTTAGCAAGTCATCTTCAAGCAATTTGTCATCAATTCTCTTTGCGGTCTGAACACCCATTTCACGGAAGTTCTCAACTCGGCGCACAATGTTACCGCGTCCAGTTGAGAGCTTATTCATAGCGCCATCATAGTTTTTCTTCACGCTTTCAATCGAATTACCGATTTTCTGCATATCTTCTAAGAAGCCAACAAACTTGTCGTAAAGCTTTGCTGCATCCGACGCAATACGCTGCGCGTTTTGGCTTTGATACTCGTACTGCCAAACGTTATTGACGGTGCGCAGTGCCACCAGCAGGTTGGTTGGACTTACCAGCATAATATTATTATCCAGCGCCAGACGAATCAGCTCTGGATCGCGATCAACTGCTAGCAAAAAGGCAGGTTCAATCGGAATGAACAACAACACGTAATCTAGAGTTCGAACACCTTCCAAATGCTGATAGTTCTTCTTACCCAGGTCTTTAATGTGATTGCGTAATGATTGTACGTGTTCGTTCAGCGCGCGTTCACGATCACTGTCATCTTCACTGTTGAAGTACCTTTCGTAAGCAACCAAAGATACTTTCGAGTCAATCACGACATCTTTATCATTAGGTAAGTGAACAATCACATCAGGTTTAAACGAGCGCCCTTGTTCATCGCGGTGATGCGCTTGAGTGACATACTCGTGGCCTTCACGTAAGCCCGATTGCTTAAGAATGCGCTCTAAAACTACTTCGCCCCAGTTGCCTTGAGCTTTGGTATCACCTTTCAATGCCTTAGTTAGCGCATTCGCTTCCGCCGCCATCTGCTGGTTCATCTCGCGCAAGGTATTTACTTGCTCAGCAAGCGCTGCACGCTGCTTGATCTCATCAGAATATTGCTGAGAAACTTGCGTTTTAAAAGCTTCCAATTGCTGTTTAAAGGGCGATAACGTGTTTTCTAATGTTTGCTTACTGTGTTTTTGTAAATGCTCTGATTTCTGATCAAAGATCTTTTGCGCCAAACGCTCAAATTCATTTTTTAAGCGCTCTTCACTTTGTTCTAAAAGCTTTTGCTTTTCTTCCGCATGGCGCAAGCTGGCCGTGAAGTCGGCTTTAACTGCCGCTAACTCAGCTTGTAAATCACTCCGTTGCTGTTGCACCTGAGTTGCTGTCGTTTCTGCTTGGTTAAGCCTTCGTTCATACTGCGCTACTTGCTGTTCATGCTGCTCGCGCAACTGTGCCATTTGGCTATTATGAAATTGCTCTTGTTGCTCAAGGTCTTGCCGGCTAGATTGAATGCGTGGCTTTAACAGCAGCCACGCAAACATGAAGCCACAGGCACTTACTAGTGCTGCACCAACAACAATCTGCCACCAATCTAAATTAAGCATTATTAGCTTCCAGTTTTACGCGCCAAATAGCTGGCCCCGTTTCGTGAGCATTGTTACCGGTGCTATCTACAGCAACAGTCACTGGCATGTCTTCAACGTCAAACTCGTAAATCGCTTCCATACCTAAGTCTTCGAAAGCCACCACGCGAGCTTTTTTAATCGCTTTAGCAACTAAGTATGCAGCGCCACCAACGGCCATCAAGTACACGGCTTTGTGCTCTTTGATACTAGCTACAGTTGCTGGGCCACGCTCACCTTTACCAATCATGCCGAAGATGCCGGTTTTTTCAAGCATGGTATCGGTGAACTTATCCATACGGGTCGCTGTGGTTGGTCCCGCTGGGCCTACCGCTTCATCACCTACAGGGTCGACAGGTCCAACGTAATAAATAAATTTATTCTTAAAATCCACCGGCAGCTCTTCACCGTTATCCAGCATCTCTTTAATGCGCTTATGAGCGGCATCGCGGCCGGTTAGCATTTTCCCTGATAACAAAATGGTTTCGCCAGTTTGCCAGGTTTCAATATCGGCTTGGGTAAGGGTATTCAAGTCAACGCGGCGCGCATCATCACCCAGTTCAAAAGTAATGTCTGGCCAGTCTTCAAGCTTAGGCGGCTGCAAATCTGCAGGGCCTGAACCATCAAGGACAAAATGAGCATGGCGAGTTGCTGCACAGTTAGGGATAAGCGTAACCGGCTTTGAAGCGGCATGAGTTGGCGCCGACTTTATTTTCACGTCCATTACCGTGGTAACACCACCCAAACCTTGTGCACCAATACCGAGCTGATTCACGCGATGGTAAACTTCTAAACGCAATTCTTCTTCGGCATTTTGTGGGCCACGATCTAGGAGCTCCTGAATATCGACCGGATCCATTAACGCTTCTTTTGCTAACACAGCAGACTTTTCAGCGGTACCACCAATACCTAGGCCAATCATGCCTGGTGGACACCAGCCAGCACCTAGTTTTGGCATGGTTTCAACCACCCAATCAGCTATGCTGTCGCTCGGGTTAAGCATAACCATTTTGGCTTTGTTTTCTGAACCGCCACCTTTGGCAGCAATCATTACTTCAACATTATTACCCGGTACCATATCGATATGAACGACCGACGGCGTGTTGTCACCAGTGTTCTTACGGGTACCAGCAGGATCGGCTACAATCGAAGCACGTAAAGGGTTATCCGCATTTTTATAAGCGCGACGGGTGCCTTCATCTACCATTTGCTGCACAGTCAGATCAGTGTTATCCCACTGCACGCCCATGCCTACTTTAACAAAGCAAGTAACGATTCCGGTGTCTTGACAGATCGGACGATGGCCCTGCGCCGCCATACGTGAATTCGTTAGTACTTGCGCAATAGCGTTCTTCGCGGCTTCACTTTCTTCGCGGTGATACGCCTTTTCTAAAGCTTGTACGAAGTCTAACGGATGGTAGTAAGAAATATATTGTAATGCGTCTTCAATGCTTTCAATAAAATCAGCTTGACGAATTATAGCCATGAATACCTCTGGTCTAAGCGATGTTTCGAAATTCAGGTGGTTGTATACAATGCCGCTATCATAGCGTTTTGTGGCGGCTCTGACCAGTTTACAGCACACTTAAACTTCACACTTGTGATATGCTTTAGACAAAGATTTCAGGAGTATATGTTGTGAATCTGCAAGCCATTCAAATTCCTTTAAATCAACGCCTAGCAGAAGCTTTCGAGCGTTGCGCAGCCGAGCCGTGGGCGCTCCTGCTTGATAGTTGCAACGACCCAGAAGGTGAATGGGACTTCATTTTTCGCAAGCCTGAACACGTCATTACTGACATTCACGCTTGGCCTGAACAACTCAATCAGCTAATGCAGCAACTGCCGACGTATAAAGGCCCGTCTTTTCTCCCATTTCAAGGTGGCCTTGCCGGCGCCTGGAGTTACGATGCCGGCCGCGCGCTTGAGGAGTTGCCTAACAACGCTGTAGCAGATATACATCTTCCTGAAATTGCCGTCGGCTGTTATACCCAAGCAGTCATGCAAAGAAGAATAGATGGTGCCACTTGGCTGCTAGCGCCAGCAGCGCAACTCGATCAGCTACGAGAGTATTGGTTACAACCATTCGCGCCGAACCATGGCAGCTTTAAATTAACCAGCGCATGGCAAAGCAATATGAGCAAAGACGACTATTTCGAGCGCTTTGCTAAGGTGCACGAATACCTACAAGCCGGTGATTGTTACCAAGTAAATTTAGCTCAGCGTTTTAGTGCCAGCTATTCCGGTGACGAATGGCAAGCTTATCAGCGGCTGCGAGCACGCAACAACGCACCCTTCTCGGGCTTCTTCCGCCTCCCCCAAGGCGCGTTGTTATCGCACTCGCCCGAACGCTTTATCGCCATCACTGAATCGGGCGACGTGCAAACTAAGCCCATTAAAGGTACACGACCACGTAGCGCCGACCCGCAACGTGATCATGAATTAGCGCAAGAACTACAAAATTCGGCCAAAGATCGTGCGGAAAACGTGATGATTGTCGATCTGCTGCGTAACGATTTAAGTCGTCTCTGCGAACCCGGATCGGTACAAGTGCCCCACCTGTTCGCTATTGAGTCGTACCCTGCGGTACATCATTTAGTAAGCACGGTGGTTGGTAAGCTAGATTCGGCAAAAGATGGCATCAACTTGCTTGGTGCATGCTTCCCAGGCGGTTCTATTACTGGCGCACCAAAAATACGCGCTATGGAAATTATTGATGAATTAGAACCCCATCGACGCAGTTACTACTGTGGTAGTCTCGGCTATTTTTCACAGCATGGCGCTGCTGACACCAGTATTGCCATTCGCACCGTAGTAGCCGCCAACAATACTTTATATTGCTGGGCCGGCGGCGGCTTAGTTGCCGATTCGCAGGCGGCCGACGAATATCAAGAAACCTATGATAAAGTGGCGCGTATACTCCCGGTTCTTGCCGAGGCGGCGCCATGACGAAAAATGAATTTATGAAACGCTTTCAATTGCACGCGCCGACACTTGAAAAACGGCCGCTGTTAAAGCGTTTACGTCCCGCTGCTGTACTCGTGGCTTTGGTGGAGCGTAATAATGAGCTTGAAGTGATTCTAACCCAGCGCAGCCCGCAGTTGCGTCATCATGCTGGCCAAATCAGCTTTCCCGGTGGACGACAAGAACCCCAAGATGACGATTTGTATGCGACGGCGATTCGCGAAGCACACGAAGAAATTGGCTTACATCCTGATGATGTTGTGCGCGTGGGGCAATTACAAGACTATCCTGTCATCAGCAACTTTTTGGTACGACCCTTTGTGGTGCTTGCTGAACCTTCGGCGCCTCTCGTTGCTTGCGAACGCGAAGTAGCCGAAATATTTACAGTACCGTTAAAGGAAGTTTTGCATCAACGCCAACATTTTGTATACCGATTGCAACGATTCATATACGATCAGGTATACTTTATACCCTATCAACAGCGAAATATTTGGGGTGCAACAGCAGCTATATTGCGCGAACTAGCCGACCATGTATATCCAGAACGTCGAAGCCAGTTTCGCTCGCTAAACTAAAGATTATAATTACGAGGTAGACGATATTTATGATCAGTGTTTTTGATATTTATAAAGTGGGTATTGGTCCATCAAGCTCACATACTGTTGGACCTATGCGCGCCGCTCTCGAGTTTCTTAAAGAAGCTGACAAAGCCGTTGGCCTCAATAATGTCGATGGTGTTGTCGTTGAGCTATTTGGCTCTTTAGGCCAAACCGGTAAAGGCCATGGTACTGGTAAAGCAGTCATCCTTGGGCTTGCGGGAGAACAACCTGAAACCGTAGACACGACCACGGTCGATAGCTTTTTAGCGGCGACCGAAGCATCACAAACATTAAAATTATTAGGCCAACATGAGATTAAGTTCCCTCGTGAAGGCGCTATTATATTCCACCGTCGCAAAACCATGCCAAAACATGCCAACGCCATGGAGCTACGCTTATACCAAGGCGATAAGGTTATTTATAAAGACCTGTATTACTCTATTGGTGGCGGTTTTATCGTGCGTGACGAAGACTTCGACGACAGCTTAGAAGAAGCGATCGAACAGTCAAATAAACCTATTCCTTATCCGTTTGATAGTGGCGCTGACTTGCTTAAGCATTGCCAAGAACATGGCAAACGTTTTAGCTCGTTAATGATGGCCAACGAGAAAGTGTTTCGCAGTGAAGAAGAAATTCGCGCTGGCCTAATGCATATCTGGAAAACCATGGACGAATGTATAGCTCAAGGCATTCGTACCGAAGGCATATTGCCCGGTGGTTTAAAGGTCAAGCGTCGAGCATTAGGTTTGCATCAGCGTTTGAAAAATGAAAAGAACGCTGACCCTATGCAGTTTATGGACTGGGTTAACCTTTATGCGCTCGCCGTCAACGAAGAAAACGCTAACGGTGGTCGTGTAGTTACCGCGCCTACCAATGGTGCGGCAGGTATCATTCCCGCGGTAATGAAGTACGCCGATCAATTTATCGAGCCATTAGAAGAAGAAACCATTGTTCGCTTCCTACTCACGTCGGCGGCAATCGGCATTCTCTATAAAAAGAATGCGTCGATTTCTGGTGCTGAGGTTGGTTGCCAAGGTGAAGTTGGTGTCGCATGCTCCATGGCTGCGGGTGCGTTAGCAGAACTTATGGGCGGCACCGCTAGCCAGGTTGAGAATGCCGCCGAAATCGGCATGGAACACAACCTCGGACTAACCTGTGACCCTGTCGGTGGCCTCGTACAAGTTCCTTGTATCGAACGTAATGCGATGGGTGCAATCAAAGCTATCAACGCTGCACGCTTGGCCTTGCGCGGCACTGGCGAGCACAAGGTTTCCTTAGACAAAGTTATTAAAACCATGTGGGAAACCGGTAACGATATGAAAACCAAATACAAAGAAACCGCACGCGGCGGTTTAGCTGTAAATATTATCGAGTGCTAGTACTTACCACGAACATTAAGCTACCGATTATCGCATCGGTAGCTTAATATCTTTAAAGTATTTGTCTATTTCCACTTGGTTACGCAAGGTTAAAGCTTCTTCAACACGGCTTCGAGTCAAGTGCGGCGCAAACCCTTCTAGAAAATCGTACATAAATGTTCGTAAAAAGGTGCCTTTGCGAAAGCCAATTTTGGTCGTACTTGGTGCAAATAAGTGCTCCGCTGGGATCGCGACCAAATCATTATCCTCTTTGCCATCGAACGCCATACTAGCCACTACCCCCACGCCCAACCCCATACGCACATATGTTTTAATGACATCGGCATCGGTTGCGGTAAACACAACATTTGGTTTTATGTTCGCGGCATTGAAGGCGCGATCGAGTTCAGAGCGACCGGTAAAACCGTGGACATAAGTCACAATAGGATGCTCTCCGAGAGCGCTTATGGAAACTTTTTTAAGTTTCTCTAACGGGTGACCTTTAGGCACTATAATCGAGCGGTTCCAGTGATAGCATGGCAACATGATCAAGTCTTGATAAAGATGGAGCGCTTCAGTCGCGATAGCAAAGTCAGCCCTACCTTTTGCCGCAGCCTCGCTGATTTGTTCTGGTGACCCTTGGTGCATATGCAATGAAACTTCTGGATAACGCTGCCTAAACTCATTAATCATGGTCGGTAAGGCGTAGCGAGCCTGCGTGTGCGTGGTCGCCACATGCAATTTCCCTTGATCAGGCTGCGTATATTCCGCCGCAACTGCTCGAATGGCTTCTACCTGACCCAATATATGTTGAGATATTCGAATAATATCTTCACCAGCAGGAGTCACATGAGTGAGATGCTTGCCGTTACGCGCAAAGATTTGCGTACCGAGTTCATCCTCGAGCATGCGTACCTGTTTACTAATACCGGGTTGGGACGTAAATAAACTTTCCGCAGTCGCTGAAACATTTAAATTATGATTTAATATCTCGACGATATAGCGCAGCTGTTGAAGTTTCATAAAGGCTTCCAGTTAAAACTACTTATATCAAAAATATATATCACTAAGGCTAGTTATACCAATCAGATTTGAGGTGTTTGTGGGTGATTTGCAAGAACAATTAAAAAATCTTGGCTTTTCCATGCAAGAATCAATGGCACAGGAGACCGCATCTAGCGCTTCGCTTGATACCTCCCAGCCGGTTCGTTTACAGCGCCAGACTAAAGGTCGTAAAGGCAAAGGTGTTACCGTCGTACTTGATTTGCCGGCGCAAGACGAATTACTCAACGATTATGCATCGCAGCTACGCAAGCATTGTGGCGTTGGTGGTTCGGTTAAAGGTGATACTATTGAGTTACAAGGCGACCAGCGCGATCGCGCCAAAGCTTGGCTCGAGAAAAAAGGCTTTCAGGTTAAATTAGCTGGCGGTTAAAGCGCGTACTTGAAGCTCACTTGACGATTATTTTGATCCCAAGTGAGTTCTGTGGTCATTTGCGCCAGCAATTCTAAACCTCGACCGTAGCTACGTGTAATACCTGGGTCAGTAATATTCAACGTAAAACCATCGCCAGTGTCAGCAACCATGACGGTTAGTTCGCGACTGTTTTCGCAATAGCTCAGACCAATAGATATCGTTCCTTCAGTTAAAGCGTCTAAGCGTTCTGCGCGCAAATGATAATACTGGCTAAACCCTTCGGGATCATTTTTTAGCCGTGAGTCCAATCCTAACAGGCCGTGTTCTAGCGCATTATTGAATACTTCTGCCAGTAATAGATAAATAACCGTACGATGGCGATGCATTCGCGGTAGGTGGCTCAGCGCGGCGACTAAATACCCTATCGGCTCAATATGTTTCAACTGCTCGGCATTAAGTTGGCAATTAAAGTCGAAAGGTAGGCCATACAAATCGTCCTCTTCTTCAACTTCATCAAGCTCCGTCGGCCGACACGATAATATTGCTAACGATAAATCGTCACGAAGTGGTGTAGCGCCACGAAAGCGCTCTAACTCTTGCACAAATTCAGGAAAATCGTCGGTACTTGGATATGTTTTGATGAGGCTTTCGAGCGCAGCAGAACCTAGGAATTCTCGTTGTTCACCCAATAACTCAATAACACCATCGGTGAATAATGCGATCGAACTATCGATTGGGGTGCGAAAGGTCGTTACATGGCTATCAAAATCTTCATCATCGAGTACGCCTAGCGCCATGTGTTGCGGCTGCATTCGTTTGAGTACATCACCTGCTTGGTTAAACAGTAACGCCTCGGGCATACCACCGTTCCAATAGGTCACGCGCTCGCCATTGGCTGAAAGCTCCAACAGTATCGCGGCACAAAACATATCCGTAGGCAGCAACCGATTTAAACGATAGTTAAACTCAGTCACCATTTCTGCAACGGACACGCCACGGTCAGTCATGGCAAAAAAAGCTTGAGATAGAGGTAAGGCACCTGTTGCCGGTGCTAAACCATGGCCAGTAAAGTCCGCCATTAGCACGTAGAGATTACCCAACGGCCCTGGAGCGACTAAGCACAAGTCTCCGTTAAAAGTGGATACTGGCGTTAAATAGGTACGTATGTGTGGATAGTCTAGATAGTTGCGACTCAGCGCATTCTGAAAAATATGTTCAATCAGCTGATGTTCACGTTGCACTCGACTTTTATGCCAGTTTAGTTTGTGTCGCAGCGCAATGAAACGATCATGAGTTGTACTAAGTCGTTGTAATATATTGAGCCGTACAGCGAGCAGGCCTAACGGCTCTGGCCATAATAAAATATCAGTTACTTGACTGTGACACTCGGCTAACAGCTTGGCATCGTCGCTAATCAAAAGCGCTAATGGGCAAGGTTGAGATAATAATTGTTTGGTTTGCTGTGTTGATTGCTGGCCATCGACGACCATGATCAACGGGTATTGTGACTGCAGTTGAATATCTTTTGAAAAGTGATGCAAGTCACATAAGCTTATCGGCAGCTTGGCATGGGCCTTGATATGCTCAATAACTGTGGCTGCAAGCTCTGAGTCATCTGCAACCACCAAGAATTGTTCATGTTCAGCCACGTTCATTGACGTTTCGATTATTCAATCACAAACAATTTATCGAAGCGCGAAATATCTAAAATATTGCGTACCTCGGCTCGACAATTAATGATACGAATTCCCTTAACCGCATTACCTAGTGACTTACGCATGTTTAAAAGCATTCCAAGGGCTGAGCTATCAATATACTCGGTTTCGCGTAAATCTATGATTACTGTTGGTTGCTGGTCACCTACGTCCCCATATGCTTGGCGAAATTCGTGTACCAAGCCAAAATCAAATTTACCTTTTATCGCGATGATCAACTCTTTGCCTTCATTGGCGTATTGGCGGTGTAATGACATCTAACTGAGCCTCCTTGGTGCTTCTAGATAAGATACTGCCAACTCATTAACCATAACACAACTGTTAGTTGCTATTATTATTGCTTAAAAACAACAAAGCCGAAACAAGGTTCGGCTTTGTGCAATTCTTTTCTCGTACCAACCACTTTTACGGCTTTTGTTGATACTTTTGGTAGAGCTGATTATGACGGTTATTGAGGTCAACAGGTGCACCATCAATAAACATAAGGTCAACTTTCTGACCTAAATGATCCATCACATCGCCTTGCGAAACAATCAAGGATGCTTGCTTACCAACCTCGAGTGAACCGAGCTTGTCAGCAACGCCCATAACCTGCGCTGGCTTCAAAGTAATGGCTGCTAATGCAGCGTTTTTGTCGAGGCCATAAGCTACTGCGTTACCCGCTGCAAAAGCCAAGTTACGAATATCCCAGTAGCCACTTGAGTAAGCAATGGCGAAATCCACACCCGCTGCCGCTAAAATGGCAGGCGTGCTATAGGCTTGGTCATAAGCTTCATCGTGACGACTTGGTAAACCATAGGGTTCGCCGTACACCACGGTAACTTCTTCAGCTGCTAGCTTATCAGCAATACGCCACGCATCACGAGCACCAACAAGCACAAGCTTAAAGCCATACTCACGAGCTACGTCGATGGCTTGTTCCATTTGACGCTTATCATGAGCTCGGACAAAGAACTTGCTAGTACCGTCAAATAGCCCTTGCATCGCTTCCCAACGCACATCAGTACCATTCAACTCACCGGCTTGTTTTGCATGGTAATACGCTTGCGCGTCAACCAATGACTGCTTCAATTGTGCCAGCGCTTTAGCGTTAGCCTTATGCTGTTCTTCAGGGCTACGACGCTCCCAACGCGATTGGCTAACGCCAGTACGTGGCCAATTTACATGCACCCCAACGTTGATTGCTTCCGATGCATCTTCATAGGTCCAGCCATCGGTTTTCATCAAACTTGAACGACCGGCGATGAGGTTACGCTGCGGTACCACTTCGGTATGCGTTATACCGTTATAGCGAACCGTAGGAATAATCTCGGAATCAGGGTTATAGGCGATGTGGCCACTCACCTCAGGGGTTATTTGTCCAGTTTCACGAGTATCATTCGTTGCTCGTACCGCACTAATTTCAACCAAACCTAAGGTTGTATCTAGGGCAATTAGACCTGGATAAACATGGCGGCCACTCACGTCAATAACTTGCGTGTGTGCTGGTAAGTCTAAGTTTTTGCCAATGGCGGTAATAACGCCATTTTCAAACAACAAGTCTGTACCCTCTTGCACGCCAGAGCTAACGGTATGCAAAGTACCACCTTGCAATAAGATGGCTTGCTGTTGTGAGCTACCCGGCACCATGTCGTGTGCCGTAGCAGCTACGCTCATACTCGCAGCAATAACTGCAGTGATTAACTTTTTCATAGCTGCTCTCCTTATAGCTCGTAGTCGTGCTGATGTTGTGCTTGCCAGCTAAAGATACCTGACCACACATCATGGTTGTCATCGCAGTGCCAGCTTGGCTGTGGCTTTTTGTAACCTGCACCATTGCCATTGCCAGCAGTTTCTGGAGCTGCCAAAACTTTTTGGATGAGCTGCTGTTTTTCTACTTCAAGCTTGCTGCGTAACTGCTGGTCGCGCTCGCGGTCGAAGTACTTACGTGCATTGATCCAAGTTTGGTCGGGGCGCGAATAGGCGCTCAATGGGTGACCATTCCAGATCACAAAGTCTGCATGCTTACCGGTTTTAATGCTACCTACATACTGGTCAACCTTGAGCTGTATCGCCGGGTTTAAAGTAACTAATTTCAGCGCTTCATGTTCACTCATGCCACAGTATGTAACCGACTTGGCAGCCTCGGTATTTAAGCGGCGTTGTAGATCATTACTATCTGAGTTCACACTAGTTAACACACCTTTATCAGCCATTAAGCACGCGTTTTGAGGTATTGCATCGTACACCTCAAACTTATATGCCCACCAGTCAGCAAAAGTTGACCCACTAGCGCCGTGTTTCGCCATCTCAGTCGCAACTTTGTAACCTTCCAAAATGTGAGTGAAGGTGGTTAGGGTGAAACCAAAGTCTTCAGCTAAACGCAATAGCATCAAGATTTCAGATTGCACGTAGGAATGCGCGTGCACAAATCGTTCACTTTCGAGTATTTCCAGCAAAGTTTCTAAACGATAGTCTTTGCGCGGCGGCGCTACTTTCGCTTTGTCGCGGCGGCTTAACTTGTTGTAAGCATCCATTCGCTCTTTATACTCGCGCGCAGCGATAAAACCGTCACGCATAACTGCCTCAACACCCATGCGAGTTTGCGGATAGCGAACGGTGTAGTCCTGCCCCCAGTTACTCTGCTTAACGTTTTCACCTAACGCAAACTTTATGCTTGGTGGTGCAGCATCAAATTTCAATTGCTCGGCGGTACCGCCCCAACGAAGCTTAATAACTTGTGCTTGTCCGCCCATAGGGTTGGCAGAGCCATGCAGCAACTGCGCCATGGTGGTGCCACCGGCTAATGACCGATAAATGTGAATATCATCAGGGTTAACGACATCACCAATTCGAACTTCAGCAGTAATAGCTTCGGAGCCTTCGTTAACACCACCTTCAATAGCGATGTGCGAGTGCTCGTCAACAATCCCTGGTGTTACGTGTTTACCTTCGGCATCGATCACACGATAACCAGAAGGTGTTTTTAGGTTTTGACCAATCCGATGAAACACACCATTTTTAATAATGATATCTGTGTTTTTCAAGATTCCAGCTTCATCCGCTGTCCATACTGTTGCGTTCTTAATATGCAGGTTTTCACGAACGGGAAGTTGGTTTTGACCGTAAGCAACGTTCGGGAACGTCAGCTCACTAACATACTCAACTGGCTCCGTAGCTGCGATTGCCGTTGCAGTTGGACGCTCACTACGGTTAGCGGTAAAGTTAAATTCTTCGCCATTCGGCGCAATAGCTTCACCGGCAAAAGTATCAAGTGATTGCTGCTGTAAACGTAAGCGCCATGCACCTGTTAATGAATTAGCAGTCGTATTCACGACTAAATCCAGAATTGCATCAGTACGGCTAACAACGTCGACTTTGTTACCTGCACCAGCAATTTGTAACTCACCCGACAACTTGTCATCGCCATCTAACGATAAAACAGCGGGCGTATCGCCAAGATTAAATTCAAGCTTGCCTGCAAAGTCAGCGCGCTGTAATGGCTTCAATTCAACTTCTTGACCTTGCAGCCATACTGATTTAATTACGCCGTTAGTAAACAAATCGCCTTCTACCACGACAAAGTCAGCCATATATCCTTGCGCTAACTTACCCGCTTTATCGCTAATTCCAGCAATTCGTGCAGGTACTGTAGTTAGTGCGGCTAATGCCTTATCGGTATCAAGCCCGTGCGCAACGGCTTTGCGTAAATTAGGCCAAAAATCAGCGGCCTTGTTTAGCTGGTGCATGGTAAAAGAGAAATCGATATCAGCTTGCGCCAACGCCGCAGCGTTACCTGGCGCACGCTCCCAGTGACGTAAGTTAGCTAAGCTAACGTCGAGGTGATCATCCAAACCTTTTACGCTTGGCGCTGCTGGGAAATTCAACGGTAGAATAAGCGGAGATTGAGTCGCTTTAATCGCATTCAAACGCGCATATTCATAGCCAGAACCTACATAGGTTACTGGCACATTAAAGCTCGAGAACACTTCATGAGCACGCAGTAAGCTTCTATCGTCAGCAACTTTAAAGACGATGCCTTGCTGCTCAATGTTACCCAGCTCAGCTAAAGCTGCATTAAACTCGACCGGGGCATTGTAGGCTTGCTTCCCCGCTGCTTCTTGATACCAGTTAGCATCGGATAAGGTTTGGCGAATCAGTGCAATAGAGCCCATCAGTGAGGTTGGGTACTGTTGCTTCGACGAACCTTTGTCGAACGAACCAAAATGACGCGACTCAGTCCGATACACCGCATTGTTAGCAATGGTATCAGCTAAAGAAACCGTAACGGCCTGACCTTGGAAAATGCCATCTAAACGGGCACTTTGTACAGCAGTAAACCCTTGCTCAATATAATCCTTCGCTGCGCCTGTATTGGTCGCAAAATCATTAAACCATTTGCGTTGCGCATGGATCGCATCGTTGGCTGCGTTACCGCCTTCACGTTTATTATTGTATTGTGGTGGCTCGCTTCGATAAGCTACCGGGGCTTGTTTCTCAGTTTGAGGAACGCCGTAATTACTATACGCATCGATAAAGCCTGGGTAGATAGTGTGTCCGCTAACGTCAATTACACGAGCACCTTCCGGAGCCTTATTGTTGCGCGCAATACGCTCAATCTTGCCGTTACGAATGATCAACGTTGCGTTTTCTAGTTTTTTGCCTGGTTCCGTGACCACGGTGGCATTTTGTAGCGCAATAAACGTTGATGTATGATCATGTAACCCTTGTACTGGTGTTGTTTGTGATGCCATTGAGGCAGCTGGCATCGCTGCACATAACGCCAACACCAATTTACTTAGGTATTTGTTGCCGTTCATTTAGTTCCCCTTGAATAGGTTTACGGTTATCATCAGATACATTAAAACGGCAATGTTCACGACGCAATCAGATAACGGATGAAAGGACCATTGCAGTCGTTAAATAGCTAATTTCAAAGGAGAACGATATGAAATTAAAATCTTTAGTTGTAGGAACTATGCTTGGAGCAGCAGCATTAACGGCAATTACCAGCAATTCAGCCATGGCACAACATGCTTTTAATGATGCCGAAAAAGCCGTCGAATATCGTCAAAAAGCACTTTCTATCATGCAAAATAACTTTGCATTGATGGGTGATATGGTGAAAGGCGATATTGAATTTGATGGTGAAATTTTTAAAGATCGCGCAAGCGACTTTGCCGTACTAAGCGCCATTCCGTGGGTTGGGTTCAGTCAACCAGGAGCGATGCCCGGCGACGATACCGATGCTTTACCAGCCATTTGGGATAACTGGGATGACTTTATGCAGCGCTCTGAGCAACTGCAAAAAGATGCGGCAGCTCTTGCTGCAGCGGCTGAGTCTGGCGACCAGAGCAGCATCCGCAGTGCCTTTTTAGCTACCGCAAAAAGCTGCAAAGGCTGCCACGATAATTACAAAGACTAAGCTCAATTAATAAAGTAATAAAATGCGGTAGCCAATAGTGCTACCGCAACCATTCCTAGCAATCCATTAACTAACTTAGGTGCTGCTGCACCGGCACGCTTCCCGTGAAACATACTGGCCACAAGCCCTATTCCACGCAGCCTATAGATAGTAATCGCAGCGACATGCACCACGATTAGCGCTAGTAAAATATTGAAGTTATCTTTGTGCAAACTGGTCAATAAACTACTGAGGTCAGAGCTCACTGAGCTCGCTAGCGGACCACTAAAGAAAATGTCGTCGTCGGCAAATAAGCCCGTCCCAAATTGCACCAGTAATACTATTAACATTAATACCACTGCCCAGCCGCCGAGCGCACTATGGGTATTCGCCTGGTAAGGCTTGCCCTGATGTAAATCGCTCAAATGCTGTTGTATTGCTTTAGGCCCTCGCAGAAAGCTCTTAAAACGCGCAGACTCACTGCCAAAGAAACCCCATAAAATACGGACAACGATACTAGCACCAAGTATTCCTGCTAATTGCAGATGTAGCTCCATATCACCACTATCTGCTGACCACCAAAGCCCCAACACTAGCAGTGCCATAAGCCAATGATTGGCGCGAACAAAGGCATCCCATATTTTAACTCGTTGCATTTTGTTCTATCCTTCTATTCAATACTATGTGCAACTGTGTACAAAGCTTATATTAAAGGGAGCAAGATGTCTGAGTCACCCCCAAAAGTGTTAATTGTAGAAGATGATTTTATCTCACTAGAAGTTTTAAAAGCCATGGTGGGTCAATACCCCGTCGAAATCATCACGGCTCAAACCGGTTCAGAAGCGGTGCAACAAGCACTGAATGAACGCCCTGTCTTGATCTTGTTAGACCATGAGCTTCCCGACTTTGATGGCATTGAAGCCTACTGTCAAATCGCCGAGAAGCTAGGCGATGCGAAGCCTGCCGCCGCTATGATTAGTGCTCACGAGAACCCTGAAATTAGCGAGCGCTGTCAACAGCATGGAATTGAGCACCGTTTAACTAAGCCGGTATCACCGACGCAACTCGCTGACTTGATGGCTATCGCCAGCGGTATCTAATAAGCGCTGGCTATCACGTAAAAAACGCCCTGAAAAGTCACCGAAATAGGCCTTAATTTCTTCAAAGTGCTGGATGAAATTGGCCTTATCGCCGTTGCGTAATCCGTCGACTATGGCTTTGAAGGAGTCGACATAACGGTCGAGCATCGCCATATTATTCGGTTCGGCCAAAATCATGTCGGCATAAAGATTGGCATCTTGGGCAAACAAACGGCCCACCATCATCAGCTCTAATCGATAGATGGGTGAACTAAGCGCCAACAGTTCGGTCAGGTCGGCTTGTTCTTGCATAAGATGAGAGCCATACACAAAGGTTGATAGATGACGCAGCACCTGTACAAAAGCCATGGCTTTATCGTGCTGCTCTGCGCTAATTTGCTTCACATGAGCACCCCAGCGATGAATACTATCCAAGAGCCACTGATACGCGTCCTCATTGCGGCCATGACAGGCAACAACTAACTGCTTAGCTAAGGTGGCATGCTTGGGGCCAAACATTGGGTGTAAGCCAACCACAGGCCCTTGGTGCTTTTCCAGCATCGCCGCCAATGGGTCAGCTTTAGTACTGGTGACGTCTGCGAGAATGCAATCTTGCGGGAGTTGCGGCAGTTGCTTAATCACCGCTACTGTTTGCGCAATAGGAACCGATATCAACACTAAGTTGGCATTCGCACATATGCTTTCTGCCTGCGGCCAATCATCTTTTTCTAAGCAAGTTACTTGGGCGCCCGCTGATTCAAAGAAACGCACAAATAATTGACCTAACGCCCCGTGACCACCAACCACAACGATATTCTTGTCATTCAAATGAACATCTGCGGCTTGCTGCTGCTGGTATGACTCGCGGATGACACGACGCAAGACATCTTCAATAAGATCGGCCGATAAGCCTTGCTGCGAAGCTTCCTCGCGACGAGCAGCTAGCATCAATGCTTCGCGCTCGGGAACATACAAAGGCTGCGCCAACTGTCGTTTTACGATACCGACTTCTGCTGCCAATTGGCGACGCTTCAGCAGCACACTAATTAACTCACTATCTGCCTGATCGATAGCATCACGTAACAACTGTAATTGTTGTTCAGGGGTGGTCATGGCCAAACTCCAAGGGTTATACAACTTAGCTGGCATATTTGTACCATAAAAAAACCCGCCAGCGGCGGGTTTTTAGAGAAATAAGTTTTAGACTTACTTCGACAGCTTCTCACGAATACGTGCAGATTTACCTGAACGCTCACGCAAGTAGTAAAGCTTAGCACGACGTACCGCACCTTTACGCTTAACAACAATGCTATCAACAACTGGGCTGTGTACTTGGAAAGTACGCTCAACGCCTTCGCCGTTCGAGATTTTACGAACAGTCATTGCGCTGTGTAAACCACGATTACGCTTAGCGATAACCACGCCTTCAAATGCCTGAATACGCTCACGGCTACCTTCAATAACCTTAACATTAACGACCACTGTATCGCCTGGCGCGTACGCCGGGAGGTCGGTTTTCAATTGCTCGTCTTCGATCGCTTTGATCAAATCCTGACTTACTTTTGCCATAATAGCCTCTCTTGCCTAGATTAACTGCCCGATTTCGTTGCATTTGCAGCTTTATGTTGAGCTAAATACTCGTTCAATAACTGCTGTTGCTCGTCAGTCAGAGCTAGGTGATTTAATAAATCTGGGCGGCGCAACCAAGTTCTACCTAGAGCTTGTTGCAATCGCCACTTACGTATAAGTTCATGGTTGCCGCTCAATAACACAGCGGGAACCGCCTCACCATCTAAAACTTCCGGCCGTGTGTAATGTGGACAGTCTAGGAGACCATCGGCAAATGAATCTTCACTGGCTGAATCCTGATGACCAAGAACTCCTGGTATCAAGCGTGCAACCGTGTCAATCATTACCATGGCAGGCAACTCGCCCCCACTTAACACGTAATCCCCAATCGACCATTCTTCATCAACGTGACGCTGTATAACGCGTTCATCAATGCCTTCATAGCGACCGGCAATTAGGATTAACTTGTCATTCTTAGCGAGCTCTTGCGCGCCAGCATGATCAAGTTTGCGACCTTGAGGTGAAAGATAAATCACCTTAGATTCGGCACCCAGTTTTTGCTTCGCTGCTGCAATCGCATCTGTGAGCGGTTGCACCATCATCAGCATTCCTGGACCACCGCCATAAGGGCGGTCATCGACAGTACGATGCCGGTCATGAGTAAAATCGCGAGGATTTATGAGTTCAACACTCAAGATTCCATCACGAACTGCTCTGCCCGTTACACCGTTCTCAGTAATGGCCTGAAACATCTCAGGAAAAAGGCTTATCACCCCGACCTGTAGTTGCGCAGCCATTAAAAGTCCGACGGCCAATCCACAATAATACGTTTGGCTTCCTTATCGACAGATTCAACATACTGACTCTGAATAAACGGAATCAATCGCTCTGACCGACCAAATGCATCATTGCTGTTCGCTTTAACCACCATCACATCATTCGATGCTGTGGCCATAATCTGATCCACGATTCCCATATTATAACCGTCAGTATTAACTACGGTCATGCCAATCAAATCGCGCCAGTAAAATTCATCCTCTGGCAATTCAGGAAGTTGTTCTGAACGAATGATAATGTCGGCACCAGTCATTAAATGAGCTTGGTCTCGATCATCAACATTCTCCAACTTCGCAATCAATCCTTTGTTGTGTCGACGCCATTCTTCAACACGAATTGTTTGCTCTTTACCTTGTTTTACAACTTGCCAAGGACTGTAATCAAAAATGGCTTCCGCTTCATCAGTGTAGCTCTGAATCTTCAACCACCCTTTTACGCCGTAAACTGCGCCAAGTTGACCAAGTACGACTAGTTCGGATGTATTGCTCATAACCACCTAAACGGAATATTGATTAAGCCGCGCTACGCGCGTCTTTAACTAACTTAGCTACACGCTCTGACAAAGCTGCGCCGTGACCAACCCAATGATCAACGCGATCTAAGTTCACGCGTAAAGTTTCTTCTTGACCACGTGCTAGTGGGTTGAAGAAACCAAGGTTTTCAATAAAACGACCGTCGCGGGCATTGCGACTGTCAGTAACTACCATTTGGTAGAATGGACGCTTTTTAGCGCCATGACGTTGTAAACGAATGGTTACCATTACGTTCCTCGATACAGTTTTTAATGTTAAGTAAAATAAGTAATCCCTCCGACCTAGGTCGAAGAGCCGCGCAATTTTACCCGAATCTCGGCAAAATGCAAGTTCTCTCTAGCGTTTGGGGAACATCCCTGGCGGCATTTTACCGCCCATTCCGCCAAGACCGCGCATCATCTTCGCCATGCCGCCGCCTTTCATTTTCTTCATCATCTTTTGCATCTGCATAAATTGCTTCAGCAATCGATTCACATCTTGTACCTGAGTACCTGAGCCAGCAGCTATTCGGCGTTTCCGCGAACCTTTAATGAGGTCTGGAAACTCACGCTCGCGACGCGTCATGGAATTAATAATAGCTTCCATTCTCACGGTCATCTTGTCATCAAGTTGACCTTTCATTTGGCTGGTCATTTTGCCCATACCTGGAAGCTTATCCATAAGCCCCATCATGCCACCCATATCGCGCATTTGGGCGAGCTGGTCACGAAAGTCCTCCAAGGAGAATTTGCCTTCTTTCATCACCCGTTTGGCGACTTTCTCGGCTTTTTCTTTATCAACCTTTTGTTCAAGCTCATCAATTAGTGAGAGAACGTCACCCATACCTAAAATGCGCGATGCAATACGTTCAGGGTGGAAAGGTTCAAGTGCGGTGTTCTTTTCACCCACACCTAAGAATTTAATCGGTTGGCCGGTGATGTGGCGAATCGACAGCGCCGCACCACCTCGTGCATCACCATCGGTTTTCGTTAATACGACACCGGTGAGCGGCAAAGCTTCACTAAATGCTTTAGCGGTATTGGCCGCATCTTGGCCCGTCATCGCATCGACGACAAATAAGGTCTCAATTGGATTGATTGCTTCGTGCAGTTGCTGGATTTCCTGCATCATCACATCATCAATTGCCGTACGACCGGCGGTATCCACCAGTACCACATCAATAAACTTGGTGCGGGCGTGAGCAATAGCAGCTTCGGCAATAGCTACCGGTTTTTGCTCTGTGGTCGATGGGAAAAACTCCACCTCCACTTCGTTCGCTAAGGTTTCTAACTGTTTAATAGCCGCAGGACGATAAACGTCCGCACTTACTACCAACACTTTCTTCTTTTGCTGTTCACGCAAGAAGCGAGCAAGTTTACCTACGCTGGTTGTTTTACCTGCACCTTGTAAACCTGCCATCAAGATGACCGCTGGTGGCTGCGTGGCTAAGTTAAGCGGTACGTTGCCGTCGCCCATCGCGTGTTCAAGTTCTTTTTGAACTATTTTCAAGAACACTTGGCCTGGCGTTAAGCTTTTATTAACTTCTGCACCAACAGCTTGTTCTTTGACGCGGCTTATAAATTCGCGCACCACCGGCAAAGCAACATCAGCCTCAAGTAGCGCCATGCGCACTTCGCGTAATGTATCTTTGATATTGTCATCAGTCAGCCGTCCACGGCCACTAATGTTCTTTAACGACTGCGACAGTCTTTCACTTAAATTTTCAAACATGCTTATGCATCCACTGTCTTCATAGGGTTCGGACGATATGCTGTCCATTATATATTAATTCAAGCAAAGTTTCGCGATACTATTGGGTTTCAGCGCTACAATGCATATACTTGAATTCGTGTTTAAAAATTGATGATACCCATGACTACTTTGCTACTGATTACTTTTGCTTTGTATATTACCGGTGCGGTGATGATGTGGCGTGGTTTAACCCACCACGATCAAGCACAGTGGTGGCAATATGCACTGCCGATAGCTGCTCTGCTTGGCCACGGTGCCTTGCTTTGGCTCTATTTAAAAGCAGATCACTTTGACCATTTCAATATTACCAGTAGTTTAAGCTCCGTCGCATTTTTGCTGAGCGTACTGACTTTGTTTCGCAGCACGCGCGTTGGCGGCCTATTGCTGAGCCCTATCATTTACGTATTTGCGGCGGTCAGTCTTGTACTCATGATGGTTAGCCCCGTTAATTGGGGAGCTCAGCTTAATGTAGGCGATGGTTTAGTTGTACATATTATATTGTCGTTGTTAGCCTACGCGGTGCTGGTATTAACCAGCCTATATGCTGTCCAGTTGTTGTACCTCAACTATTTACTAAAACATCACCGTAGTAATCTTTTGGCAGGTTATCTACCGCCGCTAATGACCGTTGAGCGTTACTTCTTTCGACTCCTATCAACCGGCACTTTACTGTTAGTGTTGGCCATCGCGAGTGGCTTTATCTTTCTCGATAACATGTTTGCACAAGGCCAGGCCCATAAAACAGTACTTAGCATTATTGCAATGGCTATCTACTTACTGGTCATTTTCGCACACCGCGTCAAACAAATTCGTGGAAAGGGCTTAGTCATTGTCAGCGTAGTTGGTAGTATAGTGCTTACCCTTGCCTACTTTGGCAGTAAGTTTGTAAAAGATGTCTTACTTTCTGCGTAGTTAATTCGGATAAACACCGCGAACTGCTTGACTTGTGAGCCCAGCAGATTAAATTAAGCTTTCTGGTAAATAGAACAGGTATTATTTTTGGACGCAATCTCCACTACAACACTAATCATTACGCTTGGTGTTTTATTATTGGCTTCAGCTTACTTTTCAGGTTCTGAAACTGGCATGATGTCAGTGAACCGCTACCGACTTAAGCATCTTGCTCAACAAGGTCACTCCGGTGCTTTACGTGTTCAATTCTTATTGGATCGCCCGGATCGCTTAATTAGCTTGATTTTAATTGGTAACAACTTAGTCAATATCGCTGCATCAGCTATTGCGACTATACTTTGCATACGCTTATTTGGTGATGCTGGTATTATAGTTGCCACCTTCGGATTAACGTTACTGGTACTAATCTTTTCTGAAGTAACACCTAAAACCATCGCCGCGTTACACCCTGAAAGAATAGCCTTTCCAAGCTCCTTCATTTTAAAGCCAATGCTTCGGGTGTTTTACCCGCTCGTCGTTTCGGTCAACTTTATCACCAATGGCTTTATGCGCATGTTTGGCATCGACCCTAAAGCGATAAGTGCACAAGATGCTTTGAATACTGATGAGTTACGCAGTGTAGTCAATGAAGCCGGCTCCATGATTCCGGTTAGTCACCAAGAAATGCTGCTAAGCATTCTAGATTTAGAGAAAGTGACCGTTGAAGACGTCATGATTCCGCGTGCTGAAGTCGCTGGCATTGATATCCAAGACGATGTGAAGTCGATTATTAAACAACTTGGTCAAGCACAGCATACCCGCATGCTGCTTTATCGAGGTGAGGTAGATGATGCAATCGGCTTCTTACATGCTCGCGATATTATGCAAATGATGACCAAGAACAATCAGATCATCGATAAAGCTGAACTGGTGCGATCCACTCGAGATATTTACTATATCCCTGAAGGCACTCGCTTAAATGTGCAGCTACTTAAATTTCAGCGTACTAAAGAGCGTATTGGCTTAGTCGTAGATGAATATGGCGACATTCAAGGGCTAGTTACCCTAGAAGATATATTAGAAGAAATTGTCGGAGACTTTACTACGTCGATGACACCAACCCCAATAGAGTCAGCAGAGCTTCAAAAAGATGGCTCAGTGCTCGTCGAGGGTGTGGCCAATATTCGAGATCTGAATAAAGAATTGAATTGGGAATTACCCACCGACGGCCCGAAAACGGTCAGTGGGTTAATCATTGAATACTTAGGTGATATTCCACAGCAGCCACTGTGTTTAAAAATTAATGGGCATGCTATGGAAATTGTAGAACGCAGTGATAACCTTGTTAAGTTGGTGCGTTTCTTACCCGAAAAATAGGCGCCACAACCAACCGCGTTTTAAGTCATCTTCGCAAGAGCGTAGCTGCTGACCGTATCGGCTAGCACGCTCTTTAACTTTTCCTGAGGTCGCCAACAACCACTTTTTATTGCGGTGCGTGCCACGGCGATAACCACCCCAGCCTTCATGATAGTTTAAGTATTGGGCGTAGGCGTCCCACTTAGACACGCCATTGATTTGATGGGTTTTAGAAATAAACCATCCCATAAAATCGATCGCGTCAGCGAAGTTTGACCGTGACGACCAGGTATTCCCGGTTTCCCGAACATAATCGTCCCAGGTCATTGTTTTCGCTTGAGAGTAGCCATAGGCACTACTCACTCGGCCCCAAGGAATGATCCACAGCAGATAGTCTCGCGGGGGTAAGGCGTTATGTTTGAAGGAGCTCTCTTGGTACATCATTGCCATGGGAACCTGAATAGGCACGCCCCATTTATCTCGCATATCTGCGGCAGCGTGGTACCAATCGCGATGTTCTTCAAAAATCTTACACAAGTTTTCCGGTTCTTTCGGTGGCGGTGTTGCACAGCCAGCCAAAATCACCGCACTCAAAACCATCGATAATCTAAGTTTCATACCTTAACATTCCGATACTTTACAAGCTGCTTGCTTAAAGTATTCTTCTAGAAAAGTGTCAAAACTTGTTCCTTGGTCTTGTTCTTCACGCTGCTGTTGCGCTGCAATAGATGCGTCGCGCATGCGTTCGAACTCATCCTGACTAAAGAAACTAAACTCTGAATTAAATGCTTGTTTATACTGGCTGGCGAGTAGCATTCCTAAGGCACCGTTATCCAAGTTTTGCGCCTTCAGTTGTGCCATGACCTGGCCCGATAGCGTTAACTCTGGGTTTAATACCGCTCGATACTGATCGGCGACCACTTTGGTATATGCATCGGTACCATGGGCTTGATCGAAAAGCTGCGCCAGCGGCTGTAAATCCGCAAAAATTTCTTCTAACCAATCCGAAATTGGACGTTCAAACCCATTTTGTAACAGAGTTAGTCGCGGATTGCGACCGTCCATTACCGCACGAGTAAAGTTATCATCCGCAATAACTTGCTCGTCCCAATCCATTTCTGGGCTTGGTTGCAATAAACAGTACATGAGCAACAAATCAAGCATACGCATTTGCTCTGCAGTGATGCCCACGGGGCTGAAAGGGTTCACATCCAGTGCTCGAACTTCAATATATTCCACGCCTGCTCGCTCTAGCGCTTGCGTTGGTGTTTCACCATTGAGGGCTACGCGCTTCGGTCGAATCGTTGAGTAAAACTCATTTTCTATTTGCAGTACGTTATTGTTCAATTGACGGTATTTACCATCAACTTTTACGCCAATTGTCTTAAAGCTTTCTGATGGGGTCGTTACCGCGCGGCGCAAATCACGCACATATTCAGGCTTGGAGTTATATTTAATTTTCAGATCGGACTGTTCTTTATTGGTGTAGCCTAAATCGCTCATCCGCAAAGAAGTTCCGTACTCCCGATATAGTGTGCCCTGGCCGAGTTCACTGAACTCCATATCAGTATCAGTACTCCCCAGAAATGACTTACAAATTGCGGGCGACGCGCCAAATAAGTAAGGAATAATCCAAGAGATTCGTTTGTAATTTCGAATCAAGCCGAAATAACGAGCTGAAATATACTCACAGTCGGCAGTTTTATTGTTTTTCTTAGCTAACAATTCCCACAATGCTTCGGGAACTGAAAAATTATAATGAATTCCAGAAATAATCTGCATACCGCTACCATAGCGATAAGTCAGACCTTGTCGGTAAGTCGTTTTCATGCGACCAGTATTGGAATCGCCATACTGAGCGATCATGATATTTTTAGTGTCTTTAACAAAGCACGGCATGCTCATCGGCCACAACAGCTCATCGCCCAGCTGCTGATAGACGGCTTTATGTATATCTTCCAACTGCACCATAGTAATGTTGATATCATCTGCCACAGGAGTAATAAACTCCATTAAGGCTTCGGCGTAGTCAGTGGTAATCAATGGATGCGTCAGTGCTGAACCAAGCGCTTTGGGGTGCGGGCTTGTTGCTAAAGTGCCTTGCTTGGTAATGCGCAAACTTTCACGCTCAACACCGCGTTGTATGCCACGAAGTAGCTGAGTATTTTCTGCGCTTTTCATTAACGCAATACACTGGGAAAAATGTGATTGCAAATTAGGTATCCTGCTCAATAAAACAAGGTTTTGAATACTCAAATTCTAATGCTTTATTGCCCTTTAGTCCATGAAAGTCTAGTGTTGATTAATATTGGTGTACCATATGCCCTCGTGGCATCATAACTAAATGATTGATTAGCAAACGAGGCTTCATACATGGCACTAGCTTCATGGTTGAAAAAATTAGGTTCAGCATTCTTCAGCAGTAACGATAAATCAGCAGGTGAATCCGAATTAGTAGAACGTGAGCGTGAATTAAAAGCTGCAGCCGAGTCCAACCAGCTTAAAAGTGAGTTTCTTGCCAACGTCAGCCACGAAGTTCGTACGCCGATTAATGCCATTTTAGGCATGACACAGCTCTGTCTTAAAACAGAGTTAAACGAACAACAGCGAGGCTATTTACGCTCGATTGAAAGCTCATCTAAAACTTTACTTGCCATCGTTAACGACTTACTCGATTTCTCTAAAGTTGAAGCCGGTAAGTTAGCTATCGAAACCATACCTTTTAATTTGGAAGAAGTATTGAGCGATCTCGCGGATATGTTTGCCTACCGCGCCTATGATAAAAATCTCGAATTTATCATTAACTTACCACCTAATATTCCTGCACGCTTAATCGGCGACCCACTGAGACTAAACCAGGTTTTGGTGAATTTATTGAGCAATGCCATCAAATTTACGGAACATGGTGAAATCGTTGTCGAAGTAACGTTACTCGACCAAAACGAAAGCGAAGTGTATCTGCGCTTGTCGGTAACCGATACCGGAATCGGCATGAGTGAGTCCCAGCGAGCTAAATTGTTCAATGCGTTTACCCAAGCCGATGCTTCGACCACGCGCAGATTTGGTGGCACTGGCCTCGGTTTGGCCATCAGCCAACGTATTGTCAAGCTCATGAACCAACATGGCTTAGGCGTGACCAGTAGTCTCGGACAAGGCTCGACGTTTTTTCTAGAGCTCACCCTTCCATTGCAGGCGCAGCAAGACTCGAGTACCCGCGCTATTCTTATCGAACGCTTAGAGAAAAAGCGCGTACTCGCCATAGAAGATAACTTAACAACTCGTGAAATGTTAACTGAATTACTGCGCAGTTATGAAGTTGATGTCACCACCTGCCGGAGCGCCGAAGAAGCTTTAGGTTTAATTTCACAGCATGAATTTGATGCAGTGATTGTTGACTGGCAGTTGCCGGGCATGAGCGGTTTAGATTTTTGTCGTGAGGTATTGGCAGCAAATGATCCGGCCACACCAAAGCTCATTCTCGCTACCAGTTATCACGCGCAAGATATGATTGATCAAGCTAAACAATTGGGCGTGGCTGAATATATCGTTAAGCCCTACACCAGTTCAGCGCTGATACGCGTGCTGTGCTCCGCACTGGCGCTCCACGCTGATGAACGCCCGGCCATTGAGCATCAAGTCTCACAAGAGCTGATAAAGGCACCGATACTGTTGGTTGAAGATAACGACATTAATCAGCTTATTGCTAAAGAAATGCTGACTCATGCTGGCGTTTGCGTCGACCTTGCTCGCAATGGTGAAGAAGCGGTAAACATGGTTTCTGAAAAAACCTACGGGCTGGTTTTTATGGATATTCAAATGCCGGTGATGGACGGCCTCACCGCCGCAGAAAAAATACGCGGCCGCTTTTCGTATCAAGAGCTGCCTATAATCGCGATGACGGCCAACACCAGTAATGAAGACGTTGAGCGTTCGCAAGCCGCTGGCATGCAAGCCCATATTAGTAAGCCCATCGATGAAAAACTACTGCTAGAAGCTCTCGATAAATGGTGTGTCCGCGGGCTGATTCATACGGATGAAGCGCATCAAGTCGCGCCTCCTACAGATCCGGCCCCAGACAGCGTTCGCTACCCCAACCATACCGATATAGATTTTCAGTCGGCACTGGAACGGTTAGGCCATAATATGCAGCTTTATCAGACGCTAATAGACCGCTTGTATCAAGATTATCATCAAGCCCCTCAACAAGTGGTCGAGTTCTTGAGTACAGGACAGCACGACCAAGCTAAACGCTTCTTTCACTCGCTGAAAGGTGCTGCCGCCAACTTAGGCTTGACCCGCTTAGCTGATACAGCCAGCCAACTCGAAGAGAGTATGTCGCGCAGTGCCATTGATGAGGTTGCGGATCGAATTATCCGCCTCGACCCGTTGCTGGAACAAGCTCGCCAAGCTACTTCTGACTTGCTATTGTGGCAACAACGGCAATCAGCAACAAAAACAGGAAAATAAGCCTTATGGTTCGGTTTTTATTTCTTATCCCGATAATTTTGTGCGCTTTGTGGATGCTTTACCTGCATATGAGCGGTAAAACACTGCGCCAAGGCTTTAAAGGGTTTATCAATATCGCTGTATTTAGCGCAGTGGTTGCTGCGTTCTACACTGTATTGCTGTGGTTAACCGACTAACGCCAACAAAATACCAGCGGCTACCGCCGATCCTAATACGCCTGCCACATTTGGCCCCATGGCGTGCATCAGCAGATAGTTTTGTGGATTCGCCTCTAGCCCAACTTTGTTGACCACGCGCGCCGCCATTGGTACTGCCGATACCCCAGCAGCCCCAATTAATGGGTTAATAGGGGCGCTACTAAACCGCGCCATCAGTTTAGCCATTAATACTCCTGAAGCGGTACCAATCGCAAAAGCGATGGCGCCCAGAACGAGTATTCCTAAGGTTTCTACCGATAAAAATTCTGCAGCTGACAGTTTCGAGCCAACCGCTAAACCTAAAAATATAGTGACGATATTAATCAGTTCGTTTTGCGCAGTCTTACTCAATCGTTCAACCACACCCGCTTCACGCATCAAGTTGCCTAAACAAAACATACCTACAAGGGGAGTAGCTGTCGGCAACAGCAGTAATGTTAAAAACAAAACGGCGAGTGGAAATAGTGTTTTTTCTTTTTTTCCTACTGGGCGTAGTTGCTCCATCCGTACTTTGCGTTCAGCTTCAGTGGTGAGCAACTTCATGATTGGCGGCTGAATAATAGGTACAAGCGCCATATATGAATATGCCGCCACCGCAATAGCGCCTAATAAATCTGGACTTAATCGCGACGCCAAAAATATAGCAGTTGGCCCATCCGCACCACCGATAATAGCTATTGCAGATGCATCGGCTAACGAGAAGTCGAAACCTGGAATGGCATTAAGTGCGATAGCGCCTAGCAAGGTAGCGAATATACCGAATTGAGCCGCCGCACCCAGTAGCAAGGTACGCGGATTTGCCAGCAAAGGACCAAAGTCGGTCATGGCTCCCACGCCCATAAAAATCAACAATGGGAACACCCCTGTCGCAATACCTACTTCATAAATGTAATAAAGTAAGCCGCCGGGCTCGTTAAGCCCCGCTAACGGGATATTTGCGAGAATCGCACCGAAGCCTATGGGTAGCAATAAGAGTGGCTCAAACTTCTTGCTAATGGCTAAATAGAGCAATAACGCACCCACCACCATCATGATGGCTTGGCCCCAAGTAAATACGGCCAGTGCAGTACTTTCCCACAAGGTCATTACGCTATCCATAGCTGTTACTCCATGGTCAAAATAGTATCGCCTACGGCCACGCTATCACCTTCTTTCACGGCAATATCAACGATAGTTCCCGCCTGTTCAGCGGATATATCCGTTTCCATTTTCATCGCCTCAAGAACAATCAAGGTATCCCCCTCTTGCACCTGCTGGCCTGGCTTCACTTGAACTTTGAATACGTTACCGGCTAATGGCGCGGTAATTGGCGTTGCTGTTGTTGCTTGTGTTTTTGCCTCGGTCGGCGCGGTTACTGGTTTAGCGGCAGTAATAGTTCCCGCTGCGGCGACCTCGACATTAAATTTTTGTCCATCAACCCAGACGTCATAACTCGCCGCTGCCGCAGTTTTAGGCTGCACTTCTTCCAAAGTTTCAAAAGCACTAGGGTTGTCTCTGTTCTTTAAAAACTTCAGTCCAATTTGTGGAAACAGCGCATAAGTAAGCACATCATCGACTTCGTTCGTGGCTAACCGAATGCCCTCTTGTTTGGCGGTAGCTGTTAGTTTTTTCGTTAGCTGCTCTAACTCATCATCAATGAGATCAGCGGGTCGACAAGTGATGGGGTCTTTTCCTTCCAGCACCCGTAGCTGCAGCTCTTTATTAACTGGCGCTGCTGTCGCTCCATATTCCCCACAAAGCAGCCCTCGCGTTTCTTTTGAAATCGATTTATAGCGTTCACCGTTTAGTACATTAAGCACGGCTTGCGTACCCACGATCTGCGAGGTGGGTGTGACTAATGGAATGAATCCTAAATCTTCGCGCACCCGCGGTATCTCAGCTAATACTTCATCAAATTTATCTGCGGCACCCTGCTCTCTTAACTGATTTTCCATATTGGTTAACATGCCGCCTGGCACTTGCGCGACCAATATTCTGGCATCAATCCCCTTCAGCGAGCCTTCAAAAGCAGCATACTTCTTACGAACTTCACGAAAGTAACTCGCGATATCTTCAAGTGGTTCTAATGCCAATCCCGTATCCCGATCGGTCCCTTCAGTCATGGCGACAATGGTCTCGGTCGCGGTATGTCCATAGGTCATACTCATTGATGATATTGCGGTATCCAAAATATCAATGCCGGCATCTATGGCTTTCTGATAGGTTGCGGTGCTTAACCCTGTGGTTGCATGACACTGCATAGCAATAGGAATGTCTACGGCTTGCTTGAGCGCGGTAATCAGCTCATAGGCAGGGGCTGGGCGCAGTAATCCAGCCATATCTTTTATACAAAGTGAATCGCAGCCGAGGTCAGCAAGTTCTTGCGCCATCGCCACCCATTTTTCGAGGGTGTGCACTGGGCTAACCGTGTAAGACATGGTGCCTTGCGCATGACCACCAACTTCTTTAGTCGCCTTGATCGCGGTCGTCAAATTGCGGACATCATTCATCGCATCAAAAATACGAAAGACATCCACCCCATTTGCTTTTGCACGCTCGACAAAGCGGCGTACGACATCATCCGCGTAATGCCGATAACCCAGCAAGTTCTGACCGCGTAATAACATTTGCTGCGGCGTTTTCGGCATGGCTTGTTTTAGCTCACGAATGCGCTCCCAAGGATCTTCACCCAAATAACGAATACAAGCATCAAAGGTAGCTCCGCCCCACGATTCCATCGACCAATAGCCAATATCATCTAGCTGTGCAGCCATAGGTAACATGTCATCTAAACGCATGCGGGTGGCGAGTAAAGACTGGTGAGCATCTCTAAATACGAGTTCCGTCAATTGCAGTGGTTTCTTCATCCTTGCACTCCTTCAGCGTGAGTTATTGCTGTGATCACGGTACTGATGTATTGCAGCCGAAATCGCTGCCAGTTGTTGTGGGGTTGCAGCAGCGTCTGAAGGTAGTGGAGTTTGAGCTTTAGCTGAGATTGAATCTGTTGTCGTTAGCTTGCGTAACGCGTACATGGCTGCTAGCAGCAGCGTGAGAAATGCAAATACAGTGACCATACCTGCGGTCATTATTGTTAGTGCTTCAGTCAACAGTTCTGTCATGGTTTATCCACTAGCATCAGAGTTGTTAATTAGCCTAGTTGAAAGACAGCGTAACACAAAACTAATAGAGCTAAAGGATACTTTTTTTGAGGACAATAAAACGGGAGAATTTATACGAGAGAATGAAGATGTGGCGCACTCGGGAGGACTTGAACCTCCAACCGCTCGGTTCGTAGCCGAGTACTCTATCCAATTGAGCTACGAGTGCGTATTACATTCTTACAAGTTAGCTATCAACATCATTAAAATAAATGGCGCACTCGGGAGGACTTGAACCTCCAACCGCTCGGTTCGTAGCCGAGTACTCTATCCAATTGAGCTACGAGTGCGTTGTTGACAAAATGGCGGTGAGGGAGGGATTCGAACCCTCGATAGGGCTATAAACCCTATACTCCCTTAGCAGGGGAGCGCCTTCAGCCGCTCGGCCACCTCACCGCTTAACTTGTGGCGATGAATGATAGCGGCATCGAAAAATATGTCAAACAGTTTTTTTGAAATACCTAGTCGACTGCGGCTTTTTTAAACATATCGCGCAAAACTCCTGCGCTAACGCTTAAATATCCGTCTATCCATATTAAAATGCTGACCCGTTAGGATCAGCATTAAAGTAGGGATTATTACTCGTCAGACTTATTTTCAGCTTGATGTTCAGCCTGAATGCGATTGTATATTTCTTCGCGATGCACTGAAACTTCTTTAGGTGCATTGACACCAATACGAACTTGGTTACCTTTAACACCTAAAACCGTCACTGTGACCTCATCACCGATCATGAGGGTCTCACCGACTCTGCGGGTTAAGATCAACATTAGCTTACTCCTTCCCTACTTCCATTTTCCATGCGGTGCACGTTGTGATTCCCGCGGCATCAACCTAATCTTTGCCTTCCATTAAAATATATCACATATGTTATATATTTCACGCAATTTTCGGAGGTTTTCATCATGCCATAGGCTTGGGTTAGCCTAAAGCAATAACTCAGTAATTTTATTACGGGCAGCTTCAAGTGCTTGACTGATGCGGCTTACGTCTTGTCCACCCGCCTGTGCCATGTCGGGGCGGCCACCGCCTTTACCACCAACTTCTGCTGCGGCCACATTGACCACGTCGCCAGCTTTCACTTGCGCAGTTAAGTCTTTGGTGACACCAACAATCAGGCTCACTTTATCATTGGCAGCCAAAGCTAGCACCACTATCCCGCTTTCGATCTGGTTCTTCAAGTCATCGACCATGCCACGCAAAGCTTTAGCTTCGACGTTATTAAGTTCAGCCACAACCACCTTAACGCCGTTAATGGTTTCAGCCGAGCTCACTAAATCTGAGCCCGCTTGTGCCGCTAGCTGCTGGTTCAAGTCGGCAATATCTTTTTCTAACTGACGGCTGCGTTCAAGTTGCTGTTGAACACGTTCAACCACTTTCGAGCCGTCGGTTTTTAACAAGCTACCCACGTCGCGTAATAGTTGTTGTTGCTGTAGGGTGTAGTTGATCGCTTGTGCGCCTGTAACCGCTTCTAAGCGACGTACTCCTGAAGCTATACCCGCCTCTGAAAGAATCCGGAATGGCCCGATGTCGCCTGTTTGAGCGACGTGTGTACCGCCACAAAGCTCCAACGAGTACTCACCCATACTCACTACCCGTACTTCATCGTCATATTTTTCGCCGAAGAGTGCCATGGCGCCAGCCGTTTTAGCTGCCTCAATGGACATTAACTGCGCTTGCAATGGGTGGTTTAAATAAATTTGTTCATTCACTTGAGCTTCGATGGCATCAAGTTCAGCTGCGGTTACCGCCTCAAAGTGAGAGAAATCGAAGCGTAAGCGGTCAGCAGTCACTAAAGACCCCTTCTGGGTCACATGCTCACCAAGCTTTTTACGCAATGCAGCGTGTAACAAATGCGTCGCTGAGTGATTGCGCATGACCGCATCGCGGTGCGATTTGTCGATACATGCGGTTACGTTATCACCAATTTTTAAAGGTCCCGAACTTTTGCCATGGTGGGCAATGGCTTTGCCAATATACTGGGTATCTGAGACTTCGAAAACACCTAAATCACTGGTCAGCTTACCTTTATCACCAACCTGACCACCACTTTCGGCATAAAATGGCGTGCGCGCCAGTACCACTATAGCTTCTTGGCCAGCTTCAATTTGCGTAACCGCTTGGCCTTCTACAAAAAGTTCTACCACTGCACTTTCATTTTGAGTTTCGGTATAGCCGCTAAACTCAGATTGCTGATTCGACTTCAGTCGCTCATTGTAATCTGTGCCAAAGTTAGATGCTTGTTGAGCGCGCTTGCGCTGTTCAGCCATGGCGTTCTGAAAGCCGACTTCATCGACGGTCAAGCCTTTTTCACGCGCAATATCAGCGGTTAAATCCATCGGGAAGCCATAAGTGTCATAGAGCTTAAACACCAGCTCACCTGGCAACACGTCGCCGCTTAACTGTTCGAGAGCTTCGCTTAGGATAGCAAGCCCGCGATCTAAGGTTTTACCAAACTGTTCTTCTTCGCGCTGCAACGCTTGTGCAATTACAGCCTGCTTTTCAGCAAGCTCAGGATATGCTGCGCCCATTTGCGCCACTAGTGCTGGTACCAACTTGTGGAAAAAGTTACCTTTTGCACCGAGCATATTACCGTGACGAACGGCACGACGAATGATTCGACGTAATACATAGCCACGACCTTCATTTGATGGCTGCACGCCATCAACAATCAAAAAGCTACAAGAGCGAATATGGTCGGCAATAACTCGTAGTGATTTACTGTTGGTATCTTCAACGCCTATCACTTTCGCGGTTTCGGCTATTAATGCTTGGAATAGATCGATTTCATAGTTGCTATGTACGTGTTGCATAACAGCAGCAATACGCTCTAGTCCCATACCTGTATCAACCGATGGTTGCGGCAGTGGTTCTAGAGTACCGTCTGCTAAACGGTTGTACTGCATGAATACCAAGTTCCAAATTTCGATGTAACGATCGCCATCTTCATCTGGAGTACCTGGCGGGCCACCCCAAACTTCTTCGCCATGATCGTAAAACACTTCAGAACAAGGACCACAAGGCCCGGTATCGCCCATTGACCAAAAGTTATCTTTGGCACCGATGCGAGCAACTCGATCGGCTGGAACGCCCATCTCTTTGGTCCAAATATCGTAGGCTTCATCATCTTCGGTATAGACGGTTACCCAAAGTTTGTCTTTCGGTAACTGCATTTCTTCCGTTAGGAATTGCCAGGCATATTGAATGGCTTCGCGTTTAAAGTAGTCGCCGAAACTAAAGTTGCCCAACATTTCAAAAAACGTGTGATGGCGAGCTGTATAACCGACGTTTTCCAAGTCATTATGTTTACCACCAGCGCGCAGACAACGCTGCGAGGATACGGCACGGTTATAATCGCGCTTTTCATCGCCTAAGAAAACATCCTTAAACGGCACCATCCCGGCATTAGTAAACAACAACGTGGGGTCATTGCCCGGAATCAGTGAAGCGGATGGAACACGCTGGTGTCCTTTGCTAGCGAAGAATGCGAGGAATGCTTCACGGATATCGGCACTGGTCATACTCATTGACTACTTCCTACGAATTTTTATTTAAATTTAAGATTATAGATTGTGCAAAATGCTATCATGAATCACGCACAACGCCTAGTCTAACGCAGCTTCAGCTTGCCGTTGCAATGCGCGCTTAATACTGTCAAAGGAGAACCCTCGCTGCAGAAGGTGGCGCATCATTTTGTCACGTTGTTTTTGTTCGGTTGGGGGCGTTTCGCCAAACTTGCGAAGAAGTCGCTGATAGCATTCTTCGTCCCAATCCGGCTGCTGTTCATTGAGTACACTTTGCAGCAAGTCATCATCGATACCTTTTTGCTGCGCTTGCGCACTAATTTTTCTGAATCCATTGCCTTTAGCCACGCTCTGTCGAATCCAGGACTCGGCAAAGCGACGGTCACTTTGCCACCCCAGTTCTTGGGCCTTTGCCAACGTTTCGTTAATAACATCACTGTCATAACCACGTTGTTGTAACTTTTGCCGCAACTCACGAGCGCTGTGTTCACGTCGCGCCAACAAACGCATGACGGTTTCTCGAGCTTGTTGCAGGTCATTATTTGAGGTCATATCATCAACTTAATTAACTTTTTATGGTCATACCCACTATGAAATCAACAAAAAGGACGCTAGTCATGCTGAAACCCTTACTTATTTTGACCACCTGCTTCGGTCTGTTAGCCTGTCAACCTGAGGCTGAAACACCGTCTACATTGCATGTATCTGGAAGTGGCTCGGTTACCGCGATTCCCGATCAAGTGCGCTTGCATATGACGGTGCAATACCATGGTGATAATTTAACTGCACTTAAACAACAAGTCGATACCACTACCATGAAAGTTCTTGAGCAATTACGGTCTATGGAAATCGACGACGATGATATTCAATCCTACCGACTATTTGCTTACCCTCAGTATGATTACAATGACGGCAAACGAACTCAAACTGGCTATGAAGTGCGGCGGGATATTCAAATCGTATTGCGCACCCCCGACTTTTACGACACTCTAATCGAGCAAGCTCTTGCGGCTGGTGTTACTGGCGTATCCACCCCAGTTTACGAAGTCAGTCGTACTAATGAATTGTATCAAGAGGCGTTAGCACTGGCCGTGGCTGATGCGGCCAAAAAAGCAGCGACTTTAGCTAGTTCTGCGCAAGTGACCCTGCAAGGAGTTGCTACCATTCACGAGCAAAGCTCGGCGCCGCGGGTCGCTGCACATCGTGATATGGCGATGGCTCGAGAGCAAGCGGTTAGCTTGCCCGGAACCTCGACCATTTCGGCCAATGTCAGCATTAGCTATGCCATTAATTAATCGTAATTGCGTTTGGTAAATGCAAACTCATACAGTGCAAGCCGCCGCCAGCTTTAATAAACTCATCAGCGGCGGCACCTACCACTACTTTTTGTGGCTGCGCTTGTTGCAGTAATGCCACTGCTTCAGCATCCGTTGGCAGTCCAAACTGTGGCACCACCACCATATTAGGAAGGCTAATAAAGTTTACGTAGCTGGCCAATAATGGCTGTTCGCCTCTTGGCATGACACCAGTTCGAGCAACTACGGTGGCAAACTCTTGTTGGTCCACTGCTACGGCGTCTGGCTGCGGCAATGTAATGATTCGATACGGTTCGCCTGCGTGGTTCCGCCATTGCTCAACTTGCAGCAACTGCTGTTGATAGGCTTCGAACCAAGGGCTGGTTGAGGTCGGCAAACTAACCACTACTGTGTGTTCATCGAGAAACTGCACTTGGTTATCGGTGTGCCCACCCGTTTCATCATAGGGGTTACACCAATCCAGCCAAAACACCTGAGAGAGCCCCAGTTGCTGCTTTAAGTAAGCTTCAATCAAATGCTGCGGCAAGGGGGCATTATTTCGCAATACGCTGCTGCCATGAACCACTGCACTGCCTTGTCCATCCGTACTGATCGCGCCACCTTCAAAGGTAAGCTGTTGCGATAGAAAACGAATTTTAAGCATGCGCGCAAACCGCTTCGCAAAAGCTTGGTCCGCTTGAAAGTCAGGATACAATCCATGCCACGCGGAGAAATGAAAGCCATGGGCAAACCATTGCTCATTTGCGCGTGCCCATAGCGGGCCGATATCACGTGGCCATGAATCGTTGTAAGGAATTGGTATCACCGGTACCGATTCAGGTACCTGCTCTCTTACTTGTTCAAAATGTTCAGGAATGCAACCTACCCACACCGGGTGGTGCGGAACGATAACATCAATGAGTTGCAAGAGTTGTTGTTGCGCGGGCTGACCTTGGTCGCGCCAGACATCTGCACGAAAAGGCCATAACAGGAGTAATGGCCCTTGCAGTTGCCAGTCAGCAATAAGTTTCATCGTCTTTTTTGTTTGCGTGTATCTTTACTGGGTTTATCTTTGCTGGTTTTTTTATTGCGTTGGAGCTTCTGCGCTTGACTGCGACGGGCACGCGAATAGCGTTTTTGTCGCGACTCAGTTTTACGAGCATCAAGGAAGCTACGTGTTTCTGGGGGTAATTGCACCAACTCTCGTAAGTAGTTGATTTGTTCTAATTTGAGCTCGCCCCAACCACTTTGAGGTAGCCCTTGTTCAAGTTTGATATTGCCGTAGCGAACGCGAATCAAACGGCTTACTTGCACGCCTTGGGATTCCCATAAGCGTCGGACTTCGCGGTTTCGACCTGTGGTTAGCATCACTCGGTACCACTGGTTAATACCTTCACCGCCACTGCGTTTCACTTCTTTAAAAGAGGCTGGCCCATCTTCAAGTTGAACGCCTTTTTTTAAGTTTCGAATCATTTCGTCGGTAACTTCACCGAATACCCGTACCGCATACTCACGTTCGATTTCATGAGCAGGATGCATAAGGCGGTTAGCTAGTTCACCGTCAGTAGTAAATAATAATAACCCAGCAGTGTTGACATCTAAGCGGCCAACCGCAATCCAACGGGCACCGTGAACTCGTGGTAAACGGTCAAATACCGTTGGTCGTCCTTCTGGGTCGCGACGAGTACAAAGCTCGCCTTCGGGTTTGTGATACATCAGTACCCGACAGACCACGTCTTCCAGTGGTTTAATGCTGGCTTCGTGGCCATCTATACGAACCACTGCATCAGCTTCGATGCGCTCGCCTAGTGTGGCAACTTGACCGTTGACGCTGACGCGTCCAGCCGCAATTTTAGCTTCAAGCTCGCGGCGTGAACCGTGGCCAGATCGGGCTAATATTTTTTGTAACTTCTCACTCATGGTGCTCTTACTCTATGTCTGTCGCTGTCTCAGCGGGTATCTGAGCGGCTGGCCCAACGCTTCGGTTGGCTTCTGCAGCCTCCGGAATCGCCGGTAATTCGGATAAATCCTGTAGACTAAAATAGTCCAGAAATTCGTTTGTTGTTGCATAGAGCTGAGGTCGACCTGGCACTTCTCGATGCCCTACTACTTTGATCCAGCCACGCTCTTGCAGTGTTTTCATAATTTGTGAACTGACGCTCACACCGCGAATATCTTCGATATCGCCACGCGTAATTGGCTGGCGATAAGCAATTAAAGCTAAAGTCTCTAGCATCGCTTGCGAATATCGCGGCGGCTTTTCCTGCCACAACCGGCTTATTATAACACCCAATTCGGCTCGCGTCTGAAATCTATAGCCCGATGCGACTGCTTTTAATTGCACGCCACGTTCTTGATAATCTTGCTCCAATTCACGCAAAGCCTCACGAATCTGGGATTTCGTTAATTTATCGTGAGCGATCAATTCCAATAATTGGGTTTCATTGAGTGGCTGCTCAGCAACAAAAAGTAAGGCTTCAAGAGTTTGTTTAAGTTGTTGTGGGTGCATAAACTAATTCTCGATGAGTAAGGTGAATTTCGCTGAAGGCTTCAACTTGCACAACATCTACTAAAGCTTCTTTAACCAGCTCTAAAATCGCCAAGAAACTAACCACCACACCGGGCCGCCCTTCGCTGATAGTAAAGACATCAGCAAATCGCAGTCGCTGGTTAGACTGAAGCAACTCGAGTATTTGACTCATACGTTCGCGTGTTGACAATCTTTCGCGATGAACTTGGTGGTTATCTTGGAGTTTAGCCTTTGCCATGGCTTGGCTAAAAGCTAATGCAAGCTCATTGAGCGCCACGTCGGGAAGTGGTTGTTCAACCAACTCCTTCGCATCGGTGTCGAGATGAGCGACAAAGTAATCGCGCTGTTGTTGCGGTAGTTCATCTAAATGCTGAGCGCCTTCTCGGATAGCTTCATACTCTTTTAAGCGACGCACTAGTTCAGCTCGTGGATCTAATTCTTCGTCATCAACTGCTGGCGGTTTTGGAAGCAACATACGGCTCTTAATTTCTGCCAGCATTGCTGCCATCACCAAGTAATCTGCCGCCAACTCAAGCTTGAGACTTTTCATCATCTCAACGTATTCCATATATTGCTTGGTGATCGGTAAAATCGGCAGTTCCACAATCTCCAGTTTTTGCCGACGAATCAGATAAAGTAACAGGTCCATTGGCCCTGAAAAACTTTCTAAAATCAACTCTAGCGCATCTGGCGGAATATATAGGTCTTCAGGCTTTTCAATGACCGGCTCACCACGCACAAACCCCAGTGGTAGCGACTGCTGTTCTGGCTGTTGGGATTCCGAGGCGCTCATCGATACCGTCCGTTTAACTGACAAAGGGCGAAATGTCGCCCGAGCCTTGCCTGACGATAGTGACACTATCATCAGCCATATCAATTATGGTGGTTGGCTCTTCACCGCGGTGGCTGCCATCGATAATTACATCCACCTGCTGACCTAAACGTTCAAATATTTCATAAGGGTCAGATTCAGCAAAATATTTACCAGCCAACACCAAGCTAGTAGACATCAATGGTTCACCCAGTTGCTCAAGCAATGCCATGGTTATCGGATCATCCGATACCCGAATCCCTATGGTCTTACGCTTCGGGTTTAATAAACGTCGCGGTACTTCTTTGGTGCCTTTAAGAATAAAAGTATAAGGGCCTGGGGTATTATTTTTCAGTAACCTAAAGGCTGAGTTATTGACCCGTGCATAGGTTGAAAGCTCTGATAAGTCACGGCACATCAAAGTGAAATGATGCTCTTTATCAATTTCGCGCACTCGGCAAATACGCTCCATCGCATTCTTATCACCAATCCGACAACCAATTGCGTAGCCGGAATCCGTTGGATAAACAATGACACCGCCGCGCATTACGAGATCAACCGCTTGTTGAACTAAGCGATGCTGAGGGTTTTCTGAATGAATGCTTAAATATTCGCTCATGAGCTTTATTATGTTGCCTTTATTTACAAGTTTATATTAATGAATGGTTTGCCATTGCGTCCATATTGGCATACAGCCTTCTGGCAGACAAAGGTTTTTACCAAGCTCACGCCAGCGACCAGGCGCATGAAAATCAGATCCTGAAGAGGCTAACAAGCCTATTTCTTGTGCAAAAGTTGCAAGCGCCAAACGATTTCCTGGAGATTGGGCACCAATGGCTACTTCGAGGCCATCTAGTCCCTGTTCTTTGGCTTCATGCAACAGTCGGCGTAGCCACTTATTACTTAGCTTATAGGCATGTGGATGAGCCAGTACCGCCGTTCCTCCAGCTGCTTTGATGGTTGCAATTGCAGCTTCTAAACTCACCCACTCCGCTTGCACATAAGCTTGCTGGCCTTTAGCCAGATAACGACGAAAGGCCATTTCAAAAGACGTAACCCATTCGCCTGCTACCAAGGCATCAGCTAAATGCTTACGAGTCGGCATGGTTAATGCTTCTGCCAAAGGCGGCTGCACATTTATTCCTGCTCGATTTAATTTAGCACACATCCCAGCATAGCGATCACGACGTTTCTGCTGTTGCTGCGCCAGTAACTCTTGTAATTCAGGGCTATCGGCTTGCACATTCAAACCCATTAAATGAATCTCATGCTGCTGCCAGCGGCAAGTGATTTCTACCCCCGGTACTATTTGCAGTGGCAATTGGTTGTTAGCAACCGCCGCTTGAGCTTCTGCAATGCCAGCCATAGTATCGTGATCAGTCAGCGCTAAATGGGTCACCGCATTTTCATGCGCGCGCTGGACCAACTCAGTGGGGCTTAATGCCCCATCTGAAAAGTGACTGTGGCAATGCAAGTCGTACACTTCGTTCATATTAAATACTCGCAGCTAATTCTGCGCCTTGGCGAATTGCCCGTTTTGCATCAAGTTCAGCAGCGACATCGGCACCACCAATGAGGTGCACAGGCTTGCCAGCTTGTTGAAGTTCATCAAATAATTCGCGTTGCGGTAATTGACCGGCGCAAATCACAATATTATCGACTTCCAGCAATTGCTCTTTGCCATCGATATCAATCCATAATCCTTCGTCACTGATACGCTGGTATGTTACTCCAGCTAACTTAGTCACGCCTTTCTTGCGTAAGGTTGCTCGGTGTACCCACCCTGATGTTTTGCCCAGACCGGCGCCAACTTTCGAGGTTTTCCGTTGCAGCAACCAAACGTCGCGTACTGACTCTTCCGCCAAAGGTGGTTTAATTCCACCACGCGCTTCATAAGTCTCATCCACGCCCCAAATGCTTGACCAGGTTTTTACGTCTAAAGAAGGTGACTCAGCGGTGGTTAAATATTCAGCAACGTCAAAACCGATACCACCAGCACCAACCAAAGCCACGCGCTTGCCTACCTGTTTATGGTGTTTAAGCACATCCAAGTAAGACAAAACTTTATCAGACTCGATACCGGGTATATTGAGCTCGCGCGGAACCACACCTGTTGCCAAGATGACCTCGTCGAAGTCATCGCCATGCAACGAAGCTGCAGTTACCTGTTGATTAAGGTGTACTTGCACATTTAGATCGGTGAGACGGTTATTATAATACCGCAGCGTTTCGTAAAACTCTTCTTTACCTGGTATTTGTTTTGCGTAGTTGAACTGGCCGCCAATTTCGTCTCGACTATCAAATAAGTGAACTTCATGACCACGTTCAGCTGCTCGACAGGCAAATTCTAAGCCTGCTGGCCCAGCTCCTACTACCGCAAGCTTCTTCGTGGCGGTCGTCGGTAAGAATTGCAGTTCGGTTTCATAGCAAGCCTGCGGATTCACTAAACAAGTTGCCCGTTTATTAACGAACACATGATCGAGACAGGCTTGGTTACAAGCGATACAGGTATTAATTCGGTCTGCGCTATCTGCCGCTGCTTTATTAACAAAAGCGGCATCAGCAAGGAGTGGCCGTGCCATCGATACCATGTCCGCCTCACCACTAGACAAGATGCCCTCGGCGACTTCAGGGGTGTTGATGCGGTTAACCGCAACCACCGGTACTGTTAATTCCTTGCGTACGCGGGCAGTTATCCAACTAAAGGCTCCGCGCGGCACCGAAGTAACAATGGTTGGTACCCGAGCTTCATGCCAACCTATGCCACTATTAATGATAGTGACTCCTGCTGTTTCTAAAGCTTTGCCAAGTTCGATAACTTCATCAAAGTTGTTACCTTCGGGAACCAGATCAAGCATGGAAAGACGATAAATAATAATAAAGTCTTGACCAATTTCAGCGCGAATAGCTTTGATGATCTCAAGTGGCAAGCGCGCACGGTTTTCAAAACTACCGCCCCACTTGTCATTACGTTGATTGGTTCGCGGACAGATAAACTGATTGATTAAATAGCCTTCCGAGCCCATCACTTCAACACCATCGTAGCCAGCTTGTTTCGCTAACTTTGCCGTACGGGCAAAATGCTTAATGGTTTTTTTGATTTGTCGTTCGCTCATTGCGGACGGGCTAAATGGCGTAATCGGCGATTTGATTTTACTAGGCGCCAACGAGAATGGGTGATACGCGTAGCGACCTGCATGCAGTATCTGCAAGCAAATTTTACTATCGTGCTGATGCACTGCTTGCGTTACTTTCTTGTGCTTTGCCACTTGCCACGGGCGGCTTAGCTCGCTAGCAAATGGGCTTAATCGACCACGAAAGTTAGGGCTGATACCACCAGTAACGATGAGTCCAACCCCGCCTTTAGCGCGTTCAACATAAAATGCCGCGAGCTTATCGAAACCGTTTTTTTCTTCTTCTAAGCCGGTATGCATAGACCCCATTAACACGCGGTTTTTAAGCCGCGTGAAGCCGAGGTCTAATGGCTCTAGCAAATGTGGATATGGAGTAGTCACAGTCACCTCAAGTTAAACAACCGTTTGAATAAGGTTACTGTACTCATTTTAGGTTAAAAATAATAGCCTATATTCACATTGAAGCGAGTACTGGTATCCTTGCTCTCACCAATCATTGAGCCACCAATGAACGGTTGGTTGCGAGCGGTCACGATATCGAAGTAGGTATATAACCCACCAGCAGACACCGCCATACCCAACACATTCATGAGAGTATCTTCAGTGTAAAAGCGCTTGTTCGTCATCAAGCTAAAATCATTATAGAAGGTCAGGTTAGTAACTGGCCCCCACTGCACTGGCAAACTATAAGCGGCACTGGCGGTGTAGAGATTAGCTTTGCTTGGAATGGTGTCATAAAAGGCATAGGCACCAACGATAATACCTTCTTCAACCAAATCTAAATCATAATTATATTGCGTGATTTGGCCTTTGAATGCCCAGCGGTCAAAGCTATATAAACCATGTACAGCCCAAGCATAGCGATCACCAATGTTGTCGACACCATTGTTCATATCGCCGAATTGCAGCGATGCACCGAGCTCTGCGGAACTTTCTGCACCGAGACTAAACTTGCGGGCACCGCGAAACGCCCAGCTGTTCGATTCTGCAGCCAAAGCGATAGGATCATCGTAAATGCCCTCGCCACTGAGGCGCACGCCGACTGGGTCGTATGCATAGCGATCAGACTTACTCGAGACGTAACCGTCAGCTCCACCCATTTCATCAGACTTAAAAAAGGCAAAATCAAAGTCCCAATCATCGGTACGATAGAGCATTTTGATGCCCATATCGTGATCGTCTTCCAAGCCGACATAAAAGTTAGAGCTGAAAAAATAGCTATTCGAGTTATAGGGAGTATTTCCAAAAGGCACAGTAGTGACACCAACTTGGCCTTGCCATTCATCGGTAAAGTTGTAACCGACCCAGGCTTGCTGTACTACATCCATATACTGGAACCAGCGATACTGCGCAGATAAAATAACATCGCCTATTTCACCGCGATAATCGATGCGTAATAAATCAAAATCGAAGTCACCACCGCGGTCGCGTTGACCCTCGTTGTAATCTTCCCATACGTATTGAACCCGCACCGCGCCACCAATCTGGATCGGCGCGTTTTTATTCTCTTCAACGCGCTCTTCTAAGGCTTCAACACGAGTTACTAGCGTTTCATTTTGTACGCTTTCACGAACAATTTTAACTTCTTTCTCTTCGAGCACCGGTTGCTGCTGCTCTGCAACCTTAGCTTCGAGTGCTTTCACTTTTTCCTGCAAGGCTTCGAGCTGTTGCATGAGTTGCTGCAACTCTTCTTGCGTCGAGTCCTGCAGAGGTGCAGCCGCTACAGCTGCACTACCCATACATAAGAAAACGCCAAGCGCTACTTTAGAAATGTTCATGTTAACTCCCTTTAACGCAAGACATGTAAGAAGTGCATGTGTTTATGGTAATGGTCGATGATGTCACCGATTACCGCATCGCGTGACCAACCTAAGATATCGTAATCTTGACCACCTTCGCGTAAATGCACTTCAGCGCGGAAGTACATTTGTTCTTCACTGATTTCAGTTTCGTCGGCATCAGCGTGAATAAACACAGGTTGAATATGCGAGGCTAATAAAACCTTGTAGATAAAATCGATTTCATCGCCGTGAATGACTCTAAAGGTAACTTGCTCTTCACCTTGAATTTCAATTTTCACCGTGAAGCCGCTTTTTTCCATCTCTTCTCCAACGCTACCAAACGCTGGGATGACCACTTCTTTTAAGAAACGACGGCCGACTGCGCGACTTGGGAAGTCGATGATATTGTTTAAGCGTTCACGCCAAGTCTTGTTACTGGTAGACGAGCCCGTTAAATAGTGGTTTTGCAATGCTTCTTTCTTCTGCACATCCACTCTTAAGGCTCGAAGTAGACCATAAGTAGCGACCAACAAGATCATGGTGAAAGGCAAGGCACTGGCGATAGTTATGGTTTGCAGTGCATGTAAACCACCCACTAACAATAGGATCATGGCAACGATACCTTCGCCACTGGCCCAGAATACACGTTGCCAAATTGGCGTATCGTCACGACCATTGGAACAAAGCATATCGACCACCATTGAGCCGGAGTCGGACGATGTTACAAAGAACACCACTACCATCAAGGTACCAATAAATGACAGCACCCCACTCCACGGGAATTGCTCTAAGAATACAAAGAGCGCAACGGCGACATCCTCTTGTACCACTTGACCTAAAGCTTCCTGCCCTTGATTCAGGATTAAATCGACGGCAGAGTTACCAAAGAAGGTCATCCACATTAACGTGAAGCCAGCAGGTACTAATAATACGCCTAGCACAAATTCACGAATGGTGCGGCCGCGAGATACACGCGCAATAAATAAGCCCACGAATGGCGACCAGCTTAACCACCAGCCCCAATAGAATACCGTCCAACCACCAATCCAGTCGGTACGTTCATAGGCAAATAAATTAAAGGTATTGGAAACTATCTCTGATAAATAAGCACCGGTGTTTTGGACAAATGCCTGCAGTAAAAATACCGTTGGCCCTGCCACCAGCACAAAAATTAGTAACCCAATTGCGAGCCCCATATTCAGCTCTGACAACCGGCGTATACCTTTGTCTAAACCTGTAGTCACGGAGATTACGGCTAATAAGGTAACCCCGGCGATTAATAGTACCTGCACCATTTCTGATACCGGTACGTCAAACAAATAGTTTAAGCCGGCATTAATTTGGGTAACGCCATAGCCCAATGAGGTAGCGACACCGAACACCGTACCCAATACTGCAAACACATCCACTGCATGCCCGATAGGACCGTAGATACGCTCTCCGATGAGTGGGTAAAGTGCAGATCGTAAAGTCAGCGGTAAACCATGCCGATAGGCAAAAAATGCAAGAATAAGCGCGACAATGGCGTAAATAGCCCACGCGTGCAGCCCCCAATGGAAGAAGGTGATCTTCATGGCTTCACGAGCTGCTTCCACCGTACCAGACTCGACCACTGGCGGTGATAGGAAGTGCATAACCGGCTCAGCGACACCGAAGAACATCAAACCTATACCCATACCCGCTGAAAACAGCATCGAAAACCAACTCAATCTTGAGTAATCGGGTTCCGAGTGATCAGGCCCTAGCTTGATTTCGCCGTAACGAGAAAAACCAAGGTAAACCACACTGATAAGGATAATGGCAACGGCCAGAACATAAAACCAACTCGCGTTGGCAAGGATAGCCGATTGGATGGATTGAAATGAACTTTCCGCGGTTTCTGGGAAAAGTGCCGCGAACAAAAGAATCACGACGATAAGACCTGTTGCAGAGTAAAATACAGGTGGATTCAGCCTTGCTTTGGCTTCCTGCGACATTGTAACCTCTTTCTTGTTTTTGTTTCTGTAGAGGTAGTATAGCAAGGTCAGAAAAAGTTTTCTGGACGCAAAAAAAACGGCCCCTAATAAGGAGCCGTTTTGCGTTTTATGTTTAAGTAATTAAATTACTTCAACGCTCTCTACAATTTCCACCAATGCCCAAGCTTTGTTCTTGGAAACTGGACGAGTTTCGCGAATAGTCACGAGATCGCCAGTTTTGCTTGAGTTGGTTTCGTCGTGCGCGTGCAACTTAGTCGTACGAGTAAGGTACTTACCGTAGATTGGGTGCTTTACGCGGCGAGTGATAGCAACAGTAATGGTTTTATCCATTTTGTCACTTACTACACGACCTTGCAGAGTACGAACAGTTTTTTCTGCAGCCATTACGCACCTGCCTTATCATTCATAATAGTCTTAACACGTGCGATATCACGGCGCACTTGCTTCAACATGTGAGTTTGATTCAGCTGGCCAGTTGCCGCTTGCATGCGCAGATTGAACTGCTCACGACGCAAGCCTAACAACTCTTCTTGCAGCTGCTCAACGGTCTTTTCTTTAAGTTCGTTCGCTTTCATTACATCACCGTCCGAGTCACAAAGGTGGTTTTGAATGGTAGCTTACGAGCCGCAAGAGTAAACGCTTCACGAGCGATCTCTTCCGAAACACCGT
>JBLWUG010000005.1:0-170501 GCA_048269045.1 Pseudidiomarina sp.
GACCCGCATAGAGGAAGTGGCATGAGTCAACGTACAATGGACATCAAATTAATGGAACGCACGTATAAGGTTAACTGTCCACAAGGGCAGGAAGTAGCGTTGCAGCGTGCGGCCGATAAACTCAGTCAAAAATTAGAACAGATTCGAAGCGCAACGCGCTTAACTAACCCTGAGCAAATCGCAGTGATGGGAGCGCTCAACTTGTGTCATGAAGCGGCACAACAAGAGCAGCAACAACAACAAAAAATTACCGATTTAGAGAATAAAATTAAGCTGTTGCAAGAAACTTTAGAACAAGCCATGGAAGATCAGCGCCCAAGACGTTAGAATGCGCGCCCTTTGCATCAGCAAAACAAGTTATGACTGCCTGGGATGTGCGCCAGCTCGCCAATGTCCCTGAGCCGATGCTAGCAGTTAAGGGGTTCACTATGCGGCTATTGTGCAAGCTCGACCCGTATCGAGAAGCCTACGGTCGTATTCATTGCGCCCCGCCTTGAACCAGTGGGTTCAAGGGCCAAGGCACGCAGCGGCATTCTGGGTAGTCACCCATTCAGTAAGTGCGAATTAACGTTTCGCTTCGGCGACCATTTCGCGCACATCACGTAGTAATTCTTGCGCATCGTACACAATGCCGTCTTTGACGGTGTAGCGCACGCCTTTGGTTCGCATCGGCTGGTTGTTATCGTCGAGCTTAAAGTGACCCGTGCCATACAACACTTTGAAGTTGGCCAGTGGGTTTTCTTGCACGATCACCAAGTCGGCTTTTTTACCGGGTACCACACTACCAATTTCATCAGCTAGCCCCAGCGCTTCAGCGCCGTTTAGCGTAGCGGCTTGAATCACTTCAAGGGCATTGAAGCCAGCTTCTCGTAATAACTCCAGCTCACGCACAAAACCAAATCCGTATATTTTATAAATATAGCCTGAGTCTGAGCCTGTGGTTACACGACCACCATGGTTTTTGTAATCGTTAATGAAGGCCATCCACAAGCGATAGTTCTCACGCCATGCAATCTCTTCATCAGTAGTCCAGTCAAACCAATAGGAGCCGTGCGCATAACGACTGGGTTCAAAGAATTCCCACAGTTGCGGCAAGGTGTACTCATCGTGCCAAATCGCGCGACGCTCACGCATGAGGTCACGACTGGCTTCATAAATAGTAAAGGTGGGGTTGATGGTGAAATCGAGCGCGATCAACTCATCACGAACTTGATTCCACTTGGCAGAACCGGGCTGGGCCGCTTGCTGCCATAACTTACCGGCTTCGCTAAAACGATCTTGCTCATTATTGTAGTTATAGTTCGGCGAGTAATCTTGAATCACCTGCTGCTCAAACAATGCTTCAGGCAAGCCGTACCAATGCTCCATACTGTCTAAACCCATACGCGCTGAATCAACAACATTGGTTCTAACCACATTCAACTGAGCGTGGTGCATCATAGTGCCTAAGCCTTGTTGCTGCGCTTCATCTAATGCTGCGGCCATAACCGTTGGCGTTGCACCGAAGAATTTAATACCGGCTGCGCCTTCTCTCTTTACGCCTTTCACCCAGTTACGCGCTTGTTTTGCGGTAACTATGGGCTCTTTTGCGCCCATACCAAAGCCAACGTAGGGAATCACTCGCGGCGCAACAATGGTGTTCTTTTGCGCTTGGTCGCGATGCCACAAGGTCCACTCAATGCCATTGAAGCTGCCTGCTTCGCGCACTGTGGTTACGCCATGAGCCAGCCATAATTTGAACACATATTCAGCCGGGATATTATCCGCAGAGCCACCAATGTGGGCATGCATATCCACAAAGCCTGGCAGCACATAGTGACCACTTAAATCCATTTCTTTATCGTTCGGCCCGGCTTTTGGGCGTTTGGTACTGATGATAGGTACACCAGGGTGCCCAACACTCACCACATTTACGATGCGATCTTTTTCAATCACAATATCAACCGGCCCTACGGGTGGTGCACCTTCGCCATTAATAACCGTTACCGCACGCAAAATTAAGCGGGAGTACGGGCCTTCGCCCTGCTCGGCACGCTCTGGTGCTTTTGCAGATTTCGCCAGCGCCGAAGCAGACACGACCAGTGCCAGTGTGATCATGGTCAAATAACGCATCATCATGGTATAACTCTCTTATTGTTCATTATTATGTCGCCAAGGATAGCAGCGCCTTGAATCAACAGCAATTACGTAAACAACTTCAGCAGGCACGAGCCGCTTTAACCCCCAATGAGCGTGAAACTGCTGCCCAGCGCGTTGGCGATCACTTACTTACATTGCCTGAGCTGCAGCACCCAATTGCCATTGCGAGCTATTACAGCGTCGGTGCCGAACTGGCTACAACAGAGATTAATCAACGCTTACGTGAGCAAGACCATCAGCTAGCACTGCCCGTTTTGCACCCGATTCATCCAGGGCATTTGTTGTTCTTGCAAGTTACAGAGCACACTCAATGGCAGCCGAACAAGTATGCTATTCCTGAGCCCAAGCTAAATTGCCAGCATGTGGTGCCACTTACCAATCTACAAATTGCGTTGGTGCCGCTGGTTGCCTTTGACTCAGCTGGAAACCGTATTGGCATGGGCGGCGGCTTTTACGACCGCACCCTCGCCAGTTGTCATCGCCACCAAGATTCCAAGCTTTTGCGGATCGGTTTGGCCCACGATTGCCAATTCCTTGAACATCTTCCTGCACAGCCATGGGATGTGCCCTTATCTATGGTAATTACCCCAAGTAAAATATGGGATTTTCGGCGCTAAAACTGTATAGTTAAAGGCCATAGCCTACTTACTACGGAAGCACCTATGGTTACCTCCCAAGATCAATTAAAAAAGCAGGCCGCAGAGGCGGCACTTGAGTATATCCAACCTAATACTATTGTCGGTGTCGGCACCGGCTCTACCGTCAATTTTTTCATCGATGCGTTAGCAACTATGAAAGATGATATTGAAGGTGCGGTATCCAGTTCTGAAGTTTCTACAGAACGATTGAAAAATCATGGCATTCCAATTATCGAACTCAACAACGCTGCCGACCTGCCCTTTTATGTTGATGGCGCCGATGAAATTGATGAGCACCTGCGCATGATCAAAGGTGGTGGCGGTGCGCTTACCCGTGAAAAAATCGTAGCGGCAGTTGCCGAACAGTTTATTTGTATTGCTGACCGCTCCAAAGTTGTCGGTCGCTTAGGTCAGTTTCCGGTACCCGTAGAAGTCATTCCTATGGCGCGCTCATACGTTGCCCGAGAAATCGTAAAGCTCGGCGGCGACCCGGTCTGGCGCCAAGGTGTAACCACTGATAACGGCAACGTTATTTTAGATGTGCATAACTTTGATATCTTAGATCCGGTCGAACTTGAACTGAAACTAAACAATATCGTTGGTGTAGTTACCAATGGCTTATTCGCCAAACGTGGCGCCAATATTGCATTAATCGCTTCCCCTGATGGCTTACAAAGACTGGAGTAGTTATGAGCTTGGTATCACTACCAAAAGATCGTATTCAGATTTTATTACTCGAAGGCGTCCACGAAAGTGCGGTGGCCACGCTGAATCAGCATGGTTACACCAACATTGAATATCTCACCACCTCACTTAACGAAGATGAGTTGTGTGAGCGTATTAAAGATGTGCATTTTTTAGGTATCCGTTCCCGCACCCAACTAACCAGTAAAGTTTTTGCTGCGGCAGAAAAGTTAAGCGCGGTAGGTTGTTTCTGTATCGGTACCAACCAAGTTGATGTAGACGCTGCTCGCGACCATGGTGTGGTGGTATTCAACGCACCGTTTTCCAATACCCGCAGCGTTGCCGAGCTGGTCTTAGCCGAAATCATTATGCTGATGCGCCGGGTGCCAGAGAAGAATGCTGCTGCGCACCGTGGTGAATGGGATAAAGCTGCCAAAGGATCTTTTGAAGTACGTGGGAAAACGCTAGGTATCGTTGGTTATGGCCACATTGGTACCCAACTCGGTATCTTAGCCGAGCAACTTGGGATGCAAGTTCGTTTTTATGATATCGAGACCAAGCTTTCGCTGGGTAATGCGATGCCAGTACGTAGCCTTAACGAGCTACTAAAAACGGCGGACATCGTCAGTTTACACGTTCCTGAAACCCCAGAAACGCAATGGATGATTAGCGCGAAAGAACTCGCTGCTATGAAGCCAGGTGCGTGCTTAGTCAATGCGTCGCGCGGCACTGTCGTTGATATTGAAGCCTTGGCTAACGCCTTAAAATCAGGCCAACTCGGTGGAGCTGCCATTGATGTATTCCCGGTAGAACCGAAAAGCAACGACGAAACCTTCGAGTCGCCACTACGCGGCTTGGCGAACTGCCTGCTTACTCCGCATATTGGTGGTTCAACGCAAGAAGCCCAAGAGAATATCGGTGTCGAAGTGGCCGGTAAGCTCGTGCGCTACTCGGACAATGGTTCTACGCTGTCGGCGGTAAACTTTCCAGAAGTTGCCCTGCCTGTGCACACTGGCGTGCGCCGTTTATTACATATTCACGAAAACCAGCCGGGTATGCTTACCCGCATTAACCAAATTTTGGCGGATAAAAACATCAACGTTACTGGTCAGTATTTACAAACCGATAGTAAAGTTGGTTATGTTGTTATTGATATTGAAACCGATGGCAGCAGTGCCATTGCCGATGAATTACTCAGCCAATTGAAAGGTATTCCTGGCACTGTTCGTGCCCGCGTACTCTACTAAATAAAAAAGCCCGCTAAATCCGTTTAGCGGGCTCTTTAAACTACTCTTTACCGCGAATCGTTTGTTTCATACTTTCCGCAGATAAATGCCGCACATCCTTGCCTTTCACAAAGAATATGATGTATTCAGAGATGTTCTGACAACGGTCACCGATACGCTCAAGCGAGCGTGCTGACCACAACACGTTCATCACTTTAGGGATGCCGCGCGGATCTTCCATCATATAGGTCATCAACTGACGCGTTAATGCTTCATATTGACGGTCGGCTTGAGCATCCATCTTATGCACGTCGTAAGCACTTTCTAGGTCCATACGTGCGAATGCATCCAATACATTATGCAACATCGACAATACCTGCTGGCCTAGGTTTTCTAGACTGATGAGCAGGTGCTGATGGTCTTCGTTGAAGCTCTGCAAGGCAACGCGCGCAATGCGCTCAACTTCATCACCAATGCGCTCCAAGTCTGAAATCGTCCGTAATATTGCGATAATCAAACGCAAGTCACTGGCTGCTGGCTGACGCTTTGCAATAATCTGAATGCAAGCCTCATCAATGCTTAGCTCTAAGTCATTGATGCGATGGTCGCGTTCTAACACGACACCGGCAAGCTCCTGATCGGATTTCTCAATCGCCAACAAAGAGTCACGTAACTGCTGTTCTACCAATCCGCCCATTTTTAAAACCTGGTTGCGAACGGCTTCCAATTCTTGATTAAATTTGCCGGAAATATGCCGGCCCATATTAATTTTATCCATGATCTGCCCCTATTAACCGTAGCGCCCAGTAATATAATCTTCGGTCTGCTTTTGCTGTGGCGTTGTGAATAGCGAGTTGGTGTCCGCATATTCAATCAATTTACCCATATACATAAACGCGGTTTGGTCAGATACTCGCGCTGCTTGTTGCATGTTGTGCGTAACAATAACCACCGTAAACTGTTCTTTCAATTGCGAAATCAGCTCTTCAATGGTTAAAGTCGAAATCGGGTCCAAGGCTGACGTCGGTTCATCGAGCAATAGTACTTCAGGCTCAACCGCAATAGCTCTCGCAATCACCAAACGTTGCTGCTGACCACCGGATAAGCCGAACGCTGACTCGCTCAAGCGATCTTTAACCTCATCCCATAACGCTGCGCCTTTCAACGAACGCTCTACCACTTCATCGAGGGTGCGACGGTCATTCACACCCTGTAAGCGCATGCCGTACACCACGTTTTCATAAATCGACTTCGGGAACGGGTTCGGACGCTGGAACACCATGCCCACTCGACGTCGTAACTCGGCAGCATCAACATCTTTATCGTAGATGTTTTTGTCGTGCAGCATGATTTCGCCATCCACTTTACAGATGTCGACCAAATCGTTCATGCGGTTAATACAACGCAGCAGTGTAGATTTACCGCAACCTGATGGCCCAATAAATGCAGTCACTCGGTTCTTCGGTATATTCATAGAAATATCATAGAGTGCTTGCGCTTGGCCGTAGTGCAAATTCAAGTTACGTATTTGCAGCGCCGTTTGCTCGGGCGTTAAGTTTTCTAAATCAAGTGTATTCACTTGCGAGATAGAAGGAGTTACCGAAATCATAATCTAAACCTTTTGCGCGTCAATTGAATTCATTTTATTGGTCAAACGAACGGTATTTTTCACGTAAGTGATTCCGCACGCCTATGGCTGTAATATTCAACCCAACAATAACAGTGACTAACAAGAATGAAGTGGCGTAAACCAACGGTCGCGCAGCTTCAACGTTAGGGCTTTGAAAGCCAACATCGTAAATATGGAAACCTAAGTGCATAAACTTCCGGTCTAAATGAAAATACGGGAAGTTACCATCCACCGGCAGCATGGGCGCTGACTTCACAACCCCCACCAGCATCAATGGCGCTACTTCACCTGCAGCTCGAGCTACGGCTAAAATTAACCCGGTCATAATTGCTGGTGATGCCATTGGCAAAATTATCCGCCATAAGGTTTCGGCCTTTGTCGCACCTAGCGCTAAACTACCTTCGCGCAAGGTACTCGGAATACGCGACAACCCTTCTTCAGTTGATACAATAACAACCGGTAAGGTTAAAATAGCAAGCGTTATGGCTGACCAGAGAACGCCTGGCGTACCAAAGGTTGGGCTTGGCAAAGCTTCTGGATAGAAGATTTGGTCAAGGCTGCCACCCACCATATAGACAAAGAAACCTAAGCCAAATACACCATATACAATCGAAGGTACCCCAGCGAGGTTAATCACAGCGATACGAATTAATCGTGTTATCGCGTTTTTGCCCGCGTACTCATGCAAATAGATAGCCGCAATCACGCCAAATGGCGTCACAATCACCGACATCAATAACACCATGAATACCGTACCAAAGATAGCTGGGAACACCCCGCCCTCGGTATTGGCCTCACGTGGGTTGGCGCTCACGAAGTTACCAATTTGGCCAAAGAAATAGCCGACTTTAGCAAATACGCCCATATCATTAGGGAACGTGGCTTGCAGTACGCGATACATTGGTACTTCAACTTCCATGCCACGCATATCCCGCATCACTACGGCATCTCGTTGCGCTTGCTTGCGCATGGCAAATAACTGTTGCTCAAGCACTTGGTAATCAGCTCGTAGCGCTTCTTCGCGCTCGACAATTTCAGCTTCTGCCGCTGGCGTGAGTTTATCTTCCAGCGCTAGCGAGCGACGCTCTAGACGTAACCGGTTTAGCTGGTAGTTAATGGCGCCAATTTCACTTTGCTGCAGATCGTCTGCTTCTTCGTTAATGGCGACCGCGCGTTCAATACGAGCTTGCAGTGCATCACGTATCTGGTCACCACTTGCTACAACTTGGCCATCTTCCAACACGCGCTCAACATAGCCATAAAAATTACCGTCTTTTGAACGCTCGAGTACCGCGAGGTTGGCAGGCGTTTCATTGCGGATAATTTGCGGCTCCATGATCCAAGTAAAGTCGAGCGGAACAAATTCCCGGTTACCTACTTTAATCAATAATCGGCGCAAATAGGGCTCATCAAAGTTATCCAGCGCAACACCACTTTCTTGTAAGCGCTCAATAGGGATTTCTTCGGTTTCATACACTTCACCAATGATGACTTTGGTGCTGCCGTCGTTAGCCTGTACTTCTATTTCATGAATAGACGCAGGCCAAAAGAACGACAAACCCCGCCATGCGATCATGGCTAGCAATCCTAATACCGCGATTAGCGCAATACTAACCGAGCCTGCGGTGAGCCAAATCCACGGTTTTCCTGATTTAAACCACTTGTTCATGGAAATCCTCTTGCTTACATCGAGCTATATTTATCACGTAACCGCTGACGAACCAGCTCGGCTACCGTGTTAAACGCAAAGGTGAATACAAACAACACAAACGCTGCCAAGAAGAGAATACGATAGTGTGAACTACCCACTTCAGACTCTGGCATTTCTACGGCGATATTGGCCGACAACGTTCGCATTCCTTCAAAGATGTTCCAATCCATGATTGGCGTGTTACCGGTCGCCATCAATACGATCATGGTTTCACCAACAGCGCGACCTAAGCCCATCATTACCGCAGAGAAAATACCCGGGCTGGCAGTCAGTAATACAACTTTGGTTAGGGTTTGCCAGGTTGTGGCACCTAAAGCCAAAGAGCCATTCGATAAATGTTTAGGCACACTAAAGATTGCATCTTCGGCAATAGAGAAAATCGTTGGGATTACAGCGAAGCCCATAGCGATACCGACGACCAAGGAGTTACGTTGGTCGAAGGTAATACCTAGTTCGTTAGTAATGAACTGACGCACATTACCGTCGAATAGCGTGTTTTCTACCCATGGCGACATCTCAAATGAAAACCATCCGGTAAGAAGCACTACGGGAAGCAACAACAGTGCAGCACGACCATCAGTAAAGTGATTGCGCAAAGATTTAGGCAGTTTGGTACTTAACAAGGCAAAAAGTATTATCGCCGTTGGCACTAAAATTACCGTAGCGACAATGCCGGGCAAATAGTGCTCAATAATTGGCGCCAGCCATAGTCCGGCCAAAAACCCTAGAATTACGGTGGGTAAGGCTTCCATGATTTCGACGGTAGGTTTCACCACTTTACGTACGCTTGGCGACATAAAGTAAGCGGTATATACCGCTGCCGCTAAACCAATGGGCACCGCAAATAACATGGCATAGGCCGCGGCTTTGATAGTACCGAACGAAATAGGAACCAAGCTAAATTTCGGCTCAAAGTCGTCAGAGCCTGAAGTAGACTGCCACACATATTCTGGCTCTGGATAACCTTCATACCAAACTTCTTGCCACAAGCCGCTCCACGAAACTTCAGGGTGCTCATTAGACAGTTTAAAGGTATGGAGCTGCTGGTCTTTGTCGAGCATCAGCAGTGAATTTGCGCGCGGATCGATCACTAATTGCTCAGCGCGGTATTTACCTGGATAGTCTTGGTATAGATCAGCTTTTGAGGTGGTATGGAACACGCCCACCTGACCACCTGCAGACACCGTATAAAAGGTACGGCGGTAGTATTCAGATACGATATCAACAATGGCTTCATTGCCGGCCTTGAAGCTACGAATAAACTGATAACGACGACCATCATCACCAGACACTTCAAACCATTGGGTTACCTTGCCATTCGCGTGGCCAAATAAAATAGAGCTTGCCCCAGCCAAGAGCTGCATACTGCTGACATCACCATACTCATGGCGATTGATAGTAATTAATTGGCGCTCACTAACTTGCCCGCTGCGGGATACATCAAAAACGTAAAATTTATTCTTTTGACGGACAAAAACTTGGCGCAAGTTAGGCGTAACAATAATGTCGCTAACCGCCCCCGAAATAGGAAGCTCAGTAAACTTACTCTGCAACTCTACGGTTCCCGTGAGGAAACTACGTGACGCTTGAAAGAGGTTTACGATGGTGCGGCCTTGCTCAGTTACCGCAGCAAATAACGACGAGTCGCCATTATATTCATACGCAATTTGCGTCAGCTTGCGCTGTTCAGGGTCAACCTGAAACGCCTTACCATCATTTAATATTTCTATGCTGGGCTCAGTGACACGGCGGCCTTGCACATACTTCGTTAAGAACTTAGGCGCCACCACCACGGCCTGCCCTTGGGCATTAGCATAAGCGTACCTATTATTCTGCGGCTGCGTGCGCGCAAAAGCCGTTGGCGTATCGAGGAGCTGTTGCTGTAATAGCAAGTCGCCGGTTTGCCAGTCTCGTGCAGCAATGTCTTTTAACGCGAAAAAGGTCACTTCACCGGTATTGGTAAATCGAAAACCAAGTTCTGATTGCTCATCAACGCCGAGCGCTACGGTTTGACTGCTGCCCGGTACGGCGAATGATTGCTGGTGTTCGATCTCAACGCCGCGGAAAATTGGCTCCACCACGTATAAGAGATAGAAGAAGATGAGTAATAGCGCGATCAAGACCAGCCCGCCACCGAGGGTAACCCCGTAGCGAGCTGCTTTATCTTTGATTAATCGCACATTACTGGCACCCATCGAAGTGGGTTTTGCTGTTGCCATTACTGCCTCGTTTATTTAAATAATTTTTAAATTAACTTGAATGACAGCAATTATAGTTGGCGACTATGACAGAATTGTTACAGTGCTGTCATAAAGCTGAAATTTTTCTTAGGCGACGGCTTCTAATGCTCGCAAACCCACTGTTGGCGCCTGTACCCACTTAATATGATCTAATTGCAACAGCCACAACGCCACTCGTGACTGGCCGATGCCACCACCGATAGTTTGCGGCAGCTGCTGGCGCAGTAGTTGTTGGTGCCACGGCTGTTGCAGCAAGCTCGATTGTTCGCGCAATTGTACTTGCCGTTGCAGTGCTGTGGCATCGACGCGAATCCCCATCGAACTCAACTCAACCGCGCGCTGTAAAGGCTGATGCCAAACCAAGAGATCACCGTTAAGGCCAGCACCGCCCATCTCGTTTGGCGAACTCCAGTCATCGTAATCGGGCGAGCGACTATCATGCGCTTCGCCATGACTAAGAGTGCCACCAATGCCGATAATAAATACCGCTTTATATTTTTCAGTTATTTTTTGCTCGCGTTGCTTCGCTGTCAGTGTTGGGTATTTCTGCAAAAGCTGCTCAGCGGTAATAAAAGTAACCTGATCCACCATCTGCAATGCACTTTTATCGAGCTTTAATTGCGTGGCTGTTTGTTTTAACGCTTGATAGATCTTCTGCACGCGGTCTTTTAGGGTAGCAAGGCAACGCTGCTGCTCGGTAATCACTTGCTCCCAATCCCATTGCTCTACCAACACTGAGTGCAACGGCCCTAAGCTATCTTCATCTGGACGCAGCGCCAGCATGTGCGTCACCACCCCATCACCGGCAGTAAAATCATATGCACCGAGTACACTGCGCTTCCATTTGGCCAACGAATGTACGACTTCATAATCAGCGTTTTCTGCTTTTACATTAACTTTCACCGATTGCTCAATACCCGATAAGTTATCTTGCAATCCTGATCCTACTGGCACAATTAGCGGGGCTTGGATTTCGATTAATGATAAAGCTTTGCTGAGTTCGGCAGTCATTACCTGCTTTACTGCTGCAACCTGACGCTGAATTTGAATGGCTTGCTGTTTCATACTACCTCCAGATTAGATATATCAAAAATACCTAATCGCCAACAACAATCAATAGCAGTTAATAAATTTGCCATACTGGTGTAAACTTAAAAGAATAATTCGCAGTTTAATTAGATTCTATTTAATTTATTAATGATTCAGGCGAAAATAATTAGATGATCGATAGTTTAGATAAATACATACTTACTACGTTGCAGCGTAATGCGCGCACGTCTTATGCTGAAATAGCCAAACATCAGCAGGTTAGCCCTGCCACCATTCATGTGCGTATCGAAAAAATGCGCCAAGCTGGGCTCATCAAAGGTACGCAACTCATACTCGATGAGAAAAAACTTGGCTACGACGTATGTTGTTTTATCGGTATAAATTTAGCCCGGGCCGGTGACTACCCGACCACCTTGGCAAAATTGGAAGCCTTGCCAGAAGTCGTTGAGGCGCATTATACGACCGGCCAATACAGCATCTTTATCAAGGTGATGCTGCGCTCTATCGACGAGTTACAAAACTTGTTGGTAGAAAAAATTCAGCCGATTGATGAAATCCAAGCAACTGAAACCTTAATCTCGCTGCAGCAGCCGATAAAGCGTCACGTCTCCCCTTAATTGCCAGGCAAAAAAAAGCCGAGCTAGGCTCGGCTGAAAAGGAATCCAGGGAAATCAAAACTTTAGTTTAAACCTAACTTCTCTAACTCTTGCTCTACAACTACACGTGGAACCGGAATGTAACCATCCTTAGCTACAATTTCTTGACCAGTTTTTGAAAGCATCATCTTCAAGAACTCAGCCGTTGCTGGGTCAAGTGGCTTGTTCGGGTGCTTGTTCACGTAAACATATAAGAAGCGTGATAGTGGGTACTTACCCGCCAATGCATTTTCAGTGTTTGCATCTACATACTCTGCGCCTTCTTCAACCGCTAATGGTACGGTTTTAACACCTGAAGTTAAGTAGCCGATACCTGAGTAACCGATAGCGTTCAATGAGGTAGACACTGACTGTACTACTGATGCTGAACCTGGCTGCTCGTTCACGTTGTTGCGGAAGTCGCCATCACATAACGCAATTTCTTTAAAGTAGCCGTAGGTACCTGACACCGAGTTACGACCGTAAATTTGTAAGTCGCGGTTATCCCAGCTGCCGGTAAGCCCTAAGTCACCCCAACGGCGAACTTCTTCACGAGCGCCACATAAACGAGTGCTCGAGAATACTGCATCTACTTCGGCAATGGTCATGCCTTGAATAGGGTTATCTTTATGAGCAAACACTGCCAAGGCATCGATTGCAACGCGCACTGGTGTTGGCTTGTAGCCAAAGCGTTTTTCAAAAGACTCAATTTCTTTCGCCTTCATCGCGCGGCTCATTGGGCCAAAGTTTGAAGTACCTTCAGTTAGCGCCGGTGGAGCTGTGGAAGAGCCCGCAGCTTGAATTTGCGTATTTACGTTCGGGTATAAACGCTTAAACTCTTCTGCCCAAAAGGTCATCATATTGGCTAAAGTGTCTGAACCAACGGATGAAAGGTTGCCAGATAAACCACTGGTTTTTTCATACTCAGGCAAATCATCTGTCGCTTTTTGCGCTACTGCTGCTGTGCTCATAAGAGCGGCCATGCTTAGGCTTAATATCGCTGACTTGAGTTTCATAATCGACTCCAAAGTAATGTCATTTAATAAGTGCTGTGAAACAACGTTCATTGATTAACTACGCAAAAGTTTAGCGAGGCTATATGACAACTTCGTGACAGATAGAGATATTTTTAAGATTTTTTTATGAGAAGTTCTTGAGAGATACGAAAAGAGAACCTTGAGCCTTGACCGATTTTCGATTCGATCAGCAATTGACTGTGATGTTTTTCCAATGCATGTTTCACTATCGCAAGCCCCAACCCAGTACCACCGGTTTCACTATTACGCGCGTTATCCACACGGTAGAAACGTTCAGTCAGGCGAGAAATGTGCTTGGCTGGAATGCCCGGGCCGGAATCCGTCACACTGAATTCCATACCATCGCCTTGGGGCTGCCAACTCACATCAATAGTGCCATTAGCTGGGGTGTAATAAATTGCGTTGCTTACTAAGTTGACAAATACGCTACGCAGCTCTTCTTTCATACCAAATATTTGCTGATCAGCGATTGTAAAAGTGATTTTATGCTTTTTGTCTTGGTTTAATCGTTCCGCTTCGCTTTTCACTTCAGCGAGCATCGCAGGCACATTAACTTCATGTTCAAAAATATCCGGTTGTTGCGTATCCAACTGCGATAACGACAGCAGCTGTTCAACCAAGTTATGCATTCGAGTACTTTGCTTCGTCATGCCGGCGATGGCTTTGTTATACATGGCTGACGATATTTGCTCTTGGTCTTCAAGCAGCTCGAGATAGCCCGATATTACGGTCAATGGCGTTTTTAACTCGTGCGAAACGTTGGCAACGAAATCTTTTCGCATGTTTTCTAGCTGTTTAATTTGCGTGACGTCGCGGGCCATGAGTAAGTATTGTTCATCGCTATAAGGCATGATGCGGATTTCGAGCTCTAAGTCTTCGCGCACCGGCGACGCCAAGTGGATCGGATCGGTAAAATCTCCGGCCTGTAAATAAGCAATAAACTTGGGGTGCCTGATTAAATTGGAAATACGGATTCCAGTATCTGCCGGCCACTTTAGACCAAAGTAAAACTGACCCAACTTATTACACCAAATTAAGCTGCCATCGTAGCGAAATACGATAGCTGCATCAGGGATAGCTTCTGATGCTTCACGAAAGCGTCTGAGCAAACGAGCTAGAGCGCGGCGGCGCTGTTGGCTGCGGCGTTGGGTACGATAGATGCCGTCGTAAATATAGCTCCAGCTTCCTGATGCTGTAGGTGGCAGCATAGTGCGGCGATGCCACAGCCAATCCACGAGTTTATACTGGTAGAAATAGTGCCAGAAAATAAGGGCGAGTAATCCAACGGCAAGTGTTGCCCAAAACTGGTCGAGCACCAGCCCTAGAATTCCTAAAGGAACAACAAACCACAATAATCCTCGAAGAATAAATAAGACTGAGTATCGTCTATCCATGAATGCTTGCGCCTAGCGGTTAGAGAAACGATAGCCAACACCGCGTACCGTTTGAATTAATTTATCGTGACCTTTAGCTTCAAGGGCTTTTCGCAGACGGCGAATATGAACATCTACCGTACGATCTTCTACATATACGTTAGTGCCCCATATTTGATCGAGCAACTGTTCACGACTATATACGCGTTCAGGGTTTGCCATAAAGAAGTGTAACATTCTAAATTCAGTAGGCCCCAGTTCAAGACGAACGTTTTCAGCAGTTACCCGATGCGAAATCGGATCCAGCTTCAAACCATTAACTTCAATAGGCTCGTCTAAAGCGGTTGGTGCAACGCGCCTAAATACCGCGCGAATACGGGCAATCAGCTCTTTCGGCGAAAACGGCTTGGTCATGTAATCATCGGCACCCACTTCAAGACCTCGTACCTTATCTTCTTCTGCGCCGCGAGCGGTTAACATGATAATGGGTATGCCGCGGGTGAATTCTTCACTCTTTAGCTTTTTTGCTAATTGCACACCTGAACCACCAGGAATCATCCAATCTAGCAAGATCATATCTGGGAACGGCTCGACAATTTTGTCGAGAGCAGTTTGGTAATCACCCGCTTCGATAGTTTCGTAACCGTGCTTCTCCATCACAAAACAAAGCATCTCGCGAATCTGTGCTTCATCTTCGACAATCAATACTCTTCTCGACATTGGTTTCACCTGTTAATGATTAGCACGGCTGATTATTCAATTCCTTTATTACAGTTTTATGAATTTTTTAATAATACTTAAGCTTTAATGTAGCTGAATATCAATCCAAACCAATCTGTGATCTGAAGAAGCCGCTCGCTTAGAAACCAATTCAGCTTTCGGCTGCTCTGCTTTCGGCCAAAACACACCAGCTTGAATAGGTGCTATGCCATAGGCAGACGGCAGCACATAATCCACGCGTTTACGCCATGCTGCGGTGTGATACTTAGCCTCAGGGTTATCTGCGGTATGCGCGGCTCCGCCTTGACTGGCAGGTTTCAAATCAGCCGCTATTAACGGATGGTCTAAAAGTTGCTGAATGGTACCAGGAAAGTTATCGGTGCTTTCTGTCGATGCGTTTAAGTCACCAGCAATCACAAAGCGCTTCTCGCTGCCCAAGCCGCCAAACTTGCCGTTATCATCATAGATATAGTCACTTAAATGCGGCTGTAAATAATCTGCCCAAAAACGCACTTCATCATGATTGCGACGGCCGTTGCGATTTTCCTTGCCGTCAAAAACTGGTGGCGTGGGGTGAGAAACCAGCACGTGCAATGAGAAGTCACTAACTTGAACTGGAACATCCCAATGGGATTTTGAGCTCAGTGGAAACTGCTCCCAAGCCTCAGCTGAATAATAAGGTTCACTCGTGCCTGGCAGTAATGGTGCCAAAGCTCCGGGCATATCTTTCCATTTAAAGTTTTGAAAGGTTCGCACCGCGCTTTGGTCAATCGGGTACTTCGACAGTACGACCATGCCATATTGGCCAGGATAAAAGCCAAATCCCCACGCGTCGCTTTTAATATCAGATACCAGGCCATCGCGATCTAAATCAAAACCACTGGCTACTCCGGTATTAACGGGCGCAATAAACACGTATGGAAAATCAATAGCAGCCTCACCGTTCTGGCTAACCTGCAAATAGTCATTAATAAAAACGTCAATGCCATGTGCTGATGGCAAATAATCGAATTCATTGAGTACTAAAACATCAGGCCGTACATGCTGAATAATTTCGGCGATCGCCTTAATTTGTGGGTGCTTATTTTTTAGCGCATTTTGTAAGGCAGTTTTGCCATCAGTTGCAAGTTCATCTGCTGGCAGATAATTCGATGCATCCATACTTACATTGAAAGTCGCAATACGAAGACTCACCGGTTTTTTATCAGATTCTTTGGGCATGTCACATCCGCTTATCATGAGCACCAACGTCAGTGCAGCTGGTAATTTAACAAGTTTCATTAGGTTTACACGTCCTTCACGTTTAAATTTTTATTTTATAAATGCGATGAATATCTGGCATTTACAATGCATTTAGAACAAAAGTCGCGTAAAATGCGCACATAATTTAAAGGCCTGCACAGCTTTTAAACAGGTATTGCTCAAACAGTAAGCAGTATGTACCGTTCGCGACCGTTTTTAAAACGTAGTGAAATAACAAAACCTCCGGAATATACCATGGAGGTTTTTATAAAATTTGAGTATCGCTCATATTTTTAAAATTTCGTTCTATACTTGTTCGGAACGTCATAAATCTGTAATGCAATTTTTTTACAATCCACAGTCAGCTTTAACTTTATTATTGATAAAACTGTTTGTTTATTACAACTAGGGAAACAACATCATGTTCAATAGCAAACCCACCCGTATCGCCGCTGCAGTCGCATTGGCAATCGGCATTTCATCAGCTGCTGTTGCGCAAGAAACCACCTCTAGCATTCGCGGTGTTATAACAAGCGAATCTACTGGCCAGGTTATTGCCAACGCATCCGTTACACTTAAAGATGAGCGTACCGGCACGTCCAGTACTCTTACCGCTAATGACAACGGACTGTTCTCAGCTCGTGGTCTTGCCGTAGGTGGTCCTTACACGTTAACAGTTACCGATGCTTTAGGTAACCAAGAAGTAATCAGTAACGTGTTTTTGACTTTGGGTGAAACTGAAAACCTCAGCATACAAGTAGCTCAGCAATCAGTAGAACGCATTGCAGTAACTGGTTCTCAGTTAACTAGCACCTCTGGTACTAATGGTCCTACCGCTTCTTTCAACCTCACTGATTTACAAAATGCTCCAACTGTAAACCGTGACTTAAAAGACGTATTGCGTACCGACCCACGCATCTATATCAACGAAACTAACGCTCGTGATATCCAGTGTGCTGGTGCTAACCCACGCTTCAACAGCTTGACTGTTGATGGTGTACGTATGAACGATAACTTTGGCTTGAACTCAAGCGGTTACCCGACGCAACGTATGCCTTTCTCTTATGATGCTATTGACCAGGTTGCTGTTGAACTTGCACCATTTAACGTTCAATACGGTGGTTTTACTGCGTGTAACATTAACGCCGTAACCAAATCTGGTGAGAACGAATTATTCGGTAGCGTTTTCTTTGACTACACTAACGATTCACTGCAAGGCGACAAGCTTGAAGGTGACTCAATCAACGTTGGTGCATTCAACGAGCGTCGCTACGGCTTTAACGGCGGTGGTGCTTTAATCAATGACAAATTGTTCGCATTCGTTGCTTATGAAAAGCTTGAAGGTGCAGACACTTTTGACCGCGGCCCAGATGGTACTAACGTAGCTCGTCCTGTACTTGGCGTATCGCAAGCAGACGCTGACCGCGTTGCAACCATTGCTCGTGACATCTATGGCTTTGAGCCAGGTGGTTTCCCATCGAGCTTACCAGTTGAAGACGAAAAATTCTTAATGAAGTTAGACTGGTACATTAGCGATAAGCACCGTGCTGCGTTTACTTATAACTACAACGACGGTTTCGTTATTGCTGAGTCTGACGGTGATGATGATGAACTTGAGTTCTCTAACCACTTCTATGAGCGTGGTTCTAAGTTCACTTCTTATGTTGCACAGTTGTACTCTGACTGGACATACAACTTCTCAACCGAATTACGTGTTGGTTACTCAAAGCTTGACGCGCGTGTTAACCCATTAGGTGGCACCGACGTTGGTGAAGTTCAAATCCGTCACAATGGCGCAACTATTTATCTTGGTGCGGATGACTCTCGTCATTCAAACAAGTTAGCTTACGATACTACCTTCATGAAATTAGCAGGTACGTACTTGTATGAAGATCATACGTTCACTTTCGGTTACGAGCGTGAAACTTATGACGTGTTTAACTTGTTCATCCAAGAAACTGAAGGCGAGTTCCGCTTCGATTCAATCGATGACTTTGAAGCTGGTACACCAAGCCGTGTTATCTATGAAAACGCTGCTGGTAGCAACAACCCAATCGATGGTGCTGGTCAGTTTGAGTACTCGGTAAATACCTTGTACGCACAAGATGAATACTACTTCATCGACCACGACGTTACCTTAACTGCTGGTTTCCGTTATGACTGGTACACCACCAGCGACGCACCACAGTTAAACCAAAACTTTGCCGACACTCATGGTTTCGCTAACACTGCTACGCTTGACGGCGAAGGCTTGTTGCAGCCGCGTTTGGGTGTGAACTGGGTTGTTAACCCTGCCCTAGAAGTTCGTGGTGGTATTGGCTTGTACTCTGGTGGTAACCCGAACGTTTGGTTATCAAACAACTACTCGAATAACGGTGTAACCTTATACGAAGCCAACCTATTCTTAGGTGGTGTTAGCTTGTTTGATATCCCTCATACAGGTTCAGGCAATCCATTAATCGATATTCCACAGTCAATGTTTGATGAAGTGGCTAACGCAAGTGGTGGTGGTCCGGTTAACGCCTTAGACCCGAACTTCAAGCTTCCAAAAGAGTGGAAGTATGCATTAGGTGCTACCTACGCATTTGATAACGGCTATGTCGTAATGGCTGACTTATTGCACACTGACAAACGCGACGCTGCAATTGTTCGTGACTTACGTCAAGTGCAAGCAGGTACTGCGCCAGATGGTCGTCCTATCTACAGCGCTACCGGTTCTGATGCATTCGTGTTAACTAACGTTAATGGCGATTCAGGCCAACAAACCTCGTTATCATTAGCGTTAACCAAGTCTCATGACTTTGGTTTAGATTGGACCTTAGCTTACGCTTGGAGCAAAGCTGAAGAAGTTAGCCCAATGACTAGCTCGGTTGCATACTCGAACTACACCAACATCGCGGTTTCTGACATGCAGAACCCTGGTGTGTCTACTTCGAACTATGAAATCCCACATCGCTTCACGTTCCGTGCAACCTACACCACTGAGTGGGTTGATGGCTACGACACCCAGTTCAGCCTCTTCGGCAGCGCGAACAAAGGTCGTCCGTACAGCTTCACTATGAACGGTAACGCGTTTGGCGATATCACTCGTAACCAACGTCACTTGTTATACGTACCAACAGGTCTAAACGATCCTAAAGCTGTGTTCGATTCAGGTTTCGATACTGATAAGTTCTTTGCCTTCATCGAAGAAGCGGGCTTAGACAAGTATGCTGGCGGTATTGCACCTCGTAACGAGTTCAATAGCGACTGGTGGCACAAACTTGATTTCAAATTCGAGCAAAACCTACCTGGTTTTGTTAACGGTCACAAATCAAGCGTGTACTTCGTTATCGATAACTTAACCAACCTAATCAATGATGATTGGGGCGTGTTATACGAAGCAAGCTTCCCACGTACAATTGGTGTTGCTGACGTAAGCATCAATGGCCAGAACCAATACGTGTTCGAGTCATTGAACCCACGTATCGACGCTGTACAAGGTCGTGCTGGTACTCCTTCATTATGGAGCGTTCGCTTAGGTTTCAAATACGACTTCTAAGTGCTGCTTTATTAATTGATAAGCATAAAGCCCTCGCATCTGCGGGGGCTTTTTTTTATCATAAGCACATGGATTGAAACTGAGAACAATTATGCCCCACGTTAATTATATGAAACGCGCTCTGGAACTTGCTGCTATTGCCGAGCAGCACAACGAAGTTCCTGTGGGGGCAGTATTAGTTCATAACGATGAGATTATTGCGGAAGGTTATAATCAGGTTATTGCGTTAAATGACCCCTCTGCACACGCTGAAGCCCAAGCCATTCGAGCAGCAGGCAAGTATTTAGCAAACTACCGCCTAGTTGATACCACACTATATGTAACTTTAGAGCCTTGCGCGATGTGCGCTGGCCTGATGACCCATGCCCGGGTTAAAACCTTGGTATACGGCGCTAGTGACCCACGCACAGGCGCGGCTGGTACAGCTATAGAAGTGATTAATCACCACAGCATGAACCATCAAATTGAAGTGGTTTCAGGGGTATTACAAGAGGAATGTGCGGATATTTTACGGCAGTTCTTCCGCCAACGCAGAAAGAAACCTAGTGCTTAATAACCTCAACGGTTACATCGATCACACCCACCTTTAAATCAGCAATCTTGGCAAAAGAAGACCGAGATAGATCAATAATCCGACCTTTTATAAAAGGTCCGCGATCATTAATTTTCACCACCACACTTTTATTATTGGCTCGATTGGTAACTCGCACCATAGTGCCAAAAGGTAAGGTTTTATGGGCGGCTGTGGCGGCATAGTTGTTAAAGGTTTCGCCACTTGCAGTGGTGCGAAATTGATACTTCATCGCATAGTAAGACGCTTTACCATGCATTTTGCTGCCGATTAGATTTTGCGGACTATGTTCCGGAACCGATGAACAGGCTGAAAGTAAGAGCACAAAAAGCGCTAAAACTAAGGTTGTTGCTTTGCCGAGATAATGAGTCATCGTTTACCGCCTTTATAAAAAATAGGGGTAACTAGTTTCCTAGCCACCCCTAGTTATGTTGCTACCGTATGTGCTTAGCCTAAGTACACGCGAGCATTACGGAACATACGCATCCACGGGCTATCTTCGCCCCACTCGTCTGGGTGCCAGCTGTTAGCAACCGTACGGAATACACGTTCTGGGTGCGGCATCATAATAGACACGCGGCCATCGGTGGTGGTTAATCCGGTAATACCTTCAGGGGTACCATTTGGGTTGGCCGGATAACTGCTAGCAATACTGCCTTTGTTATCCACGTAGCGCAGGGTTACTAACTGCTGATTATTCACTTGCGCTAAGTTATCGGCTTTAAACTCTGCACGCCCTTCACCGTGAGATACAGCAATCGGCATTCTAGAGCCCGCCATGCCTGAGAAGAACAGTGAGTTGTTCTCTTGTACTTCTACTAAACTAAAGCGCGCCTCGAAGCGCTCAGAGCGGTTGGTCACAAAGTGTGGCCATGCTTCAGCGCCTGGAATGAGCTCTTTTAAGTTCGATAACATTTGGCAACCGTTACAAACGCCTAATGCGAATGTACGCTCACGCTCGAAAAATGCAGAAAACTCATCGCGAGCACGGTTATTAAATAAGATTGATTTCGCCCAACCTTCACCCGCACCTAATACGTCACCGTATGAGAATCCACCACAAGCAGCTAAGCCATCAAACTTATCTAATGAGATACGGCCGCTTAAAATATCGCTCATGTGTACGTCGATGGCGGCAAAGCCAGCACGGTCAAATGCAGCTGCCATTTCTACATGAGAGTTCACCCCTTGCTCGCGCAAGATAGCAACCACAGGGTCACGACCGGTGTTGATATAAGGTGCCGCAATATCTTCGCTAACATCAAAGGTTAGTTCCGCTGACAAGCCTGGATCATCGAGTTTTTGCTTAGCTTCAAACTCTTCATCCGCACATGCTGGGTTGTCACGTAAACGCTGCATTTGATGCGTCGTTTCAGCCCAAATTGCACGGTAGTGGCTACGCAAGTGAGACAATACCTCTTCACCGTTACGATTAAAGCGTACGACGTCTTCATTTACAGGGCGACCGATAACATGAACGCAATCCGCTAAGCCATGCTCAGCATAAGCTGCTTTCACTTCATCAAGGTCGTCCACACTTACTTGAATAACCGCACCAAGCTCTTCACTAAATAACGCCGCTAGGTCATCGTCACCAACGTTTTCTAATGCCACTTCAACACCACAATGACCAGCAAATGCCATCTCGGCAACAGTGGTAAATAAACCACCGTCAGAACGGTCGTGGTAAGCCATTAGTTTTTTGTTGTGCACTAGCTGCTGCGTTGCATTAAAGAAGCCTTTTAATAACTCTGGCGTATCCACATCAGGGGTGATATCACCCAACTGACGATAAACTTGCGCTAATGCTGAGCCACCGAGTCGATTTTGACCTTTACCTAAATCAATCAGTACTAACTTTGAATCGCCTTTATCAAGGCGCAGCTGTGGCGTTAAAGTACGACGCACATCGCGCACGCGACCGAACGACGTAATAACCAAGCTCAATGGTGAAGTGACTGATTGTGCTTCGCCAGCATCATTGTCCCAGCTGGTTTTCATCGACATCGAGTCTTTACCAACTGGAATGGTGATACCTAGCGCAGGACACAGCTCTTCGCCGATAGCTTTTACCGCTTCATATAAACCAGCATCTTCGCCTGGGTGACCGGCCGCAGCCATCCAGTTTGCAGATAGTTTTACGAACTTAAGATCGCCAATATCAGCAGCTGCAATATTCGTAAGTGATTCACCTACGGCCATACGTGCCGACGCTGCAAAGTTTAGTAATGCTAGTGGAGTACGCTCACCCATCGCCATTGCTTCACCGGTATAGCTGTCATAGCTTGATGCGGTAACAGCAACGTCAGCCACAGGAATCTGCCATGGGCCAACCATTTGATCACGAGCTACTAGGCCCGTAACCGTGCGGTCACCGATGGTAATTAAGAAGGTTTTCTCAGCAATCGCTGGTAAACGTAATAAGCGCTTTGCAGCCTCTGATAACGTAATACCATTGCGATCAATGGCTTCACCTTCAGCTTTCAAGGTGGTCACGTCACGGTGCATTTTCGGCGGCTTGCCGAGTAATACATCGAGCGGTAAATCAATGGGTTTATTGCCAAATTGTTCATCGGTCATGGCCAAGTGTTCGGTTTCGGTCGCTTCACCGATTACCGCAAAAGGCGCGCGTTCACGACGGCAAATCTCTTCAAATACGGCCATGTGCTCTGGCGCGATGGCCATTACATAACGTTCTTGTGATTCGTTACACCAAATTTCTAATGGCGACATACCACGTTCGTCGTTAGGTACTTTACGCAGTTCAAATATGCCACCGCGGCCACCATCACCGACCAACTCAGGCATCGCATTCGACAACCCACCAGCACCCACATCGTGGATAAAGGCAATTGGGTTCTTGTCGCCGAGCTGCCAGCAACGGTCAATAACTTCCTGACAACGACGCTCCATTTCTGGGTTATCTCGTTGTACTGAAGCAAAATCTAGATCTTCACTTGAAGTACCTGAAGTCATCGACGAGGCAGCACCACCACCTAAACCAATGTTCATGGCTGGTCCGCCGAGTACTACTAGTTTAGCGCCAACTGGAATCTCGCCTTTTTGCACGTGCTGTTCGCGAATATTTCCTAAACCACCCGCTAACATTATCGGCTTGTGGTAACCTCGAACTTCGACGCCATTGTGGCTGTTAACTTGCTCTTCATAAGTACGGAAGTAACCCGTTAATGCTGGACGCCCAAACTCGTTGTTAAAGGCAGCACCACCCAATGGTCCTTCCAGCATAATATCTAACGCGGTAACAATACGGTCTGGCTTACCGAAGTCTTCTTCCCACGGTTGTTCAAAACCTGGAATGCGCAAGTTAGAAACGGTAAAACCAACGAGACCTGCTTTAGGCTTCGAGCCGCGACCCGTGGCACCTTCATCACGAATTTCGCCACCAGAGCCTGTTGCGGCGCCTGCATATGGAGAAATTGCCGTGGGGTGGTTATGGGTTTCTACTTTCATCAAGATATGAATAGGCTCGTGGAAGTAGCTGTACTCACCTTCCGCAGCTGTGCCTGCAGGGTACGGATAAAAACGTCCGGCTTCAGAGCCGACCATAACCGCGGCGTTATCTTTATAGGCTGACAATACGTTGTCAGGGGTGACTTCATTAGTGTTTTTGATCATTTTAAACAGCGATTTTAGCTGTTCTTGACCATCAATAGTCCAATCGGCATTGAAGATTTTATGACGGCAATGCTCGGAGTTTGCTTGCGCAAACATGTACAGCTCAATATCGTTAGGGTTACGTTCGAGCTGCATAAAGTTGTCAAACAAGTAATCGATTTCGTCGTCTGCTAATGCGAGGCCCATCTCGATATTGGCATGATGTAAAGCGTCACGACCGCCCCCTAAAATATCAATACTCTGCAGTGGCTTTGGTTCAGCTTCTGCGAATAAAATGGTGGCATCTTCGAGTGCTGGCAACACCATTTCTGTCATGCGATCATGCAGCAAGGCAGTTGCTCGAGCTTCGTCGTCCGCTGATAATGCTCCCGACAAATAATAGGCAATACCGCGTTCAATACGGTTAATCTGCGTTAAACCACAATTATGAGCAATATCCGTTGCTTTTGAAGACCATGGTGAAATGGTTCCTTGTCGTGGTGTAACAACGACCAGTTTCCCTTCTGGTGCGTGCTGAGCGCGTTCTGGGCCGTACGTTAACAGCTTATCCAAAACATGAGTTGCTTCACTATTTAAAGCTTCTTGTACGTCAACAAAGTGCATAAACTCTGCATACACTTCTGTGACCGGTAAACCGGCATCTTGCAAGCGCTGCAATAGTTTTTCAGTACGAAACTCTGACAAGGCGGGGGCGCCACGTACTATTTCCACAGATCTGTCTCCAAATTATCGGGGGATATTTATTTAACGTCTTCTTTTTCACAGAGTCGAAACCATTTTTGGCGCCGCTCTATGGTTAATCTTCGAAATTTTCTTACGACTGCTCTACGACGTTCTCGAGATACTAAGCTACGATTTTTGCGTATCATCAGTTAACCTCGTCACTACTCCCCATTGGAAGCGTGATATCTAATGGTTTAGCCGGAATTCGTCCACGTTCATCCAACCACACCAAAGTGTCATAATAACGACGTATGTTTCCCACATACCGCACCGGTTCATCACCTCGCGCAAACCCATATTTGGTTTGTCGGTAATACTTTTTCTGTCGTAGTAAAGGTAGTCGTTTTCGCACATCTATCCAGCGGTCCGGATCAGCGCCCTGCTGCTGGGTCAAAACACGAGCATCTTCTAAATGTCCAAAACCGATATTGTAGGCAGCCAACGCAAACCAAATTCGGTCTGGGCTGCTTATTCTGTCTGGTACTCGTTGCAACATGCGCTCGAAATAACGCGCACCACCGCGGATACTTTGGTTGGGGTCTAAGCGACTAGTAACGCCCATCGACTTTGCCGTCGGTAACGTCAGCATCATCATACCGCGAACCCCAGTTACTGACTTTGCACGTGGGTTCCACAAACTTTCTTGATAGCTGATTGCTGCCAGCAGTCGCCAATCAAGTACGCCCGCATGTTTCTCGAAAGTATCACGATATTTTGGCAATACTGATTCGACCGCCTTAATAAATAAGCTCGTATCGACATAGTTAAAGTTCGCTACATGGCCAAAATGCTGATCCATGAGCTGAGCAATTTGCCCGGAGTCATGCAATACACCAAAGAAGTTGATCACTTCAGCATACAGCGATGCATCCACGGTATTTTTTACCAGCCACGCAATGTCAACGTGATCGCGAACGGTAAAGGCGACGCTGAGGTTTGGGTAGTAGCGGCGCTTGATATCTAGGGTGTTGCTGTCGACGATGGTAAAAGCGATATCGCCTTCCACTACTTGGCGCAACAGCTCCTGCATGTCGTGCTCTTCGGTAGCACGCCATTGTAAATTGGGGTAATCCGCTTCGATTTCTTGCAGCCAGTCATGATGGCTACTGCCAGCCACAACGACTAATTCATCATCCAGTTGCTCTAAGCTTCGCGGGCGGATGCGCGAGCTTTGTTTGAACACAATGCGCTGCGCAACTTCCATGTAAGGCGGGCCGAAGCGGAACTTTTCAGCGCGCTTCGGAGTACGATCTAAACCTGCAGCTAAGACATCAACATCACCTGCATCAAGCAGGTTAAGCAATGTCTTAATATTGTAGCGAGGGACCATTTCAAGCTCGACCCCAAGCTCTGCGGCAAATTGTTGAGCTAATGCGGTTTCTAATCCGGCTTCACCTTCGGCGCCCATATAATAGGTCGAAGGCCCCAACAAAGTACCTACTTTCACTACACCACGTGACTTAATCTGTTCCAGTTGGCTCGGCTGTGGCTCAGGCGCACAACCCGCTAATAAGCACCCGACTAGAAACAGACTAAGCCAGCGCCACATGCTGTTTATTCCCACTCAATCGTTGCTGGTGGCTTACCTGAAATATCGTAAACAACTCGCGAAATCCCATCAATTTCATTGATGATTCGATTCGAGACCGTTTCCAATAGTTCATAAGGTAAATGAGCCCAACGTGCAGTCATGAAATCAATAGTTTCTACTGCCCGTAGCGCGATCACCCAGTCATACTTACGGGCATCGCCCATAACGCCAACCGAACGCACCGGTAAAAATACCGCAAACGCTTGGCTAACGTCGTGATATAAACCGGCTTCACGTAACTCACTGATAAAGATATGGTCGGCACGACGCAATAAGTCACAGTACTCTTTTTTCACTTCTGCCAGTACCCGCACGCCTAGACCTGGGCCAGGGAATGGATGGCGATATAGCATGTCATACGGTAAACCTAGCTCGAGGCCGATTTTACGTACTTCATCTTTAAAGAGTTCGCGCAGTGGCTCTACCAACTCAAGCTTCATGTCTTCAGGCAAGCCACCCACATTGTGGTGAGATTTAATCACATGTGCTTTACCAGTTTTCGAGCCCGCTGACTCAATCACATCTGGGTAAATAGTGCCCTGTGCTAAATAGCTTACATCTTGAATACGGCTCGCTTCTTCATCGAAGATTTCGATAAACACGTGACCAATAATCTTGCGCTTTGCTTCTGGGTCTTTTTCACCAGCTAAAGCATTAAGGAAACGGTCTTCTGCGGCCACATGCACGATGTTAAGCCCGTAATGGTCGCCGAACATCTCTAACACTTGGTCCGCTTCCTGCCAGCGCAATAAACCATTATCGACAAAGACGCAGGTTAGCTGATCGCCGATAGCACGATGCAACAGCATGGCCGTTACCGAGCTATCTACACCGCCAGACAAGCCGAGTACGACTTTGTTGGAACCAACTTGCTCACGAATCTTAGCAACGGCATCGTCAATAATTTGTGCTGGCGTCCAGTTCTGTTCACAACCACAAATTTCAGTCACGAAATGCTCAAGCATACGTGTACCTTGGCGGGTATGGGTGACTTCAGGGTGGAACTGCAAACCATAAAAATCACGCTCTTCATCAGCCATCGCCGCGATTGGGCAGGTTGGTGTTTGGGCGACAGTTACAAAACCTTCTGGAGCAGTAATTACCTTGTCACCATGGCTCATCCACACATCGATAATCGGGTTACCGTTGGCATGAACGCTATCTTCAATATGGTGAAATAAAGGACAAGGCGCCGTACGCTCAACCTTGGCATAGCCAAATTCGCGCTCTAATGAGCCTTGTACCGAGCCACCAAGTTGCGCCGCCATGGTTTGCATGCCGTAGCAAATACCTAGTACTGGCACGCCGGCTTCAAATACGTAGTCCGGCGCTCGAGGTGAGTCAGCTTCGGTGACCGATTCTGGGCCACCGGATAAAATAATACCATTCGGTTTAAACGCCTTAATATCTTCAGCGTCTACATCCCAAGCCCACAATTCACAGTAAACGCCCAACTCGCGAATGCGGCGAGCGACCAGCTGTGTGTACTGTGAGCCAAAATCTAAAATCAATATGCGATGTGCATGAATATCTTGCATGTTGCCTTAACCCATTCGATAGTTTGGAGCTTCTTTCGTAATCTGCACATCATGTACGTGCGATTCGCCCATACCTGCAGCAGTCACTTTGACAAACTGCGGTTTGGTACGCATTTCTTTCATGTTGGCGCTGCCCGTTAAGCCCATCGCTGAACGTAAGCCACCCATTTGCTGGTGGATAATGTTGGCGATAGGACCTTTATAAGCAACACGACCTTCAATACCTTCTGGAACTAACTTTTCAGCTTCATTACTAGCTTGGAAGTAACGATCCGATGAGCCATGACGCTGATTCATAGCACCAATGCTGCCCATACCACGGTAGGATTTGTAGTAACGGCCTTGGTAAAGCTCAACTTCGCCTGGTGACTCTTCGGTACCGGCGAGCATGCTGCCGACCATGACACAATCAGCACCAGCGGCAATGGCTTTAGCGATATCGCCAGAAAAACGGATGCCACCATCAGCGATTACTGGAATGTTCGTACCTTTCAAGGCATCGACAGCGTCACTAATGGCTGTAATTTGCGGTACACCACAACCAGTAACAATTCGTGTGGTACAGATAGAGCCTGGGCCGATACCTACTTTTACTGCGTTAACACCGGCATCTGCTAAGGCTTTCGCGCCAGCACCAGTAGCCACGTTACCGGCAATAATTTGTAAATCTGGGTAGTTTTTACGAGCCCAAGTTACGCGATCAATCACGCCTTGCGAGTGGCCATGGGAGGTATCGATAAGAAGCACGTCAACACCGGCTTCCACCAATGCAGCCACGCGCTCTTCTGTACCAGCACCAACACCAACAGCTGCACCTACACGGAGGCGACCAAATTCATCTTTACAGGCATTTGGTTTATCTTCGGCTTTGGTGAAGTCTTTTAGAGTAATCATGCCACCTAAGTGGAACTGATCATCAACCACGAGGATTTTTTCGATGCGATTTTGGTGCATCAGTTTGAGGATTTCATCACTCTTGGTTTTTGCAGATACCGTAATCAAACGCTCTTTTGGCGTCATGATGGAACTAACTAAGCGAGTATTATCGCTTTCTGCGCGGGTATCACGACCGGTGATAATACCAACCAATTCACCATTCGGCTCAATCACTGGGAAACCGTGGAAGCCATGTTCAATAGCTAACGCACGTATTTCACCTAAAGTGGTGCTCGGAGAAACTGTGATAGGATCGGAAACCATGCCGCTTTCGTATTTTTTAACTTTACGAACGTGAGTTGCTTGTTCTTCAATGGTCATGTTTTTATGAACAAAACCCATTCCACCCTCTTGCGCAAGGGCGATCGCAAGCGACGCTTCAGTCACCGTATCCATTGCTGCTGACACCAAAGGGATGTTCAGTTGAATGGCACTGGTCAAGCGTGTACGCAGGTCGGCAGTATGTGGTAAAACAGTAGAATGTCCTGGGACGAGTAGAACGTCGTCAAAGGTAAGGGCTTCTTGGGCAATACGTAGCATGGCAACATCTCACTAGCTGACTTAATGTTGCGAGCAGATTTTACTCGCAATCGGCTTTTCAGTAAACTGATTTTTTCAATTTCTAGCAGGTTTTCACATGCAGCAGCCGCATATCTTCACTGTACACGCTCTAAACACTGAAGTTCGTCAGGTTTTAGAGCAAGGATTTGGTTCCATTTGGCTTGTTGGAGAAATCTCTAACTTTGCCGCGCCAAACTCTGGCCACTGGTACTTCACCCTGAAAGATGAGCGAGCACAAATAAAAGCTGCAATGTTCCGCAACGCCAATCAACGCGTTCGTATTCGACCGCAACATGGCATGCAAGTGCTAGTTCGAGCAAAACTTACCGTATACGAACCGCGCGGCGACTACCAGCTCATTATAGAGCATATGGAAGACGCTGGCGCCGGTTTATTACAACAACAATATGAACAACTTAAAGCTAAACTCACTGCGGCTGGGTTATTCGCGCCAGAGCACAAGCAACCGCTACCAGACAGTATAAAAAGGGTTGGTGTACTCACCTCTCCAACGGGTGCCGCTGTTCGCGATATTTTAGCCGTCATGAAACGTCGTGACCCAAGCGTAGAAGTTATTGTTTACCCTAGCGCTGTACAAGGCCAACATGCTACCGCTGAGCTTTTGCATATGCTGCAGCGTGCGTGCGAACGCGACGAAGTCGATGTGCTTATTATCGCACGAGGAGGGGGCTCTCTAGAAGACCTATGGTGCTTTAATGATGAAAACTTTGCTTATGCATTGCACAGCTGCCCATTACCGACCATTTCTGCCATAGGCCACGAGGTTGATTTTACCATCGCCGACTTCGTTGCCGATGTGCGTGCCCCTACTCCATCTGCCGCGGCTGAGCTCGTTACCCGCGATCAACGTGAAAACATTCAAGCCATCAAACATCTTGAGCATCGACTCACGCGCACCTGGCAACAACAAATCGCATTCTGGCAACAGCATCGCCTGCACTTAGTCAATCGGCTGCTGCAGCAAGACCCGCAGCGCCAGCTGCAATTGAATCATCAACGCTTGGATGAATTGCAGCTACGTGCGCAAACCGCTATCAAGCGTCAGCTAGCCGACCAAGGCCGCGTCAGCGATAACTTGCTCACCCGTATGCAAACGGTGCATCCGCAACGGGCCCTCGCGCCGGCACAACAGCTATTGCAGCAATTACAGCAACGCGCGCAAATGGCGATTTCGCATCAACTAAAGCAACACCGTCAGCAGTTCGCTGCAACTACCCAATCCCTGCACATGGTGAGCCCGTTGCAAACCATTCAGCGTGGTTATGCTGTGGTCCAAAACGAGTCAGGCGACGTAATTCGAGACCCTCAACAACTCAAAGCCAATGAAGCTTTTACAGTAAAAGTTGCCAAAGGCGACTTTGCCGCCATCAAAAAGTAGCTATACGGATAGTGTCGTCAGCCATTGGATAATGGCAAACCACATCGGCAGCGTCACGAAACAAAGAATGACACCGTAACCAACGACTGCTGCCGATAACGTAGGTCTAAGCCCCGACATAATGGCTAATGCCCCAGCAGAAATCATTGCGGGCATGGCCGCTTCCATAATAGTAACTTGCACCGCTAAGTGATCCAAGCCAAAACCAAATAGTAAAATTAACGCGATAAACGGCGTTAAAATCAGCTTTAATCCGAGTGCCCAATACAATGGTCCGCGATCTTCTTTCGGTAAGCGAAACTTCAGCTGAAAGCCGACCGCAACCATAATCACCGGTACTAAGGTGATGGCAAGCGAATCTATAAAGTCGCTCATAATGTCTGGGTAGGTATAGCCTCGCAACGCAAATGCCAGCACTAAAGCTACAAAAGGCGGAAACTTCGCGATGCGTAAAATTAGCGATTTTGCCGTTGGCTTCGGCGTCCCCTCGCCTTCCGCATGAGAATAAATAGCGGCTACTATGGTCGCGTATACCGATAAAATAAAGAATGAGCCCAATTGATCGTACAGCAAGGCATAAGGAATACCTTCAGGACCAAAGAAAGCTTCAATCATCGGGAAACCGACAAACGATGTATTACCCAGTGGAACCACGATAAGCATGGCGCCGGTAGTCACTCTCGACCAATTTAACCATTTTGCTATGGCCAAGATCACTGGCACGCTCAGTGCCAGCAGTAGCCACGGCATGATCGCGGGATACAGCAACTCTTTGCCAAAAGTTAAAGTAGGGATTTTTTGAAATACGACCGCAGGCAATGCGACATAAATTACATACGCATTTAGAATTTGCCCGGTATTTTGAGAGAATTGTCGGCTGCGTTGTAATAACAAGCCAATAATTAGATAACCTGCAATAAAAATAAAGTTCGCCATTGTTCCCTTCACATTAAAAACAATGGCGACAGTTTACCCTATTTTGCGTGGTGTACGTTAAAACTTATGTTCTATACCCACTGCAAGGTAGCGTTGTTGTGCATCAATGTTTTCAAGGTCGCGACCGGTGTACCAAGTATAAACCTTCGTGTTTTTACCGAGTTTATAATCAACACCTGCGGCTAATGACTTCTTGTCACCGTCGTCAAAGGTCAACATTTGATACTGCACTTTAAAAGTAAACTTTTCCCATGGCTGTACCACGTTGGCAACAAAGCCATCGGCTTGCCCGGTGCCATCAACGTTTTCCTGATCTTGCCATAACAAACCGAGGCGCGTGCTACCGACCGAAGTCATTGCCATGGCTCGCACAATATCTTTGCCTTTGACTGCATCATCAACAGCTACAGCGGCATGAAAGCGAGTTTTCTTTAGCTTCTTGTCACCATAAGCAAGGCTGAGTGAAACACCGTCGTCCACCGCATCATCTTCATTGAACACGTAGCTCGCGGCAAACTGCACGTTTTGCATCATTGGCGAAAAGTAACTTAGCGTATTACTGGTTCGATTTTTACCCGCAAAGATATGTTTCATATCAGCGGCGTAATCAGAGAACGGGTCAAATCCACTTTGTACAAGTTTCAGTGCGGTATCACGACGCCCGACACTCACTTCACCAAAGTTTCCGCGTAAACCAACGTATTGGTTACGTGACTTAATGTTGTCGTCACCACTGAGGTCAGCAACATCAACTTGCCACTCTAGTTTGTAAAAAGCTTCGAGGCCGTTGTCGAGTTGAGTACTACCTTTAACACCAAACCGAGATGCGTTTGACATCAATTCAGTGTCAGAAGATGTACCATCATCAAGGTCATTGCTCTGCAATGAAACGTTGACTTTGCCATAGAATTCAAACTTTTCTGACTCGTCTTGCGCGAATGATGGTGCGCTCGTGAGTATTACTGCCACTGGTAATGCTGTCTTTAATAGTTTCATAGTTAATCTCGCCAAGGATTAAAGTTAAAAGGCACTGGTGAACTCATTTTTTTGCTCTTGGGGATACTAGTGCCCTTTTGTGACAATTTAATGACGATGATCAAAAAGCTTAAAAATTTCTTCTATTCTTTGACGCCGCCCACCAAGTCACGTACATCCAAACCGCTAGGGCGCTGGAATACGCGTAATCCAAATTCAGGCAGAATCGCTATCATATGATCAAATATATCGGCTTGAATGCCTTCATAAACAGCCCACTTTGTAGTGGTCGTAAAGCAATAAATCTCTAATGGCAAACCATCAGGAGTTGGGCTTAACTGCCGTACCATAATCGACATTTCATTGTGAATATGCGGGTGGCTCTTTAAGTACTGTAATACGTATGCTCTAAAGGTACCTATATTGCTAATTCGACGCGTGTTCACGGGCTCTTTGCCAGCTTCTTCAAGTTCTTTATTCCAGTCGTCGATTTCCGCCTGCTTTTCCGCTAAGTATTCATTGAGCAAACGAAAGCGCTTTAAATCTTTGCTTTCATCTTCACTCAAGAAGTGCACGCTATTTTGATCGAGCATTAAACTCCGTTTAATTCGACGACCACCCGACTCCTGCATACCGCGCCAGTTTTTAAAGGGATCAGAAATAAAGCGTTTGGTGGGCACTGTAGAAATTGTTTTATCCCAGTTTTGGACTTTAACCGTGTGCAGCGCAATATCAATCACGTCGCCATCCACGTTCAGGTTGGGCATTTCGACCCAGTCTCCCACGCGGATTATATCGTTCGATGAAATCTGCACACTCGCCACCAGTGACAGCAAGGTATCTTGAAAAACCAACATCAAGACCGCGGCCATGGCGCCTAAACCAGACAATAGGATGACCGGCGAACGGTCAATGAGCGCAGCCACGATCAATATGGCGGTAATCGCATAAATAGCGATTTTAACGACCTGTATATAGCCTTTAATGGGCCGTTCATGGGCGTTAGGGCGTCGCTCGTAAACCGTATTAACGACCGTCAAGGTGCCACTAATCGCACGGGCAATCGTTAATACGATAAAAGCGGTACAAACATTACTGACAATAATATCTACTTCATCAGGCAAGCCTGGTACGTAGCCAATTCCTTGCGCTAGCACTAATGCAGGCACAACATTGGCTAAGCGTGCAATGATGTTTTGCTCAAATAATTGCTTATCATGCCCAACTGGCGTGTAGGAAACTGCTTTTAGCGCGCCGCGCAGCAGAATTTTCTTAACGACAAAGTTGGCTAACCAAGCGGCGAACAGTAAAATCGAAAGCTTCACTAAGGTATCCATACTCGGATGCGCACTAAGCCATTGTTGTACTTGTTCCAATTCGTCCTGCATTATTTCCAATCCATATCTGCATGTGTGATGACCAGTATTGATGATCGTATCTTATCATTCAACAACTGTTGGCCTTGTTATTATTGCGTAATTAACGCGAATACATTACCTTAAACTAAATCATAATAAAGGCTCTGCATGTCGACCACTAGTATCTCCAAATCCCTTTTAACTCGCGTACTGTCAGTATATTTCTTACTGACGTTGCTGGTTACTGCGGTACAGATCATGGGAGAGTATAGCGATACTAAGAAAATGCTATTGCAAGAGCTGCAAAACCAGCAAAGCACCTTTAACTACCCTTTAGCGCAATCACTATGGGAATATAACTCACCCCAAATTGAAGCCATTGCGGATGGTCTTATCAATATCCCCGCTATCGCTGGCTTAATCATTCGTGATGACAAAGGGCGAGTCATCGTTCAGCTCGGACAAACATCTTCAGTTTCACTCATCCCATTGCAACCGGATGAAGGCTATCTACTGCCAGAGCAAAATAGTGTGTTCGGCTATTTTTCGACGCTGGTGTTTGAGTTTGCCGGTAACTCAGTACAGGTCGGTGATGTTTCGCTGTTTTCAACCCGTGATATTACCATTGCTCGTATCAAGGTCAGCTTGTACTACATCATTGGCAGTGCACTGATAAAAAGCGCCTTCTTGATTTTGCTATTTAGCATTGCCTTCCAAAGAATGCTTAATCGCCCTATGCATGATTTGGTGTCGCAAATTAAAAACTTCCGTTTGGATGATATTGATAGCTCAAAACTGCACCTTCGTGATCACCGTAAAACAGAATTTGTCATGGTCGAAAATGCCTACAACCAATTGCTCGAAAGCCTGCACGATTATCAAGACGACCTAAAGCGCACCCAGCAGCAATTGATTTTAGCCAACAATAAACTTGACGAACAAAACAGCATTCTGGAACAAGAAGTGGCGCGTAAAACGAGTAACTTAAGTCGGGTTCTGGTCGACCTCGAGCGCCGGAAAAACGAGTTAGAAGTACGCCAAGTTTCTCTAGAGAAAGAGATTCGTCAGCGCCAGTCGATCGAAAATGATTTGCGCGAAACCAACGCGCGACTAATGAAGTCCATTAATGCCTTAGAGCTCGCTCATGACCAGCTGATCGAGTCGGACAAAATGGCAACCTTAGGCGGCCTCGTAGCGGGTATCACACATGATGTAAACACGCCGATTGGTATTTCTGTTACCGCGGCCACTCTAATTCGTGACCGTTTAATGGATACTGAAAAAGCACTTGAGGATAAAAGCCTCACCCAAGCGCAATTAAAAGCGTTCTTGGATACCAGCAAAGAAACCCTCGAACTACTAGAGGGTAACCTAGCCCGAGCGTCTGAGCTTATTAGCAGCTTTAAGCAAGTTGCCGTTGACCAAACATCTGAAGCACTACGTGATATTAACTTATATGACTATGTTCACGGTGTGGTGCAGTCGTTGAAGCCGAAGCTACGCAAGCTGAAGCATACCATTGCCATCGACTGCCCAAGCGACCTCAATGTGCGCTGCCCAGCGGGTACTGTGGCGCAAATTTTCACAAATTTAATCATGAACTCATTGATTCATGGCTTTGAACAAATGCATCATGGGCATATTCAAATTACCATCAAGCGAGTACAAAACGAGTTGCACATTCACTTTGCAGATAATGGCAAGGGCCTTACCGAAGAGCAGCTTCAACAGTTATTCGCGCCGTTCTACACAACTAAAGAACAGCAAGGTGGTAGTGGTTTGGGTACCCATATCGTACGTAACTTGATCACCCAAACATTGGGTGGACACGTAGAAGCATCGAGCCAGCCTGACGCCGGCCTCAGCTACTTTATACGTTTTCCCGTCACCTTTTTAGACTAATCTAAACCGACAGCAAGGATTTCAAATGTGGTTCCGTAACTTGCGTATTTATACGCTTGCAGATGATTTTAACCTTTCCGATGACCTCGAAGAACGCCTAGAACGCAACTTGTTCAAACCTTGTGGGCGCCAAGAACTAGCGAGCTTTGGTTGGAGTTCTCCCTTCGGCCAAAACCATGAAACACTGTTTCATAAAATTGGAAACTGCTATTTGTTTGTGGCTAAAAAAGAAGAGAAAGTACTACCAACAGCAGTCGTCAATGCACATTTAGATGAAACTATTGCGCAGATTGAGGCTGAGGAAGCTCGCAAAGTCGCTGGTAAAGAAAAGCAGTCACTGAAAGAAGACCTTATCCATCGTCTATTACCTCAAGCTTTTAGCCGCTTCCACTTTACTTGGGGTATGCTGGATCTCGACCATCGTATAGTGGTGGTTGATGCTTCCGCCGCCAATCGCGCTGAAGACTTCCTGGGTTTGCTCCGCAGCAGCTTAAACTCACTGCCCGTGAAACCATGGTTTAGCGAGCAACCGAGCGAACTCTATTTTACGCAATGGCTAAAAGAAGGCAGCATTCCAGGCGAGTTCAGTTTCGGTGATGAAGTAGAATTGCGTGACGGTGATGGCGAAGGCGGCATCGTTCGCTATCGTCAACATGAGCTAACTGGAACAGAAATTGAAACGCATCTTGAGCATGGTAAACAAGCAACTAAAATAGGCGTAAACTGGCAAGAGCGGATGACCTTTGTACTCGATGCTGATTTAGCTATTAAACGCTTTAAGCCAACCGATGTACTCTTGGATGAACAGGATAAGCTCGTAGATGCGACGCCTGAACAGAAGATAGATGCTGACTTTGCGTTACTTAGCGGTGAAATACATGCTTTGTATCCGCAGCTCGTTAATTTATTTCAAGACAAGTAGGAACTATCCATGAAAACCATGAAACTTACCCTAACCTCACTGGCTGTGGCTTCGGGTTTAGCTCTAGCTGGCTGTAGTGAGCCTGCTCCCGTTGAGAAAGCCCAGACTGAAATTGTGGCCACTGAATTAGTTGCCGGCGCCGAGCAACGACTGGATATTTATCACCCGGTTGATCTTACTGCTGACTTAAGCCATTTGTCTGAGCGTCAGCATCAGCTCATCGCTTTGCTTATTGAAGCCTCAGAAATAATGGACGATTTATTTTGGCACCAAGCTTATGGCGCCAGCAAAAATGATCTACTAACTCGTATCGACGACCCTAAAGTTAAAAAGTTTGCAGATATTAACTACGGCCCATGGGATCGCCTCAACAACGATCAACCATTCTTAACTGGTTTTGGTGCAAAAGCTGCAGGAGCTAATTTTTATCCTGCGGATATGACCAAAGCTGAATTTGAGCAAGCTGACTTTGATGGCAAAATTGACCTCTACACCTTAGTTCGTAGAAATGACCAAGGTCAGCTTCATGCCGTTCCATATAACGAAGCTTACCGTCCTCAGTTAGAGCAAGCCGCTGAATTGCTTCGCCAAGCCGCAAAACTTGCAGACGACCAAGACTTTAAAAAGTATTTGGAAATGCGAGCGGATGCCTTCCTTAGTAACCAATATCAAGCATCTGATTTCGTGTGGATGGACATGACCAATAACCCGATTGATGTGGTAATTGGACCTATCGAAAGCTACGAAGACCAGCTTTACGGCTATCGCGCGGCGTTTGAGTCTTACGTTTTAATCAAAGACCTGGAGTGGAGTGAGCGCTTAGCCATGTATGCTCAGTACCTACCGCAATTACAGCGTGACTTGCCGGTTGCTGCAGAATACAAAGCTGAAGTACCTGGTTCAGGCGCACAGCTGAATGCCTACGATGTGGTTTACTATGCAGGCCACTCCAATGCTGGCAGCAAAACCATCGCCATCAACCTACCTAATGATGAAGAAGTGCAGTTGCAAAAAGGCACGCGTCGCTTGCAGCTTAAAAATGCGATGCAGGCAAAATTTGACGCTATTCTTGAGCCTATTGCCGATGTTTTAATTGTGCCAGAGCAACGCAACAACATTACTTTTGATGCATTCTTTGCTAACACCATGTTCCATGAAGTGGCACACGGTTTAGGGGTAAAGAACTTAGTCCATCAAGAAGGTATGGTTCGCGAAGCCTTAAAAGAACATGCTTCGGCACTCGAAGAAGGTAAAGCTGACATTCTCGGTCTTTACATGGTGACTCAGTTGCTTGAACAAGGCGTGATCACTGAAGGTACCTTGGAAGATTATTACACCACATTCTTGGCGGGTATCTTCCGTTCGGTGCGTTTCGGTGCTTCCAGCGCTCATGGTAAAGCCAATATGATTCGCTTTAACTACTTTGAACAAGCTGGTGCCTTCAGCCGCAATGAGCAAGGGATGTACTCGGTGAACATGGATAACATGCGCGCGGCCATGAATAGCCTGTCGGAGAAAATCCTAACCTTGCAAGGTAATGGCGACTACGATGGTGTCGGTGAACTATTCGATACCATGGGTAATATTGGCCCGCAGCTACAAGCCGATCTAGATCGCTTGTCGGACGCCGGTATTCCAGTTGATATTACCTTTAATCAGGGTAAACACGTATTAGGCCTGTAATTAGCCTTTAAGATAAAATGCACCGGTGAGTTCTCGAAACTCATCGGTGTATTGCATTTGACCTTCTGTCAGCGCGTGAATCACTAGTTGTTCTGCCACTACCTGCACTTCTTCACGACTAAACTCCACCAGCAACAATTTCACTGGCTTCTGCAAAGTTGTAAATACCTGACAGTAGCGCTGCACATGCAAGCCAAGCTGCTCAGCTTCGGCTTTGACTTGTGACCATCGCTGTTGTGGCAATACCAAAGCAATTCGTCCTTGTGGCTTTAATACATGGAGCGCTGCACTCAGCCACTCTCGCCACACCGCACCGGTGCCCTGTCGCGCCAACTCTCGTTCACGCGAGCCACTTGCTAGATCGTGAGAAAAGTACGGAGGGCTGCTAACCACCAAATCAAAACGTTCTGGCGTATTCGAGCACCACTGCACCACATCGGCTTGAATCACTGTTACCTGGGTCGGCCAAGGTGACGCTTGCACGTTGTCAGCCGCTTGGGCAGCGGCCAGTTTATCTAACTCTATAGCGACAACCTGATGCGCCCCTCTTTGAGTGGCCATTAGTGCTAAAATGCCACAACCCGTGCCCATATCTAAGGCGCGTTCATTGCCACGTATTGATAGCCAAGAACCCAATAACAAACTATCTGTGCTAACTTTCATCGCACAGTGATCATCTTTCAGGTAAAATTGCTTGCATTGAAAGCCCATTGGCACTCCGTAATCCACAGGAATTGAACATGACACCCGATTGGGAACAGCTCGAACTAGATGATGAACTCATTGATGTACTACGTGCAGCAGAGATAAACAAGCCTGCTAAAGTGCAACAAGCCGTGATTCCACTGGCACTAAATGGTAACGACCTATTGGTTGATTCGCCTACTGGTACCGGTAAAACACTCGCGTTTTTATTACCGGCACTGCAGCACTTGTTAGACTTCCCGCGCCGTAAGCCGGGTTCTGCTCGAGTGCTCATTCTAGCGCCTACCCGTGAATTGGCCCAGCAAATTGCTGAACAAGCTGACGCTTTTGGCGAAACAACAGAGCTAAAAACCGTATTAATCACCGGTGGTGTGAACTATGGTAGCCAACATCAGCTGCTAGAAGCTAATCACGATATTTTGGTAGCCACGCCAGGTCGCTTACTTGATTTGATTGGCGCCGACCAATATGAACTAGAGAATGTCGAATGGTTGGTGATAGACGAAGCTGACCGCATGCTTGATATGGGCTTTAGTACTGCCGTAAAGCAGCTCGCCAACGAAGCTCGAAACTTGAAACAAACGTTATTGTTCTCAGCCACCTTGAATAGCACTGGTGTGACGCGCTTCTCCAAAGAAATACAACAAGAGCCGCAACATATTACGGTAGAGCCACCTAAGCGTGAGAAAGGCAAAATTATTCAACGCTGGTATCAAGCCGACGATGCTGCGCATAAACTACGCTTGCTCATTCGGATTATGGAAACCACACCGGGCCGCCGAGTGGTGTTTGTGCGTACGCGTGAGCGCGTTGAAGAGCTGGCGAGTAAACTGCAGCAAGTGGGCATGAAAGTAATGACCTTGCGTGGTGACATGCCACAAGATGAGCGTCAAAAGATCATCGCGCGTATGGAAAAATTCAATGACAGCATATTGATTGCGACCGACGTGGCAGCTCGTGGTATTGATATAGAAGCTATCGAACTCGTAGTGAACTTCGATATGCCGAAGCAAGCCGACCTGTACTTACATCGTATTGGTCGAACTGGCCGTGCTGGAAAGTCAGGCCTGGCGATTGCCCTCGTGGAAGCTCATGACGCTGAACTTTTAGCACGAGTTGAACGTTATCAGAAAACCAAGATCGACCGCCGCGTGTTTGACGATTTGCGGCCACAGCATAAATTTCCTATGCCGGGCAAAAGCAAAAAGAAGAAAGCTAAGAAGAAAGCGGCAAATGCTAAAAAGAAGAGTAAATAACTAAAGAAAAAGCGCAACCCTAATTAAGGTTGCGCTTTTTTTGTTGACGCTTACGCTCGAAATGCCAACCAAAGAATGCATAGTAGCTAGCAGCGCCTGCTGCATCGGCTAACAAATCTCCGAAGCTTCCGGTGCGGTACGGCAACATATCTTGCACCCACTCAATCGCTAGTCCATAGGCCGTGAGTATGATTAGGCCCGCCCAAATTGGAATTGGAAATGCACGGTGGAAAGTGAGCGCAAGAACAAAGAAAGCCCCGAAATGGACCACTTTGTCGGCATGCTCAAAGCGTGGCAAGCTGGATGGCGAAACCTGTACTAAAAAGGCCACAGATAGCCCTACCAGCACTAATAGAAAAATAACTTTAGCCACGCTTCTCGATACCATTAATAGCTTCCTTAAGGTTTAAATACTGCAACGTTGGTGTAGCCTTGCTCCTGCAAGTAAAGCGCTTGCAGTTGGCTCATCACACCTTTTTCGCAATACAATAAATACGTTTTTTCTGAATCCAGCTCAGCGAATTTAGTTGCCAATTTGAAAAACGGAATATGTTGTACTGGTACTGCATAGTCGTCTTCTGCTAATGGCTTCATTTCGACTTCATCGACTGAACGAATATCTATAATCTCGCTGTGCTCAACATCGTTTGCCGCTAACGTACGAACTTCTTGTACTTGTGCGTTTAATTCTTCACCTATGGTCCGAACATCAAGTACTTTCGATGCGTTCACCAATTGTTCAATTAGCTCACTATCGAGCCGTGCTTCAGACTCTGCTAACACGTCACGGCGGGCTTTAACCGTTGGGCGATTCGATATCACGCCACAATATTCCGGCATACTCCGCGCAAAGTCTGCAGTACCAATTTTTTTCGCCGTATTAATGATGTCTTGTTTATCCGTAGTAATTAACGGACGCAATACCAGCTTATTGGTTGCTTCATCAATAACACTTAAGTTACTTAGCGTTTGGCTCGATACTTGCCCTAAAGCCTCACCCGTAACCACCGCGGCGGTATTAAGTTTGTTGGCCACAATTTCTGCAGCTCTCAGCATTTGGCGTTTTAAAACCACGCCCATTAAGCCGTTATCTACCTTGGTCAGAATTTCTTCAACCACAGGCGCAAAATCAATACTGATAAACTTCAGTGGATGCGAGCTCGAATACTGCTTCCACAAATAGTATGCAGTTTGACGAACCCCTGTTTCATGTTGCGCACCGCCCAAGTTAAAAAAGCAAAAGTGAACGCGCGCACCACGGCGAATTAATTCAAAACTCGCCACACTCGAATCAAAACCACCAGACAGCAGACTTAGTACTGTTTCTTGTGTCGGTAGCGGAAACCCGCCGAGTCCAAATTCTTTATGTCCGAATACCCGTACGGTATCGCCATCAACTTCTAGGCGCACTTCAACTTCTGGTCGACTTAGATTTACTTTGGTGCCCGCGACATTTTGTAAAATACCGCCACCTAGGTAACGCTCTAGATCTTGTGAGCGGAATGGGTGCTTCCCTTTGCGCTTCACGCGTACCGAAAACGTTTTATTCACTAAGTATTCTTGCCAGACCTCCAGCACCGAACTCAGTATGGGGACAAAATCTGTCGTTTCTCCACTAGGTACCGGCATTTCAAACGAGCGGCTATACCAAGAAATACCCGGCACGCGCTGTAATAAATCGCTAACCTGTTCGGCATCTTCACTGCAGTTTGATTTACAAACCACTTCAATACGGTCCCAACACCACCGTACTGTCGCGTCAACTTCTGCGCGACGCAATATGCTTTTCAGATTATTTACCAGTACGTTACCGTAACGTTTACGAACACCTTTACTTTTAATGGTGATTTCTGCGTGGAGTCGAACTATAAATTTCATGTGTATACAACGTGTCTAGGCTTGAAAAGGGGCATTATACCTGATTTGACCGAGCTGCGGAATCAGGGTAACTTGTGCGCCATATCTCAATAACCGTGGGACCCACAGGAACAATGAGCGATTTATCATTTGAACAAGCGATTAAACAGCTCGAAAATATAGTAGTGCAGCTTGAGCAAGGTGAGTTGCCTCTTGAGCAAGCTCTTGAGCAATTTGAAAATGCGGTTAAACTATCGCGCGTTAGTCAACAGAAGCTGCAGCAAGCTGAACAAAAAGTATCGCAATTGCTAGCGCAGCAAGGGCAAGAAAATCTTGCGCCTTTTGACAATGACAAGGATGATGCGTGAACCTAACGGCAGTTTTACACGACTCGCGTGAGCACATAAATAACCTTCTCTCACACTATATCAAAAGCCGCACTCAGCTTGCTCCGCGTTTAAACGAAGCTATGCATTATGCGTTGGTGTTGGGCGGCAAACGCGTGCGTCCTTTTTTAACTACGCAAGTCGGATTGCTTTGTGGCGCGGCGCCCAGTGCTTTAGATAAAGCCGCTGCTGCGGTTGAATGTATTCATGCGTACTCGTTAATTCATGATGACTTGCCCGCGATGGATGATGACGAGCTACGTCGTGGCCACGCAACCTGTCATATCGCTTTTGATGAAGCAACGGCAATCTTAGCTGGCGATTCGCTGCAGACTTTAGCGTTTGAACTACTCAGTCAAGCGGATACGAATTTACAGCCACAACGCCAGCTCAAAATGATTCAAGTGTTGGCGAATGCTAGTGGTGATCTGGGCATGTGCGGTGGCCAAGCGCTAGATTTAGCGGCTACCGGTAAACAGCTCAATGAGGCTGAATTAGCCCAAGTACATCAATACAAAACCGGAGCCTTAATTCGCGCTGCCGTCGTGTTAGGCGTGCTCAGCGGGAATGATGAAGCACAACAGTGGCTTAACGATTTTGATGAATTTGCAACGCATCTTGGGCTCGCTTTTCAGGTCAGAGACGACATACTTGATGTTATAGGTAATACCCAAGCTCTTGGAAAAAACCAAGGCCGTGACTCAGAAGCTGACAAAGCTACCTATGTTCGCTTGCTTGGTTTAGATGGCGCAGAACAGCGCTTATTGGCTTTACACCAGAAAGCGCTTCATGCGCTCGACAGAATCCCTTACAATACAGAAATATTAAAGGCTTTCGCAGATCATCTTTTGACTCGGGATCATTAAGTACATGACGTCATTTAGTAGTAACACTCATAACTCCTATACCTTGCTGGATGCAATTGACACCCCTGCCGATTTGCGCCTGATGACAGAGCGCCAACTCCCTCAAGTTTGTTCAGAAGTACGTGAGTACCTGCTAAATTCTGTGAGTCAAAGCAGTGGACATTTAGCTTCTGGTTTAGGAACTGTCGAGTTAACAGTAGCTCTGCATTACGTGTATGAAACACCTTTCGACCAAATTGTTTGGGACGTAGGGCATCAAGCTTATCCACATAAAATTCTTACTGGACGCAAAAAACAGCTGCATACCATTCGCCAAAAAGATGGTTTGCACCCGTTCCCATGGCGTCCTGAAAGTGAATACGACACGTTAAGTGTTGGTCACTCTAGTACCTCTATTAGTGCCGCTCTGGGTATGGCCATTGCTGCCGAACGATTACAAAACGATCAGAAAGTGGTTGCGGTGATTGGTGATGGTGCCATGACGGCCGGAATGGCCTTTGAAGCCATGAACCATGCTGGTGATATTAAACCTGACATGCTGGTTATTCTTAATGATAACGACATGTCTATTTCCGAAAACGTCGGTGCCTTAAATAACCATTTAGCGCGTGTTTTATCAGGTAAAGTTTATACGTCGCTTCGTGAAGGCGGAAAAAAACTGCTTAGTGGCATGCCTGGCATTCACCATTTAGCCAGCCGCGCTGAAGAGCACATGAAAGGTATGGTTGCACCGGGCACTATTTTTGAAGAGCTCGGCTTTAACTATATCGGCCCGATTGATGGACACGATGTTAACTTGATGGTCGAAACCTTGCGCAACATGCGTAATTTGAAAGGCCCTCAGTTCCTGCATATTGTCACTCGCAAAGGTAAGGGCTATGCCCCAGCCGAGAATGACCCTATTGGTTACCACGGCGTGCCTAAATTTGATCCGGCACAAAGCTCGTTGCCACACAAGCAGGCAGCAACACCGTCGTATTCACAGGTGTTTGGTGACTGGCTCTGCGAAATGGCCGCGCAAGATGACAAGCTCATGGCGGTAACACCGGCCATGCGTGAAGGTTCTGGGATGGTCGAGTTTTCACAGCGTTACCCGGACCAATATTTTGATGTAGCCATTGCCGAGCAACATGCAGTGACTTTTGCTGCGGGTCTCGCAATCAGTGGCTTCCAGCCTGTTGTCGCAATTTACTCAACCTTTTTACAGCGTGGTTACGACCAACTCATTCACGATGTTGCGCTGCAAGAATTACCAGTATTGTTTGCCATAGATCGCGCAGGCATTGTTGGTGCCGATGGTCCTACTCACCAAGGAGCGTTCGACATTAGCTATATGCGTTGTATTCCAAACTTGGTCATTATGACGCCAAGCGACGAGAATGAATGTCGAAATATGCTCTATACCGGTCACAAACTGCAGCAACCAGCGGCGGTTCGTTACCCGCGTGGTAATGGTACTGGTGTAACCATGGATGCCGAAATGCAAAGGCTGGAAATCGGTAAGGGTCGCATTACCCGTCAAGGGCAAAAAGTAGCGATACTTAACTTTGGAACGCTACTAGAAGAAGTAAATACCTGTGCCGATGAGCTTGATGCCACGGTTGCTGATATGCGCTTTGTGAAGCCATTAGACACTGAACTCGTGAACCAATTAGCCGCAGACCACGACCTGCTCGTAAGCGTTGAAGAGAATGCGATTAGCGGTGGCGCAGGCAGTGCGATTAGTGAGTATCTAGCAAGTGTTGGTAATGCCACACGCATCGTGCATTTGGGTTTACCGGATGTATTTATTAAGCACGGTAGTCAAGAAGAGATTCGTCATGAATTGGAGCTTGATGCCGCGGGTTTACTCAAGCAAATTAAAGCTCAACTAAACCAGTAGCCAATAACCTAGGTGGATGACTGCAGCGCTCGCAACACCGGCAAGCACGTCATCCATCATGATTCCCGCCCCACCTGTTAATTTTCGATCACACCAGCCAATCGGGCCTGGTTTGTAAATATCGAAAAATCTGAATAAGCCAAAGGCTAACAGCACATTCAGCCAAGTGAAAGGTAGCGCAATCATTGCAATCATAAAACCGGCGATTTCATCCCAAACAATAGCCGGGTGATCATGTTCGCCCATGGCTGCTGCAGTTTTTGCACAGATCCAAAAGCCTGCCAGAATCGCGATAACGGTAAGCACTGCATAGATAGGCATGGATACTTGCTGCATTAACCAAACTAATGGAATCGCCGCTAAGGTACCAAAGGTACCAGGCGCTTTTGGCGCTAGCCCACTACCAAAGCCCAAGCCAAGAAAGTAAACCGGATGCTTCAGTAAGTGTGCGTAGCTGCTCATGCTATTTCAACTTGTGGTTGGCGGTGCTTGGGGTGCTATGAAAATGTTCATAGCCCGCGGAATTGTTGAGAGGTTGCCATGCCTCACCATTTAATGTGAGTTCGAGTTGGTTCGGCTCATTGGTGATACGACCGATACAAACAGGCTTGCTCGCACTATGTACGGTTAGCGTATCAAACACGCCTCGCTGTGACTCGGGCACGGTAAAACAAAGCTCGTAATCATCGCCACTAGTTAAGGCATAATTCAAGGCTTCGTTTTGTGGCAAGCTTTCGGTTAAGGCTAGCGATAACGGTACTTCTTCTAACACTAATCGAGCGCCAACGTTAGATGCCTTCATGATGTGCTTCAAATCCGCCAGTAAACCGTCTGAGACGTCCACAGCACTGTTAGCGACACCTCTTAGCGACTGACCTAGGGCAACTTGCGGCGAAGGGAAGTACAGGCGTTCTGTGGCGCGACGGAGGTGATCGGCACTTAGTTCAATTCGACCTTGTCGAGCTGCTAAGGCTAGCCCTGCATCGCCTAGTGTGCCACTTACAAAAATCCAGTCGCCGGGCTTAGCACCTGTTCGAGGCAATGCTTTGCCAGCAGGCACTGTACCTTGTGCGGTAACGGTTACCGTTAATGGCCCTTGGGTGGTATCACCACCAATCAATTGACAGCCATAATAGTCACAAATCTCGCGTAAGCCTTGTGAGAATTCTGCTAACCACTCGTCGTTCACCTTCGGCAAGGTTAACGCCAGGCTAATCCAAGCCGGCTCCGCGCCCATGGCTGCAAGATCGCTTAAGTTTACGGCAGCAACCTTGTGCCCTATAGCACGCGCTGGTGTTTCGGCATCAAAATGAACGCCTTCCACCATAGTATCGGTGACAACCACAAGCTGGCTATTTTCAGGTATGGCGACGACAGCACCGTCATCTCCTATACCGATAACAACGTCATCACGACTACTCGCACGCTGCGAGAAGTACGTATCAATTAGACTAAACTCACCCTGTGTCATAACGGCTTTATTTACGGGTTGGGCGCAAGGTATCGATAGCTTTATCGAGTACACCGTTGACGAAACGATGACTGTCATCAGCACCAAAAGATTTGGCGAGCTCTATCGCTTCATTGATGGCAACTTTGTAAGGCACATCGAGTCGCTCGCGTAATTCGTAGGCAGATAAACGCAATACGGCACGCTCGACTTGGTCCAAATCTTTTAAAGGACGATCTAGAAACGGCTCTACAGCTTCATCAAGCAAGCTTGCCTGCCCTGCTACGCCGCGAACCAAATCTAAAAAGTAATCAACATCGACTTTGCTGGTATCGTTGTCAGTTAAAAACTGCGCTTCGATATCAGTCATACTGTTCTGTGACAACTGCCATGAATAAATGGCTTGCACAGCAAGTTTTCTTGCGCGACGACGGGCTGCTGGTTTCATATTGGATTCTCTTACAGTTGGCTTAAAACATTAACCATTTCAAGCGCGCTTAAAGCTGCTTCAGAGCCTTTATTGCCGGCTTTAGTGCCGCTTCGCTCAATGGCTTGCTCGATGCTATCGGTGGTGATGATACCGAATGCGACTGGAATTTCTTGTTCCAATGCAACACGACCAAGACCGCTATTACTTTCACCAGCAACAAAATCAAAGTGAGGTGTACCACCTCGAATAACAGCACCCAGCGCAATCACTGCGTCATAGTTGCCGCTCTTCGCTAATTTTTTTACTGTTAGTGGAATTTCGTAAGCACCTGGTACTTTAACTACTGTAATGTCATCACTGCTTACTTGGCCATAGTGCTTCAATGTCGTTAACGCACCATCTAACAGACTATCAACCACAAAGTGGTTAAAGCGTGAAACCACAATTGCAAATTTCTTGCCTGGTGCGGCAATACCGCCTTCAATAACGTTCATGGGTGAATCCTTCTATTAAAATCGGCGCGATAATATCATAAAAATGATATTCAAGCATGCTGTGGATTTTTTCCTACTGCGTGTTTAAGTGTTTCTTTAACGCGGATTAATTCCGCATCAATATCACCGACTATCATTAATGGGGGCTGGATATCGACCGCTTTCTGTGAAAAATCAAAAGCCACAGGAATCACTGGCACTGCAGCAGCTTTGGCAATATGTAAAAAGCCTTTCTTCCATTCTCTGACTTTGCTGCGGGTGCCTTCCGGCGATAATGCTAAAATTAATGATTGGTGTTGGTTGAATTGTTCAACCATTTGCAAAACTACCCCATTAGCGGCGCGTCGGTCGACGGGAATCCCTCCTAACCAACGTAAGATTCCGTTAACTGGAAACCGAAATATCGTATGTTTGCCCAGATAGCGTAAATCTAACCCTAAAGCGAGCATCGCAAAAACGCCAATGAAGAAATCCCAATTTGACGTATGAGGGGCAACCACAAAAACTGCTTTTTTAACGGATGGCACGGTACCTTTAATCTGCCAGCCACCCAGTACTTTTAACCCCACTCGCCCTACCCAACGACTAAAGCGATTGCCGCGCAGAGGAAAATCCCCGCATATTGCCGCAGGGATTTCATTAAAGGGTTTGGTCATTACTGCTCTAGCGCCTCTTTTAAGGCGCTCAATTTAAGTTTAACACGCCGAATGTTATCGGGCCCTAAGCGGAGCATTTGCTTCTGCGCATCCGGTAACGCTTCTAACGCCGGGTCGGCATAACGGTACATAACGCTATCATCATTGAGCTCAATCACTGTGCCCACTGACGGTGTCTCCAGTAACTTATCAATCGCCTCAGTGAGTACAATTTTACCTTGAGTATCCGGATAACCAATTTCCGCTAACGCTTCATTAATGAGCGGCTCGTAGTGATCAAGCATTTGCACCAAAACATCGGTGTCGAGGCTTACAAACCAATCGACTACGGTGTTGTAGCGGTCATAACTACGCGGATCGATGTAAAGCTTGTCATTTTGCTCAAGCACGCGGAAGCGTGACTTTGAACCCTCGATAATAGATTTATCGCGAATCACCACGCCGTTGCGTAGATTATCGATAAATACTACGCTATCTCGAATCAGTTGCTCCGATTGAATCGGGGTGATGTTCTGCTCAGCACGCTCTAGCTCTTGCAGCACGACTTCTGTGCTCTCAGCTAATGCTGGCAGTGGTTCCATCTCCATTTCTGGTTCTGGCTCAGGTTCTGGTTGTGTTTCTAACTCCACAGTTTCGCTGATGTCAGGAACCAACTCGTCTGGTTCTTGGTCAGGCGTCGGAGCTGTTATTTCTGGCTGTGTAGGCACTTGAGACTCTGGCATAGCACTGGTCTGTTGGCTTTTCTCACTTTGGTAAGTCAGCCAAAACACTACAGCAACCGCGATAGCCAATACGACAATCAGAGTAAAGATTAACTTGCCTCTGTTATTTGAACTTTGTTGCGGTTCTTGACCAAAATCTTTCATTGACACACCTCTTATCGCGCCTAGGTTTGATCGCGCTCAGCGCGAAAAAATACTAACTCTGTAGCCGTCGACTCGTCTGCATTATAACGATAACCCCCAAGATTAAATTGCTTTAAATCAGCAACACTTTCTGGGCGTTTCGATACTATGTATCGGGCCATTAAGCCACGGGCTTTCTTTGCCCAGAAGCTAATCACCTTAAACTGACCATTCTTCTCATCTTTAAACACCGGCGTAATGATGGTGGCATTCAGCCGCTTTTTTTGAACACTAGAGAAATATTCATTTGAAGCTAGGTTTACCAAGACATCGGAATTCACAGCGCTTAAATCTTCATTCAACATGTCGGTGACTTCATCACCCCAGAATTCATAAAGGTTCTTGCCGCGTGCGGTGTCTAGCTTAGTTCCCATTTCCAAACGATATGGTTGCATTAAGTCTAACGGTCTCAACACACCATATAGACCAGAGAGAATGCGCAAATGTTCCTGACCAAATTTAATTGCGTCAGCATCAAGCTTTTCTGCAGCCAACCCAGTGTAAACATCGCCATCAAAAGCATAGACAGCTGGACGTGCGTTTTGTGGTGTGAAGGGCGTATGCCACTCGCTAAAACGAGCGGCATTTAAGCCTGCTAGTTTGTCACTGATTTTCATCAACTCACTTAGCTGTTGAGGCGATAAAGCCTGACAACGATCAACTAACTCTTGCGCTCGCTCAAGCATGCGCGGCTGTGAGTATTCGTCGGTTGGCAAGACACTCTCATAATCTAAGTTTTTCGCCGGTGAAATAACTACTAGCATTTAATTCTCCAACTCATCTTTGTTTTATGTAACTTTTACATTAACGGATCTAAGTCTTCGCCTTCTTTTTCAACTTCCGGCGGCATTAAGTCTTCGCGGCTTACACCCAGTGCGAAAGCCAGTGAGCTCGCAATGTAAATTGACGAGTAAGTACCGATAACCACACCAAACAGTAGTGCTGTGGCAAAGCCATGAATTAATTGGCCACCCAAGAAAAACAGTGCCAACAATACTAAGATTGTTGTCAATGAGGTGATGACGGTACGGCTCATCGTGCTCGTTAAAGCACCATCAATGATTTCTTCAGGTGACCCCTTACGGAATTTACGGAAGTTTTCACGAATTCGGTCACACACCACCACGGTATCGTTAATCGAATAACCTATTACTGCGAGTAGTGCTGCTAATACCGTAAGGTCAAACTCTAACCCTAAAATCGAGAATAAGCCTAGGGTTAAGATAGCATCATGAGCCAAGGCACCAACTGCGCCTAAGGCTAAACGCCACTCGAAGCGCATCGCAATGTAAATAAGGATACAGATTAACGCGGTTAAGAGCGCTAAACCGCCTTGCTCAGCCAGCTCTTCACCAACGTTAGGGCCAACAAATTCAATCCGACGCATTTCAACACTAGAGTCGCTTGCTTCTTCTAGCATGGACAATATTCTATTGCCCAACTCCTGCGCCTTAACGCCCGTTTGCGGCTCAATGCGAATTAACACATCTTGCTGCGTACCGAAGTTTTGAACCACGGCACTTTCAAATCCGTTAGCTTCTAGTGTGGCGCGAATCTGTGGTAAATCAGCTGGCTGTTCATAGCCAACTTCAATCACAGTACCACCAGTAAAATCTAGACCCCAATTTAAGGAGTTCACGCTTAACGTAATGATGGATGCAATTAGCAACACACCACTGAGCAACCAAGTCCCCATGCGGAAACGCATGAAAGGTATAGTTTTATTCGTGCTAATAAGTTGATACATGGTGTGTCTCCTATACCGACAGCTTATCGATGCGTTTACCACCCCATACAGCGTTAATCACTGCACGAGTACCGACAATAGCCGTAAACATTGAGGTGACAATACCTATAGCTAAGGTGACAGCGAAGCCTTTAATTGGGCCTGTACCTACGGCAAATAGAATAATAGCGACGATTAATGTGGTGATGTTAGCATCCAAAATCGTCGAGAATGCACTGTCATAACCGTAGTGAATCGCTTGCTGTGGGCTGCGCTTCGCCCTAATTTCTTCACGTATTCGCTCGAAGATAAGCACGTTCGCATCAACCGCCATACCAACGGTTAAAACGATACCGGCCATGCCTGGTAAGGTTAACGTCGCCCCTGGAATCATTGACATCACGCCAATAATTAAGACCAGGTTAGAGGTGAGTGCTAGGTTAGCGACTAAACCAAACTTCTTGTAATACAAGGTCATGAACAGCACGACTAACAAGAAACCCCATATAATGGCTTGGGTTCCTAAGGCAATGTTTTCTTTACCTAAGCTTGGGCCTAAGGTGCGTTCTTCAACGATTTGAATTGGAGCAATCAAGGCACCCGCACGCAGCAATAATGCTAAGTTTTGGGCTTCTTGCTGTGAGCCAATTCCCGTAATGCGGAAGTTACTACCTAAACGTGCCTGAATAGTGGCAACGTTAATTACTTCTTCATGACGCTCAAAAATAATACGGTCATTTTCATCGCGCTCGCCGGTTGCTTTAAACTCGATAAACAAGGTCGCCATTGGCTTACCTATATTATCGCGAGTCGCTAATGACATTTTGTTACCGCCAGCACCGTCTAACGAGATACTCACTTGCGGACGTTGATTTTCATCGAAACCTGAAGTCGCATTAATAATGTGATCACCGGTTAAGATAACGTCTTGTTTCAGTAGCGCGTTGCCGCCATTTCTATTGGCGAATAGCTCGCTACCAAATGGCACACGACCACGCTCAGCATCCATGACGCTGTTTTCGTCGTCAACGAAACGGAACTCAAGAGTCGCGGTAGCGCCCAAGATTTCTTTCGCTCGTGCAGTATCCTGAACACCTGGTAACTGCACGACAATGCGTTCTGCACCTTGACGCTGCACCAAAGGCTCAGCCACGCCAAGCTCGTTAACACGGTTACGTAAAATAGTTACGTTCTGTGCGACCGCATAGTCTTGGGTTTCTTTTAACTTGGTGTCGGTCATGCGTAAGCGAATAGTTCGCGTTGCTTCATTATCGATCAGCGCATAACCAGGGTAACGATTATTGATATAACGATAGGCTTTGCTGTAGTCATCTGCTGAACGCAAGGTAATGGTCACTTCATTGCCATCACGCGTTACACTACTATAACGAATCCGCTCTTCACGTAGCTCGCTGCGCACGGTATCGCGCATCTGATCTTGAATTTTTCGAACCGCTTCTTGCATATCCACTTCCATTAAGAAGTGAACACCACCACGTAAATCCAAGCCCAACTTCATCGGTGATGCACCCAAACTTTCGAGCCAGTCTGGTGTTGCCGGCGCTAAGTTTAACGCCACGATGTAATTGGAGCCTAGCGAACGTAAAATGGCATCACGAGCTTGTAGCTGTTCTTGGTCCGAGTTTACTCGTACTAAGATCTGACCATCTTCAAGAGTTACGCCTTTAGGTTGAATGGCTAGTTCATCAAGCGTTTTCTCAACCTTTCCTAGCGTATTCATATCAACCGTTGCAGTGCGACCTGCCGAAATTTGTACAGCATAATCTTCACCGTACATATTCGGTAACGCATACACCGCGGCTATCGCCAAAATGACGACAACCATCAGGTTTTTCCAGAGCGGAAACTTATTCAACACGTTAAATCCTTATCTCTAATTATAGAGATTTCATCGTACCCTTAGGTAGTACTGCGGTTACTGCTGATTTCTGTACGGTAATTTCCATACCTTCTGCAACGGCGATGACCATAAAGTCTTTGTCGTCGGCAATTTTAACGATGCGACCAACAAAACCACCGTTCATTAATACTTCGTCGCCTTTAGCAACGCTAGAGATTAGTTCTTTATGCTGTTTAACGCGTTTTGCTTGTGGGCGATAAATCATAAAGTAAAAAATTAGACCGAACATAACGAGCATGAAGATTAGCTCCATACCGCCGCCTTGCTGGCCTGATGCGTCTTGTGCGTATGCTGTTGGAATCAAAAAGTCCATAACGTCTCTTCCTTTAAATTGCTATATATATAGTGATCAATGGGGGCTTAATCTAAAGCAAACAAGCCCACATCACCAGTTTTTCATGATTAGCCAGCATTCTAACGAAATTTTGCTTAAATAGGGAGTGAATTGACGTACACTCTTTTGATAAGTTTCATCTCTATATTGGGAAAAATAAAAATAAAGCATGGATATCACAACGCTTTTTTATTGGATTGACCATTTAGGGGTCGCCGTCTTTGCGATTTCTGGAGCCCTACTGGCATTCCGTAAAAAAATGGATGGCTTTGGCATTCTCGTGCTAGCCACAGTAACAGCCATTGGTGGCGGTACTATACGTGACTTGATCATAGACTTGCCGGTGTTTTGGACCAGAGACACCTTCTACCTTTATACCATCTTGGCAACGTCTTTACTGACCATTGTGTGGTTGCGCTATAAACACTACATTCATAAAACCACGTTGCTGGTCGCGGATGCCTTTGGTGTCGCTTTTTTCACGGTCATGGGCGCGCAACGTGCACTAGAAGCCGGTTTTTCGCCATTGATCTGCATCATTATGGGTACCATTACGGCATGTTTTGGCGGTATGCTTCGAGACGTGCTTGCCCGTGATATTCCCATGGTATTAAAGAGTGAGCTCTATGCGGTCACCTGTATAGCGGGTGGTTCAGTGTTCGTATTAATTGCACCTTATTCGTCTATTTTTGCAATTACCTGCGGTGGGCTTACCACATTACTATTACGCCTCGGCGCCATTAAATGGCACTGGAGCTTTTTAGTTCTCCCTGACCAGCAAGATGGGTCCCGTTAAGCATGCTCAGCACTGGCGTAGCTATTTTCATTGCCATGGCATACATCGCCATTTTATACAGCATTGCTTATCGCGGTGAGCGCCAGCCGCCGAACCAAATTAAGCCGTATCGCTACGCTCTTGCTCAAGGTATTCATTGTACGACGTGGGCATTTTACGGCACCGTCACGCAATCGGCGCACTTTGGTTGGTCCTTTGCACCCACTTATATCGGCGCCATTTTAGTTTTCCTGTTTGCCCACCGTATTCAATTACGACTATTACACGTATGTAAACAGCATAATCTTACCTCTATCGCCGACTTAATTAGTCATAGATATGGTAAGTCCTCGTGGCTTGCCGTGGTGGTCGCCAGCATCGCCTTGATCGGCATCGTTCCCTACATCGCACTACAATTGCGCGCTGTTGCTGGTAGCTTTGCCGCGGTTACAGGATTCTCGAACACACCGCTACCCTGGTTTGGTGATATTGCTGCACTCGTGGCGCTCGCCATGATGATGTTTGCCATTTTGTTTGGCACTCGTCGTATGAGCCTGGCTGAGCAACATTCAGGCTTGATGGATGCTGTGGCCTTTGAGTCCATCGTTAAGCTACTTGCCTTCATGGGCGTCGGTTTATATGTCAGTTATGTACTGTTTGATGGCGTGCATGACATTGTTATACAAGCGGCAGCACATAGTGACGTTAGCGAGGTTTTCACGGGCCGCCCAGAAGGTGGCTACATCTACCTCACGCACATATTGTTGGGTGCCATCTCCATGTTTTGTCTGCCGCGACAATTTCACGTGAGTTACATAGAAAATACTGACCCCGACGAGTTGCGCACGGCGCGCTGGGCATTCCCACTTTATTTATTCGCGATCAATCTTTTTATTCTACCCATCGCATTAGCTGGTCTGCTGCTCACCCCTGCAGCAGCACAAACCGATACCTTTATGCTGACGTTATTGATGCAAGCTGACCAGCCAAGTATCACTATGTTGGCATTTATTGGTGGCTTAGCGTCTGCCACCAGCATGGTGATCATCGCCACCTTAGCGCTCAGTATTATGATGTCGAACGATGTGATCATGCCGTTATGGCTACGCGCCACTCATAAGCGTTTACAGAGCACGAATTTCACACCGCAGCGCATTTTAAATATTCGGCGTTCGACTATTATTCTCATTATTTTGCTCGCCTATGGCTTTCACCGCCTCACCGCCACCAGCTTGCCGTTGGTAAATGCTGGCCTCTTATCATTGGCACTATTGGCACAGCTCGCGCCAGCAATGTTAGGCGGAATATTATGGCAACGCGGTAACAAAATAGGTACCACACTAGGTATTTTCGTCGGCACTTTACTGTGGTTGTGGTTGTTATTCTTACCTTCCTTACCAATCAACCGTGGTCTCTCAGACATAGAGTTGAGTGATGGCGTGTGGATTAGTTTAGGTTGTAACTTGCTGCTCTATATTTGCGGTTCACTGTTATTTTCTGCCGATACCATTGAACGTCAGCAACGAAGACTTTTTACCGACCCTATGGGTGGTCATCCTGAACACTATCAACATCAACCGATAAGCTGGGGTCGAATTCGACAACTTTTAGCGCGCTTCTTCGACACCCTTGAATTGGAACGTTTAAGCAAACGTCTGCAGCTTGATTTAACCACTGCCCCTACCGACGATTTAGTACCTTCTTATGTACTCGTACGTATCGAGCGCGAGCTAGCTGCGGTTATTGGGAGTGCTGCGAGCCGCATACTATTAGATGCGGTAACGCAACAACCCGGTGTCCCCATTGCTCGCGTGGTTAACTGGGCTACCCAAGCTTCGCAGCTTTATAAATTTAACCGAGAACTGCTGCAAGCATCGGTAGAGAACATTCCCCAAGGCATCAGCGTCATCGATCAAGAGTTACGTTTAGTGGCCTGGAATCGGAGTTATGTCGAGGTATTTCAATACCCGTCGGGCTTCTTACAAGCTGGGATGCCCGTCGCTGATCTATTACGTTTTAACGCCGAACGTGGGTTGATCCATACCAGCAGCGCCGACGTTATTGACGAGGAAGTTGAAAAGCGGCTGAGGTTTCTTGAGCAAGGTAGTACTTATCGCTACCAGCGCCAACAAGGTGATACGGTCATTGAGCTGCAAGGTGCGCCCATGCCCGATGGCGGTTTCGTTACAACCTATACCGACATTACTGAACTCGTAAACGCCCAGCGCGGGTTAGAGCAAGCGAACCTAGAGCTGGAGCAGCGCGTCGCCGAACGCACCGAGCAGCTATTACAAGCTAAACAAGCCGAGGAGCTCGCTCACCAGAGTAAATCTCGTTTCTTCGCTGCAGTGAGCCATGACTTGATGCAGCCCTTCAACGCCGCCACGCTATTTTGTGACATGTTAAGGCGCCAAGTGGACGGTAACTCCGCGCAACTAACTCAACAGATCCAGCAATCACTGCACAACGCAGAAGAGCTGCTAACCATGTTATTGGAAATGTCGCGTCTGGAAGAAGGCAACCTCCCGGTTAACCTGCAGCAAGTGGCGCTGCACGAAGTTATTCAACCGATTATTGACAGCCAGAAAGTCATTGCTGCGCGCAAAGGTGTGAGTTTGCGCTATGTCCGCACACGCGCTGTTTTGGTCACTGACCGAAAGATGCTTTCAAGAATACTTCAAAATTTAATTTCCAACGCGGTTCGCTATACGGATGCCGGAAAAATCATCGTTGGTGTACGTCGCCATAGTACTGATATCAAGCTTCATATCATGGATACAGGTCGGGGCATTCCAGCCAGTCAACGCGATAAAATATTTCAAGAGTTTCATCAGCTAAACGAACTCGGTGATAACCCAGGTATTGGCTTGGGCCTCGCTATTGTTGACCGCATGTGTCGGTTGCTTAGCATCCCGTTAGAACTGGAATCTCAAGAAGGCCAAGGCACAACCTTCTCACTGCAATTAACCCCCGCTAAATGGGAGGCGATTGCAGTTGGCTCACCATTACCAAGCTTTAACCCGAGTGAAGCCTTTCTAGAACAACATGAAGTATGGTTATTAGATAACGACCCCACAGTTTTAAAGGCTATGGCGCAACTGTTAACTGACTGGGGGGCGACGGTGACGCAGGCCAGCAACCGTGAACAACTGCCATTAGATAAAGCAGCTCCTGACTTGCTAATCTTCGACTATCACCTCGATCGTGGCGATACTGGAATTGATGTGCTTAAGGTGGTGAGACAACACTATGGTGAACATACTATAGCTGCAATTATTAATTCGGCGGATCCCGATGAGTGGGTGCGGGAACAAGTGATCGCTGAACATGCTTCATTTTTACCCAAGCCAATCAAGCTTGCCGCGCTAAAACGCCTCATCAAACGCAAAGTACAAGCTTAATTAAAGTTCGCTCATTGGGCTTAACATCTGCTTAAATACAATTCCCGCTTGGGTTCGATTTACCACATCTAGCTTTCTTAGTATGGCTGACACATGTTGCTTAATCGTCGTTTCTTGGACATTAAGCTCATAGGCAATTTGCTTATTCAGCATACCATCCGCCAATGCTTCCAATACTCGATATTGCTGCGGTGTTAACTGCTCTAAGCGCTGCGCGAAATCAAGGGTTTCATCCACAGTTTCAGCATATACAGTTTCTGCGAGATGCGCAGGCAACCATGTATCGCCGGCAAGAACCGTGTGAATAGCGCCTTGGAGGTCAGCTAAGGGCATCGACTTAGGAATATAAGCACTAGCACCATACGCCATCGCCTGTCGAATCACGCTAATCTGTTCATTGGCGGAAACGATTACCACTAAAATATCCGGGAATCGACTGCGCAAGGAGACCAACCCTGTCAGGCCTTTATTGCCTGGCATGGTCAGATCGAGTAATACCAGTTCGATTTGCGGCTCGGCAATAAGCTGCTCTAAGAGCTGCTCAAAACAAGCCACCTCTAAAGCAGGAGTAGAAAGGGTTTCAGCTAACGCCTGTTTTAAGGCCGCTCGAAACAAAGGGTGATCATCAGCAATAATTGCACGCGCCATACCAGTTTCACTACTTGTTGAAAAAGTATTCACCATGCTAACGCGTCCATTGAGGAAAGTCAGCGGTTACCGGCACTTTTGTGCCGGTAACTGCTGCGTGGGATTAAAACTTATATCCCACCGACAGGGAGACCGTTCGAGGGTCACCGTAGAAACCGATTACAGCATCATCACCAAAGATAGGTCCGAAGTTGTAACCACCAATACGGTATGTCTCATTTGTTAAGTTCTTGCCATGTAGGCCAACGTGCCACTGACCACCGTTCGCATACCAAACCACACTGGTATTGAGGAGGCCATAGCTATCTTGGTCAAGTTGTGAAGGTGCTTCAAAGAGCTGAGTTTCACTGCGGTAAGCATAGTTCGCTGACCACACGATTTGACCATACTCTGTGTCAAACGACTTATTAAGACCGACACTCGCCGTCCACTCTGGCGTGTTCGCAAATGACCAAGCATCCGTTACATCCGTCGTTTCACCGGTTGCAGGCTCGGTATACACAACAGAGTCAAACTCAGCATCGATGTGCCCTAACATTGCGTTAATGTTGAAGCTATCCGTCACAGCAATCACGGTTTCAATTTCAAAACCTTTCACTGTCGATTCACCAGCGTTTAATACTTGTGACGAGATACCTGCTGGTACGACACGTTGCACAGTTACCTGCATATCGGTGTAATCTGAGTAGAATACCGATGCGTTTAAACGCATGGTGCCATCCAGTAACTCCGATTTCATACCCATTTCAAAGGTATCAACGATTTCCGGATCATACGGCTTGTTAATTTCAGGGTTCAATGATTGGTCGCCACGCATATCCACACCGCCGGACTTAAAGCCATTGCTGTAGCTACCGTAGAACATCATGTCATCACTTAATTTATAGTTCACAGCCACATGCGGTGAGAAGCGGCTCCAATCTGCTTTGGTGGTGAAATCTGAGTTCACCGCAAATGGCGTACCAAAATCTTGCTGACCGCGGTTGATGTAATGCACACCTAAGTATGTGAAGCGTTGCACTTCAGCATCTTTTTCATCCTTGGTATAGCGACCACCTAAGGTTAAGGTCCACTGGTCATCAATTTGGTAGTTACCTTGACCAAATACCGCAACACTATTGGTATCAACACAACCGCCGTTATCTACGGTTACACCACCTAATGCCGCTAGGTACATCGGCAACACGGTACCAAATACGCCACAAGCTTCACCATCATAGAAGTAAACACCACCGACAAAATCAAAGTTTTGATTGTTGGTGTAATTCATTTGGAATTCTTGCGTGAACTGCTCATCTTCGTACAAGGCCGGCACCATAAAGATAGGCTCACCGGTCGAGTTAAAGTCGATATTGGTATTGGTATAACCTTCGCGTCCTGCGGTTACTGATTTAAAGCCCCAATTGTCGTTGATATCCCAATCAACAGTTACCGACCAACCTTCTGTTTCGACGAGGTTATCCGTTGGCATTGCCGTATTCGAGTTAAACACGTCGTCATAGGGTTCTTGACCTGTGACCAAGCTCGTCAGTAAGCGATGACCACCTTTCGCATTCGATTCATCTTTGGTTTTGTCGTAAGAGAATTTCACCGACAAATCGTCACTGACTAACCACTTGGCATTGAAGCGGCCTGTCATCAAATCTTTGTTGTAGTTTTCTTCACCGGTATTAACAAACTCACCAAAGCCATCGCGTTGCAGTGATGCTAATGCGCCACCAATATAGAAATTATCGGACAATGCAGCTTGCCCTGATAGCTTAATATCGCGTTGATTGTAGCTACCTACGGTACCTTGGATACTGAACTCGTTATAACCAGTGAGTTCTTTGGTTACATACTTAAGCGCACCACCAATGGTGTTTTTACCATACAAAGTACCTTGAGGACCGCGCAGCACTTCTATTCGTTCAATATCGAATACTTCGAGTACAGCGCCTTGTGGGCGAGCCACATATACATCATCAATATAAACACCTACACCAGGTTCAAAACCCCATAACGGGTCTTGTTGACCGACACCACGAATATACGCCGTCAATGTTGAGTTGGTGCCTCGACCTACTTGGATAGTCGCGTTAGGAACGCGCTGCTGTAATTCAGTGATATCTTCAACACCGATTTCTTCGAGGTCGTTAGCGCTGAATGAACTGACTGAGACTGGTACTTCTTGGAGGTTTTCAGCTTTGCGGCGTGCGGTAACTTCAATGCGCTCAAGCCCTTTAAATTCTTGCGTCTCATTCTCTTGCGTTTCTTGCGCCATTGCTGGCATCACCATAACTGATGCAATAGCAGCAGCTACAAGCGAGCGGCGAAATTTGGGTTGACTCATGATGTCGTTCTCCCGATTTTAGGGGTTAATAATTATATTTTTTATTGTTTAATCGTATTTATGGTGTTGCGAAAACACTTAATGTCATGGCTTAAGTACACTAGCGCATAGTTTTTAATTTGTATTCTGTACGTTAGTACTATGTAAAAATGCTTTTTGATAAAGCATGATGCAGGAGGTCAATGTAGCGCTTCAGGTCATGGCTCCCTGAAACACACCCTAAACGAGGTAATGCATGTTAAGCATGATTGGTTTAGTCGGTGGACTTGTTCTGCTGATTATTTTGACCCTTCGCGGTATGAACTTATTTATCAGTGCACCACTGTGCGCTGTCGTCGTTGCGCTGTGCAGTAATGTTCCACTATTTCAGGGCGATATCAACTTCGTTAGCACCTACATGGATGGCTTTGCTGGCTTTGTCGCGTCTTGGTTCTTTATGTTCTTACTGGGCTCAATGTTCGGTAAGTTTATGGAAGACACCGGGGCTGCGGATAGTGTCGCCAAGTGGATAATTACGCGCTTAGGTAGAAAACAAGCGATGTTAGCTGTGGTACTTGCATGTGCCATTTTAACCTACGGTGGCGTTAGTGTTTTCGTGGTCGCTTTTTCGGTATATCCCATGGCGCTATCATTATTTAAAGACGCCAATTTGCCGCGGCGCTTTATTCCCGCTGCGCTAGCCTTTGGCTCTGTCACCTTTACCATGACCTCAGCAGGTTCACCTGAGATTCAAAACTGGATTCCCATTCAATACCTTGGTACATCACCTTACGCAGCATGGGAGGTTAGCCTTTTTGTTGCCATTTTGATGGCGCTATTTGGTTATTGGTGGCTGAACAAACTCATTCGCAAAGCCGTTGCCAATGGCGAGGTGTTCGAGTCTCGTGACGGTGATCCGCAAAGCCAAAATCGTGCATTGCCTTCGCCTATTACAGGTTTAGTTCCTTTAGTGGTGGTGCTGACCTTGAGCTTCATTTTTCACGATGACCTCAAGCAAAACGCGTTGATTATTGCGTTAACCGGTGGTGTTTTGGCGATAACTATTATTAACCACCGTTACTTCCGCAACTTATCTAATGCTATTGCTGAAGCGTCGACAGGTGCATTAGTTGCCATCGGCAACACCGCCGCTGTCGTCGGTTTTGGGAGCATTGCGAAGGTCACACCAGCATTTGACCAAGCGGTAGCCATCATGACTAGCCTCCCTGGCAACGAGTTGGTTGGTGCTGCAGTCGCAGTCAGTGTTATCGCAGGCTTAACCGGCTCGGCCTCCGGTGGACAAGTTATCGCACTACCCGTGTTAGGCCCGCATTACATTGATGCCGGCGTGAGCCCGGATCAACTTCATCGAATCGTAGCTATCTCTTCGGGCGCTCTCGATTCACTGCCGCATAACGGCTATGTGGTAACCACCATTCGTGGTATCTGTAAAGAAACGCATCAGGCTGCCTATTGGCCGGTAGCAGCAGTAACGGTCGCCGTCCCGCTTATGGGATTAGCCGTGGCCATTGGTTTATTCATTTGGTGGTAGGGTAAACAGGAATAATTATGTTTGAGTCAATTTCAGCAACAACACCTCAATTTCCGGGAGCGATGCAACGCAGTCAGCTCATGATTATCGATTTACTGCGCCACGGCGTTCGTAATTACCCGCAGCAAGAAATCGTATCACGCCGCGTGGAAGGAGATATCCATCGCTACAGCTACAGTGACTGCTATCAGCGCACCTGTCAGCTTGCCAATGCCTTGGAAACGCTAGATATTCAACCGGGTGATCGGATAGCAAGCTTAGCCTGGAATACCTATCGTCACATGGAAATGTATTACGCGGTTAGCGGCGTTGGAGCTATTCTCCATACCGTTAACCCGCGCTTACTCGCTGAGCAAATCCGCTGGATTATTGATGACGCAAAAGATACCTGGCTGTTTGTCGATATTAGCTTTTTAGACCTCTTGCATGAGTTTGCTAACGACCTAAAAACAGTAAAGGGAATCGTCATTCTCGCCGATGCCGATGAACAGCCGCAGCTCAACGATATAAAACTTCCTCTTTATAATTATGAGTCATTGCTGGAATCGCAGCCCAATGACTATGAGTGGCCCGTATTGCACGAAGATAGCGCTGCCATGTTGTGCTATACCTCAGGAACTACTGGCAATCCTAAAGGTGTACTGAACTCGCATCGTGCCATGGTACTCCATGCACAAGCGACGGTTAGCCGCGAGCTACTGGCACTTTCCGATGCAACCGTACTCATGCCTATGGTTGCCATGTATCATGCCGGCGCTTGGGGCGCACCTTATGCAGCGCCACTGGCAGGCACCAAGCTGGTACTGCCAGGTGCGGGTATGTCAGGTGCTGCGATGCATGAACTCATCAATAATGAGCGAGTAACAGTAGGCCTAGGCGTACCTACAATTTGGCTGACATTACACAACTACTTACGTGAAGCTGGCGGTCAAATTCCTTCCCTCGAACGAGTTTGTGTCGGGGGTGCGGCCTCGCCTCTCGGCTTGGTACAAGCGTTCGATGAGCTCTATGATGTATATTGGCAACCCATTTGGGGAATGACTGAAACTGGGCCTTTGGCTTGCTCTGCGCCGCCCACACCAGAACTCATGGCGCTGCCCACTGCAGACCGCTACGCAATTCAAACCACTGCTGGACGAGCTTGCTTTGGCGTAGACCTCGATATCGTCGACGCCAATGGCGACTCATTACCGCATGATGGCAAAACTAGCGGAGAGCTACGCGTGCGTGGCCCGTGGATAGCCAGTAGTTATTTCCAACGCGAAGATCCAGATGTATTCGTGGACGGCTGGTTATACACCGGTGATATCGCAGTTATTGATGCGCATGGCTATATGAAGGTGGTTGATCGTAAAAAAGACGTGATCAAAAGTGGCGGTGAATGGATTAGCTCACTCGATATCGAAAATATTTGTAGCCAGCACCCTGCGGTAAGTGAAGCCTGCGTTATCGGCGTTAAACACCCGAAGTGGGATGAACGGCCACTGTTACTTGTTGTTATTAATACCGGAATGCAAGTCACCAAAGAAGAGTTGTACACCTTTTTAGCAGGAAAAATTGCCAAGTGGTGGATGCCTGATGACATTATTGCGGTTCCCGAATTGCCGCATACAGGCACCGGCAAACTCATCAAAAACGAACTGCGCAAGCAGTACGAAAACTATTTATTGGAGCGTTCCTCATGATGCGTTTACTCATTGTCGTTACCACGACACTATCCCTACTCTTTACCCAAACTGCATGGGCAGAGTTACTGGTTGATAAGAAAGCCTTCACAACCACTAACTTTGCCACCGTGGGCGGTGAAGTCATTCCTGAAGTTACCGTGGGCTGGGAAAGTTACGGGCATTTGAATGCGGCGAAAGATAACGTCATTTTAATTACCCACTTCTTTTCAGGGAATAGCCACGCAGCAGGTAAATATTCTCCGGAAGACCCTGCGCCTGGTTATTGGGATGCCATCATAGGGCCTGGCAAAGCCATAGATACAGACAAGTACTTTGTAATCAGCTCAGATACTTTGGTCAACGCTTTCCCTGGGCTGCCTCATGTGATTACAACTGGCCCTGCATCTATCAATCCGCACACAGGTAAAACCTATGGTTTAGACTTTCCCGTGGTTACTATTCGTGATTTTGTTAACGTGCAACACGAGCTACTCGCAAGTTTAGGCATCACTAAGCTACATGCGGTGATTGGTCCTTCGATGGGGTCGCTACAAGCCATTGAGTGGGCGGCAGCCTACCCCGATATGGTGGAGCGTATGGTGTCAGTGATTGGTGCCGGAGCTATGGACGCTTGGACAATTATGGCGCTCGAACATTGGGCTCGACCAATTAAGGCTGACCCGAACTGGAATCAAGGCAATTACTATGAGGGCGAAAAACCGCTAACAGGGTTAACCAGCACGCTGGCGATGATAACTCAGCAAGCCATGCACCCAGTTAGTATGAACATGCGTGCGCCAAAGCCGGAAGTGCTACCAGAAGCAGGCCTTGCTAGCGTTACCAATAGCTTGCCGACTCTCGACTTTTTATTTGAAAGCTCTGCTGCTCGCGCGCCTCTTGCCGATGCAAACCACATATTATACTTGGTTCGAGCCAACCAATTATTTATTGCCGGCCACGACACTGATTTAGCTACAGGGTTAGCTAAAATTAAAGCGAAAACGCTGTTCTTGCCAGCGAAAGGCGATTTATTGCTGCAACCCTACTTAGCTCAGCAAGCGGTGGACGTTTTAAATAGCCAAAACAAAAACCCTCAATATGAAGAGATAGAAGGTATCTGGGGTCATCTTGATGGCTTATTTAGCATTGCAACAAAGGCGGATGTGCTAGCTGAATTCTTGAATAGTAAATAAAAAAAGGAGCGCGATGCGCTCCTTTCTTTTAGTTTCCAAATAAACCTTTTAGTTTATCTTTCACTTTATCTTCCAGTTTGTTTTCTAGATTAAAACCTAACATTTCTTTGAGTTTTTCATCGCGGCTATCCGCTGAGTTTACCAGCCCGAGTAACTCATCGAGACCACCTTGCTGCTCGCCTAGGAAGCCACCTGCCTGCCCTTGTAAGCTATCTTTAAAGGTAGCAAGCTCAGCTTTACCAGCCTCTAATGCCGATGCTTTTAGCGCACTGCCTAACTGCCGATCGAGGTCAGAATCGAGCTTCACATCAGGCGACATCAACGAGCCTGCCAACGCCGCCCGTATATCAAGACGATTCAGCGATTTCAGTGTTTCAGCCACCACTTGGCTCCAGCGGTTATCGGCTTCCGCCAAGACTTGCATATCGGCCAGTCGAACCACGCCGCCACCATCAAATAGGTTATCGCGCAAGGCAATCGAGCCTTCACTATCTAGCAATGCTGAAGCAATAGATGCCATCAACTCACTACGCTCACTTAAGGCTAAGTTAGCCAGCTGAATGCCTTTAAGTTGCCATTGTTGCTTGGCATCAATCCCGCCCTCTGTCAGCGCCATTTCGCCATTTAAGTTCAGAGTTTTCCAGAGGTTGGAGTTATCTGCGCGAGCAGTAAAGGTGGTCGGTTGGCCGAGCTGTTCGTGCTGATGGGTAATGTTGGTCCAATCAACGTCCAGTACGGTTTCGCCCCAAGCAAATTCGGTTTTTGCTTGTTTAATTAAAAAACTCGGCGGCGCAGATTCGCTAGCAAATTCAAACCAGATACCTTCGCCACGCGGCGGCTCTACCAACGCTTCATTGGCAGAACGCGCCAGCATAGGAGCAACTTGTTCGTAAGCTAACAAAACATATTGGCTCCATTGCCGCATTTGTTCACCAAATAACACAGCGGTTATTTCTGTAAGGCCTTCGCTATTTAGCTGCATGAGCTCTTGCACACGCTCCATATCTTGCCCCGGAGCATCCTGTACTGCTGCAAGATCACTTTTTACTTGCTCTGCGGCAGCTGTAACTGTTGCTTTGAAATTGGCTAAGCGTTCACGGTCAGCTTTAAAACGCGCCTTCAAATCTGCCAACTGCTTTTGCAGCTTACTCAGATCTTCAGGAGTTTTAACCTCGGTTTCGCTCAGCACCTTCAGTTGGTCTTGATAGGCTTGTAGCTCGTCTTCAGTCGGAATGGATTCCCGCGCAGCATCCACCTTAGCTTTATGCTCTTGGTAATTAGCCTTCGCGGCGGCAATTGCAGTCGGCGTTTTTAAATCGACTCGTCCGACAATGTCGTCAACGCTCGGTAATTTAATATCGAGCGAGTCTAAGCCTTGCTTGGCCCACTTCGAAATCTCACTTTTATCTGGGATTTCGTAAACATCGCCAGTCGATTCTCGCGGTTGGTGAACTCGAATTCCCGTACTTACTACCGTTTCAAAATGCACCCGACCGAGCAAGAGTTGCTCGACATTTAAGTGACCGTCAATTTCGCCTACCACTAAACGGTTGAAATCAGGTTCTGCCGGATCAGTAAACTGCACACCCTTAGCTTTTAAGCCCAAAGGTGACCAACGGTGCTCAACAGATTCTATATTAACTTCAGCGCCATTAAGGGTGCCCAAAGTGGTCTGCATGGTCCAACGCAAGATGGTATCGAGCAGTAACCAAGAAAAGAGCACGAGCACGGCACAAATTACAATAAATGCCGCCAAGCCTGGCCAGCGAATAGCACTTCGACGAATTTGTTTTTCTTGAGTTTGAGTCGTCATGTTATTACCCCCGTAAGCCCGTATAGATATTCCAAAACTTATTGGCTTTCAGCATTTTCACAATGCGCAGCTTGTTAAACCAAGTCTGAATATGGGTACGGTATTGCGTAATAATAATAAAGCTAATCACACCTAAAATTGGGGCGAACCCGAGACTTAAGATAACGCTACCTAACGTAATGGTATGATGAAATTGCAATACTCGCCAAACTGCTGATTCGTACATGCCTTGCCACAGCGGTATCCAACTTTCATGAGACAACAGGTAGTAGCCAAAATCATGGAACCAAGGATCTAATAAAAACGCGACACCGGAACACAACATAAAGCTCAATATAAAACCGGTTAGGTTCACTCTAAAGAGTAGCGCAATAAGTAAGATCACCAGATTGTGAACGCGCCACAATGGCGTAAAGCCTAGAATCATCCCTAAAATAAAGGCAATTACTAGTGCCCAAACTCCAGATTCAGAATTCAGCGCTTTTAAGAATTTTGCTAGCAATGTCAGCATGTTTAAGCTCCGAAATATATTGATTATTCAAAGAGTAGCTTACCCACAAAGTAATATCTAAGAATTACACTTATTTAAAGCTTTTTGTGTAATATTTATCTTGTGTTTTGCGTATAAAAAGCATACATATTGCGCAGCAGTTTAGCCTTGGAGGCATCATGCAAAATTCAGCCTTAATCATTCTAGAAGACATCAGCGACTGGCAGCCCTATTACCCCAGCCAAACCACCCTTGAAGCCAGTGAATATCTGCTCGGCAGTGGCAGTAAAGGTCGTGCGCAAGTATTAAACTTATGCCGCGACTTAAGCTATTTGTCGACCGGATATTATGTCAGTCTACTTGCCGAAGCACGTGGCCACCGAGCGTTACCTTCTGTTTCCACTATTAATGACTTAGCAAACTTCTCTCATTACCAATTGTTGTTGGGTAATGACGATAAGCAGCTTAATAAGTTTCTGGCGACAGCAGACACTGCGAGCTCAATTAACATTTTGATATGTTTCGGTCGAACTGAGCACAGCTTACTTAATAACTTCGCGCGCCAAATATTCGACCGCTATCCCTGCCCAATAATTTGGGTAGAGTTCGTGCATGAGGGCCGCTGGCATATCAATCTGCTACGCGCGGGATCACTGCCTGAGTTGAGTGACGAGCAACAAACGTTTTTTGGTGAAGCCCTCGATAGCTTTAGCAAAAGTGTTTGGCGCAAAGCGCGTACTAAGAAAGAGTATCGCTACGACCTAGCAATTTTGCATGACCCTAACGAGCCGATTCCAACCAGTGATAAGCGCGCGTTGCAAAAATTTATTCGCGCCGCTAAAGAAGCTGATATCGATGCCGAATTGATCACGATGAGCGACTACAATCGCTTGTTGGAATTTGACGCTTTGTTTATACGTGAAACCACGCGTATCAATCATTACTCGTATCATTTTGCTAAGAAAGCCCAAGCAAACGGTATGGTGGTGATTGATGACCCTGACTCTATCTTAAAATGCGCCAATAAAGTGTTCTTGAAAGAGCTGTTGGATAAACACCATATTCCCACGCCTCGCACTGAGCTTTTATTGAGTCAGCAGCATATAGATTACGCTGAATTAGGTGACCGTTTGGGTTACCCAGTAGTGCTTAAAATTCCAGACGGGTCGTTTTCAATTGGCGTTGAAAAAGCTGAAAACAGCGCAGAATTTGAAGAAGTAGCCGCAAAGCTTTTCAACAAGTCGACTATTTTGTTGGCGCAAGAGTTTGTGAAAACTGAATATGATTGGCGCATTGGCATACTAAACAACCGACCAATTTACGCCTGTAAATACTATATGGCGCGTAACCACTGGCAAATTTACAACCATGCCAGTACCACTACTCGTGCTAAATCTGGTGGTTTTGAAACTGTGGGTGTGCATCAAGTACCTAAAGAAGTAGTTAAAACAGCATTACAGGCCACTCGTTTAATCGGGAACGGATTGTATGGTGTGGATATGAAACTGACCAACAAAGGTCCTGTTGTTATTGAAATCAATGATAACCCTTCGATTGATGCAGGCGTGGAAGACTTGTTATTAGGTGATGAGCTCTACCACATTATTATGCGCGACTTTGCACGGCGACTTGATGAAAAATAATAGTGAGCCAGTGTGGGCTATCATGCCCGCAAAACGGGAGCACGTAAAACTGCTCCACGAGCTTGAAACCAGCGTATTCACTGATAGCTGTATCGGTGAGCGCAGCTTTGCCCGCCTCACACGTAGTGCTAGTAGCCACGTTTACGTTGCGCTTAATAGCAGCGGCGAGCTGCTGGGTTACTACATTTTACTGACGCGCTCGAACAGTAAGAAATGGCGTTTATATTCGATCGCCTCGAAGCCAAGCACACGTGGGAGTGGTCTAGGTAGAGCTTTACTCGAGCATGCCATCGAATTAGCAAAGCAGCATCTAGCCAGTTGCGTTGTACTTGAAGTGAAAACGACCAACACAACCGCGCTGGCTTTGTACACCAAGCGCGGCTTTGAAGTTATCGATATTTTGAAAAGTTACTATGACGATAATGCTGACGGGTATCGGATGCAGCTGTCATTTTAAGCTGTTCGGTACCACACGCGATCGCCTTGGTTGCGATAACGCGCCAATAACTCCTCTATTGGCTCTACTTCTAGCGAGTAACCTTTTTCAGTTAAGTACTCTGGGTTATAAAGTTTGCTTGCTGAACGTTCACCAAGGTCACACACGAACGTCACGATGGTTTTGCCAGGGCCTTCCAATAATGCTGCTTGCAAAGCGCCAGCTACGTTTAAACACGAGCTGCTACCTAACACCAAGCCTTCATGCTCTAAAACATATCGCGATAAGCTAACCAGATCTTGGTCAGGTAAATTAACTGCGGCATCAACTTTAGCTTGCTTGAAGTTTTCCACCAAGCGCATGATGCCAATGCCTTCAGTGAGTGAACTGCCTTCACTTACAAACTCACCACTTTTCAGGTAGTTATAAATCCCCGAACCGTCCGGATCAATTACCCACACCTGAATGTTCTCATTCTTTTCTTTAAAGAACATCGAGTTACCAGCGATGGTTCCACCGGTTCCTGCCACTGAGACAAAAATATCAATTTTGCCTTCGGTTTGTTCCCAAATTTCAGGCCCGGTAGCTAAATAGTGTGCACGGGCGTTACTGGTGTTCTCAAATTGATTGGCCCACCAATAGTCTTCGCGACTTTCCGCAAGACGACGCGCAGTATGGTAAAAGTGATTTTCGTTGGCAAAAGGTACCGGATCAACCGTCTTTAGCTGGGCACCGAACAACTCGATCATGCGTTCTTTTTCTTTCGCTTGGTCATTCGGCATAACTGCTAGCATGTTCAACCCGAACGAGCGTGCAACTAATGCTAAACCGATACCGGTATTACCAGCCGTACCTTCAACGACTGTCATGCCTTCTTTTAACTCACCGCTAGCAAAGCCATCTTTGATCATTTGCAAGGCAGCGCGGTCTTTGATGGAGCCGCCGGGGTTTTGCGATTCTAATTTGACTAAGATTTCGCAACCGGTTAACTCTGACAATGAATTCAAACGTAAAATATCAGTTTTGCCTATTAAATCCGCTTGCCGAGTAGCAATTCGCATAATGACTCCTATAGATTAATTTACTGCAAAGGCTGTAGTTGGTGGGCATCCCCCGTGCACAACCAACGCGATGAACAGTCATCACTGGTACTGCGCTCACAACCTTTTAAAATCACGTGATTTGCACCAAGACTAGCCGCGGCAAGCTTTAGCTGTAGCAGTGCTGCTTCTTGTGTCGGTTCAGCATCCCAAATGTTGGCCTGACAAGATTGCCCCTGCACTTCGCCTAAGCTGGTGATGCTCACATCGGTGCGGGATAGCTCGTAAGGTCGCATAAAGTCGACACTCTTTAATAGCTGCTGTTGTTCTGAACTTAAGCCCTGAGGCTCTGCAGCACAGCCCACTAATACCAGCAGCAATGCTGCGGTCCATAACTTTTTCATAATTCCCTCTTTCCCATTGAACGACACACTAGGCGCTGGCGGAGCCCTTGTCTAGAATCATTCATTATACCTTAGGCAATTTAGTTCCTAAAAAGGAACTATTCTAACATCATGCAAAAATTAGCTGTTGTTCTACACTTTCGCTATGTATTTCAATAAACGGAAGTAAAGCATGACAACCTCCGCTTCTTTTGTCGAGCAAACGCTTAGGGCAGCAGATATTCACATCAATGGTGACCGCCCTTGGGATATGCAATTGCATGATCCAAAGCTGCTGCCTGATGTATTAGCCCGCGGCAACTTAGCACTTGGCGAAGGGTACATGGCAAAAGCATGGGATTGCGAACAACTCGATGTGTTTATCGAAAAGCTTCTACATTACCGCGTGCAGGCTGAAGTAACGCCGCCACGCATGGCCTGGCACTGCATGAAAGCACGCTTGTTTAATCTCCAGTCCCCCACTCGTGCATGGCAGGTTGGCCGGCATCATTATGATAAAGGCAATGACCTTTTTAAGGCGATGCTTGATTCACGCATGGTGTATACCTGCGGCTATTGGCAACAAACCGACGATTTAGAACAGGCGCAACAACATAAGTTAGAATTAGTCTGTCGCAAACTAAAGCTCCGACCGGGCATGCGGATACTCGATATTGGCTGTGGTTGGGGCAGTTTCATGAAATACGCGGCGGAGCACTACCAAGTTTCTTGTGTCGGGATTACCGTGTCTGAAGCACAAGTAGAGTTAGGCCGCGAGTTGTGCAAAGGCTTACCCATTGAGTTCAGACTGCAAGATTACCGCAGCATCGACGAGTCATTTGATGCCATTGTCAGCTTAGGTATGTTTGAACATGTTGGGCAGCGCAATTACCGTACCTTTATGAAGACCGTGGCCAAGTGCCTTGCTCCCGAAGGTCTATTTTTATTACACACCATTGGTCGCAATGTTGATGTGCACGGTACCGACCCTTGGATCAGTCGTTACATCTTCCCAAATGGCGAGTTGCCCTGCCTCGCTCATATTGATGAAGCATCTCGCGACTTATTTTGTGCCGAAGACATTCATAACGTGGGCGCTGATTATGATCCTACATTGATGGCTTGGTACCAAAACTTTGAATCCAATTGGCCGCAAATAAAGCATCAATACGACGAGCGGTTTTTCCGAATGTGGCGTTATTACTTGCTCACCTGCGCAGGTGCCTTTCGAGCTAGAAACCTACAAGTCTGGCAATGGGTATTTAGCCATCACGGTTTGCGCAATGGCTATCAACGGCCACAGCTTTAGTTAAACTCTTTCATAAATATTTGCCAAGTGGCCATAAACAGCGCTGCGATCAAAGGACCAATCACAAAACCATGAATACCAAAGAGTACGATGCCGCCAATGGTGGAGAACAGCACCACATAGTCGGGTAGCTTGGTATCACGCCCAACCAATATCGGCCGCAATACATTATCAGCAAGGCCTATCACCAGTGCCCCATACACCAGCAGTACGGTTGCGCTAATCCACGCTCCTGTCGCATACAGGTATAAACTTACCGGTAACCAAATTAGCGCAGCGCCTACTGCAGGAATAAGCGATAGGAAGGCCATAATCACCCCCCAAAGCAACGGCCCTGGGATATCGAGAATCCAAAATATGATTCCGCCTAACGCACCTTGCACCACAGCAACGACTAAGTTTCCTTTCACCGTTGCCCGCGTAACTTCGACAAACTTTTGAAACAATGCATGTTCGCGCTCATCACCGAATGGCAGCGCTTTAATTAATAGGTCGCGGAGCTTGTTACCATCACGCAATAAAAAGAACGTGAGATACATCATCAACGCCAAGCTAAGAAAGAAACTAAAGGTGTTCTGCCCAATGGCTAGTGATTCCCGCGCTAAAAACTTACTCGCGCTTTGAATACCTGAGACCACTTGCTCACGGATGTCGTTCGGGTTTATTCCTAGCTCATGCAAAGCCTGATCAACAATGGGATAAGCTTCACGTAGCTGTAATAGCATGGCGCGAGGATCAATTTCGCCGGTATCAATACGCTGGTAAAAAGCGACCCCTTCCTTCACAAACGCCATACTCAGAAAGATGACCGGCAACACCACCATGGCCATACAAATTAGTAGTGTTATTACCGCATTAGTATTTGGCCGTTCGCCCAGCTTATTGTGCAACAGGCGCTGTAACGGAGAAAAGATAACGGTGACTGCACAGGCCCAAAATATTGCGGCCCAAAATGGCTCTAAAATCATGCCAAATGCTATCGTAACCGCTACCAGTAAAAGTAAAAACGAGCGGCGCTCTAATGTTTCGCGCATGACGAATCCTTGTTCTTTGTTAGAATCGGGTTAATATTGACAACAAAACTACTTGTGAGCAAGCTATGAAAACTATAACAGACCATCTTGCAGGCTACGCTGCCTACCACCGTGACCGTAGAAACATCATCACCCACTTAGTTGGTATTCCGATGATCGTCATTGCCATTGAAATATTACTCTCGCGACCAACTTGGACACTTTTTGAAATGTCGTGGTCACCAGCCGTCATCATTTCAGCGGTTGCAGCATTATTTTATCTTAAGCTCGATCTTGTGCTCGGTATTATCATGACAGCATTACTCGCCGGTGCGGTGTGGTTAGGTAGTCACATTGCCCTGTTAGACACGACGCTCTGGCTAAGTTGGGGAGTCGGCCTTTTTGTTGGCGGCTGGATACTGCAATTTATTGGTCATTACTACGAAGGCCGTAAACCTGCTTTTGTCGATGATATTATGGGGTTAGCTATAGGCCCGTTATTTGTCGTAGCTGAAGTCGTGTTCATGTTGGGAGCCAAGCAAAAACTTTATCGAGACATTGAGGAGCGCTTTAAATAGTTGAGGGGATTCCCCTATATAACGTCTGTTTGGGTTATGTCAGTCTGAGTTCGATTAATAAAATAATAAATTCAGGAACTCAATCATGACGAACAAACTTAAACTTTCAGCAGTATCTTTAGCGCTTGCGCTCTCACTTCCAGGTGCGAGCGTTATGGCGAAAACTTTCCACACTGGCTTACAAGAAGTTATTGCTGCAGCTGATGCTGGCACTTTGCATCAAGTTATCATTACCTTTGATCAGGATAGTGCACCAACTGCGCAGCAGCTCGACTTTTTGGCACAACTTGGTGTTAACGGCGTATCCATGAATCGTTTGCCAATTGTTGGCGCGCTAGCAACTGCAGAACAAATCAACACTATTTATCAACGCGACGATGTTCTATCAGTTTGGCACAATGACAAACTGACGTTAGAAAACCGTGACGCACGCCGTATTACTGGTGTCGATAACCTACGCGCAGATAAAGACATGCGCATCAACGGCACCCCATTCTCTGGCCGCGGCATTGGCGTAGTGGTAAATGACTCCGGTGTCGATGGTAACCAACGCGATATTTTGTTCCCGCAACACGTTGTTCAAAACGTATTAGCGCAGGTGAACTTAAAAGGCTTTAGTGACATTGCCCCAGTTACTTATCAAGAAAACGTTGCTGACACCGATCTTCTAGGCGGGCACGGTTCTCACGTTGCCGGTACTATCGGTGGTTCAGGTGTTATGAGTAATGGCGAACACGCTGGCGTTGCTCCTGGTGCATCAATCATTGGTTACGGTTCAGGCGCAGGCTTGTTTATCCTTGATACTATTGGTGGCTTTGACTACGCATTACACAACCAATACACCTACAACATTCGTGTCATCTCAAATTCCTTTGGTAACACTGGCGATGTGGGTACTGAGTTTAATCCAGACGACCCAACCAATATTGCGACCAAGAAATTAGCGGATAACGGTATCATTACTGTGTTCTCTGCGGGCAACTCTGGTCCAGGTGAATCCACCATTACGGGTAACTTCAAAAAAGCCCCTTGGGTAATTACCGTCGCTGCAGGTGAAAAAGATGGTCGTTTGGCTGACTTCAGTTCACGTGGTGTCGACGGTAAAGGCGGTACGGTAACTGTTGATGGTGAAACCTATGCATGGGTTGATCGCCCTACTGTTACAGCTCCTGGTGTCGACATTATTTCAGTTCGTGCAACCACTTCTAGCCTTGCTGCTCTTAGCGCACCAGACGATGCTGCTAACTTACCACCAGCACAAGTACCTTATTACACGTCTATGAGCGGTACTTCGATGGCGGCCCCTCACATCTCTGGGGTTGTTGCATTGATGCTTGAAGCCAATCCTGACTTGCAATGGCAAGAAGTGAAGCTGATTCTACAAGATACCGCTACCGTAATGCCGGGCCGTGATACTTGGGAAGCCGGTGCAGGTTATGTTAACGCCCACGCTGCTGTTAAAGCTGCTTTAGGCTACGAAGCTAACTTCGGCGACACCGTAAAGAGCAACCGTACTTTTAACGCCAATGTGCAATTATCTGAAGGTGATTCTTTTACTCGCACCATTGAATACTTCCCTGTGGGCGAGTCGGATACCAAAACTTTTGAAGTGAGCCCTGATGCGACCTTAGTACTTGCCAACGCGCAAATCGAATCAGGTACCGCTTTTGTGTTAGAAGACCCGAATGGTAATCGCTACGGTTCAGGTATTGGCTTACCAGTATTAGGCTCTTCAGTAGGCGTTAGCGCGCCAGCTGTAGCAGGTACATGGAAAGTCTACGCACGTGGAATTGGTTCGGTAAGTGGTTTATCACTAGACCCATTAGGTGTTACTAATGGCGTTGGTTTGCCATTACCAACTGAAGTTTCGATTCGCACAGTTAAGTCTGCTGGTGTTAGTGGTATTGATGATACCGAAGGCCACCCTGCTCGTGCCTTCGTTGAAATGGCTATTAGCGAGCGCTTGATGGATGCCAGAAGCAATGGCTTCAAACCTGATGCTTGGGCGACCAAAATGGAGCTTGCTGATGCCTTAACGCTATCAGGCTTAGTGCGCCAATCTCAACAAGGCAACCAGCCTAGCTACTTAGATACTAACCAAGACAACGCTGCATTCGCGAATGCTGTTAGCTCAACCGATGCGGTCGTTCTGGGTGCGAATCAAGGTTCAGCTCCAGTGGTTCATGCAAACTCAGAAAGCTGGTTTGGTACCGATGACAACGTATCTCGTGTCGATGTTGCCTACGCTTTAGTACAAAGTTTAGGCTTAGAAGCGCAAGCGAAGAGCTTTGACCCGAATCAACCTATTCAGGTGACTCGCTTCGACGAGATTATCGAGTTGCAAGACAGCTTTGATATTCCTGCCAACATGCGTGGCTATGTCCAACTCGCACTAAACTTAGGCTTGGCTCAAGTAGAGTTATCTGTGGTACAAGGTCCTTTTGATTTAACCCCGACCTTTGTGGCTAACTTTGGTCATGCTAAGAAGGTGACTCGCGCTGAGCTAGCACGCGATCTCTCGCAACTACTACCACGCATTGGCCGTTAATTTTTAACCCAATGTCTGCAAAAGGATGGTTAGCCTCTGTGCTGACCATCCTTTTTTAATGGCGATAAAAGTAAAGAGTTAGCGACAAATGCGCGCTAATGAACGACAATACAGCAGTATTTATTCATTTTTACATTCGGTATTGTCTCATGGAAATCAAAGTAAACTTTCTCGATAACCTTCGGCTAGAAGCGAAGTTTGATGACTTTACAGTCATCGCTGATCAGCCTATTCGCTATAAAGGCGATGGTTCAGCCCCTGGCCCGTTCGATTATTTCTTGGCTTCATCGGCCATGTGTGCGGCGTATTTTGTGAAAGTTTACTGCAATGCGCGCAATATTCCGACCGACAACATTCGCTTGTCGCAAAACAATATTGTTGATCCTGAAAACCGCTATAACCAAATTTTTAAGATTCAAGTTGAGCTGCCTGAAGACATTTCCGAGCGCGACCGCCAAGGCATTATCCGTTCTATAGACCGCTGTACCGTTAAAAGAGTGGTACAAACTGGTCCTGAGTTTCAAATTGAAACCGTCGAAAACCTCGATGAAGACGCTCAAGCCTTGCTCATGGTTAAACCTGAAGGTGATGCACAAACTTTCATTGAAGGTAAAGATGCACCATTAGAAGAGACAATCGCCAACATGTCGGCCATCTTGGCTAACTTAGGCATGAAAATTGAAATTGCTTCTTGGCGTAATATTGTACCCCATGTGTGGTCACTGCATATTCGTGATGCCGCGTCGCCAGCATGTTTCACCAATGGTAAAGGTGCCACGAAAGAAAGTGCTTTGTGTTCGGCTTTAGGTGAATTCATTGAGCGTCTGAACTGTAACTTCTTCTACAATGACCAGTTCTTTGGCGAAGAAATTGCCAATAGCGCCTTTGTGCATTATCCCAATGAAAAATGGTTTAAGCCGGGCCCTAACGATGAAATCCCTGAAGGTCTATTGGATGAGCACTGCTTAACCATTTACAACCCTGACGGCGAGCTCCAAGGCTCGCACTTGATTGATACCAACTCGGGTAACAAAGAGCGTGGTATATGTGCACTACCGTTCGTGCGCCAATCGGATGGTGAAACCATCTACTTCCCATCGAATCTGATTGAAAACCTCTATTTAAGTAACGGCATGAGCGCGGGTAACACGTTGGTGGAAGCCCAAGTTCAATGCTTGTCTGAAATTATTGAGCGCGCCGTTAAGAAATATATTATTGAAGAACAAATTGCGTTACCGGATGTCCCGCAAGAAGTATTAGCTCAGTATCCTAACATTGTTGAAGGCATTAAGGCCCTCGAAGAACAAGGCTTTCCGGTGTTGGTGAAAGATGCCTCCCTCGGCGGTCAATTCCCTGTGATGTCTGTCACTTTGATGAATCCCCGAACTGGTGGCGTATTCGCCTGCTTTGGCGCACACCCTAACTTTGAAGTGGCACTTGAGCGGACGCTAACCGAATTGCTGCAAGGCCGCAGCTTCGAAGGCTTAAACGACTTGCCGCTACCAACCTTTAGTGAGCTCGAAGTTACCGAACCAAATAACTACGTGGAACACTTTATTGATTCTTCGGGAGTTATTTCATGGCGTTTCTTTAGCGCCAAGCAAGACTACGAGTTCCACCACTGGGACTTCACCGGCACCAACGAAGAAGAAGCTGAGTTCCTATTTGGCCTCTTTAAAGAAATGGACCGCGAAGTTTACATGGCCGTGCATACCGACCTTGGTGCGCCGGTCTGCCGTATTTTAGTACCAGGTTACTCTGAAGTTTATGAAGTTGAAGATTTAGTATGGGACAACACCAATAAAGCTCTTGATTACCGCGAAGATGTGCTGAACCTGCACCGTTTAAGTCGTGAAGAGCTCGTTGACCTCGTCGCGCGTTTAGAAGATAGCCAGCTCGACAACTACATGGATGTGATTACTTTAATCGGTATTGATTTTGATGAAAATACCGACTGGGGTCAGCTCACCATACTCGAATTAAAATTACTAATTTATTTGGCTTTAGGTGAACTTGAAGACGCCATAGAGTTAGTAGAAAGCTTCTTACAGTACAACGACAACACTGTTGCTCGTGAGCTTTTCTATCGTGCTGTTTATGCCGTGCTTGAGATTACGCTTGATGAAGAGCTTGAGTTGGAAGATTTCTACCATAACCTATCTCGCATGTATGGAGCTGATGTTATGGAGGCTGCTGCAGGCTCTGTATCCGGCGAGGTGCGCTTCCATGGCCTCGAGCCGACCAACATGCAGCTTGAGGGCTTAGATAAGCACCTGCGCCTCATAGAGAGCTATAAGAAGCTGCATGCGGCTCGCGCAGCTAAAGCTGGATTGTAATTAAGTTGGGGCTCTAGTAATCGAGCCCCACAAATGCGCCGCGGTTACGTTTTGCGACTGCTTGCATAAACGCGGCGAATGATTCTGCACTGCCATGACGGCGGCTAAATCCAATACCATGAATACGCATCACGGGCTGACCGTTCGGCCCTTGGTTCGCTTGCGTGATTTGGCGAACAATTGCATCCAAACCACTTAAACGATAATCATCACCAAACACGTAAAGGCTCACTTTACCTTTGGTTCTCTTATACAGCTTAACCGCTTTTAATATGCCAACCTCAGGCGCACTGCCACCACCTTTAAAACTCGGCATTTGCCGCATCGCGATATTTCGATAGCTGGTATTATCTGGCAACCAATCACCGGCTTTGTTGCTAAACATAAAGTCACCATCAGCAGCCATGATCTGGAAGCCTTTCATTTGCGGGTGATGCGCTAAAATATCATTCACCGTCGCAATTACTTGTTGCCAGCCTTGTCCGCCTGACATTGAACCCGAGTTGTCGATAACAAAAATAACGTACTCAGCGTCGGTTGGTATGCCGCCCACATCATCTGTTGGCGTAGTTGTATTGCTGTCACTGTTTAGCATTGCGGTCGCTTGCCGTATCTCTGCTCGCAAAGATTCGGCTTTGCCGCGCAATTGTTTTAAGGTTTGTTGAGCGCGCGGAATAGCGCTCTCAAGGTTTTCATTTTGCTCTGCCATCGACGCCGTTTTTTGTACCGCAGCGGCAAACTCTTCTTGTTTATCAGATAGCGCGCCTGTTAACTCTTCCACCGCTTGCCGAGCCTGTAATACTTCTGCGATCAACGTACTGACCTGGCTGGACGCCGGCACTTCTTCTTCGGTGCCATTTTTTGCGAGAAGCACCAGCATCACTACCGCACCAAAAGCACAGGAAATAATATCCAAAAAAGAGATATTAAAAACTTGCAGGGGAGCTCGTTGTACTCTGCGCATTATGGCCACTCCGGTGCTGGTGATAAAAAGGTGCCGCCTGAAACGCGAGTCCAGTTCCAATACATCGCCGGCGCATAAGGGTCGCCTTCCAGTGGCAATAAAATCACATTGTAACGTACACCTTTGGGCGCACGTTTCACGGTTTCAACGAGCAACGCTTGGCGACAATCGGACGAGATGGATTTGCTTCGCGAAATAAAATTACGGCATGTGAGAGGTAGCCCCGCACCTAAGGTAGGTAAACCATCGGTGATAATATAGACATCAGTAATATTGGGGTTGGTATCGAACAAGGTGCTGATTCCCAACTGTAGGTTAGTGCCCCCATTCGGTACTACGGTGCCGAGATCTTTCACAATAGCACTCATGGACTCACGCACCGAGGCCGTAACCACATCGCGCATACCGAGTCGGCGCGCATCGTCTGAAAAAGTCACCGCACTAACCTTGGCATTAGCTGGCGCTCGCGCTAGCAGCCACTGCGCCACGCGGCGCGTTCGCACCCATTTAGCGGTTGCGGCTTTAGCGTTATCGGGTAGCGCCAATTTACCCAAGATATCGACGAGATTGCCGCCCATCATGGACGCACTTTTATCAATCAAGATGCCGATTTGCGCACCTTCAACTTTCATGCCGGTAATAAAGTTTTGCTCACCGGCACCAGATAAATCGACGTTCGCAGATTTCGCTAGCTGTTCAGCTATGGCAGCGAGTTGATTTTCTAAGTCAGCAATCACGGCAAGCTGCGTCGATACACTCTGCAGCGCCTTGTTTTGCTCTTGTGAGGTTTCTACGGTCGAGGCATCCGTTGCTTGCTGCTTCGCCGACTCCATCGCAATTTTATTATTGATTTCGTCGATGGATCTTTTCAGCTGCTGCTGTTGATCCATCGACGCTGAAAGTTCTTGTTCTAATTTCTCTTCTTCAATGGTTGGTTCGGTAGCAAACGAATTAAAATCGACCAATATAAAAATGAGAATAACTGCCCCTAGCCCACAGGCCATGACATCTAAAAAGGACAGGTTAAAGCCGTCTTCCGGTTGGCGTTTGCGTCGCATTTAGTTTTCTCAACTAACCGTGTAAATGGGATAACAAATGCTTTTCACAGGATTCCTGCGTACGAATAACCATTTTATCTTGGCGACTATTCAATAAGTGCATAAATAACATGAGCAACAATGAAATAAACAACGCCACTAAAGTTGAGTTAAACGCCACCCCGAGTGACGCGGTCATGCCCGCAATGTCGCCATCTAAAGCTTTGTCAGCCTGCGCCAGCGCCGCGCCAATACCGCGTACGGTGCCGACGAAACCTATGGAGGGGATTGCCCAAATAATGTAGCGAATCATGTTGTTGCCGCTTTCGAGTTGAATGGCAATGTTATCAACCGAGGCTTCGATCGTTTCTGCTGCATGCTGCACGTTTTTAGTGTTCTTAAAGCGGCGAATACAGTTAATCCAAGTGCTATAGGCGGGCGTATCCTTGAACATCGACTTTTCTAGGTCATTCAATGCGGCATTAACGTCTAACGCTTCAGATTTGTCATGGGACTCCAACAAGTCGCGCGAATAAATTTCTTCCTCATCAATGAGGCGCCACAGTTTGTACACCATTAAAAACAAGCAGAAAAACATTAAGGAAATACACAGCTGTTGCTCAACATCTTTAAAAATCACAGAGACCGAAGTTAACGCTTCAGTACCCAAGGTTGCCATCGCTGTTTCGGCGGCGGGTCGAATCATTCCGGCATACACCAAATGCACTACCGTAAAAATAGCGAGCAGCACACCACCACTAACCAGAAAGTTAGGATTCATTGAGAGTGTATTATTCTTAGTCATGGTGTATCCCAAGCATTAAATATTAGTTGGAAAGTCTTGTGGAGCATCCAAAGACACGAAATAAGCGGCAGCACTCCCCGCTATTGAAAGCAATATAAGCGCCACGATAATACGTCTTTTCATCATTGCGTCCTTATGTTTATTGGTATCGAGCTATGCGAAAACCAATGTCGTCAGCACCTTCGCTGGCGCCGTTACGAACACTAACTCGGAGGTTTTTCAAACGTCCGGTTTTGTAAGAGGCGCCTTTTACCACGTGATCATTACCACGAAGCGGCCCCATGTAATCAGTATGAACTTGGTTTAAGTTTGGCGCGACTATGGAATAGAAGTCATGTACCCACTCTTTCACATTACCGTCGATGTCATAAAAACCACCGCGATCAGCCTTAAAACTACCAACGGGAGCTTTACCGGCAAAGCCATCGTTATAATCACGCAGGATAAAAGTTTGCTGACCTTTAAGAGATTCATCAGCAAAGTTACCTTGATTATCGCGAATGCGATCTTGGCTACCCCAAGCATATATAGTTGGGCTGGCTCGGCGGTTTAGTTTGGCGACATACTCCCATTCGGCTTCCGTCGGTAAGCGGTAGCCACGTGAAGATTTATCGATGCCGACCACCTGATTATTTCGCACCACGTAAAAGGGCTGCAAGCCTTCCTGCTTACTCAACCAGTTTGTATAGAGCGCGGCTTGAGTCCAAGAAACGTTAGTTTTTGGCAATTGAGTTTTACTACTCGCTCCACTGAAGGCTGCGAATTGCGCTTCTGTAATCTCATGGCGCGAAATCCAAACATCTCGACTAAAGGCTACTTTCACCTGGTGCTCATTGCGATTGCGGTTGGGCTCGTTAGCCGGCGAACCCATAGTAAAAGGCTTCGGTGTTAGGCGGCTCATTTCAATACCAAGGGTACTAACAAACAGCGGTTTGCCTTCTTTACGGCGCGCATCAAATTCGCGCAGCATTTCCGCTTGAACGTGAGACAAGCGCTCTGTTGTTGGCTGAAAGCTTTGCACCACGCTACGGTAGCCTGCCTTTCTAAACTCAACCTTCATCGGTAGGGTTTGTAAACGCGATTGCAGCGGCGTATTTCCTAACTTTTTACCGTTCAAATAAAGTTCACTAGGCTCATTGGCGGTAAACTTCACGGTTGCCAGTTCTGGCTCCAACGCAAAAGTTACCCTTTCAGATTCTGCAGGCTTTAATTGAATCGTTTTCGATTGCGCTTGGAAGCCGGGCTTTTCATAACGAATCACATGTTGTTGGTTAGCATCAACACTCACCGGGCTTTGCGCCGGCTTACCATTAACGAGCAATAAACCATTTGCTGGTGACAGCGCTAGGTTTAATGTCGCTTGCACGGGCTGCAAGCGGTACTGTCGCTGTGGCGACCTATTCGTTGCAGTAACGGCAAGGGTATCGGTAATAGGTTCATAACCAGGGTGATTGACCACAACCGTATATTCACCGCCTACTTGTGCAGTCGTTAGTGGCGTGGTGCCTATTACTTCGTTATTTAACGTAACTTGAGCACCGGCAGGTTGTGATTGTAAGTTGATGGTTCCTTGCACCGGAATTAGCTGCATTTCAATGTCAACATCAGCGTCCATCGCCGCGGTAAACTCCACCAAAGCGGCTTCAAAAGCAGGATGCTGAGCAATGACTTGGTAGTGACCGGGCTCAAGTTCATCTGTAAACGTACTCGAAGACTGGTGTTTATTGCCGTTAACCAACCAAGTTACATCATTAACTGCAGGCGTTAAGGTAATTTCGACTCGCGCCGGCTTCGGTTTAAGCTCGACCTGAATAATAGCGGGGCTACTCTCGTTCACCTGTACTTCTTGGGCTTGATACTTGTCTGCAGACACTACGACAGTGTTTGTTGAAGTCAGCACATAAAGTTTATTTTGAAGGAAAAATCCGGCACCTGATTTCACCATGAACTGGTGATTTTCCGCCGTTTCCGGTTTAACCGAAAAGCTGTAGCCCTTCATTAAGAACAGCCAACCAAAATAAACAATTAATAGTGTTAAGGTTCCCGCTGAAATACCAATAGCGACAATACGTCGCTTGCGTCGGCCCTTTTCAATGGCTTCATCAAGTGTGGCCACAATTACTCTCCAGTTCTTTAGCTAACAGCGTTACACGCGTTCCGTGCACTCTATATAAATAACAATAGGTTGCCCTGACTTCTCGACCACCAAGTCGACAATCACTGAGCGATATCCTTTTCTGCTACCTTCCAATTGGTATCGTCCAGGCTTTAGCTGAATACTTTTCTCGCGCGTTTCGCCAACAACGCCAACCCCTAAAACTTTGATATAGGTTTTGTTATCTGACCGAACAATAACGTCAATTGGCTGGTTTTCTTGTTCAATGAGCGCTTCAACCAAGGTGATTTTAGCTGCCAGTTCTGCACTTAATTGGCCCAAGCTGCTATATGCTGAAATCGCATTAACAGCACGTGAGCGTATATTATTGTCCGCCAATCGAGCCGGTCGTTGAATATAACTATCCAACGTTTGATTCGCGGCAATGATTTGCTTCGACGTTGCTTGTGCTTGCTGAATAACCAAACTGTCGGGATATTCGGCAGCGCCTTTATTCGCCAGCAATTGCACGGTTGCCCATTCATCAGCGCTGGCAAATAGTTGAATATTGCTCTCGAGTGCTTGCAGCTCGTTTTGTTTAATCGCGCTGTCGATTTGTGCCGCCACGGTAGCTAACTCCGGCCGGCTGCTATCGATTCGCTTGGCGATAGCTAGTTGTTCTTGCGCCCGCTTAAAATCACCCGCATCGATTGCACTGACCAAGGTACTCATGGCTTCGGCAAAGCGGTTGTCCCTGATGCTAGCATTAACGCGCTCAAGCTCAGTTTGGGCTTTGGTTTGTTCTGCATCTAAAGCAACGATTTGCTGATAGGCATCGCGTTGCTTGGCAAGATTACCTTCAATTTTACCAATGCGAGCTTGTTCATACAGGGCTGCAATTTGCGGGTAAGCATCGATACGCTGCTGCAATTGAAGTGCCTCGGCGTAGTTAGCTTTCACCTGCAATGCGCCTTGGTTCAGCTCATCAGCGGTATTGATATCACCTGCATTAAACGCCTGTAGGGCTTGTTGATAAGCTTCTGTATAAGCGCGTTCAAAGTCGACTAGATAGGAATCTAGATCTTGGCTTAGCTCGGATACCAGCGATTGCGCGGAAGCAAAGTTCGCTCCCGCGTATGCGTTATAAGCAGTATCGATTGTCGTTTGAAAGCCCTTGACGGTTGTGGGCTGCCACTGCGATGCATAAGACTGAGCCAGCAAGCTATTGACCTGCTGACTTACGCGATCCAGCTCCGCCTGTAGCGCCTCTCTATTTACTGTGATTACTGTTGATTGAGGAGGCTCGGTCTCGGCCACTGCGCTGCTATGGTCTGTCGACAAGTAGCTTAGCAGCGTAACCACCGCAGCAATCGTTAGTATGGCTAAAAGCGATACGACCGTAGCCGTGACAATTACCTTTTTCTTGCGTGCCCGGCTACGGGTGATCTCTTCATCGATCGACATAATGATGAATTATCTCTTCGTTACTTATAATTGCGTTGACGGCGTTGACTCTAAGTCGTAAATCTCTTTCAGCTTCTGCCGTAACTGACTGTACTGCTCACTTGCTGTACCTGTCAGCTCGATGGTTTGGTCATTAAGCTCAACCACTTGCGGCGTTACTTTGATGTCTAAGTTCTGCCCCATTTCATCGAGCAGTGCACGCTGCGTACCAAGCTGTTTATTGCTCTTGATGGCCTCGCTTAAACTATACACAGCACCAATAGCGGCCGCCGCGGTGCCGACTTCACCCAAGGTTGAATTCGAGTTTTTGTTAAGCAAGATTGCAGCAATTGCTAATGCACCAGCCCCGATTTGCGCACGAGTTCGCTCTTCTTTCTTACGGCGAATTTCGATAGCGACCGGTAAAGTTTCTTCTTGGTAAGTGCGATACGCATCATGGGTGGTTGCATAAAAAGCTTCGTAGCCTTCTTGCAAGTCGTCAATGAACTGATCGTCTTTGGCTTTAATAGCCTGCAAACGCTGATACATAGCATCATTTTCAGACGGAGCACCATTTAAGCCAATGGTTGCAGGTCGTTTACGAGATCTGCGTGATTCACGTAAATACTTGCTAAAATTCTCAGGACTGTACATGGAAGCATAACGTAAATCTGACACCGTTTTAATGGTCGTTTTAGCCGTCTCAGACTGCTTCATTAGCAGGTTGTAAACATAGTCGGCAATCGCTTCAAAAATCGGTTCATAAGGGTTTTCACCTTTACGCAGCGCATCGCGGTAAAAACCTTCACCAACCTGATATTCGAAGTTTTCTTCGCCCCAAATACTATTGGTAGCATCCATTACGCGAATACCTAACTTGACGGTTTCGGTGTCTGAATAGTTTATTTTACCGAGAATATAAACATCGGCGCTAACATTCGCGCTTGGCGTAACATTGATAGAGCCAAATGCTTTGGTTTTGCTCAAAGCTTTTTTGGTGTTGATAGCAAAACGGTTCGCTTCTAAGCGACGAACTTGTGGCCAAATATCGTTTTCAACCAGTTCTTCATCATCAATGTTGCCGTACTTATCAGTTGGAAAACCAGGATCAAAAACTGGCACCGCAACATTCAAATAGATATTCGAGGTGTAATTATAAGTACGCTCTTTGTTACCGAGCCCCTGCCCACCGATAGGGCCATTCATGCTCGGCCCTACGCTATTTACATTCGTTTGCGTAGATTGGCACCCTGCTAGGGTCAGCAGTGTTGAAAACGTAAACACAACCGATAATTGTTTTAATTTTTTAAGTCGAGCTACTGTAATCATTTCTATTTCCATTTTCGTTATTGTTTGCATCCGTAATCAGTCATAAGACCTTTAAAATGCTCTTTTTCAGCAGCTGTTGTAGCTGCTGAAAGCCCTGCTTTCACGGCATCACAGACCGCGGAACTTCCTTTTTTCCTAGTGCCTTGCTCATGAGGTTTTGACGCAACGTTTGAATCTGTAGCAACGGTCACATCTTCATCCGTTTGCTCTATGGGTTGCTCGACTTCGCCAGCGCCACCAGTGCCGCTACCTAATGTAGCGCCTTGATGAGCCTTACTGGCAACACTTTCAGCAGCAGTATTGCTCGCTTGCTCCATGCATTTCGCGGAGTTATCTAAGGATGCGAATAAGATAGCCTCTTCATGCTGAAGACGCTCTTCTCGCGTCAGCATACTCGAGTCGAATGCATCAAACTCAATAACCGAGCAATCTGTATAGCTAACATCTTGGGCATGAACCGAGGTTAGGGGCAGGATAAATGCCACTGCAAGAACAGTGCATGCTAGCTGGTATAGCGAAAAGCTTGCTTGTTTACCCACATCTAAAACCCTCTGCCAGACTCAGTCGTTCAACATTAACAAAATATTAATATGACTATCTTAGCAATCGTAAAGAAAGTGTAAAGCAAAGAATGGCTTAGGACGACTTTTCTATGGTCGACCCTGTTGCTTCGTTTTAATATCCACCACGTTATTACCAGAGAAGTAAATGCTCACGTACCTTTTACCACCAATATCTCCGCGGGTAAGATACGACCAAACTTCCACCGTTTCACCGCGCCGACCAAACCCGGCATTAACGCCAAGCGATTCAGTATCGCGCATTTGTGGCTGGCCCATCTTATCGATTACTTCTATCTTCGACATGCCACAGCGCACGAGTTGCCCACCTGCCACACGAAAAGTACAGCTTTCTGCTGGCCACGACCAAGCCATCAATAACAAAGCCATGACACCAATAAGATATCTCATCACTCCCTCCCGATATGCTTGAAAGTTCGTAATCCATTAACCAACATACGCCCAAAAGCGCCACGCGGCAAGATTCAACAAGGTAACGAAATATTTCTAGTGGGGGTTAGTAAGTGGTTTCGAGTTTATAAAAACATATCAAGTATACGGATTTATGTATCCGTCACGTTACTGGAAGTATTTGGTGCATTTATATCTAACTGACAGTTGAAGCCATGCGAGATTAAGCCATGTCCTTCGTAATGATAGTGTTGCAACCTTTTCGACTTTATACGGTTTATGATGTATTCCGGCCTGCGAAAAACCAATCTGGGCTCGAAATTACATTGCACTACCTACGCCAAACCTATATCTCAATTGCTGAGAGCTTTGATGTTGGCAGCTATACCCTCAAGCGTTTGCTTAACCACAGAACGTCCCGAGATGATGTTACTGGTGGCTATACAATTTTGACAGCTGAAGAGCTACGAGAGCCTGCCGAGAGAGTATCAATAAAGCTTATGGAATGTACGGGGATGATTGACCCACGTGGCGAAACAGCAGTACTTGATTTGATTAAAGGGTCGTTGGGTGAATTATCGAAGGCTGAGAAGCTGGAATTGGTCAAAGCTTTGCTTTGACCCGCCTTCAGAAAGTGGCTGCTTTGTGCCAAGAGCGGACGTTAACGCCTTACTAATGGGCGCATAAATGCTTGGCTAAAATTAGCGACGAAGGAGCACAAGCCAAGCGTTTTGCGTCCTTTTGAGTAACTTGTTAGGCTTACTATTACAAAGATAGATAATATTCGGCATGAAAACTTTGCATAAAGTCTAGTGCTTGCTCTTCTGTCCACTTGTATTCACCATTCATTAGATTTTCCAGCTCTTCTTGGAATTCTTTAGTTTCCATAAAAGTTTGGAACTTTCGATCTTTATATGTTTCGAATTCAGCTGCCACCATATCTAGGTGCTCAATTACAATTCCTTTGCTTATTCTTAAAACAATGTAGTTTTCATAGCTTGAGCCGTAACCCATATGAACATAGTTAGTCATTTCACCATAAGGTACTATTAAGGCTCCACTGTACCAAACAGCAACAATCTCTTTTTTGTCTGGGAACACATCTTTCAAGATACTAACATCATCGTAACTGTGCTTTTCAGTTTCCGAGTGAACACTAATTGTCATATCTGTTAAAAGTAAGTTTCCGGCCTCGACTTTCCAAGCCGCTAGATAACCCCTCCAGTTTGCAGATGATACGGAAGCATTTTCTGGTTTTTCCCATTTGATCTCCGTTAGGTATTTTTTTAACGGATTTGTGTTTAAACGGTATTTAACATCATTAATTTCAATAGTATCGGGGATTTGAGCTGTAGCGAAACAACCAAATGATATAGCACTAATTAATATTGCACCTATAATACGAAATTTCACACACTCTCCTTAGTAAGCCTAACGCCCCGCTAAACGGCGAGCGTCAGCGAGTCCGGTGGAGGCCACGCTTTTTGTGGCCGGAACGAATTTGAGCGGTTTGTTATGCCTTTGGACGCACGAAGTCACCACCTGACCCTTTTATAAAATTTGCGTTTTCACGGCTGAAGCACTCACCAGATAACTGCCAAAAATCACCTTTACCACGAGAGTGCACTACATACTCAATTACTTCCGATTCGGTGGCAAAGACAATAACATTATGGCCATCTGACTTTAGCACATCGGTATGTTCTGACACCTGCCAATTAAAACCAAGAGCCTTCTCTGACATTTCGTTGTATGGCCCCAGAAAGCAAACCTTTGCCCACTTATCACCACCCAACGTGGAAAGATTCAAATTTTCGAAATTACTAGCCTTGATGGCAGCGTAAATTTCTTCACTGGTTTCGCTTACTACATACCCATTATCAGTGCAGCCCAAAAGGGAAACTAAGGTAAAAATTATTGCGGTTCTATTCATAGGCATAACATTTATATAGTGTGCGCGCACTCCTTGCACCGAGCCAAATCTCTAAGCAAAGCAGTTAGCGCTATCAAACACACGCTGTTTAACTTTGTTTTTTTTATGGAATTGACATTAAATTATTTATAAAGAATAAACAACAAAAAATGGCAGCACTGCTGATGGGCAGCTCTCAGAATATGTTGCATCACTCCGACCACACTGCATATTCATTACCGCTTGGATCGCTGAAATGAAATCTGCGCCCACCGGGGAAGCTGAAGATCGGCATCACAATGCTGCCACCGGCCTGTTCGACGCGTTGCAACGCATCTTCAAGATGTGCGCTATAGAGCACAATCAGCGCACTGCCGTTGCTGGTTTGCGCTTGCAGCTCAGAGCGATAAAAGCCGCCATCAAGACCAGCGCCCTGAATGGATGCATAGTCCGGGCCGTAATCGATAAATGTCCAACCGAATGCCGCGCTGAAGAACGCCTTGGTGCCCTCAAGATTACTTGCCGGCCATTCCACGTAGTTTATTTTTTCAGACATCGCCTGCCCCTCAATGCGATAGGACCATGGTGTTGTATTATCGTGAGCGGTTATTTTCCGATTTGATTTGCAATATCGGCAGTATGTGATTTCTACTTAGCCGATGGTGCGTTGCATTTTTATATTTATCGTCATGTGCATTGAGCAATAACGCGATCAAGAGATTTCGACTTGGTACAAACTGAATCAGAGCGGTGTAACCATAGTCAGTGCTGCCGCCCATTTGAATGATGGCTTCACCATTAATTTCGACCTGAGCTAAACTGCCTAGCAACCATCGTTCATTTGCTTCCTTAAAAACTAAATTGGACGACTCTGCGGGAAATATCGTTCCATTTTTAAGTGCCGCCGACCAAATAGCTAAATCATCAATTGACGTAACCATACCGCCAGCACCAACTAACGCCCAAGTTAAGCCTTTTTCAAAAGTACTAGCACCTGAGTCAGTTCCTCCATAGCCGCGAGCTATGTTATTAACTAATACGCGTTGATCTTGATAGAATCCGGTATTACTCAACTGCAACGGACTCAATAAATTGTCGTGAACGTAATCTCGAAAGGGTTGCTCACTAACCTTCTCGACAATAGCAGCCAACAACGTATAGCCCGCATTGGAATAGGCTATTTTCTCACCGGGCTTTGCAATTAACGGCATAGCTAAGATTCTGCGTTCCGCCTGAGCCTTATCCATTAATTCAAAGTCAGAATCATTATGAAAGTTATCCAAACCACTTGAATGCCCTAAGAGCTGCATAATGGTTATGGGCTTTACATCTTCTGGGGCCGTTGGATAAAAATCTCCAATTGTGTCAGAAAGCTGCAACCTTTCATTATTGACCAGTTGCAGCACGGCTGCGGCGGTAAAGGTTTTCGCAATTGAACCCATATCAAAGATAGTTACGGCACTATTTTTCACAGAGCCTTCTCTGTCTGCATAACCAAATGCACTCTGATATAAAACAGTATCCCCTTCAGCAACCAGAATCACGCCATCAAAAGTTCCCGCTTCGTGTTCTTGCCGAAGCTCATCTGCCAAACTTGCAATAACGGGTTTATCGGATTGAGTAATTGTAGATACATTACGATAGTTAGGTGCCGCACTGCACGCTGAACACGTCAGGATAAATAAAAGTATGGCGAGTCGATTCATGATAGTCCTAAGTGAATTAGCGCCTCGGGCTGAGGCGCTCAGCGTCTTACGGCCTTGCCTTGTCATGACTTTTTAACTTCTGAGTAGTCAGCAAAGAATTTATCGTCTGGACATGGTATCTCGCTTAACTCGAACCAAGATATCGTATTCGCCAACAGAGGAATTATTGCCACACCGACCGCCGCCGGATTAATGTTGCTTTTAAGGCACATCGTTGTGTTAGGAATAAGAGTTACATCGTAACTAAATGCGCGGCTACCATTTGCCTTGACCTGAAAACTATATGTCCCCGAATCCATTTTGACTTTCATGAATTGGTTATTATCAATGGAGCCAAAATACTGATCATTAAACCCAATGAGCATAGCGTTCGCACCGGCAGCAAATGCTGCTGGTCGAATAAAGATAACTTCTGATTGATCGTTACCTTCAGTAGCAAGCTGCATGTTTGGAGAGACCGAAGAACAGGCCGACAAAAACAGCGCCGTTACTGACAGTAAAATTTTATTTTTCATGTAAGTGACATCTCCATTTTGGTGGCGTCGCGCCAACTGGTTGACTTTTAGTTGTATCAATTTTCCTGCCATAGAGCGGTAACCGGGCTGCATAGCCATAGCAACAAACTTTGCTCTTTCCTGCGAAATATAGCGACGACGGCGTTGTTCGCCAGTGAAAATTTCTATACGCTCCATAGACACTCCTTAAAGATAGGTCTAAGCCTATCGCTTAACTAATGAGTGCCCGTTTTAAAAAGTGGCTAAAACACATAACGCCCCGAGTACCAGTACGAGCTTTCTAGCATTCGGCAGCCGAAGGTTGCGCAGTGATGCGCTTGGCTATGAGTATATGCCACTTTGCAATAATTCCCGTAGCTTAGATGAGCTTAGAGGGTGTATCAGTTGGCGGTTCTGCATAATCCGGCAAACCAGCACATCCAGCGACTAGGCATACCAATAAAACAATGTTAAATCTCAAAATAACTCCTCAGGAACACATAACATTTGTATATTGTGCGTGCGCGTTTAGCAACTCGTCCAATTGATGGTTTTTAGCTCTTAACTTACTGAGCAAGCAGGCATTCCTAACTTGAAAGAATCCGAGTTAGCAAAGGCAATTTGAGCATGCTCAGTTACGCTCTACCGAGCGCACAGTATCCAACCTTTATTTTTGTTATGCCATTGACAGTAAACGACTTAAACACACAACACAATAACAAAACGTGCAATATCGCCGAAGTCAATGTGCCGTGTATGGCTAGCGACATCCACATTTACTACTAACGGGACGGCTAGTCACTAACTGGATTAGGCAGAAGGTCCGCTCCTCGCTCATTGCTGACCTTCGGCTTTGTGCCAAAAGCAGCCCTTCATACAGTGACTAGATCAAGACCGCTTTGATATGATTGCTGACATTTCAATATTTAGTTCTTGAAATTTATCTGTGTCTTTAAGAGACAGTCACTTAGCTCTTACAACAACTTTGGCCTTCTTGAATTGGTGGGCATTTTACTGTTCCGTAAGAGCAATATACGCAACAATCGCCTTTCAAAGGCTTTAGAAGAACTTTGCAAGATTCACATTCATAATACCACTGGCAAGAGTTGGTTGACATTTCTTCAGTTTTAATGAAGCCACATTCGGGGCAAGTAATAGTAGATTTTAGCTCTATACCTTGCATGTTTGCTCCTTCACTGGTTTAGCTATGTCAAGCGCTGACATTACAATCATCAAACAAATACCTACATAGAACAAATAAGTGCTCCAGTCGTATTGCCATAGTGGATAGAGGGTTAACAAAACCGTTATAGGGCCAATAACCCCAAGAGTGCCTCTCGCATGATTTTGGTTTTTATACCAGTTATACAAATTTACCAACAACGCCAGAGTAGCAAATGTAGGTAACAAGGTATTTACAGCAATCCCCTCAAAGTGAGAGAGAAAGCCTAACCCCAATGCTGATGCTAATGAACCAAGTGCTGGAAAACACCCCGTACAACTTAGGGCTGCAAGCCAAACGCCACCTGAGCCAACTTTATCTAAAATCTTATTAATCATTTTTAACGCCTAACATTATTTGAATGATTTGAGTGTAAACTCCGTAGGTAAGTACGGAGTCAATACTACTTTATCGAATCGATTATTGGGCAGTGAGATTGGTCGTTATTGTTGCGGCATGAATTAGTCATTTCTTTTATGACCACTTCTAAGCCTTGAAGGTCATTTATTTTACTTTGAATTATTCTCAGCTTCTGCAAGCCTAAAGATTCAACTCTGGCACAATCGCCACCCATTGACATTAATGAAGCCACTTCTTTTAGAGTGAAGCCAAGTGCTTTGGCCCTACAAATGAATTGTAATTGTTTGGTGATTGAGTCGTCATACACACGATAACCATTTTGAGGTTTTTGAGGTTGTTTTATCAAGCCTTCTCGCTCATAAAAGCGTATAGTTTCTACGCCTAAACCAAGTTCTTTAGCCAACTTGCCTATTGTTTTCATCGTCTAACCACAAAATCAACTTTAATCATGACATTAGTATATCAATACGAAGTAAAATTGCTCGAACTACCAATGACTGGTTTTCGCTCTTTATAGACTTTAAGATAGAACCTCAGCGTCGCCGCATCTGGCTTTGTTTTATCGCTCGATAAGCTTAGATTCTTCGAATCCACAGCCAGAACATTTATATTCTCTTTCTTTTACGCCCATGGCACCAAAAGTTGGATGGGGCCGCGTAGATACAATTTGGAATGTCCTATTATTACACTTAGGGCATGATTCCCCAGTAGCGCTTGTAAGGGCGTCTAGCTTTTCCTTCATTTCTGCGTTTTCTGATATGAGGACAGCCATCTTCAATTTGGCATCGGCTAGCTCTAGATTCAGATCTGCGAGAAGGTTCCTGAACTCTGCGTCTTCAATATTCTTACTTATTTCTCTGAGTCTACTCGCTAAGCTAATAGCTGTAGAGACGGTTGTTAATATATCAGCCATGTTAATAAATACCCTTTTTCGACTATTTCTCTAATGCGCAACGCCGCTGTGCATTACGCGTTTGCTGACTTTGTCTGTTAGCTTATATCTTCCGAAGCCTGGATACTATGCCTTTGTCTGTTCTCATGAACTCTTAATTTCCCGCTCTAAAGCGGGGCAAGAGGACTTCGACTTGTTACCCATTTGCACCGATGACTCGTTCAACCTCTTTTTCAAGACCAAAAATCTCCTTGGAATTGATAGCCACCCCTATGTTATTTGGGATTTGGGTAATCGGGATTGGAACATTCGAAGTTGGTGCGGTAACAATCTTGATTTGACCTGATGCAGTGTGCATCGCTCCAGCGTAGTGAACACCCAACAAGCGAATGCGACTGCTCCCCATATAAATATTACCTTTGTTGTCCATATACCCGCCAATATTTGCCAAGAATACGGGCGAGCCGCTGGAGCCAGGAAAACTGGCGATGTCTGTCAGGAATTCAGACTTACCATTCCAGGGGACACTAGAGTGTGTAGCTGTGATTCCTTTTCGTATTACTGGAAGATTATTTTTAGCATCCCAAATACCGTTTGGATACCCGATCATGACTATGTCTTCCATCGATGAATAAGATTGTCGCTCTTCATCACTTGGAATCAGGTTAGTTTGAAGCGGTACATAGAACAGCTGTTGCCCAGTTTTGTGTACCTGATTTACCAATGGGCCGATTGGAAATGCGGCAAGATCCACTTCTGGATTCGGATGTTTTATACAACGTTGCTCAAATTGATCGAACTGGAATTTTTGATGCTTTCCTGTATCAGGGAGCCCTTCGTTCGTAGCGAGTGTTACGTGGAATTGACCAATATTCGCGTTCGACACCACATGTTTGTTCGTGACAATAACTGGAATACAAGAATCTTCTTTTTGAAGAAAATTCATGTAAAAGCCTGTACCTGTAGATACACCGCCGCCATTAAGGTTCGTCTCTATTCTCACTGTACTATGAGTGAGTTGTTCCATTATCCCGAGGCTCATTATTTATCCTTATGCAAAAATAGCGGATTAGCTAGACCTAGCAACATCTTGTTCGTTGCTAGTTAGCTTATACCCAGTCGGGTCAAAAAACCGAAGTCTGCTATTCGCTCATTCAAGCCCGCCAAGCCATAATCAGGAATGTATGACAACCTTGGCCATAATGTTGCAAAACGCACTTAGACAACAACGCTATTAATCTTTAGCTTTTTGGCTTGTTAGTGATTGTCGAAGTCATTGTGAGGAGTTCCTAGACTTACAGAAACGTACATTTCTAAAAGTGCCTGCCGCATTGGTTCCGGTTCGGAAACATAGCGTACATGCATCTCCCTCACTCTCTTTTTCTGTTTGGCAAACTCAGGACCAAACGTAGCATCTAACTCCAAATTTGCACGTGACCCATCTGTAACATATGTTGCCTGTGTAATTCCGGTGATTTCTCGCGTAAGCCTAAAAGCAAATGTAGCTGAATTATGTCTTGAACTCGGCCGACAATGATTCTGCAAGCGCTTTCTTATTGTATTTGTTCTGCCAACGTACAGATGTTTACCATTCTCTGAAAACAGATAAATACCGGACTTTGGGATTTCCTTTGGCAACGTTGCAACCGTGACTGGTTTCATATTTAGAAGTCGTTGAAAAGATGGCTCAAGCGAATCAATGTATTCTTTAAAAACTGGATGCATTCTTAATTATCCTGACGTTTTAGAACAAAAGTTAGCACGAATATTGGAGGTCTGCTAATCGGTTAATTTTGACGCAATACTTGTATATCTATACCGCTTGGAGATTTATCATGCCAACTCAACAAATTCACCCGTGGAATAAAGATCGCATCATCGGACAGAAAAGGCCACTTCAAATTTCTCACATTTGGGGCATACGCATACGGCTTGAGCTAGAACAAAAAGTGAGAGATTTAGCACTTTTTAACCTTGGACTAGACAGCAAGCTAAGAGGTTGCGATCTCGTGAAATTAAAAGTATCAGATGTCGCTTGTGGTCGGTCTTTGCTTTCTCGTACTCATGTCGTCCAACAAAAAACTGGTTGTGCTGTTCAGTTTGAAATCACTCAAGGTACCAGAGATTCGTTATCCGCTTGGATCAGAAAAGCAAATCTATCAGACTCCGATTACCTTTTTAAATCGAGAGTTATCAGCAACGGGCACATCTCAACTCGACAATACAATCGGATCTTTCATAGCTGGATTGACAAATTGGGCCTGGACCGTTCGCTATACAGCACACACTCAATGAGACGAACCAAGCCATACCTAATTTACAAGAAAACTAAAAATCTTAGGGTTATTCAACTTTTGCTCGGTCACAAGAAACTTGAAAGCACAGTTCGCTACCTTGGCATTGAAGTAGACGACGCACTTGATATCTCTGAATCCATTGAAATTTGAACTGCGTTGGGCTGCGATAGCAGCCCGGTGCCAATTGGGAGGTGGACACTTTCATTTGTTGTCCTTTAGAACCTTAGCGATAAACGCTACCGCTTTTTCATTGTATATGCTTGGAGTAACGGAAGGGACCTTTCCAGTATTACGATAATCATCTTCCTGACTCTTATTTCTAAAGTTGTACGCGGAATAGTCGGGGTTGTTCTTGATGTCATTATCGGCAATCACGGCCCATATTTCATTCTGCTTTACCTCAGGATGAAGCTTCTTAACTTTTTGAACTAGCTCCATTGCTGACAAAGGGTAAGCTTTTGTAAGGTTCTCTTTTACGTGCTTGACGACTTCAACTTTATCTATTGGCACAACATCGCCCACAAGCTTTAACGTAGCAGCACCATCTTTCTCTACAAATCTCCCTTCCTTTACGAACTTTAGCTTACTTGCCAAAACTTCATCCATAACAAGAACTTGAGAACTACCTTTTTCAATCAAAGCTTGTTCAGTATCGAGTATTGCAGCATTTTGTGGGCCAGCCTTGCCAATCTTCGACATTAAATCGATCCACTGGTTATTATTCTGTTCAACCCTTCTATTTATTATATTTTCGAGTTCCGCTGCTTGTATTTTCTGTGTTCTTCCACCGTATCGGTAATAAATTTCTCCGTTTTTAATAGTCTGATCTTTGCCTTCATCCTTCTTGGCTATGACTGGCTTAAGGTCAGCCTCGTATATTCGGAAAACGCCGATGCTAACGCCGCCTACATCAAATAAGGCTTGCTCCCATCGAATATCAGAAGAAAATATTTCCAATAGGTACCCTGTTATTTTTTCCGGATCTATTTTTTCAAACTGCTCAATTGATCCAGCGGATAGTCCCGTTCTTGTTCTCGGTGCGTCTTTAATTCCGAACACGAGATAACCACCTCGATTGTTTGAGAAAGCAGCAAAATCTCTAAAGTAATCGGCCAAACCAGCCAAGTTAAACTGCTCCTTGAACTCTAACTCTTGCCCCTCTCTATGAAATAGAGTTGCACCTTTGAGCTTTACCAGTTCTTCGACTACTTCTTTCTCAATCATCGTTTGATATCGTTTAACCAATAGGTGTCCGTTTTAAAAAGGGGGCTAATACATCAACATAGCATACCTTGTAGGGTTAGCTTATTCCAACGTCCGCTATTCGCTCATAGCTGACCTTTATTTTTCGCTTTGATTTTTTTATCCCAATTGCGGATGTTAATGCCAATGAGTTTGCAATAACTGAAAAAAACGAAAAACCTAAAGTTTTTATATTTGTTCAGTTGCTTGTCAGCTTCACTTTCAATTGGCGCCACAAACTGCATGAGCGCCGAACTTCCGTAAGACCACTATTTGTTCAAGCAAGCCAACTTGCGCGACATAAAAAATCGTTACTTTTCGTTATTGTTACATAACCATTGCTATTTAGTTAACATTTTTTAAACAAAGAGTATGGCACACTATCGTCGGTACCTACAATTACCTTAGTATCGAACTCCGGATAAACAGATTTTAATCACATCCAATACTTTCCTGAAGTGCCGCGACTCAAATTATTGTGTGAGCCCTGCTACCAAAAGTCAGATGGATCCACTAAGTCATCGAAGTTGAAAGGCTTCTGCGTAAGACGGGAAACGAAGAACTGGTAAGGTTAATACTGAAGTTTTTGAATGGTGGCCCCTCCCAGACTTGAACTGGGGACCTACCGATTATGAGTCGGGTGCTCTAACCAACTGAGCTAAGGGGCCATCTATAGGTGGGCGCTTGAAAGAAATTCAAAGCGGGCGAAAGTATATGAAATTTCGACCCGCTTGTCATGGCCTCTAGAGACTATTTTACAGATTTATGTGATAAAAATCGGCGGCATTGCCGGCAAACACTTTATCGATGGCTAATTCATCGCCCAAAGCTTCGCAAACAAGCTCGATGTCTTTCACGTTGAAGGGCCGTTCCGCCCGGGTAGAGGGAAGATCCGTGCCAAACATTAGGCAGTCTGGGTTGATGCTGTACAGCGATTTAACGGCTTTTGCTACATCAACTTCAGTACGGCCAAAGCCACTCGCTTTCACTTTTACACCGTGTTCGGCAAGTTTTTGAATGGGTGCCAATCCTGAACGAGCCATGCCTAAATGATCGACGGAGGCTTTAGGTAGCTTGATCAGTTTAGGAATGATGTCATCTAACTCGCGGCTGTCGACATACATTTCGAGATGCCAACCGGCTAAATCCCAAATTCGCTTACCAAAATCGACCAGGTTATCGAGACCACTGACCACGCCTCGCTTTAAGTTAACCCGCACGCCGCGAATACGGTGATCGCGCAAGCTTAGTATCTTTTCATCAGATACGCTGCTGGGGAGGTTGGTTATGCCCACGAACTGCTCGCCCATGTCAGCTAGTGCCGACTTAAGGTAACGTTGGTCAAAGCCTTGTACTGAGCCCGAGACAATGACGCCGCCGACAACCTCAAGGTTACGGGTTCGATGTTGGTAATCTTCAATGGAGAACGGTGGCGGTAAAAACCCCTGATTTTCAATCAAAGGAAAGGCGTCGTTATAAATATGGAAATGCGCATCGATAATACGACGTGGTTGCTGGTACTCGGTGTTCTTGTGATCAATATCGATCATAATCCATCCTGTTCAGCGAAGTTATGTCTCATGCTAACAAATATAAGGCCAAAAATAAAAAGCTCCAGACCCGAAGGCTGGAGCTTTTTGGTACTTCTCGATACCGATAGGCACGTTATCTAGAGCTTGAGATTACTCGTCTAAGAACGACTTCAGTTGCTCTGAACGGCTTGGGTGACGAAGCTTGCGTAAGGCTTTAGCTTCAATCTGACGAATCCGCTCACGGGTAACGTCAAACTGCTTGCCTACTTCTTCTAGTGTATGGTCGGTGTTCATATCAATACCGAAGCGCATACGAAGAACTTTAGCTTCACGCTGCGTTAACCCACCTAACACTTCATTGACGGCGTTACGTAAGCTTTCAGACGTCGCTGAGTCTACCGGCAAATCAAGCGTGGTATCTTCAATAAAGTCACCTAAGTGCGAATCTTCATCGTCACCAATTGGTGTCTCCATCGAGATTGGTTCTTTAGCAATTCTCAACACCTTACGAACGCGATCTTCAGGCATAACCATGCGCTCAGATAGTTCTTCAGGGGTTGGCTCGCGACCCATTTCCTGCAACATTTGACGTGAAACACGGTTCAACTTGTTGATGGTTTCAATCATATGTACAGGGATACGAATGGTTCGTGCTTGGTCAGCAATCGAACGCGTAATCGCTTGGCGAATCCACCAGGTAGCATAAGTTGAGAACTTATAACCACGGCGATATTCAAACTTATCAACCGCCTTCATCAAGCCGATGTTACCTTCTTGAATCAGATCCAAGAACTGTAAGCCACGGTTGGTGTATTTCTTAGCGATTGAGATTACCAAACGTAAGTTCGCTTCAACCATTTCTTTCTTCGCGCGGCGAGCTTTCGCTTCACCAATCGACATGCTGCGGTTGATATCTTTTACTTTGGCGATGGTTAAACCGGTTTCAACTTCAACTTCAGCCAGCTTATGAATACAACGCTCGATTTCTGGGCGAATGTCTTTCAACGCAGTTGAGTAAGCTTTACCGTCATCAATGGCTTGGTCTAACCATGCGGTGCTATTTTCGTTACCAGCAAAAACCTTAATAAAGTTACGCTTTGGCATTGCTGCTTGTTCAACACACATTTTCATGATCAAGCGTTCTTGAACACGAACGCGATGCATCATGTCACGCATGTCTTTTACTAAGCGGTCAAATTGCTTAGGTACTAAACGGAACTGTCTGAAGAAATCACTGAGTTCTTGAATTTGTACGCGCGTTTTTGCGTGATCACGGCCATGTTTACTAATGGCTTTACGTGTCTTGTCATAGTGGTCGCGTAATTCATTAAACTTCTGACGAGCAAATTCTGGATCAATACCGCCGTCATGAGTTTCTTCTTCTTCTTCATCTTCTGCGTCGTCAGCTTCTTCCGCTTCGTCTTCTTCGAGCTGTTCTTTGGTAAGCTCTGAGCCAACGTTGGTTGCGCTCACGGGTGCGGTTTCTACTTCTTCAGGTTCGATGAAGCCAGATATAATGTCGGTAAGACGCATTTCTTCTGCTTCGTACGCATCCCATTGCTCAAGCAAGAAGTTAATGGCTTCCGGATATTCGGCAACTGAGCATTGAACTTGATTGATACCATCTTCAATGCGTTTTGCGATTTCAATTTCACCCTCGCGGGTTAATAGTTCAACCGTTCCCATTTCACGCATATACATGCGTACTGGGTCGGTGGTGCGACCGAGTTCACCATCAACGCTAGCTAAGGCCGCCGCGGCAGCTTCTGCCGCATCTTCATCAGCGTTGTCTTCGCTCATCATCAATTCATCGGCATCCGGTGCACTTTCAAACACCTTGATACCCATGTCATTAATCATGCTAATAATGTCTTCGATTTGATCCGAATCAACGATCTCAGATGGCAGGTGATCATTCACTTCCGCAAAAGTGAGGTAACCTTGTTCCTTGCCCTTGGCAATAAGTATTCTGAGCTGTGATTGACGACTCTGCTGCATACAGATCTACCACCTGTTTATCAATGGAAAGTAACCGTTCTTAAGCGTGCGGATACTTAATTAAGTATTCGTATTAAATAAGCACGTGAGGTATAAAATTCAAGACCGCGTATTATAGCAGATCTTGGCGTTTTGAGCCAGAATTTAATCAGTGCTGAGGCCTTGACACGAGGTCTTATGACTTCGCACTAGTAGAACGATGCTTTAAAAGTAGCATGTACTCTTCTTTCTCGGCTTTAGTTAACGGCGCACTGCGCTCTTTTTCCAGTAACTCATTGGCACGTTGTTCAACAAACATATCAATAAAGTACAGAAAAATATCAAAAAATTCTTGGGCAACGTGGTCAGGATCAAGGTGATGATCCCAACTTGCTAGCTGTCGTAACGCGTTTTCTTCAGGCGTATCTCGCCACATTTCCAACAATTGGGCGGTGGTGAGTGAGCGTTCACGTGTTTGCTTGTGCAGGGTCAGCAATATATCTATGCCGGCTTGTTTTAAACTGCGCAACTCTTCGTGTAATGGCAGCTTCTGGCCCAACTGTGGGTGTTGGAGTAATAGCGCTATGGCTCTGCGCATTGGTGTGATTTTAATGCTATCAGGACGCTTGTGTGCGGTTTGTGGCGCTTTAATCTGCTCTTCGAGCTGCGACTTTTCCCGACGCAGTAAACGCGCTAAGCGTTCAAGCAACGTGTCTCGATAAAAGTCACTCGCGATCTTTTCGATCATCGGTGCCGCTTGCTTCAATAGCATGGAACGCCCGGTGTCGGTTTGCACGTCAGCCATTTCGGCAAGGTGATTAAAAAAGTAATCAGTAAAGCTGGTGGCATTAGCTAAGCGCGCTAAGAAAGCTTCTGTGCCTTCCTTACGAACTAAGCTGTCCGGGTCATCACCATCCGGTAGAAACAGGAAACTCAGTTCAATGCCATCGTTTAATAGCGGCAAAGCGTTTTCTAATGCACGCCAGGCGGCTTCGCGCCCTGCTCGGTCGCCGTCATAACAGCAAACCACGCGGTTGGTGGCACGAAATAGCATCTTTAATTGATCGGTGGTCGTGGCGGTTCCTAGCGACGCTACCGCAAAGCTAATTCCAGCTTGAGCTAGAGCTACCACATCCATGTAACCTTCAACGATCAATACTTGATCCAGCTGTTTATTGGCTTGTCGGGCTTCGTAAAAGCCATAGAGCTCTCGACCTTTATGAAACACTCGTGTTTCGGGAGAGTTTAAATACTTTGGTCCATCACCCGTTAATATACGGCCACCAAAGCCCACCACGCGACCGCGGCGATCGCGAATCGGAAACATAATGCGGTCACGGAAGAAGTCGTAGTGCTTGTTATTATCACTCTTATTAACGAGTTTTAAATCAACCAGTTGTTCGCGGCTACGCTGATCTTTGCCAAGCGTTGATAAGATCCCATCCCAGCTTTCGGTGGCGTAACCGATTTGAAATGCCTGAACAATTTCACCGCTGAGCCCGCGACCTTTTAGGTATTCAATCACTTGCGCAGACTTGTCGCTATGGCGGAGCTGGTAAGTGAAGTACTTTGCCGCTTGCTCCATTTGCTGATAATCATCTGCGGCTTGCGCGCGCTTTTTTGCGTCAGCTTGTGGGTTAATTGAGGTTTCGCGTGGAACCTCGAGCCCCAGCATACTCGCCAGCTCTTCCACTGCATCAGGGAATTCTAGACCATCAAACTTCATTAAAAAATCGAGGGCATTACCGTGCTCGCCGCAACCAAAGCAATGATAGAACTGCTTATCGGGGGCGACGGTAAAACTCGGAGTTTTTTCATTATGGAAAGGACAACAGGCTTGATAATTGCGCCCTGCTTTTTTAAGCGGCACACGGCTATCTACAACCTCGACGACGTCAGCGCGATCGATAAGATCATAAATGAAACTTTTGGGAATGAGGCCAGCCATGGTTTATCCGTTACTCACATAATTAGAAAATAATAGATGGGGTTACCGACAAAGTGTACCTGACTCGCGACTCCTTGCAATGAAAAAGCCGAACTGAGAGATCTCAATTCGGCCTTTCGAGGTCTGTGTTGTAGTGACACCGCCGTCGGCTGCGCCGCTACGGTACCAGTTTCTTAGTACAGACGAGTACGACGCGCAGTTTCGCGAGAAAGTTTCTTCGCGTGACGCTTTACCGCAGCGGCTTTCTTGCGCTTACGCTCTGAAGTCGGCTTCTCGTAGAACTCACGACGACGTACTTCAGACAATACACCTGCTTTTTCGCAAGAGCGCTTGAAACGACGTAAAGCTACGTCAAACGGCTCGTTTTCTTTTACTTTAACAACTGGCATTAAAAATTCACCTCAATGAAAAATCTGTTGTTGGTTATCGTATTGGTTAAATTATAACCACGATGTTTAAAATTGGTGCTGAATTGTATCCCCTAAAAAGGGCGATGTAAAGTCTAACAACCATATAAATGACTATTTTTGCGCTTTTAAATACGCTCGCGATCCTTTGCTTTAATCACCAATACAGCATGATTTACATGCTTTTTTCTTGGAATCCGATTAGACTGTGTACACTAAAATTTAGTGGAGCCTTTTGATGCTGGATACCTTTTTATTTCAGTTCACTTCTTTGTTCACCATGATCAATCCGATCGCGGCGATCCCTATTTACATTGCTCTTACTGAAGCCATGGCTCCAAAAGCTGCGCGCTGGGTTGCTATGCGTGCGGCTATCACTGCCTGTATCGCGTTGTGCGTGTTTGCGCTCATCGGCGACGCCTTGTTCAACTTTTTTAGCGTTTCCGTAAATGGTTTGCGGGTCGCCGGTGGTATTTTATTCTTCGTGATGGGCTTTGAAATGCTGCGTGGTCGCACCGTACCCAAGCGTGTGGATGGTGAAAGCGAATCAGATTTCGGTTCTGATGTTGCAGTAACACCCATTGGAATACCTATGGTTGCTGGCCCTGGAGCGATCACCATGGTGATCTTGTTTACCCAAGAAAGCCAAGCGCCTAGCGATAACCTCAGCTTATTTACAGCGATCTTTGCGGTCTGCGTGCTAGTCGCCTTTATCCTCGCCACCGGTCGTATTTTTATAGCCCGCTTAGGTCGCAGCGGCAGTAAAATCTTGATGCGCCTAATGGGCTTGATCGTGATGTTAATTGCCGTTGAATTTTTCTTCGCTGGCATTAAGCCTTACATTGTCGATATTGCCAGAGCTATTTAAGCTCTGGCACCGGCAGTTCGCGTTTCGCATAAAACTCAGCAACGTGCTCTTCAAGCCTGTCGGCTTCAATCGCATCACGTAAGTCTTGCATGACCTTCTGGTAGAAGTGCAAGTTATGGATGGTATTCAAACGACCACCTAACATTTCGTTAGAACGGTCTAAGTGATGCAAGTAAGCACGCGAATAGTTCTTACAGGTGTAGCAATCACACTCAGGGTCTAGTGGCCCAGTATCAGTGCGATGAACAGCGTTACGAATTTTCACCACGCCTGTACTAATAAACAAGTGACCATTACGCGCATTTCGCGTTGGCATTACACAGTCAAACATATCCACACCACGGCGTACCGCTTCTACGAGGTCTTCTGGCTTACCCACACCCATTAAGTAGCGTGGTTTATCCGCCGGCATTTCAGGTGCGATATGGTCGAGAATACGCATCATATCTTCTTTCGGTTCGCCTACCGACAAGCCACCAATGGCGTAGCCATCAAAGCCAATCTTGGTTAAGCCATCTAAGCTAATGGTGCGTAGCTCTTCGTACATACCGCCTTGGATGATACCAAACAGTGCAGCTGGGTTGTCTCCATGGGCTTGCTTTGAGCGCTCTGCCCAGCGCAGCGATAATTCCATAGAACTGCGCGCTTCCGCTTGCGTTGCAGGGTGCGGCGTGCACTCGTCAAAAATCATGACGATGTCTGCACCTAAGTCACGCTGCACTTCCATTGATTTTTCAGGTGTGAGTAAAATCTTTTCGCCATTGATGGGCGAGCGGAAGGTTACCCCTTCTTCATTAATGGTGCGCAGCTCACCCAGACTAAATACTTGGAAGCCGCCTGAATCCGTTAAGATCGGCTTGTCCCAATTCATAAAGTCATGGAGGTCGCCATGTTGCTTAACAATGGCGGTGCCAGGACGCAGCATTAAATGGAAGGTATTACCTAGGCAAATTTGTGCGCCAGTGGCTTCAACTTCTTCGGGCGTCATACCTTTAACGGTACCTGCAGTGCCAACTGGCATGAACGCTGGCGTATCTACAACGCCGCGCTCAAAAGTCATGCGGCCACGACGTGCTTTGCCACTGGTAGTGATTAGTTCAAATTTCATTTTTTCACCGATTATTAGTTCACGGAAAAACAGTCCGAGGCGCGTAGTATAACTTAACGCGTTTTTCGGGTCACAAACATTGCATCGCCATAGCTAAAGAAACGGTACTCTTCTTGTACTGCTTCGGCATAGGCCTGTAACACGTTTTGTTGGCCAGCAAATGCCGACACCAACATAATCAGCGTTGATTCAGGTAAGTGAAAGTTGGTAATCATGGCATCGACTAACTGAAACTCGTAGCCAGGATAAATAAAGATATCGGTATCTGCGAAAAATGGCTGTAGTGCACGATTTCCTCGCACAGCTGCCTGTGCAGCAGATTCCAATGAACGCACCGAAGTGGTGCCTACGGCAACCACCCGACCGCCCCGCTGTTTTGTTGCCGCAATGGCCGCAACCGTAGCTTCCGGCACTTCGGCGTACTCGCTATGCATGTGGTGCTCTTCGATAGTTTCCACTCGAACTGGCTGAAAAGTACCGGCCCCTACATGCAAAGTCACATAGGCGAACTCGACGCCTTGTTCTTGCAGTTGTTGCAAAATGGCATCATCAAAATGCAATCCCGCGGTCGGTGCGGCTACGGCACCAGGCTTGCGGTTATACACGGTTTGATAGCGCTCACGGTCACTGTCTTCATCGGGACGATCAATATACGGCGGCAAAGGCATATGCCCATATTGTTCTAAAACCGCTAGCACTGGTTCTGCCGTATGGAAATACAGCTCAAATAACGCATCGTGACGAGCCAGCATTTCAACTTCAACAGCTTGCTCAAGCAGCAACCGTTGTCCGGGTTTCGGCGCTCGATTCGCACGTACATGGGCTAATACACGATGCTCATCCAGAATGCGCTCGACCAGCACTTCAACCTTTGCACCCGATAACTTCTCACCCAACATTCGGGCTGGAATCACGCGAGTGTCATTGAATACAAGCAAATCGCCTGCTTGGAGGTGCGTGGTAATATCTTTAAATTGCTGATGCTCGATACCACCAGAGTTGCCATCTAAGCAGAGCATTCGACTGGCACTGCGTTGTGCTTGGGGATAGCGGGCAATAAGTTCGTCTGGAAGTTCGAAACTAAAATCTTTTACATTCATAGATGATTCATCGGTGCTTTTGTGAGCGCGTACTTTACCGCTTTTAACGAGCAAAAAAAAGGCGACCGTAGTCGCCTTTTTCCAATTTGTTAACCGTTAGGCGCCAAATGCCGCTTTAATAATAAAGAAGAATATAATCGACATGAAGGCACCGGCTGGCAGGGTTACCACCCAAGATACGACGATGTTGCGCACCACACCTAAGTTAAGTGCCGCAATACCGCGGGCCATACCTACACCTAGAACTGCACCCACCAGTGTTTGAGTGGTGGAGATAGGTAAACCTGTACCTGATGCAATAACTACCGTAGTGGCGGCTGCTAGTTCTGCTGCGAAGCCACGGCTAGGGGTTAAGTGCGTAATGCCTTGGCCGATAGTTGCGATCACGCGGCGACCCAGCATGGCTAAACCTAATACGATACCTAAAGCACCTACTGGCAATACCCACCACGCTAGTTGCGCTTTGCTGGAGATTTCACCACCGCTTGAAACAATGCTTACTACCGCAGCAACCGGACCAATTGCGTTGGCTACGTCGTTAGAACCGTGAGCGAAGGCCATCGCACACGCAGTAACAACCATCAACATCGCAAATACTTTTTCGACGTTAGCGTAGTTAATATTGCGGTCAGCAGATTCATCGAATCTCAAACGCGAGATGGCAAGCTTACCAAGCACTCCTACAACCACAGCAATTGCCACAGCAAGCAGATAACCTTCAACACTAGTTAGTTCGATACCTACGTGCTTTAAACCTTTTTTAATGGTGACCAGAGAAATCATGAAACCGGTCAGTGCCATATAGTAAGGTACATAGCGCTTAGCCATGGCTAACGGGTTATCCGCGTCAAAGATGAGCCTTTGCGCACTTAAGAAGACAAAGTAGGCTATGAGACCGGCGATGAGCGGAGTTATCACCCAACTCCCGATGATACCCAGTACTGAACCCCAAGATACTGCTTCAACGCCTACGCCCACCGCGGCGAAACCGACAATGGCACCGATAATGGAGTGCGTGGTTGAAACTGGCCAGCCCAGCCATGAGGCCAACATTAGCCATGTTCCAGCCGCTAATAGTGAGCCAATCATACCAAAGACAAGGAGCTCAGGGGTTTCAACGAAATACCCTGAATCGATAATGCCTTTGCGGATGGTTGATGTAACTTCACCACCGGCGAGATATGCCCCGGCAAACTCAAAAATCATTGCGATAATTATGGCTTGTTTAATGGTTAAGGCTTTTGACCCTACCGATGTACCCATGGCGTTGGCGACGTCATTAGCACCAATACCCCAAGCCATAAAAAAACCAAAAGCTGCCGCTAGCACGATCAGCGTCATGCTATAAGTAGATATAATATCCATTGCTAATACTCCGACTTAGACTCGTGCAAGCATGAGTTCAAAACGTGCACCCACGCGCTCGGCTAGGTCTGCGAGATCACCGACCCAATCTAAAATTTGGTATAAAAAGATAGCGTCTAACGGGCTTAGTTCAGACTCTAGCCCACGCAATTGAAGACGTAATTCCACCTGTAAAGTATCGGTGTCTCTCTCGATTTGGTCGAGTTCAGAAATTAAACGGTCAACGATGTCACGCTCTCGCCCTCTAAAGCCGACTTCAAGCAAGTCATCAAACTCGCTGATCGTTTCTTTGGCTTTATCGGTAGCATCTAAGCAACGGGCTAAATAAGCGTCGAAGCCTTCAACCATGGAAGGAGGGATTTGCATTTTCCGGCCCATAACCAGACCAGAAATGTCTTTAGATTTGTTGGCAATGCGGTCTTGCTGAGATACGAGCTCTAATAAGTCCGTACGTTCAACCGGCATAAATAAGCCACCTGGCAAATTTAAGCGGATATCCCGTTTCATATCATCGGCAATACTTTCTTTCTCGACGATGACCTTACGGTACTCTTCAGCTTTCTCCCATTCTCCATCACATACAGCGCGGAAAAAGGGCTTTAAGGACATCGCGCAATTATGTACTTGCTCGATGTGTTCGATCATGGGTTTGATCGGAGATTTTGCAAACATGCCTAGAAACGAATTTGCAGACATAAAAGATCGCCTTTGTTGCTGCGGAAGTAAACAATTTCTACAACCTATAAGTCAGGAGGCCGCATACTATCGAAGATTATGAGTACGCGCAAAGATAAAATACCTATAGTGGTTAAAGAGTAACCTATTTCTCTAAATTTAAGAAGTCACCTGTTAAATTCCTATCAATAAAAAAGGCGATGACTGTGAATGTCATCGCCTTTATTAAAAAACTTTGTTGCGTATTTATTAGAAGGTGTATACCAAGGTTACTGCGGTTTCTGTATCTAGCTTTTCTTTGGTCACATCTTCTAAGTTCGAGTTATGTGATCCTGAAATCGAGAATTTCAAAGCTAACGAGCTATTGATATTCGCCGACACTGACACTTCTGCACGTGTTTTGGTGTTATCCGGCCCTACTTCAGTTGATGCTAACGCATTAAACTTTGAAGACTTGCTGATATCCCAAACCAAGTGACCTGCAAAACGCATGATGCCATCAGTTTCTTGCTCTTGCGCGACCCCATTTACAATGGGTTTACGGAATGAGTAACCTGGACCAACTTCATAGTCGGTATATAAATCATCGCTATAGCGGTAACGAGCACCATAACCAACAGCTACTGTGCCCTGGTGTTCAAAGCCACTAAACTTGTCTTCTTCATAAGAAGCGAAGACAAAAATAGATGAGCGGCTTTCTGGATTAAACTTGTAGTTACTTTGGCCTGATATAAAGGTTTTATCACCGGTTAATAGTTTATCACCGGTGCCTTGATCGACTTGTTCTGAGCGGTAGTAATCAACCACAGCCTTATGGCGCCAGTGCTTAACGTCGCGGGCTAAATTTAACTTAGCTTTAAAGGTTTCGGTTTCGGTATTTCCTGAAGTAAACAACAAGCCCAATTCAGCGCTCGCATCCCACTCTTTCTTTGTGGTTGTGTCTAAGTCACTGGCATCGTCATACATGAAAATGCTTGCTTGAGCTGGCATTCCAGCAGCGACTAATAAGCCTAAAATTGCGAATGTTGCTTGTTTGAAACGCATCCTTTCCCCTTCTAGTTCAAATAGTTCTTTAATAATCGTAGCAGTAAACACCTATTATAGACGTCTGCTGCTACGATCTAAACCCGAAGTTAATTCACTTTGGCGTTTAATTCACCCGTTTCGTAGCGCTTATACATTTCTTCTAACGAAATTGGCTTAATCTTGCTTGCTTGGCCAGCACAGCCAAATGCTTCGTAACGAGCCTTACAAATATCATACATAGCGTCGGTAGATGCTTGTAAGAATTTACGCGGATCGAAGTTACTCTTGTTTTCAGCAAGGTGGCGACGAATCGCACCGGTAGAAGCTAAACGCAAGTCGGTATCAATGTTCACTTTGCGAACACCGTGTTTGATGCCTTCAACAATTTGCTCAACCGGAACACCGTAAGTTTCAGGAATTTCGCCACCAAAATCATTAATAACTTTCAGCCACTCTTGTGGTACTGACGACGAGCCATGCATAACCAAGTGGGTATTTGGAATGCGCTTGTGAATATCTTTGATGCGATCAATCGCCAAAATATCACCCGTTGGTGGGCGCGAGAATTTGTAAGCGCCGTGAGAGGTACCACAAGCAATCGCCAATGCATCAACGTTAGTACGACGAACAAAGTCAGCCGCTTCTTCAGGGTCAGTCAACAACTGCTCTTGGGTCAATTTACCCTCTGCACCAACACCATCTTCTTCGCCAGCTTCACCGGTTTCTAACGAACCTAGAACACCCAGCTCACCTTCCACCGATACACCACAAGCATGCGCCATAGCTACCGCTTCTTGGGTCACACGTACGTTGTATTCATAGTCGGCTGGCGTTTTGCCGTCAGCTTCAAGCGAGCCATCCATCATTACCGAGCTGAAGCCCAGTTGAATTGAACGCTGACAAATAGCTGGAGAAGTACCGTGATCTTGGTGCATAACCACTGGAATGTGTGGCCATTCTTCGATCGCTGCCAAAATTAAATGACGTAAAAAAGGTGCACCTGCATAGCTTCGAGCACCAGCTGACGCCTGTACAATTACTGGGCTGTTGGTGTCGTGGGCAGCTTGCATAATAGCGCGCATCTGCTCTAAGTTATTCACGTTGTAGGCGGGTACGCCGTAGTTGTGTTCAGCTGCATGATCAAGCAACTGACGTAATGAAATCAATGCCATGGAATATTTCTCCTCATTTCCAAATGGTCTGGGATGTTTAGCCGTTTAAAGCGCGCTCTTCCAAAATAGCTACTGCAGGTAATGTTTTGCCTTCAAGGAATTCCAAGAATGCCCCACCACCTGTAGAGATGTAACCGATTTTATCTGCAATGCCGTATTTATCTATCGCGGCTAAGGTATCGCCGCCGCCTGCGATAGAAAATGCTTTGCTATTGGCAATGGCTTGCGCCAATGCTTCTGTGCCTGAGCCAAACTGGTCAAATTCAAACACACCTACAGGACCATTCCAAACAATGGTACCTGCTTGCTCTAATATCTTACTAAAGGCTGCTGCAGTATCAGGGCCAATATCAAATACCATATCGTCTGCGCCAATGGCGTCAACCGCTTTAGTTTCTGCAGTAGCTTCAGCACTAAACTCTTTACCAGTAACCACATCTGAAGGTAGTGGAATATCACCACCTTTAGCCTGCGCTGCGGATACCAATGCTTGCGCGTCGGCAATCAAATCGTTTTCGCATAAAGACTTACCAACGTTGTGGCCTGCTGCCGCAATGAATGTATTTGCGATACCGCCGCCAACAATAAGCTGATCCACTACTTTAGAAAGCGAATCAAGTACCGTCAACTTCGTTGATACTTTTGAACCACCGACAATAGCCACCAGTGGGCGCGCTGGGTTCGCCAAAGCTTTACCTAAAGCTTCCAGTTCTGCCGCTAGCAATGGCCCTGCACAGGCCACGTCTGCGTACTTAGCAACACCATGGGTTGAAGCTTGTGCGCGGTGGGCGGTACCGAAAGCATCCATCACGAACACATCACAAAGTGCGGCTAGCTTCTGCGCCAAAGCGTCGTCATTGCTCTTTTCGCCTTTGTTAAAGCGAATATTCTCAAATACCACAACTTGGTTTGCTTGCGCGTCTACGCCATCAAGGTAATCTTTAGCTAAATGAACAGGCACATCTAAATGCTCATTTAACCAATCAACCACTGGCTGCATGGAGAATTCGTCAGCATACACGCCTTCTTCTGGGCGTCCTAAGTGCGACATTACCATGACTTTAGCGCCAGCTTCTAAAGCTGCTTTTATGGTCGGTACGGCCGCTCGTAAACGGGCGTCAGAGGTTACTTTGCCGTCTTTAACCGGCACGTTTAGATCTTCTCGTATTAATACTCGCAAGTCAGCTAAGTCTAAGTCTGACATGGTTATTACAGATGGCATCATCACATCCTTTAAAATGGTTAGTTTGTTTGCGCGATCATCACTTCTGCGGTATCAAGCATGCGATTCGCAAAACCCCACTCGTTATCGCACCAGCACAGCACCTTAATTAAGCGCTTGTCGGCCACACGAGTTTGCGTGCCGTCAACAATACTTGAACGCGGATCGTGGTTAAAGTCGATAGAAACTAATGGTTCGTTAGTAAAGCCAAGTATATTCGACATATGCCCACGCGCAGCCTCCGCCAAAACGCGGTTAACATCTTCAATTGCAACTTCGGTGTTCACAGTGACACTTAAATCCATTGCCGTCACGTTGGTCGTGGGTACGCGCACTTGAATGGCTTCAAAGCGCCCAGCAAATTTCGGCATGATTCGCTCAATTCCCGCTGCTAAACGCGTATCGACGGGAATAATTGAACGCCCGGCTGCCCGCGCTAAACGAGGGTCTTGATGGTAAGCATCTATTACTTGCTGATCATGCATAGCCGCATGAATGGTCGTAATCGCACCACTATCAATACCGAAAGCATCGTCTAAGACTTTTATCACCGGCACAATGCAGTTAGTGGTACAAGAGCCGTTGGATACAATTCGATGCTCGGCCGTGAGGTCAGCGCTATTGATACCAAAGATGGCAGTAAAGTCGAGATTCGGCTCACCTGGCTGTGAAAATAAAACTTTGGGAATGCCCAAGCTCAAATAATCATCGCCATGTGCACGCGTGCCATGAACACCGGTACAGTCGAGCACGATATCTAGATTTAAATCTTGCCATGCCAGCGAATCAATTTCTGCGGCAGAAGATACTTCAATTAAATCACTGCCCACTTGCAACTGATGCTGCCCTGCAGTGGTTACCGGCACGCCAAAACGACCATGACTGGTATCGTATTTTAACAGGTGAGCCATGGCTTCTACTGGCGCCAGCTCATTAATCGCGACCACTTGAATGCGGTCGCGATAGCCGCGCTCGTATAAGGCTCGGAGCATACTTCTACCGATCCGGCCAAAGCCATTTATGGCGATACGAGCTACTTTTTGACTCATGTGTTTAATAGCTCCTTGGCTTGAGCAACAATATTCTCAACCGTGAAACCAAAGTGTTTAAATAAATCACCTGCTGGAGCTGACTCACCAAAGGTAGTCATGCCAACAATGCGGCCATTTAAGCCAACATACTTATACCAATAGTCGGCAATTGCCGCTTCCACAGCAACCCGCTTAGTCACATTGCTTGGCAACACTGCTTCTTTATATGCAGCAGGTTGTGCATCGAACACATCAGTAGCAGGCATCGACACTACCCGTACTTGTTTACCTTCTGCTTGTAAGGCTTTGGCTGCAGCGACTGTCATCTCAACTTCAGAACCGGTCGCAATGAAGATCAATTCTGGTTGCTCAGCGCTATCTAATAACACGTAACCACCGCGAGCAATATTCGCGACTTGTTCGTTAGAGCGTTCTTGCTGCGCTAAGTTCTGGCGACTGAAAATTAATGACGTTGGACCGTCAGTACGCATAATTGCCGCTTTCCAAGCTACTGCAGATTCAACTTGGTCACACGGGCGCCACGTACTCATGTTAGGCGTGGTGCGCAAGCTAGCAATTTGTTCAACCGGTTGGTGGGTTGGGCCATCTTCACCTAAGCCGATAGAGTCATGGGTATAGACGAAAATGCTGCGTTGCTTCATCAGCGCTGCCATACGTACGGCGTTACGTGCGTATTCCATAAACATCAGGAAGGTAGCACCGTATGGGATTAAACCACCGTGCAAGGCAATACCATTCATGATGGCTGACATACCAAATTCGCGTACGCCATAATAGACATAGTTGCCGCTAGCATCTTTCGCAGTAATGCCTTTTGCATCACTCCACAAGGTAAGGTTAGAGCCGGCAAGGTCTGCAGAACCACCCAGTAATTCTGGCAATAGCGGGCCATAAGCGTTCAATGCGTTTTGTGAAGCTTTACGGCTAGCAATGTTGGCTGGCTCAGCTTGCAGTTTGGCAATGTATTGATCAGCTTCAGCACTGAAATCTGCTGGTAAGTCACCATCTAAACGACGCTTTAATTCAGCAGCAAGTTCAGGGTAAGCGGCAGCATATGCGGCAAACTTGTCGTTCCACGCTGCTTCAAGCGCAGCGCCAGAGTCTGCTGCCGACCAAGCGTTGTATATATCTTCTGGAATTTCAAACGGGCCATGCTGCCAACCTAATTGCTCACGGGCAGCTTTAATTTCGTCGGCACCTAACGGCGCACCATGGCAGCTCTCTGAACCTTGCTTGTTCGGAGCGCCAAAGCCAATGATGGTTTTGCAAATAATAAGGGTCGGCTTATCGGTGACTGCTTGCGCCTGCTCTACCGCAGCTTTAACGGCTGCAGCATCATGGCCGTCGACATCCGCAATAACATGCCAGTTGTAGGCTGCAAAGCGTTGAGCAGTATTATCGGTAAACCAGCCTTCAACCTCACCATCAATTGAAATACCGTTATCATCGTAGAATGCAATCAGCTTACCTAAGCCTAACGTACCCGCTAATGAACAAGCTTCATGCGAGATCCCTTCCATCAAACAACCGTCACCGAGGAAGGTATAAGTGTAATGGTCGATAACGTCGTGATGTTCACGGTTAAACTGTGCGGCTAGCACTTTTTCAGCAAGCGCCATACCCACCGCATTGGTCACTCCTTGGCCAAGTGGGCCTGTCGTGGTTTCAATACCAGGTGCATAACCAAATTCAGGGTGGCCAGCGGTTTGTGAATGCAACTGACGGAAACGTTTTATTTCGTCAATGCTCAGGTCATAGCCGCTAAGGTGTAACAGTGAGTAAAGGAGCATGGAACCATGGCCGTTTGACAGTACAAAGCGGTCACGGTTGGCCCAGTTAGGGTTTTGAGGATTGTGTTTTAGGAAGTCACGCCAGAGTACTTCGGCGATATCAGCCATCCCCATTGGTGCGCCTGGATGGCCCGAATTAGCTTGCTGTACCGCATCCATGCTTAGTGCACGAATTGCGTTGGCAAGTATTTGTCGCTCAGATACTGCAGTCGTCATATCAAAACCCCGAATTGAATGGTGAGAATATTTGCACAAAAGGTGCGCGTATTGTCCACAATTCGGGGCTTGTACGCAAATCAGATATCGCTGCGCAAGGCTTCCGCTTTATCTGTTTTCTCCCACGGGAACTCATCACGCCCGAAGTGTCCATACGCCGCAGTATCTTGATAAATAGGGCGTTCTAGATCCAGCATGCGAATTAAGCCATAAGGGCGTAAGTCAAAATGCTTGCGTATCACTGCAATTAATTGCGCCTGTGAATACTTGCTGGTACCAAAGGTTTCGATACTAATGGAGGTAGGTTCAGCAACGCCGATGGCATATGACACCTGAATTTCGCAGCGCTCAGCTAATCCTGCTGCAACAATGTTTTTAGCAACGTATCGGGCAGCATATGCAGCACTGCGGTCTACTTTAGAAGGGTCTTTTCCTGAGAAAGCACCACCGCCATGACGGGCCATACCGCCATAGGTATCAACAATCAGTTTGCGGCCAGTTAAACCACAGTCGCCCATAGGGCCACCAATAACAAACTTGCCCGTCGGGTTAATAAAGATACGGTCAAGATTGGTTGGCATCCAGGCTGCTGGCAACACTGGTTTAATGATGGTTTCGATCACGGCTTCGTGTAAGTCTTTTTGCGCGATGTCTTCATGATGCTGGGTTGATAACACCACAGTATCGATACCTACCGGACGACCATCTTCATAAATGAAGGTCAGCTGGCTTTTGGCATCAGGACGTAGCCATGGCAAGGTGCCATTTTTGCGTACTTCTGCTTGGCGCTGCATTAGGCGATGGGCAAAAGTAACTGGGGCTGGCATCAACACGTCGGTTTCGTTAGATGCATAACCAAACATTAATCCCTGGTCACCGGCACCTTGGTCTTCAGGTTTATCGCGGTCAACACCTTGATTGATATCTGGCGATTGCTTACCAATGGTATTTAGAACAGCACAAGAGTCAGCGTCAAAACCCATATCAGAGTGCACATAACCAATGTCGCGAACGGTTTTTCGGGTTATTTCTTCAATATCAACCCATGCGGTTGTGGTAACTTCACCACCCACAAGTACCATGCCAGTTTTAACAAAGGTCTCGCAAGCAACTCGTGCTTTTGGGTCTTGCTCAAGAATGGCATCCAATACGGCGTCGGAAATTTGGTCGGCTATTTTATCTGGGTGCCCTTCTGATACTGACTCAGAAGTGAATAAGTGCTGTGCCATAATTGCAATTCTCTTGTGTCTCAAAAAAAGTGAGCGTAGTTTAACTGAACCACACTCACTTTTCTACATTTAGACGTCTAAAAGTCTGTATCTCTTTTTAAGTCTTTATTTTTTCGGAAATAACATGGCTTCGTTGACCGTTTGCGTCAACGGATGATAGCCAGGCTTGGCCTCTTCATAGACGGTACGTGCCCATTTCAAGTTGTCTGGTGTTTTCACCAACTCACGATAAAGTGGGCTAACTAACTTATTTCTGCCGATAGAAATGAGGTAGTCACGTAAACGCTCACGGGCGGGCTCATACGATTTAATAATAGAGAGCTTCAACCAAGCATGCGCAATTTCACTGTTGGTGCTTTGCGTGAGGCTAAACTCACGGTCAAGACGTGCCATGTTATCCGCAGAAATATCCAGTGGCAGGTTGTTGATAAAGTGTAGCCATTCATGGGTTGTCCAAGATTCGGTAGCTAACTGCCCGCCTTTCAACCACTGCTTCATTTGCAATTCAACTTTCGCAAAGGCATCAGACTTAGGCTTCGGTGAATCTTCCGGCAGCCCTGGTTGATGAATCCACTCATTTATTTTGTCCATGGACACCACATTCGGGTGCTTCATGAGTAGTTCACGCTGTAAGTAAGCCTTAAATTGCTTGGTCGAAATGCTTTGGAACGCGAAGTCTGCAAAGTATTTGCGAAGAAATGCATCAAAGGTTTCACGGCCAAATTTATCTTCCAAATACATTAGGAATAACTGACCTTTCACATAAGGCACTTGTGAGAACACGTCATCTGGGTGACGAGTACCTAGCGCGATATTTAACACGGTGTCTTTAGGTTCTAGGCGTGACATATCATCAAGCAAGTCTTGATATCCCAGTGCCTGCTCCATTACCGCTCTATCTTTACCAAACAGCGATTCCATAATGCGGTTTTCAACATAGCTCGTGAATCCTTCATTGATCCACAAGTCGCGCCAGCTCGCATTGGTCACTAAGTTCCCCGACCAGGAATGTGCAAGCTCATGCGCAATCAGGTTCACTAAACTACGGTCACCAGCGACTACCGTTGGCGTGATAAAAGATAAGCGTGGGTTTTCCATGCCACCAAATGGAAAGCTCGGTGGCAGCACCAAAAGATCGTAACGATCCCAGCGGTAATCACCGTACATGGCTTCGGTTGCAGTAATCATGGCTGGTGTGTCGGCAAACTCCCAAGCCGCATCATCCAAAATGTAGGACTCAGCAAAAATAGCAACGTTGTCACTAATGCTTTTAATGGCCAAGTCGCCTACCGCAATCGCTATTAAATAAGGCGGAATGGCTTGTGGCATGCTAAAGCTGTAATCGCCATCACGATTGTCGCTCAAGCTATTATCTGCACTCATTACTGCCAACAAGCCGGCTGGCGTTTTCACCCGTGCGTTGTAGGTTAAGCGTAGTGCCGGTGTGTCTTGTATGGGAATCCAGCTGCGTGCATGAATCGCCTGCGACTGGCTAAACATAAAGGGCAGCGTTTTACCCGCCGTTTGCTCGGGCGCTAACCACTGTAAGCCACTCGCGCTTGGCGACGTGTGGTAATGAATGCGCACTTGATTGGCAACACTGCCAATGTCAATGATCAGCTCTTGTCCAAGGCTCGGATGCACATTACCTAAGGTGAACTTGGTTGGTTGCCAATGGTTATTTTCAAACCGTTCAACGCGAGTAATGGTCAGCTCGCTACTGTCTAAGTACAGCTGCGTGCTGTTCACCCGGCGCTGTAGCTTATAAGTTGCTGTGCCGCGTAGTTGTTTTTTGTCGAAATCCACATTCAAATCCAGTTCTAAATGTGGCGTCGATACTTCATTTAATCGAGCATAACTGTGCGCATCTTGAGCTTGCGCAGTGAACGTGGTGACGGCGATCAAAGCCGCGCCAATCCACCCTAAGTACTTGCTGTACACCGACATGAAAAGCATCTCCTGTTTTTTAACTCGTACTGCATGATCGACCGCCCCGCAGATAAAATCAAACTTTTTCGTGCTGCCAAAGATACTAGTGCAATGCTAATATGCCTTGAGAATGAACCATTAAAGAACCATGTTATGCGAATTCCTAGAGTTTATGTACCTGCTGACCAAGGCTGGCAGCCGAACGCAGAAGTAACTTTGCCGGCAGATTCCGCCCATCACGTGGGCCGTGTGTTGCGAATGCAAGAAGGCCAAGCGCTGGAACTATTTACCGGTGATGGCATGAATTACGCGGCGGTCATTAAACAAGCGACCAAGCGCGATGTGATTGTAGAGATTATCAGTCACGACAAGAATGCTAGTGAAGCTCCCATTCATATTCACCTCGGGCAAGGAATCTCCCGCGGTGACCGAATGGATTTTGTGCTGCAAAAGTCGGTGGAACTTGGGGTGACAGAAATTACCCCGTTATTTACTGAGCGTTGTGGTGTAAAATTAGTAGGTGATCGGTTAGAAAAGAAGCGCCTGCAATGGCAAAAAATTGTGATTTCAGCATGCGAGCAAAGTGGACGGAGCGTCGTACCCAAGGTAAACACACCTGTTGCTATGGCTGCTTGGTTTGAGCATCTTGACGTGGGTTTGCGATTAACACTAGACCCATATGCGCAAACACCATTATGTGAAATGAATGAATCGACCAATAAAGTGGCGCTGTTAATTGGCCCTGAAGGTGGTCTGACGGATGCTGAAGTAACGCATGCCTCTCAACAAAGTTTTCAGCCTGTTCGTTTAGGGCCACGAATATTACGAACAGAAACCGCAGCCTTAGCTGCAATCACTGTCATTCAATATCAATTCGGTGATTTAGCGTAATCAAATTCTAAAAGTTTGGAGTAAGTGCAATGAAATTAGCCATGATTATGGATCCTATGGCAACGGTTAAAACTCACAAAGACACGAGTTTTCGATTATTGCTAGAAGCGCAAGCCCGCGATTATGAGATTTTCTATTTAGAAATGCATGATTTATCTCTAATTGATGGCGAGCCCATGGCGCGCGCTCAAAAAATCACCGTGCGCGACCAAGCCACTGACTTTTGTGATTTTGAAACAGCACAGGAAGTGCCTTTGGCTGATTTCGACGTGATCATGATGCGCAAAGATCCGCCATTTGATACTGAATACGTGTATGCCACTTATATTCTTGAGCTTGCCGAGCGCCGTGGCGCACTGGTGGTTAACAAGCCTTCCAGCTTGCGCGACTGCAACGAGAAGCTTTTTACCGCTTGGTTCCCAGAATTAACCCCGCCGACGCTGGTAACTCGTCGTGCCGATCAGATTCGCGCTTTTCATAAGCAGCACTCTGATATCATATTAAAACCGCTCGACGGTATGGGTGGTGCTTCAATATTTCGAGTCGGTCCAGATGGCAACAACCTGGGCGTAATTATTGAAACCCTGACTAACCATGGCTCGACCTATGCGATGATTCAGCGCTACTTGCCTGAAATTACTGACGGCGACAAACGTATACTTATTATCGATGGCGAACCTATGCCTTACGCCTTGGCGCGTATCCCATCAAAAGGCGAAACGCGCGGTAACTTGGCCGCTGGCGGTACCGGTCGTCCACAGCCATTGAGTGATAGTGATTTAGCTATTGCTGAAGAAATTGGCCCTGAATTAAAGCGTCGCGGTCTATTAATTGTTGGCTTGGACGTTATTGGTAATCGCGTTACAGAAATAAATGTAACTAGCCCGACTTGTATGCGCGAAATTGAGGACGCATATGATATTAATATAGCCGAGAAAGTTTTTGAGGCCATTGAACGTCAATTGGGGCTTTGTTAAACCATTTAGTAGTGGGAGATCGAAGTTAAATGGAAACACTGAGTAGTTTACAAAATCATTTTCTGGTAGCCATGCCGACGATGGAAGACCCGTTCTTCGCGCGTTCGGTTACTTATATTTGTGAGCACAACAAAGATGGTGCAATGGGTTTAATCATTAATCAACCGGTTGAACTTAGTGTTGAGCATTTACTCGAAAAGCTTGAAATCGTTGTTCCTGAGCACATTACCAATCTAGATCGTCCAGTTTTTGCTGGCGGGCCACTGGCTCAAGATCGCGGTTTCGTGCTGCATGCTTCAGATAAGATTTGGCGTAGCTCCACGCAAGTCAGTGACGACATTAGCATCACCACATCGAAAGATATTCTTGAGGCCCTTGGCCGCGGTGATGTACCTGAAGATTACTTACTTACCTTGGGCTATGCCGGCTGGGAAGCAGGCCAACTTGAGCAAGAATTGGCTGAAAATAGTTGGTTAACCATTCCAGCTGATTCAGACATCCTTTTCAATACACCAAGCAATGAACGTTGGGAAAAAGCTGTCGCTACCTTAGGCATTGATTTATGGCAGATTGGGCCGGATGTAGGTCACGCATGAGTCAAATACTAGGCTTTGATTTTGGCACCTTTAGTATTGGTATTGCAGTTGGGCAGTCCATCACCGGAACTGCCTCCCCTTTAGCCGCATTAAAGGCAAAGGACGGGCAACCTGATTGGGACCAGCTGGGGTCGATTATCAAAGAGTGGCAGCCCAGCTTATTGGTGGTTGGCTTGCCGCTGAATATGGATGGCACCGAACAGCTGATCACCACCAAAGCGAAGAAGTTCGCCAATCGGCTGCATGGTCGATTTGGCTTGCCCGTAGTGATGCAAGATGAACGGCTCACCACGGTCGCTGCCAAAGAAGAGCTGTTTGCCCGAGGTGGTTACAAACAGCTGCAAAAGGATAAAGTAGACAGCGCATCAGCACAGCTCATTTTAGAAGACTACTTAAGTCAGCACCCTGAGTCGCTATAAGTTTTCTTCTGCATATTGAGCAAGCGAGCTTCGTACCACGCCATTCAAGTTAATCGTGGCGCTTCCGGGATAATCTTTAAAACGTTCCACCAAATAGGTTAATCCGGAAGTTACGGCAGTTAAATAATAGCTATCGATTTGCGCCAAGTTACCCGCACAAACAATTTTCGTACCTGCGCCACAACGTGTAATTAAAGTCTTTAATTGCGAAGCCGTTAAGTTTTGTGACTCATCCAACAACACAATGGCATTTTGAATACTGCGACCACGCATAAAGTTTAATGATTTAAACTGAATATTGGCCTTGTTCATGGTGTACTCCATGCTCGATTCCATACTCTCATCATGCTTATGAAGTACTTCCAATGAGTCAGTAATTGCTGCGAGCCATGGCGCCATTTTCTCTTCTTCGGTACCCGGCAAATAACCAATAGACTCGGCTATTTCAGGCGTGTTTCGCGTCACAATAATCTTTTCATAAATACCTTTTTCAATAACCAATTCGAGCGCAGCGGCTAATGCGAGCAAGGTTTTCCCGCTACCGGCTGGCCCCGTTAGAATCACTAAATCAAGATTAGGATCCAACAACGCATTTAATGCCATGGCTTGGTAAATATTTTTTGGGTGTATACCCCAGGCTGTGTAACCCATCAAACGCTCGTAACCAAGGTCATGCAAGCGCACGGTTTTAGCCGTGTAATCTTCAACTCGAGCAGCAAAATGCTCCGAACCATCAATAATGTATTGATTCCGAAATACCGTTGGTAACACGTCACGATTGAGCTCGTGGTATGTTTCTCGGCCTTCCTGCACGCTAGTGACATCACCAACCCCTTCCCAGAAATCACCTTCAATTTCCGTAAAACCTTTGGTCAAAAAACGAATGTCATCAATCAACTGATCGGTGCGGTAGTCTTCAACGTACTTAACCCCTGCCCCTTTAGCTTTCAGGCGCATATTAATATCTTTGGTTACCAGTACTACTTTGGTGTTGGCATGTTTCTTTTGAATTTCGATTGCCGACTGAATAATTCGGTGATCGTTTTCGGATAGGTTTAGCACCGCATCTTGTTGCTTCAACTGGTAATCGGGATAAATCGCTAACGTGCCTCCTGCCTGATGCTCACCTTGCACCCTGCTGAGCGGGACGCCGGCAACAATTTGCTCCGGCGTGGCTTCTTTTAACGCATCTTCCAATGAGCGAATGGCCATTCGCGCCTCACGGCTCACATCTTTTTTTCGATCTTTGATATTGTCGAGCTCTTCGAGAACAACCATGGGAATAATCACGTTATTTTCTTCGAAGTTTAGAAATGCGAGGGGTTCGTGCAGCAGAATATTGGTATCAAGAACGTAGTATTTCGGGGTTTGGTCAGTCATGCGTTACCTCAAGGTACGTTGTGTTTATAGTAATTATTTTGAAACGTGACTCTTATATCTAAGACTAGCGCATCTTTTAGCAAAATGATGTGAACATTAATTTTTTTTTCGTTACCATGAGCGCCCTCTTTTTCCGCTATGCTGTATAGGTTGATAAGTAGAATGGTAGCAAACGTGTCTGTAGTGCAATTTACACCCGGTCAACGCTGGTTAAGCGAAACAGAAATGGAGCAAGGTTTAGGGGTTGTGACCCAGTTACAAGGGCGCACCGTTACGCTGATGTTCCCAGCAACAGGTGAAATTCGGCATTACGCCATTACCGATGCACCACTCGCTCGGTATCACTTACTCACCGAAGAGCGGGGTCAACATGCTGAAGGTTGGTACTTCCGTGTCGATGAAGTTATCGAAACCAATGGTGTGTTTACTTATATTAGTACCCGCGAAGACAACGGTGAAACCGTTAATATTCCTGAAACCCAAGTGGCGGCACAGGTTGCAACCAACCACCCGCTCACTCGTATATTGGCAGGCAAGACCGATCGCCTCGACATGTACCGCTTGCGGCAGCAGGCTCAAACCTATCTAAATGACTGGCAAACCAACCCAGCCGCAGGCCTGCTAGGTATTCGCGCTGACATACTTCCTCACCAAATGTACATTGCCGCCACTGTCGCCGACCGCTATCAACCCCGCGTGTTGCTGGCTGACGAAGTTGGCTTAGGCAAGACCATTGAAGCCGGCTTAATACTGCATCGCCGCCTACTTACGGGGCGCAGCGAACGGATCCTAATTGTGGTGCCGGATAGTTTGGCGCATCAATGGTTGGTGGAATTATTGCGCCGCTTTAATTTAGGCTTCAGTTTGTTTGACCAAGAACGTTGCGAGCAAGCTGCACTCGATGCTGATGCTGCTTTTGCCAGTGAACAATTGGTGCTAGTGCCGCAATCGCTATTGGCACACCCGTTTTGGTCAAACGAATTATTAGAAGTGAATTGGGACATGCTCATCGTAGATGAGGCTCACCAAATTTCACCGAGCGATGATCGCTTTTCATTGCTACAACAACTTTGTGATGCCATCCCATCAGTGTTACTGCTTACAGCGACCCCTGAACAAGCTGGTGAACAGGCACATTTTGCTCGCTTACAATTACTGGATGCTGACCGCTTTACCAGTTTTGAAGCATTCCTGCAGGAACAATCAGCGTATCGAGCGTTAGCGCCTCAAGCCGAAGCGTTAGCAGAGCAAGGCGATAGCGTCGCTTTGGATAAACTGCTCGACCAACATGGTACTGGTCGGGTGATGTTCCGCAATAGTCGTGCTCACATAGGTAACTTCCCGAAGCGCCAGCTACAAGAAACCATGCTACCGGTAACCGGTGATGCTTTTAGTACCAAAGTAAGTTGGCTGGTTGAAACGCTTAAAGCTAATAAGCAGACCAAGTTTGTTCTTATATGCCAGCACACAGACATGGTACTGCAACTGCAAGAAATTCTGCGCGTGCAAACAGGTATCCATGCGGCAGTGTTCCATGAGCAAATGAGCTTACTTGAACGTGACCGTTCAGCGGCGTATTTTGCCAGCCCAGAAGATGGCTGCCCATTATTGATTTGCTCGGAAATTGGTAGTGAAGGCCGTAACTTTCAGTTTACCCAACATCTGATTTTATTTGATTTACCTAAGCACCCTGATCTGCTTGAACAACGCATTGGCCGCCTCGACCGCTTGGGACAAAAAGACACTATTTTTATTCACGTGCCAGTTGTTGAAGAAACCGCCGATGCGGTTTTATTTGACTGGTATCAAGCCATGGATGCATTTACCCAAGCGAATGCGATTGGCGCCACATTGTTTGAACAGTTTGCCGATAAGGTGAGCGAGCTTATTGAAGTTCCTGACGAGTTTGAACAAGAACAACTGATGGCGGATACCCACGAAGCTGCGAACGCCTTGCGCGAAGAAGTCAGCCGCGGGCGCGATCGCTTGCAAGAGTTGAACGCATTTCGCCCCCATCAAGTAGAGCCGTTGATTCAGCGCATTACCGACGATGAACAGCCAGGGCATCTGGTTAGCTTTATGGAGTCTTTCTGGGCGCGTTTTGGCGTCGATTATGACCGTTTAAATGACGACAGTGGCTGGCTGCGACCGACTGAACATATGCGGGTTCCTTTAGCGGGCCTACCCGATGAAGGTATTACCGTAACCTTCAGTCGAGCCTACGCCTTAGCCCATGAAGATGTTGCGTTTTTAACTTGGGATCACCCACTGGTTCAGCAAGCACTCGAGTTGTTAACCTTAGATAGTTATGGCAGCACCGCTGTTGGCGTACTGCAAAACAAAGCGTTGCCGGCCGGAACGTGGTTCATAGAGTTAACTTTTAAGAGTTCGGTTATGGCACCGAAGGCGTTGGTGGCGCAGGAATTCTACCCGCCTCAGAACTTGCGTATTTTACTCGATAGCCAAAGTCGTGACTTAACCGATAAAGTGAATGCCGAGGCGTTAGATAAGCAACTGACATTCCTTGACAAGAAACAGTCTCGATTACTGCTAAAGCAACTGCGTCAGGCGTGCCAACAATCTATTAAGCAAGCTTGGGAGCCCGCTGAAGCGTTACAGTTAGCGAAAGTAAATCAGGCGAAGGTGGATGTACAAGACCGCTTGCAAAGTAGTTTAGACCGCTTACTTGAATTACAACGGGTGAATCCACTGGTACGCGAATCTGAAATCAAGGCGGTGGAAGAACGGCAGGAGCAATTGTTGCAAGCTTTGGAACAGCCTATCTTGCAACTTGATGCGGTTCGCATTCTAGTGAATATGCCTGCATGACCCTATTGCACTATTCACCACCAACTGAGCCCTTCTTAGATGTGGTTTATCACGACCAAGATATTGTGGTCGTGAATAAGCCAAGTGGGCTCTTAAGTGTTCCGGGTAAAGCACCACAACACCGTGATTCAAGTTGGTCACGGTTAGCTTGGGTGTATCCAGATTTACGGGTAATCCATCGCCTCGACATGGCTACCTCTGGGCTCATGGTGTTTGCACTGCATAAACAAGCACAAGCAAATATCCAACGCCAATTTGAGCAACGAACGGTGAAGAAGCTCTATCGCGCGACCGTCTGGGGTCGCCCACCCGCCGCACAAGGTACAATTGAGTTACCCGTGCGCTGTGATTGGCCAAACCGCCCTCGACAAATGGTTGATTTAGTTGCGGGTAAGTCGGCACTCACTTTTTACCGAGTGCTTGAGTATCATGACCAGACTACCTCTATTGAACTAGAACCCTACACCGGTCGATCGCACCAGTTACGGGTTCATATGCAAGCTTTGGGCACGGCGATTCTTGGTGACAAGTTTTATGCTGGAGTGCGTGCATTTGCTGCTGCGCCACGGCTACTACTACACGCCCAGCATTTAGCTTTTTACCACCCGCGCAGTGGCGAGCGGGTTGCCTTTACGATTGCTGCTGACTTTTGATGAGTTCATAGGCTGCTTGAATTTCTTGCGCCTTGGCGCGAGCTGACTCACGCATTTCTGGAGGCAGCCCTTGCGCCGCGAGCTTGTCTGGATGATGTTTAGACATTAGCTTACGATAAGCTCGTTTCACCTCGGGAGCTGTTGCAGTTCGAGGTACCCCTAGCACGGCATAAGCGTTATCAATTTGACTCGAATAGGATTGCGCTGATTGTTGCTGACCTTGCTGGCCACTACGAAAGCGCTTTCCAGCCTGTGCCATCTTGAGCATCATGTCGAGTTGCGCGCGCTGGAAACCAAGCGCTTCGGTAACTTTAACCAGCACTTCGTATTCGCCAGGATCAACCTGGCCATCAATGAGTGCAACGGTAAGTACTTGCTCTAAAAAGAATTGCAGCACATCTTTGCGCCAGGCAAACTGACGTCGAAACTCTTGTACAGTGGCCGTTAGTGGAAAATCACTTTGCTTGCCTTTACCAAAGGCTTTTTGGGCGTTGGAGCGAGCGGTTTCCGTTAACCGTAAATGCGTCATGAGCCGACTCACGTAATCGATATCTTGCTCGGTAACACGGCCTTTCGATTTCGCTAAATGCCCTAATACTGAAAACAGCGTATTTGAAAACTGTGCTTGATTGGCGCCTCCGGTTTGGAGCATTGCGCGCCCTAAAGCTTGATCAAACCAGTGACCAATGAACAAACCAATAATTACGCCGGGCCAACGCGCCAGCATGTATCCAAAAAATGCGCCGAAAACCTTACCCCAAATCATGGGTGCTCCTGTAATTGTTGTAACCGCTCGGGTGTACCCACGTCGGTCCATTGGCAGTGAAGTACCGAGGCTGCAATCTGTCGCTGCTTAATACCGTTATCGAACAGTTCTCGCAGTTTAACAAAGGCCTCTGAGCCCGCTTGATATTGAGCAAAGAAAGCTGGCGAATATAATGCCATGCCAGAAAATGTGTAACTGGGTTGACCCGTTTTCTTGCCAGTAAGCCGGCCATCTTGCACGCCAAAGTCGCCTTCTGGATTGTGCGGTGGGTTAGGCACTAACAACAGATGAGCCGCTATTCCTTCACTCAGTTGTTGGGGCAAATCTTCAAAATCCAAGTCGGTGAAAATATCGCCATTAATCACCAGAAATGGCGCATCACCGAGCATGGGTAACGCGCGAATAATACCGCCGGCAGTTTCTAAGCCCCCAGCCGGCTCCGGTGAGTAGTGTGCTCGTAGGCCAAACTGCTCGCCCGTACCAACAAATGCTTCAATCTGCTCACCTAACCAAGCGTGGTTGATGACCACATCAGTGACACCAATTTGCGCCAGCTTCTCCAAGTGAAACTGCAACAAAGGTTTTTCTGCAACCGGCAGCAAGGGTTTAGGCGTGGTATCGGTTAATGGTCGCATGCGTTCGCCACGACCAGCGGCTAAAATCATCGCCTTCATGCGGTAACTTTCGCCATAGCTGGCTGAACCTTGTTAGCCAGCCATTGTTGATAGTCGGCAAACTCGGGGTACTTACCCGCGATGTCGTGCAGATAGCCTAACGTTCGAGGGACGTCTTGCAGGTATGCGCGCTTACCATCGCGATGACAAAGTCGGGCAAAAATACCAGCTGCTTTGGTATGCCTTTGCAGGCCCATGAGATCGAACCAACGCTGCCATTGCTCCAATTCAACCGTAGCTTCTAAGAGCCCATGTTCGACCAAAACATTATGGAACCAAGCGCTAAGTTCTTGAACTTGATGATCAGGCCAACGTACATAACAATCACGAAGCAAACTCACCGCATCGTAGGTAATAGGCCCCACTACCGCATCTTGGAAATCTATATAGGCGAGGCTTTCATCAGCTTGAATCATAATGTTGCGGGCATGGTAGTCACGATGCACACCCACTTGCGGCTGCTCGAGTGCATTGGTAACTAAGGTATCGCAAAACTCTTTCCATACAGTTTGTTCATGGGCACTAACTTCGAGCTGTAAGTGCGTGTGTACCAACCAGTCATGGAACAGTGCCAGTTCACGGCGTAATAGTGCTTCATCATAGTTAGGCAGCTCTGCTTGCTCGGTGCGCGTTACTTTCATGACTTTCATCAGATCATGCAGTGAACGTTGGTACCAGCTCGCCATCGAAGCTTGGTTAAGTTCGCCGAGCAACAAAGTGGAACCTAAATCACTTAACAGCATGAAGCCGTATTCGTGATCTGCCGCCAATACTTCAGGTACTTGCAACTGTTGTTCTGCATAAGCACTGGCAACAGCGATGAATGCATCTAATGACTCTTGCGGCGGCGGGGCATCGACAGCAATTAAACTACGAACACCATCGGTGACGCGAAAATAACGCCGAAAACTAGCATCCCCTGATACCGGTTGTATTTTTTGCTGGTGGTGGCCAGTTATGGCTTCACACCATGCTTGCAACGCTAATTCACGCTTATTTTCCACGTTCACCTCGTTTTGAACTCATTTACAGCTTATATTTGTGTAAACATAGGGTTGAATCTTAAAAACCCCAGTGTAGCAAATGGCAGCCGAATAAAAATTGCTTTATCATACCCTGCACATTGTGAAGGACAATTGGGAAATTCAGATTAATGCGTAACTTTTTTCGGACACCCGTATGGGCGGTTACTCTGTTGGTTAGTGCTCCGCTCATGGCTCAAGAGTCGCAGCCTGAGAGTGCGCGTGTGTCCGATGTTTGCCAACTACCCCAGCCACTGTTTCAAGCTGACATTTTACCTATTCCCAATCTACCTGAAAATGCTATTGGTGTGCGTGCCCAACAAGCCTCCATTGATACCCAAACTGAAGTTGCTTCATTCTCTGGCGAGGTTGAGGTTAACCTGAACCAACAAGTGCTGCGAACCGAGCACGCGCAAATCAATCAGCAAACCGGTAACATCAATGCCAATGGTCCCACTGAGTTTACCAATGGCTACGTGCAAGTTGAATCAGAAAACTTTCGCCTCGACTCCGGTGAAAACCAAGCTTATTTGAGTGGTGCCAAATACCAACTGCTCGAATCTGGGGCTCGTGGCAAGGCCGACATTCTTTCGTTGTCGCCCGAGCAAGTTCGATTAGAGGGTTCAACCTTTACCACTTGCCCAACAGAAAACCCAGCATGGCAATTGAGTGCACAGACGATAGCGCTTAATGAAGACGAAGCTTGGGGTGAAGCCTGGCATGCCAAGTTTGAACTATTTGGTGTACCGGTGCTGTATATCCCCTATATGAGCTTCCCAACCACCGATGACCGCAAAAGTGGTTTTCTATTCCCAACCTTTCGGACGTCGCAAAAAAACGGGGCTGAATTTGAGGTTCCGTACTATTTTAATATTGCACCAAACTTGGATGCGACGGTCACGCCTCGTTACATGGCTGAGCGCGGCGTGCAATTACAAACTGAAATGCGCTACCTTGCTGAGGCTGGTCGCGGCCAAATAAATATCGCCTATCTCGATAAGGATGATAGTCGCACCACCGATAATTCGCGTTACCTATGGCGAGTCGAGCAAGAACAAGTATGGAGTGATAACTGGCGCAGCTACGTTAACGGCATATTCATTAGTGACGATGACTACCTGAACGACTTTGGCAGTACTTTCGCTGGCCGAGCCGATGCGCAATTATACCGCCAAGCCCGACTCGATTATTTAACGGATGATTGGCGCATGAATCTTCGCGTCGAAGATTTCGAGCTACTTGGTAACTTCCGTTCGCCGTATCGTACATTGCCGCAAGTCAGCAGCTACTATCAGCATGCTAGTCCTTTTGGCATTAGCTTTGATTTATTTTCAGAGTTTAGTCACTTTCGCAATCAAGATGACGACCGCGACTATGCCAGCCGTATCCATCTTGAACCGCAGTTGAGCTACTACGCTGAACAGCCCGGGTACGATTGGTTAGCAGAGCTCGGCTATGCCTATACTTATTACGACCAACGCGAAGACCTAACCAAAGGCTTAGAAGCAGACCCTAGCCGCGGTTTAGTCAATTTCCGCTGGCGCGGCCGACTCAATTTTGAACGGGACCTGACCATCGCCGGCAACGGTTATCAACAAACACTGCAACCTCAAATACAGTATCTATATACTCCGTATCGCGATCAGTCTGGAATTGGTATTTATGACTCGACGTTGATGCAGGATGACTATCAGGGACTGTTCCGAGCGCGCCGTTTTTCTGGCTTAGACCGTATTGCAGACGCCAACCAAGTAACTGTTGGTGCTTCTAGTAGCTTGTTCGATAATCATGCCCGTGAGTTAGCCCGTGTAAGCTTGGCACAAATTTATTACTTTGAAGCCAGTAAAACGCAATTGCTTGAACAGCAAGGCCCGGTCTCTGAAACCCGTTCAGATTTAGCGATGGAAACTCGCTTCCGTTTAAGTAATCGTTTGTATTTTAATAGTGCAACGCAATACGATATGGAACTGAATAGCACTCGCAAGAGTCAGACCTCGCTAGAGTACCGTAAAAATGAATTTAATTTGATTCAAGTCAGCCACCGCACGGTGACTAGTGTTTTAAATGAAAGCATTGAACAAGTGGGTATGCTGGGTGTGGTAGAACTATCACCACGTTGGCAGCTTGCTTCAAACTGGTACTACGACTTGCATCACAACCGTACCAACGACGCGCTGATTGCGTTACAGTACAGTGATTGCTGTTGGGCTATGCGTATTAGTGCGTATCGACGCATCAATCGCAATTTTGAATTAAATAACGGACAACCCGTTATCGGTGCACCTGAATTTGATAATGGTATTAGTTTCCAATTTATATTGAAGGGATTAGGCGGAGATAACCGCAGCTTGCTTGAAGTGCTAGAGCAAGGCTTGTTTGGCTATCGTCACCCCTTCCACTTAAGCAACTAGGTAGTTTTCATGAGAACAATGGTAAAAATATTCGCCGCGTTAATACTAATAACCACAACAACGCTGGCATATGCTGAAGAAACACTCGATAAAGTCGCTATTATCGTCAATGATGGCGTGGTGTTAGAAAGTGAAGTCCAACAGCTATTACAAGAAGTAAAATTTAACGCTGCTGCACGTAACACCCAATTGCCTGAAGACAAAGTATTACGTATTCAAGCTATGGATCGCTTAATTCTGCAGCAACTGCAATTACAAATTGCTTCACGTATGGGCATCACAGTTTCAGATACTCAGTTGCAACAAGCAATTCAAAGCATCGCGCAAGAAGAAGGTCGTAGCACTGATGAGATGCGCAAAGCTATTATGGCGTCAGGCGTAAGCTGGGAAAACTACCGCGAAAGCTTGCGCAAAGAGATAATTACCTCGGAAGTGCAGCGCGCCGCTGTACAACGCCGAGTTTTTGTTTCTCCGCAAGAAATAAACAACCTCGTCAACATTCTCGCTGAAGCGAGTGAAGGTGAAGTTGAGTACCGTTTAGGCCACATTCTAGTGGGTATGAGCGACAGCGCTAATGCCGACGAAGTGCAAGCAACCCGTACGCGCGCAGAAAAATTATTGGCTTTATTACGTGACGGTGCTGACTTTGAACAAGCCGCTATTAGCTCATCTTCAGGCTCTCGGGCGTTAGAAGGTGGTGACTTAGGCTGGATGAACGTGAACGCGATGCCGACTTTGTTTGCGGACGTGATACGTGGCAAAGAAAAAGGTGAGCTGATTGGTCCACTTCGCAGTGGTGTTGGTTTCCACATCCTCAAAATTAGCGATGTCCGTGGTATTCAAAAAGTAGAAATCGACGAAGTAAAAGTTCGTCACATTCTTGTACAGCCATCCATAATTCTTTCTGAACGCCGTGCTGAAGAATTGCTAAACGAGTACCGCGAACAAATTATTGCTGGTGAAGCTAGCTTTGCTGACTTAGCTCGTGAACACTCTGCAGACCCTGGTTCTGCTGCCAGCGGTGGTGATTTAGGCTGGAGCGAGCCTAGCGCCTATGCTGAAGAGTTCGCCTTCCGTGCGCGCACTTTACCAGTGGGTGATATCAGCGCCCCGTTCAAAACTCAGTTTGGTTGGCACATCATGGAAGTGGTAGATCGCCGCACTCAAGATGCCACGAAACGTAGTCAAGAAAACCGTGCGTACCAACTTTTGTTTAGTCGCAAATACCAAGAAGAACTAGAAAACTGGCAACAAGAAATTCGCGACCAAGCTTATATTGAAACGCTCATTAATGAGTCCTAGTGCATGAGCACCGTGCGCATCGCCTTTACTCCTGGTGAGCCCGCTGGAATAGGGCCAGATCTTGCTGTGCGTTTAGCTCAGCAAAACTGGCCTGTTGAACTGGTAGCGGTTGCTGATGCTGATCTATTAATAGCGCGGGCGAAAAAGCTGAGGCTCCCGTTAACCTTACGCAATTACGACCCCGAGCAAAGCGCTTACCCGCAAAAAGCCGGCACACTAACTGTCTATCATGTCCCTGCCGCCATAACTCCACAGGTGCAGCAGCTCAATAGTGACAACGGTCGATACGTACTTAATACCTTAGAAGTTGCTACTAGCGGCTGTTTAAACGGCGACTTTGCCGCACTGGTGACTGGGCCAGTGCATAAAGGGGTGATCAATCAAGCTGGGATTCAATTCAGCGGTCACACCGAGTTCCTCGCTGAGCGCAGCGGCACGCCACAAGTGGTGATGATGTTGGCGACCGAAGGCTTGCGCGTGGCCTTGGTGACCACACATTTACCTTTAGCGGATGTTCCGCGACACATTTCTAAACAACGCGTGCTGGATATCATTCGCATTACTCACCAAGATTTGCGCTCGAAATGGAATTTGCCTGATCCGAAGATATATGTCTGTGGACTCAATCCACATGCCGGTGAGCAAGGCCATATGGGCCGTGAGGAAATCGACCATATTACTCCAGCAATTAAGGCTGCCCAAGCGCAAGGCATACACGCATCTGGCCCTTACCCTGCCGATACGGTGTTTCAACCTCACTATTTAGCCCAGGCCGATTGTATTCTTGCTATGTATCACGACCAAGGCTTACCCGTGTTAAAATACAAGGGATTTGGGAATGCCATTAATATTACGCTTGGCTTACCCTTCGTTCGGACATCAGTAGACCACGGCACGGCATTGGATCGTGCGGGTACAAATTCAGTTGATGATAGCAGTGCGCGATTAGCGCTGAACACGGCTATCGAAATGGTAACTTAATGACAAAAACACACTTGGGGCACCGCGCCCGTAAACGTTTTGGCCAAAACTTTCTTCATGACGAGTTCGTGATCAACGATATCGTGGATGCTATTAATCCACAGCCTAATGAAGCGCTTATTGAGATTGGCCCCGGTTTAGCGGCATTGACCCAACCCGTAGTGGACCGTATTGATCACTTAACCGTGGTCGAGTTAGATCGCGACCTTGCCGATCGCCTGGAAAATAATCCTTTTTTATCATCGAAGCTTAATGTTTATCGCGGCGATGCGTTGAAAACTGATTTCAGACAGTTTTATCAAACGGAGAAATTACGGATATTTGGCAATCTCCCGTACAATATTTCGACGCCTATTATTTTTCATTTGTTAGAGCAAATTGATATTATTGGTGACATGCACTTTATGCTGCAGAAGGAAGTGGTTGAACGCTTAGCCGCCGCCCCAGGCAGCAAAGCCTATGGCCGCATCAGCGTTGCGATTCAACAAGCCTGTGCGGTCGAGCCCGTTCTTTTAGTGCCACCAGGCGCATTTACCCCACCACCTAAAGTAGAATCTGCCGTAGTGCGACTTGTGCCTTACGCTGAATCACCCTACCCTGTAGATGATCGTAAAGCGCTTCAAAAAGTATGTTTAATTGCCTTTAATCAGCGCCGTAAGACTATCCGCAACAACTTGAAAAAGTTGATTGACGATACGCAGCTCGAAGCATTAGGTATTGACCCTAATGCGCGCCCAGAAACTTTAAGCGTGGCCGACTATTGTCGCTTAGCTAATTGGTACAGTGAACAACAGAGGATGCATGAACAAGATTAGTATTAATGTAAATACGCAATATCTCACCGCTCAGTCCGATGAGAGCCAAGGGCAATACATGTTTGCCTATACCATTACCATTACTAATCAGAGTGACGTGCCAGTGCAGTTACTCAAACGCTCATGGAAAATCACCGATGCCGAACACAAAATCACCCGCGTTGCCGGTGATGGCGTGGTTGGGCAGCAACCGAAGCTAGCGCCGGGTGAAAGCTTTAGCTACACCAGCGGTACCGTACTCGCGACGCCGATTGGTACTATGGAAGGCTTCTACACCATGAAAACTGATGCGGGTGAGCAATTCGATGTGGAAATCCCATCCTTTCGACTTGCTGTTCCTAACATCATCCATTAATTAGGTCGCCATGGCTCGTTACATTGTCGGTGATATCCAAGGTTGTCTACGCGAACTCAAGCTGTTACTTCATCAGGTAGAATTCAACCCGAAGTTTGATGAGCTGTGGTGCGTCGGTGATATTGTTGGCCGTGGCCCTGACTCACTGGGTTGCCTCAAATTATTGCGGCAACTTGGTCAGGCCGTAAAAATCGTCCTCGGCAATCATGACCTGAATTTACTAGCCGTACTTTGTGGTGTGCGAAAAGCGCACCCTAGTGACCAACTCGAATCAATTCTTGCCTTGCCCGAAGCTGAACGCAATGACTGGATTCAATGGTTAGTACAACAACCGTTACTGCTGCGCTCCAGTGACCAACTAGTGATGACTCACGCTGGTATTTATCCATGGTGGAGCATCACCGAAGCTGAAGCTTTGGCCAATGAAGTTAGTCAGCAGCTGCAAGCCGCATGGCATGAGCAGCAACTACCGAGCGTGCTGAAGCAAATGTACGGCGATGGCCCTGAGCAGTGGCATGCCAGCCTCACCGGCGCGGAACGCCTACGGTTTATCATCAACGCCTTTACTCGAATGCGCTATTGCTATGCCGATAGCCGCCTCGAACTCAAAACGAAGACCGCGCCTCATAGCTTGCCTGCGGACAGTGAACTAGTGCCTTGGTTTGAATTTTGGAATCCAACCGCTGAAACCTTAGTTTTTGGTCACTGGGCTGCGCTACACGGGAATACGGCTCGAGATGATGTGCTGGGTTTAGATACAGGCTGTGTGTGGGGCGAGAAAATGACGATGATGCGCTGGCCAAATCGCCAGCGCATTACCTGTCGAGCAGAAGTTAATTAAGCGTAATTCGAGCGAATTTGCGCTTGCCAACTTGATAAACGGCGGTAGTGCCTACCGCAATAGCTAGCTTACTATCGCTAACCTTGTCACCATCAATTTTGACTGCGCCTTGCTTGATCATGCGCATCGCTTCAGACGTTGAAGCTACCAGACCACCATCACGCAAGAAGTTTGCAATGGCCATATCTTCACCATTATTCGATAGCTCGAGCTCAGGCATGTCATCAGGGATGGCATTCTTACTGAAACGTTGCACAAAGTCTTGCTCGGCTGATTCTGCCGCTGCTTCACTATGGAAACGCGCGATGATCTCTTTGGCGAGCAATACTTTATAGTCTCGTGGGTTTGCACCCTCTGCTACCGCTTGTTGAAAGGCTTCAATTTCCGCGATTGGACGGAAGCTCAACAATTGGAAGTAACGCCACATGAGCTCATCAGAAACTGACATCATTTTACCAAACATGTCATTTGGCGCGTCAGTGATGCCAATGTAGTTGTTCAACGACTTCGACATTTTCTGAACGCCGTCGAGGCCTTCCAATAATGGCATCATGATAATGGACTGTGGTTGTTGTCCTTCATCTTTTTGTAGCTCGCGGCCCATCAGCAAGTTAAAGCGTTGATCAGTACCGCCCATTTCGATATCGGCTTTAAGCTCTACAGAGTCCCATCCTTGAACTAACGGGTACAAGAATTCATGAATCGCAATCGGCTGGCCGGTGGTGAAACGCTTTTTGAAGTCGTCTCGTTCTAGCATACGAGCAACGGTTTGCCGCGCAGCTAGCTTAATCATATCGGCAGCTCCCAGCTTATTAATCCACTCTGAATTAAAGCGAATTTGAGTTTTTGCTGGGTCTAGAATCTTGAACACTTGCTCTTTATAGGTCTCTGCGTTTGCCAACACATCGGCTTGTGAAAGTGGCTTACGCGTGACGTTTTTCCCGGTCGGATCACCGATCATTCCGGTAAAATCACCAATTAAAAAGACAATTTGATGTCCTAAATCTTGTAAAAGGCGCATTTTATTTAACAGCACGGTATGACCTAAGTGCAGGTCGGGTGCAGTTGGGTCGAATCCAGCCTTAACAATTAGCTTTTTTCCACTAGCTAACTTATCCTTAAGCTCTTCAGCTAAAAGGATTTCTTCGGTTCCACGTGCAATCTCGGCAAATGCATCCGCAGCTGACAACGTCATAGGTAAAGCTCTCCTGACTGACTAGAAATGACTGGCAAGCTTTGCATTGTATGCTATTTGTAGCCCTGTTTTAAGCTGATTTTACTGTAAATCGACTGGAAAATGACCGCACTTCGTATTATTCTGCTTCTAGTACTAAAAACAACGATGCGCTAACCAATTGGAAAGTTATGAAGTCTATCCCACAATACATGGCTAAACTGCTCGCCGGTTTACCTCGCCGTCATCAAGTGTTGCTGACCTCGGTCTGCGCCATCACTTTGCTTGTGATGTTGCTACCTTCAGAGCCAGCGACAGCGTCACGCCATGTCAGCGAGCCACAGTTAGGCCAGGCTGAGCTGATGCTGGGCCAGCGTTATCAATTACAATTACAGATTGATGCGCAAGAACAAGCCACCGACACCCTAGAGCAAGATATCCGTTGGAGCGGCTATGAAGTACGCAATGGCGATAGCTTAGCGCGCATTTTTGATCGCATGGGCTTTACCCCACAGCAGCTTTATCGCGTTACCCGTGATAAACAAGCTGACCAAACATTACGTAAAATTCACCCTGGCGATACCTTGCGGTTTGCCCGGGATAGCGAAGGTGAGCTGATGCAAATCGCCTATCAGCTGAACGCTACAGACACACTTATCATTACTAACACTGAAGATGGCTTTGTTAGTGAAGTTGAATCAAAAACCATTGAAGCACGCACCAGTTTTGCCCATGCCACCATCACCAGTAACTTCTGGAATGCCGGTATCGACGCAGGGCTGACTGATGGCCAGATCATGAGCATTGCTGATATGTTCGGTTGGGATATCGACTTTGCATTAGATATTCGCGCTGGCGATGAATTCAGTGTGCTATTTGAAAAGAACTATGTCGATGGCGAATTTGTCGGCTTTGGTCGCCTACTCGCTGCTGAGTTTATTAACCGTGGCAACCATTTCCAAGCATTTTTGCACACCAATGGGCAATACTATACGGCGGCGGGCCGTGCCATGCGCAAATCATTCTTGCGCTCACCGGTGAAATTTACTTATATCAGCTCGAGCTTTAATCCTCGACGCCTACACCCAGTAACCGGTAAGGTACGTGCTCATAATGGTATTGATTATGCCGCCAACACTGGTACTCCGGTGATGTCGTCTGGTGATGGCCGCGTGATTGCCAGCGCTTACAATAACCTTAACGGTAACTATGTATTCATTCAGCATGGTGAACGCTACGTTACTAAGTACCTACACTTGAGCAAACGCCTGGTGAAGAATGGGCAGCGGGTTAAACAGGGTGAGCTTATTGGCCGAGTTGGCGCTACTGGCCGCGTAACCGGTCCTCACTTACACTATGAATTCTTAGTCGATGGCGTGCATCGTAATCCACGCACGGTGAAGTTCCCGCAAGCTGAATCATTAGCGAAGTCGGAAATTACCGCCTTTAAAGAAATCGCGTCACAGCGTTTAGCGGTTTTAAACGATAGTAAGCGTATTTATTTGGCGATGCGTTAATGCCTAACGAATTGTACTTAGGCCTGATGTCGGGTACCAGTATGGATGGTCTCGACATCGTATTAGTAGAGTTTGCACAGGAACACCCTCACCTATTAGCGCACCAACACTTTGAGTTCCCTGAAAGTTTACAACGGCAGCTGCATACGCTTTGCCATGTGCATCCTCATGAATTAGATAGTTATGCACAACTGGATCGCTCCTTTGCACAATTTTCAGCGGCGAGCATTCGCGAACTATTAAGCCAACGTAATATTTCTGCTTCAGCTATTGCTGCAATCGGTAGTCACGGCCAAACGGTTCGCCACCAACCTGATTTAGAACTTGGTTATACACTGCAACTCGGCGACCCAAGTACCATTGCTGCGTTGACTGGCATTCCGGTGGTAGCAGATTTTCGCCGCAAAGATATTGCACTGGGCGGCCAAGGTGCCCCCCTAGTTCCTGCATTTCACCAAGATATTTTCGGTACTCTCGATGAAACCCGAGCCATTTTAAACTTGGGTGGCATTGCCAACATCACCTGGCTACCGGGAACTCCTGCCGGCGTAACTGGTTTTGATACTGGCCCAGCAAATACCCTGCTTGACCGCTGGTTTACCCACTGTAACCCCGATGCCGACGTCACATTCGACCGGCAAGGCGCTTTTGCGGCCCAAGGTGAGGTTATTGAGCAGGCCCTTGAGCATTTGCTTGCCGACGAGTATTTTCACCGCTCACCGCCTAAGAGCACCGGCCGTGATGATTTCAACCTCGCTTGGCTGGAAACGAAGTTAGGAACACTCGAGCAGTACCAACCTGCTGATTTACAAGCAACCCTGGTCGAGTTGACGGCGCAATCAGTCGCACATGCATTACAGCAATGGCTACCTGAGTTACCGCGATCTATTTTTGTATGTGGGGGTGGGGCTTACAATCCGATTCTTATGAGCGCGTTAAAGCGCGCGTTGCCGAGTTCTGCATGGTATACAACATCACGTTTAGGGATTGACCCGCATCATGTTGAAGCAATGGCATTTGCTTGGTTGGCGCGCTGCTTTATGCATCGCCAGCCGGGTAACTTACCGGCCGTTACCGGTGCTTCGCGAGCAGCTATTTTAGGAGGGCTCTACCTACCGTGATTCGATAGGTAGAGTTTTCCGCGAGTTACTTAACCCCTAACTCGGCAAAAGCATCACGAGATAAATTCTCATTGGCCCCATCGGCACCAACCACAATACTATCTTCAATGCGTACGCCACCGTACGGACGTAACTCATCAATGCGATCCCAGTTAAAGTCTGAATTACCCGCATGTTCTTCAAGCAATTGGTCGACCACATAGAGACCCGGCTCAATGGTGAATACTTGCCCAGCTTCAACGGTACGCAATAAGCGTAAGAATGGGTGACGCGGGTCACGGGCGATGGCGTCGCCACGATCGTTCGCTAAGAAGCCGCCAACATCGTGCACTTGCAAACCAATGTAGTGTCCTAAACCATGTGGGAAGAACGCGCTACTATAGCCTTGCTCGTAAATGCTCTCTGCAGAACCTTTAACGAAACCAAAATCAGACAAGATTTGAGCTGTTTTCAAATGTTGAGACACGTGTAATTGGTAGTAATCAACACCTGGTTTGATTTCACTCAGCAAGTCTTGCTGCGCAACATCCATTGCTTCTACGAGGTCGGCAAAGAAGCCAGCGTTACGCGCGTAGGTACGTGTAATATCAGCACAGTAACCCTTATATAAGGCGCCAGCGTCGATCAAAAATGACCGTGATTCAGCGGGTGGCTGAGTATCATAGTGGTCATAATGCAAGATAGCACCGTGCTCGTTAAGCGCGACAATGTTGTTATATGGCATTTCGGTTTCACGAGCATGAATAGCTGCTAAATAAGCATTCTGAATCTCGAGCTCGCTCGCCCCTGCTAAAAACGCATCGCGTGCTGCTAAGTGCGCCTTCGCGGCTAGCTGGTTGGCAACGCGCAGGTTTTCAATTTCCCACGTCGTTTTAATCGCGCGGTGGAAGTGCACATGATCGATCAAGTTTTGCGGGTTACGCGCCTTAACCGGCCAGCTCGCTACTGGTTCGGCAAAGTCTTCGCCGATAAAAGCTGCTGACTTTATCTTGTCGCCTAACCACGCGGTCATTTTATCTTGTTCGTCTATGATCACGAGTTCAACATGCTGTTGCCATTCCTCTTCTGGAACCTCAACTTTTGCATGCCAAAAATCACGCGGCTGAAACAAGAACACGACAGGCTTTTCACCTGGTGTATAGAAAATAGCACTCTTAGGGCTTGCTAGAACTGGAACCCAATATTTGAACATTGGGTTCACTTTGTACGGAGCCGCGTTGTCGTCTAAAAAAGCAACTCGCGGTTGGCCTGCGTAAATCAAGACCGAGTCAAAGCCTGTCGCAGCTAGCGCCGCATCAAAACGAGCGCGAACTGTGGCTATGTGATCTGCATATGAACTCATAAAAACCTCGCCTGTAAAATGTACTAACATCTTACCCGAAAGCGAGGTTTTGCACATCCCTAGATCGAGAAGCTAGACCCACATCCGCAGGTAGTCGTCGCATTTGGGTTCTGGACGAAAAAACGAGCCCCTTGCAGGCCTTCTTCATAATTAACGGTACCACCTACCAAGTATTGTAGGCTCATTGGGTCAACCACTAAGGTCACGCCATTGCGTTCTACTTCAAGATCACCTTCGTTGGTTTTCTCATCAAAAGTAAAACCGTACTCAAACCCTGAACAACCGCCACCGGTTATATACACGCGCAGCTTAAGATCTGGGTTTTCTTCTTCAGTGATCAACGTTTTAACTTTATTAGCGGCCGCTTCAGTAAATTGAATAGGCAACGCTTGCGCTGTGTTCGTCATGATTTGTCAGTACCTCTCATTAAATCATTAGCTATTTTCTCGTACCTGACTAAAGGGGTCAAGTATTGTCACTTGTCGCTTGTAGAGACGGGTTCCAAGAGCTGATTCCAATAGTAGCTACGAGTTAGTTTTTCGTTCATACCCGATAAGTTCAATGATATGTCGATACGTTCTGGCCAAAAGTCTTCGGGTATTACAAAGTCTCCTGCCTGCACCGTGAAGTAGCGCATACTAAAGCGGCGGTCTTTAGTTTCAATATTTGCCAACTCGAGCAAGTCAAAAGAAACACTGTTGCCATTTTGGCGACCTACTAGCCGAATATCCGTCGTTCCAGTAATTAGTTTACGGATACGCTCCATGTGCACCACCGCTAAACGAAAGTGGAAGTGGTTATCACCTATATTGGGCTGTATCTCGAAAGAGTCAATGACAACACCATTAGCTTCAAGCTCCGGTGCCATAATTTTTTGATAAAAAGCGAGCTCTCGGCGCAAGGCAAAGTTTTCATCTTGTGCCATTAACAATTCTTGCTGTAAACCTTTGGTTGCTGCCTTTTCAATGCCTAATTCAACAGAAGCAATATGTTGCTGATAATCAAACAGCTCAGCACGCTCATACAAGTCTTCGGTAAATTCTTCGAGCTGTTGCACTTTTTCCTGCAACGCAAATACATGCCAATTTCCAGCTAAGTAGCCGATGACCATTCCTGCTGCGAGCATCATCCCCAAGACCGCCCAGCCACCATAACGCTGAATGAGCTGGATAAATTTTAAGTTTTTCTTCTCTTTCATTGTCACACTTCTTATCATAAGTTAGCGTTATGCTACGCACGCCAGTGTTGCCGCGCAACTAAAATACTTGCTCTAAACAGGGTTTATTATGACGATTTTATGGTTCAAAGCACTTCATTTGGCATTTATGGTTGCTTGGTTTGCCGGTATTTTTTACTTGCCACGCTTGTTTGTTTATCACGCCGAGTCATCATCGGCAGAAGTTCATGAGCAACTTAAAGTGATGGAACGCCGATTGCTCTACTTTGTAACTCCATTTGCGCTACTCACGCTCATTTTTGGCGTTCTACTTATCATGAGTTATGGCGCAGCCTGGTTCAAAGTTAGCGCGTGGATGCACGCCAAGCTGGTAATCGTTGCACTGCTTTATGTTTATCATGGCTACTGCTTTAAATTACTCAACGATTTTAAGCACAACCGTAACATTCGTAGCGCCAAGTTCTATCGCATTTTTAATGAAGCACCAGTACTCGCTTTATTTGCCATCATTTTCTTAGCCGTTTTAAAACCCTTTTAAACGGCTAGCATTCTTTTTAACCAGAGTTTCTGGTAAAGTACCCGTCCAGTGTTTTCCACCACTGTAGGGCTACCGACAATGATTTTTACTGGGTCAAACATTCTTTCTGTTGAGCAGTTCGATCTCGACAGCATTCAGCACGTATTCCACACCGCCGACCGTATGCAGCCCTATGCTCACCGTCAGAAACGAACGAAAGTTCTCGATGGTGCCATCTTGGGTAATCTATTTTTTGAAGCTTCCACACGAACGCGCGTGAGCTTTGGTACTGCATTTAATCTCTTAGGCGGTGAAGTTCGAGAAACCACGGGCATGGAAAGCTCAGCATTAGCCAAGGGCGAATCACTCTACGACACTGCCCGCGTATTAAGTAGTTACAGTGATGTGATTGCCATGCGCCACCCAAAATCTGGAGCAGTCGCTGAGTTTGCCGAAGGTAGCCGCGTACCAGTTATTAATGGTGGTGATGGTGCCAACGAGCACCCTACTCAAGCATTACTCGACTTATACACTATCAACAAAGAACTAGCATACCACGGCCACCAAGTGAACGGGATGCACATCTGTATGATGGGCGATTTAAAGTTTGGCCGCACTGTGCATTCATTGTCACGACTGCTCGCACTTTATAAGAACATTCGCTTCACTTTGATCTCGCCACGCGAGCTGGCCATGCCAGATAGCGTTATCGAAGTTTTAGAAAATGCTGGGCACCAAGTTACCATTACTGATCAGGTATGTGGCAGTTCAGACGCAGATATTGTCTATCAAACTCGCATCCAACAAGAGCGATTTACCACGCCGCAAGAAGCCGACCAATACCGTGGAAAGTTTCGCTTAAATAGCGAAATTTACACCAAGCACTACAAACCAAATACCGTCATCATGCATCCATTGCCGCGTGACTCTCGTTCGGAAGCGAATGAACTCGATAACGATTTAAATCAAAACCCGAATCTCGCTATCTTTAGACAAGCAGATAACGGTGTACTCATCCGTATGGCGCTGTTCGCACTAACTTTAGGCGTGGCAGACCAAGTTGAAAAATATGATTGTGATGTAAACTGGTTTAGCGAAAAACGCGAATCATACTAGTCCAGCATTACCCCAAATTTAAGAGGAACTACATGTCTCGTTCTGACGATTTATTTGCCCAAGCACAAGCCAGCATCCCTGGCGGTGTCAACTCTCCGGTTCGTGCCTTCAATGGCGTTGGTGGATCACCTGTATTTATTGAACGTGCTGATGGTGCTTATATTTTTGACGCCGATGGTAAACAGTACATCGACTATGTGGGTTCGTGGGGCCCGATGATTTTAGGCCACAACAACAGCGCCATTCGTGAAGCCACGCATCAAGCTGTCGATCGTGGTTTAAGTTTCGGTACGCCGACGCCGAGCGAAATCACCATGGCAGAAAAAATCAAAGAACTGGTTCCTTCCATTGAAAAAGTTCGCATGGTGAACTCGGGAACCGAAGCAACCATGACCGCTATTCGTTTAGCTCGCGGCTATACCGGACGGGACAAAATTTTAAAGTTTGAAGGTTGCTACCATGGTCATGCTGATGCGCTATTGGTAAAAGCTGGCTCAGGGGCACTGACCTTAGGCGTGCCGAATTCACCTGGTATTCCAGAAGATTTCGCCAAGCATACGTTAACCGTTACTTTTAATGATCTTGAGTCGGTAAAAGCCATCTTCGCTGAATATGGCGACCAGATTGCCACCATCATTGTCGAACCAGTGGCTGGCAATATGAACTGTATTCCGCCCGTACCAGGCTTCTTAGAAGGCCTGCGTGATATCTGTACTGAATACGGCAGCGTGCTAATCTTCGATGAAGTGATGACGGGTTTCCGCGTTTCTCGCGGTGGCGCACAAGAGCGCTACGGTGTTGTTCCTGATTTAACTACTTTAGGTAAAGTGATTGGCGGTGGTATGCCGGTGGGTGCCTTTGGTGGTAAACAAGAAATCATGGATTTCATTGCCCCTGTTGGCCCGGTATATCAAGCTGGTACGTTATCAGGTAACCCTGTCGCTATGGCTGCTGGGCTCGCTGCATTGTCGCAGCTCAACGATGATGACCTGTACTCAGGTTTATACGACAACGTTGACCGTCTCGTCGATGGTTTACAAGCATTAGCTGATGAAGCAGGGATTCCATTCACCACCAACCGTGCTGGTTCCATGTTTGGCTTTTTCTTCAGCAGCGACGAAACGATTACCAGCTATGCGCAAGCGACCCAATGCAATATGGAACACTTCCGTAGCTTCTATCACAGCATGCTGCAACAAGGAGTCTATTTAGCACCATCTGCGTTTGAAGCTGGCTTTATGTCTGCTGCTCACACAGACGCAGACATCGATGCCACCCTAGCCGCAGCTAAAGTGGCGTTTGCACAGCTAAAATAAGCGCTGCCACCAGCTTTTCTTTTCTATCTTGCCGGAACACCCTAGGTCTTCCGGCAATTTTTTTATCCGCGCCGGTAGCTGGCGAGCATCTTTACAGCTGTTGGGAACTCGAACACCTAACTGTTCATGGAAAGCGGCCGCTTCGATCCCGCTCGGACTATGGAGCTGCAATGGCTCAGTCGGTATATTGCGTAGCACTTCCCGGACCACTTGCAACGCACCGCTACTCCCCGTCAATTGTACTGGCTCGTTATCATCACGCCCCACCCAAACTGTCACTACCTGCTGATTATCGTAAGCGACAAACCAGCTATCTCGATAGTCGTTGGTGGTTCCGCTTTTACCGGCAAATCGATTCGGGCCAAAGGTCTGGGCTAAAGTTCGCCCAGTGCCCTCATTGATAACACCACGCAAGCCATAGCTAACCAAAAACCCTGCGTCTTCTCTGATCACCCGCTTAGGTTTGTGTTGCTCGCGTTTATAAATGGATAACCCTTGATGGTTGGTAATGGCTTGGATGCTTTTTAGCTCACGATGCACACCCTGCTGCGCTAACATGGCATAAACCTCAGCTACCGCAACAGGTGATAGAGCGACAGCGCCAAGCGATAGCGATGGGTAAACAGGAATGGGGGTCGTCACACCACTTGCTTGCAACAAATCAGCAATTTTGGTTAACCCCGAATCCATTGCTAAGCGCACCGCGGGCACGTTACGTGATTTAACTAACGCATCATAAACCAGCGTTGGCCCTTCAAAGCGGTTGTCAAAATTCTTGGGACGCCAGTCATTTTGCCCGTCCATCGGAATACGTATGGGCTCATCTAAAATTAATGAACCCAACTCCAAATCCTGTTGCTGCTCAAAAGCCGTGGCATAAATTAATGGTTTAATTAGTGACCCTACTGGGCGCAACGCTGCTACCGAGCGGTTGAAGCCCACTCTTCTTGGGTTTCGATCACCAACTAAGGCGCTGTAACCCGCCTGCTGATGATTAGCCACAACAACTGCACCTTGCAGCAAAGGATCCGTACTAATGCTGCCTAGCTTCTCCTGCAGCGCTTTTTCAGCTGCTTTTTGGGCAATAGGGTCAAGATAAGTGAATACTCGCAAACCTTCTTGCTGCCAATTGGCCGGTAAGCGCATTTGTCCTAACTCAAATTGCACCATTTCCATATAGTGCGGTAAGCGCTGATTAACCAAACGCCCTGTGCCTTGAGGGATAATGGGCGTCGACACTGCCACTTTATATTGCGCTTTACTGATATAGTCCTGGCTGAACATCAGCTGTAGAATTAAATCGCGCCGTTCCGCGGCGCGTTCTGGGTAACGGCGCGGGTCATAATATGAAGGGCCTTTAACGATACCTACCAGCGTCGCTATTTCCGCAGGTTCAAGCTCCTGCACTTGCTTGCCGAAATACAGTCGACTGGCTAATCCAATGCCATGTATTGCGGTACCTCGGTCTTGCCCAAAGTACACTTCGTTTAAATAGGTTTCTAAAATCTCATTTTTACTAAAACGATAGTCAATTATCAATGCCATTAAGGCTTCATTGGCTTTACGCCACAAGGTTTGTTCACGCGACAAATAAAGGTTTTTAACCAGCTGCTGGGTCAAGGTACTACCACCTTGTACGGTGCGCATTGCCATCAGGTTTGCGAGCGCAGCACGACCAATGGACGTTAATGATATTCCGCGATGATGATAAAACTCACGATCTTCGACCAGCAATAAGGTTTCAATCAGCAAGCTCGGCACAATCTCCAAACCAATTAATAACCGATCTTCATGATTGCCACCGGCCAAACGGCCTATATATGGTGCTTCTAATCGAAATTTTTTCAGTGAGCGACCGCTCGGCAAGCTTTGTACCGATTGAACGCGGTCCGCCACAAAATTAACTTGCACCTGTTGGGCCATTTCAGGGCCTTCAGGAAAATCAAAGGGACGGCGATAAACTCGTACCCAGCGCTGCCCTACTTGATATTGTCCGGAGTCAGTGATCTTGCTGACTTTTCGATAATTTAATTGTTCCAGCTCGGCTACCGCCGTCGCCATGCTTACCGTGGTACTCGGCGATAAGTCTAAGCTACGTGCATAAACCAGTGCAGGCGCTTGATAACGACTGGTGCTAAAGCGTTTCGTGAGCGCACTATCTAAGTAAATCATGTAGCCAATCAAGGCTACTAATCCCACCGCGGCTAATTTTAAGCCTGTAATGAATAGATAGCGTAAGACCGCTTTAAATTTTACGCTCATTGCAAATGCCTCTTGGTTTTATGTGTTGCCTGTGCGGCTTGGGGATCATCGGGCCACGGGTGCTTGGGATAGCGGCCTTTCATTTCTTTTTTCACGTGCGTGTATGCGTTAGCCCAGAAACTAGCTAAATCGCTCGTGCGTTGCAAGAGTCTGCCCGCTGGAGATAGTAAATCTAAGGTAATAGTTACTCGACCAAAGCATACGGTCGGCGAAACGGGCTCGCCAAATAGCTCTTGTAGCTTTACCGCTAGCACCGGTGGCGACTGGCTATAGTCAATAGAGTGGCTACGCCCACTTGGGGTGGAAAACCGTTCCGGACAGTGTTCATTCAATTGTTGGAGTTGCTCATAACTTAATCGCGCCTGCAGCGCAGCAAGTGGTTGCCAACTCTTTAACTGTTGAATGGTCTCAATACTTTGCCAGTATGGCGTGGCCCAATGGGATAACTCCTGTAATAAGGTCGCTTCGTCAAAGCCTGGCCATTCGGCTGCATACTGCGCAAAAAGTTGTGCTCGCGCCAGCCATTGTTCGGCTTTGCCACGCCAGCTAAACATACGCAAACCATGTTCCTGCACATAGCGCGCAAAAGCCTCTGAGCGAGCCTCGCTATCGAGTGCTCCCTTTTTTATCTGTACCGCTAGTTCAATTGCACCTATTTGTCGGCTTATCACTGCCTGCAAGCGTTGTTGTGGCCCTACCCAGCGCACGTCTTCATGTTCGCTGATATTAACCGCTGCATGGTCTAAATCACTTTCTGTTAAGCCAATAGCCGGGCCAATGATGGCGTCGGTTTGCGCTTCCGATAAAGTTACGTCCAACACCAGTTGCCATGTCGGCCGTGGTCTAGAATCTTCTCGGTGCATCACCGCACCACCACCATAAGCTAATAAATAACGATCGCTATCACCGCGGCGCAAAGCCAATCGGTCGGCAAAACCCCAGAGTAATAGATCAGCCATATGAGCGTTAGGCGTGGTGTTTGTAGACACCTTTAACTGCTTACACCAGTGCTGGTAGCGGCGTTTAACAGGCTTGGGAAGGGCCTGCACTGCTAACGGAAAAGTTTGTGCTTGCGGTTGATATTCTAGTTGCGCCACTAACCACGCTGCTGTGCTACGACTATGCTCATCCATGGTTTGTGCAGCGGTTAGTATTCGCGCCAAACGCGGGGCCGTTGCATACTCTGCGAGTTGTTGCCCGGTGTTGGTAAGCCGGCCCTGTTCGGTGGTCGCCTGCAAACTCTGCAGTAACTGCTCAGCCGCTTGCAGATGCGCCGGAGCCGGTGGAGTGAGAAAGCGCAGTTGTTCAGGTTCTGAACCCCAGCGTTTACATTCCAACAATAAGCCAGACAAGTCCGCCGTTTCCAATTCGGGCACCTGATACTCGCGCATACCATGGTCGTCAGCGGAGGCCCATAATCGAAAGCACTCACCAGGCCCTAAACGGCCCGAGCGCCCAGCTCGTTGCGTGGCTGAAGCGCGACTTATTTTTCGTGTCACTAATCGTGTTACGCCATGCTGTGGATAAAAAATGGCTTGTCGTTCACGACCGCTATCCACAACCACGTCAATATTAGGAATTGTTAAACTGGTTTCAGCAATATTGGTTGCTAATACAATTCGCTTTTCGCCTTGCCTTGTTTGGCCGGACAAGATTCGTTGCTGTTCAGATAAGGGGACTTGTCGATGCATTTCACTGACCTCCCAGCCAGAGATATCCCCAAGCTGACGGGCCACGTATTGAATTTCTCGCTGCCCAGGAAGAAATACTAAAATCCCTTGTTGCGCCACCCCCATCGCTTCTTTGATTACTGGTGCTACTTGTTGCAACCAAGGTGCGCCAGCTTTAGCCGGGCGATAATGGGTGGTAATAGGAAACTGTCGCCCCGCGCTACTTAATACTGAAGCGTCGCCTAACCAGTCTGCAATCACTTGCGCGGGCAAGGTAGCTGACATCACGAGCAAGCTAAGGTCGTCGCGTAAACTCAAAGACTCTTGCAACATGGCTAAGCCCAAGTCACTGGCTAAAGCACGCTCATGAAACTCATCAAATATAACGAGCCCAACTCCTTGTAACTCGGGATCCCGTTGCAGGTATTGGGTGAACATACCTTCAGTAACAATCAGTAATTTCGTTTCAGCTGTGAAACAAGCGTCACCACGGATGTGATAACCAACGGTATTACCAACGGGTTGCATAAGTTGCTCGGCAAGAAAGCGAGCGATTGATACCGCGGCGATACGCCGTGGTTGCAGCATAATGATGCGTTGCTGTTGCAACGCATCAGAAGCGAGAAGGGCAAGCGGTAGCGCGGTTGATTTTCCTGCACCTGGTGGTGCTTCGATTACCACCCGCGCACCCGGCAACTGTGCTAGTAAATCATCAACGAGCGCATTTACCGGCAGCGCTTGCAGTGCTGTCATTGTTTACTTACTTTAACAATTTCGCGGCGATGGTGCGGAAACCTAAAGCTGTTGCACCCGCTGGCCACATTGCATTGGCAGTATTGTGGTAAGCGCCAGCAATATCAAAGTGCAACCAACCCTTGCCGTTATTTGGTGCAAAGCGCAACAAGAAACCAGCAGCGTTGCTAGCACCACCGCTGCCACCACCTTTTTGTGGACGGCTGTTGGCAGTATCAGCAAATGGCGATGGGCAGTTGTCTTGGTGCCAGTTTTGTAACGGCAAGCGCCATAGTAATTCATTCTTTTCAGCTGCAAGCGTTAGCGCTTCTTGCGCTAGCTCATCATCAACGCTAAGCAATGCGTTATATTCTGAGCCCACCGCTACTTGTGCCGCACCGGTTAGCGTCGCTGCATCAATCACGACTTTAGCATTCACTTCGCCGGCATAAATTAAGCCGTCAGCAAGTACTAAGCGGCCTTCCGCATCGGTGTTCACAACTTCCACCGTGGTGCCATCTTTGTAGGTGATTACGTCACCTAATTTATAAGCATCGCCATCGATCATGTTTTCAGCGCAACATAAAACCAGCTGCACGCGCTTGTTCAAGCCTTGTTGAATAGCATAGGCTAATGCGCCAGCTACAGTTGCAGCACCGCCCATGTCGCACTTCATTGCCAACATGCCTTCACTCGATTTAATGCTTAAACCACCACTATCAAAGGTAATTCCTTTACCAACTAACACGGTGTCTACGTCGGCATAAGAGTCGCCCATAGGATTGTAATCAACCACTAGCATCACCGGTGGTCGTTTGCTGGCACGACCTACCGTGTGAATTCCCATGCGCCCTTCGGCAATGAGATCGTCGCCAACCACTTGGCTAACGGTGATGGAGTCTGGTGCTAATTCCACTAATTTGTTAGCAACTCGCTCTGCCAACGATTCAGGATAAATTTCTGCGGGACCAAGGTTAATCAGCTCACGAATCCACTGCGCCGTACTTTGCAATTGCTGCAAACGCGGTATCGCTTCGTTGTTATTGGTAGCCCATTCGATATGGTTAGTACTTAATGTATTGGTAAAGCCTTTAGCAAAAGCCCACTGACGTTCCATGGTCCAAACATCACCGCTAAGGCTAACTGACGCGACACCTAAAGTGTCGAGTTGACGGCCAGCTTTTTGAATCTTTCGTAAGTTAGCGTCTTCATTGTCTGCAATATGAATAGTCGCGCCTTGTTCAGTCATTACCACTGCGGTACCAGACTTCCAGGCTTTTTGTTGATTCGGTTCATTCGAGAGAAATACTGCTACGGTGCTAGACATGTAAAACGGCTCCAAGTATGTTGGCGGGTTATATAAGTATATCCTATCCAAGCTACATGGGTCTTACAATGCAGTTTATCAACCCTTTATACCCTGCTCAGCTAATAAAGCGCTATAAACGATTTTTAGCGGATGTGACCACCGCCGAGCAAGAAACATTAACCATTCACTGCCCAAACACAGGTGCTATGACCGGATGTGCAGAGCCTGGCATGAAAGTATGGATGAGTGATTCAGACAATCCGAAACGCAAATATAGATACACGTGGGAGCTTGCAGAAACGGCTGATGGGCATCGTATCTGCGTGAATACTCACCGTGCTAATGCTGTCGCTAAAGAAGCACTCACCCAGAATGTCATCCCTGAATTATCTGAGTTATCCAGCCTCACAGCAGAGCAACGCTATGGCAACGATAATCGTCGTATTGATTGGCTGGCAACTGACAGTGCTGGGCGCAACGTCTTTATTGAAGTGAAGAGCGTTACCTTAGCTGATGGTGAACAAGGCTATTTTCCAGATACGGTGAGTGTCCGCGCGCAGCAACATTTAAAGAGTCTGATCGACATGGTTAATGAAGGACATCGAGCGGTAGTTCTTTACATGACCTTTCATACCGCCATCAAACAAGTTGCCGCAGCACACCACATTGATCCGAAGTATGCCGAACTATGTCGCGAAGCGAAAAACGCAGGGGTTGAATTTTATGCCGTTGCCTGCGACATTACTTCAGCTTATATTAACGTAAAAGAAACAATTCCTCTGGTCGACCGAAAAGAAATATAATTGCAGGGAGCAATTCTTTCTGGTATATGTAGCGACCGTTTTTAAACCGTCTCATACAGGAGAACCATAATGCCTCAAGGAACGCCGAAAAAAGCTCATGGCATTCTGGCACAAGCTGGACTTGAACCCTATCAGGTCAAGCCAAGTGAAGAATACATGAATGAGGCGCAACGTGCGCATTTTCGTCAGATTTTAGAAGTGTGGAGAACTCAACTACGTGAAGAAGTTGACCGCACAGTACACCATATGAAAGATGAAGCGGCTAATTTTCCCGACCCTGTCGACCGTGCCGCACAAGAAGAAGAGTTCAGCCTCGAACTACGAACTCGCGACCGTGAACGCAAACTTATTAAAAAAATCGAAAAGACACTTCAACAAATTGAAGCTGACGATTTCGGGTTTTGCGACTCTTGCGGTATCGAAATCGGTATTCGTCGCCTAGAAGCTCGTCCCACTGCTGATCTTTGCGTTGACTGCAAAACATTAGCGGAAATTAAAGAGAAACAAATGACCGGCGCCTAATATGGCCGGTCCCTCTTATATTGGGCGATTCTCCCCGACCCCGTCGGGGCCACTTCACTTTGGCTCATTGATCGCTGCATTAGCTAGCTATCTTGATGCGAAGGTTCATAACGGCCAGTGGCTAGTGCGTATTGAGGATATCGACCAACCTCGCAGCGTTCCTGGTGCCGACAAAATCATTCTGGAACAATTGCAGCAACACCATTTGATTTGGGATGGTGAGGTCACTTATCAGAGCCAGCGCACATCTCACTATCAAGCCGCGCTCACTGCCCTGGAACAACAGCAGTTAACTTATCGCTGTATTTGTTCACGAAAGCAAATAAAGCAACGTGGACCATATTATACGGGCACTTGCCGCGATGCTAACCATAATAGCGATGACAGTTCCATCCGCTTTCGCAATAATGCTCCCCTTTTTAGTTTTCAAGATCGCCTTCAAGGTCACGTCAATATTGATCCTGAATTTGCTAGTGAAGATTTCGTCTTATTCCGACGTGATGGTCTCTTTACCTACCAATTGGCCGTGGTTATCGATGATATCGAGCAGGGAATCACAGATATCGTACGGGGTGAAGACCTGTTAACAGCCACCAGTTGGCAGCTTAATTTATGGCGTTGTTTTACCGATCGCACCCCGCGCTTCAAGCATGTTCCTTTAGTTAAGGATGCTGCTGGTCGCAAATTAAGCAAGCAAAATCATGCACCTGCACTCTCCAGCAATAAAGTAACAGAGCAGCTTTGCAATGCTTGTAAGTTTTTGGGTTTAGGCACGATCAACGAGAGTGCGCCTGACATGGTATTAGTTGCCGCGCAAGACGCGTGGCGAGCGAAGATCTTCCCTGAATCCGCAGGGCAGGATACAATACCCCCTTTTAAGTAATAGTCTAGGAGAGACTCCTATTATCAAACGCATTAAAGCCCTAGCCCAACGCGCGCTAAAGCGTAATTCAGGGCCCAGTGATCGGCCAGCCAATATTCTTGCTGAGCCTAAGGTTATCTCTCGCGATCAGCACCCTATTTCGCGCAAGGATATTCCGGAGCACGCTTTAAAAGTACTTTATCGATTACATAACTCTGGCTACCAAGCATTCTTGGTGGGCGGTTGTGTTCGTGATTTATTGCTTGGAATTCAACCAAAAGATTTTGACGTGGCGACCAACGCGCGGCCCGAACAGATTCGCGGCTTATTCCGCAACTGCCGCTTAGTCGGACGCCGCTTCCGCTTGGCGCATATTGTCTTTGGTCGCGAAGTGATCGAAGTTGCTACTTTTCGTGGCCACCATCAAAGCGCGGCAGACGACACCTCTGGCAAGGTTGCCAAACAAGATGCTGAAGGCATGTTAGTTCGAGATAACGTGTACGGCTCTATCAATGAAGATGCTCAGCGTCGTGACTTCACAGTAAACGCGCTGTATTACAATATTGCTGACTTTAGCATTTATGATTTTGCTGATGGTGCGCGCGACATTGAAGCCGGTGTTTTGCGTATGATTGGCGACCCCGTTACGCGCTATCGTGAAGACCCAGTACGCATGCTACGAGCAGTACGCTTCGCAACCAAATTAAATATGAAGCTCGATAATAGCGTGGCGCAACCGATTCGGGAGCATGCAAGCTTACTACAAAATATTCCAGCGGCGCGTTTGTTTGAAGAGTCGTTGAAGTTGTTTGCTGCAGGTAAAGGGCAAGCTAACTTTGAAATGCTGACGAACTTTCACTTATTTCAGCAATTGTTCCCGCTGTTAAAGAGTTATTTAGAAGCACCGGAAGAAGCACCGTACCAAATGATACGGCAGACCTTCGCCGACACTGACGAACGCATTCGTAATAATCAACGCATCACTCCAGCTTATTTGTATGCCGCACTATTATGGTGGCCACTGCAAGCGCGCATGGAGCAGCTAAGCGCGGAAAGCGGTTTGCCACCCATTGATGCCATGAATTTAGCCGCGGCAGATGTGCTGGGTAAGCAAGTACAATCGATTGCGGTGCCGAAGCGTTTTACTATTCCAGCCCGTGAAATCTGGCAGCTCCAGCAGCGCCTCGAGCGGGCTCGCGGTAAACGCGTGCAAACGCTACTCGAACACCCTCGATTCCGTGCGGCGTATGATTTCTTATTGCTCCGTGCAAAAACGGCTACACCGTTTGACCAAAAACATTTGAATCAATTAGCAGAGCGCTGGACCCAAGCACAAAAGGGCCATGTTTTCCCAAGCTCTCCTCGACATTCGAGTGATGCGGACAAGTCCAAACGCAGAGGCCGCCGCGGTGGTCGTAGACGTCGGCCACCAGCAGCTAAAAGTGATAGCTAATGGCGCTCGTTTATATTGCGCTAGGTGCTAACCTTGGCGAGCCTGTAGAAACGCTGCAAGATGCAATAACTACACTGGCGCAAAGCACAGAATTATCGCACCTAAAAGCGAGCTCACTTTATTCGAGCTCGCCAATGGGCCCCAGTGATCAGCCGGATTACGTTAACGCTGTAGCGAGCGCGGAAACCCAGCTTAGCCCGCTAGCCTTACTGGACTTCTTGCAAACTATAGAGCAACAGTTTGGTCGTGAACGCTCGCTTCGTTGGGGCCCGCGCACGCTCGACTTAGATATTTTACTCTATGATGACCAGTGCATTAACAGTGAACGGCTGACCATACCTCATATTGGCCTAGCTGAGCGCGACTTTGTCATCATTCCCCTTGCAGAATTAAATCCTCAGCTAATATTACCCAATGGCCAAACCATTGAGTTATTGCAGCAAAGCATGCAGCACCATGACCTGCAAAAAATTACCTGATACAATCTTACCAATGACTATCCCTTTAAGGAGCTCGCTATGGCTGGCATGACTATCGCCAAACTAGCCAAGATGAAAGCGCAAGGCGAAAAGATTGCGTCCATTACTGCTTATGACGCGTCTTTTGCGAAACTATTTGCCGCCTGCGGTATCGATTTTATGTTGGTTGGTGATTCACTAGGCAACGTCGTTCAAGGGCAATCTAGTACTCTTCCCGTGACGATAAACGACATCATCTATCACACTCAGGCAGTGCGCCGTGGCGCCCCTGAAGCATTCGTCATGGCCGACATGCCGTTTATGTCTTATGCAACTACCGAGCAAGCTTGTCACGAAGCTGGCCGCCTTATGAAGGCCGGCGCGAATATGGTGAAATTAGAAGGTGGCGATTGGTTGCTTGATACCATTCGAGCGCTGGTGCAGCGCGGTGTACCCGTATGTGCACATTTAGGGCTACTACCACAATCAGTCAACGTACTTGGCGGCTATAAAGTGCAAGGCCGTGAACAATCCGCAGCAGAAAACACCGTCCGCCAAGCATTAGCGTTACAAGACGCAGGTGCGCAATTACTAGTGCTTGAATGTGTACCTGTGCAGCTGGCTAAGTTGATCTCTGAAAAGCTACAAATCCCTACCATCGGCATTGGCGCTGGTGCAGATACCGATGGACAGATCTTAGTCATGCACGACATGATCGGCATGAACAGTGATTACTTACCTAAATTTGTGAAGAACTTCTTAACCGAAACAGGCGACTTGCAGGCTGCGTTCGAGCTGTACGTCAAACAGGTTAAAAGTGGCACTTTCCCTGGTCCCGAGCATTCATTCGAGTAACGGCCCATGCAGTTATTGAAAAACCTTGAAGAGCTGCGTGCGTGGCGCGCCCAATGCAAAGATACGTTGGCCTTAGTGCCAACGATGGGCAACCTTCACGAAGGCCACCTCAAACTCGTTGATGTCGCCAAACAACGCGCTCAACGTGTGGTGGTCAGCATTTTCGTTAACCCCATGCAGTTTGGACAATCTGAAGACTTAGATAGCTACCCTAGAACCCTTGAAGCCGATTGTTTGGCGCTAGCTGAACGCGGTGTAGATGCGGTGTTCGCGCCAGCTGTGAGTGATGTTTACCCACGTGGGCTAGAACAGCAAACTTTCATTGAAGTGCCTGATATTTCAGATGTTCTATGTGGCGCCAGTCGGCCCAATCATTTTCGTGGGGTCGCTACCATCGTAGCAAAGCTGTTCAATATGGTGCAGCCAGACTTAGCCGTTTTTGGTGAGAAAGACTTTCAGCAGTTGCAGGTAATACGCCTAATGGTGAAAGACTTGAGCATGCCCGTGCAAGTTATCGGGATGCCGACTGAACGTGCTGCTGATGGCCTTGCCTTGAGTTCGCGTAATGGCTATTTAAGCGCTGCAGAACGGCAGCTTGCGCCGCGCTTGTATCAGCAGTTACAAAGCTGCGTTAAAGCTATCCAACAAGGGCAAGACGAGACACAAAGCATACTTGCTCAAGCGCGGGAACAGTTAACCTCGGCGGGTATGAAAATTGATTACTTAGAGCTGCGCCGCCAGTCGGATCTTACGACAGCCACCCCAGCAGATAATGACCTGGTACTGCTGGCAGCAGTGTTACTAGGCACCACTCGTCTTATTGATAATATCCAGTTTTCCCGCGCCTAGCGTGGGAATTCTCGCATCAAGCCGAGCTCTCGCAGTTCGGTAAATAAAGCCCCTCGCAAACTCATCGCTTGCTCAGCTATTTCACGTTGTTCCTGCAGTATTTCTTGTAGCATTTCTTTGGTGGTTAATGGGTTGGCTAACACCACGCGAAACACCACGCTCGGTTCATGCCCATAGCGAGCCGGCGTTAATTTGGTGCGCGATACAAACGAGCGACCGGTTTCACGTTGTCGTTTTTGAATGTAACGCGTTAACGCATTTAAATGAGGCGTAATTCGGCCTATCTGTTCAGCACTTGCCGTGGTGATTAGTTCACGCAAACGAGCCGGTACGAAACGATAAGTTAAGATGCACAGCTCGGGTTCCGTAATTACCTCAAAATCATCTTGCTCACGAATTAAGTCGGCAAATTCACGCGCCCGCTCAATGCTTTGGTCAATGAGTAATTCATAGCCCTGTCTTCCCATTACATGTAGTGCGGAGTACACCAACATTGCCATACCCGAACGCGAGCCTTCCATAGTATGCGCACCTAAATCTTTCGAGCCATGACGAATAATATACTCGGCATGATGCTCGATGGAGCGAACCATGTTCGGGTCACGGAATAGCACCATGCCAGCACCCATAGGCACATACATTTGCTTGTGCGCATCAATAGTCACACTATCGGCAAGCTCAATGCCATCCAATAGTTTACGATGGGTATTCGATAACAGCGTGGCACCGCCCCAGGCGGCATCAACATGAAAATGTGCACCAAACTCTGCCGATACCGCTGCAAGGTCAGCTAACGGGTCTATATGCCCTGTTTCAGTGGTTCCCGCAACACCAACGATAGCTAATACGCGACCGCCATCAGCATGAACTTGGGCGCAAGTTTCACGGAGCTTGTCGATGCGAATGCGGTTATGTTCATCAGTTGGGATAGCCACCAGGTTTTGACGACCTATACCTAATACATCAGCAGCTTTGCTCAGCGAGTAGTGGCCGCGTTCTGACACCATAATAGTAAGGCGTTTGAAACCGTAGTGGGTTAATCCAGCAGCAAGACCTTCGTTGGCAATTCCGCTGAAGCCTTCGGTAGGCTGCAACAACATATTACGTGCCACCCAAAGCGCCGTAATATTAGCAACGGTGCCGCCTGAGCACATGGCGCCAAGCGAGTGTTGCGCGCTATGCATCCAACGTTGATAAAAGGATTCTTCACGGTGATACACCAAATGGTGGAGCATCCCCAGTACATTGCGCTCCAACGGGGTGAAGGCTTTCGACGTTTCTATTTTTACGAGGTTTTGATTCAGCCCTACCATGAGTTTGGCCAATGGCAGTAAGAAGTACGGTAAAGCTGAAGTCATGTGCCCGATAAATCGAGGCGAACTGGTGTGTACCGAATGAGCGACAAGGTTATTCAGCAAGAACTCTGTATGGTCAGAAACATAGCGCGGCTGCTCAGGTATTTCACTGACGCTAAAGCTTTGCTCAATTTCATGCAAAGGTTTCTCGCGCGCAACAATATGATTTCCTAAGAAATCCATGAGGTTCTCAGATAAATGCTTTTCGATTTTCCCAAGCGTTGAATCCGGCGCCTCAGGGATCGTAAAGATCTTCAACAGCGCTTCTTGGCTTACTTCAGCAAAAGTATTATCGCTCAAACAATCAATCCTTGTGGTCTCAACTCGTTCGTTGTTTATTCTGCTTCGATAGCGGAGAAATAGCGACCATCCTCAGGTAAATTGGCACGCAATTCCCAAAGTTGTTGTCCGCTACGCTGGTATTTCCGCTCGAACGGCGTGATCGGCTCATGCTTAACTAACAATGGCTGAATGGTTGCCGCGCAGTTGACCAAAGCCAAACTGCTGGCTACTTCAGTAAGGTAAGTTACCCAGTTTGAGCGCATCACTAATTCACCCCCTAAGCCTAGCACATAAGGCCAAACGGGACTGCCATGCCAACGTCGCCCTAAATGCGCCGCTTTTGGCCAGGGGTTAGGATACAAAATATAATGCTGCTGCAACTGCCAATGCGCTTCCAGCGCCAGCCGCCAGAAGTCTTGTAAATCGGCGCGGACAACAATATATCGTTGCCCGGCTGCGGCATTTTGATAGTGCGCATGCCGCCCGATTCGATGAGCTGATTTATCCACCCCAATGACCAAAGCATCAGGGTTTTGTTCTGCTATCCAGGCGGTACTTTCACCGACGCCACAGCACGAGTCTAAAATAATCGGGCCTTTCCAATCGGCCACGAGCTGTTGCGCTTGAGCAAAGGCTTCGCGGTTATGCTCTTGAATAGGCTTGCGAAACGGCGACCGTAAATGGCGCATAACCACGGCGACCAAGTCTTCGTGGTTGCCGTGCTGATTAGTTGTTACTGGTCTTGATTCATCGCTCACGAGCGTATTCCTGCACCACGTTGTAGCAATGTATAAGCGATAGCAAAGAACACCAGGTTAAATACCACGATAATGCCGAGCGCCAGCGATACATTCACATCTGACGTGCCTAAAAAGCCGTAGCGGAACGCGTTCACCATGTACAAAATAGGGTTCGCCTGTGCAATGCTGCTCCAAATATCTGGTAACAATGAGATGCTAAAGAACACCCCGCCGAGATAAGTTAATGGGGTAAGCACAAACGTAGGTACAATGGAGATATCATCGAAAGTCTTCGCGTGTACTGCGTTAATTAACCCGCCTAACGAAAACAACGTCGACGTTAATACCACGGTGATCGCTAAAATACCGAAGTTATGAATTTGAATGTTGTCGACAAAAATAAAGGACACGCCCGTTACAATACAGGCAACCATTAACGCCCGCGCCAAACTACCGCCAACATAACCGGCAATAATTACCGCTGTAGATACCGGTGCCACTAACATTTCTTCAATATTACGTTGAAACTTAGCGCTAAAGAACGACGACGCAACGTTGGCATATGAGTTGGTGATAACCGACATCATAATTAAACCCGGTACAATAAACTCCATATAGGGCATGCCGTTCATGCCACCGGATTCATCAATACGGGTACCGATGATGTTACCGAAAATGACGAAATAAAGCGTCATGGTAATTGCCGGCGGAACGAGGGTTTGCACCCAAATGCGTAAAAAGCGCGTACACTCTTTAATCCAAATGGTTTTTAGTGCAGTTAAGCTTAGTGATGACATGTTAAACACCTGCTCCTTTTGGCTGACGCCCTTTCTGTACTAAATTGACGAAAAGTTCTTCGAGGCGGTTGGCCTTGTTACGCATGGATGTCACTTTGATATTTTGTGCGCTCAATTGCTCAAACACGCTATTCAAACCTTCGCTTTTCTCTACATCCACCTCGATCGTGTGATCATCGGTAGCGCGCCAATTTGCTTGTGTTAATTCTACCTTTTGAGCAACATCGTGCGTATCAGGGTCAAGATCCAAGACAAAGGTTTCAACACCTAAAGTAGCGAGTAAACGCTTAACCGAGGTGTTTTCAATAATTTCACCTTCATCAATAATGGCAATATTCCGGCATAAAGACTCCGCTTCTTCTAAGTAGTGGGTCGTTAAGATAATGGTTATGCCTTGCTCATTAATTTCGGTTAAGAACTCCCACATGCTGCGGCGTAATTCAATGTCGACACCAGCAGTTGGCTCATCAAGAATTAATAATTTTGGTTCATGCAATAACGCCCGTGCAATCATCAGACGGCGTTTCATTCCGCCGGACAGGTTGCGCCCAGGAATATTGCGTTTGTCCCATAAGCTTAGCTGCTTGAGGTATTTTTCAGCGCGCTCTTTCGCCACCTGACGGGGAACACCGTAATAACCAGCTTGGTTAACGACAATTTGTAGCACCGTTTCAAACTGGTTAAAGTTAAACTCTTGGGGCACTAGACCAATTTGTCGCTTCAGATCAACTAAGTTGGTATCTAGGTCATAGCCAAATACTTCGACACGACCCGCCGATTTGTTCACTAACGATGAGATAATGCCAATACAGGTTGATTTACCCGCACCGTTAGGACCCAATAGCGCGAAGAAATCCCCTTCGTTGACATCTAAATCAATTCCTTTCAGTGCTTCCAGACCACCTTTATAGGTTTTCCGCAAGCCGCGTATAGATAAGGCTTTCATAGTTTTTTACTTCTCCTCACCGTAACCCCAACGAGGTTGTAGATTTTGCTCAAGCCCCAAATGATCGAGAATTCTAGCCACCACAAAATCAACCAAGTCATCGATTGATTGTGGCTGATGGTAAAACCCAGGCGCCGCTGGCATCAAAGTGACGCCCTGTTGAGCTAACTTCAGCATGTTTTCAATATGGATTTGCGACAACGGCATTTCTCGCGGAACCACGATCAACTGCCCTCGTTCTTTCATAACGACATCAGCAGCACGTTCGATTAAATTATCACTAGCTCCATGAGCAATAGCAGATAGTGTCCCGGTCGAGCACGGACAAATGACCATTTTTTTAGGCGCGGCTGAGCCAGATGCTACAGGAGAAAACCATTCTTCTTTCCCATACACCTTCAATTGTTCAGCGCTAACCTTAAAGTGCTCCTGCAAAGCTTTTGCCATCGCCTTTGGTGCTGCCGGCAATTGCCAGTCGACTTCAGTTGCGAAAACAACTCGCGCGGCACTCGAGATTAAGACATGAACCCTCTGCTTTTGTGCAAGTAAGCATTCTAACAAACGAAGTGCATAAGGTGCACCCGAAGCGCCGGTAATCGCTAGGGTAATATCAGCGGACATCACGAAGTTTCCTTAATAATCGATCATGTATTTGCTCAAAACCACCGTTACTCATAATAAGTATGTGATCGCCCGGTTCTGCCACCGCCATGATTTCATCAATCAAGGCGGCACTGGTATCGCGAACTGTTGCTGCTGGCAGGTACTCTTGCGCCGACCACTGTATGCCTTCAGGCTGCAGCATAAAAACTTGATCTGCTGCGGCCAACGCATGCTTTAGTTGTTCTGCCATTAAGCCCAGCTTCATGGTATTCGAGCGTGGTTCAAGCACTGCAAGTATACGAGCACTACCCACGTTGGCACGCATGCCTGCTAAGGTAGTAGCAATTGCTGTAGGGTGATGGGCAAAGTCATCATAAACTTTAATTTTATCAACTTCGCCTCTTAATTCTAAGCGCCGCTTGGTATTTTGATAGTGGCTAAAGGCCTCACAGCTCACCGCGGCACTTACGCCGACATGGTGCGCTGCAGCGATAGCCATTAAAGCATTATCAACGTTATGCTGGCCGATTAATGTCCATTGCACATCGCCTTGATACTCGCCTTTCCAAAATACGGAAAAGGCACTGCCATCAGCAACGCGTAGCTCAGCTTCCCACTCACCTTCTACTCCGACACCTGCTTGCTCACTCCAGCAGCCTTGCTCCAACACCTCTTGCAAAGTTTTGCATTGGGTGGGGCTAAAGATACGACCATAGTTCGGAACCACGCGAACCAGGTGATGAAATTGACGCTGAATATCTTCTAAATTATTAAAAATATCTGCATGGTCAAATTCTAAGTTATTGAGAATAAGCGTGGATGGGCAGTAATGAACGAACTTTGAACGCTTATCAAAAAACGCAGTGTCATATTCATCGGCTTCAATCACGAAAAAGTCGCTTTCACCCAAGCGCGCCGATTGATTGAAGTTAGCCAGTACGCCACCGACCAAAAACCCAGGTTTTAAACCGGCATATTCCAACAGCCAAGTGAGCATACTTGCTGTTGTCGTCTTGCCATGGGTTCCCGCTACAGCCAGCACCCAGCGTTTCTGTAGCAGCTCATCATGCAACCACTGTGCACCAGACACATAAGGGATGCGCTGGGCTAATACGGCTTCAACCGCTGGATTGCCTCGACTCAAAGCATTACCAATAATAACCAAATCAGGTCGTGGCGTTAATTGCTCAGGGCTATAGCCTTCAATGAGTTCTATTCCTAGCGCAGCCAGCTGGTCACTCATCGGCGGATACACCTGTGCATCACTACCCGTCACTTGATGACCTAAAGCTTTAGCTAATGCCGCAATACCTCCCATGAAGGTACCGCAAATACCAAGAATATGAATATGCATATATACTTCCAGCAGCTTAAATGAGCGTAGTGTACCACGATGCATTAATACCGCGAGATTCTGTACAGGCAATTTCGATAAAATTGCGGTAAACTTAGCCGCGTTTAAAAACACCGTTTCAGTAACACAAGCAACTGCACGAGGGTTCCATGCAACGCCTAATTCCGACCTTACGACACGATCAGGTCGATGAAGCTCTGATTTCCGTCATTAACGCATTACAAATATGCGCTAAAGAAATTTCATTCCGTGTTGGCCAAGGCGAGCTCGCCGGAGTACTCGGTTCTACACTGTCCGAGAATATTCAAGGCGAAACTCAGAAAAAGTTGGATATATTATCCAATCAACTGATCAAAGAAATATTGCTTGAGTGTCAGCATGTGCGTGCAGTCGCTTCCGAAGAAGAAGAAGGCATTGTCCTTGGCAATGAAAATGGCAAGTACCTCGTTGCATTCGACCCGCTAGATGGCAGTTCAAATATCGATATCAACAGCATGGTTGGCACCATATTTTCCGTACTGCCAGTACCTGAGTCGAACTCTGGTGATGTTGATATGTTCTTACAACCGGGGCGCAATCAAGTCGCTGCGGGCTACATATTATACGGTCCGTCGATCATGATGGCCTTCACGACCGGACGCGGCGTACGCTTGTTTACTTTGGATCAGACCGTTGGTGAGTTCTTACTAACCAAATCTGACCTCAGCATCGAGCCGACAACGTCTGAGTTTGCTATCAACATGTCGAACTACCGCCACTGGCAAGAAGGCATGCAACTTTATGTTGATAACTTGCTAGCGGGCACTAGCGGCCCTCGCGATAGAAACTTTAATATGCGTTGGGTTGCGGCCATGGTTGCCGACGTTCATCGTGTGTTAATCCGCGGTGGTATCTTTATGTATCCGTGGGATGCTCGAAACATTGAAAAGCCGTATAAATTACGCCTTTTATATGAAGGTAACCCTATGGCTTGGTTAATTGAGCAAGCAGGCGGTATCGCACATAGTGGCGAAGAACATATTCTAGATATTCAGCCCGCTTATATTCATCAGCGAGTCGGCGTGATTCTTGGCGCGAAAGAAGAAGTTGAAATGTGCTTAAGCTACGTCGAGGGTTCGCAAGCCACTTGATAAGCTTTATAATATAGCTACGCAAGACTAACTTTATTTAAATTGAAAAGACTACAGGAATATTCATGAGCTTAAGTAACGTAAGCGCAGGCGAGAATCTGCCAGAAGAAGTAAACGTTGTAATCGAAATCCCAGCCAACGCTGATCCGATTAAATACGAAGTGGATAAAGACACTGGTACTTTGTGGGTTGACCGTTTTATGTCAACGCCAATGTTTTACCCATGTAACTATGGTTTCGTTAACGACACTTTGTCGCTAGACGGTGACCCGGTAGACGTTTTGGTGCCAACGCCTTACCCACTGCAGCCAGGCTCAGTAATCAAATGTCGCCCAATCGGTGTTTTGAAAATGACCGACGAATCTGGTGAAGATGCGAAAGTTATTGCAGTACCAGTAAGCAAGTTGACTAAAGAGTATGATCACCTTAAAGACATCAACGACTTACCTGAGTTACTGAAATCACAAATCGTTCACTTTTTCGAGCGTTACAAAGATTTAGAAGCCGGCAAATGGGTTAAGATCGATGGCTGGGCTGATATCAACGAAGCTAAAGCTGAACTCGTTTCTTCTTTTGAGCGCGCTCAAAAGTAATTGAGTTATATGAGCGCCTGCATCGAACTTAAACATCTCAAATTTAAGTGGCCAGGCGCTTCATCTCCTCTCCTATCTATTCCTCAGCTATCGATTCAACGTGGCGAACATGTCTTGTTACGTGGCGCTAGTGGATCGGGAAAGTCCACGTTACTTAGTCTGATCGCTGGTGTGCATACATCCAAGCCAGGGCAAGTTCATGTGCTTGGGCATGACCTCGGACAACTCCGGCAAAGTAAGCGCGACCAACTTCGCGCCAATGACATTGGCTATATTTTTCAGCAATTCAATTTACTGCCATACCTGACCGCTATCGATAACGTACTACTTGCGACTCAATTTTCAAAGCAACGACGTCGCCGTGTTCAGCAACCGCGAGAACAAGCGATAGCGTTACTTCATGACCTCGGCATTGAAGCTAGCGATAGTCAGCGTCCTGCTAGCCAATTAAGTGTTGGGCAACAACAACGTGTAGCCGCGGCCCGTGCTTTATTTGGCGCTCCTGCGCTAATCATTGCAGATGAGCCTACGTCAGCACTGGATGCAGCGCATCGAAATGAATTTATGCAGGTGTTATTCAAAGCCTGTGAAGCGCAACAAACAACACTGTTATTTGTCACCCATGATGCGAGTTTAGCGCCATCATTTGAGCGCCACATTGAACTTGAAGATCTTAATCAAGCGCAGGCTGCGAACCATGTTTAAACTAGCCCTTGCCAGCCTGTGGAACCGACGTGCCAGTGCTTGGCTTACGTTATTAGCTATCGCAGTAAGCACCTTGTTATTGGTCGGCGTAGAACGCGTGCGTACACAAACCCAAGCTAATTTTGCCAATACCATAGCGGGCACTGACCTTATCGTCGGTGCAAGAACGGGCTCGACGCAGTTATTACTGAGTAGTGTTTTTCATATCGGTAGCCTTAGTAACACCATAAGTTGGCAGACCTATCAACAGCTGCAAACGATGGCGGGCGTGAAATGGCATATCCCAATGGCGATGGGCGACAGTGTCGCCGGCTACCCTGTGGTCGCAACGAATCAAAACTTCTTTCAGCACTTTCGCTATGGTAGCCAAGAGCCACTAACCTTGGCCACGGGCTCTATCTTTGCATCCAATCAGCAAGCGGTTGTGGGTGCAGAAGTTGCACAGCGCCTGCAATTAAAACCGCAGCAGCAATTTAATATCGCCCATGGTAGTGGTGGCGTAAGCTTTAGTGACCATGAACAGCATCCATTTACCGTTGCCGGCGTCTTAAAATATACGGGGACGCCTGTGGATCAGGCTATTTATATCCCATTAGAAGGCTTGAGCAGCGTGCATGGTGACGCGGAGATATATACATTAAGTGCGGTGCTCATTGGGCTCGAAAGTCGGCCACTGGCGTTGCGTTTAATGCGACAAATAAACACCTATAAGCCCGAGCCACTAACCGCTATTATGCCAGGCCTTGCCCTTACGGAACTATGGCGAACCTTGAGCTTATTTGAAAAAGCGCTGGTAGCAATATCAGCGTTGGTTGTGGCGACCGGATTGCTGGGTATGCTTACCACGCTGCTTGCCAGCTTGCGCGAGCGTCGCCGTGAAATGGCCGTGTTACGCGCGCTTGGGGCGAGCCCCATAAAAATATTCTTGCTACTCATTAGTGAAGCCGTGATGCTTACTGCAGTGGGAGTTAGTCTTGGGATGCTGTTGTTGTTTTCTTTCTTGTGGTTTGGGTCCGACTGGTTGCTTGCAGAAACAGGCATGCTGCTGCGTGCTTCAATGATCACGCCAACCGAGTGGTTGTTGCTCAGCGCCATCCTATTATCCGCATTTATTCTTAGCTTAATTCCAGCATGGCGGGCCTACCGCAATGCACTAGCCGATGGATTAACCATAAAATTATGATCTATATTCGCCAACTACTCGTGATTGTTTTGATGCTGTTTTGCGCACAAAGCTTCGCCACTGAATATCAAAACACCCAATGGAAAGAACTGGTTCCGGCAGGGTATAAGCCGCCACCCGTGCGCAGCCAAGCGTTTTATGACGCCAACCCAGAGCTCGCTAATCAACCAGAGCTTGATGCCCCAGTAGTTGAGAGCTTAGATGGTAAAAAGATTAAAATACCTGGTTACGTGGTGCAGTTAGAGGGCGATGCCGATAAGGTTACTCAATTTTTATTAGTCCCCTATTTTGGTGCCTGTATTCACGTGCCACCACCACCGCCAAACCAAATCGTGTTGGTCGACTTCCCGGAAGGGGTTAAGTATGAAGATACCTTTGATGCCGTATGGGTTGAAGGAACCATACAAGTTGAGCGTGTTGAAGGTGGAATTGCTGTGGTCGGCTATCGCATGACAGCCGCCACAGTTACACCTTATTACTAAAGTTTAGAAATGGATTTCTAAACCAAGATAAGGGCCTTTGAAACGAATGTCTGAATAAATGTTATTCAGATCATCAAGCTCAATTTTAATATCCCGATAACCGAGTTGCAGGTTCAAATCGATAGCAAGGTTTTCAACCAAGCGATATTCGATACCTGCTTCGATATCACGCACGCTGCTATCATCGATAGAAATTGCGTTAGCAATACCGTAAATCGTGAGATCTGTTGCTGGAATGCCTACACGTACTTGTGCATAGCCCGTTGGAATCCAACCATCACTTTCCAACTTACTCTCTTGCGAGGCATCGGCTACAGCCAGCAAGCCATCAACACGCTTACCGGTGATTCCTAAATCTAGTCCAATAATACTATTGTCGAGAATTTCGTAGTAAAGCGTGTAATCGGTATGCGTCAAATCTATTGAGCTATTCAACGAGGTACCGGCTCCGAAACCAATACCGTTATAGGTAAAGTCTTCGCTCAATACGACTGCGCCTTGCGTGACTAAATCATTATGGCGCACTTTAATGTTAGGAATCAGTGGAATCGGATGTTCGAGCGCGACATAAAAGCTGCGCTGTGATTTGTCGTCAAAGTTGAAGGTCTGTAAGCCTTGACCTGAACCAAAACTACCTGAATTTGATGTTTCCCAAAATTGACCACCCGCATAAATACCTAAGAGGGTGTCTGCATGTGCTGCGCTTGAAAGCATTAGCGCAGGTGCCAGCATTAACGCGGCAACTTTTTTCATAATCGACTTCCTTTTATCGAATTGATTTAACGTCAGCGACGACTTGATGAGTCTCACCATCATCAAAATAAAGCTCAAACTCAACACTATCGCCCGGTTTATACGCTTTTTTTACACCAAACATCATTAAATGGTAACTGCCGGGTTGAAACACTATGGTTTGCTGAGGTTCTATGATGAGTTCAGGCACGCGCTTCATGCGCATCATACCATCACGCATTACGTGTGTGTGTATCTCTGTAGCACGAGATGCATTCGTCTTTGCATCAACTAGCTTAATTGTTTGCTTACCAACATTGGTTAACGTTAAATAACCTGCGCCATTTTCACTGCCAGGAATCGATTCATTCATCCAAGCATTAGATATTTCAACACTTGCCGCATTTGCCGCGGCTGGTATGAGCATAAGCAACAGTATGATAGAACGCATGATGGCCATGTTTCTCCAATCAAGTTATGTGGTTAACCTATTAGTTTACACAGCTTTTGGTTTTTTACGAACTAGGAGATAAATAATAAGGCCTACCAACAAGAATGGCCAAAACCAACTGAACAGTACCGCGGTAACAGCAATTAATGCAATTAATCCTGCTAGAGCGACACTCCCACCAATAAATACGACAATGCCAAAGGCAAAGGCAGCGATTAGTACTAATACTAGTCCCGCAATACCAAGACTAAATAATAACCCCAAGACCGCGCCAATTAGTGCAAAAATCTCACCGCTAAATAACAACAGCAGCAATGCAATTAGAACGATCCAAAACCAATTACTTTGTTTCATTATATACGACTCCTTGATCATCAATACTATATATCAAGCAAGAATCATGCCGAAAATATACTACTGATTTACAAGGATTTATTGTGCACAAAGAAAAACCGCCAACAGATTGTTGGCGGTTTTGACCATCTCTTCGTTATATTACTAAAACGAGTTAGAAGCTATAAGTAACTTCACCGTAATAGTAACCACCGTTGAAGCCAAATGGCGCGTTCGTTAATGGGTACTCAAAAATACCGCCGAACTGGTCACTTGGATCTTGTTTGTCTGGGTAAGTATCAAACAAGTTTTGTACACCTACATTGAAGCTCAACTGATCGGTCATGCGATATCTTGCTGATAAATCAACAATCCACTTACCACTAAAGGTCGTGCGCAGTCCCGCGTTGTTTTCCAGAATGTAGTCGCCGAAGTAATTGAACCCTAAACGAGTCTCAACATCACCAATCACAGATGTGAATGCTAGTGAACCGCTATGCTGTGGCACAGAGCGAGTCATTCGCGTACGTTCAACATCGTTAAACAGCTTATCTTCTAAGCCACCAAGAATGCTTGGTAAGTTAACGGCATCGACATCGGTTTTGTTGTAGCCATAGGCTAACTGGGTTTTAAGGAGGCTACTGCCAATCTCAAAGTCCTTAGTCGCTACTACGTCTACACCACGGCTGGTTGTATCTACAGCGTTAATAAAGAAACGTGCGTTATCTGCACCGGCTGACGCTAAAGCATCTGCAACGGCTTGTGAATCGCTTGGTACCAGTGAGCTAGAAAGAATGATACGGTCATCAATCTTGATTTGGAACGCATCCACAGTGACTGATAAGCCGTCATAACCATTCCATACAAAACCAACACTGACACTTTGTGATTCTTCCGGACGTAAGGTACCTACCTCTAATGCTTGCGCTACTGGGCTAATGTTATTAAACGTACCTGACTGTTCTGGTACTAAGGTACCATTACGGTTCACAAACAGTGTTGAAATGTTGGTGAAGTAAATTTGCTGAACACTTGGTGCACGGAAACCTGTATTGGCCGTAGCACGCATCGCAAATTGATCAGAAAAATCATAACGCCCTGATAGTTTCCAACTGGTGTTGCTGCCAAAGTCTGAATAGTCTTCATAACGAAGTGCCGCACCCCACTGGAAATCAGGGGTCAACATATTCTCAAGCTCGACATAAGCACCAAGGTTATTACGCGACTCATCGACTTCTGATTCGGGTTTAAAACCAGTAAAGCCCTGGCTTCCCGCTGGACGGTTATCAAAACCACCATTTTCGTAGGAAGCAGGATCTCCCGCGGATATTTTATATGCGTTATCGCGATAGCTCAGGCCAAAGGCAACAGCTAGGTCAGAGTTGTTCACAAATGGAATAAACCGTGAGAAGTCTAAACCCACGTTAACTTCGTCCATTTCTAAAGTACCTGCATCGAACGACGTTGGTGAGCTAGGGCCAAAAGAAGCGTTCAATGAGTTGTTTAATAAGTACTTAAACTCACTATTACCCATGCCCGCGCTGGCATCAACATTCCACTCGCCCAACATGAACTTATACCCACCAGTGAGGGAGGTGTCCGTTGTTTCAGGGCTTAGTAATGGTAAAAAGCCATCTGGATAAACGTCGATTAGGTTACGGTTGTCTAGTGCACGACGGTAGAATGCACCTGACTGCGAAGAACGCTCACCGTAGCCACCGAATGCGTACAGCTCACCTTCACCAACGCCTACACTCGAGTTGAAGAAGATTGATTTATTTTCAAATGAAGCGTCGCCGACGTGGTGATTTTGACGGTTAAACGTTGCTTCACGCGGATCAGGCTCACCATTAACCAATGGATATTGTTGACGTTGGTCTAAGCCTGCACGGTTGGTTTTGTTTTTGTGGTGGTACTCGACCGCTAAGGTTAAGGAGCCATCATCACCAAAAGCAAAACCGGTGTTACCGTGAATTTTATATTGCTCGCCGTCACCTTCGTAGGTTTGGCCAGTATTTAACGTTAAAGATCCGCCTTCCGACTGATCTTTTAAGACGATATTAATAACGCCGGCGATAGCGTCAGAGCCGTAAAGTGCTGCTGCACCGTCACGTAAAACTTCGATTCGTTTGATAGCGGAAATTGGAATTGCGTTTAAGTCTACGTTAGAGCTACCACGGCCCGTTGTACCATTTAAATGAACTAAGGCACTGCTGTGGCGGCGCTTACCGTTAATAAGTACTAACGTATGGTCTGGCGATAAGCCTCGCAATGATGCCGGGCGTACCGCATCTGAACCGTCGGTAACCGACGAGCTTGGAAAGTTGTAACTCGGTACTGCATACTGAAGCGCGCGAGCGGTTTCAGTTATCCCACTGGCGGCCAAGTCTTCGCCGCTAATAATATCTACAGGCGCGGCACCATCAGTGGCGGTCCGCATCGATAGTCTTGAACCAATAACTTGTATGGTTTCTTCGGCTTCGACATCTGCACTTTGTGCAAATACGGTTGAAGGTAAGCTAACAGCTGTTGGCACAGCAATTAGCGCTGCTAATGCATAGCTTAACTTGGAGTAATTCATGTTGTTCTCTCCTGAAGATTATTATTATATACATCATAAGCCATTATCGCCGACTTACTAAACAACAGTATGCTCTTAGATAGAACATAAAGTTATTAGACCAGTATTTGGGAGAAAAGGGAAAAGAAAAGATAAAAACGTTATTGGTTGGTCGTTGGTCGTTGATCGTCAGAGACGAAAAAAGCCCCTAGCGGATGCTAGGGGCTTTCTCGGATTTAAAGCCTGGCGATGACCTACTCTCGCATGGGGAGACCCCACACTACCATCGGCGCTGATGCGTT
>JBLWUG010000006.1:0-161097 GCA_048269045.1 Pseudidiomarina sp.
TGGTTATGCCAGGCGACAACTTGAAGTTTGTTGTTGAGCTGATTCACCCAATCGCGATGGACGACGGTTTACGTTTCGCTATCCGTGAAGGTGGCCGTACTGTAGGCGCAGGCGTTGTATCTAAGATCATCGCGTAATACAGGTTACCTGAACAGGTAATATGAAAAGGGGAGCTTCGGCTCCCTTTTTGCTTTTTGAGCGTTATTCGTTGTTCGTTATTCGTTATTCGTTATTCGTTACTCGTTATTCGTTGTTCGTGTTTCGTGTTTCGTGTTTAACGATCAACGAAGAGCTCGGCAAGGCCGAGCGGACGAGTAACGAACAACGAAGAGTGAGGCGCTGCCGAACGCACGAACAACGATCAACGCTCTACTAGCAGTTCCGCTAGGAACCTCGCCGTATGCGACCGCTCACACTTCACCACCTCCTCCGGCGCACCTGCCACTAAAATCTCACCACCTCCCGAACCACCTTCAGGGCCTAGATCGACGATCCAGTCGGCGGTTTTGATGACGTCGAGGTTGTGCTCGATGATCACTATAGTGTTGCCGTGGTCGCGTAAGCGGTGCAGTACCGTTAAGAGCTGCTGAATATCATGGAAGTGTAGGCCTGTGGTGGGCTCGTCCAAGATATATAGGGTTTTACCCGTGTCGCGCTTCGATAACTCACGTGAAAGTTTAACGCGCTGTGCTTCACCGCCGGAAAGGGTAGTGGCTGATTGGCCTAAGCGAATGTAAGACAAGCCCACATCAATTAAGGTTTGCAGCTTTCTGGCAATAGCCGGAATCGGGGCAAAGAATTCACGAGCGTCTTCAACGGTCATATCTAATACTTCGTGAATGCTTTTCCCTTTGTATTTAATTTCTAGGGTTTCGCGGTTGTAGCGTTTGCCCTTACAGACATCACAAGGCACGTACACATCAGGTAAGAAGTGCATCTCAACTTTAATCACGCCATCGCCTTGGCAGGCTTCACAGCGACCGCCGCGGACGTTAAAGCTGAAGCGACCAACTTTGTAGCCGCGCGAACGCGCTTCTTCGGTACCTGCATAGAGCTCGCGAATCGGTGTGAAGATACCGGTGTAAGTGGCTGGGTTCGAACGTGGCGTACGACCGATGGGGCTTTGGTCGATATCAACCACCTTATCTAAATACTGCAGCCCATCAATTTCGCGATACGGGGCAGCTTCAGAGGTTGTAGCTTTGTTCAGCTCGCAGTGCGCTAATGGAAACAAAGTGTCATTGATCAGCGTTGACTTACCAGAGCCTGAGACGCCCGTCACGCACGTCATTAACCCTATGGGCAGGGATACATCCACTTCCTTTAAATTGTTGCCGCTAGCGCCGCTGAGGGTCAACCAATGCTCTCCTGGCTGGTGACGCTCAGTAGGAATCGCTATGGATTGACGACCCGACAGGTAATCACCGGTTAATGACTGTTCATTGGCGATGATATCTTCAAAGTGACCTTGGGCCACAATTTCACCACCGTGCACACCTGCACCCGGGCCAATATCAATCACATGGTCGGCGGAGCGAATCGCATCTTCATCGTGCTCAACCACAATCACGGTATTACCAAGATCACGTAAGTGCGTCAGTGTTTTTAATAAGCGCTCGTTGTCGCGCTGGTGCAAGCCGATGGAAGGCTCGTCCAAAACATACATCACGCCAACTAAACCAGCACCAATTTGTGAGGCGAGGCGAATGCGCTGTGCCTCACCACCTGAGAGTGTTTCTGCGCTGCGCGATAAACTTAAGTAATTCAAACCGACGTTGACTAAGAAGCCTAAGCGATCGTTAATTTCCTTGAGAATCTTTTCGGCGATTTGTGCACGTTGGCCGCTCAACTCAAGCTGTTTAAAGAACTCTAATGCGTCACCGATCGAGCGTTCTACCACTTCGGGCAGGGTAGTGTCATGTACAAATACGTTGCGCGCTTCTTCGCGTAACCGCGTGCCATCACAGCTTTTACATGGCTGTGCAGCTAAGTATTTAGATAGCTCTTCGCGTACCGCGGAAGAGTCGGTGTCGCGGTAGCGGCGTTGCATGTTAGGAATGATGCCTTCAAAGGCGTGGTGGCGGGTTACCTTATCGCCACGGTCATTCATATAGGTGAATTCGATTTCTTCACTACCGCTACCAAACAATACCGCTTGACGATGGTCGTCACTGAGGTCTTGAAACGGCATGCTTAAATCAAACTGATAATGGCGCGCCAATGATTGCAGCATTTGGTAATAGTAAAAATTGCGTTTATCCCAACCGCGAATGGCACCACCTGATAAGCTCAGCTCAGCATTGGTGATCACCTTATTCGGGTCAAAAAACTGCTCCACACCTAAACCATCACAGGAGCTACACGCACCCGCAGGATTATTGAACGAGAACAAGCGCGGTTCGAGTTCTTGCATGCTGTAGCCACAGTGGGGGCACGCGAAGTTTGCTGAGAAAATTATATTCTTCAGTTTTGAATCGCTTTCCATGGGCGCAATAATGGCGGTGCCGCCACTTAATTCGAGTGCAGTTTCAAAAGACTCCGCTAAGCGCAGTTCAAGGCCCTCGCGAACCTTGATGCGGTCGATTACCACTTCAATGGTGTGTTTCTTTTGTAGTTCAAGCTTCGGCGGATCGCTAAGATCACAGAGGTCGCCATCAATACGTGCACGAATAAAGCCTTGCGCCGCAAGGTTTTCTAATACCTTGGTATGTTCACCTTTACGGTCTTGAATAATAGGCGCCAACAGCATGAGCTTTTCGCCCTCAGGCAATGCCATCACTTGGTCGACCATTTGTGAAATAGTTTGCGCAGCCAGGGCAACGTTGTGCGTAGGGCAGCGCGGTTCACCAACGCGAGCAAACATTAGGCGCAAGTAATCGTATATTTCAGTAATGGTACCCACCGTTGAGCGTGGGTTATGGGATGTCGACTTTTGCTCAATTGAAATTGCCGGAGATAAACCTTCAATGCTATCCACATCGGGCTTTTCCATTAACGACAAAAATTGCCGCGCATAGGCTGACAGTGACTCAACGTAACGTCGTTGCCCTTCGGCATAAAGCGTATCGAAGGCGAGTGAAGACTTTCCTGACCCCGACAATCCCGTAATCACTACGAGCTTGTCTCGAGGAATGGTCACGTTAATGTTTTTCAGGTTGTGTGTACGAGCTCCGCGGATTTCAATTTTATCCATCGTAAATCTACCACTCCGTTGTCAAAATGACTGCCATGCGCTGGCATTTAAAAAGAATCGAGTATTATCGCACATCACCCACCTTCTGGTACAATAGCGTTCGATTTATCCCTGCAGCGTTGAGAGTTTCATGCATCAAGCAACCAATAAAAATAAACTAACCCCTACTGAGCGTCGTGCTTCAGGTGCGTTGGCAGCCGTTTTTGGGTTACGCATGTTAGGTCTATTTTTGATCATGCCCGTGATTGCAATCTATGGGCAACAGTATCCCGACTACACACCATTAATGATTGGCTTGGCGATAGGTGCCTATGGGTTAACCCAAGCGTTATTGCAAATACCCGTTGGTATGCTGTCGGACCGCATCGGGCGCAAGCCGGTAATTGTGGCGGGCTTACTGCTATTCGCGATTGGTAGTTTAGTGGCAGCTGCCGCCGATACTTTAACTGGCGTTATCATCGGGCGCGCCCTGCAAGGTACGGGCGCTATTGCCGCTGCCATATTAGCGTTAGCCGCAGATGTAACCCGTGACTCGCAACGCCCGAAAGTTATGGCCGCCATTGGCATGTGTATCGGCCTGTCTTTTGCATTGGCATTAGTTTTAGGGCCGCTACTTGGCGGCTTCATTGGCTTGTCTGGCTTGTTTTTATTCACCGCTGTTTCTGCGGTATTAGGAATACTCGTATTGCTGATAGGCGTGCCAAAGGTTGCGCAGAAATCTGCCAGTGGCGATTTGATTCCACTACGCAGTGAATTAAAAACCCTATTCGCGCACCCGCAACTGGCACGACTGAATATTGGCGTATTTGTATTGCACTGCATACTAACTGCGTTTTTTGTGGTGGTACCCTTGCAGCTTATCAATAGTGGCTTAGCCAGTGATAGCCATGCGTGGCTGTATTTACCGACACTGCTGGTATCTTTTGCGCTGATGATTCCGATGTTGATACGGGCCGAGAAAAAACGCCAACAACCCACGTATTTTCGAGTGGCGATGATTCTTGTTGCACTAGCAATAGGCGTAATTGTATTTGTGCCTGCGCACTGGGCGTATTTAGTTGTGGCCGTTCTCTTATTCTTTACCGGCTTCAACTTTTTAGAAGCCAATTTACCATCCTCACTTACCCGCTTTGCGCCTGCAGGTTGCAAAGGTAGCGCCAGTGGAATTTACTCGACTTTCCAATTTCTAGGTGCATTTGTTGGTGGGGCCGCAGGTGGCTACTGTTTTCAAAAATTTGGCTTGTTTGGCGTTGGGATTTTCTGCATGGTGCTGCTACTATGTTGGTTCATTAGCAGCTTCGGAATGTTGCCACCGCCGTTACAACAAAGCTTGAATATTCAGCTCGCCAATCTGCCTGAGGGCGATATTGATGCGTTGGCGGAGCGTTTGGTGCACGTACAAGGCGTCGAAGATGTACGTATTGTCAGCACTGAACAAACGGTGTATTTAAAAGTACACAAAACCGATTACAATGAACGTGAATTAGAGGCGCAACTGGCGCCATATAGAGTTTAAAAATAAAGGAGCGCAAGGCATGGCCAGTCGCGGAGTGAACAAAGTTTTAATTATCGGAAACTTAGGGCAAGACCCTGAAATACGCTACACCCAAAGTAATACGGCTATTGCTAACTTTTCAGTGGCGACAAGTGAAACCTGGAAAGACAAACAAACGGGCGAACCACGCGAGCAAACCGAATGGCACCGTTGTGTGGCTTATCGCCGCTTAGCTGAAATTGTTGGTGAGTACCTGAAAAAAGGTTCTAAAGTGTATGTCGAAGGTCGCTTGCAAACGCGTAAGTGGCAAGGCCAAGATGGCGTTGAAAGATACACCACCGAGATTGTAGTGAATGAGATGCAAATGCTCGATGGTCGCCCAGGCGGTCAAAGCGGCGGTTACCAAGGTGGCCAGCAGGGCGGTCAACAGCAAGGCGGTGGTTTCCAGCAGCAAGGTGGCCAACAACAAGGTGGTGGCTTCCAGCAACAAGGCAGCGGACAAGCAGCAGCACCAAGCTTTCAAAAACAACCTGCGCCACAACAGCAGCCAGCGAAGAATGAGCCAGCGCCATTCATGCCTGATCAAGACTTCGATGACGATATTCCATTCTAAGGAATACATAAAGTATGTAACAACAGCTCATGTGTGAAAGAAATCTTTGTATCCAAAACCTAGTAGGAGTAGTACAAATGGCTAACACGGAAAAGAAAGGTAAGGTAGCGCTGGTCACCGGCGGTGGACAAGGTATTGGCCAGTCGATTGCTGAACGACTGCATGCAGACGGCTTCAAAGTGGCGATTGCCGATTTGAACCTAGATACGGCTACCGCAGTGGCTGAAAAGCTTGGTGGAGCAGAAAATGGCGCCATCGCCGTCCAGGTTGATGTTGCCAATAGAGATAGCGTATTCGCTGCTGTGGATCGTGCTGTTGCAGAATTGGGCGGTTTTGACGTTATTGTTAACAATGCAGGTATCGCACCTACATCGCCAATTGAAGATATTACCGAAGAGGACATTACCAAGCTCTTTTCTATAAATTTCAATGGTGTAGTCTGGGGCGTTCAGGCTGCGACGCAAGCTTTCAAGAAGCTAGGTCATGGCGGCAAGATTATCAGTGCGGCTTCACAGGCAGGACACATTGGTAATCCGGGCATTGGATTGTACTCGGCCACCAAGTTCGCGGTGCGTGGATTCACTCAGACCGCCGCTCGCGATCTAGCGCAGCACGGCATTACAGTAAATACTTTTGCGCCTGGCATCGTTCGCACGCCGCTGATGGAAGAGTTGGCTAAGAAGGCTGCTCAAGACGCTGGTCAACCAGAAGAGTGGGGCTGGCAGCAATTTGCTGGTGGTATCACCCTTGGACGACTTTCCGAGCCATCAGAAGTCGCGGGCGTGGTTTCTTTCCTAGCGAGCCCTGATTCCGATTACATTACCGGACAATCAATTCTAGTCGATGGCGGAATGGTGTTTAATTAAAAGCGGTACTAGTTTTTGAGGGGGTTACCCGAACATTGGAATGTTCGGGTAACCCCAAATAAATGTGTTTTATAAAACTCAATATTCACGTCTAAAAAAACACTTGCGGACGATGCATAACGGAATTATTATATAAGTAATTAGTTATACATGGTGTCCGAAAGTGAATCTACAGAATCAACAAACGCAAAAGCCGGTATTGATAACCCCCATAGCTTTTTATAAAGCCTTGGCGGATGATATTCGTCTAAAATCCGTACTTATCATTGCTGCTGAAAAAGAAGCTTGTGTCTGCGAGCTTTTGGTTGCTTTGAATGAAGATAGCCAACCCAAGGTTTCTCGCCACCTAGCACACCTAAAGAAAGCTGGCATTTTATCCGACCGCAAGTATCAACGCTGGGTGTTTTACTCGATTAACTCCAGTCTACCAGCATGGATGAAGCAAGTTATTTCTTCAACATTGCTAAATGAACCTAATTTTATCGAACAAGAATTAGCACGTTTAAATGCGATGGGTGATCGACCTGTTCGTGTAGCTAACTGCTGTAACTAGGGAGTTTCACAATGGCAATAAAGATAGGTATCAACGGTTTTGGTCGTATGGGCCGGTTAACACTAAGAGCCGCCTTCGGTTGGCACGACATTGAGTTTTTGCAAATCAATGATCCGGCAGGAAATGCAGAAACCTTGGCGCATTTATTAAAGTACGATTCTGTGCATGGCACTTGGCCACATGATGTTTCCCATGCCGATGGCAATATCATTATCAATAATCAAGCCATTCGTGTAACTCAGAACAAAGCCATCAATGACACCGATTGGTCGGGCTGTGACTTGGTTATCGAAGCATCAGGAAAAATGAAAACAACTGAAGTGCTGCAAGCTTACCTCGACCAAGGTGTTAAAAAAGTTGTGGTCACCGCCCCGGTCAAAGAAGAAGGCGTACTCAACATTGTCATGGGCGTGAATGACCATCTTTATGATGCCGAGCAACACACTATCGTCACCGCCGCTTCTTGCACCACTAACTGCTTAGCGCCGGTGGTAAAAGTGTTGCAGGAGAAGATTGGTATTAAACATGGCTCAATCACCACGATTCACGATCTTACCAATACCCAAACCATTTTGGATGCACCGCACAAAGACTTACGTCGGGCACGTGCCTGCGGCATGAGCTTGATACCAACAACAACGGGTTCGGCAACGGCGATCACGCATATTTTCCCTGAGCTAAAAGGCAAGCTTAATGGTCATGCAGTGCGTGTGCCTCTGGCGAACGCTTCGATTACAGATTGTGTGTTTGAAGTTGAGCGCCCAACAACTGAGGCAGAAGTTAATGGGTGGATGAAGGCAGCGGCCGAGGCCGACCTCAAGGGTATTCTTGGTTATGAAGAGAAGCCGCTGGTGTCTATCGACTACAAAACTGATCCGCGCTCAAGCATTGTTGATGCGCAATCGACCATGGTGGTAAATGGTACCCAAGTGAAACTCTATACCTGGTACGACAATGAGTGGGGCTATGCCAACCGCACCGCAGAGCTTGCGCTCAAAGTTGGCTTATCAATCTAAAGGGTAGCTAAACAGAATGAAGCGCTTGGCAGCATTATCCGACGACATTAAGCAATACTTGGTAGTCACTGGGAATTACTGGGCATTTACCTTGACCGATGGCGCGCTGCGTATGTTGGTGGTGCTGCATTTTCATGTCTTGGGCTACACCCCGCTTAGTATTGCTATGTTGTTTTTGTTTTATGAGATCTTTGGCGTCGTCACTAACTTGGTGGGTGGCTTTTTAGGTGCGCGGTTAGGTCTCAATAAAACGATGAACATCGGCTTAGCTATTCAAGTTATTGCCTTACTGATGTTGGCAGTACCCGCTGAATGGTTAACGGTCGTGTATGTCATGATTGCCCAAGCGCTCTCTGGTATCGCCAAAGACTTGAATAAAATGAGTGCCAAAAGCTCCATCAAAAAGCTGGTTGCAGCTGGGCAAGAAGGCACCTTGTTCAAATGGGTTGCGGTGTTAACGGGGTCTAAAAATGCCCTGAAAGGCGTCGGCTTTTTCTTAGGCGGCTTACTGTTAACCTTGCTGTCGTTCAAAGGCGCAATGATATTGATGGCCAGTGTCTTGGCGCTGGTTTGGTGTTACAGCCTGTACGCGCTGAAGAATGATTTAGGTAAAGCCAAGAATAAGCCTAAGTTCACCGATATCTTTTCTAAGAGCCACTCTATTAATATCTTATCGTCGGCTCGCTTATTCTTATTTGGCGCCCGAGATGTCTGGTTTGTAGTTGCTTTGCCGGTGTTCTTGTCTCAAGCCTTTGCTTGGGACCATTGGACGGTAGGCGGCTTTTTGGCACTGTGGGTGATTGGTTACGGCATTGTGCAATCGGCGGCACCGCAATTAATCAATTTCAAAGAAAATATGTCACCGGCAGCAGAGACGGTAAAGTGGGCTAGCTTACTTGCACTAGTCACATTAGGTATCGCCTTATCGCTGTACTTTAGTTGGGAAGTGAAAACCGTACTCATTGCTGGCTTAATGGTGTTTGGCGTTCTTTTCGCGATTAACTCATCACTACATAGTTATCTGATTGTTAGTATGGCTGATGCTGATGGTGTTTCGCTGGATGTAGGTTTTTATTATATGGCGAATGCGATGGGGCGCTTGATCGGTACCGTTTTATCAGGCTGGGTATTTCAGCTTTACGGTTTGGCTGCTTGTTTGGCGATCTCTTTTGCGTTTGTTGCATTGGCAGCAGTAATTTCAACTAAGCTGCCAAGCAAACAATTAGCTCGAGGGTAAATGATTAGAGCTTAGCGAACATTAAAGTCGGCAGCGACTTTATCAAAGTACTGCAACGCCTGTTTTGCATAAGCACGCTTGGCAATGTAATCGCCCGCGAAGAAGTTCTTCTTGAAGCCATAGGCGACAATGTCTTTTAAGCGTTTCAGTGGCATATCAACCGCACTCAGTGCCAACTCATATTCTTGGGTGACTGTGGTACGAGATACTAAGCGGTTATCGGTACAAATAACTGTGGCGATGCGGTTGTCGTACATGTGCTTAAAGTTGTGATTCGTTACTGAGCCTATGCTCGGATTAGTTTGTAAGTTACTGGTGATGCACACTTCAATGGCAATACGGCGGTCGGCGATGAAAGAAGCCAGGTGTTTAGCATAGCTTTCTTTATCGGTAATGCTTTCGTCTTGAATCATTTCTGGCGAGAATAACGAATAGCCGTGACCTAAGCGGTCTGCATAGCAATGGGTTAGTGCTTCAAAAATACTTTCTGCACCGTAAGCCTCGCCGGCATGTACGGTTTTCAATAAGAAGTTCTGATGCGCATATTCATAAACTTCTTTGAAGTCGTGGGCAGGGTAACCGAGCTCTTGTCCGGCAATGTCTAAGCCGACAATAGGCAAGCCTTCTTCATCACGCATACGTACGCTGGCGCGGATCATTTCCATGGCCGCGGCCTTGATTACTTGTTTGGATTGGTGGTCACGCAGCATTTGGAACAGCTGCGTGTAATAAGGCGAAAACCCTTTGTCACCAAACATGCGCATGGCGCAGTTGATAATGCCGTAGTCAAAAGGCGGCTTCTTGCCAGACTGCACATCTGCTTGGGCATTGTACTCCTGCTTGGCGCGCAATAAGCCGGCGTTGGTGGTGTGCATCACGCGGTCGAAGTCGATACCACGGGCGGGGTCCATCATTAGTTGCGGTGCAAAGCGCACTTCAATGTAGATGACGCCTTCGGCGATGTTATCTTGAGCCAGCTCATAAGCGGCTTGTTCCAAGTTTTCCATGTCGCGTAAGACAGCGCAGGTATATTGGAAACCAGTTAAATATTCACCGAGATCTTTATAAGACTCTTTGAAAACCAAGTCATAAAGGCCGTCAACGGTATAAGAGGGGAGCTCAATATTGCTACGCTTGGCCATCTCGATTAACCCTTGCGGTCGCAAACTACCATCAAGGTGTAGGTGCAGGTCTGCTTTGGGCATGGCTTTCAAAAACTCGTGCGTATAGCGTGCGTTCATTGCGCTCTCCTTTATGAATTTGGCGAATTATAGCAAATTTCAATTTTGCAATCATGATACAAAGTCAGTATAAATCTAGTTTATTGATGGGTTTATAATAGCGATAACCATATGGCGTCCTTATATTTTACGTACTCAGCCATGAACGCAGGCAAAAGTACTTCCTTGCTACAAGTAGCACATAACTATGAAGAGCGTGATCAAAAGGTGTTGTTGTTAACACCGGCAATTGACGATCGTGCGGGGCATGGCCGTATAGCATCACGGCTAGGTATTGACCGCAGCGCGTTAGCTTTCACCAACACCACCGATTTAGCCGCATTAATTGAAGCTCGACATCAAAAACAACACATTGATTGTGTGTTGTTGGATGAAGCGCAGTTTTTAACGGAAGCGCAAGCGTGGCAGTTAACGGACGTAGCTGATGAATTAGGTATTCCAGTGATGTGCTACGGCATTCGCAGCGACGCCTTTGGCCAGGCTTTTCCCGGCAGTGCTGTGCTACTCACCGTTGCCGACAAAGTAGTTGAAATGAAAACCATCTGTTTTTGTGGCCGTAAGGCAACTATGAACTTACGCATTGATGAGCAGGGTAACGCGGTAAAAGCGGGTAGCCAAATCGCGATAGGTGGCAACGAACGCTATATTTCGTGTTGCCGCAAGCATTGGAAGGAAAAACTAGCTTAGTTTCGTTGCCCAATCAGGTACAATAAGCGTCATATATGTCGAATAATGAGGTTCTCATGTCAACTGCCGTAACCGCCGAAACCATTACCATCCCAACCCCCGATGACTGGCACCTGCATCTCCGTGATGGTGAAATGCTGGCAACCACAGTACCAGCAACTGCAGAAGTGTTTGGTCGCGCTGTGATTATGCCTAACTTGGTACCGCCGGTAACTACTGTGGAGCAGGCGATGATGTATCGTCAGCGCATTTTGGCCCAAGTACCAGCTGATAAAGACTTTCGTCCGCTGATGGCTGTTTATTTAACCCAGAACACTTCGGTGGCAACGGTTAAAGAGGCGGCAGAAAACCCTGAGGTGATTGGCTTTAAATTGTATCCATCTGGAGCGACGACCAACTCAGATGCCGGCGTTACTGACATCGAAGCATTGGATGAAGTTTTTGCCGCCATGGCTGAGTTACAAGTACCGCTGTTGGTGCATGGCGAAGTCACTCATGCTGACATTGATATTTTTGACCGAGAAAAGGTATTTATCGACACTCAGTTACGTCCGCTATTGGCAAGACACTCACAGCTTAAGTTAGTCTTGGAACATATCACCACGGCTGACGCGGTTGAGTTTGTGAACGAAGCAGGCCCCAACGTTGCAGCAACCATTACTCCTCAGCATTTATTAATGAACCGTAATGATCTCTTGGTTGGTGGAGTGCGCCCACATAACTATTGCTTACCAGTGTTAAAGCGCCGCGATCATCAATTGGTGCTACGCGAAGCTGCGGTTTCTGGCAGCCCTAAATTCTTTTTAGGCACCGATTCAGCACCACACCCGCAGTCACTAAAAGAAAACGCATGTGGCTGTGCAGGTTGTTACTCTGCTCCTGCTGCACTACCTTTATATGCAGAGTTCTTTGAACAAATGAATGCATTGGACAAATTAGCTGACTTTGCCAGTGGTTTTGGTGCTGATTTTTATGGTTATGAGCGAGCCAGTTCTACTGTTACCTTGATTCGCCAACCTTGGACCGTACCAGGCACTGTAGCAACCGCAATTGGCCCCATGGTTCCATACTGGGCGGAAGAAGGGTTAAATTGGGTTTTTAAACAATAAATAAACAATTTCATTAACAATATGGCAAAGTGGTATTAAAAGGGAAAGCATGGTCTTATAAGCATATAGAGCAAGCAAACAAGCATAATAATAATCAGATTAAAGGGAATTCGACTTGTTACGTTTTTGGCGCGCTAAACAAACAGACAGTACTATTCTCACCTTTGCATTAGCGAAAGGGGTAGTTTCGCTAGCTATCGCAGAAGATCATGTTGGTTCACCCACTTTAAAAGTATCTGATCATGCTGAAGTACTCGATGGCGACTGGGTGGCTGCGATTAAAGAGCTTGCAGATAAATATCCGAGCTTTATGAAAGGCAACCCGGCGGTCATGTTAGTTTTAGGCCCGTCGCTGTATCAAAGCGTACAACTCGATCGCCCACAGCTACCTGACGCTGAAATCTCCCAAGCACTTAAATTTAATTTGCGCGACTTAGTTTCATTACCGCCTAACAATATCGCCTCTGATTATTACGATGTACCTACCCAACTAGCCGGCCAAGATAAGATTAATGCCATTGTCGCCGACAAAGCTTTATTGGAATCACTGGTTACTGCATTGCGCGACATTAGTACTAACTTGCGCGGAATTGTTGCAGAAGAACAAGCGGTTGCCAGTTTATTCGAAGACTTACATGAACCCGCTGTGGTGGCTTACCAACATGATTTTGAACCAGCCTTAATTCAGGTTTACAAAGATGGTGAGCTGCAAGTAAACCGCTTTGTATCTGCACTAGAAAAACTCAGTGAGCTGGGCCATGACGAGCTCAACCTTGGCGCTGGCGCACCACTAAGTGTAGAAGTGCAGCGCTCAGCTGATTACTTTGAGCGTCAGCTAAGACAGCGTCCGGTGCGCGAAGTTGTGGCAGCGATTGGAACGAAACAACGTGCGGCGCTGCAGCAACAATTAGAGAGTGACCTAGGATTGACGGTACGCTGGGCAGAGTATCCGGCGTGGGCGCAAGAGTTAGCGGCAGGAAACTTTTCTGACTTTCCTGCATTAGGCGGTGTATTGCTGGCGCAGCAATTGCAAGGAACCACTGCAGGAGATGCGTCATGAAACTCATAGCCAACCTGTACAGCGATGAGCTCAAGCCCAAGCAAGAACGATTTTCCTTAAATCTCGTTGCCGGAAGTGTCGCTACCGTTTTTGTCGTAATGCTCGCGGTTGCTCTAGGTGCGAATTGGTATGCAAACTACCAGCAGAGCTCAGCGCAGGAGCTAGCGCGCAAGTCGAGTCAATTACAGCAGCAAGTGGTCGCCCAGCAGCGCAAGCTGCAATTAGCTTTAAATGATGTGAATCTACAAAATCAAATTAGCGAGTTAGAAACCTCGCTAAATCAACGTGAACGATTATTACTACAAATGCGACAAGTAACTGAAACCGGGCAAACCAGTTTTGGTGAAATACTGAATGACTTAGCGCGCGCCAACCGCTCCTCAATTTGGTTACATCGAATTTTAATTGCAGATAATCAATTGACGTTGCAAGGGCACACCAAGCAAGCACAAGCACTCCCGCAATGGTTGAACAGTTTTCCTGACTACAACACCCTAAAAAACAGAAACTTTGGTGTGTTTGAATTGAGTGACACTCAAGCAGGCGCCTTGAAATTCACCGTTGGTAGCGAAGGGCATGGCGTCTTGATGCACCAGTCTCAAGTGATGGGAGTGAAGCCATGAAACAATGGCAGCAATGGCAAGAAAAGTTTTCGTACATCCCTGAATCACGCCGTCGCTTCTGGTTAATTCTAGGAGTCGCGTTGGCGATTTATTTGGTTTATTGGTTTGCGTTGATGCCGCTGCAAGAACAGCTACAAAGCCAGTTCAAACAACAACGTCAGCATCAGCAGCAAATCGAACAGCATGAACGTGAGCTCGCTCAGCTAGAGGCGCGCTTAGGCGGTGACCCGCGTGCCGCATTAAGGGAGCGATTAGCGAAGTTATATACCCGTAAGGATGCGTTGGAAGACAAGCTCAATGCGGAAGCAAACTACGTTAGCGCAGCTGAAAATCGTGCCCTATTAAAAGCCTTGATGAATGCTGCGACGGAAATAGAAGTGGTGGCAGCAAAGGCTTTGCCACCTGAATTAGTGTATCAAGACCCTGAAGACGCGAATGCGGCGATCTATAAGCATCGGTTACAGCTCTCCCTAAGTGGGCGTTATTTCCAACTACGCGATTATTTAAAGCGTCTTGAGCAGCTGGAGTGGTCATTTTATTGGCAGCGCCTTGATTACCGCGTCGTAGAAACAGCGGATGCAGAGGTCACTTTAGAAATTTATACGTTAAGTTTGGAGCGTGATTATGTCGCAAGTTAAGCAAATAATTGCGGTGGGCTGTGTAGGTTTATTCAGTGTTCTGGGTCACGCGTCAAGCGCAAATGAAATGAGCGACCCAACGGCACCGCCATCTTTGGTAAGTTATACAAGCAGCACTCCAAGCTATACCAATGATCTCAAATTGCAGTCCATCCAAAAACAAGGTTCTCGCTATACCGTTGTTATTAACGGAGCTCGCAAGTCGGTGGGCGACACTATTGAGGCCTACACCGTACGAGATATCAATTTGAATCAGGTCCGACTGATTCACACTAGCACCCAACAGCCGCTAGTTTTAACGTTATTCAACACCTATACCGACAGCATCCAGCAGCCGGGGAGTAAGTAATGAAAAAAATTATAATAACACTTGCTATCAGCATAGGTATTGCCAGTTGTGCGCACAAGCCAGAGCGACCGTCAGAGGCATTTCAGGAGGCTTTAAAGCCCGCAGCAGCACAACCTACCACTGAGCGACCACCGTTGCCAGATTCGGTACGAGCCAACCTACGCAAACAGCCCGAAGAGCTCCGTGCAGCTGGTGCTGCGTTATTAGCCGAACCACGCTTCTCTATCGCTGCTAGTGATGTTCCCGCCGCAGAATTTTTTGCGGGGCTAGCCGCCGACTCACCATATAATATCGCCATTCACCCAGGGGTGCAGGGCAGTGTTACGGTAAGTTTAAAAGATGTGACGCTGACTGAAGCGCTGGATGTCATTAGCGATATCTATGGTTATGAAGTACGCCGTAGCAATCGCATGATTCGAGTATTTCCAGCGGGCTTGCGGAGTGAAACTATCGCCCTAGATTATTTAGCGCTGCGCCGCATGGGCATGTCGCAAACGAGCGTAAGCTCTGGTGGCGTGAAAGAGAACGACCGCAGAACCGGTGGTAATAACTCGTCAGGCAACAACTCGAACAACAACTTACTCAATAACCAAGGTGGCGTTAGCCAGCAGCAAGGCTCTAACCTTGGCGGCATGCAAGTTAATGGGAGCTCAATTACCAGCACCTCAGAAACCGACCTCTGGAAAGATTTAAAAGTTACGGTTGAAGGTATTGTCGGTACCGGCGACGGTCGCCGAGTAGTGGTTGCACCGCAAGCTGGATTAATAACCGTTACCGCTTTCCCACATGAAATACGCGCGGCCCGCGAGTTTTTGAAAACCGCACAGCAGCGCCTGCAACGCCAAGTGATTTTGGAAGCGCGCATTGTTGAAGTTGCGCTCAATGATGATTATCAACAAGGCATTAATTGGAACGATTTATTCAAAATTGGTAACGCATCGGGCTCAGTCGGCTTCAGCGGTGGTGGCGTATCTTCTACAGGCCTCGGTGGCGTGTTTGGTATGACTTTAGATGTTGGTGAATTCACCGGCGCACTAAGCTTGCTGCAAACTCAAGGTAACGTACAAGTTTTATCTAACCCACGAGTGAGTGCTGCCAACAACCAAAAAGCAGTCATCAAGATTGGTGAAGACGAATACTTCGTAACTGATGTATCCACCACAACAGTGACAGGTACTGCTACCACCTCAACGCCAAATATCGAATTAACTCCGTTTTTCTCAGGCATATCTTTAGACATTACGCCGCAAATTAGTGAAAACGGCGAGGTGATTTTGCACGTGCATCCATCAGTCGTTGAAACTACTGAACAAGAGAAAGTCGTTAAACTCAATAACGATACGTTCGTGCTACCGCTGGCGCAAAGTAATATTCGTGAAAGCGACACCATTGTGAAAGCGCGCAACGGCGAAATCGTCGTGCTTGGTGGCTTGATGCAAACCTCTTTTGTCGATACCGAATCAAAAGCACCATTTTTGGGTGATATACCTTTGCTAGGTAACCTATTCAAAAACAAACGTAAAACTGAACAAAAGAAAGAATTGGTTATTCTAATTCGCCCCACAGTGGTTGGCGCGGATAGTTGGGAAGAAGAGCTGAATCGAGCAAGTGAATTGCTCAAACAATGGTACGGAAACTAAGGTCGAATATGTACCAAACTCACTATGGCTTGCGTGAGCTGCCATTTACGCTAACACCGAACACAAGCTTCTATTGTGATCTAGAGGGTCATCGTGGAGCTTTGGCTGTGCTAATCACAGCGTTAGAAACCGGTGAAGGTTTTATTAAAGTAGTGGGTGAAGTGGGTACTGGGAAAACATTACTATGCCGGAAGTTATTAAATGAGCTTGCCGGTAGTTATGTGACCGCATACATTCCTAACCCCTGTTTAACACCCGATGAATTGCGTGCCGAGATTGCGCGAGAATTACAGATAGATATAAGCGATATCCACAACCAGCAACGAGTCAATCAGGCCATTCAAGAACGCTTATTAGAGATCAATAAAGCCGGCGATGTGGTCGTAATTGTGTTGGATGAAGCTCAAGCTTTGCCCGCCGAAAGCCTGGAAGCATTGCGGTTGATTTCAAACCTCGAAACCGAAACGAGAAAGCTATTACATATTGTATTGTTCGGTCAGCCTGAGCTCGACGAACGTTTAGCGGCCCGCGAGCATAGACAATTGCGTCAGCGTATTTCTTTTAGTTACCACTTGCCGACCATGTCTATCCATGAGTTGGCTCGTTATATATCACATCGTCTGCATATTGCTGGTTATAAAGGTCCGCCGTTGATGAGCCCTAAAGTGGTGTCGATGCTTCATGAAGCTAGTCGCGGTGTACCGCGCTTGGCCAACGTGCTGTGTCACAAAGTACTCTTACTAAGTTACGGGGAAGGGCAATATGTAGTTACGCCAAAACATGTGCGTATTGCGGTAGCTGACACTGCGGATGCACGACTAAAAAACTACTATTGGGCATGGTGGACAGCTGCAGCTATTGGTGCAATGGCAATGGTCTTAAGTGTTGTTAGTCAGCACCAAGGTTGGTTTGCAGGGGTGGGCTCATGAGTGTGATTAACAAAGTACTTCGTGATCTCGACGAGCGTCAACAACATAAAAAGTCAGGCGCATATACACCTGCAGCCTCAGCGCCACAGCCGCTTCATTGGGGCTGGATATTGGCTGCTATAACGGTCACCAGCATGATCGTTATCGGCGCGCTCAATTGGTGGTGGGGCGTTGCTGCAACGCCTAGCCAACCGCTAGCGCAAGTCACGCCTGAACCAGTGGTGGTCGCGGAGGAAGCCAAGGTCGAACCTCCAGTTCAGACCGAAGTTATCGCAACTAATTCGACGCCTGAACCTGTCATTGAGCCCGTTGCTGCAGTAACCAATTCAGAACCAGAGCCAAAGCCATTTGAGTCGGTACCCGAAGTGGCTGCATCTACGCCCGAGCCGGAGATAGAAACGGCGACACCGGCACCACCGCCAGCAGCACCATCTAGTTTTGCGGTAACTCGCGTTGAGTTAACACCAGAGCAATTAGCTGAGAATCATTTAAATAAAGCTCGCGCCGCACTGCGCAAGGGTGAGCGCGAACTTGGGCAAGAGTTGCTGGAACAAGCACTCATCGTCAAACCGGATCATGTCGAAGTACGTAATGAGTTAGCAGCGTATTGGTATGGTCGCGGGCTTACGTCGCGCGCCATTAGTTTGTTGCAGCAAGGGCTAGATATAAAGCCTGACCAAAGTGAATGGCAACTCTTATATGCGCGAATTTTAGAGCGCGTTGGGCGCATTGAAGTGGCCTACAACATGCTGCTGAACGTTCGTTTAGATGTACCGGAAAGCGCAGAGTTAGTTGAACTTCGTGCAGTGGCTGCGAACCAGCTTAGCTATTATCTACAGGCCGCTAAAGATTTTGAATTATTAGCGACAAACTTTGCGCAACCTCGTTGGTGGATTGCTGCTGCTGTAGCGTACGAGGATGCTGGAAATATTGAAGCGGCGATTCACGCCTATCAGCAAGCACAACAACAGCCAGGCACCGAGCCAGAGGCTGTGGCCTATATTGAACAACGTTTGCTCTCATTGGCACCCGCAAACACGGAGGCGAAATAATATGCGTCCACGCTTAAAAATGCGACTTGGCGATTTATTAGTTAAAGACGGAATTGTTACTGATAGCCAGTTGCAAGAAGCGCTTGCAGACCAAAAAGTAAATGGTCGTAAACTGGGGATGACGCTGATTGATCTTGGTTTCATCTCAGAACACGATTTGCTCGACTTTCTGGCTCGCCAGTTAAATATTCCGCATATCGATTTGCGTGACCGAAAGATTGCCGAGCACGTGGTTAACCTAGTTCCTGAAGTGCAGGCGCGTCGCCATCGAGCGTTGGTCGTTGAGGCAGACGAAGAGTTTGCCCTAGTGGCCATGAGCGACCCTGCTGATTTAACCGCAGTGGATGCCATTGCTCATTACGTTCAACCGCGTCAAATGCGTTTGGCAGTGGTTCCCGATAGCGAGCTACTCGAAGCTTTTGACAACTTATATCGACGCACCAAAGATATCGCTCAATTCGCGAAGGAATTGCAAACTGAAACTCAAGATGGCGGCGAGTTTGATCTCGGAGCCTTATCACTTGATGCAGAAGACGACGAAGCTACAGTAGCAAAGTTACTGCAGTCAATTTTTGCTGATGCCATTCAAGTTCGAGCGTCAGATATTCATATTGAGCCTGATCATCGTGCGCTAAGAATTAGAATGCGTGTGGATGGCTCTTTACAGGAAAACGTATTAACCGAAACCAATATCGCCAATGCTTTGCTGCTACGTTTAAAGCTTATGGCTGGTCTCGATATTTCTGAAAAGCGGTTACCTCAAGATGGTCGCTTTAATATAAAGGTACGCGACCATAGTATTGATGTGCGGGTATCAACGATGCCGGTACAGCACGGTGAATCTTGCGTTATGCGCTTGCTTGATCAGTCGGCGGGCTTATTGCACTTAGAACAAACCGGTATGCCGCCAGATATTTTAGAGCGTGTCCGCCGCTTAATCCATCGCCCATACGGGATGTTAATTGTTACCGGCCCTACCGGCTCGGGTAAAACCACAACGTTATATGGCGCCCTGCGAGAACTTAACCAAGCTGAGAAGAAGATCATCACGGTGGAAGACCCGGTGGAATATCGTTTGCCACGAATTTCACAAGTGCAAGTAAACACCAAAATTGGCCTTAATTTTTCAAATGTATTGCGAACTAGTTTGCGCCAAGACCCGGACATAATCATGGTCGGTGAGATGCGTGACCAAGAAACAGTAGAAATCGGCCTGCGTGGTGCGATTACTGGTCACATGGTTCTCACTACCTTACATACCAACGACTCCATTACCAGTGCGCTGCGTATGATTGACATGGGTGCAGCACCTTATCTCGTTGGTGCCGCATTACGAGGGGTACTAGCCCAGCGACTTATTCGCCGAGTTTGTGAAAGCTGCAAAACCAATAGCCAGCCAGAGCCGCAACAATTGGCTCTGCTGCAAAAAATGGACCCTTCCATTCCAGATCAGGATGCGGGCTTTGTATATGGCCGCGGGTGCCGCGTATGTAACCACACCGGTTACAAAGGGCGAGTCGGTGTCTTTGAGTTGCTAGAAATGAACGAACCCATGATTGATGCTTTGCGTGATAGCGACATGCGTGAGTTTGCTCATGAAGCGAAGCACTCGGCAGGGTTTAAACCTTTAGCATCAGTAGCATTAGATTACGCTCGAGAGGGTATAACCAGTGTTGATGAAGTATTGTTCCTTGCGGAAACGGTTGAAGAGCAAGGGTTGCGTATATCACACAAAGAAGCTGAGATAAGCGATGGCTAGTTATACTTACCGAGGCCGTGACCAAGCCGGTGAAATCGTACAAGGCTCGCTCGATGCGGGCAGTGAAAGTAATGCCGCGCAAATATTGCTCCAAAGAGGAATTACACCAATTGATGTGCAGTCTGAAGAAGTTGCTGAAGCAAGCACAGCTGCCATAACCAGTGCGAGCATTTTTCAACCACGAATCACGGCCGATGACCTCATCGTATTTACGCGGCAAATGTATGCGCTAACCAAGTCAGGTATCCCATTGCTACGAGCCATCGAAGGCCTGGCAGAGAATACTAGTAATCGGCGTTTAGGTAGCGTGTTATATGATGTGGTTGAGCAACTCGAACGTGGTCGCCAGTTAAGTTCGGCGATGGCGAGTCATCCTAAAGTGTTTTCACGACTCGTTGTTTCTATAGTGCACGTGGGAGAAAATACCGGTCAGCTGGAAGAGTCATTTTTACAGCTATCTGAGTATTTGCAGAATGAACAAGACACGCGCAAGCAAGTTAAAACCGCTTTGCGTTATCCCTCATTTATTTTAATCACGTTAGTGATTGCGATGTTTATATTGAACATTTTTGTAATTCCAACATTCGCAAATATGTTCTCACGCTTCAATGTCGAGTTGCCTTTGGCTACTCGCATCATTATTGGTACCTCGGATTTTTTCGTGAATTGGTGGCCAGCGCTAATTATCGGAATGGTCGCAACTGTCGTGCTCGCCGTGCGTTATGTACGAACACCCAGTGGTGAGTTACGTTGGGATCGTATGAAAATTCGTATCCCTATTGTCGGGAATATTGTGTTTCGATCGTTATTATCACGATTTTCACGAAGTTTTGCGGTAATGCTTCGCGCCGGTGTGCCTTTAACTCAGGGCTTAAGCTTGGTTGCAGAAGCGGTAGATAACCGCTGGATGGGTAATAAGATCAATGACATGCGGCGAAACATTGAGCGGGGTGAAAGTCTAACTCGGGTAGCTCGTGGCAGTGAGTTATTTACACCACTAGTGCTGCAAATGATCGCGGTTGGTGAAGAAACCGGCCGCGTCGATGAGATGTTACACGAAGTCGCAGATTACTATGAACGTGAAGTCGATTACGACTTAAAGAGTTTGACGGCAAAGATAGAGCCTATCATGCTAGTTGTGGTTGCGGTGATGGTTGTGACTATGGCTTTGGGTATATTTACACCAATGTGGGACATGATGGATGCGTATAAAGGCCGTTAAAGTACTTATTTAAATTAACAATTGTTAATAACTAATGGCGTTTGCGATCTATTTCTGTGCGTTGAATAATAAACACATAGGGAATATGGTTATGAAAGTAGAGCATAAAAAAATGAACTATAATAAATATCAAGGCTTTACCTTAATAGAACTCATCATTGTAGTTGTTATATTGGGGTTATTGGCAGCCTCAGCGCTACCCCGCTTTACTAGCGTAACCGCCGATGCCGAAGATGCAGCTCTTGAAGGCGTTGCAGGTGGTTTTGCGAGCGCGGTGGGCTTGGTACGCGCCGAATGGGAGTTACGGGGGCGTCCGAAAGGCAATGCGGACGGCGCCGGAGCTATAGTGGTGATGGATGGCATTACTGTGAACGTTGATGGCAGTACTGGCTACCCGGTGAGTGGCAATAATAATCTCAATGCGCACGATTTAAACATGAGCAGTGAGGATTGTCGCACCATCATGCAAGCGATTTTACAAGGGGCACCAACGGCAACCACCAGTTTTGTATTGCTCGGCGAGAATCGTTATTACGTGACTCAGGAAAGTAACGGAACCAATGATATTTGCGTGTATTATTTGGCGAATACCATTAAAAACTTAACCTCAGCACCTGCAGGCACAGATTACTTAAGCGTCGGCAATGTGTTTGTTTATAACCCTCGCACCGGTGGTGTAAGTATTTTCAGTAATAACTAAAAATTTTTAAATAAAAGGAATTGCGCTATGCAAACACAACAAAAAGGTTTTACCTTAATCGAATTAATCATCGTGATCGTAGTTCTCGGCATTTTAGCCGTAACTGCAGCACCACAGTTCATTAACTTCTCGAGCGACGCTCGTGCTTCAACGTTAAACGGTTTGAAGGCCTCCATGCAAGGCGCATCAGACTTGGTATACGGTAAGGCTGCCATTGCAGGAAAGGAAAGTAGCGCAGATGACGGCGCGACTCCGACTCCAGGCTACGCTTCAGCTAGCGGAGTTGATGTTGTTTATGGTTATCCTGCTGGTACCGCTACTGGAATCACCGCAGCGCTAAATATTGACGTAGCTGACTGGGCAATTGCCTACACTGCGGGCGCCACCATTGGTACAGACACTTCAACAGTTCGTTTCACGCCAGTTGATTTACAGCCAGCCGGTTTTGATGCAGCAGACCACACGTCTATTACTGAATGCTATGTCCAGTATGCAGATGTAACTACTGTAGGAAATCGTCCTGCGATCGCTGTAGTAGAGACGGGTTGCTAAGTAGCCAATTGACTTTAAAAGAAGCCGGTAGTAAACGTACTATCGGCTTTTTTTAGCGCTAGCTTATGCACAGTAGATATTTTAGGCCACGAACCAAGGGTTTCACTTTAGTCGAGCTCATCATCGTGATCGTGATTATCGCGATTCTTGCGGTGACAGCTGGGCCAGTAGTTTTTGGTCGATTCGGTATTGATGAAGTGGCTTACCGTGACCGCCTCGTTAATTTGCTACGCTTACAACAACAGCGAGCGATGCAAGATACGGTAAACAATTACTGCATTTTGTTTGAAGATAACCGCTTTGGCCGCCCAGTTAACTGCGGCGATGCCACGCTGCCAACTACTTTTGCCAATGAATATGATGGTTTGGCGAGCAGCGAAGCCAATAGCAAGGTCACTATAACGACCACCCCTAATTTGGGCACCATTTACTTTAATGGTTTAGGTTGTGCCGGTACTAGCGTTAACCCGCAATGTGGCACCTTTCAATTAGAAGTCTCGGTTTCCGATGTGCTGACTCAGCAACTATGCGTGTACTCGCAAGGGTACATAACCGCTGGAGCCTGCACCCCATGAAGATGATCCGTAATGGTTTTACCTTAATAGAGCTCATCATTGGTATCGTGGCACTCGCTATAAGCTTAACGCTGTTATCAACGCTTATCTTCCCGCAAGCCAAACGCAGCACCGAACCATTGTTTCAAATGCGCGCCGTGGAGCTCGGTAATACTCTGCTTAATGAGATTATGGCGCGAGATTTTGACGAGCAAAGTAACCGAACTGGCGGCCTAGAGCGGTGCGGAGAAACGAGTGCTCCAGCTTGTACAGCACCAGGCAGCTTAGGCTCAGATGGCGGCGAAAGCCGAGACCGTTTTGACGATGTCGATGACTATCACAACCTGCATATTTCAACACCGAATGTCGAAGATGCACTAGGTGAAGATTTGACCGACCGCTACGTGGGCTATAGCTATACCATTACTGTTTGTTACAGTGACAGCCAAGGTGTATGCGCAGCTAATATCACTGATTTTAAACGTATAACCGTGACCATTACCATGCCCGATTCAACCACGGCGGCCTTTTCATCAATACGAGGTAACTTCTGATGAAAAGCAACCAGCTACGCGGTTTTACGTTAATTGAATTGATTATCGTCATTATCTTGCTGGCAGTGGTGAGTGTGGGCGTGTTTTCTTATATCGGCTTCAGCGCCAACGTTTATGTGTCGGCAGTGAAGCGTGACCAAATTACCAGTCAAAGTCGCTTTGCAGTGGAACGATTGACCCGTGAACTCCGTGACTCATTGCCACGCAGCCAACGCGTGCGTGGTTCAGATAACTCACGGTGTGTTGAGATGGTGCCGATTTGGGGTAGTAGCAGTTACCTTTCGATACCTTTACCGAGTAATCCTGGAGAGGACTTCGTTGGCGTTGAGCCGCGCCAAGGTGTAGCTGGTTTACCAGCAAACAGTCAACTGGTGGTATTTGCTACGCGTTATAATCATATTTACCGCCCCAATTCGCGCCGTAAAAAATCAGATTTAACCACTAGTGCAGGGCCGAAACCAGGCTTGGTTGAATTTAATTACTCAGACAGCACCCAGTTTTTTCCAACGGAAAGCCCCGCACAACGGTATTATATCGTTGTACCGCCGGTTAGCTGGTGTGTTGAAGGTAACGAACTACGCCGATATACCAACTATGGATGGTTTCAAACGCAACGCACTGGTGCCTTCTTAGCAAGTAACGCATCCTACGAAGTAATGGCGGTTGGTATCACCAACGACGTAACCATTGAGCAACCATTCCATGTCACCGAAGCATCGTTGCGCCGCACCGCTGTGGTGCAAATAGATTTCCGCTTTGCGACGACCGAAAACGAACCCTTGAAAGTCTTGCATGAGGTACATGTTCCCAATGTTCCATAATCATCGACAACAAGGCGCTGCACTCCCCATAGTGATATTTATCATTGTGGTCATGGGGTTGTTAGGAGCAGCACTGATCCGAATGCTAAGTAGTTCAGCGGCATCACTGACAGCTGAAGTCTCTGGCGCGCGTGCATATCATGCTGCCCAAGCGTCGCTACAGATAAAAATGACGGAAATCTTCCCATTGAACGCCGGCGCTAACACTGGTGCGTGCGTATCAACGGGGAGCAGCTATACTTTTAGTGCACCAGGGCTAACTAGTTGTACTGCTGATGTATATTGCGATCATTTAGATTTGACTCCTCAATACACTGGGGATCACTTTCGTTTGCGAGCAGAGGGGATATGCAGCGTGGGTGCTGAAACTTATTCACGCGTGATTTTAATGGAGGCAATCGATGGTACCTAATCAATGGTTCAACTACCTAGTTGCCGCTGTGCTATGGCTGGGCATGAGCGTCGCCGTGGCCGCAACCTATACATTACCTGCTGATTTCGCGCGGTTTAATAATGACACTGCAGACGGTGAGTGCTCATTGAGCGGCTCCACAATCACCTGTTCAGATGACCTTAAACTCGATAAAAATGATGTGTTAATCGTGTCTCAACCGATGACCATCATTGTCGATGGTGATGTCGAAATTGGCGACAATGCTGAGGTCAATACCGGTCAAGCGGCATCCTGGTTAACTATTGAAGCTACAGGTGATTTTGACGCCAAAAAGAACTCCACTCTAAACGCTAACATTGTTGTTGATGAAGACGTAGAAATCGGTGATAACGTGGTAATGACTGGCGATATCGAAGCCGTTGGCAAAGTCGAAGTTAAGAAAAATGCCGTTGTGAATGGCAACATAAGTTCTGAAGATGAAGTCAAAATTGAAAAAAATGCGACCGTTAATGGTGATGTCAACGCACCAAATGTTGATAACAGCGGTGCCATTAACGGACAGCAGTGTGATATTAACAATAATAAAGGGGCTTGCAGTGCGGCGGGTGGCGGGCCTGCTGGTATCGGTCACTGGGCCATGGATGAAGCGGGCTGGACCGGGGCAGTCGGTGAGGTACTCGATAGCTCGGGTAATGACTACCATGGTCAAGCCCAAAATGGTGCCAGTACCTTATTAAGCAGCCCAGCGCGCCCAGGTGACCCGGGTACTTGTGGTTTTGGTAATTTTGATGGCACTAATCACTTTAGCGTCCCTAACAATAGTGCCTTAAATAACTTGAGCTCCTTCACGGTAGCATTTTGGGTTAGAGCAGACGCTGCTAACCAAGATAATTCGTCGTTTACCTATCAAACACTAGTAGTTTATGGAGATGGACCTACCCTTGGTAATAGCGGCAAATTTGAGCTTTATCGCCTTGCGAGTAGTGGCGTACTCAGATTAGAAATTCGAACTCGAAACAACCAGTCGCGATTTGTCGAAATAAATGGTAACCAGGTTTTTGATGGCAACTGGCATCATATTGCCGCGACTTTTGACCGTTCGCAGAGTGAACTGACTATCGTACTTGATGGCGATTACGCGCAACGAACGCGTGCAACCTTTAATGGGAATCGTGATTTAAATAACGTGACTGGCGATTTGCATGTAGGAAGTCAATCATTCAATAGCAACGGAATCATCGGTAACCTCGATGAGCTATTCATAGGCAACCGCGTGTTAACTGAAGCTGAAATCACCGAGTTATACGAACTAACGCGGCCTTGTCCGAATATATTGCCGGCTCCGGTACTTTCTTATCAGATGAATGCTGGGCCTTGGAATGACGGTGTTGCGGGCGAGGTGAAAGATAGTAGCGGTAATAATTTAGATGGCATGGCCGTTGGCGGTGTGAATTGGTTTACTGGCGATGATGACCCCGCTTTGGTCACTGATGGTGCGGGCTTAGGCTCTTGCGGCTACGGTGAGTTTGATACCTTGCAAAGCCAGTATATCCAAACCAATCACGATCCACTGTTAAATCAGGCGGGTGATTTCACCCTTGGGTTGTGGGTCAAGCCAGATAGTTCAGTACGGTTTTTCGGCGTGCGGGCTATTTTAGGTAAAGGCTTTAACTACAAGTTAATGTATACCTTTGCTGGTCAACTGCTCTTTCTTTGGCGCGATACATCCGGTCAAGTGCGAGTTGCAGTAGCTCCTGCAAATACGCTAGTTAGTGATCAGTGGAGCTACGTAGCCATGCGTTACACTGCCGGCGAGCAAACCCTATTCGTTGATGGGGTAGCGGTGGCCACTACCAACTTCCCATTTTATGCAGAAACCAATACCGCGCCGCTAACCATAGGGCAGGAAGTCGATATAGCGACCACTTATTTTAATGGCGCGCTCGACCAGTTTGAAATTTTTAACTCGGCCTTAAATGATGCGCAAGTACAGGCATTGCAAGAGCAACGCTTCCTTTGTGCCGGTGCACCACTACAATGCTACAACGATACCTTTGATGATGGCTCGATATTTGGCACGACTTGGGATGCTTCTAGTACCTCGGGCACCTTTACACCTGGGGTTGTGAACGGCCGAGTGCGGCTTACCGAAAATAGCCCAAACCAAGCTACCAGAGTCACCCTGAATGAAATCTTTCCAGCCGCGAATAACCGTGTGATCGTCGAGTTTGATCTATATGGTTATGGTGGCTCGGGTGCTGACGGTATTGCCTTAGTATTTTCGGATGCTAGCGTGCCGGCACAAGCTGGCGGCTACGGTGGCTCACTGGGCTATGCACAAACCACGAACGGTGGCGGTGCCCCAGGGTTTGCCGGTGGCTGGTTAGGGATAGGTTTTGATGAATATGGGAACTTCTCTAGAAACAATGAAGGCCGTGTTGGTGGTTATACTGATGGGCAACTGCGTCCCGATCATGTGGTGTTGCGCGGTGCTGAAGCTAATGGCTACCCGTATCTAAAAGATTCAGGGTTATTAGTTCCAGGTGTTGACCAGCTAGGACCATCGCCAGGGCCTGGCCATAAATATCGAATTATCATTGATTCAACCACTGCTGGTACATCTCTGATTAGCGTAGAGCGCGATATCGGGGCAGGGTATCAATTTATTATCGCGCCTTTTGATGTGTTCGCTGATTTCCCTGGTCAGCAGCCCTTAGTGCCAGAGAATTTTCAGATTAGCTTTACCGGAAGTACTGGTGGTTCTACGAATATCCACGAGTTTGATGATATTCAAGTTTGTGCGCTGCAAACTGGGCCCGGTACGCCGCAAATTACACATTTCCGCCTAACGCATCAAGGCGAAAGCATTGCATGCTTAGCAACGCCGATTCAGGTTGAAGCCTGTTTGGATAGCAACTGCAATAGCAAATATGCAGGGCCTATCGATGTACAGCTTAGTGCGAGCCAAGGCGACTATAGCGGTGGGAATACCCTGAGCTATAGTGGCGCTAGTGGTACTGCGTACTTGCGAAATACTAATGGCGGTAATGCACAAATCGGTGTGGTTACCAGTAATCCGGTACCGCAAGCCGGTTTTACTACTGATTGTTTTATTGGCAGCATCGCGGCAAGTTGCGATATCAACTTTAAAAATGCCGGATTAATTATCACTGATACCGATGGCGTAAGCCCGCTACCAAATCAAATCGCCGGCGTAGACTTCAGCGGGTTGATTCGTGCGGTGGAAACCAACACCACAACCGGGGCATGTGAGGCACGGGTGAGTGGTAATCAGTCGGTAGACTTAGGGTTTCAATGCCGAAATCCGCAAAGTTGTATTGCTGGGCAAGAGTTCACAGTGAATGGTACGCCTGTTGCAGCAAACAATGATGGTGTCACCACCAATCGCACCGCAGTACCGCTGAATTTTGATGCTGCTGGCAGTGCCGCCGTTGACTTCAACTATACCGACGTTGGACAAGTTCAAATTTTGGGGACACTCGATTTGAATGAAGATATACCGGACCCAGCATACACCTTGACCGGTAATTCTGCTGACTTTGTCGTAAAACCGCACACTATAGCAATTTCAGATGCGTCCGCCGCCAGTGGCAGTAACCCTGGTACTACTAATAGTGGCATAGGCTTTGCTGCCGCGGGAGAAACCTTTACGGTCGCTGTTGCGGCGCAAAATGCTCTGGGTGCAGCAACACCTAACTTTGGCAACGAAATAACGCCTGAAAAGTTAACCGTTGCGCTCGATTCGTTAGTGTATCCAAGCGGGGGTGTGCTTGGGAATCTTAGTGTAGCCGGAGACTTTACCGCGGTGGCGACAACGCCGGGGCATTTTTATAATTCATCGGTAAGCTACGATGAAGCGGGCAGTATTCGCCTGACCGGTGCTTTAGATGATAACGACTACCTTGGGGCTGGCGATGTGCTAAATAAACCGCAGAGTCCTATCACTGGTCGTTTTTATCCTGAAAGCTTTACCTTGGCTAGCAACTTTTTAACCAATAGTTGCGGTGCCTTTAGCTATATGGACCAGCCTGCAATTCAATTGAGTTATCAAGTTTTGGCGGTGGGTTTAGGCGGTAATACGCTACAGAATTACGATAGTAGTGGGTATGAAAACACAGCTGAATTTGAATTGGTTGCTAGAACCGATAGCGACTTGGGCTTAGGGCCGCGCTTCACTGCACTGCCAATAGGATGGTCAGGGGGCGTGCAAAATATTAGTGTCAGCGATATAGCCTTTGCTCGAGCTGCTACTCCTGATGGGCCTTTTGCACCAATGCTTGTCGGTTTGCGGATTGGCAGTGAGCTGGATAGCCGTAACTTTAGCGGCTTAGACTTTAATGAGTTAGACGCTACCTGTTCCGGTGCCGGCTGTGATGCCATCGAGCTAAGTGGCACACTCGATATGCGCTACGGCCGCTTAGTTCTCGACAACACCTTTGGGCCAGAAGATATTAATTTACCGGTTCCTTTACGTAGTGAGTATTGGGACGGAAGTGGATTTGTGTTTAATAGTGATGACAGTTGCACTGCCATTAATCCGGCGCAACTCGCTATCGTGACTCACCCAGATAATGATCCTTTGCTGACCGTTGCCAACGGGGCAATCACCAATTTATCGAGCGGTGAAACATTAGACTCCGATTTATATTGGGAGCCTCCAACCAACGCAGATCCAGAAGATAGGGTTGGTGAGTTCTTGTACGAATATCAAGCGCCACCTTGGTTACAGTTCGATTGGACCGATGAAGACGGCAATAGTTATACCCACCCCAGAGCAACGGCTGGCTTTGGTCAATTCCGCGGTAATGACCGAGTAATTTATCAACGTGAGCTCGGTTGGTAGTAGTTAGAACGAATTGTGGATAAAGTAATCGTTAAAATCGTGGTAAGATAGCCTTGAGCTGCTTGCCGAGCGCGTGTCACGTTGCTAAAGTGTAACGATTTCTGTCGCAAGAATAATTTACTAGGGACTGGCCTATCCATGTTTAAGAAACTCCGAGGAATATTCTCTAACGATCTGTCGATCGATTTGGGAACTGCAAATACACTTATCTATGTAAAAGATGAAGGCATCGTGCTTGATGAGCCTTCGGTGGTGGCGATTCGCCAAGAGCGATCGGGTGGCCCGAAAAGTGTAGCCGCAGTGGGTACTGCAGCAAAGCTAATGCTCGGTCGTACGCCTGGTAATATCCAAGCCATTCGCCCTATGAAAGATGGTGTTATCGCTGACTTTTTTGTGACTGAAAAAATGTTACAACACTTTATTAAGAAAGTGCATGACAGCCACTACTTCCGTCCTAGCCCTCGAGTTCTGGTTTGTGTTCCTTGCGGTTCTACCCAAGTTGAGCGTCGCGCAATTCGCGAGTCAGCATTAGGTGCTGGCGCCCGAGAAGTTCACTTAATCGATGAGCCAATGGCTGCGGCTATCGGTGCTGGCTTACCAGTTTCTGAACCGACCGGTTCGATGGTAGTGGATATCGGTGGTGGTACTACTGAAGTCGCTATTATCTCATTGAATGGTGTAGTGTACTCGTCATCGGTACGGGTCGGTGGTGATAAATTTGATGAGGCCATCGTTAACTACATCCGCCGCAACTTTGGTTCACTCATCGGTGAAGCAACAGCCGAACGCATTAAGCATGAAATTGGCTCTGCGTTCCCAGGCGATGAAGTTCGTGAAATTGAAGTACGAGGCCGTAACCTCGCCGAAGGTGTACCACGTTCGTTCACCTTGAATAGCAATGAAATTTTAGAAGCCTTACAAGAACCATTGATGGGTATTGTAAGTGCCATCATGATTGCATTAGAGCAGTCACCTCCAGAGTTGGCGTCAGATATTTCTGAGCGCGGTATGGTACTGACTGGTGGTGGTGCGTTGCTTCGTGATATTGACCGCCTATTAATGGAAGAAACCGGAATTCCAGTGATCATTGCTGACGAGCCACTAACGAGCGTTGCTCGCGGTGGTGGTAAAGCATTGGAAATGATCGATATGCATGGCGGTGACCTTTTTAGTTACGAGTAAGCGACAGTATGAAGTCGCTATTTGAACGAGGCCCCACATTACGAACCAGGTTAGTGCTCGCGCTAACCTGTGCGCTTACCCTAATGTATCTTGACCACCGGCTCAATACCCTTGAGCCGGTTCGTTCGTTTTTGAGCACGGTGGTAGCACCGGTGCAGTATTTGGCTGTTATTCCTGAACAGACCATGGATAGACTGGCTTATCTCGCCACCACGCGCAGTGCCTTGCGTGATGAAAATAAAATTCTAAAACAAGAGCTGGAATCGCAACAAATGGCGATTCAGCGACTTAACTTCTTGGAAAACGAAAATGCTCGTTTACGAAAGTTGCTCGGCTCTGAAGTACGCCAAGCCAGCCGTCGTATGGCTGCTGAAGTGGTGGCGGTCGCAACCGACCCATTTTCACACCAAGTGGTCATCAATAAAGGTTCTATCAATGGTGTTTATGTTGGCCAACCGGTACTAGACAATCGCGGTATTGTCGGTCAAATCATGAGTGTTGGCCGTGGCACTGCACGAGTCTTGCTACTTGCTGATCAAAGCCACGCCATCGCATTGCGGAGTGAGCGTAACGATATCCGCGTGTTGGCGAAAGGAACGGGTGACTTACAGAAGCTCGAACTGATGTTTATTCCTCACAGTTCAGATTTACAGGTGGGCGATAAACTAATGTCATCTGGGCTTGGCGGGGTGTTTCCGGAAGGTTATCCAGTGGCAGAAATTACCAGCATCAAGCGCGATGAGCGACTGCAGTACGCCAAGGTATTTGCGCGCCCGTACGCTGAGCTCGACCGCGTTAGAACGCTATTGCTACTGTGGCCAGCTGATGCGAATGAAAACCCTGTTTATGATGAGGAGATAACCGATGTGGATTAAGTCGGGTTTGATACCTCTGTTAGTGAGCTACCTCATTGCATTAGTGTTGATGGTAATGCCGATGCCACTTTTTTTAGAAGCTTGGCGGCCCGATTGGCTGAGCTTGGTCATTATTTATTGGGTGGTAGCCTTACCGCATCGCGTGGGTATGGGTAGCGTATTGATCCTAGGCTTAGTGACCGATATTTTAATGGGCTCAGTCTTTGGTATTTATGCGACGGCGCTATTATTGATGGCATACGCGCCAATTCGTCACTTTCAACGCATTCGCAATTACTCACTCACGCAACAGGCCTTGGTTGTCGCTGTACTCATACTCGTTAAGCGTGTTGTGGTATATGAGCTTGAGCATGTATTGAACGACGCAGTTATCCATTGGTCTTATCTTTATCCGGTCTTGTCATCGGCGGTAGCTTGGCCGTGGGTTTATTTAATCTTGCGCAAGTACCGGAGACATTACCTTGTCCAGTAATCTGCTCGTGTTGGCATCGGGCTCACCGCGTAGAAAAGAGCTTTTAAAGTTGCTTGACCGGCCATTTAAAGTTATCCGTCCTGAAGTGGTAGAAATCCAACAGGATGGCGAGTCGCCAGCGCAATATGTGCAGCGCTTAGCACTCGATAAAGCAAAGGCTGGCGCAGTTTTGATAGATGTTGACGCAATAGTACTCGGCGCAGATACCATTGTTGTTAGTGACAACCAAGTGTTAGAAAAGCCTCGAGATGAAGAACACTTTATTGCAATGATGAAGGCATTGTCAGGGCGTAGCCATATTGCGATGACTGCGGTGGCTGCATACTTTAAAGGACACAGCCAAGTTACCCTAGCGCAAGCGGAAGTCACATTTAAATCACTGAGCTTAGCTGAAATTAAAGCCTACTGGGCTACCGGCGAACCGCACGACAAAGCAGGGGGCTATGGTATTCAAGGTCGCGCTGCCAAGTTTGTGAGTCAACTTAAAGGCAGCTATTTCGCTGTAGTAGGGTTACCCCTATATGAAACTGAGCAATTAATTCAAGCCGTTGAGGATCAAGCATGAGTGCAGAAATTCTGATGAACGTAACGCCCACCGAAACCAGGGTGGCGTTGATCGAGAATGGCATCTTGCAGGAAATACATTTAGAACGCCAAGCTAAATTAGGTTTGGTGGGCAATATCTATGTTGGCAAGATTTCTCGAGTTCTGCCTGGTATGCAGGCTGCCTTCGTCGATATCGGTTTGGATAAAGCCGCATTTTTACATGCCTCCGATATTGTCACTCATGTTGAAAACGAAGAGATCAACAGAGGTTCTACCGTTACTGCTGATATTGCGCAGTTGGTACGTCAAGGCCAGCAGTTGTTAGTCCAAGTCGTCAAAGACCCTTTGGGTTCAAAAGGTGCACGCTTAACTACCGACATAACTATTCCGTCTCGGTATATGGTGCTGATGCCCCAGTCACCACATGTAGGCATTTCTCAGCGAATCGAGGATGAGTCTGAACGTAATCGCTTGAAAGCGGCAGCACAGCCGTATTGCGACGATGATGGCGGCTTCATTGTCAGAACGGCTGCTGAAGGTGCAGCTGATGAAGAGCTTAAGCGTGATGCAAAATTCCTACGCCGCTTATGGGACACCATTCAAAAGCGTCGTAAAAGCATGAAGAAAATTGGTTTAGTCTACGAAGACTTAAACCTATCGTGCCGCATTCTGCGTGACTTCGTTGGCGAAGAAATTGAGCGTATTCGCGTTGACTCCCGGGTGACCTACGATGTTCTACGAAAGTTTGTGCAAGAATTTATACCGGAGTTGTCGAAAGCACTTGAGTACTACAGTGGTGATCGACCAATCTTTGATCTCTTTGATGTCGAGAATGAAGTACAACGCGCGCTGGAGCGGAAAGTCGAACTAAAGTCAGGCGGTTCAATCATTATCGATCAAACCGAAGCGATGACCACCATCGATATTAATACCGGTGGTTTTGTTGGTCACCGTAATCTCGAAGAAACGATTTTTAACACCAACACAGAAGCTACACAAGCGATAGCCAGACAGCTGCGGCTCCGCAATCTTGGCGGTATTATTATTATCGATTTTATCGACATGCAAAACCAAGACCATCGTCGCCGTGTGTTGCATAGCCTTGAGCAAGCATTAGCTAAAGATCGCGCTAAAACTTCAATCAACGGTTTCACCACTTTAGGTTTGGTTGAGATGACCCGCAAGCGCACCCGTGAAAGCTTAGAGCATGTGTTGTGCTCAGAATGTCCGGTTTGTAATGGTCGCGGTTCAATGAAAACCGTCGAAACCGTGTGCTACGAAGTTATGCGCGAAATCGTTCGCGTTAATCGAGCTTATGCGGCTGACTACTTTATGATTTATGCCTCAACAGCTGTTGCTGAAATGCTATTAAATGAAGAGTCACACGCGTTAGCAGAGTTAGAAGTTTTTGTTGGCAAGCAGGTAAAAGTATTGGTTGAACCGCTTTACAATCAAGAGCAATTTGACGTTGTGATGATGTAGTTTATGTTGCATATAACGGCTCGGTGGCTTTATAGAACAGTGCTCTATTCACTAGCAATCATGCTGGTGTTGTTTGCGTTGCTGCTCACCGGTTTACGTTATTTACTGCCGCAATTACCAGACGTTACCGAAAATCTGGAAGAGTTCTTAGCGAACAATTATCAAATAACCACGCAAATTGGCCAGCTCAGCGCCGACTGGAGTACATCAGGGCCTGAGTTGATTCTGCACCAAGTGCTGATCAAACCTTCGGAATCACAAGCCACACAAATATATGTGGATGAAGCACGTGTTCATTTCAATTTCTGGAACACTGCCCGTACCGCTTCAGCTCAGTTTGAACAGGTTAGTTTAAATGGCATGCGCGTTCTTTACGATTTGCGCGATAGCCGCAGCGATGGTGATGCCAGCGTCAAACTATCCAATCAACTGCTGCAGTTCTTTTTAACGCAGTTAGATCACGTTGAAATTCAAGATAGTGCGGTTGAGTTGGTCAATTTAATCGGTGTAAAGCGAACCATCGATTTGCATCGCTTAAGTTGGATTAACCAGGGCGCTCACCACCAAGGTGTCGGTGAACTTAAGTTTGCCGGAGTCTCTGATCATACCCTCGACATTATTATCGACGTTCAAGGGAACGAGCCAACCGCCTTATCTGGTCAAGTCTATGTCGCCGCAAACCAAGTGGACATTACTCCTTGGCTGCAACAACAGGTGGTAGACACCGAAGTACAGCAGGCAGAATTTAATTATACGCTGTGGGTAAACTTTGAGCAGAACACCTTCACTCGCGGCACCTTAGAGTTAGGGGAGAACGTCTTGGCGTGGCAAGTTGGCCAAGAGCGTCATCAGCTGCGAGTGCCAGAAGGTAAATTGCAGCTCCAGCCCTATGGTGAAGGCTGGCTAGTAAACTCGAGTCCTATTCGGGTTGAGCATAATGACACCAGCTGGATGCTGCCGGTGTTTAGCTGGGAGCAAACTGCTGCAAGCACTGCTGTAAGTGTAGACGAGTTGCCGATTTCACCACTTCTACAACTGCTTAGTATTTTTGGCTCGCAGGGCATTGAAGTGCGTCAACAATTAGCCGATCGGCAAGTAACCGGCAATATTGACTTGGCCTTTGCGCAACGTATTGGCGAGCAACCACAATGGCATATCCAAGGCACAAACTTAGCCTGGCAAGAGCAATCAGGGGTGCCAGGGGTGCAGGGTGCAGCGTTATTATTGCGCGGCTCTGGGCAGTCTATGGACTGGCAGCTCGGCGGTGAAAATCTTGAGCTTACGAGTAACTCGCTAAGTAGTATTCGTAACTGGGTGGTGCCACGGCTAGCTTTGGCAGGACAATTATCTTGGTCGGACGACACATGGCAATTGTCGATTGGCAAGGAAAGTTACATCGGCTTAGACGGCATGCAACTGAGCGTGCAAGGCAACCTTTATCCAGTTGGCGATAGTTTAATGATTGCCGCACAGGCCGTGAGTCTGGATGAAGCCCCAATAACTGCGGACGCGCTACGCCGTTATTTACCGGAAGTCATGGGGAGTAACTTACATGATTATTTAACGGTGGCGATTCAAACAGCTGAGGTTGATGAGCTGGCGATGGTATGGCGTGGCCGTTTAGATCAGTTTCCGTATCATCATCATGAAGGCGTTTTCCATGCACGTGCCCGCATGCACGGCTTAACTTATAAGTTCCAGCCTGGTTGGCGCCCAATTTATGAAGCGGATGCAGTAGTGGACTTCCATAATGAGCGCATGCACATCGTTGCGCTTGATGGTCTATTAGCAGATATGGCATTGCCCCGTGTCGATACCTTAATACCCAACTTAGTTGACCCAGAGGGCGTGCTTAGTATTACCGCCGACATCAAAGGTGACAGTCGAGAATTACTCCCAGTGTTTAGTGACAGCCCGTTAGCAGATAGCTTGGGCAGCACCTTTGAGCAGTTGCAGCTAAGTGGTGAAATTACCGGCTTTTTAGAGCTCAATATTCCATTGCACAATACCAGTGAAGTGGTCGCGAGTGGTTATGCCGAACTCAACAACAACCAATTGTATGTGGCAAGTATTCAACAACCATTTACCGATCTGAATGGGCGAATCACTTATAACAACGCCACCATTGCAAGCTCTAATCTCACCATGAATTGGTTTGAACTGCCGGTTGAGTTAACACTCGACGGTGGTTCAAGAAGTGATGATTATGCAGTGCAAGTTACGGCCACCGGCAACTGGCAACTTGATAAATTCAAACCGTTAATTGCCGGCGGCACTGATTGGCAGGCCGATTTTAGCCTGAGCTTACCTCACCAAGGTGGTTACTCATTTCGTTGGGACCAAACCACTGACCTCACAGAAACTGCAATTAATATTCCGCAACCTTTAACCAAAGCTACGGGTATGAAAGGCCAGTTGTTGCTGCAAGTTTCTGGTAGCCAAGATGATATTTTGATCAACGCTCAACTTGATGATGATGCGTTACTGGAACTGCAGTTAAGCGGCGACGGTGACCAACTGCAAAATGGTTATCTACGTTTAGGGCCAACCTTTGGGGCCGCGCCTAATCCGAATGTGGTGCGCTTTAATCCTGTATTTGCGGTGGATTTAAACTTACCGGAAACCAATATCGCTGATTGGCGCATGGCATTGAAACGCTTGCATGCCATGCTGCCTAGTGACACCGGTGAGAGCAAAGTGGCGTCGCTGTTAACGCCTGACCTGATTCAATTGGTAGCGCCGCAAGTTACCTTTTTAAATCATCAATTGGATAATGTCGCACTAGTGGCATGGCCCGAAGACGACATCTGGCAAGCTCGGTTAAATTCCAATCAAGCTTTAGCTGACTTGAGTTTTCTAAGCAATGAAGTTGGTATGCAGCTGGATATTAACGCCGAGTATATCGAGCTAGCACCACCGAGTGATGACTTTGTTGCCGCGGAAACTCTAGCAAGCGATAACTTCAATGACGTACCTAATCTAAATTTAGTGTGTAAACGCTGCCGCTATGGCAAATACGAATTAGGGCAAGTGCAACTGCAATTAGAAAGTAATGACCGTGAGCTGCGCTTAGCCGAGTTCTCGTCGCAACACAGTAATCATGATATTCAGCTCACTGGCTCCTGGAACCTTGCGACCGCTGAGCAGCCCGAGCAAACCCTGCTCACGGGTCGATTGCAATCACCAGATTTCGGCCAGTTTCTGTCTGACTATGACCTAACCAGTATGGTGCGCGATAGTACGGCAGATATCGGATTTACTCTAGGTTGGCAGGGCGCGCCTTACCATTACAATAGTGAAACGCTAAATGGTGATGTTGCGTGGCGACTCGGGCAAGGGTACTTAAACGAAGTCAGTGATCGCGGTGCCCGCCTTTTATCTTTACTAAGTTTAGACAGCATTTTACGCAAGTTACGTTTTGATTTTCGCGATGTGTTTGCCAACGGGCTTTTCTACACCAGTTTTGGCGGCGATTTTGCGATTGAGAATGGTGTGGTTCATACCGATAACACTAAACTCAATGGCGGTGCCGGTGATATGGAAGTGAAGGGCAACAGCAACCTGGTTACCGGCGCACTCGACTACCGTTTGCAGTTTGTACCTAAGGTTACGTCAAGTTTGCCGGTGATTTTAGCGTGGATGATCAATCCGCCATCAGGTCTTGCTGCCTTGTTACTCGACCGGGTGCTTCATGACGCCAAAGTTATCAGCAGTTTAGAATACAAAATCAGTGGTACTATCGATGAACCAATAATCGAAGAGGTGGCACGTACCAGTCGCGATGCCCCAATTCCGCAGGAGGTGATGGATGAGCAACAACCGCCAAGTGCAACTGACAGCAATACAAATGACCAGCCGGCCGAATCCACAGGACAATCTGGCGACGCTAACAAGGCTGCTGCAGCAACTCCCCGCGCACCGGCCGCAGCTGGTGGTGCTACCTGAAGCTTGTCTCTGCTTCGGTGCTGGAGACCAACGTCAGCGTGACATCGCAGAGCTCTATGGCCATGGTGACTTGCAACAGGCGCTCGCCGACTTAGCCCGCGAACATGGCATTTGGCTGGTCGCTGGTACCATTCCCCTAATTGATGATGCAAACGCAGAAAAGTTTAGCGCTGCTAGTCTCGTGTTTTCGCCCCAGGGGCAATGCGTAGCACGCTACAACAAAATACATTTATTTGATGTTGATGTCGCAGATAACACGGCCACGTACCGTGAATCTGAATGGACAGAAGCCGGTAACGAAGTGGTAACGGTAACCACTGAGTTTGGCGTGATTGGTTTAGCAGTATGTTATGATGTGCGCTTTCCAGAGCTGTTTCGCTCATTGCGTACGGCTGGCGCCGATATATTGGTATTGCCGTCGGCGTTTACCCAAGTTACTGGGGCTGCGCACTGGCACCTGTTAACCCGCGCGCGAGCTATCGAACAGCAATGTTTTATGGTTGCTGCAGCGCAGGCAGGTAGCCACGATAATGGACGACAAACTTATGGTCACGCGTTAGTGACCGATGGTTGGGGACGAGTACTAGCTGAATGTGACGCCGAACAAACGGCGGTGGCCAGCGCTCGGGTCTCGATACAAGATTTAGATAAGATTCGCAGCGACATTCCGGTCGCTGAGCACTTTTCTCGAACAAAGAAGGTTCTTCATGCAGTTAAAGCAAGATCTTAATTCGCAGCAGCAAGTTCAGCACAACTTACTGACTCAGCATCAACTTGATCATGAGCAATTACAGCGCGCGTTACAGTCGATGTACAGCGGTGCAATAGATTACGCTGACATCTATATGCAAAGCAGCGTTAATGAGTCTTGGGTACTTGAAGACGGCATCGTTAAGAATGGTAGCTTCCATATCGAAACGGGGCTTGGCGTTCGTGCCGTGCATGAAGACAAAACTGGTTTTGCCTACGCTGACGATATTTCATTGATGGCCTTACAAAATGCCGCCAGTGCCGCACGCGGCATCGCAGATGCGGGTCAAGAGCGCAGCATTCAAGCCTTTAAGGCCGCCCCAAATATCCAACGCTACCCTGCAATAAACCCCATTCAGTCGCTAGACGAAGCTGCCAAGATTAGCTTATTACGAGAGTTAGATGCCTACGCGCGTAGTCTTGATTCACGCGTGGTTGAAGTAATTGCCAGTATTAGTGGCAGCTACGACGAAATCTTGGTGGCAGCAACTGATGGCACATTTGCGACGGATGTACGGCCGCTATGTCGAGTCAATTGCACCGTGTTAGTTGAACAAAATGGCCGCCGTGAGCGTGGTAGCGCAGGTGGTGGAGCTCGCGTGGGTTACGATTACTTCTTCACTGAAATAGGCACCAAGCAACCACGTTGGCAATCGTTTGCCGATGAAGCGGTACGCCAAGCTCTGGTGAATTTAGAAGCGCGGCCAGCACCTGCTGGAACCATGCCAGTGGTATTAGGTTCAGGTTGGCCAGGGGTGCTGTTGCACGAAGCTGTTGGTCACGGTCTAGAAGGCGATTTTAACCGTAAAGGCGCCTCCGCGTATGCCGGTAAAGTAGGGCAGATGGTTGCGTCAGAGCTTTGTACTATTGTTGACGATGGCACCATTGATGATCGCCGTGGTTCACTTGCAGTGGATGACGAAGGTACGCCAGCGGGTTACAACGTCCTTATTGAGAAAGGGCGCTTGGTTGGCTACATGCAAGATAAAATGAATGCCCGCTTAATGGGTGTTGCTCCAACCGGAAATGGTCGCCGAGAAAGTTATGCACACTTGCCAATGCCGCGCATGACAAATACCTATATGCTCGGTGGTGAGTCAACGCCTGAAGAAATTATTAGCAGCGTGAAACGCGGTATTTATGCGCCGCAATTTGCTGGTGGTCAAGTCGATATCACTTCAGGGAAGTTTGTGTTCTCGGCTTCTGAAGCTTATTTAATCGAAGACGGTAAAATCACCGCTCCGGTAAAAGGTGCCACCTTAATTGGCAATGGCCCAGACGCAATGGGACAAGTATCTATGGTGGGTAATGACTTAACCTTAGATAGTGGCGTTGGTGTGTGTGGCAAAGATGGCCAGAGCGTGCCGGTCGGCGTGGGGCAACCAACGTTGAAGTTAGATGCCCTCACCGTTGGTGGAACCGATTAAAGTGTCGCGACTTCGCGTAAGTATTTAAATAGTTCACGTGCAGCAGTCGGGGGCTTGCCTTGCTGCTGTTGCTTATTAGCTTGACGATATAACTGACGTAACTTTTGACGATCAGTGGCTGGATAGGCATCGACAAACTCTTGAATGGCGCTATCGCCCTCGGCAAGAATGTGGTCGCGATGCTTTTCAAGCTGATGAAATAAGGCATTTTGCTCGTGGTGAGCATGCTCGAGTTCTTGTAAACCAGCTTCGATGGGTGCGGTGTCACGATGGCGCATCATTTTGCCGACCAGTTGTAACTGACGGCGGTAGCCTTCGCGAGTATTACGAATGCGCTGGGCCAGATGAATAGCATCCATAAGCTCTTCATCGATAGGCAACTTAGCGAGTTTGCCTTCAGACAAGTTGACGAGTTTCTCACCGAGTTCTTGCTGAGCATCGGCATCACGCTTGAGTTGAGATTTACTTACATAATGTTCGTCGTCTTGATCAAATTCGTTCATGCAGTGTTCCTTAGTGTCATTGCCGATATTGTACCAGAAAATTGAAAATACGTAGGAGTTAACAACTTGACCCCAGAGGTAAACCAATTAAACGCAGAGATGACCGAAGTCAAAGCGGCCGTAGCTGATGCTGTGGCTTATGCACAACGTTTAGGTGCAAGCGCGGTCGAGTGTGCGATTAGTCGTAGTCGTGGCATTCACGTCGGCACCCGACTCGGTGAAGTGGAAACGGTTGAGTTTAATCAAGATGGTACCTTAGGTATTACTTGTTACCGTGGGCAGCAAAAAGGCTCGGCATCAACGACCGACCTAAGCCCAACTGCGATACATGCAGCGGTTGAGAAAGCCAATGAGATTGCTCGTTTCACGTCAGCAGACCCATTTTCTGGATTAGCTCCAGCGGAACTAATGGCGACCGAGATTCCAGATCTCGACCTCTGCCACCCCGCTGATCAGAGTGCGGAATTTGCTTTGCAACAAGCGCTGCAGTGTGAACAACACGCGTTACAGCAAGACTCGCGCATCGTAAACTCCGATGGGGCATCGTATAGCAGCCATGTTGGCTATCGCGTGTATGGTAATAGTCATGGCTTTCTCGAAGGCTTTCTGCAATCACGACATAGCTTGAGCTGTAGTTTAATCGCCCAAAGTGGTGAGGCCATGCAACGTGATTATAGCTATACCGTAGGCCGTAAGCGCGATCAATTATGGACGCCAGAGCAAGTGGCTGAAGACGCTGCTCAGTCAACGCTAGCCCGCTTAGATGGTCGTAAAATTGCTACCGCGAAAGTGCCAGTTATTTTCCGTGCCGACGTTGCCAACTCATTATTTGGTCACTTTGTTAGTGCTATCGGCGGCGGCAATTTATACCGTAAATCAAGCTTCTTACTTGACCACTTGGGCCAACAGGTGTTGCCACAGTGGTTAACTATTGCTGAGCAACCACACTTGCAAGGTGCTTTGGCGAGTAGTCCTTTCGACCACGAAGGCTTGGCCACCGTAAACCGTAACATCGTGACTGACGGTGTATTGGACACCTATTTGCTAACCAGCTATGCAGCCCGTAAGTTAAGCATGGAGCCTACTGGTCATGCTGGTGGTATTCATACCTGGGAGATGCAAGGGAATAGCTCGCTTGACCTCGCCGGCCTTTGCCAGCAGATGGGTACTGGCCTGCTAGTAACCGAGCTTATGGGGCAGGGCGTGAACTTGGTGAACGGCGACTATTCACGTGGCGCCGCCGGCTTCTGGGTTGAAAATGGTGAAATTCAATATCCAGTCGAAGAAATTACCATTGCCGGTAACTTAAAAGATATGTTGCTGAATATGGTAGCTATGGCTAATGATGTTGATCCACGACATGGTGTTCGTACTGGTTCTATTTTGCTCGAAGAAATGAGTATCGCGGGTGCCTAACCCGCGAATATTTTAACCAAGTAATAAGGTCGCGGTACCGAGGAAAGCGAAAATACCGACCACATCGGTTACCGTGGTTAAAATAACCCCACCAGCCAAAGCCGGATCAATGTTAAAGCGCCGCAATAGTAGCGGTACAGTAACACCGGCTAAGCCCGCCGCCAGCAAGTTAACCATCATGGCGAAGGCAATGATGCCACCTATCATCAAATCTTGTTTCCAGAGCGCGACTACGGCGCCTATTAAGCCTGCCCAAACAATACCATTTAGTGCACCAATGGCAATTTCCTTGCCGATGAGCCAGCGTTGGTTACTTGGCCCAATATGACCCAAGGCCATGCCGCGAATAACCAGTGTAAGGGTTTGCGAGCCCGCAATTCCTCCCATACTAGGCACGATTGTATTGAGGATGGCTAAAATCGCCATTTGCGCCAAAATGTCTTCAAATAAAGAGCTTACGGCAGCAGCCATTAGTGCCGTAATCAAGTTGATAGCTAACCAAACGGAACGGCGGCGAGTACTGGTGATTACCGGCGCGAAAGTATCTTCGTCATCATCTAAACCGGCTAAATTCAACATCGAGTGCTGTGCATCTTCCCGAATAATATCGACCACATCGTCAATGGTAATTCGGCCTAATAAGCGGCTATCATCATCCACCACAGCGGCCGATATCCAGTCTTGCCGTTCAAACAGCTTTGCGACTTCGGTTTCATCCATTTCGACTGGGATGCCTTGCACATCTTGCTTCATTACATCACTGACTAAGCGGGTTGGATCCACCGTCAGTAACTGCGTGATTTCGACTTCACCAATAAACTTGTCGTCTTTGTTGACCACATAGAGTTTGTCAGTAGCTTCAGGTAGTTCGCTTTTCAGTCGTAAATAGCGCAGCACCACATCAATAGTGACATCAGGACGAATGGTGATGGTATCGGTATTCATCATGCTGCCGGCGGTTTCGTCAGCATAGGAAAGTGCTTGTTCCGCGCGATGACGATCTTGCTCGTCCATCGACTTTAATACTTCTTGATAGATGGATTCCGGTAGGCCTCGCAACATAAACGCGAGGTCATCGGTGTCCATGCCTTCGGCAGCAGCTGCCAGTTTTTCTGGCGCCATTTGGCGAACTACAGATTTTTGTACTTCTTCGGGAAGCTCTTCAAGAATTTCGCCGTGCTCATCAGCATCAACGAGTTGCCAAATAACGGTACGAGTTTTCGGGGGTGAGGATTCCAGCAGTAGGGCGATATCCCATGCTGGTAAATTATGTAGTAATCGGCGTGCTTGAACGAACATGCCGCGTGCTAACGCATCGGTCACTTCTTGCAAGCGCAGTTCAGTAAACTCGTTTTCGGCGATATCGGCAAGCATAGGGTTAACTCCGGTTGATGTCAGAAGTTTAACGCATCATTGCTCTTCATCAAAGCGCGACTCAATCAATTCGGCAATAGCTTCGACCGCGGCATCGGCATCAACGCCAGTGCCAATAATGTCAATTTCTCGGCCTTGACCACTAGCCAGCAGCAATAGACACATAACGCTAGAAGCATCAACTTGTCTCGAGCCCTGAACAATTTCAACCTTAGCTGAAAATTGCTGCGTAAGCTTGGCAAGTTTGGTCGCAGCACGAGCATGGAGGCCCAATTTATTACGAATAGTGACGGTACGGCGTGCGGTAATAGCCATGATTAACGGTTGGTCTCACGGTGGCGAACCTGCACTTTAAAGGGCTGATCTTGAAATCGTTCCGCGAGCTGTTCAGCAATATAAACAGAACGGTGTTGGCCACCGGTACAGCCGATACCTATGGTAAGGTAACTACGATTACTGCGCTGGAAGTACGGCAGCCAGGTGGTTAGAAATATTTCCAATTGATGGATAAATTTAGTGACTAACGGCTGTTGCTGAAAAAAGTGTTGTACGGGTGCATCGGTACCACGCAGTGCTTTTAGCGATGGTTCCCAGTGCGGGTTGGGCAAAATCCGTGCATCAAAAGCGTAATCGACATCAGCAGGTAAGCCGTACTTGTAGCCGAAGGATTGGAACACCACGATGAGTCGTGAGGCTGCTTTCCCTAGGGCGCGTTCAGAAACTTGTTCACTCAACTGGTGCACGCTTAAGTCACTGCTATCGATGCGCCAGGTTGCTCGTTCTGCCAGAGGCTCTAATAAAGCCAGTTCAGTATGCAAGGCGTCAGCTAAGGGTAGTTCGTTGCGTGACAGCGGGTGCAACCGGCGTGTTTCAGCAAAGCGGCGTAGCAGCACGGCGTCAGATGAATCAATATAAAGGATTTCTGGTTTGATATGGCCAGGCAAGAAATCTAGGGCATCGGTAAGCTCATTTTGATCAACCGGCAAGTTGCGCACATCAACGCTTACCGCCACTTTGTCATACTGCGAAATCACCGCATGTACGAGTGTAGGTAAGAGCATAATGGGCAAGTTATCGACACAGTAGTAGCCAAGATCTTCGAGTACGCGTAGCGCGACCGTTTTACCCGATCCGGATCGACCTGTGACAATGATCAATTGCATGCTTGGTTTTTTTTCTTGTTCAGCCATAGTGCCTATGCAGTAAATAAATCAAATAGTTCTTGATCGCTGGTTGCGTCTCGTAGTGCTCGGGTGCAAGCCTTTTCGTTGAGTCGTTGCGCAACGGCGGCTAGCGTTTGCAAATGCTGCTCATGAGCATCTTCTGGAACGATTAGCGCAAATACGATATCCACCGGTTGATTATCAATAGCGTCAAACTCAATCGGCTCACTAAGCGTTAGCAATACGGCGATGGGCTTATTTGCAGTTGCTAATCGACCATGCGGAATAGCAACCCCCATACCTATACCAGTACTGCCTAATCGTTCACGGTTGAGGAGACTTTCAAAGACATCAAAGCTGGTCGTTCCGGACAAGCGAGATGCGGCGATTTCGCCAATGATTTCAAGCACTTTCTTTTTGCTTGAGCCCTCGACTGCACGGCGAGTGCAGTCGGGGCTTAACAGGGTGGATAAATCCATGGTTTAGTGACGTTTCAACTTTTCTTTGTGTTTAATAACTTGCCGATCGAGTTTTGCAATCAGCCCGTCTATGGCAGCGTACATATCTTCATGTTTAGAATCTGCGAAAATTTCGCCGCCATTCAAATGCAGCGTAGCTTCCGCTTTTTGCGTCAACTTTTCAACATTTAAAATGACATGGACGTTGGTAATTTGGTCAAAGTAACGCTCAAGCTTACCAAACTTGCTATTCACATAGTCTCGTAGCGCATCAGTTATTTCAATATGATGACCAGTAAGATTAATTTGCATAACATCTTCCTTCTGTTGTCCAAGATTCAGATAAGACGTTTGCGTTGACTCGAAGAAGGGATATTTAGCGCTTCTCGATACTTCGCAATAGTTCGTCTAGCTACTTGGATGCCCTGTTCCGCAAGGAGTTCCGCTAATCGGTTATCGCTGAGCGGTTTCTTTGGGTTCTCCGTAGCAACTAGCTTCTTCAACATTGCCTTTATGGCAATCGAAGAAGTGTCTTCTCCTTGAGCCGTAGCTAACTGGCTTGAGAAGAAGTACTTCAATTCAAACATACCTCGAGGAGTATGCATATACTTTTGTGTCGTAACGCGGGAAATAGTTGATTCGTGCATATCGACCACGCGAGCAACATCAGCCAGCACCATGGGTACCATGGCTTCTTCACCATGCTCAAAGAACCCTTGCTGTTTGTCAACGATGCAGGTGGCAACTTTCAATAAGGTATCATTGCGGCTTTCAAGGCTACGTATGAACCATTTGGCTTCTTGAGTATGTTGTCGAATGTACTGCATGTCGTCGGTTTGCATCACCTGTGGATTTAAACTAGCGTAACTTTCGCTTACTTTTAGTTTAGGCATACTCTGGCTATTTAGCTCGACTTTCCAGAGACCATTTTTCTTTCTTACCATAACATCCGGAATTACGTAGTGGTCTCGAGCATCGCCAAACCCGTCACCAGGGTTAGGGTTCAGGCTTTGAATGAGTGCAACTACTGGCGCAAGCTCGTCGACAGTTATGCGTAATTTTCGCGCTAAATTACGATAATCCCTGCTGCCAAGTAATTCTAAATGGTGGTCTACCGCCGTTATCGCTAACGCTAAAAAAGGTGTATCTTCGGGTAAATGTTGTAATTGCATGAGCAAGCATTCACGAACTGTGCTCGCAGCAACACCGATAGGATCAAATTGTTGGATGCGTTTTAACGTGACTGCCACTTCGTCATAGTCAATGGGGGTATCAATTTGTCGCTCGATAATAGCTACCAGGTCTGCGACTGGAACGGTAAGGTAACCACGGTCATTGATACTATCAATGATAATACGCGCAATAACTTCATCCTGTTGAGAGAAACGCGATAGTTGTAACTGCCACAACAAGTGCTCTTGCAAGGTTAGGCTGGTGCTACCTTGATAATAATCTTGTTCTCTATCTTCAAATGATGGTGAACTGCTTTGATTGGGCTGACAGGAAGGGGTCCAATCGCCATCGAGGTCGGTCGTCGTAGATTCGAGTTCTGTCTCGCCAGGCTCGCTTTCGTCGGCTAACTCTAATAGCGGATTTTCATCTAAAGCTTGTTGTATTTCATGATGCAGCTCGAACGTAGACAGCTGGAGCAATTTTATCGATTGCTGCAGCTGTGGAGTCATAGTCAGTTGCTGGCTATGCGTGAACTGCAGGGTCTGTTTCATAGCCTACCTACAAAGTAAATTGTTCGCCTAGATAAACATCTTTAACCTGTTGGTTGTTTAAGATAGACGTAGCATCACCACTTGCGATGAGCTCCCCGTGACTCACAATATATGCGTGCTCACATACACTCAGAGTTTCGCGTACGTTATGGTCGGTAATTAACACCCCAATGCCGCGATTACGAAGATGCTCAATAATTTTTTTTATATCAATAACTGAAATGGGGTCAACGCCGGCGAAAGGTTCATCAAGCAATATAAACTGCGGGTCGGCAGCTAAGGCGCGCGCGATTTCAACACGGCGACGTTCACCACCAGATAAACTCATGCCAAAGCTATTGGCAATATGGCCAATATTAAATTCTTCTAGCAAACTATCGAGTTTTTCTTCGCGTTGATCAGCGTTAAGTTCTTTACGCGTTTCGAGAATAGCCAAAATATTGTCGCGTACCGTTAACTTACGGAAAATTGACGACTCTTGCGGCAAATAACCGATACCGCGCCGTGCTCGTTCATGCATCGGTAACAAAGAAATATCTTGGTCATCAAGCATGATACGGCCTTTGTCGTGATTGACTAAACCAACGACCATATAGAAGGTGGTCGTTTTTCCGGCACCGTTAGGGCCTAACAAGCCAATCACCTGGCCGGCTTTTACCGTTAAGCTTACATCTTTTACGACTTGGCGCTTTTTATACGCTTTCGCTAGGTGTTCAACGATTAGTTGGCTCATTATTATCGTTCTTTTTAGGTTTAGGCATAAAAATGGTGGTGACGCGATCATCTTCTTGGTCGCCACGATTAGCACTCATTTGTTGAGTAGCGAAGTTATAAATAATTTCACTTCCCTGAATAAGACTATCACGTTGTGAAACTTTTACGTTACCACGCAACACCAGCAGTTGATTGGCTTGGTCGTACTCAATCACATTGGCTTCGGCTTGGATAGGCGAGCCGTCATCTAATTGCTGCGAGTACACGGCAGGTAATCCAGTCGCTATAAATAAGTCGTTTTCATTTTCGCCTTCACGCTTCACTTCTAAGTGATCAGCAGTAATGGTTAGCGAACCTTGGCGAATAACCACGTTGGATTCGAACACCGCAATCTTATTCGCGACATCAAACCAATCGCGTTCGGACTTCACCTCAATGGGCTGATTAAAATCATCTTTGCCTTGTGCGTAACTGGTAGCCGCAAACAAAAGGCTACTGAGAGTTAGGCTGAGGACCGGTATAAATAGTTTCAACATGTCGGGTCATTTCCAGTGTTTGTGCTCGTAAATCGGCGAACATACCTTCGCCTCGAACGATAAAGTCACGTCCGTAAATAGTTACTTTTTGATCAGTGGTCATGGTTTCTGTCAGCGTATCAATGGTGAGATACGATGTTTCGACCTTTTCCATGTAATCTTTGGCTTCAAGATTAAACATTTCGATATTGCGTTCGAGTACTAAGCTTTTGTCAGCGTAAAACGAACCGGCTTCCGCTTGGACCTGCCATACCGGCCCATCTTGATTCATATGGAACAAATAAATCGGCTGGGTCAGCTCGGTTAAGCCAATGGGGCTGTAGTGCGTCATTTTTTCCGCGGCGATGCGGTGACCTAATTCGCCGTCTGCATTGTACACGCGTACGATTAAACCCGCAGCTGTGAAATCTGGCTTGATTTGCCGAAACCCAGCCGCTTGTTCAGACTCTTCTGGGCCTGCAAACGGACGCCAAACTAGAATGGCTAGTAAGGAGAATATGATGACGATAATGACCGCAATGTTGCGATTCACAGACTCACTCCTCCGTGCAACTGTAATTGGCCACGGCTCAGTAAAATTAAATCGCTGACTTCACGTACCGCGCCAAAGCCACCGGGTTTCGAGGTCACATATTGCGCTTGTTGCATCACAAAAGGGTGCGCATCGTTAGTGGCAATGCCGAGACCACAGGCTTTAATCATGACGACGTCGGGAACATCATCGCCCATACAGGCGACTTCACTGTCTTTGACGTTGTACTTCGCTACCAGTTCACGGTAACTCGTTAATTTATTCTCTTGGCCTTGATAGATATCCGTAACACCGAGTGCACTCATGCGCCGTTCAACGATATTCGATTTGCGCCCGGTAATGACCGCTACTTTAACACCAGCGTTTAATAGGGCTTTAACGCCAAAGCCGTCACGGGTGTGGAAGGCTTTTAACTCTTCACCGTCATTGCCGAGGTAGATACGTCCGTCTGAAAAGACACCATCAACATCAAATATAACCAATTTAATCGCTTGAAAACGCGCCATCAAATCGTCACTAATTTGCCCGTACCAAGTGTTAATCATCGAGTTAGGATGCATTACATTACCCCAGCTTTCAATAAATCGTGCATATTCAATGCGCCCAGCGGATGCTGCTGTTCATTCACAACAAATAATCCGTTAATTTTACGGTCTTCCATAATTTTCAGACCTTGCGCTGCGAGTACGTCGGCGTTAATAGTGACCGGGTTTACGGTCATGACTTGGGCAATACTGGTGTTATGCAGGTCGATACGCTGGTCTAATATTCGACGTAAATCACCGTCGGTAAATACGCCTGCAAGCGCACCATCTGCGGCCAGAACGCCAGTCATACCTAAACCTTTGTGCGACATTTCGAGCAATGCTTCGCTGATGGTCGCGGTGGCGGGTACGAGTGGCATCCGCTCACCGGAATGCATAATGTCATGAATATGCAGTAATAAGCGTCGGCCAAGGCTGCCGCCTGGATGTGACATGGCAAAATCATCGGCGGTGAAGCCGCGGGCATGCAACAAGGCAACGGCTAGAGCATCGCCCATTACCAAGGTGGCTGTGGTCGACGATGTTGGCGCTAACCCCAGCGGACAGGCTTCTTCTTTCACAGCGATACACACATGCACATCAGAAAGTTCAGCAAGGGTAGAGTCAGGGTTGCCCGTCATACTAATCAGGGTAACGCCGCGACGTTTAATCAACGGGGCAATGCTCAAGATCTCACCGGTTTCGCCGGAGTTCGAGATGGCAAGCACCACATCGTGCTGGGTAATCATCCCTAAGTCGCCATGACTGGCTTCTCCAGGGTGAACAAAGAATGCTGGAGTACCGGTTGATGCTAAGGTCGCTGCAATTTTACCGCCAATGTGTCCAGACTTGCCCATACCGATAACGATAACGCGTCCGGTGCAGTTAAGTAGCCATTTACAGGCTTGCTCAAAATGCTCATCCAGATAGCGTGATAAATCAGCGATAGCTGTGGCTTCAATGTCTATGACGCGTTGCCCTAACTCTCGAAAAGAAGTATGGGTGGTGTCGGTCATCAGGGTTCAACCTCTATTAAGTGCTAATATCCTGCAATAATAACCGATCGTTTTGTTAATTGCAGACGTAATCTACGTTTAGGAAATGAATTGTCACATTTTTTACGGGTTACTGGTGGGGCTTCTAGCTGAAATCAGGTACACTATGCACGACAAAAGGAGACATTCTTCGCATGCTAAATTCAAATTTTGCTGGCGGGTCTGACATACTGGTTGAAATCGAAGACCTTCACTTTGCACACGGCTTTGGTGCACATCAGGTTTACCAAGGCTTATCGATGGCTATCCCACGTGGCAAAATCACCGCGGTAATGGGCCCCAGTGGTATTGGTAAAACCACGTTGTTACGCCTCATAGGTGGTCAGTTACGCCCACAGCAAGGGCACATAAAGTTTGACGGACAGAATGTTCCGAAATTAAAACGCACTGACTTGTACCAATTACGCAAGCGTATGAGCATGCTCTTTCAAAGCGGTGCCTTGTTCACAGACATGAGCGTTTACGATAACGTTGCGTTTCCGCTACGTGAACACAGTGACTTGCCTGAATCCATTATCGAAACCATTGTCCTGCTAAAATTGCAAGCAGTAGGGCTTCGTGGTGCTCGTGATTTAATGCCCTCAGAATTATCCGGTGGTATGGCGCGACGCGCAGCTTTGGCCAGAGCCATTGCCTTAGACCCTGATTTAATCATGTATGACGAGCCCTTTGCTGGGCAAGACCCGATTTCTATGGGTGTTATTGTGAAGCTCATTAAAGAGCTCAATGAGTCACTCGGCTTAACCAGCATCATTGTTACCCATGACGTCGAAGAAGTATTAACCATTGCCGACTATGTTTATGTGATAGCCGATAAGAAAGTTGTTGGGCAAGGTACACCGGCCGAGCTGCAAGCGGCAGATAACCCGCTGGTTCATCAATTCTTAAATGGTGAAGCTGATGGGCCGGTTCCGTTCCACTATGCTGCAGCGTCGTTGGAAGATGAAGTATTAGGAGTGCGGGATGTTAAATAGGATTGCCCTGCTAGGGAAAGCGACGCTAGATAATATTGCTGGCGCTGGTGCTGCTTTATTAATGCTATTGCGTGCGTTAGTTGGCAAACCACAATTACGTAAATCGTGGCCGCTACTGATGCAGCAAATGTACTCGATCGGCGTGATGTCGCTGCTCATCATTGTTGTGAGTGGTTTGTTTATAGGCATGGTCTTGGGCTTACAAGGCTATACCATCTTGGTCGATTTCGGTGCTGAACAATCTTTAGGGCCAATGGTCGCATTATCGCTGCTTCGTGAATTGGGTCCGGTAGTTACCGCTTTGCTATTTGCAGGACGCGCTGGCTCCTCACTCACGGCAGAAATTGGTTTGATGAAAGCAACCGAACAGCTGTCCAGCTTAGAAATGATGGCTGTGGATCCCTTGCGCCGAGTGATATCGCCACGCTTTTGGGCAGGCTTTTATAGCATGCCAATACTAGCGCTAATATTTTCAGCAGTAGGTATCTACGGCGGCTATATTGTAGGTTCACGTTGGCTGGGCGTTGATGAAGGCGCGTTTTGGTCGGTCATGCAAGCTAACGTGGATTGGGTGCAAGATATTTTAAACGGCATTATCAAAAGCATAGTATTTGCATTTGTAGTGACTTGGATCGCTTTGCATAAAGGGTTTAGTTGTACCCCGACATCCGCAGGGATCAGTCGCGCGACCACTTCAACCGTAGTAACAGCTTCACTAGCTGTACTCGGATTAGACTTTGTATTAACCGCTTTGATGTTTGGGTAGGACGCTATGGAATCTAGAAACACACAGTTAGCAGTAGGTTTGTTCGTTATTATTGGTATTGCCGCACTACTATTTTTAGGCTTAAAAGCAGCAAACTCAAGCGCCGCAACTAATGGTGCGACTTATAAGCTGTACGCTAAGTTCGACAATATTGGCGGTTTAAAAGTGCGCTCACCGGTGAAGGTTGGCGGGGTTGTGGTTGGTCGTGTTAGTCAAATTAGCCTCGACGGTGAGTACTATGAGCCGATGGTAGAACTGACAATTAGCCAAAAATACGATGAATTTTCTGATACAACGTCGGTCTCAATACTAACGTCGGGCTTACTGGGCGAGCAATATATTGGTTTGAACCCAGGATTTATTGATGAAACGGTATCCATGTTGAAAGACGGCGATTATATTTATGACACGAAATCAGCATTGGTACTTGAAGATTTAATTGGTCAGTTCTTGTTTAGCCAAGGGAATGATTAAGGAGTTGAATATGAAGCAGTGGTTCACTTCAGCGCTATTAGCAGTTGCGTTAGCTTTCGTGGCTGCTCCTGCGTCGGCAGAGCTGATAAAAGAAGAAAATCCGTATGTACTGTTAGAGCGATTGGCGAACAAAACGCTGGAGCGAATTGCTCAAGATCGTGACAAGCTCGACGCAGACATCGATTATATTCGTGTCATTATTCGCGAAGAAATGATGCCTTATGTTGATCACGTTTATGCTGCCAAGCGCGTACTTGGTCGCAACTTAAGAAATACGAACGAAGATCAACGACAAGAGTTTTATACGGTATTTCGCGAGTACTTAGTCGCAACTTATGCGCGTGCTTTTACCCAGTTTGATGAAAACAAACATAAGATCTCATTTGGTGATGCCAATCGCTTTAGCCCAGGCAGCAAAATGGTTGAGGTCAACACCCGACTCAACGAAGCTGGGCGACCACCAATTCGGATGGATTTCAAACTACGTTACGATAATGACCAACAAATCTGGCAAGCGTACGACTTAGTGGTCGAAGGGATTAGCCTTCTCAACAGCAAGCAAACAGAAATTGCTGGTGTGATAAGAAGCCGCGGTATTGATGGCACCATTGCCTTATTGCGTGAAAAATCACAGCAGCCAATCACCTCTGCAGATGAAGGTGGAGAATTATAATGACGGCGTGTCAGTGGCGAAAAAACGAAGCCGGCGAATTAGAGTTAGTAGGTGAGCTTACGCGTGAAACCGTGCCTTTGTTGTGGCAAAGCCGCAACGAGTGGCTAGCTACCACTAGCGAGCTCACCATTCAGCTCGCTCACTTGAACAAAGTGGATACCGCCGGTGTCGCCATGCTACTCAACGCTGCGCGCGAAGCACGCGCACAACAGTGTCAACTACAACTGCAAGGTGCTAGTGAACAATTGCGGGCTATCGTAAAGGTTTCTGGCGTTGCTGAACTTCTCGGTTTAGCAGATCACTAGTATCCAGCAGCATATTCATTAAAAAGAGATTTTAGATTCAATATGATTACCAATGAATCCTTGAAAGAAATGGTTAGTAGCGCGATTGATGTAGAAGAAGTTCTCGTTAATCTTGATGGTAACCATGCGAGCATTCTCGTTGTAAGCGACGAGTTTAAGGGATTATCTCGAGTTAAACAGCAACAACTTGTTTACGCACCGCTCAAGTCGATTATCGCGAGCGGCGATTTACATGCAGTGTCATTTCGTACCTATACCGCAGAAGAATGGCAGCGCGAGAAAAAGCTCGTTAATCTGAGCAAATAGAGACAAATTATGCAAAAACTAGTCATTCAAGGCGGTGTACCGCTGCGCGGCGAAGTGACCATTTCTGGTGCTAAGAACGCCGCACTGCCAATCTTAATGGCCTCGATACTGCCAACAGAAACCGTAACCTTGCGCAATGTTCCTGAGCTTCAAGACGTGCAAACCAGCTTGAAGCTATTGGCACAGCTGGGCGTGGCCAATGAAGCTTTAGGCAAAAATGAGTTTAAGATTTCTCCGCAAGGGTTGCATCATCATGTCGCTAGTTATGATCTAGTGAAAACCATGCGCGCCTCGATTTTAGTGCTTGGCCCGCTTTTGAGTAAGTTCGGTGAAGCGCAAGTGTCTTTGCCAGGTGGCTGTGCCATCGGCGCACGACCGGTTAACTTACATATCGAAGGTCTGCGCGAAATGGGCGCTGATATAACCGTGGAAAATGGGTATATTCATGCGCGTGTTGAGGGTCGATTAAAAGGCGCTAACATCCTGATGGATACGGTTAGTGTCACTGGTACTGAAAACTTGATGGCGGCTGCAACCATTGCAGCTGGCACCACGGTTATTGAAAATGCAGCGCTCGAACCAGAAGTAGTTGATCTTGCAAACTTCTTAAACGCCATGGGTGCTAATATTCAGGGTGCAGGCACCAGTACTATTACTATTCATGGTGTGGATAAGTTGCACGGCGGCGAATATAGCGTGCAACCAGATAGAATTGAAACCGGAACCTTCCTGGTCGCGGCGTTGGCAACCGGTGGTGAAGTGACCTGCCGCAATACCGATCCGCATATGCTTGATGCGGTGTTGAAAAAGCTTGATGAAGCGGGTGCAGAACTATCCTTTGGTGACGATTGGATTCACCTGAAAGCACCACAGCGCCCACAACCAGTGAATATTGTTACAGCTCCGTATCCTGCGTTCCCAACGGATATGCAGGCGCAGTTCTGTACCTTAAATGCCATTGCAGATGGCGCTGGCTGGGTGCGAGAAACCATTTTTGAAAACCGCTTCATGCACGTACCAGAGCTGCGTCGTATGGGTGCTAACATTGAGTTAGAGGGGAATACCGCAATCTCTAAAGGTGTTGCAAACTTAACCGGTGCGCAAGTTATGTGCACAGATTTGCGCGCATCAGCTTCGTTAGTGATTGCCGGGCTCGTAGCTTCAGGCGAAACCGTAGTCGAACGTATATATCACATCGACCGCGGTTACGAAGCCATTGAAGAGAAGCTATCAGCTTTAGGCGCCAACATTGTTCGCCAAAGCTAACTTATTGGGTTAACCGAGTAATAGTAACTGTGGTAGTTGCTTCTTGGGAGTCGCGCAGATAGCGCACTTCCAGCTCGGTACCTGGGCGCGTTTGCGCGACGAGAGCTAAACCTTCCGCAGCGGAAGACATCGGCTTACCGTTTATTTCAATAATATAATCATCCGCTTGTAGCCCAGCTAGCGCAGCAGGGCTATTTTGATCAACGCCCGCCACATAAATCCCAGGCTGTTTAAGTGCATTTGCTTGGGTCATTTCACTGACTTGCACCCCGAGATACCCCCGCACCACTTCACCTTCTTGAATAATAGTATCCATAATGTGTTTAGCGAGCGGGTAGGGTAGAGCAAAATAAATGCCTTCGATACCTTGGCCGCGGGCATCATGAAATTGTGCGTTGTTTATCCCAACGAGATAGCCTTGGCTGTTGATTAGTGCGCCGCCAGAGGTGCCTTCATTGATTACCGCATCCATTTGAATGAGATCGGCGTGGGAGTGAATAACGCCCATACGTCCACCTGTTGCACTCACGATACCTTGGGTAATGGTTTGACCGAGATTCAGCGGGTTCCCAATGGCAAGTACCACATCACCGACTTGTGTGACTAACTTATCTTCTTGTGGAATCACAGGCAGGTTATCGGCTTCAATACGCACCACGGCTAAATCGGTAATTCTATCCACACCTATGACTTGACCGCTGTACTGGCGGCCGTCTTGAAGCGCTACCTCAATAGTGCTGACATCGGCAACAACGTGATAAGCGGTTAAGATATGGCCACGATTATCCATGATGACGCCAGACCCTAGACGCACCACCGTGCTCGGGCGACGAGAATAGTAGGAGCCACGAACTTCGCCTACGCTATAAATATTTACCACGGCTGGCGCTGCGCGGCGTACTGCCGTAGCAAAGCTGACCGGCATCTCTAACTGTGGCATGGGTGAGTCCCAGCTCCGCAGTTGCGGAACTAAAACAATCACGATCGCCGCAACGACCAAGCCGAGTAGTACAGAACGAGCGAAAAAATATAGCCCAGAGCGCAGCGACATAAGAGTGTATTAACCTTTTGTTTTTAGAATAGCCAAAAGCATAACACCCTTTAAAAAAGAAGGCAGCAATTGCCGCCTTCTTTTATCTGCATGGGTACACGTAGGGCTGTTTTAGCCGCCGCGCAGTACCAAGTAGAGTTGCGAGTTACCGCGGCGTAGATTCAGTGCCACCACAGGGCCGGCTTGGGCAAATGCCTCACGTAGCTCACTAATGGTGTTCACCGGCGTGCGGTTGACGGCCAGAATCACATCGTCTTTGCGTAGGCCGTAACGCTCCGCCAGCGTACCTTCTTCAATGGCGGTAATGATTACACCTTTATCGTCGTTGCTGGCCAATGACACACCATTAAGTGCAGGGTGCAAGTTGCCCGCGACAACGGCGGTTTCATCCGCGGCTAAGGTGACGTCAAAAGTACGTTTCTTACCGTCGCGCAGTACTTCAATTTGCATCTCCTTACCGGCACCAATGGTGCCTACCCGAGCGATCAAGTCTGCAAAGGTGCGAATCTTCTCACCATTGACTCCAATAATCACGTCACCAGATTTTAAACCAGCTTCGTCCGCTGCACTGTCCGGGATAACTTCACCAATGAAAGCACCTTGATTCGCGTCTAGGTCTAATGCTTTAGCAATATCATGGGTCAAATCGTTACCGCGCACGCCAAGCACACCACGACGCACTTCACCAAACTCAATCAGCTGCTGGATAAGGTTGTTCATCATGTCTGATGGGATGGCGAAGCCAATACCGATATTGCCACCGTTCGGGCCCAAGATAGCGGTATTGATGCCAATCAACTCACCGTCGAGCGTGACTAACGCACCACCAGAGTTACCGCTGTTAATTGCCGCATCGGTTTGAATAAAGTTTTCCACTTCTTCAATACCCAAGCCACTGCGGCCCAAGGCGCTGACAATACCTGAAGTCACGGTTTGACCAAGCCCAAATGGATTCCCAATGGCCACCACAAAGTCACCGACTCTCAGCTTAGATGAGTTGCCAAGCTTTATTTCGGTGAGGTCTTTACCATCTTCAATCTTTAGCAAAGCAATGTCAGAACGACTATCGGTGCCAATAACTGTGGCGTCAAATTGGCGGCCGTCTTTTAAAGTAACAAGAATTTCACTGGCACCATCAATCACATGGTTGTTGGTTACCACATAGCCGGTTTTGGCGTCGATAATGACACCCGAACCAAGCCCGCGGAAAGGTCGCTCCTGAACTTGGTCACGCGGACCACCAGGCCCAAAGAAAAATCGGAACATGTCAGGAACACGCTGTTTGACTTCACGTTTACCTTTGACTGAAATGTTGACTACAGCAGGGGTAACTTCCTCGAGCATTGGAGCTAACGTTGGGGTGTCATTGCTTTTGCCAAAGAAAGGGATGCTAGCGTTAGCCCCCGTGGGCGTTAAAACCAGCAAACTAGTTAGTGCGAGTGTTGCAAAGAACTTTGCTTTCATTAGGTTTACTCCTATCAACAAACCATGTTTTTACGTTAAAACATGAATCTAAAGACTGACCCAATATAAATAAGTTCACTACAAAGATGTTTCAAGATGTGCCGTTATAAGAAAACGGCACTAGCTTGGTTATTTTTGGTTGAATAAACCTGACTGTTCGTCTGAGTAATCACGAGGCAGGTCGTGGGTTTCTTTATAGACACGACGTTTTTCTGGTTGGGTAGTATTGGCCATACGTAATTCGCGCACCATTTCTTCATCGAAGAAAGGTAAGCTTGGTTGCTCTTGCTCGCGCTGTAAAAACTCAGCGCTATGGGTAAGATAGGTTTTTAATTTATCTTGAGTATCTTCAAGCTGCTCGACTAGTGCTTGTGCAGTTGCCAAGTGTTCAGCAACTTCGCCGCGATAATCTTGGAGCTGCTGTTTGGTTTGGGTAACTTCTTCGGTTAGTTGCGCTTGATCGGTATGATTGCCAAGCCAGTACTTCGCTACGAAGAAACCAACGATGGCACCTACAGCAACTAATAAAATGCCGATAATCCAACTCATAAAAACTCCTTAAAAACGCACGTCACGTGGTAAACTTATAGTCATAGCATAATCTAGATTAGGGTTTAAGTGGTAGTGACAACGCAAAACAACTCTCCTTTGGCTAAATATGAACGTGATTTGGCCACCGGCAACTTCGTGCCTGATAGCGCTCAACGACGGGCTATTGAAGAGCTCCAGCGCCTTTATGAAGAACTGGTCTTATTTGATCAACAGCAGCAATCGCCAAGTTTAATTCAGCGTGGGTTGCGCTTGTTTGGCCATCAGCCGAAAGCTCCGCATGGAATCTATTTCTGGGGCGGTGTAGGACGCGGTAAAACCTACATGATGGATACTTTCTACGATAGCTTACCGTTTCAGCGCAAGCTACGAGTGCATTTTCATCGTTTCATGCTGCGTGTCCACAACGAGCTAAAAGCACTCAAAGGCAAGAGCGACCCGCTCCCGTTGATTGCCGACAAACTTGCAGCCGAAGCACGAGTTATCTGTTTCGATGAGTTTTTTGTGCAAGATATTACCGATGCCATGATCCTCGGTACGCTCATGGAAGAGTTATTTGAGCGCAATGTAGTGTTAGTGGCGACCTCGAACATTCTTCCTAATGACCTCTATCGTAACGGCCTTCAACGCGCACGCTTTTTACCAGCCATTGCCCTCATTAACCAACACTGTGTGGTGTTAAACGTGGATAGCGGTATCGACTACCGGATGCGCACGCTCGAACGCGCTGAGATTTACCACGCACCCGCAGATGCCGACGCCGATAAAAACCTACAAGGCTACTTTCTCGAACTTGCACCGGACCACTGTGACCACGCCACAGCCAATCAGCATGCCATCGCCGTCAATAACCGTAGCATTGCCGTACGAATGGAATGCGACGACGTCGTGCTGTTTGATTTCGACGCGATATGCGGCGGCCCACGTTCGCAGAATGACTACATTGAAATTGCTCAAATCTATCATGCGGTGCTGATCAGTAATGTGCCGCAAATGGGTGCCCTCAATGACGATGCAGCACGACGCTTTATCGCCCTCGTGGATGAATTCTACGAACGCAACGTCAAACTCATCATGTCCGGCGCCGCACCGCTAGAAGAACTTTACACTGACGGCTTGCTGAACTTTGAGTTTCAGCGTTGTGTGAGTCGGTTGCAGGAAATGCAAAGTCACGAATATCTATCCCGCCCACATAAACCGTGATTCGTGCGCGGCTGAGCCGCTGTTCGTTGTTCGTGCGCTGCGCTCTTCGTGCGCGGCTGCGCCGCTCTTCGTTGTTCGAGCAACGACCAACGAATAACGACCAACGAATAACGATCAACGAATAACGAATAACGCAGTTGATCTTTTAACCTCTTTTCCCGTATAATCCGCGCAGCCCACGTTACAGGTACAACTAACCGTTATGTGGTAATAGCCACAACGGTTGTTGTGGTTCGCGGGGAAGCCCGGGACTACTGTCGTGAACCTTAAAAAAGAGTATGTTTCAATGAAAACATTTGTTGCAAAACCAGAAACAGTTGAACGTGACTGGTATGTTATTGACGCTGAAGGTAAAACTTTAGGTCGTTTGGCTACTGAAGTGGCTCGTCGTTTACGTGGTAAGCATAAGCCTGAGTACACTCCTCACGTTGATACCGGTGATTACATCGTTATCGTTAACGCTGAGAAAGTAGCTGTTACTGGCCGTAAGGCACAGGACAAGATTTACTATTCGCACACGGGTTACCCAGGTGGTCTTCGTGAAGTCAACTTCGAAACGTTGATTGCTAAGAAACCAGAAATGGTAATTCAGAAAGCGGTGAAAGGTATGTTACCACGTGGTCCACTTGGTCGTGCCATGTTCCGTAAACTGAAAGTATATGCGGGCGCAGAGCACAATCATGTTGCTCAACAGCCTAAACAACTTGAAATTTAAGACGGAGCACTAAGACAATGGCAGAGAATCAATACTACGGTACTGGTCGTCGCAAAAGCTCTACTGCACGCGTTTTCTTGCGTCCGGGCAGCGGCAACATCAGCATTAATAACAGCACTTTAGAAGAGTACTTTGGTCGTGAAACAGCGCGTATGGTTGTTCGTCAACCATTAGAGTTAGTTGAAATGACTGAAAAGTTTGACTTGTACATCACCGTTAAAGGTGGTGGTTCAAGCGGTCAAGCTGGCGCAGTTCGCCACGGTATCACCCGTGCACTGATGCAGTTCGATGAAACGTTACGTGGTGACTTACGTCGCGCAGGTTTCGTTACTCGTGATGCACGTGCAGTTGAGCGTAAGAAAGTCGGCTTGAAGAAAGCACGTAAACGTCCACAGTTCTCGAAGCGTTAATTCAATACCTCGAGTATGGATGTCAAAACCCGGTCCTTGGACCGGGTTTTTTGTGTTTATCCTTGTAAAAATCAGGGTATTTCTTTATCATTTGAAAGCATTTTTTTGCCGTTCGCACATATTTAAGTGTTATGTGGCGAATTTATTGCAGCAGCTAATTACTGACTTCGCGACGAATGTCTCGTGAAGCGTCCAAACTGGAGAGTAAGTGGATGAGCAATGCGCCTGTAGATAAAGGCCGTCGTCGTTTCCTGACTGTCGCGACATCTGTCGTGGGAGCAGCAGGTGCGGCTGGTGTTGCCGTTCCTTTCATTGCGTCTTGGAACCCGAGCGAAAAAGCTAAAAACGCGGGTGCCCCAGTGGAAGTGAATATTGGAAAAGCTGAGCCAGGACAACTGATTCGAGTTGAGTGGCGTGGACAACCTGTTTGGGTTGTACGCCGTACTCCGGAAATGTTGGCCGAGCTCGATAGCTTAAATGATAAACTTCGCGATCCTAATTCGCAGGAACCTCAACAGCCAGAGTATGCAAGTAACTTGTATCGCTCACGCAAAGATGAATACTTTGTGGCCGTAGGTATCTGTACCCACTTAGGATGTTCACCGCAATTCTTAGAAGAAGGCATGGGTGAACACGTTCAAGGCGTGAAGTCTGGATTCTTCTGCCCATGTCACGGTTCACGATTTGATATGGCAGGTCGAGTATTCGCTGGTGTTCCGGCACCATACAACTTAGTTGTTCCACCTCATTACTACGTTAACGACAGCGTTATCGTGGTAGGTGAAGACGGGGAGCAAGCCTAATGAATAAACTCATTGCATGGTTTGACGAACGCATTCCGATGACCAAAACGTGGAATATCCACTTAGCTCAATACCCAGCTCCGAAGAACTTTAACTTTTGGTACATTTTTGGCGTATTAGCGACCTTAATTTTAGTTAACCAAATTGTGACTGGAATTTGGTTAACCATGAATTACGTTCCAACTGGCGAAGGTGCTTTTGCTTCAGTTGAGTACATCATGCGTGATATCGACTACGGTTGGCTACTGCGCTATATGCACTCGACGGGCGCTTCAGCGTTCTTTGTGGTAGTATATCTGCACATGTTCCGTGGCATGATGTACGGTTCATACCAAAAGCCGCGAGAGTTGCTGTGGGTATTCGGTATGCTCATCTTCTTAGTGTTGATGGCCGAAGCCTTTATGGGTTACTTGTTACCTTGGGGACAAATGTCGTACTGGGGCGCACAGGTAATCATCTCATTGTTCGGTGCGATTCCAGTTATCGGTGACGATTTAACCCTATGGATTCGTGGTGACTATGTAGTTTCAGGCGCAACCCTAAACCGCTTCTTCGCATTGCACGTCATTGCGTTACCTTTGGTCTTAGTGATCTTGGTTTTCTTACATATCATTGCACTGCACGAAGTGGGTTCAAACAACCCTGAAGGCGTTGATATCAAGAAGCCAAAAGGCTCTGTACCTGATTCAGAGAAGCCGTCATTCAAGTTCCATGAGCGCTTCACGAAGAAATACGATATTGTCGATGCATTCCCGTTCTTCCCATACTACGTGGTGAAAGATCTGGTCGGTATCGCCGTCTTCTTATTCTTCTTCTGTTATGTGATCTTCTTTAACCCAACAGGCGCAGGCTTGTTTATTGAAGCACCTAACTTTGAAGCTGCTAACCCACTGAAAACACCAGAGCACATTGCCCCAGTTTGGTACTTCACCCCGTTCTATGCGATTTTGCGTGCGGTTCCAGATAAATTAATGGGCGTTATTCTGATGTTTGGTGCCATCGTAGCGTTGTTCCTAATGCCTTGGTTAGACCGTGGCAAGGTACGCTCAGTACGTTACCGTAGTGGCATCCACAAGTTGAACTTGACGGTGTTTGCGATTAGCTTTATTGCGTTAGGCTATCTGGGGCTGAAGCCAGCAACAGAAATCTATACGCTATTCGCTCGTATCTTTACCTTCTTGTACTTTGCGTTCTTTATCTTGCTGTTCTTCTACAGTAAGAATGAGAATACCAAGCCAGTTCCAGAGAGGATTACTAAGTGATGAAAAAGCTACTTAAAAACACTCTGCTGGTTGTTGCATCAATCTGGTCAGCCGTTACTTTAGCGGCTGGCTCGACCGTGCCACTGGACAAGGCAGATATAGATTTACACGATAAAGCATCGTTGCAGCGCGGCGTTAAGTTGTTTAACAACTACTGCTTAGCCTGTCACACCATGCAGTATCAGCGCTATAACCGTACCTTTAAAGATTTAGGTATTCCTGAAGATTTAGGTGTTGAGAATCTACAGTTTTCAGGTGAGCGTTCAGGTGACTTAATCACCAACGCTATGGATACTGCTGATGCAAGTAAGTGGTTCGGTACCCCAGCACCAGATTTAACCTTAGTGTCGCGCGTGCGCGGCGCTGACTGGATTTACACCTACTTACGAGCTTTCTATGTTGATGAGTCGCGCCCATTTGGCGTGAACAACGCGGTATTCCCGAATGTGGGAATGCCACACGTGTTGCAAGAGTTGCAAGGCGTGCCGCGTAAAACTTATGAGCGCAGAATGATCGATGGTGAAATGCAGGACGTTTACGTAGGGATTAAATCCGACGGCAGCGGCATGCTAACAGAAGCAGAATACGACCAAGCAGCGTTAGATATAACGAACTACTTGGTATATACCGGTGAGCCAATGTTGTTAGAACAACGTCGTCTAGGCTGGTATGTATTCGGTTTCTTATTAGTCTTTTTTGTATTTGCGTATTTATTAAAACGTGAGTTCTTTAAAGACCTTAAATAAGTTTGATGGAGAATAAGATGTCGGTTGCGGCAAACAAGCGGTCAGTCATGACTTTATATTCGGGCGCGAATGACTTACATAGTCACCAAGTGCGTATTGTAGTAGCTGAAAAAGGTGTCGGCGTAGAAATTAATTATGTCGACCCGGATAACCGCCCGGAAGATCTACTTCAGCTCAATCCGTATGCAGACGCGCTACCGACTTTGGTCGATCGCGAGTTGGTGCTGTATAACGCCCACATCATCATGGAATACCTTGATGAGCGTTTCCCGCATCCGCCATTGATGCCAGTTTACCCAGTTTCTCGCGGTACCAGTCGTTTGATGATGTACCGTATCGAGCGTGATTGGTACGCTTTGGCCGATAAAATCCTAGCTGGTGGCCGTGGCGTTGAAGCCGCTCGACAAGAGCTTCGTGAAGGTATCTTGGCATTAGGTCCGATCTTTGCCGACACACCTTACTTCATGAGCGAAGAGTTCAGCTTAGTCGATTGCTATTTAGCACCATTACTATGGCGCTTGCCAGCATACGGTATTGAGCTAAACACAGCAGCAGCGAAGTCTGTGAAAGCTTATATGGTTCGAGTTTTCGAGCGCGAGTCTTTCCAAGCATCGTTAACTGAAGTGGAAAGAGAACTGGGTCGATGAGTGAAGTGACTTTGACACCACGTCGCCCGTACTTGTTACGGGCTATTTACGACTGGTTGCTAGATAATGAGCTGACACCACATTTGGTGGTTGATGCCGAGCAACCAGGGTGTCAATTGCCATGGGAATTCGTTCAGGACGGCCAAATCGTCCTGAACATCTCGCCAAGTGCAGTAGGGCAACTGAGCATTTCTAATGAGTGGGTGCAGTTTAATGCACGCTTCTCGGGCAAGCCCCAGCACGTGGTTGTACCTATGGCTGCTGCTATTGCGTTATACGCACGGGAGAATGGTTCTGGCTCGTTCTTTGAGCCTGAGGAAGCGTACATACAAAGTGGTGATGCAGAGACTGAACTTACTCCAGTACCAGAACCTACCACGCAAGCAGAAGAGCCGAAAAAGAAACCTGGCTCGTCACACTTGCGAGTAGTGAAGTAACCTACAGGTCGTACTTATTCAAATGCGTCAATCACGCGGTTGACGCCACTGACATTGCGCGCAATCTCAATCGCTTGGCGCGCCTCTTCTGCGCTAACTAAGCCCATTAATACCACTTCTGAATTTTCCGTAACAACCTTGATATTAATCGCTTTAACAGTCTTGTTTGCTGCTAGCTTTGCTTTGATTTTTCCGGTAATCCAACTGTCTTGACTAATTTGACCCAAGCTTATCACTGGGGCAACGCGTAGCTCGTTGTGCACCCGTGAAACCCCTTCGGTATTGCGTACAATTGAACTGGCGAGTTGTTGTAGCGCTTGACTGTTTACTTGGCCTAATAACAGCACTGAGCGGTTAAAGGATACCACTTGAATGCGAGCTTGATCTAAGCGCGCTTCTTCACGCAAGGCGGTACTCACTCGAACTTCAATCGTTTGGTCGTCGATTTGCGTCCCCAAACTACGGGTATCTGTGGCTGCCGAAATGCCTACGGCAGTGGCTCCGACGAGTGCCGCGGCACAACCGGATAAGGCTACGCTTAGGGCACCAACAATTAGTGCTGATTGAATTCGTTTCATTCATCACCCTCCTGTGGGAAAATTTGTTGTTCGACCAAACTGCATAGCATGTTTACCGTTTGCAGTAAGTGCTCACTCGCTCTAGCGGCGTTGTGGGTAGGGATTCTAATCTCGACATCGTCGGGGCCTAGTAACCCAGCAATGTTTTGGTCACTCTCTTGGTTAACGGCAATGATGAGCATATTACGACTAAGCGCAGCTTCCATAGCGCGGCTAATACGTGGTGCGTTCACACCAGCATTTAAGACCACCAACACGTCATTAGGTTGCCCTACCGATTGAATTTGTTGTGCGAAAACATCGTTGTGTTCCAACGCCCCAAAATCGGGGTGCAGTGAAAACACAGGAAATGGAGGGCGCTCAAAGCTGAGCCCCGTCAACATGATGTGGGCGAAATGTCTTGAAGTTGCGTGGGCCATGCCTTCACCACAACAGTAAATTTTTTGTCCGCCGAGCAGGGAAGTTACCAGTAGCTCCGCCGCGATTGCCATCGATTCTTGCAATTGATCGGCGGCAGCAATTTGAGTTTGGATACACTCGGTAAATAACGTTTTGATTTGGTTTTGCATATCGCCTCATTAAAATGCATCCGGTAACCATTGCAGTTCATTGTCGTCACGCACAATGGTGACAATATCAAAGCGCATACTGGTTACATGTTCATTAAGTTGTTGCTGAATCAAATAATGCTGAGCGCAGCGTCGAATACGTACGCACTGCTGTCGACTAATCTGTTCTAAGATTGTCGCAAAACTTTCATTATTGCGAACTTTAACTTCCACAAACACAAAAGTCTCACCAGCTTTCATGATGAGGTCAATTTCGCCTAAGTTACAGCGATAGTTGCGTTGCTGAAGTTTAAGCCCTTGTTCTTCTAAAAAGCTACAGGCTTCAAGTTCACCACGATTTCCTTGTGCTTTGCGTGACATCCGTGTCCTTTCCACAAGCGCGTAATTATGGCCCGGCGATGACCTGATGGCCACGATACCGCGCCCAGCTTAACTCGCGAATCACTCGCGGTCGCTCAATATGCAGAGCTCCGGTTAAACCATTTAATGTTTTACCTGGAACGGTTTGTAATAGTGCCAGTTGTTGACTCAGTAAGATACTATCATGACCGAAGGCCGCGAGCCGTAGCAAGTTGTAGTCCCAATGGCTGCGCAGTTGCAGTAACGACTTCATCTGTGCTTGTTGCTGGTGTCCTGGCATTAACCACGGCGCATCAGTAAAGTGAACGCCATCAAGGTCATTTTCACTTAGATCATTATTAAGTGTGTGACTTCCTGAGTTTGAAAAGACAGGAATCTGCTGCATAAAAGGCGCGATATTCACGTCAATAAAAGGTTTTAACAGACGTGTTTGTTCGATACCGCCGACTAAATAAATGGCGTCGATATCGGGTCTACTGCGCGCTTGGCTATCAACAATAATTTTGCCCCCAGCGATTTTAACTTGCCAGATACGTGCTTCACTTGCACTAACGCCGAGGCGGTCTTGTACGGCAGTTTTCATTTCATCGGTGTTGCTATAAGTACCTATTTCAGTACGCATCTTATCGGCAAATTCAGCTTGCCAAGCCTGCGCAAAAACATTAGCTAAATGCTTGCCACGCTGCGATTCAGGTGCCAATACCAGCGGCTTCTCGAACCCTTGCGACGCCATATGCCGTGCCGCCTGCTGTACCTCAGTTTCAGTATCTAGGGCGAAGAAGTTTTGTTGCGACAAGACAGTTTTGAGACCGTCGGTTGGCTCATTCAAGGTCAGCCAGCGGAGTGACGACGGCAGCATATCTGAATCAATTTTAGTGATGTTTTGTTTCAGCAATGGGCCAATGAGCAAGCCGGCCTGTTTACGTTGCAGCAGCTCCGGTAACTCATCAAAATTAAAGCGATTGGAGTCGATAAAGGTTGCTTGCAGCTCGGGTTGGCGAGTTAAGGCTTTAATCATACCATCGCGAACCGCTTGACCCTGTTCACGATACTGGCCGCTAAGTGGCAGAATAATAACCGCGCGGTCAAGAGTAGGGCGTATCTGCTCTTTGAGCTGTTGCACTTGCTCTAATGCCGGATGACGATCAAATTCCTGAGTCCAGCTTTCTAAACGCAGTGCAAGCTCTTCGGTAGTGGCATTCGTGCTATGTAAGGCTTGCAACAACTGATACCAACCTAAGGTGTCAGGGTGCGGTTTAACCGCGGTTTGTAAATCCAATTGGTTAGGTTTAGAAACAAACTTTAGCACTTCCCAAACTGCTTTTGGCTCCGTATGTTCCGGCGCATAATTGAGTAGTTGCAACTGGTAGCTCGCTGCTTGATGCCAGTGTTGTTGGCCTTTTGCTGCCGCTAGTGCGAGCTCAAGGGTCGGCACTTCTAACTGTGGTGCCAAACGCGGCTTCAATAAGGGGGCGATGAGCTTCTCGACATAAGGCCAGCGTGCTTCTTGTGCGGCAAAGCGCGCTTCAAGAATAGCAATCAATTGAATTTGTTCGGGTGTTAAGTCTATGCGCTCTTGAAAGCGTTCAATTTGGCCAATAACGACGGCACTGCCTTGCCAATTTAGTTCCTTTTGCATTGCTCGAGCGGCCTGCAGCAGCGCATCAATGCGCGCGCTGCCTTGGCGAATTTGTGCATCATCGAGCCACGCCGCTGAACTACGCGAGCTTGGTTCGAGTGGTAACTCACTGAGCTGCGACGGTAAACCATCACTAACCGATGGTTGAGCGCGCTGGTGTGACTGGTTAGAACACGCAGTCATCCCAAGAATAATTAGGCATAGCAACAACTTCTTTGGCACAATAGCACCTACTTTTCTTTAGCAAACAATTGCCCCTACTATAAACTGTGCGGGGACGCTAAACAACGCAAACGCGGCTTTCTTACAAGGGGTTAACATGAACCAAGCAACACCTGGTTGTCTGTATATAGTGCCGACACCTATAGGTAATTTAGGTGACATTACAGAACGCAGCATTCAAGTATTGCGCGATGTTGATGCTATTGCAGCTGAAGATACGCGTCATAGTGGCCAATTGCTTCAGCATTTAGATATTCGCAACGAACTCTTTGCAGTGCATGAGCATAACGAGCGGCAGCGCGCTGAGCAGATTATTGCGCGGGTGCTGCAGGGGCAAAACATTGCTTTAATTAGTGATGCTGGTACGCCGTTGATTAGTGACCCAGGCTATATTTTAGTGCAACAGTGCCGCGCAGCGGGTGTCAAAGTCGTAGCACTGCCCGGTGCTTGCGCCATGATTACCGCCTTATCCGGTGCTGGTTTACCCACCGATCGTTTTAGTTTTGAAGGTTTTCTACCGGCCAAAACCCAACAACGTCGTAAGCGATTACAGGGGTTACTTAACGAATCCCGAACCATGGTGTTTTATGAGTCCCCGCATCGCATTGCCGACTGCCTGCAAGATCTGCGACATGAGTTCGGCGATGACCGCAATATCGTGATGGCTCGTGAGCTGACCAAACAGTTTGAAACCTATTTGCAGGGCAGCATTGCTGCTGTACATGAACAAGTATTGGCGGATGCGAATCAGCAACGCGGTGAAATTGTACTGGTGATCGCCGGCGCCGCCGAAGCCGAGCAAGAAGACATCACGCCGCGCGCAATGCAAACCTTACGCTTGCTGCGCAAAGAGCTCCCGTTAAAGAAAGCGGCTGCATTAGCAGCAGAAATTCATGGTTCCCGTAAAAATATCTTATATCAGCTAGCCCTAGACGAAGATAGTGCGTAGAATGCGCGGCTGGGAGTCAGCCAGACAATCGCTGCTTGTAAGGTAACTTGCAAGGGGAGGAAAGTCCGGGCTCCACAGGGCAGGGTGCCAGATAACGTCTGGGCGGCGCGAGCCGACGACAAGTGCAACAGAGAGTATACCGCCGATGGTCTGCTTCGGCAGAAACAGGTAAGGGTGAAAGGGTGCGGTAAGAGCGCACCGCGCGACTGGCAACAGTTCGTGGCACGGTAAACTCCACCCGGAGCAAGGTCAAATAGGGGTTCTGAGGCGCGGCCCGCGTTGAACCCGGGTAGACTGCTTGAACACTAAAGCGATTTAGTGGCTAGACGAATGATTGTCCACGACAGAACCCGGCTTATCGGCTGGCTCCCACCTCACCTTCTGTCACTTGCTGATTAAATTCTTTCGCATGTTTAATAAACTGCTCAAGCGGCAATGCACGGCTATAGAAAAAGCCTTGCTGATAATGACACTTCTGCTGCTGTAAGAATTCAACCTGTTGTTCGGTTTCAACACCTTCTGCCACCACACTCATATTTAGCGTATGGGCAATACGTATCAATACTTCAACCAACGCCGATTGCTGCTGTTGATGCGGTACGCTATGTAAAAAGCTCCGATCAATCTTGATGACATCGATAGGGTACGAACGCAAATAGTTCAAACTTGAATAGCCAGTACCGAAGTCATCGATAGCCAAAGTAACGCCCGCATCCCTGAGCTTACGCAAGTTCATAAACTGGCGTTCTTTGTTGCGCATGAGCATCGACTCAGTAATTTCGAACATCAGGCGCTCTGGCGGCACGTTGGCGGCACGAATCACGTTGAGCCACTGTGCAGCTGCTTGACGGTCGTTAAACTCCCGTGGCGAGCGGTTTAAGGCAATTGAGAGATCAAGGCCTGCGGCTTTTAGTTTATGCCAATCATGCAGCACCTGGCGCAAGACAAATTCACCGAGCCCAATAATGGCACCAGTTTTTTCAGCAATAGGTATAAACTCTGCTGGAGAAATGGCACCGCGTTCAGGGTGAGTCCATCGAATCAATGCTTCACAACGAGTTAGTAATCCCGTTTCGGTGTCAATAACCGGTTGGTAATGCACTTCAAACTGTTCAGCTTCGATGCCTTTGATAATTTGGTGATGCAGATTAATATCGCGTTCGGTGCTTTGACGTAACTCATTATCAAAGAAGTGCACACTCATAGCACCAGCAGTTTTTGCTGCATACATGGCGAGTTCAGCATGCTTAATTAATTGCTGCACTTCTTGACCATCGTGAGGGAACATCGCAATGCCCGTACTGGTGGTCATGTTGATGTGGTTGTGTTCGATATCCAACGTGTGCAGCAGGTCGTTCATAATTGCTGTCGCCCGAATTTCGGCTTCACTAGGATCGTTAAGGTCGCGCAGTACAATGGCGAATTCGTCACCACCGATTCGAGCGAGCAGGTCATCTTCACGAATACTGGTTCTTATGCGTTCAGCGACGCGTTGCAATAATGCGTCACCGACATCGTGACCGAGTGCGTCATTAATTTCCCGTAGGTGGTCTAAGTCGAGTACCAAAATTGCAAACTTTTGTTGGTATCGAAGTGCTGAGCGGATTGCTGATGCTAGCTGCTCGGCAAAAAAGTTCCGGTTAGGTAAGTCGGTTAAGCCATCAAATCGCGCTTGATAAGCAATGGTTGAAATGGCATTGCGTAAGCGATGTTGGGTGAAAATCAACATCAAGAATGCTGCAAGAATAACGCCGGTTAATCCGATACCAATAGCCCAATGTAACCAGAAGTCGGCATTCGTTGCGACCCAGTTCCCATTACGAGGAAACGCAGCTAGCTCCCATTCGGTATGGTTGAGGCGTACTTTGGTAGTAATAGGGTCAGCGTCAAATACATGCTGATTGCCAGCGAAAGCTTTTGGCTTGGGCTGGGTATCGCTGGGCAGGTGGCGTAGGGCGAATAAATAATTGGGATGCTCATCGAAATCTATGGCTTGGAGCAAGTGGTTTTGGTCGATGACAAGAGTGGCGATCCCCCACAGCGTTCTATCATCGCGAAATACCGGCATGCGCGCGAGCAATAAGGTGCGATTATCTTGCACTAATTTTAATGGTCCGGTAACCACGATACCTTTGACGGCCACGGAACGTAGGATGCCGCGGTATTGCTCAGTGTCTAGACGATAATTGAAACCAAGCATAGCTTGGTTGCCTTCGACTGGATAAATAAAGCGAATGGTTAAGTCAGGAGCTAATGCCACGTGCATGATATCCAGCTCAGGACCTAAAAACTCATCCATGATGTGTTGTAAGCGTACGCGGTCAGGAGTGTCTTGCCAGAGTATTTCGGGGCGCAGGGCGCGCAGGGCGATTAAGTTGGACTGCAACCGTTGTTCGATTTGTCCACGCATGGAGCTGAGTTGTTCTGAGGCGCGCCGCTTTTCGAATTCAAGTTGTTCCTGCCGTTCGCTATTAACGATCAGATAGACAGCGTAGAGCAGCGCCGCAGCAATAAACAAAGCTACAACTAAATAGCGAAGCAATCGCCATCGCTCAGAATTATGATCTAATTTGTCAGAAGAACTCGACGCCACAATATGCTTCATTAAAGGAATCAGCTTATTTTTATATTTGTTTGCTGCTTAATGCTTTAACCGCATGATGCTTCACAAGTTTGAAAGCGTCAAGCCCTGTTATCTAACGCAAAGCATTGTATTTCTCCTTGACAGTTAGAAAGAACGCCACCTAGACTGTACATGTGGGGAATTGTGGGAAAAAGTGGATCAAAACTATGTTTCGTGGTGCAGCAGCGCTCAATCTAGATGACAAAGGCCGGCTTGCGATACCGTCAAAGTATCGTAAAAGCCTGCTTTTGGATTGTGATGGGCAAATGGTTTGCACTATAGATATTAAGCAGCCCTGCTTACTATTGTATCCACTGCCGCAGTGGCAGTTAATCGAACAAAAGCTATCTACGCTTTCTAGCATGAACCCCGCAGAACGTCGTCTTCAACGACTATTACTTGGTCACGCCGAGGATTGCCAAATGGACAAAAGTGGCCGCATTTTGATCGCCCCCACATTGCGTCAACATGCGGATTTGAGCAAGAAGATCATGATTATTGGTCAGCTCAATAAATTTGAACTTTGGTCGGACACGGCATGGCACGAACAAGTTGCAGCAGATATGGCTGCAGAACAAGAAGACGATTTTACACTCACTGAACGATTACAAGACTTCTCATTATAATGACAACAGAATCGCCGCAACACGTATCGGTCCTCTTACAAGAGTCGCTAGAGGCACTAGCGATAAAGCCGAACGGAATTTACTTAGATGCCACCTTTGGTAGAGGCGGGCATTCGCGTGCGATTTTGTCACAGCTCAATGCCGACGGCCAATTATATGCGCTTGATCGCGACCCCACCGCAATCGAAGCTGCTAAATCGTTGAGTGATGATCCACGTTTTACTATTATCCACACCCCATTTTCCAAACTGGAAGAGGTGCTCGACGCGCAGCAATTACGCGGGCAGTTAGACGGCATACTCTTTGACCTCGGCGTCTCATCCCCACAACTAGATGACGCTGAGCGCGGTTTTAGCTTCATGCGCGAAGGACCACTCGATATGCGCATGGATACGAGCACTGGCGCTACTGCAGCTGATTTCCTTAATTCGGCAAGCGCTGATGAAATCGCGTTTGTTTTACGCGAATACGGTGAAGAACGCTTCGCCTGGCGCATCGCCCAAGCGGTGGTTAAACATCGTGAAGAGGCGCCACTAAGCACCACCCGCGAACTCGCTGAACTTATTGCTGGCGCAGTGCCTTTTAAAGATAAACATAAACACCCTGCAACGCGCAGTTTCCAAGGAATTCGCATTCATATCAATGGCGAACTTGATGAAATTGAGCAAGCGCTTACCGCCGCTGTCGGTGGCTTGAAGCCCGAGGGTCGGTTGGCGGTGATTAGCTTTCATAGTTTAGAAGACCGCTTGGTGAAGCGATTTATGCGCGCCCAAGCAAAAGGTCGTGAAATTCCAGCGGGTATGCCAATTCGCGATGCTGACTTTGATCGTGGTCAAACGCTGCGTTTAGTTGGTAAAGCACAAAAACCATCGGCACCAGAAATTAAGATCAACCCGCGAGCTCGGAGCTCAGTATTAAGGGTGGCAGCGAGGTTAGATTATGACACCTAGCCGCGTACCTGCTCTAGTCATAGTTGTATGGGATGACATTCGCCAGCACTTGTTGCTGGTGTTGCTGTTTTTAGCGGTCGTGGGTAGCGCACTGGCGGTTATCTACGTGGCCCATAGTCATCGATTGCTCACCATTGAGCGTGATGAGTTGCTTTCAGAGCGTGATGCTATCGATATTGAATGGCGTCATTTACAGATAGAACAGAACACATTAACAGAACACAGCCGCGTTGAACGCATTGCCCAACAGCGTTTGAACATGGTGCGGCCAGAGGGCGATCACGAGGTGCTAGTGCCATGGCAATAACGCCAAAGAAGCCAAACCGGCGACTCAGTAAAAAGTCGCCCCCACATCTAAGTAGCGGACGCTTCCAGTTCACGCTGCTAGTTGTGCTAATGGTGTTTGGCGCTTTGGTAGCTCGGGCAGCATATATTCAAGTAATTGAGCCAGAGCGGCTTATCTATGAAGGGGACCGTCGCTCGTTACGCGCCGATGCCACTATGGTACAGCGCGGCAGCATTACCGATCGCAATGGTCGTGAGTTAGCAGTCAGTGTACCGGTGCAAACGGTATGGGCTGATCCTAAACGAGTGCACGCGGGTAACGGCTTAGACAACCGCGAACGCTGGTTGGCCTTAGCCGAAGTGTTCCGCACCGACGTGAATACATTAATGAACAAAGTAGCTGATCCTTCGCGCCGCTTTGTTTATCTCGAGAGAAAAGTAACGCCTGGCGTAGCTGACTTTGTGAAACAACTCAGTATTCCTGGCGTGTATTTAAAAACAGAATCCAGACGCTTTTATCCAGCCGGTGAGATTGCCGCTCATGTGGTCGGTTTTACTGACATCGACGGTCGCGGTATTGAAGGTCTGGAGGCCATTTATAACCAGGTGCTAACCGGTGTGCCTGGTGAACGAGTTTACCGCAAGGACGCAGCAGGACGGGTTGTTGAAGAAATACGAGTCACTGAAGCCCAACAACCACAACAGCTAACGCTAAGTATTGACCAGCGTTTGCAATCACTGGCCTACGCCGAAGTTAAAAAAGCCGTGCGCTATCACCAGGCAACTTCGGGTTCCGCTGTGATTCTAGACATAAAAACAGGTGAAGTACTCGCCATGGTCAACAGCCCGTCCTACAACCCAAATAATCGCTATGATTTACAGCCGCATAAGCTGCGGAACCGCGCTATCACTGATGCTTATGAACCAGGCTCAACCGTAAAACCATTAGCCATTATTGCTGGTTTAGAGTCAGGCGCAATCAAAGCTGACGATGTGATTAATACCAGTCCTGGTTGGATGCGATTGGGTGGACGACGAGTAAGTGACCCGCGTAATCGGGGCGAGCTAACCATTACACAAATTTTAGAGAACTCTAGTAACGTTGGTACGGCCAAAGTAGCTTTGGCAACAGGTATTGACAACATGCTAGACACTTATGCCGCGGTTGGTTTTGGAAATGATACCGGTATTACTATGCTGGGAGAGAGCTTTGGCCTTTTACAAGGTCGTACGCGCTGGTCAGATTTTGAAATTGCGACGCTGTCCTATGGTTACGGACTATCGGTAACCACCTTACAGCTGGCGCAAATGTACGCCATCATCGGCAATGGCGGCGTGCGATATCCGCTCACTATTCAACGCCGTGAAGGCGTACCGGCAGGTGAGCAAGTGATTTCAAAAGAAACCGCTGATGCGGTGCTGCACATGCTCGAAAGTGTGGTTTCTAATGGTTCCGGCTCCAATGCACGAGTGCGTGGCTATCGGGTGGGCGGTAAAACCGGCACCTCACGCAAAGCAGTGGCCGGCGGTTATGGTGATGAATACGTAACTTTCTTCGCTGGTGTTGCACCGATCAGCAATCCACGTTTGGCCGTCGTCGTAACCATTAACGAGCCGAGCGGAGATGAATATTATGGTGGCCAAGTTTCGGCGCCAATTTTTGCCGAGATGGTGGGCGATGCCTTACGAGTTATGAATGTGGCGCCTGATAACTTAACGGATGCGCCGCTAAAAGCTGCCGGTTTTGGGGGTGCACATGATTGATTTAGTGAACTTGCTTCCAGACTATCCGCTGCCGCTTCCACATGTGCAAGTCGGTGGCTTGAAATTAGACTCGCGGCAAGTAGCCAGTGGCGATGCCTTCGTCGCGGTACCTGGCTACCAAGTGGATGGTCGCGATTATATTGATGCCGCCATAGCTGCTGGCGCACGAGTTATTCTAGCTGAGTCGAAAACGGTCGGAATGCAGCAACGCGATAACGTATGGGTGATTGAGATACCCCAGCTTAAGAATGAGTTATCGTTTATTGCTGGTCGCTTTTTTGATAACCCATCTAAGCACATGCAGCTGATTGGCGTGACCGGCACCAACGGTAAAACGTCAGTTACTTATATATTGGCTCAGCTCCTAGAAGCGCTTGGGGTACGCTGCGGTGTGGTGGGCACGACGGGCAGCGGTTTTCCCGGACAGTTATTACCAGAAACCCATACCACACCAGATGCTATTGCCGTGCAGCAGCGTCTCAGTGTATTGCGCGCTGAAGGGGCACAAGCGGTGGCAATGGAAGTGTCATCGCATGCGTTAGTCCAACGTCGAGTTGAAGCCCTTGATTTTACCGTGGCCGTGGCCACCAATATTAGCCGCGATCATCTTGATTACCATGGCACCATGGCCAACTACGCTGGCGCGAAACGCCGTTTGTTTACTGAACTCAATAGTGAGATCAGCATTTTGAATGCGGATGATTCGGCGGTAGCAGCTTGGTTGCCCGATCGCAGCGATAGCTGGCGCTTTAGTTTAACCCCGCAAGCAGCGCAACGAAGCTTGTGGGCAAGTGACGTAACCTTTAGGCAAGACGGCACCGCATTTAACTTAAACGCGCTTAGCGGTGACCGTGTTGACACCATCGCAGTCGAGTCGCCGCTGTTAGGTGGATTTAATATTTACAACTTACTCGCAGCAATTACTGCTGCGGTGAGTTTAGGGCACGCCCTGAAAGAAGTGGCGGCAGCCTGCCTGCATTTGCATGCCGTTCCCGGTCGCATGGAAGCTTTTGGTGGTGCCAACGGGCAACCTTTGGTGATTGTTGATTACGCCCACACGCCTGATGCCTTGCAGCAAGTACTGACTGCATTACGTCGTCATTGTGAAGGGCAGTTATGGTGTTTATTTGGTTGTGGTGGCGATCGCGACCGTGGCAAACGCCCACAAATGGGCGCTGTGGCGGCGGAACTTGCTGATAGAGTGGTGGTTACCGACGATAATCCACGCACCGAAGAACCCGAACAAATCGTGCGCGATATCTTAGCGGGTATGCCCGGCCGTCAACCGGTACAAGTCATGATGGGGCGCGAACAAGCCGTTGCTACTGTCATTGCGCAAGCGGCAGCAGAAGACATCGTATTATTGGCCGGCAAAGGCCACGAAGATTACCAAGTAATAGGACAGCAACGCATTGCTTACAACGAGCGCGAATGGGTAGCCGAAGTATTAGCATCCAGTGCTGCTAAGGAGCAATCATGATAAGCGTCAATCTTAGTTGGATAGCTCAAGCTGTAGCAGGTCGTTTGGTCGGCGCCGATGCGCAGATAGCGGAAGTCAGTACAGATACCAGACAACTTCGCACAGGCTGCATGTTTATTGCCTTACAGGGCCCTAACTTTGATGCCCACGAGTTTGCAGACCAAGCCGTGGCTGGCGGTGCTCGTGCATTATTGGTTGAGCGCGAACTCGAGCTACCTGTTCCGCAAGTGATTGTAGCGGACACGCGGCATGCACTGGGGTTACTTGGTGCGGCGGTGAAGGCGGAAGTTATGCCCAAAACCATCGCAATCACTGGCAGTAGTGGCAAAACCACCGTTAAAGAGATGCTTTCTGCGATCTTGCGTGAGCGCGGTGAAGTTTTGGCGACGGCCGGAAATTTTAATAATGATATCGGAGTGCCGCTGACCTTATTGCGATTAGAGCGTAAGCATCAGTACGCTGTCGTCGAGCTGGGTGCGAATCATCTCGGTGAAATCGCCTATACCACGAGTTTGACCCAACCAGATGTCGCCATTATCAATAATGTAGCGCCGGCTCATGTTGAAGGCTTTGGCGATATCCATGGTGTCTATTGTGCCAAATCTGAAATATTTCGCGGCCTAACGACAGGCGGGCTGGCAATTACGCCACAGCAATCGCCGTTTGCTAGCGGATGGCAACGCCAGCTGCAAGAAATTCGCCACGAAACCTTTGGCCATAATGGTGGCCAAATACAAGCACAAAATATTGTGTTAAATGGCAATGGTTGTGCGGAGTTTGACTATGTTTACGCTGGTGAGCCTGAACAGCGCTGCACGATAAAGCTCAATCTGCCTGGTTTACACAACGTTGACAATGCGCTGGTAGCCATACGAGCAGCAGTTGAGGTAGGTTGTGCGCTCACTGATGCACAAACCGCTTTAGCTAAGTTAGAGCCCGTAGCAGGGCGCTTACAAGTACTTCATGTTAATGACAATTTGCAACTGATTGATGATAGCTACAACGCTAATGTGGGATCAGTTAAGGCCGCGCTTGATATGCTCGCGTTGTATCCTGGTTATCGCATGATGATTCTTGGTGATATGGGTGAACTCGGCAGTCAGGCCCGTCAATACCACGAAGAAGTGGGTGCCTATGCGGTATCAGTGGGAATCGATAATTTATTTACCCTCGGGGTGCTTAGTCAAAGCGCTAGCGAAGTATTTAATGGCCACGGTGGTCGCCACTTTTCACAGTTTGATGCGCTCATCGAGGGCATTATAGAAAAGGTTCAAGAAGCGCCAATACCAATTACGATTTTAGTAAAAGGCTCACGCAGTGCACGCATGGAGCGTGTGATTGCTGCTTTGCAAGCGCGACAAGATGAATTGCGCCCCTCAGCGAGAACAGAAGGAAAGCACACATGTTAATGTGGCTAGCAGAATACTTAACCCAATTTGCGACAGCGTTTAACGTTATATCGTACTTAACCATGCGCGCCATTTTGAGCGTGCTGACCGCATTATTAATCTCACTTTGGTTGGGGCCAACGTTAATTAAATATCTACAGCGTCTGCAAGTTGGGCAAGCGATCCGTGATGACGGTCCGCAGTCGCATTTAAGTAAAGCCGGCACCCCGACTATGGGTGGTGTGTTGATTATTGCCTCGATTGTAATTTCAACCTTGCTTTGGGCCGACTTAACCAATCGCTATGTCCAAGTGGTACTGGGCGTGGTAATCGGGTTCGGTTTGGTTGGCTTCGTCGATGACTATCGCAAAGTGGTGCAAAAGAACTCGCGTGGCTTACCCGCGAAGTGGAAATACTTTTGGCAGTCTGTGATTGCCACCACCGCAGCCGTTGTACTCTATGCCCACGCTACTGTTGGTGCTGAAACGCAGCTGCTAGTGCCGTTCTTTAAAGACGTGATGCCACAGTTAGGTCTCATGTACATCTTGTTGGCGTACTTTGTCATTGTTGGTACCAGTAATGCAGTAAACCTCACCGACGGTTTGGATGGCTTGGCGATAGTGCCAACCATTATGGTCGCGGGCGCTTTAGGCGTCTTTGCCTATGCCTCAGGTAACATGAACTTTGCCCAGTACTTGAACATTCCTTACTTACCGCTTTCAGGTGAGTTGCTGATTGTATGTACCGCAATTTTTGGTGCTGGCTTAGGCTTCTTATGGTTTAACACCTACCCAGCGCTGGTATTTATGGGCGACGTTGGCTCGCTAGCTTTAGGCGCGGCACTAGGAGTTATTGCGGTACTGGTTCGTCAAGAATTGATTCTCTTTATTATGGGTGGTGTGTTTGTGATGGAAACGGTCTCCGTCATGTTGCAAGTCGGGAGCTACAAACTTCGCGGTAAACGCGTATTCCGAATGGCGCCAATTCACCATCATTATGAATTGAAGGGGTGGCCTGAGCCACGAGTCATCGTACGTTTTTGGATTCTTTCGCTGGTGTTCGTACTCATCGGCCTAGCGACCCTGAAACTCCGCTAACTAAAAGGTGAAATAAAGACACATGATTAAGCTTGCAGCATTGGATAGCTACGAATCGATTGGCGTGGTTGGCTTAGGCCAGACCGGGCTTTCGGTTGTGCGTTATTTGCTGCAACGCGATATTCACCCGGTCATTTTTGATACCCGCGAGCAACCGCCTGGTCTTACCCAGATTAAAGAACTAGATGCGACACTGGAAGTTTATACGGGGCCGTTAGAGCTTGAAAAGCTGCTCGGCATGGATTTGTTGATAGTATCGCCGGGCATTGACCGTCGCCAGCATGCATTGCAATTAGCTTTTGATGCCGCGATTCCCGTCGTTGGTGACATCGACCTATTTGCCCGTCATGCCAACAAGCCAGTGCTGGGTATAACCGGATCTAACGGTAAAACAACGGTAACTCAGTTGCTCACTGCCATTCTTGAAGCCGCTGGAATGCGCGTTGGTATGGGTGGCAATATTGGTATACCAGTGTTGGAACTCGTGGGGCAACCGGTGGATGTCTTTGTCCTTGAACTCTCTAGTTTTCAACTTGAGATAATGCATGATTTGCATTTACATGCCGCCACGATATTGAACGTCAGTGGTGATCATCTTGATCGTTATACCGATATTCAAGCTTATACCAATGCCAAGCATCGAATTTATAGTCGCTGCGATACAGGCGTTTGGAACCGTGACGATGAAATTACGGCACCGGCCACTATCTCGCGAAAACACCAAATAACTTTTGGTTTTAGCGACCCAGTTCTCGAGACCCAGGCTAGTTTCGGACTCACGGCCGAGGATCATGATTTTGTCGTGACCTTTCAAGGCCAATCGGTGGTCAAAGCCAGTGAGTTGCAATTAACCGGCGTACACAACCTGTTGAACATCCAAGCAGCTTTAGCCTTGGCTTATACCCTCGGCGTAGAGCCAACAGATGCTGTGGCTACGGTTAAGAGTTTTAGAGGCTTACCGCACCGCTGCGAGTTTGTTGGCGAATTTAACGGCGTGAAGTGGGTTAATGACTCGAAAGCCACTAATATAGGCGCGACTGAAGCGGCGATACATGGTGTTCGCCAGTTAGTCCCCGGAAAGCTAATTTTAATTGCCGGTGGCGATGGTAAAGGCGCTGACTTTAGTCATTTGAAAGCCGCGTTAAAACAAGTTGATATTGTGATAGTGCTTGGCAAAGACGGTGAACGCATTGCCAACCAAGTAGAGCATGCGGTGCGCGTCGTCTCATTAGCTGAAGCCGTTGCAGCCGCGGCAGAATTAGCTACACCAGGAAGCATGGTGATGTTATCACCGGCGTGCGCAAGCTTAGATATGTTCAGTAATTACGAGCAGCGTGGCGATCAGTTCAAAGCTGCAGTGGAGGCCTACCATGACGGCTAAAACTGCTTTAAAACGTCAAGAAGAACAATTAGAACTGAGCATGCCGGTTCGTGATGAATCGGTCTGGCAGCGCTGGCGCGAATGGTGGTTACCTGATCAAGTGGTGCTATACGATCGTGTCACCCTATGGTTGACCTTGGCGCTCTTGGCTTTAGGTTTTGTCATGGTTACTTCGGCTTCATTTCCAGTCGGTGAACGACTCACCGGGAATCCGTTTCACTTTGTCATGCGCCATGCAATGTATGTTGGGCTAGGCTTAGCGCTGCTCGTGTTAGTGGTGCAAATCCCCGTGAAATGGTGGTCCAACGGTAGCGGTGTGCTCTTGCTCTCTTCCTTAGGTTTGTTAGTTTTGGTATTGGCCATAGGGCACGAGGTAAACGGCGCCAAACGCTGGATTAAGTTTGGGCCGGTGACACTACAAGTCGCCGAAGTCGCGAAGCTGTTTTTCGTGCTTTACATGTCGAGTTACTTGAACCGTCGCACTGATCAGGTTCAAGAAAACCTACGCGGATTTATTAAGCCGTTGGTGGTGCTCTTTATGTTTGCATGTTTGCTGCTGATGCAACCCGACTTTGGCTCACTGGTGGTGATGACGAGCATCGTCATTGGCATGTTATTTTTAGCTGGCGCCCGGTTGTGGCAGTTTTTCTCGGTGGTGGTGGTTTTTGCTTTAGGAATCACTGTGCTCATTATTAAAGAGCCCTATCGGATGCGCCGCATCGTAAGCTTTTTAGACCCATGGGAAGATCCATTTGGTAACGGCTATCAATTGACCCAGTCGCTGATGGCCTTTGGCCGGGGTGATTGGTTTGGACAAGGTTTAGGTAACAGTATCCAGAAGCTGCAATACTTACCGGAAGCGCACACCGACTTTATTATGGCGGTGGTCGGCGAGGAGCTTGGCTTTTTGGGCATAGTACTGGTGCTAGTATTGAGCTTTGCGTTGGTATTTCGTGCCTTAATGTTAGGGCGCAGCGCCGTTGTAGGTGGGCATAATTATGGTGGCTTTGTTGCCTATGGCATTGGTATTTGGTTTGCCTTCCAAGCCATGGTGAATATAGGTGCAGCAGCAGGGTTGCTGCCAACCAAAGGTTTAACGCTGCCGTTAATTAGTTACGGTGGCACGAGCCTACTTATCAGTTGCTTAGCCATAGGACTACTATTGCGGATTGATTATGAATTGCGAATTAGCCAAATGAAAGTAACGCCAGGAAGACGCAGAGCTCGTTCAGGAGGACACTCATGAATCGCGTGATGATTGCCGCAGCGGGCACGGGTGGCCATGTATTTCCTGCATTAGCAGTCGCTGAGAAGCTGCGAGAGTACGGCTGGGAAGTAGTGTGGCTAGGCACGACCGAACAACGGATAGAGTCACGGGTGGTACCCGCGGCTGGCTTTACGCTGGAACAAATCGATATGCAAGGCGTCCGCGGTCATGGTGTGCTACGCAAGTTACTAACACCTTGGCGTCTACTGCGCGCGATGCTGCAGTGTCGCAAACTATTGCGCAAGCACCGCTCACAGTTATTAATCAGCTTTGGCGGCTACGTTTGTGGCCCAGCAGGATTGGCAGCGCGGATGATTAACGTACCTTTATTGGTGCACGAGCAAAATGCCGTAGCTGGAATGACCAACAAGCTTTTGGCTCATTTTGCACAGCATATAATGGTGGGTTTTGCCGCCGCTAAAAAACAATTCCCGCAGGCAGAAATTACCGGTAACCCACTGCGAGCTGACTGGTTGCAAGAGCTTACTCCACCACCGGCGGCGCAATTACCGCTGCGAGTATTGGTGGTCGGCGGTAGTTTAGGCGCGCAAGCACTGAACCAAGCAGTACCCGCGGCAATGGCGAAGCTGAGCGAGCGCTTAACCATACCGATACGAGTGCAGCACCAGTGTGGTACTGGTCGCGAGAAAGACGTGAAGCGAGCGTATCAAGCTCAATTTAAAGGCCTAGAGCACCAAGTGTCGGTGGCCATTCATGAATTTATCGAAGATATGCACCGGGCATACACCAGAGCCGATGTGGTTATCTGTAGAGCGGGGGCATTAACGGTATCGGAGCTGAGCGTGTTAGGCACCCCAGCAATTTTTGTCCCTTTACCGAGTGCGGTTGATGATCACCAAACAGCGAATGCTAAAGAATTGGTAAATGCTGGCGCAGCACGCTTGCTACCACAGGACCAATTGATGCAAGTTGATCCTTTGGTGGAGGAATTGGAAGCCTTACTATCGAACGAGTCATTAAGGACAGAAATGCGGGTCAATGCTGCCAAAATTGCTCGAGTTAACGCCACAGAAGCGGTGGTGAATCAATGTGAGCTTTGGGCCAACCCAGAAACTTTAATTGCAGGCCATAAATAATGAAGAATGAGAAATCCGTACCCTTTACCATAATTAATGTACCCGAGATGCGCCGCGTGCGTCGCATCCATTTTGTGGGTATTGGCGGTGCAGGTATGGGTGGTATCGCTGAGGTTCTTTTAAACCAAGGGTATACCATAACCGGATCAGATATTGCCGAGAACGCAACCACTGAACGTTTGCGAAGCTTCGGTGCGCAGGTGTTTATAGGCCACGCAGCGTCTAATATTGAAAACGCCAACGTGGTGGTCGTGTCGTCGGCCATTAAGCCAGACAACCCAGAGCTAGTGGCGGCACAAGAGTTATTCATACCGCAAGTCGGCCGCGCGCAAATGTTAGCTGAGCTGATGCGATTCCGTCACGGTGTGGCTATATCAGGTACCCATGGCAAAACCACTACGACGAGCTTGATTGCCAGTGTGATGGCAGAGGCAGACCTCGATCCGACCTTTGTTATCGGTGGTTTACTTAATAGTGCCGGCAGCAACGCACGTCTAGGAAGTAGCAAATATTTAATCGCCGAAGCCGATGAGTCCGATGCCTCGTTCTTGCACTTGCAGCCGATGGTTTCGGTGGTCACTAATATTGAACCTGACCATATGGATACCTATGGCGGCGATTTTGAGAAGATGAAAGAAACCTACATCGACTTCTTACATAACCTGCCGTTTTACGGGTTAGTCGTGGCTTGTATTGATGACCCGGTCGTGCGTGAGTTGATGCCAAAAATTGGCCGTCAAATTTTGGCTTATGGCTTTAGTGACGATGCTGATGTGCGTGCGACTGACTATAAGCAAGAAGGTGAGAAAAGCCATTTTGTGGTCCACCGTAACGGTCATGAGCCGTTAGCGGTTACCGTTAATTTACCGGGGCGCCACAATGCGTTAAACGCTTTAGCAGCCATTGCGGTAGCAACAGATGAAGGTGTTGACGATAGCGCCATCGTTAGTGCGCTCGCGAAGTTTGAAGGCATTGGCAGACGCTTCCAACATTTAGGTGCGTTCCCGTGTCAGCATCAAGATGAAAGTGGTGACGTCATACTAATTGATGATTACGGTCATCACCCATCAGAGGTGCTGGCAACTATTGAAGCTGCGCGCGCTGGTTGGCCCGATCGCCGTCTGGTGATGGCTTATCAGCCGCATCGATTCTCGCGCACCCGCGATTTGTTTGATGACTTTGTCAATGTACTTGGGCAAGTCGACGTACTGTTGTTATTGGATGTATTTGCTGCTGGAGAAACGCCAATCAGCGGTGCAGACAGTCGCGCCTTGGCCCGCGCGTTGCGTTTACGCGGACAAAATGAACCTATTTATGTGGGCGAACGCGCCGAGTTGTATCAAGTTTTGGCAGAGATTATTCGCCCCGACGACATGGTGATGGCACAGGGAGCCGGCAATATTGGTGCCATTGCGAAAACATTAAAGACGGCTGAGTTACAGCCATTTGCATTACGAGAATTAGCTGCGCAAGAGCAGGGAGCTAAATCATGAAAAATTTTGGCAAGGTAGCGGTACTTTTGGGTGGCGACTCAGCTGAGCGCGAAATTAGTTTGCGCTCAGGACAAACCGTTTTAGCAGCCTTGAAAAACGCTGGAGTTGACGCCCATGCGTTTGATCCAGCCGAGCGTGCGTTAGCGCAGCTCGTCGAAGATGGCTTTGATCGCGCTTTTATTGCATTGCATGGGCGCGGTGGTGAAGATGGAGCAGTGCAGGGTGCATTGCAATATTTAGGTATTCCCTATACCGGAAGTGGCGTGTTAGGTTGCGCACTAGCAATGGATAAAGTACGCACTAAACAAGTGTGGCAGAGTTCAGGGCTACCGGTAGCGGCGAGCCAAGTGGTTTGCGCCGGTGAAAGCATCGATGCCGAGCTGTTACTCGAAGAATTGGGTGGCAAGGTTATTGTGAAGCCGGCCCAAGAGGGTTCAAGCATAGGTATGAGTTCAGCCAGCACTCCCGCAGAGCTAGAAAAGGCATTAGCCAAGGCCCACGAATTTGACCATGAAGTGTTGGTAGAAGCTTGGCTAACAGGTCCTGAGTATACGGTTGGAATTTTGGGTGGTGAAGCATTGCCCGCTATTCGCTTAGAAACCAGCCATGAATTTTATGATTATGCTGCGAAGTACCAGGCTGGTGATACTCAATATCATTGCCCTGCCGGTTTAAGCGATCTTGAAGAGCGCGCACTAGCACAGCTTTCAGAGAGCGCATTTAAAGCGGTTGATGGTAGCGGCTGGGGGCGTGTTGATGTGATGTGCGACGCCCAAGGTAACTTTAAATTGTTGGAAGCAAACTTAGTGCCGGGAATGACCGACAAAAGTTTAGTACCCATGGCGGCAAAGGTCGCAGGACTATCTTTTGAAGCGTTAGTGGTGCGTATTTTAGAGCTTAGCGAGGTATAAAGTGGCGGCAGTCCGCTGGCAATTCTGGCTGGGGTTAGGCTTTTTTCTCAGCGTGGTCATAGGCTCTATTGCTGGCGCGGCATGGCTTTATTACACGGCAATGGATGCCAACCAAGTGCCCTTAACGCGCTTAGTGGTGCAAGGTGACTTAAAGTACCTGCAACGCCAAGAAGTTCGGGATGCACTAACAGATGATCGCATTGGCAGCTTCTTTTCAGCGGACGTAAACAAAATTCGCGAACGACTAGAAGCACAACCATGGATAGCACGGGCCTCAGTGCGTAAAGAATGGCCCGATATATTAAAAGTGTTTGTGGTCGAGCAGCAGCCACTTGCGCATTGGAATGAAAAAACACGGCCCAAAGCATTAATCAATAAAGACGGCCAGGTGTTTGAAGTTGATAAATCGATTTTACAGGTCCAGCTACCGAGCTTAGAGGGGCCTGAACATGCAGTAACGGAAGCGGTAGATTATTACCAGCAAGTGCATGAATTATTGAAAATCAACGGTCACCAAGTGACAGCATTACATTTAAGTGAACGGTTTTCGGTTGATGTTGAACTAGTCTCTGGAATCCGACTGCGGTTAGGCCGCGAGGCGTTATTAGAACGGGTACAGCGCTTTATTGATTTGTTTCCGGAGATAGTGAAACAACGTTCAACGCCAATAGAATATATAGATTTGCGCTACGACACGGGTGTTGCCGTGGGTTGGAAGAAACAAGATAAAAACACTGGAAGAGAGTGACAAAGAATGTCAAAAGCAGCAGAAAGGAACATGGTTGTAGGACTAGATATCGGCACCAGTAAGGTGATTACCCTGATAGGTGAAATCATGCCTGACGGGGAAATCAGCGTTATTGGTGTGGGTGCAGCCGCTGCACGAGGCATGGATAAAGGCGGTGTCAACGACCTTAACTTAGTGGTGCAATCCATTAAGCGAGCGGTAGAAGAAGCTGAGTTAATGGCGGATTGCCGGGTGGCATCGGTGTATCTCAATATCTCGGGTCGCCACATTGCTTGTCAGAACGAGTCTGGCATGGTGCCCATTAATGAAGCAGAAGTAACTCAGGAAGATGTGGAGAGTGTGATTCACGCAGCAAAATCTGTACCTATTGCGCAAGAACGCCGAATTCTTCACGTGTTACCACAAGAGTTCATTATTGATTCACAAGAAAGTATCTATAGCCCTATTGGCATGTCTGGTGTGCGTATGGAAGCTAAAGTACATATCATCACTTGTGCCAATGATATGGCTAAAAACATTGAAAAAGCAGTTGAGCGCTGTGGTTTAAGCGTCGATTGCCTGGTGTTTTCAGCGCTGGCTTCCAGCACTTCGGTGTTAACCACCGATGAGAAAGACTTAGGCGTCGCTTTGGTTGATATGGGTGCCGGAACTATAGATATCAGCATCTATACAGGCGGTGTGTTGCGCCATACCGCGGTTATACCGGCGGCCGGTAATCAAGTCACTAGTGATATCGCGAAAATCTTCCGCACGCCGCTCAATCATGCCGAAGAGATTAAAACCAAATATGCGTGTGCATTACGCCAATTGGTTAGCAAAGACGACAACATTGAAGTGCCATCGGTGGGCGGGCGTCCATCGCGAACCATGCAACGTCATATTTTGGCGGAGGTGGTGGAGCCGCGGTACCAAGAACTATTCGAGTTGATTCGAGATGAAATCAAGCAAAGCGGCTTGGATGAACAAATTGCTGCTGGCATTGTCCTCACTGGTGGCTGTGGTCGTATGGAAGGCGCCATTGAGTTCGCTGAAGAAATATTCCAAATGCCAGTACGCTTAGGTGAGCCCTTGGGAATGCAGGGGTTAACTGACTATGTGCAGGAATCTACGTACGCCACGGCAGTAGGATTATTGCGCTACGGGCAACAAGATTTAGTAAATCGAGAGAAGGAAGTCGCCGAAAATAACGTCATTGGACTGGGTAAACGTCTAATTAGTTGGTTAAAAGGCGAATTTTAATCGAAACAAAGTTTTGCATGAGGTATTAGGGGTAGTACACTACGCAGGTAGAAGGAGAAACAACATGTCTGAAGTATTCGAAGTAGTCGACAACTTTGATGCTGACGCAGTGATTAAAGTCATTGGCGTTGGTGGTGGCGGCGGAAATGCCGTTAAACATATGATTAGTGAGAGCATTGAAGGCGTTCAGTTTTTGATCGCCAATACCGATGCTCAAGCATTGCGCAATCATGGTGCACACGTAACTATTCAACTTGGTACTGAAATTACCAAGGGCTTAGGTGCGGGTGCGAATCCAGAAATTGGTCGTCAAGCGGCAGAAGAAGACCGCGACGAAATTCGTAAGCATTTGCAAGGCGCCGATATGGTGTTTATTGCTGCAGGTATGGGCGGAGGCACAGGTACAGGTGCTGCGCCAGTAGTCGCCGAAGTGGCGCGCGAATTAGGTATTCTAACCGTAGCAGTGGTTACCAAGCCGTTCCCATTTGAAGGTGCACGCCGTATGGCTGCGGCCATCGAAGGAATTAACCAGCTTGGCAACCATGTTGACTCGTTAATCACCATACCGAACGAAAAACTTTTGAAAGTTTTAGGTAAAGGTACCAGTCTGTTAGATGCATTCGGTGCAGCAAACAACGTATTATTAGGCGCTGTACAAGGTATTTCAGACTTAATTACCCGCGACGGCCTAATCAACGTCGACTTTGCGGACGTTCGTGCGGTAATGCGTGAAATGGGCACAGCCATGATGGGTAGCGGTGTTGCCCGTGGCGAAGATCGTGCTCAAGAAGCTGCAGAAATGGCGATTAACAGCCCGCTATTGGAAGATATCGATCTTTCCGGTGCACGTGGCGTGTTATTGAACATTACTGCGGGTATGGATTTAAGCATGGATGAATTCGAAACCGTCGGTAACGTTGTGAAAGGCTTCGTGTCTGAAAACGCAACCGTTATTGTTGGTACCGTAATCGATATGGATATGTCGGAAGAACTACGAGTTACTGTAGTTGCTACAGGTATTGGCGGTGAACGTAAGCCCGATATCTCGTTGGTAAATAAGCCGCACCGTGATCCTTCTACTTCGTACGGTACGCGCTCAAATACCACGACTAGCAGTGACCAAGGAACTAACAGTTACGGTCAAGCGACAGCTCGTAAGATTGAACCAGAAGTTGAATCTGAAGAGCCTGAAGCGGTAGAACAGCCGGCCACGAAACCAGCTGCGAAGCCACAAGCCGGACAAAGTAAAGATATGGACTACTTAGATATTCCAGCATTTTTACGTCGTCAGGTAGATTAAGCGTTTGACTATATTGTGACTTTTACAAGATTTTGGTAAACTATTGCGCCTTTTGCTGGTCGAAACGACAGTGTTATAGAAAACAAGAGCAGAGATGATTAGACAACGCACAATTAAGCAGCCTATAGCCACTACTGGTGTGGGTTTGCATAAAGGGACCAAGGTTCATTTAAACCTGCGCCCAGCGCCTGTGAATTCAGGCCTGGTGTTTCGCCGGGTTGATTTGGATCCGGTCGTAGATATTCCAGCCAATGCTGAATTGGTTCGGGATACGCGTATGTGTACCTGCTTGATCAATGACGATAACGTGCGTGTTTCGACCGTTGAACACTTGCTGGCAGCTATTGCCGCTATGGGTATCGACAACTTAATCATTGAAGTTGATAGCCATGAAATCCCGATCATGGATGGTAGCTCACACCCCTTTATTTACCTGCTACAGAGCGCGGGAATTGAAGAGCAAGGCGCAGCGAAAAAGTTTATTAGAATTAAACAGCCGGTTCGGGTTGAAGACGATGACAAATGGGCGGAGCTACTACCCCATGATGGTTTCCGCATCGACTTTGCCATTGACTTTGACCACCCGGCCATTGCCAACACCAAGCAATGGGTGAGTACTGACTTTAATAGCAATAACTTTATTAAAGACATCAGTCGTGCCCGCACCTTTGGCTTCATGAAAGATATTGAGCACTTACGTGCGAATAACTTAGCGCTTGGTGGTAGTTTTGATAATGCTGTGGTTCTGGATGAGTTCCGCATCTTGAACAACGATGGTTTGCGTTACGATGATGAATTCGTCAAACACAAAGTGTTAGATGCAATCGGTGACTTGTATATGGGTGGCCATGCCATTCTGGGTAACTTACGTGCATTTAAATCTGGCCATGCGTTGAATAACCAATTGTTACGCGCAGTATTACAAAACCAAGAGGCGTGGGAATTCGTTACCTTTGAAGATGACGCTGAAACCGCTCCAATTGCTTTTGCATCACCTCTGTTAACCTAGTCGTTATTCCTGCTCATACTTATCTGCTAAAGCGAGTAGCTGCGAACGTAGTGGCTCCTCGCAAAGCTGTGCCTGCTGGCGTAGCTTAGTTACTGTATCTGATTCACTTTTCGGTAATTCTTTGGTTTTCACCGGCGCTTCTGCAAGCTTAGCTTGACGCTGTGGCTTGATCTGTACTTCAAGGCTATTGACGTGGGGCATAGCGTCATTTGAAAAATACGTTATAATGCGGTGTTGCTGAAGTTTTAATCGGCTAGCTACGGCTGCCGTAGAGGCTTCCAGCACTAGAGTATTGGCTCGCACAGCGAGCACGTGACAATGATCACGCAAAGGGGTCAGCTCCACAGATTGCAAACAATCGTGTAATAGCTGTTGCCAGCGTCGGTATTGCTCGGTAAAGTCAGTAAAGCGCTGAAGCTTCTGGCCACCAATGAGCTTTTTTAAATCACGTGGTCGGGTACGAGACATAACAATAATATAAGCAACGAGAGATTGCATGAGTCTATCAGTCTTCTATCGCGGCACCAAAGTTAAATTCGGTTTTGCTTTGAGTCGCCGTCGATTACTATCGCTAGCCGGGTTAGCAACTTTAGGTGTTCTGGCCATGACCAAACCATGGGAATACCGTGGTGTTGCACCTGAGCAGGCGCGAGTAAAAATAACTAAAGAGCAAATCGCCCTCGCTGCCAAGCAAGAGGCGGTACTCGAACTCAAGCGTGAAACTGAAAAGAAGTTAACCGCAATGACTATGTATTTGGGCGAAATGCAGTCGCAACTGCGTCGTCTTGATGCGTTAAGTCAGCGCTTAGCTGCCGTTGCCGAGCTCGATAATGGCGAATTTAGCTTTGATGATCCTATTCTTGCGAGCATGGGTGGTCCTGAAGTGTCCATTACCGACGCACCGCAAGTTGACGGTCGTGATGTGATTGAGCAAATTGAGTTGATGTTAGGTGAACTGTCCAACAAACAAAAACAACTCGCATTACTTGAATCTGTAATGATGAGTCACCATATATCAGCTGAAAGCTATATCGCAGGCCGCCCAGTCAAATCAGGTTGGTTGTCGTCTCAATACGGTATCCGCAAAGACCCATTTAACGGTAATCCAGCAATGCATAGAGGGCTCGATTTCGCGAGTTTGAAAGAAGATGCTGGTGTTTATGCGACGGGCGCTGGCGTGGTTACTTGGTCCGGACGTCGTTCGGGATATGGTAATCTTATCGAAATCGATCATGGTGGTGGCTTAAAAACACGATATGGCCACAGTAAGAAGCTGTTGGTGAAAGAGGGTGATGTGGTTACCCGCGGACAGCGTATTGCTTTAATCGGAAGCACGGGGCGCTCAACAGGGCCACATGTCCACTACGAAGTACTGCGCAACAATAAGCAGATTAACCCATACAAATATGTATACCGCAGCGCTGACTAGCGCGGTGGTTTTATCACAGGAAATGAAATTCACATGTTAGGTAGTTTATTTCGCAAAGTATTTGGTAGTCGTAATGACCGGATCCTAAAGGGGTTGCAGAAAAACGTTCAACGCATAAATGAGTTGGAGCCTGAATTTGAAGCTTTAAGTGACGACGAGCTCAAACAGAAAACGGCTGAATTCAAACAGCGCTACGCTGACGGTGAAAAGCTAGACGCATTAGTGGTTGAAGCATTTGCTACCGTACGTGAAGCTTCAAAGCGTGTTTTTAACATGCGCCACTTTGACGTGCAGTTGATCGGCGGCATGATCTTGAACGATGACCGCATTGCTGAAATGCGTACCGGTGAAGGTAAAACCCTAACCGCGACTTTAGCAGCCTACTTAAACGCATTAACCGGTAAAGGCGTTCACATTGTTACGGTGAACGATTACCTCGCGAAGCGTGATGCGGAAACCAACCGTCCTTTATTCGAGTTCCTAGGCTTATCCGTTGCTTTTAATATTCCAGGTATGGATCCATTAGCAAAACGTGAAGCCTACGCTGCAGATGTTACTTACGGTACCAATAACGAGTTTGGCTTTGACTACCTGCGCGATAATATGGCGTTTCGTCCGGAAGAACGCGTACAGCGCGATTTATACTACGCGATTGTGGATGAGGTCGACTCCATTCTTATTGATGAAGCTCGCACCCCTTTAATCATCTCTGGCGCCGCTGAAGATAGCTCGGACATGTACATGCGCATGAATGACATCGTGCCATTACTTGTGCGCCAAGAAAAAGAAGACACCGAAGAAGAACGTGGTGACGGTGACTTCACTATTGATGAAAAAGCCAAGCAACTGCACTTAACCGAGAACGGTCAAGAGCATGTTGAACAAATTATGAAAGAGCGTGGCATGTTGGGCGAAGACGAATCCTTGTATTCCGCCGCCAATATTACCTTGCTACACCATGTGAACGCTGCTTTGCGCGCCCACCACTTATTCCAGAAAGATGTCGACTACATTGTCAAAGATGACCAAATCGTTATCGTTGATGAGCACACAGGTCGTACGATGGAAGGGCGTCGTTGGTCGGAAGGCTTGCACCAAGCCATTGAAGCGAAAGAAGGCGTGCGTATTCAGAATGAAAACCAGACGCTCGCTTCCATAACCTTCCAGAACTATTTCCGTTTGTATGACAAACTCGCCGGCATGACAGGTACAGCTGACACCGAAGCTTTTGAGTTTCAGTCGATTTATGGTTTGGAAACCGTAGTTATTCCAACTAACCGACCAATGATTCGTGATGACCGTGCCGATCTCATCTACATTACTGCCGATGAGAAGTACGACGCCATTGTTGCGGACATTGAAGAATGTCGTAATCACAAGCGTCCAGTATTAGTGGGAACCATTTCGATTGAAAGTAGCGAACTTATCTCTCGCGTACTGAAAAAGAAGAAAATACCGCACAACGTACTGAACGCTAAGTTTCACGAAAAAGAAGCAGACATTGTTGCACAAGCCGGTTTGCCAGGTGCAGTAACCATCGCCACCAACATGGCTGGTCGTGGTACGGACATTGTTTTGGGTGGTAACCTTCAAGTTGAACTCGAAGGCCTCAAAGAACCTACCGAAGAAAAAATCGAAAGCGTTAAAACTGCATGGCAAGAGCGCCATGACGCGGTCATAGCGGCCGGTGGTTTGCATATTATTGGTACCGAACGCCATGAGTCGCGTCGTATCGATAACCAGTTACGCGGTCGCTCAGGCCGTCAAGGGGACCCAGGCTCCTCACGCTTCTACTTATCACTTGATGATAGCCTCATGCGTATCTTTGCTTCGGATCGTATGGCCGGCATGATGAAACGTTTAGGCATGAAACATGGTGAAGCCATTGAGCACCCATGGGTAAGCCGAGCGATTGAGAATGCACAACGTAAAGTTGAAGGTCGCAACTTCGATATTCGTAAGCAGTTGCTGGAATACGATGATGTGGCTAATGACCAACGTAAAGTGGTGTACGAACAGCGTAACGAATTGCTGGATGAAGGCGATATTTCCGAAACCATCGACGTGATTCGTGCCGACGTTATCGACCAAGTAATTTCTGACTACATACCACCGCAGTCTCTTGAAGAAATGTGGAATGTTGAAGGCCTTGAAGAGCGCCTGCGCGTCGACTTCTCATTGCCATTACCGATTCAAAAGTGGCTGGATGAAGACGATAAGCTTCATGAAGAGGTACTGCGCGAGCGTATTCTTGATGAAATGGTAAATGCTTATAAAGCAAAAGAGCAAATGGTTGGTGCCGAAGTTCTGCGTCAGTTCGAGAAAACCATTATGCTACAAAGCCTTGATACCCATTGGAAAGAACACTTGGCGGCGATGGATCATTTGCGCCAAGGTATTCATTTACGTGGTTATGCACAGAAAAACCCGAAGCAAGAATACAAGCGTGAAGCCTTTGAGCTTTTTGCCGATATGCTTGAAGCGTTGAAGCTAGAGGTGGTTAGTATTCTTAGCAAGGTGCAAGTACGCGCTGAAGAAGAAGTAGAAGAAGCTGAAGCTAAACGTATGGCAGCAGCGGCGGCGCAGCAAAAGCAATATCAACACGAAGCTGCGGCAACCAGTGGCGCTGATCAAGTACAAGCGCCTGCGAGTGGCCCAGCGCCAGTTGGTCGCAACGAACCTTGTCCTTGTGGCTCTGGTAAGAAATATAAACATTGCCATGGCAAAATCTAGTCGGGTTCATGTAGCCGTTGGCGTTATTGAAAACGCCGACGGCGATATTTTTATCAGCCGTCGCCATGCTCATCTTCACCAAGGCAATAAATGGGAATTCCCCGGTGGTAAAGTTGAAGCTAATGAAAGCGTCTATGACGCACTGCAGCGTGAACTAGCTGAAGAATGTAATATCCAAATCACCAATGCCTGTCCGTTAACCGTAATTACTCACGATTATGGTGATAAACAAGTGATGTTAGATGTTTGGAAGGTGACTGAGTTTACCGGTGCGGTAGCTCAGCAAGAAGGGCAAGAATGGCGTTGGGTTCCCATCTACGAACTCGAAGCTTATGTATTTCCTGAAGCCAATCAAGCGATAATCGATATTCTCACATCGGTTTGATTTACGGGCATAATGCCAATTCAAAATTCACATCATAATCTACTGAAGCTTTACCACTTTCAGGTGCATAACGTAAAAAACGAATGTTAAAGCGTTGTTTATGGCCTGAAATCACTGGGTAGGCATCGAGTTCACCAGTTACCCGAATGCGTAACAGACTTAATGGTTCGGTACTCTCTTGTAGTAAGCCGTTAGGTGCTACGACTGCTTTAAAGGGCGCTTGCCCACGGAGTAGGTCAAGTTCGAGCTGCAACCCCTGAATGAGTACTGACAAGCATTGCCACCACTTTTCCGTATCAGCATCGCGAAAGGCTTGGGTTTGATGGAGCCAGTAGTGTAACTGTGGTACATCAAAGTTACAGGTGCCACCAGGCATAGCGAAGCGTTGACGAACGGCACTTAGCAAGCGATCTTGCTTAAGCTCACTTCCCACGCGGCTTAACTGCTGAATCGACTTCAGCGCAGAGCTGACTTGGGTCATGGTTTGCTGCAGTTGTTCTTGATTCACATCGGGGTGTTCTGACCACACCTGCAGTTGATTGCGGCGCTTATCGAGATCTTTTTGTACATCAGTGCGCACATCACTGCGTTCACACAAATCAAGAATAGCCAAAAGCGCACTAAAGAAGCGCGTATAATTTTGCTGCGTTACCGGAGTATGCGGCTGTAGAGCAGCCACTATATGTTCAATACGCAAATAAGTGCGTAAGCGCTCATGCAGCGGATACTCATAGACAATATAATTATTATTATTAGGCATGACTTCTATCATAGCGGCTTATGGTGAAGATTCAATTACTGCGTGTATTATCCTGTGCTAAGCGCAGGTAAAGATTATGCAAAGCTTCTACTTGTGGCACTAAACTTGCTGGGTCTGCTGAATTATCAATCACTTGATGAGCAGCAGCTAAGCGTTCTTCGCGACTGGCTTGTGCGGCAATAATAGCTTCAACTTGGGATTTAGTCACTTGATCACGACCAATTGTTCGCTCAATTTGTTGCGCTGGTGTAATGTCGACCACCAATACTTGGTCACAGATTTCGGTAAGTTTGTTCTCCACCAATAAAGGCGCCGATAGCAGAACATAGGGCGATGTTGCTTGGTGTAACTGCTGCAGTAGTTGTTGCCGAATCAAGGGATGCGTGAGGCTATTTAGCCAGTCTTTGTCGTCGGTGTTGGTAAAAATTCGCTCGCGTAACCAAGCGCGATTCAAGGTGCCATCGCTATGCAACGCATCAGCACCAAATCGGTCGGCCACGGCGGCCAGCGCTGGGCTATCTAAATCAAATATATGGCGCGCAATAACGTCAGCATCGACCACATCAATACTTAGCGCTTCAAATAGCTTCGTGACCGTGGTTTTACCGCTGCCAATACCACCAGTTATACCAACGACATACATTAGGGCAATAACCAACGCCAATAGGCGGTTAGTATTTCTTGGCCCCACAACATGGCAATGACACCACCACAGATGAGAAAAGGTCCAAAGGGTATCGGCTGGCCTTGTTTATGCTTTTGCACGCGTTGCCAAATAAGACCAATGATGGCGCCACTTACGGCGGCTGCGATGACCACTACAGGGAGTAGTTGATACCCGGTCCAAGCTCCGAATGCGGCAAGTAGCTTAAAATCACCATAGCCCATGCCTTCTTTACCGGTTAGTAGCTTAAACAGCCAGTACACCGACCACAGCGCCAGATAGCCAACGATCGCACCTATCACCGCATCGACGAGGGGTAAGTGCTGACTATAGATAGCAAAGCCGAGCCCTAGCCATAACATGGTATAGGTGAGCTGATCGGGCAACAGCATGTGGTCGGCATCAATAAAGAACATGCTTATCAACAAGGCTGCCAAAAGCATGTATACGAGACTGGTGACACTAAAACCAAAGAACCACACCAATACCGCAAAGCTGGCACCGGTAAGTAATTCTATAAAAGGATAGCGCAGTGCGATAGGAGCTCGGCAATGGCGGCATTTAGCCCCTAGCAATAGCCAACTAATTACCGGAATATTATCGTACCAGCGAATAGCTGTGTTGCATTTGGGGCAGTGCGAGCCTGGTATGGCTACATTGAAGCGCTCTGCTGCAGGCGTTGGTGGTGCGGTTTCCATAACCACTGCACATTCACGCTGCCATTGACGTTGCAGCATCACCGGCATGCGGGCAATCACAACGTTAAGGAAGCTGCCAACAACCATTCCAAAAGCCAGCGCAAATAAAGTCACCCAGATGCTATTGGGTGTGAGCATTAATAATACATCCATGTTTGTTTATCCTACGACTTGGCCGAGCGAGAAAATGGGCAGGTACATAGCAACAATCAAGCCACCAACTAAGCCCCCAATAACCACCATGATCATTGGTTCGAGGAGCGCCGTCAAGTTGTCTACGAGGTCATCGACTTCCCGTTCATAAATACTGGCGACTTTGGCTAGCATGTCATCAAGTGCGCCGGATTCTTCGCCAATATAGACCATTTGGGTCGCGAGCGTAGGGAAGAGCTCTTGCGCTTGCATCGCTGTGTTCATTTGCATGCCCGAAGTTACCTCGTCTCGAATACGCAATATCGCATCACGATATACGGCATTACCTGACGAGCCCGATGCTGATTCTAATGCACTGATTAAGGGCACACCGGCTGCGAAGGTCGTTGACAGTGTACGCGAGAATCGCGCCACCGCTGCTTTGTTAAGAATTTCTTTTATGATAGGTACTTTTAAAGAGATCTTATCGACCCGGTCGCGCAGCTTCAAACTTTTGGAGTAGGCGCGCTTAAATAGCCAACCGGCTACAACTAGGCCAGCTAATACGTAGAGAAAGTATTTTTGGACGACCTCAGAAAGTGTCACCACAAATTGGGTGAGGGCTGGGAGCTCCGCACCAAAGTCTTTAAATACCGCTTCAAATTGCGGTACCACGTACACCAGAAGAATTACCGTAACAACCAAGGCCACGACAATAACCGCCGCCGGGTACACTAAAGCTTTTTTGATTTTGGCTTTCAGTTCTTCTGATTTTTCACGATAGGTAGCAATACGGTCATAGATGGTTTCAAGCGCACCGGATTGCTCGCCCGAATCGACTAAATCACAATAGAGGTCATCAAATACATCTGGATGTTTACGCAGCGCAGTGGCTAAGGGTAAGCCGGAGCCGACGTCAGCGGCAATCGTCATCATCAAATCACGCACTCTATTGTTTTCGACGCCGCGCGCAACCATTTCTAAGGACTGCAGTAAAGGTACACCAGCGGCCAGCATAGTCGCGATTTGACGGGTGAATAGGGCAATATCATTGCCTTTGATTTTCTTGTCACCAAAGAGGGATTTGCGCTTCTTTTTAACGCTGCGAGGGGTAACGCCCTGTTCACGCAAGCGGGTGCGCACTTGGCGGTCATTTTCGCCGCGCATCACACCATTGAGGCGCTTACCGCTTTTGTTGATACCGCTCCATTCAAACTCTTTGATTTCATTCACAGCTGCTGCACTTTTGGCCATGGGTTTGATTCACTCTGTTTGTTAAAGCGTTATTATTATATTAGAAGCTACTCACCCGATTTGCTTCAGCCAGGCTCGTAACACCACTTGCTACTTTTAACAACGCCGATTGGCGTAATGAATGTATACCATCTTGTCGCGCTTGCTTAGCAATGTCCAATGCTGATGCATTGGTCATAATTAATTCTTGGATGGTTGAAGTCACGGGCATAACTTCGTAAATACCGGTTCGGCCTTTGTAGCCGTCCGTGCATTGGTCACAGCCAACTGGTTTGTAAAGCACCAGTGATTCGATTTGTTCTTCGCTAAAGCCTTGGCGTACCAGCTCATCGTGTGGAAGTTTCTCTTCAGCTTTGCAGACGTTACATAAGCGTCGTGCCAACCGCTGCGCAATAATCAAAGTGACCGAGCCCGCGATGTTATAGGCGGGAACACCCATATTAAGTAAGCGGGTCAGGGTTTCTGCCGCTGAGTTGGTGTGCAAGGTGGATAATACTAAGTGACCGGTTTGTGCCGCTTTAATCGCAATTTCTGCGGTTTCCAGGTCACGAATCTCACCAACCATGACGACATCGGGATCTTGTCGTAAGAATGAACGTAGCGCGTCAGCAAAGGTTAAGCCTGCTTTTACGTTAATCTGAACTTGGTTGATACCTTGTAGGTTGATTTCAACCGGGTCTTCCGCAGTAGATATATTTCGTTGCGGCGTATTCAAGATGTTTAAGCCGGTATAGAGCGATACCGTTTTACCTGACCCTGTCGGGCCAGTAACTAAGATCATGCCTTGTGGCTTGTCTAAAGCTTCTTCGTAGAGTCGCTGTTGTTCTGGCTCGTAGCCCAAAGACTCGATACCAATCATGGCTGCAGCGGCATCCAAGATCCGCATAACTATTTTCTCGCCATAAAGGGTGGGAAGCGTACTTACGCGGAAATCGATTGCTTTATGTTTCGATAGTTTTAATTTAATCCGACCATCTTGCGGTAAGCGGCGTTCGGCAATATCTAACTGTGCCATAACTTTGAGTCGAGCCGCGATACGAGCCGATAAAGCAACCGGGGGCCGTGCCACTTCATGCAACACGCCATCAACCCGAAAACGCACGCGATAATCATGTTCATAAGGCTCAAAGTGTAAATCCGACGCGCCTCGCTTTATGGCATCTAACAGCATTTTGTTGATGTAAATAACAATGGGGGCATCGTTTTTGCCGTCACCAGCAACCGCCGCATTTTCCTCTTCACGAGGGTCGGCAGTATCAATGTCGCGTAGTTCTTGCTCGTCGGCCTCGGTAATCTCCAACGCAGCAGTATCGCTTTCTAACAGCTTGTCGATGAGCTTTTGTAGTTTGTGCTCTTCAACTAAAACAGCTTCGGCTTGCAACCGCGTACGAAACTGAAATTCATCGAGCACTTCAATTTGAGTAGGGTCAGATACAGCGATGTATAAGATATTGCCGCGTTGATACAAGGGGACCGCATGGTTTTTGCGTATCAGCCGGTCATTGACAATATCTTGTGGAATAAAATCGATATTGAAAGCATCGAGATCCAACAAAGGTGCGTTGGATTCGTTGTAACAAAATTGCGCGAGTTTTTGTGGTGATATTAATTTCTGCTCGAGTAAGCAGCTGGTAAAAGGTAGTTTGTTTTCCCATGCAAATGCACTGCATTGACTTAGCTTGTCTTCTGGAATCAGCTTGTCGCGCAACATCAAAGCAGCAAGAGAGTGATGGAGCATATGGAACCTTTAGAAATAAAAGGATCTCAACGAAACGTTGAGATCCTATACATCAATTACATCATGGTAAAACGATTAGATAGCTTCTGAACAACCATCAACTCGAGTACCTACTGCATAGTCAGAGCAAGCAATAGTCCAAGTTAAAACACCACCTTCTAAAGAAGCTTCAGGCGTTAAGCTAACATCGATGTTACCACTAGCTGTAGCGCCATCATCCGCACTTTGTGCTTCAAGGGTCGCAGTAATCACACCATCAGCAACATCTGCTGCTACGATGCCATTAACTTGACCGGCAGTTGAAATAGCCTTTGGGATAGGCGTAACGTTTGCTGGGGTTGCATCACCAGCACCAGGAGCAGACTCTGGAACAGCGTCTGTACTCGCATCACAACCTGTAAGAGTGCCCCTCGTCTGATAGCACATCGCCACAGTGGTTTTGTAGTTGGCTAATGCCGCCAAACCAGTGGATGCTTTCGCACGTTGGGTATAGTCACTGTACATAGGAATAGCTACAGCAGCCAAAATACCGATAATCGCAACTACGATCATCAGCTCGATAAGGGTAAAACCGCGTTGATTTTGCGCGTTCATGATAAATCTCCCGAAAGTTGTCTGTACTTTCATTTAGTTATTGTTGTTATCTGTGTGGTTCCCGTAGGTGCAGCAGCACTTTTGGTAGCCACCAAGACTACAACAAAGTTACCTGCAACAGCCGAAAGAACAAGTGGTTTAGCCGTACGGAGAAAGATTCATCGTAGAGCCACTTCATCCACCAGACTTTAGCCTGCAGCCCCGCTATCCGCCGACCTGAATAAAACAGGTTGGTTGGACCGGAAGTTTTGCGTCACCACCTTTCAGTGGTTTTGCCTTTAAAGCAATGCCTGGCATTCACTAGGGAGACGGCATAACAGCCTAATGTTTGCACACTGCCCTTAAAAGATAGCAGAAGTACGGGCTTCGTCAATAACTAAAATCGATCAAACCTTAACGAAAGATCTATAGAATGGATGTTTTTTGTTAGTGCGCCTGAGGAAATAAAGTCGACGCCAGTGGCAGATAGCTCCTTTAAACGAGCATCGGTAATATTGCCGGAGACCTCTAACTGCGTGGCGTTGGTGCGTAATTCCACCGCCGTGTATATATCTTGTAACGAGAAGTTATCAAGCATAACAATATCGGCACCTGCAGCTAGCGCGGCTTGATATTCACCTAAATTTTCAACTTCTACTTCAACGGGTTTATCGGGGTTTAATTCGCGAGCCTTAGCAACCGCTTGTTGAATACCACCACAAGCCATAATATGGTTTTCTTTGATTAAGTAAGCATCATAGAGCCCAACTCTATGGTTGCTCCCGCCACCACAAACCACAGCGTATTTCAGTGCGGTGCGCAAGCCAGGAACTGTTTTGCGGGTATCTAATAAGCGGGTATTTGTACCTTTGAGGTGGCTAACGTAGTCAGCGGTGGTAGTAGCTACGCCCGATAATGTTTGTAAAAAGTTCAGGGCGGTACGTTCGCCGGTAAGAATTACTCGAGCAGGGCCTTCGAGCTCAAACAGCACCGTATTGGGCGTAACTTGATCTCCATCAGCAACATGCCAAGTGACAGTAACGTTTTCATCGAGCTGCGCAAACACTTCATTAACCCAGTCAACGCCGCAAATAACGGCGTCTTCACGGGTGATTACGCGAGCCTTTGCATGCTTTTCTGCCGGAATTAATTGCGCGGTAATATCTAGCTCAGCAGCTAAACCGTTTAAATCTTCCTGCAGTGCTAATTTGACCATGTGGTGGCGATCTTGAGCTAATTGGGCAGCGTCGACTCGTGTATCCATTTTTGTTTGCCTTGGTTAATAAGATGAAAAGCGTAAATATGCGGCTATTGTATGATTCTGTCGGCTATCAAACAAGCTAGGTTATGATAACCTTAATAGTCCATTTCAACGGTTGCTTTTACGATGATTCAAGACGGGTGCTTAAGTATAGCCAAACAACGATTATCACCGCACGCTGATGATCGTCCCGATGCCACAGATATCAGTCTGCTGGTGGTGCACGGCATTAGCTTACCGGCGGGAGAGTTTGGTGGGCCCTACATAGACGACTTATTTATGGGAACGCTGGATACTAGTACGCATCCTGAGTTTGAACCCTTAACCGGTTTACGAGTGTCTGCCCATTGTCTTATCCGCCGCGATGGTGAACTGATTCAATATGTGCCTTTCCATCGTCGCGCTTGGCATGCCGGGCGGTCACACTATTGCGGCCGCCGCCGCTGCAACGATTTTAGTATTGGTATAGAACTTGAGGGAACCGATCAGCAGCCCTACACTAATGAACAATATCTTCGATTAGCAGAGGTTGCCGCAGTGCTGATTTCGACTTATCCTCAGCTCACCCCACAGCGCATCGTAGGGCATCAACACATTGCCCCTGTGCGTAAAACTGATCCCGGTCCAGCATTTTCGTGGACGTACTTTTCTGAACTGTTAAAAAGTAGGATATAACCATGTATTTACTGGCAATATTGCTGGCGTATGCGCTTGAACGAACGATAAGGGTAACGCGTAATTTACAATGGCGTCGCATCATTCGCCGCTGGCAACTGGCACAAACAAAAAATACTCAAGTTGACGAATGGCGCCAAAATGAATGGGGCCAAATTGGCTGGGCTTTAATACCAGCTTTGCTAATTGGTTTTATAGTACTGCTCATTAACAGCGTTTTGGTGACGTTTTTGGTAAGCGCGGCCGGATTATTAGTAGCGATTCAAATGCCCCGGGCGCGAACTGCGTATAAAGCGTTGTTGCAGGCCGAAGCGGAAGGTGATGAAGCCGCGCGAAACCAGCAAGTACAAGAATTACAGTACGCTGCTGAGCGTGAAGAAGCAGCTCCAGCAGAGCAGCTACTATTGTGGATTCACTTACGCTATTACTTTGCGGTACTGGTATATTTCCTGCTTTTTGGCATCACCGGCGCGCTGCTCTACGCGACTATACGGGACATGCGCCACCAGCGTAGCGAAAATTGGACTAAAATAAATCAAATTGTTGAGTGGTTACCCACCCGCTTAATGGGGCTAGGCTTCTTATTTGTCGGTCACTTTTCTAATGCGGCATCAGTCTGGTTGAACTCGATTGGTAACAAGCCACAAAACAACTTTATCGCATTAACGAAAACAGCAGAAGCAGCAGAGACTTTGACTGCTCTGACCACCGTCGCGCTGATAAAGCGTAACTTCTTGTTATATTTAGTGTTTATAGCAATATTGACGATAGGTGGTTGGTTGTAGGCTGATTATGCTTGGGTTTTTGACGGCCATGATTTACAATGACCGCCCCTCTTGGTAAGACCATTAAACCAAGATGGAGAGGAGATTGGGATGGCATTCGAGAGAATACAACATACTAAGCTTTCCGATGTAATCATGGCGCGCATTGAAGCCATGATTGTCGATGGAACCCTAGAGGCAGGCGCACGCTTGCCCTCTGAGCGCGATCTTGCCGCCCAATTCTCGGTATCGCGCCCCAGTTTGCGCGAAGCCATTCAAAAACTAGAAGCACGGGGTTTAATCGAGCGCCGCCAAGGTGGTGGGACCTTTGTTTGCGATAATATGCAACAACGCGTCGCCGAACCTTTAATCGACTTACTTACACAGCACCCCGAATCACAATTTGATTTACTCGAGTTTCGCCATGCACTAGAAGGTATTAGCTCCTATTATGCTGCGCTGCGCGGAACTCCAGCCGATCTTGAAGCCATTAAAGAGGCCTTTAGCGCCTTGAAGAAAGAGCCGGGGACTGATCTTGCCGCTCAAGCGCGCGTTCTAAATGACTTCAATTTACGCATAACCGAAGCCTCACATAATGTCATTTTGCTACATTTAGTACGTAGCATGGGGCCGTTACTGTTAAACAATATTCAGCAAAACCTGCAAGACCTTGCCCACAAGCCGGGCATCATGCAGCAATTGCACGAACATCGGCAACAAATAGTTGCAGCGATTACCGCCGGAGAGCCAGAGCAAGCCCGAGAGGAATGCCATCAGCTCCTGGCCTTTATTGAACATGCGTTGCTTACCTCGAATCGTGAACAGTCACGGATTCAACGGTCGCTACGCCGAACTCAGCAAGGGTAAGGACAGAATATGACTGACCATTTGAAAGATGACATCGACCCGCAAGAAACTAGCGAGTGGCTAGAAGCGTTAGAAGTCGTATTAGAAGAAGATGGTGCCGAGCGTGGACACTTTATTTTAGAGTCGCTGATTGAAAAAGCGCGACGCAGCGGTGCCTACTTACCATACAACGCAACCACAGCGTACTTAAATACGATTCCGGCGAGCCAAGAGCCAAACTTGCCTGGCGACCGTGCTATCGAATCACGCATTCGTGCGGCGATTCGTTGGAACGCGCTAGCTATGGTATTACGTGCATCTAAGAAAGATTTAGAGCTGGGTGGCCATATTTCAAGCTTCGCTTCATCGGCAATGATTTACGATGTGGGCTTTAACCACTTCTTCCGTGGTCCTACCGAGCAAGACGGCGGTGATTTCTTATTTATCCAAGGTCACGTGTCACCAGGTATTTATGCGCGTGCTTTCTTAGAAGGCCGCATTAGCGAAGAGCAATTAAACAACTTCCGTCAAGAAGTGGATGGTAACGGCTTATCTTCGTACCCACACCCACACTTAATGCCGGACTTTTGGCAGTTCCCGACGGTATCAATGGGCTTAGGTCCTATCCAAGCTATCTATCAAGCACGTTACTTGAAGTACTTGACCGACCGCGGCATTAAAGACTGTTCAAACCAGCGCGTTTACTGTTTCTTAGGTGACGGTGAAGTTGATGAGCCAGAAAGCTTAGGTGCTATCGGTCTTGCTACGCGCGAAGGCTTAGATAACTTAACCTTTATCGTGAACTGTAACCTCCAGCGTTTGGATGGCCCGGTGCGTGGTAACGGCAAAATCATTCAAGAACTCGAAGGCACCTTCCGCGGTGCTGGCTGGGAAGTGATCAAAGTCATTTGGGGTCGCTACTGGGATCCGTTATTGCATCGCGATACCGATGGCAAGCTTGCAGAAATCATGCAAGACAGCGTGGATGGCGAGTATCAAAACTATAAAGCCAAAGGTGGCGCGTACACCCGTGAGCATTTCTTCGGTAAAACAGAAGAAACCAAAGCCATGGTCGCCAACTTGTCAGATGAAGATATCTGGCGCCTAAACCGTGGTGGTCATGACCCAGTTAAAGTTTATGCTGCGTATCACAAAGCTGTGAACACCAAAGGTCGTCCGCAAGTGATCTTAGCGAAGACGGTTAAAGGTTACGGCATGGGTGCAGCGGGTGAAGGTAAAAACATCGCGCACCAAGTTAAGAAGATGGATATTGATGCGATTAAACACTTCCGTGATCGTTTCAACATTCCTATTGAAGACAAAGATCTTGAAGATATTCCATTCTACAAGTTCCCAGAAGACAGCGAAGAAGCAAAATACATTCGCGAGCGTCGTGAAGCCTTAGGTGGTTTCAACCCAGTGCGCACGCCGAAGACTAACGTCGAGTTAGAAGTGCCTTCATTGAAAGCTTTTGATGCAGTTACCAAGGGCTCTGGCGAACGTGAAATTTCAAGCACCATGGCATTCGTACGTATTCTTAATGCCTTGTTGAAAGATAAGAAAATTGGTAAGCGCATTGTGCCAATTATACCTGATGAAGCCCGTACCTTCGGTATGGAAGGCTTGTTCCGTCAGGTTGGAATCTATTCGAGCCAAGGCCAGAAGTATGAGCCGCAAGATGCTGACCAAGTTGCTTACTACCGCGAAGATAAGAAAGGTCAGGTTCTACAAGAAGGTATTAACGAGCTCGGCGCCATGGCGTCATGGGTTGCAGCTGGAACTAGCTACTCGACCAACAACGAGCCGATGATTCCTTTCTACATCTATTACTCAATGTTTGGTTTCCAACGCGTTGGTGATCTCGTTTGGGCAGCTGGTGATAGCCATGCCCGCGGCTTCTTAGTCGGTGGTACTGCCGGCCGTACCACCCTAAACGGTGAAGGCTTACAGCACCAAGACGGTAGCAGCCATATCTTGTTTAATACCGTACCTAACTGTATTACTTATGACCCAACCTTTGGTTATGAAGTAGCGGTTGTCGTACAAGATGGCTTACGTCGTATGTACGCTGAACAAGAGAACGTGTTCTACTATCTAACGGTAATGAACGAAAACTATCAGCACCCTGAAATGCCAGAAGGTGTTGAAGAAGGCATTATCAAAGGTATGTATAAGCTGGAAACGCAAACTGCGAAAAAAGCCAAAGGCGAAGTTCAGCTATTAGGTTCAGGTACCATTTTGCAGCAAGTTCGCGATGCCGCGAAGATTTTGGCTGACGATTTTGGTATCACTGCTAAAGTGTACAGTGCAACTTCATTTAATGAGCTGGCGCGTGATGGTTACGACGTTGAGCGTTACAACATGTTGCATGTTGACGGTAAGCAGAAGCAAGCTTATGTAACTGAGTTGCTTGCTGACGCTAAAGGGCCAACCATTGCCGCTACCGACTACATGAAGCAATACGCTGACCAAATCCGTGCGTGGGTACCAACGCCGTATCGTGTACTAGGTACTGATGGCTTCGGTCGTTCAGATAGCCGTGCCAACTTACGTCGTCACTTTGAAGTGAACCCTCAGTACATTGTTGTTGCAGCACTGACTGAATTGGCGAAAGCGGGTGATATTGATGCGAAAGTAGTTGCGAAAGCGATTAAAGACTTTGGTATCGACACGAACAAAATCAACCCACTACACGCATAAGCAGCGGGAGCGGAGGCTACTATGGCAGATTTAAAAGAAGTACTCGCCCCCGATGTGGGCGGAGACGAAGTCGAAGTAATTGAAATTCTAATCAACGCTGGCGACAGCGTTGAAGTAGAAGATTCATTGATTACTGTTGAAAGTGATAAGGCATCGATGGATATTCCTGCACCTTTTGCGGGCGTCGTTGCTGAAGTAAAAGTAAACGTAGGCGATAAGATTTCTGAAGGCGCGTTATTAGCGATGTTTGAAGCAGCCGCTGAAGCAGCTGCTGAAACTGCAGCTGAGCCAGAGGTGGAGTCGAAGCCTGAGCCGGAGCCAGAAGCAGCGGCACCAGCAGAAAACGCAGCTGAACCAGCAGCAAAGCCAGCGACCACGACCACTGAAACCATCGACGTCAAAGTTCCAGATATTGGCGAGTCGGGCGAAGTGGATGTGATTGAAGTTCTGGTGCAAGCCGGTGATGAAATCGAAGCTGAAGACGGCTTAATTACTTTAGAAACCGACAAAGCCACTATGGATGTACCAGCGCCACAGGGCGGTAAGGTAGAGTCTGTAGCTGTTGCGGTGGGCGACAAAGTAAAAGAAGGCTCTTTAGTAATTACCTTAACGGTAACCACCACTGAAAGCGCTAGCGAAGCACCAGCAGAATCTGCGGCACCAGCTGAGCAGCCTGCTGCTGAAAGCAAAGAACCAACGCCAGCGAGCGGTTCGCGCAAGCCGCCAGTACCCGATCATCCACTAGACAAGAAACAACAGTCTGATGGCTTGGCCTATGCATCACCAGCTGTGCGTCGTTTAGCGAATGAGTTTGGTGTTGACCTTGGCGTGGTTAAAGGCAGTGGTCGTAAGCAACGTATTTTGAAAGAAGATGTGCAAGAGTACGTGAAATACGAGTTGTCGCGTCCGAAAGCAACTGCAGCTTCAGGCACCGCGCAAGGTGCAGGTGGCTTGCAAGTGATTGCCCAGCCGAAAGTTGATTTCAGTAAGTTCGGCGAAGTGGAAGAAGTTCCACTAACGCGAATTCAGAAGATTTCAGGCCCGAACCTACACCGTAACTGGGTCACTATTCCGCATGTAACGCAGTTTGATGAAGCGGATATCACTGAGCTTGAAGCCTTCCGTAAAGCGGAAAATGAAATTCAAGCGAAGAAGAAAGATGGCGTGAAAATCACTCCATTAGTATTCATCATGAAAGCCGCGGCGAAAGCCTTGCGTGAGTTCCCGGTATTTAACTCATCTTTGGCCGAGTCTGGCGAAGCCTTAGTGATGAAAAAATACGTGCACATTGGTATTGCAGTAGATACGCCAAACGGTTTGGTGGTTCCTGTGATTCGTGATGTGGATAAAAAAGGCATTTACGAGTTGTCAGAAGAGCTTGTCGAAATTAGTGTTAAAGCACGTGACGGCAAGCTGAAGGCCCAAGATATGCAGGGTGGCTGTTTCTCGATTTCTAGCCTTGGTGGTATCGGTGGAACTGCATTTACGCCAATCGTTAATGCGCCAGACGTTGCTATCTTAGGCGTATCTAAGAGCGAGATGAAGCCGAAGTGGAATGGTAAAGAATTCGTACCACGCTTAACCTTGCCATTAAGCTTAAGCTACGACCACCGTGTTATCGATGGTGCGTTAGCCGCTCGCTTTAGCGTGTACCTAAGTGCGGTATTATCGGATATCCGTAAATTGGTTCTATAAAGTAAACAAATGATACAGGGGCTGTTATAATCAGCCCCACTTATTGTCAACGAACACATAGCCCGAATTCAAAGAGGTTCCTATGAGCAAAGAAGTGAAGGCCCAAGTCGTCGTTCTTGGTGGCGGCCCTGGTGGTTACTCTGCAGCGTTTCGCGCTGCTGACTTAGGTTTAGAAACAGTACTGGTTGAGCGTTACAACACCTTAGGTGGCGTATGCTTAAACGTAGGCTGTATTCCATCAAAAGCGTTATTGCACGTTGCCAAACACATTGAAGATGCTAAGCACATGGGCGCGGAAGGCGTTGAATTCGGTGCTCCAAAAATCGATTTAGACCAAGTGCGTGCGCACAAAGACAAAGTAATCGGCCAGCTTACTGGTGGTTTGAAGCAAATGTCGAAAATGCGCAAAGTTACTGTGGTTCATGGTAACGGTGAATTTGCTAGCGACAAACAGCTAAAAGTCACTGATGCTGATGGTAAAGAAACAGTAGTTAACTTTGAGCACGCGATTATTGCTGCAGGTTCACAGTCAATCAAATTACCATTTGTACCTCATGATGACGAGCGCGTATGGGACTCTACCGCAGCTCTAGAGCTACGTTTCATTCCTGAGCGTATGCTGATTTTAGGCGGTGGTATCATCGGTCTAGAAATGGGTTGTGTCTACAGCGCATTAGGTTCGAAAATCGATGTGGTAGAAATGACTGATCAGTTAATTCCACCAGCTGACAAAGATATTATCAAAGCCTTCACCAAGTCGATTTCTAAGAAATTCGATAACGTGATGCTGAACACTAAAGCCGCTAAAGTTGAAGCGAAGAAAGACGGTGTTTATGTAACCTTTGAAGGCGATAAAGCGCCTGAGAAACCAGTAAAATATGATGCGATTCTTGTTGCTGTTGGCCGTGCGCCAAATGGTGGCAAAGTAGGCGCTGAAAACGCTGGTGTTAAAGTTACTGACCGTGGCTTCATTGAAGTGGATAAGCAATTACGTACTAACGTGAGCAATATTCACGCGATTGGTGACATTGTTGGCCAGCCAATGCTTGCGCATAAAGCAGTCCACGAAGGTCACGTTGCCGCTGAAGTTATTTCAGGCATGAAGCACTACTTCGACCCGAAAGTTATTCCATCAATTGCTTACACCGACCCTGAAGTTGCGTGGGCAGGTTTAACTGAGAAAGAAGCGAAAGAGCAAGGTGTTGAGTACGAAGCAGCGGTATTCCCATGGGCAGCTTCAGGCCGTGCCATTTCACAAGGCGCAACCGACGGCTTAACCAAGCTGTTATTCGATAAGAACAACCGTATTATCGGTGGTGCTATCGTTGGTTCTAATGCCGGTGAGTTGTTGGGTGAAGTTTGTTTAGCCATTGAAATGGGTTGTGATGCAGAAGATATCGCACTCACCATTCATGCGCACCCAACCTTGCATGAAACTATTGGTCAAGCAGCAGAGATCTTCGAAGGTTCGATCACTGACTTGCCAAACAAGAAAGCTGCGAAGAAAGCGAAAAAATAAAGCGATTTAACATTTCGCAACAATTTTTTGCGGTAGAAAAGCCCGATGATGCGCTGCATGGTCGGGTTTTTTATTGCCCGCTACAGTGCAATCCCTTATGGTAGATGGGATAAATTAAAATTAATAATCCAGACTGTAGAGGACAATATGAACAAAGTAAGCACGCTTGCTTTAAGTGTTGCGATGGCATTGGGTGTGGCGGCATGCTCACCACAACAAAGCGATACGCAAACCACTCAGCAACAGCAGCAACAACTCACTTCAGGTTTAAACCTAGCCGACTTCAATAAAGAAGTACGCCCGCAAGATGACTTATTTAACTATGTAAATGGAACTTGGTACGAGCAAGCAGAAATTCCTGCTGATAAAGCGCGTATGGGTTCGTTCTTAGAACTACGCGAAGAAAACCAAGAGCGCCTGCACAAAATTATCACCGCAGCAGCAAACAGTAATGCGGCCAAGGGCACCAACGAACAGAAAATTGGTGACTTTTATAACAGCTTCATGAACGTGGCTGAGTTAAATGAATTGGGCTACCAGCCGATTGCTGACGATTTAGCGAAAATCAAAAACCTATCTAGCCACGCTGAACTAGCGGCAGAAATGGCAAGCTTAGCTCGCGTTGGTGTGCGCGCGCCGTTTGGTTTTTATGTGTACCCCGATGCGAAAAACCCTGACATTAATGCGATTTACTTCTCGCAATCAGGCTTAGGTTTACCCGATCGTGATTACTACTTAGAAGACAACGAAAAGTTTGCTGAAATACGCGAGCAATACCAAGCCTACATTTCAGAAATATTGGCTTTAGTGGATTACGAAGCAGCCGCTGATGCTGGTCAAGCCGTCTTGGATTTAGAAACCAAGTTGGCTGAAGTTCAGTGGAGCCGTGTGGAAAGCCGTAACGCCGATAAAACTTACAACAAAAAATCAGTAGCTGACATTAAAACCTTGTTAGGTGGTTTTGATTTTGGTGCTTATAGCGATGCTGCAAGCCTGCAGGCGGTTGAAGAAGCCGTAGTGCGTCAGCCTTCGTACTTTGCCGCCCTTGGTGAATTATTCGCTGATGTTGATTTAGCAACATGGAAGCACTACGTCACCCTGAAAACCGTTGAGCGCTATGCTTCTGTGTTGTCAGAAGATATTAACGACGCGCGTTTTGCTTTCTACGGTAAAGTATTACGTGGCACGCCAGAGCAAGAGCCGCGTTGGAAGCGTGGGGTTACCTTAACCGATCGCGCTTTAGGCGAAATTTTGGGGCAGGAATACGTTGAAACTTACTTCCCGCCAGTTGCTAAAGCACGCATGGAAGAATTAGTTGAAAACTTAATTGAAGCCTACGGTGCTTCGATTCTAGAGCTTGAGTGGATGACTCCAGACACTAAAGAAAAAGCCCTGGAAAAGCTGAGTAAGTTTACCCCTTATATTGGTTACCCAAGCAAGTGGCGTGACTACTCAGACCTAAGCGTAGATGCCCATGACTTAGTGGCTAACGTGCGTGCTTCTTCAGCTTTTGATTACGCTGAAAATATTGGCAAAATCGGCAAGCCAGTGGATGAAGAAGATTGGGGCATGACGCCGCAAACCGTGAACGCTTATTACAGCCCTGTGCGTAATGAAATTGTGTTCCCAGCGGGTATCTTGCAACCACCATTCTTCGACATGAATGCTGAAGACGCAGTGAACTACGGCGGTATCGGTGCGGTTATCGGTCACGAATTAGGCCATGGTTTTGATGACCAAGGTTCTAAATACGACGGTGACGGCAACTTACGCAGCTGGTGGACTGATGCTGACCGCGAAGCTTTTGATGAGCGTGGTAGCTTGCTAGCGAAGCAATATGATAGCTACGAAGTACTGCCAGATGTATTTGTAAACGGTAAATTAACCCTAGGCGAAAACATTGGTGACTTGGCTGGTTTAACTATCGCTTACCGTGCTTACCTAGATGCTTTAGACGGTAAAAAGTCGCCAGTCATGGATGGCTACACCGGCGAACAGCGCGTGTTCTTAGGCTGGGCACAAGTGTGGAAAACCAAAGTACGTGATGAATATTTACGTAACCAAGTGTTAAGTGATCCGCATTCTCCAGCGAAGCTACGTGTTAACGGTACTGTGGTAAATATCCCAGCATTCTACGAAGCCTTTGATGTTAAAGAAGGTGATGCTTTGTATGTGCCGGAAGATCAGCGCGTGACAATATGGTAATTCAGGGTTTATACTAAACTCATGAAAACGATATTGATGCTAATCATTGCAAGCTTGTTGCTGGGGCCTTTAGGGGCTCCAGCACAGGCTATGCCTGATCAGCACAGCCCACAGCACGAGTGCTGCATGGATGTAGAGCAAATACAGCCAGCTATGGCACACGCTGACTGTAACGATAGCTGCTCGAGCTGTCAGCATTTCTGCGGCTCAGCATTAAGTGCTATTGCCACACCAACAATTTTACAAATTAATCTTTCCAAGAAGAACAATTGGCCAGAGCTTATTGCTGCGCCAGTGCAACGCGTCGAAGAGTCATTACGCCCACCTTTATCTGCTTAAACCAAAAAGAACAAACTAACCTTTTTGTCGTTTAAGTAGGTCATCTTATGAAAATTTTTCGTTTAATTACGCTTTACCTTGGGCTAGCGCTAATGCTGCCTGTTGCTACTATCAGTCATGCTCAAACCTTTGAGTTACAACCTGCTCAAGAGCTTTATGTATGTCCGATGCATACCCATATTCACAGTGATGAACCTGGAACTTGCCCTATTTGTGGTATGGATTTAGTGCTGCAAGAGCAACAGACCAGTGCCGGTAGTTCGGTGCAGGTGAATGCCACCATGCAGCAAAACTTGGGCATCGTAACTCAACCCGTAGAACACACCACCTTATGGCGGTATTTCCCAACCATTGCCACCGTACAGTGGAATGACAATGCGCGCTATCACGTGCATACAAGGGCTGCTGGTTGGCTTGAACAGTTGCACGTGCGCAGTATGGGCACACCAGTCGAAAAGGGTGAGCTGCTTTACGAAATTTATTCTAAAGAGCTCGTAGTAGCGCAACAAGATTACTTACAAGTGCTAAGCAGCGGCGTCTCCAGCCAGCAGCGTGAGCGACTGCTCCGCGATGCAGCATTGCGATTAACGCTATTAGGGTTTGCACCGCATCTCATCAAGGAGTTAGAACAAACCCAAACTATCAAATACCGAGTTCCAGTTTATGCGGCGCAAAGTGGTGTGGTTACCGCAATCACTATTGCTGAAGGCATGTACGTTGAGCCCAACACTGAACTCATGACCATCACCAATCAAGACAGCTACTGGCTCATTGCTGATGTGCCAGAACGCTATAGCAGCTGGTTTCAGGCCCATCGCCCAGTCGATGTAACCTTGCCGCAAATTGGTTGGCACGACCTCGAAACCCATATTGAGTACATCTACCCAGAGTTAGACAGCAAAGCTCGCACCCAACGCGTACGCATTGAGTTACCCGCTGAGTTAGTAGATTCTGGCGAGTTGCACGTGGGCATGCAAGCACAAGTGAAACTTTATGGTGGGCCGAAGCGCAACGTGATGGCGGTGCCTGTTGATGCGCTCATCATGACCGGCAGCAGCAACCGCGTTATCGTCCAAAATGATGATGCCAGCTTTGAACAACGTGAAGTGAAAGTCGGTATCACAGTGCATAACCAAGTTGAAATCATTTCAGGGTTAATGCATGGCGATAAGGTTGTGGTTTCCGGCCAGTTCCTCATCGATTCCGAAGCGACCTTACGTGGAAATCAGTCGTCGACCCGCTCAGATCAAGAACCGGAGGCCGATAATGCTCACGCGCATCATTAAGGGCTCGCTACAAAATCGTGTCTTGGTTCTTGTTGCGGCACTATTAACCGCATGGTTTGGCTGGCGGGCAATGGTTAGCACGCCGTTGGATGCTATTCCAGACCTGTCCGATGTCCAAGTCATTGTAAAAACCTCGTATCCGGGACAAGCGCCGCAGTTGGTTGAAGAGCAAGTTACCTGGCCGTTAGCCAACGTAATGCTTGCCGTGCCTGGTGCGACTCAGGTGCGTGGTTTTTCTTTTTTCGGTGACTCGTACCTGTATATTCTATTTGAAGATGGTACCGACATTTACTGGGCGAGAAGCCGAGTTCTAGAATACTTGAGTCAGGCCAAAGAAAGGCTTCCAGAGGGAGTGAGCCCTAACTTAGGACCGGATGCTAGCGGTGTCGGCTGGGTCTTTCAATATGTGTTGCAAGCTCCAGCAGCCAGCCATCACTTAGGTGAACTCACCAGCTTGCAAAATTGGTTTTTAAAACCTGAACTGCAAAGCGTCGAAGGGGTTGCTGAAGTTGCCACCGTCGGTGGTATGGTGCAAGCCTATCAAGTGGTGTTACAACCCGAGCGCTTGTTGGCGTACAACTTAACCATAGAGCAAGTACGTCAAGCTATCGTTGCTGCTAACCGTGAAGTGGGCGGCGGTATCGTAGAAATGGCGGAAGCAGAATATATGGTGCGTGGCACCGGTTATATTCAAAGCCTCGATGATCTCCGCGAATTACCGCTGCCCGTGCAAAGCGAGGCTGGCGCAGCCATCACTCTAGCCGATGTGGCTCATGTTCGACGTGGCCCGCAAAGCCGTCGTGGTATCGCTGAATACAACGGTGAAGGCGAAGTGGTGGGCGGCATTATCGTGATGCGCTACGGCGAAAATGCGTTAGGTACCATAGCCCGCGTGCAAGAGAAATTAAAAACCTTGCAACAAGGCTTACCGGAAGGTGTGGAGATAGTTCCTGTTTATGACCGTTCACAGTTGATTCATCGTGCTGTGGATAACTTAACGGATAAATTGATTCAGGAATTGCTGTGGATCGCTGTGGTTTCAGTATTGTTCTTGTTGCACATGCGGTCTGCGTTTGTCGCCATAATTACCATACCGCTAGCCGTGCTGATGAGCTTTCTTATCATGCGCAGCTTAGGTATTAGCGCCAACATTATGAGCTTGGGTGGTATAGCTATTGCCGTGGGAGCGCTGGTGGATGCTGCCATAGTGATGGTCGATAACGCGCATAAGCACTTAGCTGATTATCAAAAACGACACGGCGAGGCTCCGCAAGGCAAAACTCACTGGCAGGTGATCGCTAATGCCGCGACTGAGGTCGGCCCGGCGTTATTTCTATCGTTATTAATAGTTACCCTAAGCTTTGTACCGGTATTTTCATTAGAAAATGAAGAAGGGCGCTTGTTTGCTCCATTGGCCTATACCAAAACCTTTGCCATGGCTGCCGCAGCGTTATTAGCCGTTACTTTAGTGCCGGTGCTAATGGGTTACTTTGTGCGCGGTAAAATCCGTTCGGAAGAAAGTAATCCTATCACTAGAGCTTTGGTCTACCTGTATCAACCTACCTTGAGCAAGGTAATGGCGTGGCCAAAAACGACGGTGTTGGTTGCTCTCCTTCTGGCTGGGAGTGCTTATTACCCGCTGAGTAAGCTCGGCAGCGAATTTATGCCGGCCATGCATGAAGGTGATTTGCTGTATATGCCAACCACCTTGCCAGGAGTAAGCCCAGCTACCGTTGCCAAACTCGTGCAACAAACCGACCGCTTAATCATGCAAATACCAGAAGTGGAATCTGTTTTTGGTAAAAGTGGGCGAGCTGATACCGCCACCGATCCGGCTCCACTCACCATGCTTGAGTCTACCATTCAGTTAAAACCTGAAAGCGAATGGCGCGAAGGCATGACGGTAGCCAAGCTAATCAAAGAGCTAGATGCGACCGTAAAAGTACCAGGGGTAACTAATGCGTGGGTGCAACCCATCAAAACCCGTATTGATATGCTCTCAACCGGTTTGAAAACTCCTTTGGGCTTGAAAATATCGGGGGCGAATTTAGCTGAAATTCAGCGCATTGGTGCTGAACTTGAACAGCAGCTGCAAGATGTACCAGGCGTTTCGTCGGTGTTTGCCGAGCGCCCAGCTTCAGGGCGCTACGTGGAGATTCGCCCACGCCTAGATATGGCCGCTCGTTACGGGTTAAGCCAAGCTGAAATTCAGCAAGCCATTCAGTTTGCTATCGGCGGCGCAGAAATCGCTGAAACTGTTGAAGGAACTGAACGTTACCCTATCACCTTGCGTTACCCACGCGCTCAGCGACAGCACCTTGAGCAAATTAAACAATTGCCAGTGATCAGTCAGGCTGGCGCATGGCTTACCCTAGATCAGGTCGCAGATGTTGAAATCACCAGTGGGCCAGTCATGATTCGCAGTGAAAACGCACGGCCAACCGGCTGGGTATTCATTGATGTGGCAGCAGGGGTTGCAGTGGGAAGCGTGATTGATGCAGCCCAGCCAATCCTTGATGACTATCAATTACCGCCGCAATATAGCTTAAGTTGGTCGGGGCAATATGAGTCTATGGAGCGGGTCAGCAATAAGCTAAAAGAAGTGATACCTGTGACTTTGGCCATCATTTTAGTATTGCTTTACCTTACTTTTGGTTCCTTTAAGCAAGCCGTATTGATTATGGCCACCTTGCCTTTAGCACTGGCCGGTAGTCTCTGGTATATCTGGTGGCTCGACTATCATTTATCCATTGCTGTATTGGTGGGGATGATTGCTTTAGCTGGTGTTGCCGCAGAGTTTGGCGTGGTCATGATGTTGTATTTGAACAACGCCTGGCGCCAGACCACTGCGCGTACCCAACAAAGCTTGCATGATGCCATTATGACCGGGGCAGTACTACGAGTGCGGCCGAAGGCCATGACGGTTATAACCATTATTGCGAGCTTGTTGCCGATCATGTTAACCGAAGGCACCGGCAGTGAAGTGATGCAGCGCATCGCGGCGCCAATGATTGGCGGTATGATTTTAGCACCGCTACTTTCGCTGTATGTATTACCGGCAGTCTTTTGGCTTTACTGGCGTAAGCGGGTGTAGCAGCTTAGAGTAGCACTTGCCACCCTTGTGGTGGCTGTGCTGCGCGGAGCTGCCTATGAATTTCATCAGCAACATCGGGCTTTAAATGGTTAATCCAAATTTGCCCAGGTTGCTGATTGAGCCGTGCAATAATCTCAAGGCATAGCTGCGGCGTTAGATGGCGAGACTGTTCAGCAACTGCAACGAGCTCATTCGGAAATGAACACTCCAAAATAAGATCGTCAATCGGGCCCAACCCGTTTAATTCATCAATCAAACTGTCAGCAAAACCAGTGTCGGTAACAAACACACTGAGCTGATCGTGCTTAGTAATGGCGAAGGCCAAGGTGGGCACGGTGTGAAACGTTGCAAAGGCGCGAATACTGATGCCATTAATACTCACCACCTCACCTGCGCTGATTTCTTGGAACCTGACAAAAGGGCTGACCGCACCTTGAGTGGTGGTCATGTCAGGCCAAGTGGTCCAATTAAATACGTGTTCACGCAACGCTGCTAAGGTGGTGTCTGAACCGTAAATAACCACCTGTTCGTCGGAACCTGCAAGACCATACAGATTGGCCAGCAACATAGGTAAGCAGGCCACATGGTCGCTATGACTATGGCTAATAAAGATATGCCGCAATTGCTGCATTTGCTTCAGCAGCAATTGGGTTACACCGGTACCGGCATCAATAATAATTTGCTCATCAACCTGCACACAGGTACTACCGGTTAAGCCACCAATACCACCACTTGCGCCAAGCACATTTATATTCATTTAACTCGCATCACCATGGCATAAATCACAGGAACAACAATCAGCGTAAGCAGTGTGGCGAAACCTAATCCAAACATAATCACCACAGCCATGCTGATAAAAAAGTCATCAAACAATAGCGGAATCATACCAACTATAGTGGTCATTGCGGTCATGCTGACCGGACGAGCACGACTTATAGCAGCATCAACTAAGGCTGTATAGGCTTCCTTACCATTGCGTAACTCGGCACGAACTTGCTCTAACAGCACCACGCCGTTTTTGATGAGCATGCCTGACAGGCTTAAGAATCCGAGTAACGCCATAAAACCGAAGGGCTGATTAGTCACCCAGAGTCCAAAGGTGACACCAATGATGCTCAAGGGCACGGTCGTCCATAACACGCCAGCTTGTCGTACCGAGCTAAAGAGTAACACGGTAATCACAAACATCACGATAAAGGCCAAGGGGAGGGCAGCAAAAACTGCATCGGTCGCTTTCTTTGATGCCTCAAATTCCCCACCCCAACTTAAGCTGTAGCCCAACGGTAGGGGGATAGCTTCGATTCTGGGGCGAACCCGGTCTAAGATCATCGCCGGTGTTTCTTCACCAAACATGTCGTGATCGGCCATCACCGTTAGCGTGCGCTTGCGGTCGCGTCGAATAATCAAGTTATCTTCAGCGAGCAGCACCATATCATCAACAACTTGTGCCAAAGGTAAGTGTTGTTGCAGGGCGGTGCTATAAATTTGTAACTCTTCCCAGTTAGCAATATCAGCGCGTTCGCTGGCTGGCGCACGTACGACAATGGGTAAGAGTTTGGTGCCATCTCGATAGATACCAACGGTTTGCCCTGAAAAGTTGCGTTGCAGCACTTCATCAACATCAGCTTTGGAGATACCTAGGCGACGCGCTGCAGCCTCATTAAATATCGGTTGCAGTACCTTGGTGCGCTGCCGCCAGTTATTGCGCAAACTATGCACGCTAGGGTCAGCCGCTAGAATAGCTTCAGCTTGACTGGCCAGCTGGCGCAGGACTAAAGGATCAGGGCCACTAAAACGCGCTTCAATTTTGGCTTGCTGCGGTGGCCCCATCTCAATGGGCTTCATTTGAAATTCTAGGTCTGGATAGTTGCGCGCCAAGTAATCTCGAAACTCATGCAATATTTGCTGCAGCTGCGCATTGGTATCCGCGCGCAGTATGAGTTGTGCATAACTCTCATACGACTTTTCAACCATATAAGTTAGCGTGAAGCGAGGTGCACCTTGGCCAATAGTAGTAGCCGCAAAGTTAAGCCCCTGCTGGTCATACTGGCTAATTAAATGGTGCTCAAGCTTTCTCGTTTGTTGCGCGGTTGCGCGAATATCGGTGCCTTGCGGGTACCATAAATCGATAAAGGCTAGTGGCGTCGTACTCGGCGGGAAGAACGATTGCTTGATTTGGGTAAAGCCATAACCAGCGACAACCAGACAACTGAGCAATACCACTAGGGTTAGTTTGCGCCACTTTAAGAAGGTTTCTAGCACGCGACGATAAGCGCGAAACGCCCAGTGGTCATAAATCGCCAAATTCTCATCGGCCAAATCAGCGGCTTTGCGTGCACGTGCATCTTTGCGGTACAGCATATTACCTAAAAACGGGGTAAGCGTTATCGCCGTAAACCAGCTCAGTAATAAGGAAATAAACAATACCCAAAACAGCGAGTTGGCAAACTCACCGCTGGCATCTTTGGACAGGCTAATCGGAGCGAATGCAATGATAGCAATGGCAGTGGCCCCAAGTAGCGGCCATTTATTTTGTTCCACAGTTTCACTAGCGGCTTGAATACGAGACAGGCCCCGACGAACTCCAACCAGCATACCTTCGGCAACTACGATAGCATTATCGACGAGCATCCCTAAGGCGATGATCAGTGCGCCTAAAGAAACTCGCTGTAACTGAATGCCAGCCATGTACATAAATATGAAACTACCAATGACGGTAATTAATAGCACACCACCAATGAGTAACCCTGAGCGCAAGCCCATGGTGAGTAAGAGCACAATGACGACAATGCCGACCGCTTCAGCAAGGTTGATGAGAAAGTTATCAACCGACTTATCGACTTCATTGGGTTGGTAATAAATCTTATGAACATCCATGCCAACCGGCCGTGCATACTCTAGCTCCTGCATGCGAGCCTCAATGCGCTCACCAACCTCCACCACGTTCACGCCGTGAGCAAATGAAATTGCCAACCACAATGATTCGTTGCCGTTATAGCGCACCAAATGCTGAGGTACTTCCTGATACTCGCGGGTTACAGTGGCAACGTCACTTAGCAAAATTCGTTCGCTGGCGCCCGGATTGCTAATAAATAAGTTGGCCAGCGACTGTACTGAGGTGAACTCACCGCTGGTTTGAATGCGAATGCGCTCATCATCCAAGCGAATTCGACCGGCATCGCTAACGGTATTTTGTGTTTGAAATAAGCGAATAACTTGCTGCGGTGAAATACCTACGTTGGCCAGCTTTTCACGAGAAATTTCAACCACCACTTGCTCGGGCTGCTGGCCCGAAACCATAACCTTTCCAACGCCTTTGACCAACACCAGCTCACGACGCAGGTAATCGGTATAGTCAGCGATATCTTGATAACTATAGCCATCACCGGTGATGGCAAAGGTGATGCCGTACACATCAGCAAAATCGTCTTTGACCAAAGGCACGCTAGAGCCCGGTGGCAGTTTTCTAGCAACATCATTGACTTTGCGGCGCAGCTCATCCCAAATTTGTGGCATGTGCTGTTTCCGCAAAGTGCTGTGCATTTCAACAATGATCTGGCTTAAGCCGGGTTGAGAAATTGAAGTGATATGATCGAGTTCCCCCAATTCTTGAATGGCGTTCTCAATGCGGTAGGTCACTTCTTCTTCAACCTGTTGTGCAGTGGCACCAGGGTATTGAGTAATAATGATGGCCTGCTTGAGGGTAAATTCAGGGTCTTCCAAACGGCCAATTTGTGAAAGCGATACAATACCGCCAACTAATAAAATCAATAATAGCATCCAGCTGTTGGTTACACGCTGCATGCTGTAGCGAGCAATGTTCATTATAAACCTCGCTCTTTCACCCAAGCGCGCACGCGCTGGTTATCATGCAGCTCGTGTACTCCGGCCACGACAATTTGGTCACCGCTGTCAATGCCCGACACAATCTCAATACCGTTATTGGTAACGCCGCCGATAGTCACTGGTGTCAGCTGTACTTTTTTGCTTTCTGGTAGATAACGCCAAACAAAATAGCCAGCCTCAGGTTGTTCTGTAGCAGGCGAAAAAACCGCTGCAGTTGGCACCACAAAGCCACTTTCAACAGCGGCAGAAATAGCATCGACATCGACCACAACGGTGGCTGACATACCAGGCAATAAGTTGATGCCGCTTGGCATGGGCATGGTAAACACTACTCGATAGGTGTTGGTGGCTGGGTCAGCGGTAGAGTCCCATTCTTTTAATTGTGCCGTAAAGGATTGCTTTGGTGCAGCAGTAAAGATCACTGTCGGGCGATAGTCAGTATTGCGCTGAACACGAGCAAATAAATTCTCAGGTACCCGAATACTGACATCAATAGCATTACTCAGTTGTAAGGTCGCAATCGGCAGCTGCGGCTGCACGGTCTCAAAACGTTCGACATAAACGTGGGCAATGGTTCCGGCGAAAGGTGCGCGTAACTCGGTGTAACTTAAATTGGCTTTGGCGGTTTCTAAGTTGGCTCGTGCTACCCCTAGGTTCGACTTCACTTCGTCAAATTGCTGTTGTGAAATAACCCCTTGGTCGACTAAGTTTTGGGTGCGTTTAAATTGTGCTTCAGCCAGTTTATAGCGAGCAGCTGCTTGATCAACGACAAGTTGGTAATCAGTAGGGTCTAACTTAGCAATGAGGTCACCGCGTTCAACCTTATTACCAGGTTTAACCGGGAACTCGCGCACTTCACCAGCAACTCGAAATGCAAGTTGTGCTACTTGCGCCGCTTCCACTACGGCCGGGAATCGCCTCGATTTAGTGTCTTGCGTATGGGTAACCAGATGCAGTTTAACCGGTTGAACTGCGGCATCGGCAACCGGTGCAGGCCCATTTTCGCTGCAAGCCGTCAGTAGTAATCCCATGGTAATGATGAGCCAACGCATAACATCTCCTGTGTCTTGATCGGCATTAAGCTAGTTATGGCATAAGTGTAGCTCCTTTGAATATAAAGTAATATTGAATTAATATTTACCACAAGTTAAATAAAACTGAACATTAAGGCGGATTTGTGCCCACAATTAAATTACAACAGCTACAAATGCTCCACGCGTTGTCCGAAACCGGCTCGTTAAAAGGTGCTGCCGAACAACTGCATCGAACTTCTGCGGCTGTGAGTATGGCGTTGAAAAAGTTAGAAGATGAAGTGGGCTTTACACTTTTTGACCGTGATGGCTATCGCCTCAAACTCACCGCCTATGGTGAGCAATTCTTGCGGCAGGCACGAGAAGTATTACGCCAGCAACAGCGCTTACAATCGCTCACGCAACTACTCCGCGATGGCGCAGAACCACAATTACGTATCACCTATGATTACACCTGTTCGCCCCATGATTTGTTCCCAGCTATGCAACAGATGCAACAACAGTTTCCTGCTACTGAGTTGCTATTTAGTGGGGCCTCGCAATTACGTGGTTTAAAACACGTTCGGGATGGCGATGTTGAGCTGGCGCTTTCTCCTTGGTTACCCATATTTCGACAGTATGGCGATTTTGAAACCATTCCAGTACGCCCCTTTGAGATTTATGTGGTGGCCGCACCTCAGTTAATAGGTACGACCGCAGAGCATTGCGGTGCATTTCAAATTTCGCGGGAAGATCTATTTGAACTGCCAATGCTGATGCCACAAAACCAAGAGTTTGGACTCGATCTCGATAGCATGATGCGTGTACCGAGCCAGCAGCGTATTCGTGTAAATGATTCAATAACCCAACGAGAACTGCTGCTTGCGGGTATGGGGTGGGGGATAATTCCAGCGGATTTAGTTGCCGATGCGCTCGCAACTGGTGCTTTACAACGCTTAGATATTCCTGGCTTTATGAGCACTGCTAACCTTGAAGTGCACTTGATCCGTTCTGCTGAACGCTTAGCTGGCCCCGCTGAAGAAGTTATCTGGCAACATTTTTGCCATTCACAGCATTTATCATAAACATAGTTGTTTATATCCTGATATGAATTCAAATTTGGTCGCAAACCCCGTATAATACGTCCACATTTTAAACCGCAACAGCAAAAGGGGTAACCAGTGCTGCAAGACTATCGTAAGCATGTTGAAGAGCGGGCCGCAGAAGGCATCCCGGCAAAGCCACTGACAGCAGAGCAAGTTGCTGATTTAGTAGAACTATTAAAAAACCCACCAGCGGGTGAAGAAAGCTTTTTAGTAGAGCTTTTATCTGAGCGCGTACCACCAGGTGTTGATGAAGCTGCTTATGTAAAAGCAGGCTTCTTAGCAGCCATTGTAAAAGGTGAAGCTGAGTCGCCAGTTATTAATAAAGAAGATGCAGTGAAGTTACTTGGCAACATGCACGGTGGTTACAACATCGTGACTTTGGTTGAGTTACTTGATGATGCAGACTTAGGTCCATTAGCCGCCGCTGAGTTAAAGCACACCTTGCTAATGTTTGACGCCTTCCACGATGTGGAAGAGAAAATGAAAGCTGGTAACGCGTTGGCGAAAGAAGTTATTGAATCATGGGCGAATGCCGAGTGGTTCACCAACCGTGACGAAATGCCAGAGCAAATTAAAGCGACCGTATTTAAAGTAACCGGTGAAACCAACACCGATGACTTGTCACCAGCACCAGATGCATGGTCACGCCCTGATATTCCTTTGCACGCCAAAGCTATGTACAAAATGCCACGTGAAGGCATTACCGATGCGGCGAAGCAAATCGAAGAACTGAAGCAAAAAGGTCACCCAGTTGCCTTCGTTGGTGATGTAGTAGGTACCGGTTCTTCACGTAAGTCAGCAACCAACTCAGTACTTTGGTTCATTGGTGAAGACATGCCAGGTACGCCAAACAAGCGTGCTGGTGGTATTTGTATTGGTGGCAAAGTAGCACCAATCTTCTTCAACACCATGAAAGATTCAGGTGCACTAGTATTTGAAGCTGACGTTGAAAAAATGAACATGGGTGATGTGATCACCATTTACCCATACCAAGGTAAAGTTGAAAACGAAGCCGGTGAAATCCTTGCTGAGTACGACTATGCCTCGCGCGTTATTCTTGATGAAGTTCGTGCGGGCGGCCGTATCAACTTAATCATTGGTCGTGGCTTAACTGAAAAAGCTCGCGAAGCATTAGGCATGGGTCCTTCAGATTTATTCTTGAAGCCTGAGCAACCAGCAGACACTGGCAAGGGTTATACCTTAGCGCAGAAGATGGTTGGTAAAGCTTGTGGTATGGAAGGCGTACGCCCTGGTACTTACTGTGAGCCGAAAATGACCACTGTAGGTTCGCAAGATACCACTGGCCCCATGACTCGTGACGAATTAAAAGACTTAGCATGCTTAGGCTTTACTGCCGATTTAACCATGCAGTCGTTCTGTCACACTGCCGCTTACCCGAAGCCGGTTGACGTTGAAACTCAGCACACGCTGCCAGATTTCATCATGAACCGTGGTGGTGTGAGCTTGCGCCCTGGTGACGGTATTATCCACAGCTGGTTAAACCGTATGTTATTACCTGATACCGTAGGTACAGGTGCTGACTCACACACGCGTTTCCCACTAGGTATTTCATTCCCTGCCGGTTCTGGTTTGGTTGCTTTCGCAGCAGCTACGGGTGTGATGCCATTGGATATGCCAGAGTCAATTTTGGTCCGTTTCAAAGGCGAAATGCAGCCGGGTATTACCTTACGTGACTTAGTTCACGCGATTCCTGCATTTGCGATTAAAGAAGGTTTATTAACCGTAGAAAAACGCGGTAAGAAAAACGCTTTCTCTGGTCGTATTTTAGAAATCGAAGGCTTGGATCACTTAACTGTAGAGCAAGCGTTTGAATTATCTGACGCGTCAGCTGAACGTTCTGCTGCAGGTTGTACCATCAACTTGTCGGAAGAGTCAGTCGCTGAGTACTTACGCTCGAACATCACCATGCTACGTTGGATGATCAACGAAGGTTACGGCGATGCTCGTACTCTTGAGCGCCGTGCGCAGAAGATGGAAGAGTGGTTAGAAAACCCAAGCTTAATGCGTGCCGATGCTGATGCAGAATACGCGGAAGTTATCGAAATCGATTTGGCTGATATTAAAGAGCCAATCGTATGTTGCCCGAACGACCCAGACGACGCGAAATTCTTAAGCGAAGTTGCTGGCGATAAGGTTGACGAAGTATTTATTGGTTCGTGCATGACCAACATTGGTCACTTCCGTGCAGCAGGTAAGTTGCTCGAGAAGAACACTGATCCATTAAACACCACCTTATGGATTGCGCCACCAACCAAAATGGATGAAGCGCAACTGCGTGAAGAAGGTTACTACGACATTTTCGAAAGCAATGGCGTACGTACTGAGATGCCAGGTTGTTCACTATGTATGGGTAACCAAGCACGTGTTGAAGCTGGTGCTACTGTACTTTCAACTTCTACACGTAACTTCCCGAACCGTTTAGGTGATGGTGCTAACGTTTACCTTACCTCTGCTGAACTAGCAGCAGTGGGCGCGATTATTGGTAGACTGCCAACTCCAGCAGAGTACATGGAATACGCTCAAGATATTAACGCCATGGCTGGCGAAGTTTATAAGTACTTAAACTTTGACCAAATGGATGCGTTCCGTGCCGCTGAAAAAGCAGCTCAAGAAAATATTATCCCAACCATCAACGTTGGTTAATACTTGAGGTAACTCGTTGAACAAAGGGAGCTATTTAGCTCCCTTTTTTATTGCCTAAAAAGTTTGGCTATTTTCTTGCGATCTATCCGTTTTAGCATATTCTTAACGTTACTGATCATTTTCTGGTCAATTCCAAACAAGAACAATAATATGCTCACGGAGAGCCCTTTATGAACAACATCAAAATAGCTTTAGTAGCTAGCCTAGCTTTATTCCTTTCTGCCTGTTCTATGACGCCACAAATGGCGGCACCTCACGAGTTAACTGCACCACCAGCCATTGAAGGTAATCAAGGCGAATACATGAGCCCATATACCTCTGACGGCGTTTTAGCTGAATGGGTCGACAATGCCATTAATGCTGAAATGGGTGCTTCTATTGGCGGTATGGCAGGAGCTTATGCCGGTCAAAAACTTGCTGAAAACATTCCTTTCATCGGCGGTTGGATTGGTCAAGAAGTAGGTAATAGCGTCGGTCGTGAAATCGCCATAGAAATGTCTGGCGGCGAAGAATTTATCCGCTCATCTTCTGACTTATCCTTTAATAGCCTCGAAGATCTAGCGCTTTGGATGTATGTAAATCACTCTACGCATCCACACTATCAAGACGCGCTAGAGTCAACATTCTCAATTTATCCTGACTTGAAAACCGTATATAACCAAACACTTTATGCTGCTTCTGCGGCCGTCGGTTATTAATACTTATTCCACAGGAATTAAAAACCATGATGATTAAAAAAACCATGATGGTTGCTGCCGCCAGCGTACTCATGCTCGCTGGTTGCGCAGGAACCAAGATCAATAACACCGCCGGCCGTGCCACTGTCTATGAAGATGCGCGTAGCCCTGGTCGGATTCAAGGTGTGGGTGTGGAGTCACAAGATGTGATGGCCGTTACCGATCAAATGATGCGCGATATGCTCAGCAATCCGCAACTGATGAATCGTGATGTATCACCACGCATTATTATCGATAGCGAATACTTTACCAATGAGAGTTCCTCTCGCATCAATAAAAACATGTTAACTGATCGACTGCGCATCAACCTCAATCGTGCTGCCAATGGCCGACTAGTTTTTGTCGGCCGTGAGTTTGCCGATATGGTGGAAAAAGAGCGTGAGCTGAAACGCCGTGGTGTTGTTGATGGTGGAACTATCCGTACTACGAAAGCGACTGCCGGTGCAGACTTCAGATTAGTGGGTCGCATTATGTCACTGGATAAAATGGATACCAACAGTCAAGAACGGTCACGTTATCACCAAATTACTTTTGAGCTGATTGACTTAGAGCTTGGTACTTATGTATGGAGTGGCATGTATGAATTCGCGAAAACTGCGCAAGACGACATCGTTTATCGTTAGTGCAGTTGTTGTAGCTGGTCTGGCAGGTTGCGGTAGCACAGGTCCAGCTCAATATCAGCCACTAACCTTGAATCAGCAAGAACAAGAAACCTTGCAAAATAAGCCAGAATATTTACGGCCACTGTATCGAAAGTTATTTGAAGAAGGCCAGCGTAACGAAGTTCTAAATCGCATGGAAATTGGTACGGCCGCATTTGCGCGAGGTGATATCGACGAAGCTCGAGAGAGTTTTGATGTTGCATTGGCACGTATCGAAACGGTCTATGCCAATAACGATTCGGCCACTCAAGCGCGTAGCTTATGGCACGAAGAAGGACGTAAAGACTTTAAAGGCGAACCCTATGAACGCGCGATGGCATATTACTATCGTGGCTTAATTTACTTGATTGACGCCGAATACGATAACGCGCGGGCGAGCTTTATCAGTGGACTGATGCAAGATGCTTTCGCTGAAGAAGAACAGAACCGATCGGATTTGGCCATCATGATGCTATTGGCAGGGTGGTCAGCACAAAAAATGGGTAGTCATTCATTGGCGCAAGAAGCCTATGATGAACTCTTAGCATTGCGCCCTAACTTTCCAATCCCCCAGCCAGATGACAACGTGCTCATGATTGCCGAAACGGGCAAATCACCGCGTAAGTTAGCTGACGGGCTGGGTCATTATGAGTTGGTGTTTCGCCCTGGCAAAGCCTTTAAAGAAAAGCAGGTAACCGTGGTTACTGCAGAACCAGAGCAAGTGCCGTTAAGCGCTGTGGAAAACATCTACTGGCAAGCCACATCGCGTGGTGGTCGACCCATTGACGCCATCATTGAAGGTAAAGCTTCGTTTTCTAATAACACCGCCAAAATAGGCCGCGAGTTAGCCAATCTTGGCGTCACCGCACGCGTGTTTTCACCAGCTTTCGGTGGCAGTAGCGGTCAGGTCGGCAATACCTTGGCACTAATCGGTGTGGCCAGCATGGCATTTAGTCAGCAAGTGAAGCCACGTGCTGATACCCGCTATTGGTCGCGCTTGCCCGATATTGTGCATAGTCGAACGTGGGCAGGTAGCCCGTATGCTGTCGATCAGTGGCAAGCAAAGTATGCCGATATTAATGGCAACGCTGTAGAACTGCCTTCAGGTGACTTTTTGCACTACCAAGATAAAAACGGCAATCACTTAATATGGCACAGCTCACAAGAGCGCTAACCAATAATTGATAAAAAGGATGATGACCATGAAGTGGCAAGTAGCATTAATAGTTTTGATAGGTAGTTTGGTGACTGGTTGTAATACCACCACCCAAGATGGCTATCAAGGTATTCACCCGGTACAGCGCACCACGTCGAATGAAATGAATACCATTGTTTTCATCGATCACAATTTACATCGCACAGATATCACCAATTCTATTTTTGGCGACGATACGCGCGATACCTTAAAAGTTACTTTAGAACGCAGCGGCATAACTAACACCGCAACGGGGCAACTTGAAGTCTGGACTATTATTCGAAATCGTACCGACTACGACTTACAAGTAGAAGGTAAGGCGCTATTTTTTGATGCGAACCAAGCACCGCTCATGGACGAGTCCATGTGGCGTCGTGTTTATGTGCCAGCTAACGGCACCGGTATTTATAAAGAAACCTCGCTCAATGATCGTGCCCAGTACTTTCTAGTGGAGTTGCGAGAGGGCCGCTAATATGAATATATCTAACGGGGTTAAAAGCGTTGGCTGCACCTTATTACTACTGCTGAGTGGTACAGCTATAGCGCTACAAGATGCACCGGCGGGTAAGATGCTGGCGGAACCTTACTACGATAAAGAGCGCGAACTTGAGCAAGCCAATCGTTCTTTATTGCGAGTGAGTGAAGCTGACTTTAGACAAGCCTACGAAACCGCAGGAAAGCCGAAACTAGTCATGTTGTTGGGGCAGTCATTTGATGGCATGGTATCAGATTGGCATGCGCAAAAACGCGTCGCCATTAATAGCCGCGCAACGGGCACCGAGGGTACCTTTGTACCTGAGTCGCAGTCCGTGACTATGGGAATTGAGCAGCGTCAAGTTGCTGGCGATTTTCGTTCGCCGATGCTCACTCCAGCCCAGTGGGATGAGTATGAACGTGGTTTTCAAGGGCGCTTGCTGCAATATGGAGTGCGCTTAGTGAATCGCAATGTCGCCATGCGCTTGCTCGATTCTGAGATACGCGAGCAAACGCAACAAAATGCGACTGATGATCAGCAGCGGCTTGAAATGGATATGCTGCGCAAGCACACTCAATTATTAATAGAAGTGATGCCTTATCGTGAACAGAAGTATAAGCATGAACCGATTGGCTATCAGGTGACTATGACCAGGTTAACGGATGCAACTTTAATGGCGAGCGAGCGTATTGCTATACCTGAAACCTATACCGAGTATCGCGCTGGAGCTTCCGGTTACGCTAAGCAACGGCCACAAAACTTTGCTGGTGTTGAGGCCAGTAGCGGAGGCTACGAGATCATTGAAAATCCTAACGAGATTTGGGCAGAGCAAGGGGAGTTGGCGGCTGAAGCATTATTACAAATGCTTTTTGATCGTTACTTGTAGTCTACTGGCGAATGCTTGTACTCAGCGGATTTCTGCGCCTGTATTAGATTTAGATAACGGTGTGTATTGGTCACACCGCTATCAATCCTACCTTGAGGTTAAAGATAGCCTTATTACTCGTTATCAATATACCCCCAGTCGTTGTCAGGCCGCTAATGCCGGCTTGATGCCACGGGTGTTTTCTGCGGCCGGGCCTGCCGGTCAGCATGATTGGGTTGCTGCCAGTTACCAAACGCTCGTACTGCAACGGCGCTCCGATGGTATACCAGTAGTATTCACCCGCGAACCCTTTTTACCTTCGAGTTGCCGTGCCGAGGTTGTCAATACGGCGGCTATTAACTTTGAAACGTTACACTACACTTTAAGCCAGTTTAATCATCCATTACCACCCAGCGATGTACTGCGCTGGCGCTACGAAGTGGAGCGGCTGGATATTGACTGGCAAGATTCCCCCTTAGCCAACCGCATCACCTTGTTTGAGCTACTTTCCGGCGTACTGGATAGCAGTAGCGATGAACATGGCTTTTTATTAGCGCGAGATTTGGAACGCTACCACACCGTTTCTAGTTTTACGGTGGGTGAAGCACAACGGGAACAATCGCGTCGTCAACTCTTGCAAAATCTGCAACAAAGTCAGCTCAGCAATGGCTGTGAGCGAGCACTATGGTGGGGCTTATTAGAAAATGGAGAATACTATATAGGGGTAATGCGCTTGCAGGGGCTAAGTGCCGAGGCTAGTTATAGTGAAATGGGGCATCGCTGCATGCAGCAAGCACTGCGAGCTATGGAAAAAGATTTAAACCTAGTCATTCAGGCCCGCGGCGAAGCACCAAAGCTGCTGATTGATTTGCGTTTTAATGAAGGCGGTAGTCTGTTACTAGCTAGCCAACTTGCCAATAGCATCCAACCCAGTGACGCACCCTTAGCCACGATCGCCGACCATCCCATAGCGGTCAAGCGTAGTCCTGATCTAAGCCGCCTGCATCAAGGCGGCCGAGTGCTAATCACTGAAGTGACAGCAAGTGCCGCTGAACACCTCGCTCAAGCCCTGCGCTTACGCGGCTTTGTTTTACAAGGGCAAAACAGTCGCGGCGCATTTTCACCAACCACAGTACGCGAGCTCCCCAATGGTTGGGTGCTCGGCATTTCTATGTATCGCCCTGAAGAAATCCTCGATGGCCGCGGCAACATGCTCCCTGAAGGTGTGGGTCTCACCCCTGAAGACATCGTTACAGCAGAGAAATATTTCGGCCTATAACCAACTGGTTGCATTTAAGTTTTTTGTTTGTATGGTAGGAGTTATTCGTTATTTGACGGGCTAACTAAGTGAACGTAAGAATAATAACAACATGTATCACTGCAATTCTTATTTATCTGTTTAGCGTGACGCCATTTGCGTACGCGAAAGAGTGGGCTGAAGTTTACCCTGAGCGCTTTGCTGAGGTTGAGCAGTTTTTTCTAGCGCAAGGCTGTCGCTTTTATCAGAACTCAAGTTACATCTACAACCTACGCGACGAGGTTTGGTTGGATTACAAATCTGCAGCCCAAGTATTCCCTTCTTTAAGTGCTGATTTAAGCGAAAACGCATGTGATATCGAGATTACCAAGCAAGAGTTGGAGAGGCTTTTAAATACCAGCGAATTACCTTCAACTGGTTACGCGTTGCTGTACTTTGATCTACCACGAGATAAAGAAAACCCTTTGCGTGATATCCGCCGAATTCTCTCCGACGAAATGCGCATGAATTATGAACAACGGCTGCAGCGCCTCGATTCATTTACGGGTGCCAAGAAATATAAAGTGATTACGTCAACCAAGGGCCTAAAGCCTTTATAAATGAGTTGCCTAAATAAAAGGATTTACGATGCTTGATATTCCACCAGCGCAATCGTGGCAACAACGTTTGAAACTGCCATTGATGCTAGTCGCCATTGGTTTAGCTACCGTTATTTTAGTGGTGGTGGCGATTCGCAGTTTTAGCCCTAACAGCGATCATCCGGTACCAGTAGCCATGGTTGAAATGGGGGATATTACTGCCACGGTGTCTGCGTATGGGCGCTTACTGCCGCGTCAGTCGAGTAGCGTTATCGCTGAGGTGGATGGCACTGTCATTGGCATCGAACGATACCCAGGCAGTGAAGTGAAGCCGGGTGACGTGATTTTTAAGTTGCGCAACCCCAACCTTGAACGTCAGCGTGAACAAGCGGAGCTTGCCGTACTCGAGGCAAAAGCCGCAAAAGAATCCGTTGAAGCCAATCTCATTCGCGATGAGATTGCGATTCAAAGCGACATTGAAATGGTGAAAAGCGAGCTGCGTTTTGCCGCGCGCCAACTTGAAACCATGGGTGTATTGCTAGAGCAAGCAATTCTGGCCAAACTCGATTACCTGCAAGCTGAAACCACTTATGAACAAGCACAACTACGCTTAAAGCTTTTTGAGCAACGTTTAGCAGCCTTTCAACGGACCAAACAGGCAGATCAAAACTCAGCGGAATACCGCTTGCAAGAGGCGCAAAAAAAGCTCGCGATGGCCGAGTACGACATCGCCCAGCTTGCGGTGCGAGCTGAGCATGCAGGCTTACTCAATAGTTTGGAAGAAGCTATTGAAATGGGCAGCTCAGTGCAACGGGGGCGGGTCATGGCGCAAATTACCGACCCTAATTCGCTATACGCAGACCTGTTGGTGTCTGCCAATGAAGCGGCACGTATTGCCATTGGTCAGCCGGTCGAGGTAAACATACGTGGTGATCTGGTTCGGGGCGAGGTGCTACGTATTCACCCTAGTGCCCAGAACAATCAAATACGCTTAGAAGTACTATTGCCACAAGAGTTACCGCAACGCAGTCGCGCCAACCTCGATATTGCCGCGAAGGTTATTACCGCTACCGCCCATGCAACGATGCGCGTACAAACACCCTTGTATGTCACCCCTCGCGATTCCACCGTAACTGTCTATGTCCAGCAAGGCGATACCTTTCAGCAACGAACTGTAGAGCTAGGCGTGATTGGACAAGATTACAGTGAAGTGCGTTCTGGCTTACAACAAAGTGAATGGATATTACTCGACGTGCCGGCCGACCTAAGGGAACAGTCAATCATTCAAATCAAGGAGCTTAATCGTGGCTGAACTTATTGAATTAACGAATATCAGCCGAGTATTTAATACCGGTGGTCATGAGTTGGCCGCAATTTCAAATATATCGCTGCAGGTAAACGAAGGTGAAACCTTGGCGATAGAAGGCGCATCGGGGAGTGGTAAATCGACCTTACTGTCGATTATAGGGCTACTTGATCAGGCCACATCGGGTGATTATTCGCTGAAAGATTATCAGGTTGCAAAACTTGATCGCGTACAAAAAAGTCAGGTCCGAAATCGCCATATTGGCTGGATATTTCAGAACTTTAACCTCATCGGCAATATGACTGCGATTGAGAATGTTGCCTTGCCATTACGCTATAACCAAACTGTTAGCTCTGCAGACTACCAACAGCGATCCATGGCTATGTTGCAGCGTGTGGGTTTGCAAGATAAAGCACATGCCTACCCCAATGAACTGTCAGGGGGGCAGCAACAGCGGGTTGCCATCGCTAGAGCTTTGGTTAACCAGCCCAGTTTATTACTGGCCGACGAGCCTACGGGAAATCTCGATTCAGCCACCAGCGAAATGATCATCGACTCGCTTATGGAGCTCCCTAAATACGGTGCGACTGTGATATTAGTTACTCACGATGAGCGTATTGCCGCGCAATGCCAAAAGCGCATCAAACTCGCTGATGGTAAGTTAATTGATGCAAACCAATAACCTATTATTCTCAATCGTCTATGAATGGCGCAGTTGGGCAGGGCAGCGAGGCAAACTCTTGTTGTTGTTGGTTGGTTTTGCGCTGGTTTGTGCGTTGTTGGCGATTACATTTCGCTTGGCGAGTGTTCTATTCTATGAACATCCTAGTTGGGTGCAGCAAGATGGGCATTATTACACGGTCGCGAATGAAAGCCCTGACGGCTCTCAATCTGGTGCCAGTCGAGTGCTGCTGGAGTCGCTGAAAGATGTAGCTGGCGTCGAACAGGTAAGTTGGGTTTCATCTCGAACGGTTCCATTAACTTCAAATGACTACTTAATTCCGAAACCACAAGCGTTGCTGTATGAGTCTGAATTGATTTCTATGCTGGGCATTGCTGAGTTAGCAACCACCACTGATATGAGTGGGGTGTGGTTGACCGATAGATTTTGGCGCGAAGCTTTTAAGGCAGATCCTAGTATTGTGGGTAGCTACCTACAGCTTGAAAGGGCACCATCAGGCTTGGTTGTTCGCGGAGTATTGCCACCGCGTTATAACCGCGTAGGGAATTGGTCGTTGGATGTGTGGATGTCGAGTGACTACGCCAAGTATTTTACGCCATTCGATGTTGATAACGAAACCATGGTGAATAACTTCCTTGATGGCATACCCATGAATTTCGGTATCATTCGTACGAGCCATGCTATCGATCATATCGCGTTAGCCGAACGAACTCGGCAAGAAGATTTTGTCGTTCCAGGTATGGTGTTTTTGAACGAGCGACTCAAACTCATGGTTTACGAAGGAATAAACTTAAACCCCATAGCACGGCAAAGCTTGTTACAACAATGGCAATTAATCATTTTGCTAGTGGTTGGTCTCGGGTTGGTATTGTCCTTGAACCTGGTTACGGTGCTCACTAGTCGCATGATTATTTATCAGCAACAGTACCGAATTATGCAAACTTTGGGTGCTACCCGCATGCACTTCGTTCGCTCTGCGGCCATTAGCGCTTTTATACACTGGCTGGCTATTGGCATTATTTCACTGCTTGGTCTGTCTTGGTTTGGATCATGGGTAGCTAACTTTATGGGCTTTCAGCAGGTGGCCGGCACTGCGGCATTTGCCATAAATTACCTGCAATGGTTGTCGGCTTGGGCACTGGTGGGGGCTTTGTTCGCTTGTTGTTTAATGGTGCCATTATTGCAAATGAGCCGTGGTCATTTGTTTTCAAGGTCAATGTCGAGCTCGACGAACAAACGTCAACGCTTGCTGGCGCAAGCGAACCTAGTGGCACAATTTGTGGTGGTGTTAGTGGCGTTAAACTTAACCTTAACCATGGGTGAGCAACAAATACGTCAATATGCAGCAACAAAAATTGATACCACTGTGGTCACGCAACAAATACAACAGCGTGGTGATAACCTCGCATCACAAGCATTGCTTGATGCTGTTTGGCAGGGCGACAACGCTGCCAATATAGCCGTATCCGATAGTAGTTTTCCAAGTGGCTTATTGGTGCCATATGACCAAGGACCGTTAGCTGTGCTGACGACAGCGCGATTGGTTTATGTCACTAGTAATTACTTTAAGGTATTGGGGGTTGCAAGTATTGCGGGCAGCGAAGATTGGGAAGCCGGTGTTAGTATTAACCGAGCGGCAGCTGAGCTGTTAGCACCTAACCAACACCCACAAAGCATACTAGGGCGGTCATTTGATCTTGGATTCATGTTCGGTACGCATCCGGTGGTGCAAGTGGTTGAAAACATTCCTCACCAAGGACGATCCAACGGGGATGGGCCGACCATCTATTTAAACATCAAGAAAAAAGGTGTTGTTAGCGATAGATTTACCTTTTACTACGCCGGCGATCAGGCCGGCGAAATTGGTGGAATGTTAGAGCGCTGGGCTGACGCAGAACTCGTTAATGCCATTCTATCCTCGCCGCGAACCATTGCAGAAATATTAGCTAAGTTAGATAAGCGGCAGCGAGATTTGTTCTTCTCATCCATGTTCGTTGCCTTGCTCGTGGTGTTTGGAGTGACCATGAGTTTACTGTATCAAGTCAAGGCTCGATTATTTATTGATCAGCACGAATACGCCGTACAATTAGCCATGGGCGCGCCATTTCGTTCGCTGCTGTGGCAAGCGTCGAAACAATTTATAACGGCGTTACTGGTCGCTATTCCTTTTGCTTGGATTATTTATTTGGAGTTAGTCGGGCAGGTTACATTGAGCTCAGGAGTTTCGTTGCTGGTGCTATTAATACTGGCGCTGGTGGCAACCTTAAGGCCGTTGCTGGCGCTACTGAAACGGCCAATATTTAGTTTGCTGCGGCAAAACTAATTCATAAAAAAGCCCGGCACCTAAGACAGTGCCGGGCGACTTTGTGGCAATTACTTAGCGGCTACGGCAGCCGCTTTCATTTTCTCTTGATCAATCCAGCCGCGCACTTCGTGCTCAAGCACGTCGAGCGGGATGCTACCGTTGCGCAATACCGCATGGTGGAACTCGCGAATATCGAAGTTGGCACCTAAGGCACTTTCTGCTTCTTTACGTAAACGGCGAATCAACATTTCACCAAGCTTGTACGACAGCGCTTGACCAGGCCAAGTAATGTAACGGTCAATTTCAGTGCGTACGTTATGCAGGCTTAATGCTGTGTTGGATGCCATAAAGTCCATGGCTTCTTCACGCGTCCAACCCATGGCGTGCATGCCAGTATCAACAACTAATCGTGCGGCGCGCCACATTTCATAACTCAAACGACCGAAGTCGCTGTATGGGTCTTGGTAGAAGCCAGCTTCTTTACCCAACCACTCTGCATATAATCCCCAGCCTTCACCAAACGCGGAAATATAAGTGTGGCGACGGTAAGCCGGTAAGTCTTCCATTTCGCGGGCCAATGCACCTTGCAGGTGATGTCCTGGCACCGCTTCGTGTAAGGTTAAGGCTTCCATTTGATACAGCGGGCGGCGCTCTAACGCATAGGTGTTGACCCAGTAAAAGCTGGCGCGATCATCACGTGAAGTACCGGCATAACGGCCAGTGGTGTACTTGGGCGCGATTTCCGCAGGCACAGGTGCAACGCCGTACGGCTGCCTTGGCATATGTTTAAAGAACTTCGGCAGCTCGCCGTCCATACGCTTGGAAATATAGGCTGCGTATTGCAGCAATTGGTCAGCAGTTTTTGGATAAAACTGTGGGTCACTGCGCAGAAAGTTAGTAAACTCTTCGAAGCTGCCTTTGAAACCTGTTTTTAGAATGACCGCATCCATTTCATTGCGAATGCGCTTAACTTCAGCAAGGCCCATTTCGTGAATTTCTTCAGGGGATAGGTCAAGGGTAGTAAAGTGCTGTATGCGGTTTTGATAGTAGTCGCGACCATTTGGCAATTCACTTGCGCCGACACTGGTACGAATATTCGGCAAGTACTCCATGACCATAAAGTTAAAGTAAGTTTGATAAGCAGGAACTACCGTTTCATCAATAACTGCTTGCGCTTGTTGCTGCAAGTCTTGCCACTGCTTTTCAGTTACAAAAACTGGCTTGCTCTCTTCAAAAGGTGCGTAAAACACACTTTGCTCAGGCTGCTGCACAATAAAGGCGCTGATACTATCTTCAAAGCCTTTCATGGCTGCTTTAGGCTGCGTGTAACCTTCAGCCAAACCTTTCTTTAGCCAATCAGTTTGCTGAGCCATGTAGCGTGGAATGGATTGCAACTTCGTGAGGTAGTTGTTGTAGTCTTCAAATGTAGCGAAACTGGTGTTGCGCACCATAAAACTTAGGTGACTATGAAACCCACCTTCTGCATTCAAAGGCATGTAGTGCGCATTGAAATCAAAGTTATCGACGTTGTTTTTAATGCGATAAGTAATCATGCGGTGGTTGATTTTATTGTCGTGTGACAGCGTGGACACGTCAATTGCTTCCAACTGTTGCAACCAGCCGCGCTGCTCTTCGGCGCGTTTGCTGACCGCTACAGGCGACATGTCGGTTAGCTCCACGCCTTTGCTTTGCTGAATCAGCTGCTCATAAATGCTGTCGGCCAATTGGCTGAACTGTGCGTCAGCAGAGGCTGTAACGCTAGTGTTTGTTGCCAGCGAACCAGCAGATTTAGAAGTGGTGCTGCTCGCACAACCTCCCAAAATTAATGTAATTGAAGCAGCCACCGCGGTGGTGGCAACGAAATGACGCAAGCGCATAGTATCTCCGAGAGTAATAAATTTGCTACACTAGACGTTAATCTATGGTAAAAACAGAGTGTTGCCTACCTTGATACACATTCGCACCCAAGGGTGCAAGAAAGTTGCGACCAACGTTAAAAGTTAAAAGTTAAAAGTGAAAAGGGAAACGAATAACGAGCAACGAACAGCGCAGCGCAGCGCACGAACCACGACCAACGAATAACGAACAACGAAAAACGAAAAACGACCTAAGGACTATAATGGCGCAAGCACAATCCGGCATTTATGCAGAGCCGAATTTACATGGAATGACTTTTTTGCTGAACGTGATGACCGATGACATTGCGAATATGCGTCGCAAGCTCGCTCGAATTCCATCTTTGGTAGATGATTTAGATGCACGCTTCTCGGAATCGATGCTCAATGCCGTGGTGGCGATAGGAAGTGATTTCTGGGGCGAGATTTATCCGGCCGCACGGCCATTGCAATTGGCTGGATTTCCAAATTTAGATGATGGCGATCGGCAAGCCCCGAGCTCGAGCTATGACCTAGTGCTTACCGTACGTTCTGATCGTTTCGATGTGAACTTCCAGGCTGCCCGCACCCTTATTGAATGGCTTGGCTATGATGTGGAATTGATTGAACAAATTTCGACGTTCCGCTTCATGGACGGTCGCGACTTACTCGGTTTTATTGATGCGCCCGATAACCCACGGGGAATGCGCCGACGACAAGTTTCGCAAGTGCAAGATGATCCCGCTTTTAACGGCGGTAGTTACTTGTTCATGCAGAAGTATCGCTATGACTTGCGTCGCTGGGAGCAACTCAGCACCGAAATACAAGAGCATGTAATAGGCCGAAAAAAGCTCACCGCTGAGCGCATACCAGAATCGGTATTAAATATGGTTACTCATACTCAGAAAACGCGTTTGCTTGACGCTAGCGATCAGCCACTAGAATTATTAAGACAGAATATGCCGTGGGGTAACTTACGTGAGCAGGGCTTATTAAGCCTTTGTTATAGCGGCAAGCCAAACGATGTCGTGCAATGGCTTAAAACTCGCTATGTCGCAGATGACCATGGCGATTATGATCCGCTATTGGATTATATTGAGGCGGTTGATAACGCAGCTTTCTTTGCGCCATCAATTGAGTTTTTAAAACAGCTGGGCGAGGTTTAATCGGCGTTTTCAAACAACTCTTTTACGTTACGCAGCGTAAACTCTATATCAGCAACTTTAACTGGCGCGATGAAAATAGTGTCGTCGCCGGCGATAGTGCCCAGCACACCTTCTTGTTTACCGACTGAATCAAGCAATCGTGCTATCAGCTGTGCTGCGCCAGGCGTGGTGCGAATGATGACCATCACATCGTTGTGTTCAATATCTAGCACCAACTGTGTAAGTGGGGCACGTGTGCTGGGAATCCCCAATTCTGCGGGCAAGCAATAAACCATTTCTTGACGAGCATTACGGGTGCGTACGGCACCGTACTTACTCAACAATCGTGACACTTTAGATTGGCTAATGTTTTCAAATCCTTGGCTTTTCAAGGCATCTACGATTTCACTTTGTGAGCCGAAGCGTTCTTCTTTTAATAAAGCTTTAAATTCATCGAGCAACGCATCTGGTTTATTTTGGTTCATTCTTTTCTCACTAAAAATGGTACGAAGAATCGTCAATTATTATGCCTTAAGAGTGTACATGAATTGATTAGAAGCGCCTAGTAAGGCGTGGTTTTGTTGTAATTTTACCGAAAAAGGAGTACAGTTTTCGGCCTGATATTACCCCAAAGAAATGGATGGAGTCTGAGATGAAAGTTGCCGTATTAGGTGCAGCGGGCGGTATAGGCCAAGCACTATCATTACTTTTGAAAACCCAATTACCTGCTGGTTCTGAACTAGCCCTGTATGATGTTGCGCCGGTAGTACCAGGTGTTGCAGTTGATCTTAGCCATATCCCAACGGCTGTAGAAGTAAAAGGTTACGGTAAAGAAGATTTAGGACCAGCGCTGGTAGGCAGTGATATTGTCTTGATTCCAGCGGGCGTGCCACGCAAGCCGGGCATGGATCGTTCAGACTTATTTAATATTAATGCTGGCATTGTTGCCAACTTGATTGAAGCAGTGGCAGACAACTGCCCAGAAGCTTGTGTTGGTATTATTACCAACCCAGTAAACACCACGGTTGCTATTGCTAAGCAAATACTGACCAAGAAAGGTGTATACAACAAAAACAAACTGTTCGGTGTAACTACCTTAGACGTGATTCGCGCAGAAACCTTTGTTGCTGAAATTCACGGTATGAACCCAGCAGATGTAAACGTACCAGTTATTGGCGGCCATAGTGGCACCACTATTTTGCCATTACTTTCACAAAGCGGCTTAAACTTTAGTGACGAGCAAATCGATGCGCTAACCAAGCGTATTCAAAATGCTGGTACTGAAGTAGTAGAAGCAAAAGCAGGCGGCGGTTCAGCCACCCTTTCTATGGGCCAAGCAGCGGCGCGTTTCTGCTTGTCACTAGTGAAAGCTCTGCAAGGTGACACCAGCGTGGTTGAGTGCACCTACGTAGAAACTGATGGTAAAGATGCATTGTTCTTTGCGCATCCAGTGCGTTTAGGCCCGAACGGAATTGAAGAGATTCTGTCGTACGGCGAGTTAAGCAGCTATGAAGCGCAAGCAAAAGCGGCAATGCTCGACGGCTTGAAAGGCGACATCCAAACCGGCTTAGATTTCGTTAAATAAGCGAATCATAGCCATGCCAAAACAGAGTAAGTGGTCGCCAGTGATACCGCTGAGTGTGCTAACTGCTCTGTTTTGTTGTTTCTACTATCTGTTAACACCGTGGCACGATAGTTTATATCTCGTTCGCGACCAGTTTTATCAAGGTGCGTGGTGGCAATTGCTGAGCGGTCAGCTAATGCACCATGATGCCGAGCATTTGTGGCTGAACATCGCCGGCTTATGGGTATGTTGGCTCGTGTTCCCGCAAGTGGTAGCACAATGGCGTTTCATTTCTTTAAGTGTCATCTTCCTCATGCTTGGTAGTAGTTGGATCCAGTTAATTTTGGGTTCCCCCGAAGCCTACTATGCAGGTTTTTCAGGCACTCTCTATGGCATGTTCACCTATGCTGCTTGGCAAGATATTCGGGCCCGCCATTGGACAGGTATCGTGGTATTTAATGTGGTGGTTGCTAAGGTCGCGTACGACTTTTATACCCAAGCGGGCGTGCATCCGATCGCGGTCGCCGCACACATTGGGGGGATTACCGCAGCCTTGCTTCTCTGTTTGCTCAATATCGGTTACAATCGCCACTTCTTTCTATCTGCTAACAAGAAGCCATGAAGTTATCTGAAATCAATACGTTGATGGCAGCCGACATGTCCGGCGTCAACCACTTAATCGGAACTGAGCTCCAGTCCGATGTCGCACTTATCAACCAACTCGGAATGTACATCATTAATAGTGGTGGTAAGCGGTTACGCCCCTTACTTGCGGTTACGGCTGCGCGGGCAGCGGGTTACGAGGGCCAAGGCCATTTAACTCTAGCCACTATCGTTGAGTTTATTCATACCGCGACCTTACTGCATGATGATGTCGTTGACGCATCTGACATGCGCCGTGGCAAAGAAACAGCGAATGCTGTGTTTGGCAACGAAGCCAGCGTGTTAGTGGGTGATTTCCTGTATACCCGAGCGTTTCAGCTAATGGTGACCTTGGATTCGATGAAGGTGATGAAGATTCTCGCCGATGCAACCAACATCATTTCTGAAGGCGAAGTGTTGCAGTTGATGAATTGCAACGACCCAAATACGACTGAGCAAAGCTACTTTGAAGTGATTTACGGCAAAACCGGAAAGCTCTTTGAAGCCGCCACCCAGTTGGGTGGAGTACTCGCCAATCAACCGGCAGCAGTTGAAGAAGCTTTAGCCGCCTATGGCCGCCACTTAGGTACCGCCTTCCAGTTAGTCGATGACTTACTCGACTACACAGCAGATAGCGAAACCATGGGTAAACAAGCCGGTGATGACTTAGCCGAAGGCAAGCCAACATTACCACTGCTATATGCGATGTGGAATGGCAATGAAACCGAGCAAGAACTTATTAAAACCGCCATTGAGCAAGGCGACGGCCGCGAGCATCTACAGCAGGTTCTTACGGCCATGGAACGCACTGGTGCGTTAGATTACACCCGCGCCTGCGCCCTCCGCGAAGCCGAGCAGGCGCGAGCGCAGCTCGCCGTTTTAGCGGATACGCCGTATCGCGAGGCGCTGTACGCGCTGGCAGGCCTAGCCGTCGAGCGAATCGCGTAAATCGTTGTTCGTGCGCGGCTACGCCGCTGTTCGTGCGCTTCGCTCCTCGTTGCTCGACCAACGAATAACGAACAACGAACAACGACCAACGAGTAACGAACAACGAAAAACGCTCTTTACTCTTCCCGTAACATTCGCTACAATTCGCGCCCTGATTTAAATATAAGCTGTTCCTTACTCGAGTAAGGGCAAATCGGAGAAAAGATATGTACGCAGTATTCCAAAGTGGCGGTAAGCAACACCGTGTAACTGAAGGCCAAATCGTCCGCCTGGAAAAGCTGGAAGCGGCCACTGGTGATGTGGTTGAGTTCGGGGAAGTATTAATGCTCTCGAACGGTGATGACGTGAAAATCGGCGCACCTTTTGTTTCTGGTGGATCTATCAAGGCGGAAGTTATCAATCACGGTCGTGCAGACAAAGTGAACATTATTAAGTTCCGTCGTCGTAAGCACAGCATGAAACGCCAAGGTCATCGTCAGTGGTTCACCGAAGTGAAAATCACTGGTATCAACGGTTAATTGAAGGAGTAACGACACAATGGCACACAAAAAAGCCGCAGGCTCAACTCGTAACGGTCGTGACTCAGAAAGTAAACGTCTGGGTGTAAAACGCTTCGGTGGTGAATCAGTTTTAGCTGGTAGCATCATTGTTCGTCAACGTGGCACTAAGTTCCACGCTGGTGATAACGTAGGTATCGGTCGTGACCATACCTTGTTCGCTTTAGCGGACGGTAAAGTTTCTTTTGCGGAGAAAGGTCCTAAAAACCGCAAGTTCGTAAGTATCGTTGCTGAATAATTAAAGCAATAACGAACATACGAAACGAATTGAAACCCCGTCCGGTGTGGCGGGGTTTTTTCATTTAAGTTGGCAGGTAATCATGAAGTTTGTAGATGAAGCAGAAATTCGCGTAGAAGCAGGCGACGGCGGCAACGGCGTTGTGAGTTTCCGTCGTGAAAAGTATATCCCCAAAGGCGGTCCCGATGGTGGTGACGGCGGTGATGGTGGAGATGTTTATCTAGAAGCAGATGAAAACCTCAACACGCTAATCGATTTTCGCTTTGATCGTTTCCACCGCGCAGAGCGTGGCGAGAACGGTCGTGGCAGAAACTGTACCGGTAAACGCGGTCAAGATTTAGTTCTTAAAGTACCAGTAGGAACGCGCGCCACCGATATTGAAACGGGCGAAGTGGTTAGTGACCTAACGCGCCACGGCTTACGTCGTATGGTAGCGAAGGGCGGATTCCACGGTCTTGGTAACGCACGCTTTAAGAGCTCAACCAACCGTGCCCCACGGCAGAAAACCATGGGTACTCCTGGCGAGATACGTTCGCTCCAGCTTGAGCTGATGCTCTTAGCTGACGTCGGTTTGCTAGGAATGCCTAACGCCGGCAAGTCGACCTTTATTCGTTCTGTGTCTGCCGCCAAGCCGAAAGTGGCTGACTATCCATTTACCACCTTAGTTCCTAACTTAGGTGTGGTACGCCCAGTGCCTCATGCGAGCTTTGTTATCGCTGACATTCCGGGCTTGATTGAAGGTGCTGCTGAAGGCGCAGGCTTAGGTATTCGCTTCCTGAAGCATTTAGAACGCTGCCGCCTACTTTTACATCTTGTCGATTTAGCCCCAATTGACGAAACCGACCCGGCCACTCAAGCCGTTACTATTGTCAATGAGCTGGAAAAATACAGCCCAGAATTGGCGGCCAAGCCACGTTGGTTGGTAGTGAACAAAGTTGATTTGCTACCAGAAGAAGAAATCGCCGAACGCATCGAAGAAATCAAAACCGCCCTCGATTGGGACGGCCCGGTGTATCAGATTTCAGGCCTATCCAAAGTAGGAACCGATGATCTCTGTAAAAAGATCATGACCTACATCGAGCAACAGCCAAAACAAACCGCTGAAGAGCTCGAAGAAGAAGCGCAAGCCAAAGTCGAATTCAAGTGGGACGACTACCACCGCGAGCAGATGAATCAAGCCAGCGATGAAGACGACGATGATGACGACTTCGATGATGATGATTATGATGTGGAAGTGGTTTACCAAAAATAACGTACGCGCAGCTTAGCTGCGCTTTTCGTGATTCGTGCGCGGCTTACGCCGCTGTTCGGTACTCGAACAACGAATAACGAATAACGAATAACGAATAACGAATAACGAATAACGACCAACGAGGTTTTTTAGAATGCTTATCTCACTCGTGGCCGCTATGGCTGCAAACCGAGTTATCGGCAAAGACGGCGACATGCCTTGGCATTTACCGGCCGAATTGCAGCACTTTAAAAAAGTTACTTTGGGCAAGCCCGTCGTGATGGGGCGGACGACTTATGAATCTATTGGTCGGCCACTGCCAGGGCGTACGAATATCGTTTTAAGCCGTCAGTACGAGCAACCTTATACCGATAGCCAAGGGGTGGTTTGGGTGAGTAACCCAGAGCAAGCCGTAGCCGCTGCTGGCGAAGCGACTGAGCTAATGGTTATAGGCGGTGGTCACGTTTATGCTGAATTCCTTCCGCACGCCGGTCGTCTTTATTTAACCCAAATAAACCTCACCACAGAAGGCGATACGTACTTTCCTGACTACCATGCGCAGGGTCCATGGCAGCTAGTTGAGTCGGTTGAACATGCAGCCGACGACAAAAACCTGTATAGTTTTGTTACAGAAGTATATGAAAAGGCAGAAATCGCAAGCTAAGAGCTATCAAGCGTAAATAAAGTGTTGAATCGGCCGTTTTGTTAACATTTTATTCCGTTGCGGGCGTGGTCTGGTCTAGGTAACATCCCTGTCGATGAAGTTAAACGTAAGAGGGGGGCTTACTATGATCGAGAGCAGTTGTCGATTATCGTGGCTAACAGCATTGATGTTTGTTGTTGTTTTCATAGTGCCGCAGGCACCGGCTTCGGCTACCCCAACCCTCGTCGACCGCGATCGCCAATTGGCGCTGCTATTCTGCAGTTATGTACGTGCCAACGATTCCATCGCTTTCCGCAATAAATTACGCGACTTTCGATTACGTATCCGTAATATCTACAGCAGTATCCGCTGCAACGATAAAACCATGATTCAATTCGCTGCCGCTAGTGAAGCCTATGAAATTGGCAGTATGATAGCGACGCGCGTGCCGTCACGCGACCTACGGACGACTGGTGATGCGCAATGGGCGGCACAGAAACCGCACTCAACTAACCCTATTGTTCACATCATTCAAGAACGGTTAGATCTGACTCCCGCTAAATAACCCCACAATTTATCCTTTAATCTGTTAAGTTATGCTAAACAATTGGTTACAAACTCTTGCTATGCTGAACCTACTGCAAGAGCTAGACTAAAACACCCTGCTTAGAACGGATAACATTTTATGAAACGATGGATGAATTCAGCTTTATCGTTAACAATGGCGGCAGCTTGGATGCTAACTTTTTCCGCCGGGGCGCAAGAATCACAAACACCACCAACGGCAACGCCGACGAACAAGCTAAACGGCTGCTACCTGCAAGGTATCAGCGAGCTTGTACAGTGCGGAACTTTAGCGGTGCCGGAAAATTATGAGGCGCCAGAAGGGCGCACCATCGATCTTCACTTTGCGGTACTGCCTGCAGTGAGTGAAAATCCTAAACCTGATCCCTTATTGATACTCGCTGGCGGCCCAGGTCAAGCTGCGACCGAATTGGCGGCAATGATTGATCGCATCTTCAAAGACGTCAGAAAAAGCCGCGACATTTTGCTCATTGACCAGCGTGGTACCGGGCAATCAGCACCCTTGAGTTGTTCCTTTAGCCAACTCGAAGAGTTGGTAAAGAATGATGATGAAATTCAACTCGACCGGTTGGCGGGTGAATGTTTATCTCAATATGAAGACCAAGACCTAACTCAATTCCATAGTGTTCACGCGATCCATGATTTTGAACGTGTACGAGAGCACCTTGGCTATCCGCAAGTGAATCTCTACGGGGGCTCTTACGGTAGCCGTGCCGGTTTGATTTATATGCGTGAATACCCTGCATCAGTGCGCTCAGCTGTACTGGATGCGGTAGCACCACCTGAGGTTGTCGTTGGGCCATTTGGGCGCCACGGGGCACACTCGTTTAACTTGCTAGTCGAGCAATGTTCAGCATCTACCGCGTGTAGCACTACTTTTCCAGACTTAAAAGGCACATACTCAGCATTGCTACAGCGGCTTGAGCAAGAACCGGTACTGCTAACTGTGTCCGATCCATTATCGAATGAACCTACGGATATTTTAGTCACGGCTGGTCGCTTCACCGGAGCAATTCGCACTGCTCTTTATCATCCGACCATGCGCCAGATGCTGCCGTACGTGATTCAACAAACGGCGCAAAATAACTTCAATCCATTAATCGGCTTACTTGGCAGCACCAGTGCACAGCCAGAAATCTACATGGGTTTAATGTTATCGGTGCTGTGTAGCGAAGACTTACCGCGGGCGACTGATGCATTGCTGCGCGAAGATGGTGATAACGACTTTATTGGCAGCCGTACCGCAGACGCGTTTATTAATATGTGTTCGGTGTGGCCAAAGGCGCCGCGCCCTGATGCTTGGTTCGAGCCTGTGCATAGCGATATACCTACGCTGCTGTTATCGGGCCGCTTAGACCCAGTAACGCCACCTGCGTGGGGTGCACTCGCGGCACAAACGCTAACCAATAGTCGTCACTTAATTGCGCCACAAGGAGCGCATACTATTGTCAGCCATACTTGTGCCAATAAATTAAGCACTCAGTTTATCGATAGCCTAGATGTTGAAGCGCTTGATAGTAGCTGCTTAGCAGAGCAAAAACCGGCACCATTTATTCTAAATAGCAATGCAAAAGGGTTATAGGAAGCGCCATGATTGAAGTGATTGAACTGCGTAAATCATTTGGCAAGGTAACGGCACTGGACGGCTTATCTTTTGTGGCGCCAGAAGGTCAAATTACGGGTTTGTTGGGGCCAAATGGGGCCGGCAAAACTACTTGCTTACGAAGCATTTACGGCTTGCTCAAAGCAGACAGCGGGCAAGCTTTAATTGACGGTGTTGATGCCGCGACCCATCCGCTCGATGCCCGTCGTCATATCGGTATTTTCCCTGACAAGTTTGGTTTGTATGAACGCTTAACGGCGCGCGAGCAAGTGAATTACTTTGCCGAGCTGCATGGCATTACCGGTACCGCCCAGCAGCAAGCCACTCAGCACGTGTTTGAGCGTTTAGACATGCTCGCTATTGCTGACCGTCGCGCGACTGGATTTTCACAAGGGCAACGCATGAAAGTGGCGTTAGCTCAAGCCATTGTACATAACCCTAAACATTTGATTCTGGATGAACCGAGCCGCGGTTTAGACGTTATGAGCACGCGCATCCTCCGTGACTTATTACGCGAGCTACGTGATCAAGGTACAAGCATTCTGTTTTCTAGCCATGTGATGCAAGAAGTCGCAGCACTTTGTGACCAAGTTGTGGTGGTTGCCGCAGGAAAAGTAGCAGCGCAAGGTACGACTGAAGAGCTATGTGCGCAAACAGGCGAAACCGCACTTGAAGAAGCCTTTGTGAAGATTATTGGAACCGACGAGGGAATCGCTGCATGAATAATCCAGTAACAACGGTATGGCGCAAGGAAATGCGTGATGCCATGCGTGATAAACGCTCCGTTATGGCTGCGATGTCTTACGCGTTCTTTGGGCCATTACTTATGGCCGTGGCTTTCTACGTCATGATTAGCCAAATTACTGATCCTAGTGATGTCGAAATCGAAATTAACGGTGCTGAATATGCGCCCGCATTACTCGAGCATTTAGAAGAGCGTGGCATTGTTGAGCGTGAAAAGCCGTGGCCAGCAGGGCAAGCCCCTATTGTTTTGACCATCAGTGAAAGCTGGGCGGACGATATTGCAACTGCGACCCCAGCGCAGATTACCTTGAAGGCCGACTTTAGTGCGCAAAATCAACGCAGTGAAGTTCGTCGTATTGAAAGCGCCGTGCAATCTTACGGCAGTATGATTAGTTTTATGCGGCTACAAATGCGCGGGCTCGATCCGCGCGTGGTTAAGCCTGTAGACCTCGTCAAACATGATACGGCCACCAAAGGCTCTCGAGCCGCAATTCTTACCGGTAGTGTGTTGGTATTTATTCTGCTGTCCGTGTTTTTCTCTGGCATGAACGTAGCTATTGATATCAGTGCCGGCGAACGCGAGCGTAATTCCTTGGAATTATTATTGGCGCAACCCTTGAGTAGTCAACAGTTGGTTATGGGTAAAGCCTTGGCGGCCAGCTGCTTTGCTATGTTCGGCGGGGTGCTGAGTGTGGTTTTGATACCCACAGTATTTAAGTTCATACCATTGCAAGAAATTGGTTTGAGCGTCAGCATTCCGTGGCCAATGATCGCGCTTATTGCTGCGCTGCTGGTGCCATTAGCATTATTTGCGACCGCCATGCAGTTATTTGTTAGCTTCCGCGCGAAGAGCTTTAAAGAAGCACAAACCTACATCTCATTCCTGTTGATGCTACCCATGTTGGCGGTATTTGGGGTCGAGTTTTCACGTTTGAAAACGCCAATACTCTACTATTTGCCACTGACGGGGCAGCACCAAGCCTTGTTAGATATTTTCAAGCAGGAAAGTATTGAGTGGATGCCATTGCTGTTGAGCGGCGCAGCTACTGTAGCCGTTTCGATGTTGCTCATTCGCTACATCGGCAAGATGCTGTCGAGTGAAAAAGTGGTGTTTGGTTTATAACACCACTTAAAAGTGCTTCATCCACTCGTAATATATCCGCTGCCCAAGGCGTCGCATTTGTGGCAGCGGAAACTTTGGTAAGCCCGATTGATAGAAAGGTAAGTCAGGCATTTGTTCATGCATGGCTAACTGCGCTAAGCGCTTTCCAGCCAACTGCGTAAAGGTGACTCCCGCACCGCAAAAACCCATTCCAGTAAAGATACCAGGCGCCGGCGAGTATATTCGTGGGTAGTCATCGAGCGCGACACTAATCCAACCGCTCCAAAAGTACTCTGGGGGTTCTTGTGTAAGCGATGCTAACGCTGGGAAGGTGTTCGCTAAAGCCGCCAATAAATGTTGTGCGTACTTAGGTTTATCTGCATCTTTACCATGAATCGCACCACGTCCACCAAACAGCAAGCGGCCGTCCGGCAGTAAACGAAAATAATATTTTAGAGCCCGGGTATCCATCACCAACTCAGTGCTCGCTAAGCGAATGGCCTTTAACTCACGGTCAGTCAATATACGGGTAACCAACACGCTGGAAAGTACCGGTAACGTGCGCCCATGAATACTAGGGTGCAAATGGTTAGGCGTATAGCCGTTGGTAGCGAGAATCACCCGCTGAGTGCGAATCGGGCCCTGTGGCGTTTGCAACTTATGCCAACCATTAGCGCTGCTCTCCCAGTGAATCACGGGATGGTTTTCTAGCAACTGCACGCCTGCCGCAATGTTTTGCTGGGTGATACTATTGCTCAGCAATACGGGGTTTAAGCCAAAGCTTTGCGGGTAATGGAGTGCGGCATAGGCTTGCGGACTATTCATGCGCGCTTGAATGGCCTCTTGGTCCAGCCATTGCACGTGCGGCTCGTAACGTTTCAAGGTGGCGTATTGGCGCTGTAACGAGGTGATAGCCTTGGCTTGGTGAGCCACTTTGAGGTAGCCGCCATACTGCGCTTGTAATTGTTGTGGGCAATGATTCAGGTGACGTTGCAAACGTTCAAAGGCCATTTGGTATTCTTGCTGAATCCCGCGGGCGACTTCAACGTTGTATCTTTTTTCCCAAGCGGCGTAACCTAAGCGTCCAGTACCAGGCATCGCAAAGCCCGCATTACGCCCAGAACAGCCCCAGCCGATACGGTTGGCATCTAACACTACAACTTCTTGATCATAACGCTCTGCGAGCTCTAGGGCGGTATTTAAGCCAGTATACCCGGCACCTATCACTACGACATCAGCGGTTTCAGGCAGCTTTGTCGAAGCGGGCGGCCGCGTGACTTGCGTATGGGTATGCCAATAACTATCAGGGTAGGGCCGGAATGGCCCTGGGCAAGAGTCATGCAGAGGATCGTACATTTATTGGAACCGCAGTATCATTTCACCAGCTGAGCAATAGCATACGCCATCACATACCGGGCAATAGTAGCCATCACTAATGGATAGATCATACCAACGCTTAGGGTGTTCTTTAATCATCTCGCCACCGCAGCGAGTAAAATAAGAATAAGCCGCGTTGTCTGGGCTTTGCATCCAAATGTGCGCCAAACCAGCACGACAGCCTAACGCTTTCGCACCTTCAATACTGCGTTCCAGTAGGCCACGGCCAATACCAGCCCCGCGAATGTCAGGGTCAACAGCGACACATTTAAAGTAGCACATAGCGTCAGGGCTAAAGGGCCAAGCATCGGGCGTGCAGTGCCCATCGATTTCCCATCGACCAGGAGCGAAGGTCAAACGAATGCCGGCCAACTTGCCATCGACAAAGGCTAACCAGTTGAGGTTAATGTCATCTTTAACTGCGCGGTCGGCATAATCAGCTAAAGAGTCGGGAGTTAGGTAATTCTCGCCGTGGACGCGGTTGCCGAGCTCAATCACGGCAGGGTAGTCTGCCGTGGTGAGGTGTTTATATGTCACCATAAATTAATCTTTTGCGTTGTTGTTTGATTAGTATCGGTACTCATCTGACTTAAATGGACCAGCAGTTGGCACATTTATATAGTCCGCTTGTGTTTGGGTGAGTTTAGTTAGTACGCCGCCAAACCCATGTACCATATATCTCGCTACTTCTTCATCTAAGTGTTTCGGCAACACCTCAACTCGCAATTTACTGGCTTGTTCAGCTGCAGGTAAGTTGGCAAATTGTTCTTCAAATAAATGAATCTGAGCGAGTACTTGGTTGGCGAACGAACCGTCCATCACCCGGCTGGGGTGCCCAGTGGCGTTGCCTAAGTTGACCAAACGGCCTTCAGATAATAATAAGATATAGTCGCTGCTATCAGCGCTGCGGTAAATACTGTGCACCTGCGGTTTTACTTCTTCCCAGCGCCAGTTATCGCGCATAAATTGCGTATCTATTTCGTTGTCAAAGTGACCAATATTACAAACCACGGCGGTGGGCTTTAACGCCGCCAACATATGTTTATCGCACACATTAACGTTACCGGTTGCGGTAACTATTAAGTCGGTGTTGGCCAATAGCTCTTGATTGATGCTTGCTGCCGAGTTGTTATTTTCGCCGTTGATATAAGGCGACACCAGCTCATAACCATCCATACAGGCTTGCATGGCGCAAATGGGGTCGATTTCAGTAACTTTGACAATCATGCCTTCTTGACGCAGGCTCGCGGCGGAGCCTTTACCGACATCACCATAGCCAATAACGAGAGCTTTTTTACCGGCCAGCAAATGGTCGGTGGCACGCTTAATTGCATCATTCAATGAATGACGGCAACCATATTTATTGTCATTTTTAGACTTGGTAACAGAATCATTAACGTTAATGGCAGGCACCCGTAGGCGGCCATGCTTGAGCATCTCTGCAAGCCGGTGTACGCCCGTGGTGGTTTCTTCAGTAATGCCGTGCACATGGTCGAGCATTTGTGGAAACTTATCATGAATAAGTAGTGTTAAATCGCCACCATCATCCAGAATCATATTGGCATTCCACAATTCGCCGTCTTTATGGCAGGTTTGTTCCAAGCACCACTCGTATTCGGCTTCGGTTTCGCCCTTCCAAGCGAATACTGGCACACCTGCAGCTGCCATAGCGGCCGCTGCATGATCTTGCGTAGAAAAGATATTACAAGAAGACCAACGTACTTCGGCACCAAGTTCGAGCAAGGTTTCAATAAGTACGGCGGTTTGGATGGTCATATGAATACAACCAATGATTCGGGCCCCAGCGAGAGGTTTAGTTTTTGCATATTTACGTCTAATGGTCATTAATGCCGGCATTTCAGATTCGGCAATAGCAATTTCTTTGCGACCCCATTCGGCCAATTCGATATTGGCAACTTTATAGTCGTGCATATGCAGTTCCTCTCAACTCATGAGTTAAATTCTGGATTATGCTGCAAACGAATCAATAGTTGTTGTTGACGGTCTTTACTAATTCTCGGACCAAAGTTTGATACGACTTCTGCTGCAGCGTGACTAGCCAATAAACCACAGGCTGCCAAAGAGTACCCTCGGGTAATACCATACATCATAGCACCAGCGAACATATCACCGGCGCCATTAGTGTCGACGGCTTTAACTTTAACACCAGGCACCGACACTTGACGTTCACCATCACCTAATAATGCACCATTTTTACCCAATGTAATAGCTACAGTTTCTGCTTTTGTCTGTAAGATTTGCATAGCTTCTTGTACATCATTGGTACCAGTGAGTAGGTGTGCTTCTTCTTCATTACAGAACATGACGTCAATGCCGCCATCAAGAATTTCTTCAATACCATCGCGGAAATACTTCACCATGGCTGGGTCAGAACAGGTCATCGCAATTTTGGTATTGTTGGCACGAGCGATTTCTTTCGCACGAGCAATGGCGTCGCGAGCTACCGGTGATGTAACTAGATAGCCTTCAATAAACAAATAGTTAGCGTTAGCGATAGCTTCTTCGTGGAGTTCGGCTTGCGAGAGGTCGGCAGTAATGCCGAGGTAAGTGCGCATGGTGCGTTCAGCGTCAGGGGTAACCATCACCAGACAGCGACCGGTTTTTCCGGGATGCCGCTGTGCACCAATACTGGTAGTGATGCCAACGCGTTCCATATCTTCGCAATAAAACTGGCCGGCCTGATCATCGGCAACCTTGCAGCAATAAAAAGCACTGCCACCAAACTGGCTAAAGCTCACCAGTGAGTTAGCACCAGAGCCACCGCCTGATTGCTTTTTTAGTTCACCACGTTTTGCCAACTCGGCAATCAAGCGCTCTTGGTCAGCATCTTCTATCAGCGCCATCATGCCTTTTTCAAGTTTGTGCTGCTGTAGAAACTCATCGGTCACTTCAAATTCCTGATCGACGAGAGCGTTGCCAATTCCAACGATATCAATAGGTTTCATCTTGTTCTCAAGTAAGGCTATTACACCTAAGGTGCTAAAACAAAAAATCCGGCTGCGTAGTTTATAGCAGCCGGATTGGTTGATAGATAGAGAAGTTAGGCTGTATATCCGCCTGGCACGCCTTTGGTCGTGATGCTGACCGCATCATGGGCATGCAAAGATTCGTAGTGGTTCACACGAATCCAGAAATCAGAGAATTGCTCTTGCAGGTGCAGAGCATGTTGCAAGCGACGTGCTGCATCTTCACAGAACAATAAGTTCTGGCCGTTCAGACGGGCAAACTCTTGCTCATCTTCACGTTTAACAGCCGCTTGAACTGGTGTTTTTAGCGCATCTTCAATGGCATCAATCAAACCAATAATAGGCAGTTCAGCAACGCTATCACCCATCACTACTTTAACTTCGGCAATCGAGCGCTGACTATGTGGCGTCGCGACTATGCCCTGGGTAGTTCCAAGCCAGCGGTGGACAAGTTCTGCATCCACTTCCGCAGCGTTACCAAATTTCTCGGTAAAGGCTTCTTGAATCAACTGACGCGCAAGCGCGGCTGAGCATGGGCAAGTTGAAGAGTAGGGTACTTCTACGCCCAGCTCTAAATGCAATTTACCTTGGTCGTAACGACCCATTACGGTAATGGCATAGGCTTTCCAGCCTTGCTTCTTGCTAACGAGCGACTTACGGCGCACGTGATAGTCAAATGAGAATTTAACGTACGCTTGGTTCGCTAAACCTTCGTGGCTATCAATGAAATCGTGCAATAATGTATGCAATGATTGATGGCTGAGCACGCCATTATTGGAAAGATCTTCCAACAATAGATATAAGCGTGACATGTGTATGCCTTTGGCTTTAGGATCAGGTAGATTCACAAAGGCATCAATACGTGCGCCTACCGGTCGCTCTGGCTCATTGGCCGCTGCGACTACCAATGGCATTTCGATGTTACTCATGCCAACCCAATCAAGTTTACCCTCGGTTTGTGCCCGAGTTTGATTAGCGATATCTGGCATCATTGTAGGTGTAGCAGTTGCTGTTGGCATGCTATTACGGCTCCAATCGTTACAAAACTTTTTAAGTACCCATTAAAAGGGGCGATAGTATACAAGATTTAACCTGAATACGATAGTTTGCCATACTGGTACGTGAATGTCGGATAATTAAATCGATTGCCCAAATCTGTATTGCTAATGTCCTTAGCAAAGAGGAAGTGACACATGCTCGATGAAAACCTTTTAAATCAGTACCATGAGATTCTCGGAAATGAGGGGCTTCATGAAATTTATACCAACTTCAGTCAACACATTGATGGTTACTTCACCGAATTGCAACAGTGTGTGCAGGCACACAATGAGCAAGCAACCCGCGATCAAGCACATAAAATTAAGGGTGCATGCCGCTCAATTGGATTAAGAAAACTGGCCGAGCAAATGGGGCATATTGAAAAAGAAGCGTGGCATTGGAACGAGGTTGATGCGCTGTTGGCGCAGTGGCAAACCGAGTTACCACTGCATCAACATGAATTACGCCATTGGTTACATGCTCGGCGTATTTAACGACGGTTGGTCGAGGTGCTTAATGGTGACTTCGCCGACAAACCGATAACCTTCACCGTGAATGGTGGTGATTAAGTTTGGTGAGTTTTCGTCGCCTTCAAAGTGGCGGCGAATGCGACGAATCGCAACATCAACCGTACGGTCATTAGGGCGTAGCTCGCGATCAAGCATTTTCTTCACCAAGGTTTCCCGGTCGAGAATCTTACCCGGGTTGGTTAAGAAAAGTTCCATAGCGCGGTACTCACTTTTCGGTAAGCGATACATTTTGTTCGCCGGCGAAAATAAGCAACGACTATCGCTTTCTAAACGCCAGCCATTAAACTCATAAACCACGCTATCGTGGCCAATGGTGCTTTGCTGACTTTGTAACGCTTCGATACGGCGATAGAGGTTTCGCACCCGAATGATAAGCTCTTTAGGGTTATAAGGTTTGATGAGGTAATCATCTGCACCTAGCTCTAACGCTAACAGGCGGTCTTCTTCGGCGTCGCGGCCGGTCAAAAAAACTAATCCGATATTTTCGTTTTCACGCAGCTTCTCAGCTAATTCAATGCCACTCTTCCCTGGCAAGTTCACGTCCATGATAACAAGGTCAATGGTTTGGCGAGCCATGATACGCTGCATTTGCATACCATCCGCCGCATCGAAGACGTCATAGCCTTCCTGTTGGAAAAGGCGAGTGAGTGTGTTTCGAGTAACAACTTCATCTTCGACGATTAGTAATCTGGCGCTCATAAGTGGATTCCGGTCGATCTGTTAACATCTGTTGAAATTTAGTAATCAAATCATAGTGTAGCATGTAATTTTAACGAGTGCCTGAAAATAGGGCAACTAATGACGAGAAAAAAGTGCCATTTATCGCGAGTAAAAGGCTTACATGACCTCTATGGGTAAAGTAATTTCAAAAACGGTGCCTAGTTCAGTATTTTCGACCCAAGAAATTTGGCCACCGAGAACCTGACTCACTAAGTTGTATACCAAGTGTAAGCCGAGACCTGCGGCCCCATGACCACGCTTGGTCGTAACGAAAGGATCAAACACCCGGCGGCCGAAATCACTGGGAATACCTTCACCGTTATCTTTATAGGTCAGGCGCAATCGTGGTTGTTGTTCTGCAGTGTTTGGCGCCACTTCCAGCGAGAAGCAAAGCCATATTTGCGGGTCGCCAACTTGGTTGAAAGCATGCTGCAATGAGTTTTGAATCAGCTGTGCTATGACTTGACCTAAAGGCCCTGGGCGTGTGCGTATTTTGAGTTGGTCTGGATCTTCGATATGCACCTTAACTGCATCCAGCGGACGGTGACGGCTGCGAATTGATTGCAAGACATCGTCGCAAAAAGGCGTGACTTCGATCGTGCGCTCTTCATCACTAAATTGGTCCATGGAAAGCTGTTGGAACGAGCTCATTAAATCTGCAGTACGATTAATATTTCGGTTTACTAAAGCTAAGTTTTCTTGAAAGGATTCAATGTAACGAGAAAACTCGGCACTGGTTAGTTTCTTTTCTTTAAACTTCGCTTCGAGGGCCTCTAACTTGTCCTGCAAAATCGAGGTTGAAGTGATGGCCAAGCCCAGCGGAGTATTAACCTCATGAGCCATACCCGCTACCATGTTGCCGAGTGAGGACATCTTTTCCGCTTCGACCAGCTCGCGTTGATATTGGTGCGCAGATTCGAGCGCCTGGAATAACTCGCGATTGGATTCGCGCAATTCAGTCGTGCGTTGGTTAACTTGGCGTTCAAGCTCAGTGTTGAGTTGGCTGGCCTGCTGTTCAGCTTGTTCTTGCCGTTCAATGTGCTGTTGCATACGCGTCAATAAGGTATTGGATGCTTGCGCCAAACTATCGAGCTCTTGCAGCGAACTACTTGGCAAACGAATATCGTAATTACGCTCTAAGGCAATGGCTTGGATACCATCAACAATTTCATTCAATGGCTGGGTAATGCGCTTGCGTAGCCAAAGGCTCATTAACCAAGCAATAATTAAACTGCCAAAGGTAGCACTTAGGCCGAGTATTAGGCTGAGCTGTTGGGCATGGTCTATTTCTGCACGGGAGGTGCGTATATAGACATAACCCAGCAGCTGATTATCAAGTTCTATGGGGGCAGCATATTCAATGTAACGTTCGGCGAGCTGCGGTTGCTTTAATTGTTTGACGCGATTAAAGAGTACCGGTATCGGCGCACTGCCTTGCCGATAGAAACTAGCAAAGAACGACAGACTATCGGTTTCTGTGTCGGCTCGATAAAGATGGACGTGTTCCACCATGGTCGAGAGTGCCATGATATTGAGCCAAGATTGCGCGGCTTCTGACTCTTGATAGAGCAACCTTGGCGTCATGGTACGGCCAATAAAGTTGGCAATGTGCTGGGTGCGCTTGAGTTGTGCTCGCTCAACGTTATTTGAGTAAGCGTTACCAAAAATTAAGCAGGTCAAAACCACCAGTAACGTCGTAATGATCATCACTAGGTGAGTCACGGTACGCTGAATGGAGTTGGCCTGATAAATAATCACAGTGGTTACCTACGCTGTTTTTTCTTGGTTAACTGGTTCACGGCGCGATAAACCGCAAACTTATTATCAACGGCAACAGTGTCACAATGCCCGAATGATTGCTCAATTATTTCTGGCCACGGTAAAAATCGATTAGCAACCAGCCACAATTCACCTTGCGGTTCTAAATGTTGCCGCGCTGCACTTAAAAATTGCTGACCAATTTTGTAGTCAGTTGCCACGCCCGTATGAAACGGTGGGTGACTGACAATGTACTGGTAACTTGGCAGAGTTGGGCTGAGTTCAGCGGCGGCGATCAAGGTACCAGTTAGTTGGTTGCATTTTAAGGTTTCAGCCGCAGCGGTTAACGCCATGGCACTAACATCCAAGTAGCTAACCTCTAAACTCGGCGCTTGACGTTGTAGCCAAGCACCCAGCACACCGTGTCCACAAGCAAAGTCCAATACCCGTCCAGACTGCCACGGCGGTAAATGCTGTAACAGCATTTCACTGCCTTTATCGATCCCCGGGAAGGCAAACACACCAGGTAGGCTCGCCAATTTTAAGGCGGTGCTTTGTCCAGGCTGTGCTAACTCACCGAACTTAAAGTAGTCAGCGACGTTAAAGTCAGCCCGAGTACTAGTAACCACAGTGCTTAGTAAAAGTGAATGATTTCCTACGGCAACCTTTTGAACGCCACCAAGGCTTTCAGGAAACTGTTTGTGAATACTTTTAATGCCACCGCGGTTCTCGCCAACCAACCAGATGGGCGCATTTTCAGGGAGTATGCTGCAAAGAGCTTCAAGCAAATAAAGGGTAAGTGCTTTTTCTTTTGGTATCCAAACACAGGCCGCAGTAGGAGTGTCTGTTGCACCAAGTTGGGGCGTATTTGCACCAAAATGGTGCATTAGCTCAGGTGTTTGTTGTTCCCACTGCTTGTGGTAACCCGCATGGAGATGCCAAACGGCCGCTACCGGCAGTTGTTGAGCAACCTCGGCATCGGGCGCATTCACCAGTAATAGGCGCTGTCCGGAAAATCGTTGTTGTTGGCGCAAAACTAATTGCGATGGTGGTGTTAAATGTTTCATAGTGGCTTTTGGTCGTATGCGTCGACAAACACATCCACGTTTTCAGTAACGTGATCGATGGTTCCTGTGTCAAATTGCGCAATATTAAACAATGCTTCGCCTTCATTAGCCACCGGAATATTACTCATACCGATAACAATGCCGTTGCAGGGGCTTTTAATCCCATGCAATTCTTCGCCGTGAGGGTTAACCGTATGTGCAATCACTTCATGTTTAGCAATGGTTTGGCCTAATTGTACTTTCGGAATCACCAAACCGTCATTATTACTGCGTACCCAGCTGCTACGCCGGGCAATAACCGGGGTCATTTTTCTGCGAGAGCGGCGGCCCTTCATTATTTTTAAAGTCTTCATCACATTGATTACGCCACTTACGCCAGCCTTGATGGCCGGGTAGTCAAAGCGTAAGGCTTCACCTGCTTCGTACAAAATCAGTGGAATGCCCAGCTCTGAGGCTAAGGCACGCAGCGAGCCATCACGCTCTTTGGCGTGCAATATCACCGGTGAGCCAAAAGCTTCTGCCATGGCAAGGGCTTCTGCATTGTCCGTATCGACCCGAATTTGCGGTAGATTACTGCGGTGAATAGCCCCCGTATGTAAATCAATAATGTGGGTGGCTGCCTGCACTAAGCTTTGGTTAAACAAGTACGCGAGGCGACTACCTAAGGCACCGCGTTCAGAACCCGGGAAGCAGCGGTTCAAGTCGCGTCGATCGGGTAAGTAACGTGACTGCTGAATAAAGCCATACACGTTCACTATCGGCACCAAAATCACGGTGCCTAATAGTGTTGCGGGATCAAGTTCACTCATCAACCGTCGACAGATTTCAATGCCGTTTAACTCATCCCCATGAATGGCGGCACAAACCAAAATAACCGGACCTGACTTGGTGCCATGAAAAACTTCAGCATGGAGATCCATTGGAGTATCGTTATACAAACGAGCGGCCGGAATCTTAATACTCATGCGTGAGCCCGCTGCGACTTTATGTCCGGCTAAATGGAAGGGTTCTGGCTGCGCTTTTTTGCTGGGTTTGTTTGGGCTCATGATGGTGGCCTTAACCTTTGCCTTTGGTTCTGGTTTTATTGGCTTTCGCGTTTTTTTCAATAAAGGTAATAATTTGTGCTGCGACATCTTTGCCAGTGGCCGCTTCAATACCTTCCAAGCCCGGCGAAGAGTTGACTTCCATCACCAACGGGCCGTGATTCGAGCGTAAAATATCGACACCAGCGACATTGAGCCCCATGGTTTTAGCTGCTTTAACCGCAGTCGCACGTTCGGCAGGTGTTAACTTAATTAAGCTGGCTGAACCACCGCGGTGCAGGTTGGAGCGAAACTCGCCCGGTTGTGCTTGGCGCTTCATAGCAGCAATCACCTTATCGCCAATCACAAAACAGCGAATATCAGCGCCGCCGGCTTCTTTAATATATTCTTGCACCATGATGTGTGATTTGAGGCCCATAAAGGCTTCAATGACACTTTCTGCAGCTTGTCGAGTTTCTGCTAACACCACACCGATACCTTGGGTGCCTTCTAGTAATTTAATCACCAGCGGTGCGCCACCAACCATATCAATGAGGTCAGGAATATCTTGTGGTTGGCTCGCAAACCCCGTGGTTGGTAGGCCAATACCTTTACGGCTTAGTAGCTGCAATGAACGCAATTTGTCGCGGCTACGAGATATAGCTACTGACTCGTTCAGTGGGTAGGTGCCAATCATTTCAAACTGTCGTAACACCGCAGTACCGAAAAAGGTCACGGAGGCACCAATACGAGGAATCACCGCATCGTATTTAGGCAAGTGCACGCCTTTCATATGAATGGATGATTCACGCGCGTTGATGTTCATATAACAACGGAGCGGGTCAAGCACATCGACAGTGTGGCCGCGCGCTTCGCAGGCCTCGACGAGGCGACGCGTGGAATATAAGCGGGGATTCCGCGATAAAATAGCAATTCTCATAATTCCGCTCCATGCGAACCGAGTAAAAATGATGCATCGGGGTCAACTAAAAAATGGCCACGCATGGCTTGACGCCCTAAAAGCATTCGAAATTTCATAGTGTCACGATTGGTAAGGGTAAGCTCAATGGGCTCACGCCAGTCACCAAGTTGTAGCGTCGAGACAATCACATAGCGCTGTTCAGTATGACCACCTGAGTCGGTAACCGCGCGTTGGTCGTGTATTTTGGCTTCACAAACATGTTCGCGATTGCTTTGTTGCTCAGGGTGCAACCAAATGCGCAACCAGGCTTCGCCGTCGCGCTCAAAAGGTTCGAGCTTAAATGCGTGCAAACACGATGTTCGTGCGCCCGTGTCGACCTTAATTTTAATTGCGTTCACACCGAGCTCGGGTAGTGCACCCCATTCGCGCCAACCTAATGTTTTTAGAGATGTTTGCATAGCTACCTTATTGTTCAATAACTAATCAGTGTTGCTGGGACGATGCTGCTGCAATTGATGCAGCCAATTTATAAATTCGTCGGCTGGCCGGTCTAATGCACTGGCAGGTATATAGAGATCATAACCGAGTAATTCACGCACATGTTCGCAACGTTTCGCAAACATAGCACTCACACCTCGATACAGTTTACCACTCTTTGCCGTATACACCTCAGGAACTTCAAAGTACTTAGAATAGTCGTGCGTATCAGGACGTTCAGAACGAATTGCAGTGGTAAGAATATGGCGCTGCTCACTCACCAAGTAAACCGCTAACCGCGGTGAAATGCTATCCAGAATCGGCTCAATGTCATGGACACGAAAACCGATATAAGGCAGTTCAATGAGATCAAATCCTGGCTGCACACGGGGCACATCAAAGCGCACCACATTAGTCCAGTCCAGACACCATCGCCCACGCCAATGCAGGTAACAGATTTGTTCGGGCGTTATCCGCATACTTTGTTTCGGTTCAACGAGTTTTGCGATGCCAAGAAAAGCTACCGCCGCAGCAGCTATAAAAAGCAACGCATAAGCAGCAGTAGGCAAGGGGAGGTCGGCCAGTAACAGCAGCATGGCTACCGCAAATATGGCGAGACCAAGCCCGATAAAACCCAGAGCGTGACCACGGGCGGTTGGGCTTACCCATTGTTCTGGTGGCGTATTCGGCATCATTATTGGTCCTTATCTAAGCCAAAGGTATCGCAAATAATTTGCCAGGTAAATTGTGTTTTTAAGTAGAACCCGCGGGGCAGGGTTTGAATGATTTCGCCATTGGCACCAATGGCTTCGGTCAACACCCGACTATTAGCAGCCTTGGGGCGTAATTGTAGTACTTCGCCTTGGTGGGCAGTAATCTGCTCGATTTCACCCAGCGCTATTTTATCCATATGCTCTTGCCAGTCGCTACGCAACTGCCGCTCTTGCTCGTCGTTCGGTTGCCATAAAAAAGCGGTGCCAATGGTACGCTGTGCTAACGGCATTTCACGGCGACCATCAATAGGTATCCAGAGTACACATTGTAATTTGTTGCGCACGTTACTGGTTTCCCAAGTCAGGTTATCAACATGGGTAAGTGGCGTGGTACAAACAAAGGTAGTTTCTAGTGGCCGCCCGCGAGCGTCCAGAGGAATGGTTTTTAGCTCCACGCCGAGTTCCGGGAAATCTTGCAACGCTTGTGAGCCGGCGCTCGCGCCTAACGCACTTTCCAACAACTGCCCGACCCAGCCTTTATTGCGGCGCAAATCTTTAGGAACCGTCATGCTTTGTTCTGCGGCAAGCTCAGCAAAACTCATGCCGGCGAGACTGCTGGCACGATAAAATAGCTGTTTTAAATCCATATTTGTTTCCAATTCAGCAGCGTCAGGGCTTTTAATCCTTTCATTCATGACGGGATTATGGAAAAATCCTTAGCAGAAGTCGAATTTATGAGGGCGCTCGCGTGATAGATACAGAAGGAT